>CAYLWU010000006.1:68611-116562 GCA_964387475.1 uncultured Ohtaekwangia sp. | reverse complement strand
GCGCTTCAGCCAAACAATGTTGATTTCGGGTTTACCCATGCGGTAGGTAAAACACAGGCAAGTAAGAATGGTTGGGCAAGCCAGCAAAAATCAAAACACCAAAAAACGGTATTAGAAGTCATCTCAAAAATATGAAGAGCGTAATTTCGAGGGAGGCACGACCGAGAAATCCTTGATTGCAGCGCTGCAAATAGGGATGTCTCACTTTCGTTCGACATGACGGGATATTTTTTAAGATGGCTTCTGGTAATTTGGGCGTGCCCCTGCGGGTGGGCTCGCCACCCACCGCACCGGCCTGGAGTTTATCCCGCCATAAGGCGGGAGGCTCAAACAAACCCCTCAGTCCCTCACGCGGGCGGGTTACCGAAAAAGATGAAACAAGATCCTGTTGTATCGGTACCGCGCGGTGTTTTGTTGTGCACAAAAAAAGCCGCCCGTTTCCGGGCGGCTGGGCAACACCTATCAACCTACAGTGCTAGTTTAAAGTCATCCCAAATCTGGTTCCGTTATTTCGAGGGAGGCACGGCCGGGATCCAAGATTGCGTCATGGCCATTTCGGGTGTCTCACATTCGTTCGGAATAACGGGGTCTTTTGAGCTGCTTCTAGTTATCTCCACGTACCAACACCTCTTGCGATGCGCCGTTGATGGTGATGGTCACTAACCGATCGCACTCCCCTGCCCCATAGTTGATCGTAATTTTCTTTCCGTCTACGGTAAGTTCTTTCTCACCCTCTACCGCCATGAAAATCCGGCCGTTGATCGCGCACTCGCGCTTGTACACCAGTTTCTTGGTAATGTTCATACTGTAGGCTTTGTTGTCGCGATTGGTACCGCTGGCAGAGCCGGTTACTTCCCACGAGTCGTTCAGCGGATTGCTGGCGCGAATCCACGTGCGGGTACGCTCTGCGCTACGTGTGGCAAATGTGCCATCGGGCCACGTGGCTTTTCCATCGGTCACTTTAACCGTAAACTGCGGAGCACTGTCGGTGCTGGCCTGGGAGTTGGTAACCGTACGTGTACCCTCGATTTTCACGTCATTAATTTCGTAGCCGGTAAACGTAGTTACTACGGTTGAACCCATCGCAAATCTGCGGCCTTTGTATTCTACATTAATTTTACCCTTACGCGTATTGCCTTTTCCATCCTGGCAGCCGGTACCGAAATCGATCGTAATAAAACCATGCGGAACCTGAGGCGTGTTGTCGCTGGCCAATTCCAAGGTGGTAGTGGCACATGCAAACCGATTATCCAAACGCTCTTTCGGAATGCCGCGGCCGTTGTCTTCGCGGGCACCGGTAAGTGGCGCGGTGTCGGCCGTTAACGCCGTGCTGGCCATGTCATCCGCGTCTTCAAAGAAGCCATCCGTCTGCGCTTCGTTTTGCACATTCCTCGAATCGGAGGAGGCAAGCTCCAAACGATCTTCGCACGACACCAGAAACATAAACGCGGCCAACGCACCGGCCGAGAATACTTTTGTTACGAAACCCTTTTTCATAGTTGTTTTATTTGTTTTTCGTGAATTTGTAGCTTTGACCACCATGAGGCGACCGGGTTTAATGCAGCACGATTTTTTTTTACGATTTCTTTTCAATTCTGCCCCGCTGCGCGGTTTGCTGCTCGCCATGATGCTGACATCCAGTGCGTTCGCCCAGGTAAAGATCGCAAAACTAAAATACAATGGCGGTGGCGATTGGTATGCCAACAAAACTGCGCTTCCCAACCTCATCGCATTCTGCAACAAAGAGTTGAACACCGAATTGGCTGCCGAAGATGAGGTGGTAGAAGTGGGCAGTATTGATCTGTTTCTCTACCCCTATGTGTACATGACGGGCCACGGAAACGTGGTATTCTCAACATCGGAAGCAACCAACTTACGCAAATACCTCCTGAGCGGTGGATTCCTGCACATTGACGATAACTATGGCATGGATAAATTTGTGCGGCTTGAAATGAAGAAGGTATTTCCGGAGTTGGATTTCGTGGAGCTGCCGTTTGATCATCCCATCTATCACCAAAAATTTTCGTTTCCCAAAGGCCTCCCCAAAATTCACGAGCACGATGGAAAACCCGCACAAGGCTTCGGCTTGATGTATGAAGGTCGCTTGGTAGCCTTCTACTCTTTTGAATGCGACCTGGGCAATGGTTGGGAAGACCAGCGCATCCACAACGATCCCGAAGAAAAACGGCAACAAGCGCTACGCATGGGCGCCAATCTCATTTCGTATTGTTTTACCCAAGCCCAATGAGAACGCTCGTCATCACCGCATTGCTCGGGATGCTGTGGGGCTGCGAAAGCAAACCAGAAAAAGAAGCCCGGCTGGTAGAAATCTATTGTGGCAATTGCCACCTAGCACCCAAACCTAACCTGCTTTCGCGCGCGCTATGGGCGGAGAGCGTGCTCCCGCGCATGGGTGCACGGCTTGGATTGAATGCCGATTTGTTTATTCAGGATGTTCCCGGTGCTGATTTAACCACTGCACTCAACTTACTGCCATCAAAACCAACGGTAACGCCTGAAGAGTGGGACATAATTCGAAACTATTACCTGCGTGACGCGCCCGAAGTGCTGCCCGCTGCTGCACCCATCGCGCTGGATACCACGCTTCAACTTTTTGCTCCCGAACGCGTGCGGGTAAAGAATAATCACATCCCGGCCAGCACGTTCGTACACATACAGAATAGTAAAGTCGCTTTTGGCTTCTCAGAATTTTACGAATGGCATGCGGGCACCACCGTAAGTTTTGGCAAGCTGCCAACCCCACCGGCAGCTATCGCGGAGTCAAATAACGGAGTTTCCTTGCTGGCGCTCGTGGGCACAATCAACCCCACCGATGAACCTTTGGGAAGTGTTTGGAGAAAAGAACCCTCCGGCAGTTGGGCCCCCTGGATCGAAAACCTGAAGCGACCGGTGGATCTGCAGGTGGCCGATCTTCTTGGAAATGGCAGCGAACACATGGTGCTCTGCGAGTTCGGTAATTTAACCGGCGGCCTCAGCATCTGGGAGGTCTCGCAAGATGGCCCCCGCCAGCCAAAACAAATCAGTGCGCTGCCCGGCGCAAGGAAAACCATAGTTACGGATGCCGATGCCGATGGTATTCCTGATATTCTTGCACTTTTTGCGCAAGGCGATGAACAGATCATTTTCTTCAAGGGCGATGGTAAACTGGGGTTTTCGCCCTCCGTTTGGTTGCGCTTCCCGCCCGTGTACGGCTCCAGCTTTTTTGAGTTCGAAGATGTGGATGGCAACGGCTTTCGCGATTTGGTGGTTGCCCATGGCGACAATGCCGACCACACCGTAACCCGAAAGCCATACCATGGCGTTCGCATTTATTCAAACAACGGAAAAAATCAATTTACGGAAACGTATTTCTACCCCTTGCCGGGCGCATCGCAAACCGCTACCGCTGATTTTGACGGGGATGGCGATCAAGACATTGCCGCCATTACTTTTTTTCCCGACTTCAGCGAGCAATCGAGCCGAAGCTTCGTTTTATTGACCAACCAGCAACAAGGCTGGCGGGCGGCTACAAGTTCGTACGCCGGTTGGGGGCGTTGGCTGGTGATGGATGCTGGCGATCTTGACGATGACTCGGATATCGATTTAGTGCTGGGCGCGCTCGATTTCAATGGCGGCGCCAGCCAAGAACTTTTTTCTGCCTGGGTGGCCGAACAAACACCCCTCCTGATTCTTCGCAATAACCTCAAAAACAAGTAGTTAAAATTATACCTAAAAATTTAGTTCAATTCGCTTGACTTCTTAAAACTAACATTTTAGTTTTATAACGTAATCAATAGTTAAATGGATATAAAACCACTTACCAAAGCGGAAGAGGAGATCATGCACATCCTCTGGAAGATTAAAAAAGGATTTGTAAAAGATCTGCTCGACCATTTTGATGAACCCAAGCCCGCCTACAACACCGTCTCCACCATTGTGCGCATTCTGGAGAAGAAAGGTTTTGTAGGCTACACCGCCTTCGGTAAAACACACGAGTACTATCCGCTGATTTCAAAAGAGCATTACACCCGCTTCTATTTAAAAAGTATGATCAGCGGGTATTTCAACGGCTCATTTTCAAGTCTCGTGTCGTTTTTCGCACAGCAAGAATCGCTGTCAGTAAAAGAGATTGAAGCCCTCGAGAAAAAACTGGCCGAACTCAAAAAGAAAAACCCGTGAACACGTTATTGAATTACTTCCTGGAAGCCAACCTGGCGTTGGCGATTGTTGCCCTGGCCGACTATCTGCTGCTGCATCGGGAGACCGACATCTCGTTGCGACGGAAATTGCTGCTCGCAGGCGTTGGCGTGGCGCTGATGTTGCCGTTGTTGCACGTGCCGTTGCAGCGGCTCAATGCAGCCCTCCCTACCCTCGCGTATGCGCTGCCCGCAAACACCGCACCTACCGATTTGCCGGAAACATCCCATCCGGAATTTCAACTCTCCACGCTCGAAACAGTGGCCCTGGCATATGGACTGATCATCCTCCTGTGCCTGGTACACACCAGCTACCAGGTGGCTCGTTTGGTGGCCTTGCGTCTGCGGCTACGCGCGCGCACAATAAACAACGTGTACGTGTATGAGCTGCCTGGGGCGCAAGCTGCATTTTCATTCTTTAACCATGTATTTCTTCCTACCGGATCGCCACGCGCAGTAGCGCACATGTTTGAGCACGAAAGTAGTCACGCGCGACTGGGCCACTCGTACGATATTCTGGCGTTGGAAGTAGTGAAAGCGTTTTTCTGGGCAAACCCCGCGGCCTATGCCATCAAACAACGCCTCATGGCCATTCACGAATTTGAAGCCGACCGCGAAGCATTGAAGCAGGCCAATGCGCACGAGTACGAAGCCACGCTGGTAGAAGAAGCACTTCAAGGAATACAATATCCATTAGTCAATCATTTTAACCAACACCTCATTTTAAAGCGAATCACCATGATGAAACAACTCACAAAACGCATCGCCCGCTGGAAGCTGGGCGTGCTCGCCATCACGATGCTGGCCGCCACCGTTTTCATTGCCTGCCAGGATCAGATCATGAACGAATTCAAAGACAGTACCATTGCGCAGGTAGACAATTATCCTCCTGAAGTGAAGGTTGACCTCGATCGGCTAAAAAAGGAATACCCAAAAGCCCGTTTTATTTATCTGGAAGGGCAAGCCGATGAAATTCGTGATAAATTCCAACAACACGAAGATCAAAAGCACCTGATCGTAGGAAGCTATAATTTCCCGGATCGCCAGCTCATGGGCGTGCTTACGGTTGATCTTTCGAAATATGAATTAAAGAATGCGCAAGAGGTATACACCGTTGTAGAACAACCGGCCCGCCCTCGCGAAGGCTTCGAATTGTATGTAAGCAAGTTGGGTAGTCAAATCCAATACCCTGCCACCGCTCGCGAGCAAAAAGTCGAGGGTAAAGTATTTGTGCAATTTACCGTGAACGAAACCGGAGCATTAAGCGACTTTCAAATCATCAAAGGTATCGGGAGCGGTTGCGATCAAGAAGCATTACGCGTAATCGAGCAAGGAGGCGATTGGCTGCCCGCAGAACAACGCGGCCAAAAAGTGAAACAACGCATGGTCATCCCGATTCAGTTTTCTTTGCCGGGCAAGCAAAACGCAAAAATTTCAATTGATGAACCGCGCGAGGGCGACCAACAAATTATGGACATCGCGGGGGTAATGCAAAAAGTGGCCCGTGGCTATGTGCTCACCGGCGAGATCAAAAATGCAGCCGGGGAACCGCTACAGGGCATCAACATCGTGGTAGCCGGCACTACGCAAGGCACCGTAACCAACCAAAACGGAGAATACCGGCTGGAAGTAGCTGCCGAAAAAGGAGCACTCGTGTTTTCGTTCATTGGATTCCGTACGGAAAAAATCGAGTTCGGTAACAACTAATATCCCGTGAAGGCGCTTAACTATTTTATTGAGCTAAATCTCGCACTGGCGGTTGTCGTTCCCGCGGTGTGGGTTTGCTTGCGCAATCAGACTGCATTTGCACAAGTGCGCGCGGTGCTGCTTGCAGTGGTTGTAATCTGTTGGGTTTTGCCTGCGATAAAATTACCCGCGATTAAACTGGCGGAGAATCTTATCCCGGCACATGCAGCAGCCACGTTTGTACCCACATTGAACGAGCCAATCATAACGGCCTCCGCCAAAACCACTGTGGAAGAAACGCCTTGGCTCGCCATCGCTTCCGGGGTGTACCTGGCGGGTGTCGTGTGGCTGCTGGTGCGATTTGCGTTGCTGCGGATTCGGTTCTTCTTCATCAACAAAAGCGCGGGCCGCGAACAAACACGTCTGCGCGCAGGAACTCACGCCACCCCGTATGCATTTCTCGGATATATTTTCCGGGTGCCCCAAACGAGCCCATCGCTACAGCACCGCCTTAGCGTAACGCACGAGATCTGGCACGTACGCCTCGGCCACTCCTACGATCTACAGCTCGTGGAAATTACCCGCGCGTTTTGTTGGGCCAACCCGGCCGTCTACTTACTCCGCCGCTTTTTGCGCGAGGTGCACGAGTTTCAGGCCGACGAGAAAACGGCAGCACGTTTCTCCCGCGAGGCGCTCGAGCAAGTACTGATTGAGTCCACCCTTGGGCAGTCCGCTCCGCCCCTGGCGCAAGGCATGTTTACCAAACCCATTTTTAAACGAATTCACATGATACACGCAACGAAAAAACCAATTTCAAACGGACGATTGGTTGCCTTGGCGATCATCACGCTTTCCGCAGGAATGTGGCTTGGCTGTCAGGATCAAATTCAATCCCCGATGGAGGGGGCAATCGATCTGCTTCCCGCACAAGTGCCTGAACTCGTTCGCCAGGAATTCAACCGCCAGCGAGCCGCCAACCCGGAGTCAAATTTCATCGTGATTGACATCTCCAGTAAAGAAGGCAAAGAAACCCTTGCCCGGATTTCTCCGAATCGGATCGCAGAAGTGATAGTCGTGAAAAAATACAGTTACGCCATTATCCGCGAGAAACCGCAAAACACATTACCGCCAGGCGATGATACCGTGTTATCCAGTGCTGATAAGCCTGCGCAACCGTTGTTTGGCTTCGATAAGTTTAAAACCGAGTTGAGCAACCTGTTCCTTTACCCTGCCGGTCTGAAAGGATCGATTGAAGGTAAGGTGTTTGTTGAATTCATCGTAAACAAAGACGGCACACTATCCGATCACACACTGCTGCAAGGCATTCATCCTGAAATTGATGCCGAAGTGCTCCGCATCATGATGCTGGCGCAAAACTGGCAACCTGCCGAACACCAAGGAAAAATCGTGCGCATGAAAATGGTGGTGCCAGTAACGATTATGAATCAGGAAGTGAAAAAGTAAGTTCAGCGTAGTTTTCAATTTGCGCTTTTTGCCGAATCCCAAAAGTACGATGGCCGATCAACTCGACTAGGACTGCCAACACATGGCCGTTGGCCGATCCAAGCCTGAGCAGTTGCAGGCAGCTATTAATTAAACACCCTGCGCGAAAGATCCGCAGAGGATTTCTGCAGCGCCAAAATGGATGAGCCCGAAATGACCAACTTCAGGTCGGGAAAAAAGTCGTAGATATTTTTTAGCTCACGTTGCCAGTCTGGATACTTATGCACTTCGTCCAGAAACAAATACTTTCCCCCTTGTTACTGGAAGGCCTCTGCTACAGACATAAAGGTATTGACCCGAAAGTACAGATCGTCTAACGAAACATAAAGCGTCTCCGCGAGAGGCAGGTTGCGCCGGATGTGTTGCAACATTAACGTGGATTTGCCAACCCCGCGTGCACCCAGAATGCTTACTGCCCGGCTATTCCAATTGATTTTCGTGGCGAGGCTCCGAACAAAGTTCAAAGAAACCCGGTCAACCAGGCGCGGTAACGACTAATCAAAATATCCATATCGTTCCTTATACGATACGAAATCAGTAAAAATTCGTATCATAAACGATACAGTATAATGAAACGCTTTTTGCCGCTTGGTCACCAGTCTACTCCCTGTGCATCATCATCAATAATTTCCAATGCCCGTTCTGGCGGGCCCAGGTATGGAAAAAGACACGCCTGGTTGCCGGTGGAATTTTTGTATCCGCAGTAAATGGTGTAACAAATTCATATCCAGAAGTGTGCACGGCATCTCCCACTACGGACATTCGCTCGACCACACGCGAAAAAGAAACAAAACGAGGTAACGTGTTTTTTCCGGTCACCAACTTATTCAAACCCTGATCCAACATAAAATCCCGAGCCCAAATCATCGCCAACCTAACCGTATCACCTTTCAAAACCGCCGTACACTCCTGAACTTCCAAATCCGCGACTTCTAGTATCTTCCCAATCAAAACCGATTCAGGAACAAGAAAAGTCACATTTCCCCTTACGAGGTAGTGGGGCGGCCGTTCGCTTCCAGCGTTCGCCTTGATACTTTGCAAAATTGTTAGATTGGGTGTGGTGTCAGCCAACGCAACATAACCTTGCGCACCCACGATGTTGAAGGTGCATGCAAGTGCTGTAAGGAAAATCAAACAAACCCGCACTGGTCTTTCCGGAGCTATCGCCCCAGCACTTCTTCCAATTTCTTCTCCAGCGCCGCACCCCGCAGATTTTTGGCAACGATTACACCTTTAGGATCAACCAAAATTGAAAATGGAATGGCATTGATGTTGTAATCGGTTGCTGCCTGCGAGTTAAAATACTTTAAATCGGATACGTGTGTCCACGTGAGGCCGTCTTGCTGAATGGCTTGCACCCAGTCCTCTTTTGTGCGATCGAGCGATACGCCAAAAACAGTAAAGCCTTTGTCTTTAAACCGATTGAATGCCTTCACCACATTTGGATTCTCCCTGCGGCACGGGCCGCACCACTTCGCCCAAAAGTCAACCAACACATACTTTCCCTGAAATGACGACAGCTTCACCACTGTTCCGTTCGGGTCGGGTAGCGCGATCTCTGGTGCCGGTTGGCCCACGGCTGTTTTCTTCATGGTTTGTACCATATCCAAAAAACGTTTGCTGTGTGCAGACGCGGGCTGAAGTTTGAGTTTTTCGGCTACCTCTGTGTATAAACTGAAGTACCTGTCGCGATCCAGAATTTGATTGTCTTGCAGCAAATTCAACACCGCGAGCGAAACCTTTGGCTGCTCGCGAATCAGTGCTGCCACTTTATCGTTACCGGCATCCATCAATTGCATGTATTGCATTTGCAAACGCTCAATACCCTGCTGGTCTTTTTTAGCCGCCACTACCTGAAACTCCTGTTCCAGCTTGGTTGCCTCGGGCCCGCGTTGTGTTTCGGCAAGCAATGTTTGTACTTTTTGAATGAGGTCATGATCGGGTGAGCCTACGATTTCGCGAAAGCCGTTGGGGCTGTTGCCATCCACGTTAACCGTTACGTCTGTCTGATCCAGAATAAAATCCACCTGTTGAATTCCATAAAAATCCAGCTTATAGTAGCCCGGCTCGGTGAGTCGTAGCGTCTTTGCGTAGGTGTAATTGCTTTTCAACATAATGGTATCGCGCGGGCCGCCTCCGGCCTGGCTGATTTGCTGAATGGAAATCTCGCCTTTTTGCGGATAACCTACGGTGCCCCGCACGGTAACATCCCAGCCTAGCTTGGCTTCCTCCGTTTTCTTCTCGGCACAATTGGTAAACACCATCAGCGTAAGCGCTACCCACATCCATCCTGCTTTCTTTTTCATGCTCATTTATTTAATGCTTCAATTATTAAGTCGTTGCTCTTTTGCGGATCGGCCTTGCCACGGGTTCGCTTCATCACTTCACCCATGAACATCTTCACGATGGCCTTCTTGCCATTTTTATATTCCTCTACTTTTAACGGAAACTCACGAATAACTTCCCGAATGACGTGCGCCAGCTCTTCGGCATTGTTGTTCTGAAGCACATCTAGCCGCTGTGCGAGCGCCAATACCTGCTCGCCCGGCGCGCGCAACAACTCTGGAAACACCCGTTGGGCAGCACTGGTAAAACTCACGTGCCCCTCATCCACAAGCCGAATCAACTCGGCCAGCGTCTGCGGCGGCACCGGAATGGCTACGTCCGGGTTGGCATTTACAAACTCCTTCACGGGGCCCATCAACCAATTTGATACCGCCTTGTAGTTGGTGGTGTGCGTGGCCACCGCTTCGTAGTACACCGCCAGCAGTTGCTCGTCCGTAAGCAGGCGTGCATCATACTCCGGCAGCTGATACTGCTGCATAAACCGTGCCCGGCGCTGTGCGGGCAACTCCGGCATGTGCTGGCGGATCGCCTCCAGCCATTCTTCGGAAACTGTAACCGGACTAAGGTCCGGATCAGGAAAATAACGATAATCGTTTAATGTTTCCTTGGTGCGCATGCTAAACGTTTTGCCCGAGGCCGCATCGAAGGTACGGGTTTCCGAAATCACTTCCTGGCCATGCTCCAACAACTGAATCTGGCGTTCCGTTTCAAACTGGATGGCACGCATCAGGTTTTTTATGGAGTTCATGTTTTTTACCTCCACTTTTTTTCCCAGCTCGGCCGTTGTTTTCAATCGAACGGAAACATTGGCATCGCACCGCAACGAGCCCTCTTCCATGTTGCCATCGCACACGTGAAGGCACCGAACGAGTTGGCGCACTTCTGTAAGAAATGCCCCGGCCTCTTCGGCACTAAACATCTCGGGTTGTGATACGATTTCAATCAGCGGTACACCCGCGCGATTTAAATCAATCACGGTATCGTTGGATCCTTCCAGATGCATGGACTTGCCGGCATCTTCCTCCAAATGAATATGGTGGAGTTGAATGGTGCGCTCGCCCGCGCTCGTTCGAATGGGTATGCCACCACCCACGCAAACCGGTGTGCGGTGTTGGGTGATTTGATACCCTTTGGGAAGATCGGGATAAAAATAATTTTTGCGATCGAAAATCTGATACCGGCTGATATCGCAATTGCATGCAAAGCCCATACGAATGGCTAATTCGATCGCTTTCTCATTCACCTTAGGTAATGTGCCGGGCAGCGCAAGGGTCACCTCACCTACCTGACTATTCGGTTCGTTACCAAAATGAGTGGCCTCGTTGCTGAACAACTTACTTTCCGTTAGCAACTGGGCATGTACCTCCAGCCCGATAACCACTTGGTATTTTGATGTACTCAACGCTCAGGCTTTTACAGCAATTAACTCGTGTGCTTTTTTAAGTACGGCACTTAAGCCCGCTAAATTTTTACCGCCTGCGGTAGCAAAAAAATCCTGACCGCCACCACCACCATCTATCTCGCGCGCCAGCTCTTTCACCAGGTTTCCGGCATGATAAATTTTCTTGGTGGCTAGCGCTTCACCGAGCATCACCGCCACCTGAGGCTTACCATCTACATCGGCTGCCAGAATCAGGAGTAAGTCGGTAAATTGATTGCGTAACGCGTACGCCAGGTTTTTCAGCACATCTGCGTTGGGCACATCTACACGCTCTATAATCTGGGTGTGGCTCGCTTGCCGTGTGGCTTTTAGGGCTAGTCGCTCTTTAAGCTCTCCGGCTTGTTGCACATACAACTGCTCCAGCTTTTTTTCGAGCGCTTGTTTTTCCTCCAGCAACGATTTTGATGCTGTGATCAGGTCCTTCGGGTTCTTGAAAATCCGCTTCACCTCTGCCAACTCGTCCACCTGTGCACGCACCCACTGCTCTGCACCCGCTGCGGTAACCGCTTCAATTCTTCGTACGCCGGCAGCCACTGAACTTTCGCTCACGATTTTGAGCAAACCAATGTGGCCGGTGGAAGGCACGTGCGTACCGCCACAAAGTTCTACGGAGTAGCGCGGATCAAACGTAATCACGCGCACAAATTCTCCGTACTTCTCGCCAAAAAGTGCCATCGCACCCAACTGCTTTGCTTTTTCCAGCGGCACGTGGCGCTCCTCATGCAGGAAAATATCTTCGCGTATCTTTTGGTTTACCCGCTGCTCTACGCGCAGTATTTCCTCGTCCGTCATGGCCGCGAAATGCGAGAAGTCAAACCGCAGGATTCTCTCGTTTACCAGCGAACCTTTTTGTTCCACATGCTTGCCCAGTACCTCGCGCAGTGCTGCGTGCAACAGATGCGTAGCCGAATGATTACTCATGGTGGCCTGGCGTCTCGCACGATCTACGTGCAGGTGCCAAACACCCTCCAGATTTTGCGGTAGCGTTTCCGCATAGTGCACAATGAGTTCGTTTTCCTTTTTTGTATCAACGATTACCAATTTTTCATCGCCACAGGAAATCCAACCGGTATCGCCCACCTGTCCACCGCTTTCGGCATAGAACGGGGTATGATCAAACACCAGTTGCACCAACTCTTTGTTCTTTTGTTTTACCTGCCGGTACTTCACCAGATGCGATGCCCCCTCCAGATGTTCGTACCCAATGAAGGAAATCTTTTCGCTTTCGCGGATGGTAATCCAGTCGCCCGTTTCTTTTGCTGCATCGGCTTTCGACCGCTGCTTTTGCTTGGCCATCTCCGCCTTAAAGCCCTCTTCGTCTACGGAAAAGCCGCGCTCGCGCGCAATCAGGGATGTGAGATCAAACGGGAAACCGTAGGTGTCGTACAATTCAAAAGCTTGCGCTCCGGATACGATACCGCCCGTAAGCTCCGCCTGAATGGCGTCTACTTTTCGTAAACCAAGTTCCAAGGTACGCAGAAACGAGAGCTCCTCTTCCAACACCACACGGGTAACGTACTCTTGTTGTGCATGCAATTCTGCAAACACGTGCTGTAGTTGATTTGCCAGCACCGGCACCAACGCGTGGAAGAACGGATCTTTCAGGTTGAGATAGGAAAATCCGTAGCGCACGGCCCTGCGTAAAATTCTTCGGATTACATAACCTGCGCCCGTGTTTGACGGCAGCTGACCATCGGCAATGGCAAAGCTAACTGCACGAATGTGGTCGGCAATCACCCGAATGGCGATATCCTGTTTTACATCCGCACCGTACGTTACGCCCGCTTTATTTGCCACAAACTGCATCAGTGGCTGAAACACATCCGTATCGTAGTTAGACGTTTTTCCTTGTATCGCCATGCAGAGACGTTCAAAGCCCATGCCGGTATCTACGTGTTTATCCGGTAGCGGCTCTAATGCACCTGACGCCAACCGGTTAAACTGGATAAACACCAGATTCCAGATTTCCACCACCTGGGGGTGATCGCTGTTGACCAGTTCTTTGCCGGGCTTCTTTTTCACCTCCGCCTCCGGGCGCAAATCAATGTGGATTTCAGAGCACGGCCCACACGGCCCACTCTCGCCCATCTCCCAGAAGTTGTCTTTCTTTATTCCGTGAATGATGCGTTCCGCTTCCACGTGCGCGCTCCACAACTGTTTCGCTTCTTCATCCACGGGCAGATTGTCTTTGGCATCGCCTCCAAAAACCGTTACATACAGTCGCTCTTTCGGCAACCGGTACACTTCCGTGAGCAACTCCCACGCCCAGTCAATCGCATCTTTTTTAAAATAATCGCCAAAGCTCCAGTTGCCCAGCATCTCAAACATGGTGTGGTGGTAGGTATCAAGGCCCACGTCTTCCAGGTCGTTATGTTTACCACTTACGCGCAAGCACTTTTGCGTGTCCGCGATGCGTTTGTATTTCGCTACCGTATTGCCCAGAAAATAGTCCTTAAACTGCACCATGCCCGAGTTGGTGAATAGCAGCGTGGGATCGTTCTTTAAAACAAGCGGCGCAGACGGAACGATTTGATGCCCTTTTCCTTTGAAAAACTCGAGGAATTTCTGGCGAATCGTAGCCGAATCCATTGTGGCGTTCATATACACTTCCAAAAAATTAGAATTTACTTATCTTTAGCGTTTGCAAACCGCAAATTTAGCATGAATGCGAGGATTTTGGCAGGTTTGCTTGAGATATAATGGCAAACTATCGGTTCCGATACAACCCGGAAAACCTGAAATACGAAAGGCTGCGCATTTCCGTCTGGAATGTGGTAGTCTCCGTTTTGGGTGTTTTTTCGTGTAGCGTTTTGCTATTTGTGGCGTTGTTGTTTTTTCAACACCAATTGCTGCTTACGCCAACGAAAACGCGCTTGCTGAGCGAGAACCATAACTTGCGCAACCAGCAACAACCTGCACGCGCGCAGTTGGATACGCTGCGCCAGCGCGTAGAAAATCTGGCAAAAAAAGAAGCTTCGCTGTTTGTGCGCCTGTTCTCTACTCCGCGCGAGGAGGCACACCGTGTAACGCATGCACAGCTACTTGCGGTGAACAAAAACGACTTCGAGCGTAGCGTGGCCGAATTGCAACGCACGGCTACTCAGCTTCGTGCCAAGGCCGTCTATGGAAATTATCATTTTGGCGAGACCATGCGTTTGGCAAAACAAGATGTGGGCCGGTTGCACTTTTTCCCCACCGCATTTCCGCTGGAACACGTTCAGCCACATCAACTGGTGTCGGGCTTTGGCCACCGCATCAATCCGTGGCACAAGGGCAGTTACCAACACGATGGCATTGACCTTGCGCAACCTCGCGAATCCGCAGTGGTGGCTACCGGAAAAGGCACCGTATCATTGGTGAAACGAAGCGATCTGCAAGCGGGCTATGGTAATCACATCGAAATCGATCACGGTAATGGTTTTGTTACCCGGTACGCGCATTTGGGTGAAATTCTGGTGCGACAAGGGCAACGTGTAGAGCAGGGCGCTATCGTGGCGCGCGTGGGCATGAGCGGTGGCTCAATTGCTCCGCACGTACACTACGAAGTGATTTGGCGTGGACAGCCGATTGACCCACTTTTGTTGATTTCCGAACACGTTGACGCACACCTGCTGGCCGATCTGAAAACCAAGGGCAAACAAAAAAATCAGGCGCTGGATTGATGGCACAAAAGGTGTATCGATATAACCCCGAGACCTGCCGCTACGAACCGCTCGTAGTTACGCCTGCCGTATTTGCCCGGCGCTCATTACGTTTTTTTGTTGTCTGCCTCGGCATCGCACTTGCCGGCGCGTTCTACTTCAACTACAAGTTTCCTGCGTGGGATGAGCACCTGTTGGAACAGGAACACCAGCATCTGCAAACGGAGTGGGCCATCTTAACCAACGAAATTGATGATACCGCAGAAAAGCTGGCCCAAATCGAAAAAGCGGATGACGAAAACTATCGTACCATTCTCGACCTTGAGCCACTCGCGCCTTCCGTGCGCCAGGCCGGTGTAGGTGGCCGCGAACCCCATGCGCAGCCACTGCCCACGGTAGTGCAAAATACGTATGAGCGGATTTCGGAGTTAATGCACCGGGCGGACATACAGGCACAATCCATCAAACAGCTTGTGGCCGAGTTAGCCACAAAAGAAAAGTCATGGGCGAGTCGCCCCGCTATCCAACCGATCAGTAACAAAGAACTCACCAAACTGCACACCACCTACGGCATGCGTTGGAACCCCGGTGGCTTTTGGCGCCCACACAAGGGCCTGGATTTTAGTGCACCGGAAGGAACACCGGTGTACGCAACCGGCGATGGAAAAATCACGGATGCGCACTTCTCGGATTCTTTTGGGTATGTGATTTACATGGATCATCAGTTTGGATTCTCTACCCGTTACGCGCACCTCTCGCGATTTGCCGTAAATGTGGGCGATGTGGTAAAACGTGGTCAGGTAATTGGCTACGTTGGCGATACGGGCCACTCGTTTGGAAACCACTTGCATTACGAAGTATTGTTCCGTGGCGATCAGGTAAACCCGATCAACTTCTTCCAACGGGATTTAAGCCAGCGGGAGTTTGAAAAGATGATTGAGCTGGCGGGCAAGTCGATGACTTCGCTGGATTGATCGCATCAAGGCATCCAAAAAATCTTATACTTGCGTCTTGATTTGAGTTTCTCTGTATGCGCACCGTTGTTTTATTGGTGTTGATTTCCTCCTGCACCCTGGCTCAGCCAAAAAAAGATACACTTACCATCATTGGCGTGGGCGATATCATGATGGGCAGCAACTACCCAACCCCGGCGGGCCTCCCACCTGCCAACGGCAGCGAGTTGATGAAAGCGGTGAAATCCGTTTTAGCTGATGCTGATCTCACTATCGGAAATTTGGAAGGCGTGCTGTTAACTGAAGGCGGCACCCCAAAGACCTGTCGCGATCCAAAAGTGTGCTATGTGTTCCGGAGCCCGGAACATTTTGTGAATAACCTTACCGAAGCGGGTTTCGACATCATGTGCCTGGCCAATAACCACGCGGGCGATTTTGGCGAAGTAGGTCGCAAAAGTAGTATGCGCACATTAGAGCGAGCCGGCATCGCCCACGCGGGCCAACTTCAGCAGCCGTATACCATTGTAGAAAAAGAGGGAATACGGTTCGGGTTCTGCGCCTTTGCACCAAATAGCAATTGCATGCCGCTAAACGATTGGAACGGGGCACGCGCGTTGGTAAAGAAGTTGGATTCTTTGGCCGATGTGGTGATTGTTGGTTTTCACGGAGGTGCAGAGGGCCCGCAATACCAGCACGTGCCGCGCAAAGAAGAACTATTTCATGGCGAAAACCGCGGCAACGTGCATGGCTTTGCACATCTGCTGATAGACGCTGGCGCAGATATAGTATTCGGGCACGGGCCCCACGTAACGCGTGCCATTGAACTATACCAGGGGCGTTTCATTGCCTACAGCCTGGGTAACTTCTGCACTTACGGCGGAATTAACGTAGCCGGGGTAAACGGTTTGGCTCCGATTATAAAGGTGTATACCGATCGTAACGGCACTTTTTTCAAGGCACACATTACCGCCACGCGCCAACAGCATCGTGGAAATGTGGAAATCGATGCCCAAAAGCAGGTCATTCAGAGAATAAAAACCCTCACGCGCGAAGATTTTCCAGAAACACCCCTTATCATTCAGGATGATGGCTGGGTGTATTCATCCACAAAAGTACGTTAACATCTTGTCGATTAAATTTCTTTTGGGTTTTTGGCTGTGGGTGTAAAGAATTACTACTTTGCATGAAGTTATTTATTGAACAACCACGTTTTTAGCTCCAACGCGTGCCTCATGGCGTATAAGGAAAAGGAAATTGAAAAGATTTATTATTCCATCGGAGAAGTTGCCGAGATGTTCAATGTAGCCCCCTCCCTCATTCGCTTTTGGGAGTCGGAGTTCGAGATCATCCAGCCGAAAAAAAACCGAAAAGGAAACCGGCAGTTTACCCGCGAAGACATCGATAACGTACGCACCATCTACCACCTCGTAAAAGAGAAAGGGTTTACGCTGCAGGGTGCAAAAGAAATGCTTAAAAACGATTCGCAGGCCGTGAAAGACAAAATGGAAATGCTGGATTCGTTAAAACGGATTCGCCAGTTCATGGCTGATTTGCGCGACAAGCTGCGGTAACGCACAAAACCCTGATGTGATGGATCAGGAAAAACTCTCTTTTCTGGCGCTACACGCCACCCCCGGCATTGGAGATTACCTGCTGAAACAACTCATTGCGTATTGCGGCTCGGCTGAACAGGTTTTCAAGCAATCGAAAAGCCGTCTGCTGAAGATTCCCAACGTGGGCGAGAAAACGGTAGACGCCATTCTTGCGCGGCAATACTTTCACGCGGCAGAACGCGAACTCCGAAAGGCCGAAAAGGAGAACGTATTGTTACTCACATTTGCCGACTCGCTGTATCCAAGCCGTTTGAAAGCTATTGATGATGCCCCCGCGTTACTTTACGTTAGGGGTACAGCCAATTTTAATCACCAAAAGATAGTTGCCATTGTGGGCACACGGCAAGCTACTGACTACGGCAAAGCCGTGGTGGAGCAACTCCTGGCGGAAGTTACCCGGCATCAACCCATTATCTTAAGTGGCTTAGCGTATGGTATTGATATTGCCGCCCACAAACAGGCGCTGAAGCATAACTTGATTACCGTTGGCGTGCTGGGCAGCGGCGTAGACGTAGTTTACCCGGGGGCGCACAAAGAAACCGCAAAAAAAATGTTGGCCGAAGGCGGAGCACTCATCAGCGAAAACCCATTTGGTACGCAGCCGGACGCGCATAATTTTCCTGCCCGCAACCGAATCATTGCCGGGTTATGCGATGCGCTGATTGTGGTGGAAGCGGCGATGAAAGGCGGCGCGTTGATTACCGCAGATATTGCCAATAGCTATCAAAAAGATGTGTTTGCCGTGCCGGGTAGCATTGATGCGCCGTTTTCAGCAGGCTGTAACTTTTTAATTAAAACCAACAAAGCGCACCTGCTGCAATCCGTCAAGGATTTGGAGTATATCATGAATTGGTCGGCCGATGACCAGCAAGAAAAAAAGAAACCCACCGAGCAACTGTCGCTCTCGCTTTCCGATCCCACGGAACAGGCAATTGTAGAGGTGCTGCGGGGCCGCGATACGATTTCGATTGATGATTTATCTGTACACACCGGCTTCGCGCCGGGCACGCTGGCAACTGCGTTGCTTTCGCTGGAAATGCAAAATAAACTCGTTACCCTGCCGGGTAAGCACTATCGCCTGAAAACCCGATAAAAAGAACTTACTCGTTCTTATCGCCTTTGCGGTTGCACTTTTCTTTAATGGTCTCGTAGGCTTTTACATCGCCCAGTTCGCCCGCCTTGCTTAAATCAAGGCAACCTTCTTTTACATTACCAAATTCAATCCGCAGCAAACCGCGCATGTACCAGGCATCCACATTTTTCGGATTAATCGAAATGATCTTTGAGCAGTCGTTAATCGCGTCTTCATACGCTTGCAGAAACTGTTTTGCCTTGCCTCTGCGGAAATACGCTTCAATATGATTTTCATTTAGCGTAATGGTAGAGGAAAAGTCCGCGATGGCGCCATAATAATCCTGTAACTTCATCTTGGCGTTGCCCCGCTCGAAGTAGGCATCCGCCATTTTCGGATTGAAATCCAAGGCGTGATTGTAGTCTTTCATCGCTCCATGAAAATCCTCAAACTCGGATTTAATGTTGCCCCGCACCAAATACGCTTGCGCGTATTTTGGATCAATCTCGATGGCCTTGTTTAAATAGACAATCGCCTCCATATAATCACGCCGCTCATAGAAATCGATGGCGCGTTGAGTTAATTCTTTCGGGGTCTGGCTGGGTTGGCCAAATACGAAAAAAAATACCAGTAACAACAGCTTCATGCAGATTTTGCGTTTAAATCAGCTACAAATTAGCAGTAATCTGCGTGCCCACACTATATATATCGTAAATGAGTTGGCAGGCATGTAAGAAAAATTACTTTTTCGGAAAAATCCGCGCTGCAAACGCCAGGGCATACTCCAACGCCTCCAGATCAAGGGAAATTGGTTTTCCAGCAGCTTTCAGGCAGTCGATGATCTCCTCGGTGGCAACATTTCCTACCAATTCATCCTCGGCCATGGGGCAGCCACCGTAGCCACGCAAGGCACCGTCAAACCGTTGGCAACCGGCTGTAACCGCCGCCTGAATTTTTTCGCGCGCTTTCGCGGGATGAGAATGCAAGTGGGCACCGAACTCAATCATTGGATACCGATCGGTTAACACCTCAAACAACCTGCGAATCTGATCCGGAACCGACACCCCGATGGTATCCGCCAACGAAACCACGCGAACACCCAGTGTTGAAAGGCGTTCCACAAAGTCCAGAACAAGCGTCGGCCCGTAGGGATCGCCATACGGATTTCCGAAACCCATGCTGATGTAGGTTACCAGCATTTTCCCGTTCGCCTCGCACAGGCGTTGGATCTGTACCACGGTTTGAAAAGCTTCCTCAATCGACTTGTTCGTGTTACGGAGTTGAAACGTTTCCGAAATACTGAGCGGAAATCCAAGGTAATCTATTTCGCGCCAAGCCAGCGCTTCCTCAGCCCCACGCACATTGGCTACAATGGCCAGCAGTTTCGTTTTTGAGTGGCCGCGTTGCAGGCGTTGAAGCACCTCTGCCGTGTCGCGCAACTGAGGTATTGCTTTCGCAGATACAAAGCTCCCAAAGTCAATGGTATCAAATCCCACCTGTAACAAAGCATGAAGATACGCGGCTTTATCATCCGTGGGGATGAATTGATCAAGGCCTTGCATGGCATCGCGCGGGCATTCAATGATTTTCATCTGGCGAAGTTAGCGTGTTGTACACCCAATTCCAGTGGATGCATCATTAAACAAAAAAGACGATGTCTTTTTACATCACCAAACCGGTAACACCCGGGTCGAAGAAAATTAGTTCCGATCATCGGAGCTAACGACAATTTAACTCTAATTTCATCACCTTTTCGTTATTTCAAGCATTCAAGCAAAAATCAGGAAATGCCACTTCAACCCATCTCCGGTTCGCTGGGCCCCAAACGGGCAGCCCACCTCCTACACCGAGCCACTTTTGGAGCTTCAATTGCCGATGTAAATACATTTAGTACACTCACCGCGCAGCAAGCCCTACTCCGCTTGTTTCCAAGTACGCTGCCCGACCCCATTTTGCCGATCGACCCGCTGACCAACCAGCCCTGGCTTCTGGAGGGCATCACCAATGCAAATAGTGGCGATAGCGACTTACAGGAATTCTTTAAAGGATGGTGCCTGGCACAGACTCTAAGCCCAGGGGTAACGCCCGCGCTCTCGCTGGCCTACTGTACGCGCGAGAAAGTTGTTTTCTTCATGCATACCGTACTCACTGCTATCCAATCAAAAATTGATAGCAGCCGCGCGTTGTATTTTCAAAACCAACTGTTGCGCCAATTTGCTTTTGATAAGGCGGCACCGGCCACGGTAAATTTTAAGGAGCTCACCAAAAAAATCAGCGTTGATAACGCCATGGTGCGCCTGTTGGACGGAAACCTGAATGTAAACGGCAGCCCCAACGAGAACTACGCACGCGAGCTGCTGGAATTGTACTCGATTGGCCGCGGCCTGGAAGGGCACTTGCCCACGATTACCGACCCCGGTGATTATTACGTTTTTCGAGAAGCGGATGTACAGGCGGCTGCCCGCGTGCTTTCGGGCTGGGACTTACTCAATTTTACCACTGTGGGCACTATTCCTGATGTTACCAACATCGCCTACACGCCCAACCCAAATTTGCCCATGGATGTGGATACCCGGTTGCCACGTGCGCGGGTTCGCGGAAACGCCACCAACGTAACTGCCCATGACAACGGTGTGAAGCAATTCAGCGACCGGTTCGACAATCGTACCGTACAGCCCAATCCGTTATTACTCAACGGCAACAGCGCCACAGAAGCCAGCATGTTGGATGAAATCAGTCAACTTATTGAACTGATTTACTCGAAACGCGAAACCGCTAAGAATATTTGCCGCAGAATCTATCGCCATTTTGTGTATCACCAAATCACACTCGAACTGGATAACACCATTATCGAGCAGATGGCCGATACATTCATCCAAAGCGGCTACAAACTGCAACCCGTATTGGAAGACCTGTTCCAGTCTCAACACTTTTATGATGCGGCTGCAGGCGCTACGGACGACAATTTTGGTGGCATCATTAAATCACCTTTGGATTTGATGATTGGAACCTATCGCTTTTTTGAACTCACCCTCCCCGACTACCGCACCAGCCCAACAACGTTTTACGAACAAACGGCACAATTGATTGGTCGTCTTGCCGATATGGGCATGAACTACTACGAGCCGTTTGATGTCTCGGGATTTGATGCGTATCATCAATTCCCGATTTATCACCGCAGTTGGATTTCCACCAACTACCTTACCCGCAGGTACGAGTTTGTGCGCGATCTGATTGCTCCACCGATGATGATGAACGGCACACCACCGATTGATCTGGTGGCATTCGTGCGTTCGCGAATTCCGGTAGGCATCGCGGGCAACGCCCAACAACTGGTTATTGAATTGGCAAAATACCTGCTACCGTTATCGGATAACCTGACGTTTGATAGCAATGCCGATAACAACTCCGGACTCACGGCCGAGCGGTTGAATTACTTCCTCACGGCATTTATCAAATCACCTCAGATCGATCCTAACCCGGAGGCCGCCTGGAATTTTCGATGGACAAACGATGTCGATCGTGAAGTGGTGCGCACCCAGTTAACCGGCTTGTTTCAGGCTCTTTTACAATCACCCGAATATCAATTGTTCTAAATGAAGCGCAGAAATTTTATCAAGAAACTCTCGTTGGCCTCGGTTCCATTTGCCATTGGCGGCATTCCGCTAAAACTAATGGCCGAAAATTCGCTTACGCGGATGGCACGTCAAAGTACGAACGACCGGGTGCTGATTATCTTGCAGATGCATGGCGGCAATGATGGCATTAACACCGTAATCCCCGTAGACAACTACGATTTGTATTACAGCCGCAGAGCAAACGTGGCCATACCCCGCAGAAATAGCTTGCGAAAACTTATTGAAGTGGATCGTACCCTGCCGCCCGATGCGCAAATCGGTTTTCATCCGGATATGATCGGGATGAAAGACCTGTACGACCGCGGCCGGTTGTGTGTGATCCAGGGCGTTTCTTATCTCAACAACAACGGCTCACACTTCCGCGGCCGCGACATCTCATTTATGGGCGGCAGCTTTAACGACTATTACTCATCGGGTTGGGTAGGCCGCTATCTGCAACAAGAATTTGCGCCTTTGGTTTTTCCGGATGATTTTCCAAATGCCGACATGAAGGATCCGCTCGCAATTGAGATGGGAAATGATGTATCGCTTATCTTTCATCAAGATGGAAATATTCCTGCCTCAATCTCGTTGAGCGACCCTGCCAACTTTGCCCGATTGGTGGAAGAACTTGAAGGCTTTGTTGATCAAGGTGTAGACCCGCGCGGAAAACCACCGGCAGCGCTGCAGAATTCACCTTATGGGCAAGAACTCAATTGGATTTTGGGATTGGAAGATAAAACCGAGGACTATGCCGATCGGTTGTACGAAGTTTTTAAAAAGGCGCCAGAAACAACCGTTACCTACCCGGAACGATACCCATTTAATGCGCCACGCGGCAGTTTACGCAACGGCCTTACCGCTCAGCTAAAACTCATCGCCCGCTTGTTGGATGGCGGTGGCCCGGGCTTAGGCGTAAAAACGAAAGTGTTTCTGGTTAAAATTGGCGGTTTTGATACGCATGCCGAGCAGGTGGAAAGTTATGATCCTACCATGGGCGTTCATGCCGCCTTACTGTACCACATCTCATCGGCCATGAAAGCATTTCAGGATGACTTGCGCGTGCGCGGATTGGAAGATCGGGTGTTATCCGTAACAACATCCGAATTTGGCAGGCGTATTCATTCCAACGGAAGTTACGGCACCGACCATGGCACAGGCGCGCCCATGTTTATCTTTGGCGTGGGGGCTCAACCCGGCGTGGTGGGCAAAGTACCCGATCTCACCAGAGACAACGTGGATATGCAGTTCGACTACCGCCAGGTGTATGCCCACATTTTGCGCGATTGGATGATGGTAGATCAAAACAAAATCAACCAAGACATCTTTTTCCGAGACTTCTTTAACGGCCCCAAAGAGGAAGGCCCGGGCAACTATGAAGCCATGCCCATTGTATCGAGCGTGGTTTCATCGGCAGAAACATTCGTCAGCGACCGGTTTGCGTTAAACGACTGCTACCCGAACCCCGCCAACACGTTTACACGCATTCGGTTCCGCATCAACGCGCCGGTTCATGTTGAGTTAAATCTACTGAATAGCCAAGGGCGCATCGTGCAATCGCTCCTGAATGAGTCGCGGGAAGCGGGTGAGCATGATGTGGATGTAGACGTGCGTGCACTGTCTGCCGGATTGTATCTCTACCAGATCAAAGCCGGATTACTAAAGGAAACAAAAAAACTAATTGTTCAACGCTCATGATGCGATCTCTACTCTTGTTGCTTGTGCTGGCGCCCGCCTTTCTGGGGGCGCAAAGCAAACGCGGACCCAATTATAACCAACGCGCCAAACAGGGAATTCAAGCGAAATTTCTGGAAAAGCAGTGGTGGCTTGGGTTCAAGGCAGGAAGTAACGTAACCCGTGCCAATCCTACGCAGCGGTATGCTATTCTCACGCCCACGAATTACGATCCTGCATTAAACCATAAAGTTTATGAATCATTTACGGAGTTTGGATTTCAGGCGACCGTAGAAGCAAGCTTTTTCTATAAAGGATTTCTTTTTAGCGCGCAACCTACCTACCGCCAATCTTCCTTTGCCTATTCCAATCAGTTTGAATGGGATAACCCCGAGAACAGCACCGACCGGCTGTTGCTGAAGTACAACCAACTTCAGCGGCTCGACTTTCTTGATCTGCCCTTTATTGTAAAATACGAGGTGGGCGGAAACAAACTTCGCCCCTACGTGCAGGCCGGGGTTTTCTATTCGCTGTTGTTAAATGGCACAAAAGAAGTGGTGGTTTCCGGTACCGACTTTGCCTCGGGCGGCACCAACAGCTTCCAAAACGAAGCCCTGATTATTGGTGCCAAAGACTTGTTTGACAATTACTGGGGCGCGTTGGCGGGTGCTGGTGTGAATTACAGTTTGGGTAACGTGCGCCTTACACTCGATGCCTCCTACCGCATGGGCCAAAGTAACATCGCCAACATTGCGAATCGTTTTTCCAACGATCGATTGAACGGCATCGGAGACGCACAGGACGATCTGAAGATCAACAACATCGTGGTTTCGTTGGGTTGCCTATTTCCTTTGCGTTTCCTTGCCAGCAGTTTTAAATCCGTAGACTAACCTTCGTATGAGAGCTAACCTAGTAGTATATCTGATTGTGGCCAGCCTCGCGTGGTCATGTGCAAATGAATCAGAGCCGGCAATCAATGAGGCCAAATTCACACGCATCTATGATGACAACCGGTTTAACGCCACATACTTTCCCATCGATATCATTCAAACCCCCGACAACGGCTACCTGGTACTGGGCGGCAGGCGGCTGGACGATACCAACTTTACCGGCATTTACATCTTAAAAGTGAACGCATCGGGCGACGTAGTGAAAGAAGTGGAATTCGATAGCGATTTTGTAAACCCGATTTACCCCATTCTAAGTGCGAACGATACCTACTATTTCTTTTGCATGACACCCATAGGTTTACAAACGCACCTGGCGGCCATGGATGCCGGCGGCCAAATTACGCAGATGATTCCCGTAGGTGGTACCTATCCCGCGGCAGCGGCAGCCGACGGCAACAACTTTCTGCTATTGAGTTACGATAACCTGAACAAGGAATCGCGCGTGTCTGTGGTTACACCGGCGGGTGTGGTTTCCCGTTCGCGGGGCTTTAGCATTGGCGCAGGCGATGAAGTAGAGGAACCGTTGATCAATCACTTTTTGCGCACCGGGCGCCAACTGCCATTTCTGGTTGGGCGCGTGCCGGGTGGCGGATATTATTTTAACGGATACTACAACTACACTCTGTCGTTGGTATTTACCGATCTCAACAATCCCGTGCCCGCCGGTGTGGTGCAGGGGCAGCAAGCCAATGGCGGTTTTAACAGCCTGCTCTCGTTAGGTGGAAGTCGTTTTGCGGGCTCACGGTTCAACTTTGGCGACAATTACTTTTTGCCGAATGTAACGCTCAATGCCTCGGGTGTCTCGTCCAGCGTTGATTTAGGCGGCAACCCCATGCCCGAACTTGCCAGCAATAGCACAGTGAAGGTACATCGCATCGTAATTGATGGCAAAGAGCAAATCGCCTACACCAGCTTCACCCGCAGTCGGCAAATCGCCATCCTGGCGTACGATCAGGGAAATGGAAATTTTCTCGGTAGCAAGTATCTCGGTTTCTCCAATCCATTTGAAGTAGCCAGCATGGTGCAGACCCGCGATGGTGGGTTGGCCGTATGCGGCACAACCTACGTAGCCGGTCGCTTTCCGCGCATCTGCATTTTTAAACTCACAGCCAGAGAGGTTAACGACGCCTTCTAACCATTTGCCAAATGCTGAAGCAGAACGCCCTTCGGGGCGTTTTGCTTTTTCCGCCAAATTGCATTCCTTGGCTGCCATGCTTACGGAAAACGAATCGCTCCAACCGTACAACACTTTTGGCATCGAAGCAAAAGCCCGCTGGTTCGCCCGCGTGCGCTCGCTTGACGCGCTGCAAGCGCTGCTCGCGGAAAAAAAGTTTAAAGACCAACCCAAACTCATTCTGGGCGAGGGAAGTAACGTGCTGCTTCGCGGGGATTACGATGGACTTGTAATTAAAAACGAACTCAGCGGCATTGAAACCGTTGATGAAAACGAAGATTACGTAACGCTACGTGTTCAATCCGGAGAAAACTGGCACACCCTCGTTCAAAAATGTGTACAACTTGGTTATGGAGGCATAGAAAATTTGGCATTAATTCCCGGAACATGTGGTGCTGCACCCATTCAAAACATCGGTGCGTATGGCGTTGAAGTGAAAGAAGTGATTAACGAGGTAGCAGGAATTGAAATTGAAACGCAGCAAAAACACACGTTCTCAAACCAAGCGTGTGCATTTGGATACCGCGAAAGCATTTTTAAACACACGTGGCGAGAAAAAATTTTTATCTCAAGTATTACTTTAACACTCACCAAAAAAAATCATGTGCTGCGCACGGACTATGGTGCCATTCGCGATGTGTTTGCGCAACGAAATATTCAGCAACCTACCATTCAGGATGTGCGCGATGCGGTCGTGGCCATTCGGCAAAGTAAACTTCCAGATCCACGCGTGATTGGCAACGCTGGCAGCTTCTTCAAGAATCCAACCATTACGCAAGCACACTATGAATCACTTCAAAAAAGTTATGGAAGTGTACCCGGTTATGCTTCTGTAAATCAGAATGTTAAAATTCCTGCTGCGTGGCTTATCGAGCAATGCGGCTGGAAGGGAAAACGCGTTGGTAATGTAGGTGTACACGTGCATCAGGCATTGGTGTTGGTGCATTACGGAGGCGCAAGAGGCGAAGAAATTTTATTGCTGGCGCGCGCCATCATTGCGAGTGTGAAAGAAAAATTTGATGTCGAGCTTACACCCGAAGTGAACATCATCACATCAACGCATTGATGTGATGTTGATGAGAAAAAAATCGCGCGCGCGTTCAAAAAATTTTCCGAGATAAGAAAATTTTTATGTCAAAATTTTTGAGAATTAATTTTTTGTTATACCTTTCGAACAGTTTTAAATCTAAACATTAAAACGCTATGGCAAAAAAACCCGCTAAGAAAGCAGCCAAGAAAGCAAAGAAGGCTGCTAAGAAGAAGAAGTAATCAAGCAACGCTTGATACTTTGAAAAGGGAAGGGATCTAGGATTTCTTCCCTTTTTCTTTTTATCGATGACTTGATTGGATTTCATCTCACGCTCGATAGGTGCACACCGTTCACACTACTACACTCCTCACTACTCGCTCGCTTCCATTTTTCTCTTTCATCATGAAACTGGTTGTTCATGTCCATCGCATCCGCATCAGCAAGCAAAAGAAATTGCAACGGCTTGCTTGATTAAATGCGCGCCAACGGTTGCGTAAATTTTTGTAATTCAACCTCTTGCAAACGGATCAACACCTCGCGAACTTTGCTCGCGCAATCAACCCAATCAATATCATGGCAAAAGCTGCAAGTAAATCCGCCACTCCAAAGGCTGCTCCTAAGAAGACCGCCGCAAAAAAGATCGCCTCCGCATGGGCAGTAGATCAAGCGTGCGTGCACGTGTTGGAGAAGTTAAAGGAATTGGACACCGAACATCAGTTGCAAGCCGATATCCAATGGTGTCTCGGAAGCTACACGTACGATCATAACCCCGTAGGCCTGTACGAGATCGTACAACGTGCCATCGAAATCTTTAAGGCACTCAAGGAGAGAAAGACAAAAGGCATCACGGCAAAGTTCATTACCGATCTGGAAGCAGTGCTGCACGCGCGCTAACTGCTCTTAAATCATGTGCGTTACATTTTGTAGCGCACCTTGGTACTTCACGCAAGGTATTCCAAACTTGTTCAAAAAGTCTACGCCCTCGTCGTTGGGAATGCCTTTGTGTTCCGCATAGGAGTTTAGATAGATCACTTTGCGGATACCCATGCTGAAGATGATCCGCGCGCACGCCAGGCAGGGCGATAACGTAACGTAAAGCGTGGCACCCTCTACCGACATGTGGTTCTTCACCGCATAAAGAATGGCATTCTGCTCCGCATGAATCGCCAGAGAACAGCCGCCCTTCGAATCGCGCGGGCAGCCTACCTCCGGCCATTCTTCATCGCAGTTGTGGGTGCCCGAAGGCGGACCGTTATACCCAATGGAAACAATACGCGTGTCTTTAGTAAGTACTGCACCCACGTGGCGCTTGATGCAATGCGAGCGTTTAGCCAGGTTAACGGCTAACTCCATATAGATATCATCAAATGCCGGGCGACTCATAAGGCCGAAGTAAATGCTTTGGTAGCAAATTTGCTATTTTCGCGATAGATATGATGGAAATGACGTGGATGAAACGCTTGCCGTGGTGGTACGTAGGTGTGCTTGCATGCTTTGTGCATTCCGCCCTGGCGCAATACCATCCCGAACGCAAACGCATTAGCCCGCTTAACCAAGTTACCGCTCGCTACAAAGACACGTATGTAAAGGTGATCTACAGCCAACCCAGCAAAAAAGGGCAAACTGTTTTTGGCGGTATTGTACCTTACGCGCAAGTATGGCGCACGGGCGACAACGAAGCAACAGAAATTACCTTTACGCAGGATTTGCTCATTCAGGGAACAAAAGTAACTGCCGGTACCTATTCGCTCTTCACCATTCCGGATGTGGTGAAATGGACGGTGATCATCAACCGCGATCTTGGCCTTTGGGGTAGCGTAAACTACAACCCGATGGCCGATGTTGTGCGGTTTGAAGTGCCGGTGGAGCAAATCGCGGAGATCTATGAAATGTTTACCATTGATATTCTGCCCCAAAATGATCGGGCGGATGTGCTGTTGATGTGGGATCAAACGCGCATTTCCTTTCCACTGCGTTTTCTGGAACCAACCAAACCATGAAACTGGCTACTCTCTTTTTTTTGCTTGGCTTCGTTTCGGTGAATTACGGCCAAACGGTAACAGAACTCGAACGGAGAAACGGATTTAAATCCATTAAACTGGGTAGCCCGATCGATAGCGTGGCGGGCGCCTCGTTCAAGAAAGAAAGCAAAGAAAAAAATGAGTTTCCTGTAAAAATCTACGAAGTAGAAAACGCGGAGTTAGAAAGAATTGGCGAAGTGAAAGTACGCAAGGTAGAGGTAAAGACCTACAAAGATGCGGTTTACGAAATCCGCGTGATTACCGATAAAGATGTACGGCTGATGAAAGGTATGACCAAAGCATTTGGCGAACCAAAATACATTCTGGTAACCGATACGTACAACTGGCTTGCTCCTACTCTTAGCCTCACATTCAAAGATTTCTCAAAAAACGAAATCCTGCTTACCTACCGGTATTATCCCTTACTGAAGCAAATGCAAGTGGATAAGGGCAAAAAAATCGAAGACATTTCTACCGACTTTTAAACCTTGCGGGGCGGCAGATCAAAAGCCTTTGCCTCATGATCAAACGCGCCTTTATGCGCGCCATCGCAAAAAGGTTTGTTCTTGGAGTGGCCACACCGGCAAAGCGAAACCACTTCGCGCCCGGCAAGGCCATACACATTGCCCTGACCATCTACAATTTCAAAATCACCTTCCACGCGCAGCGAACCGTTGCTATTTACCGTGAGTTTGGTTTTCATCCGTTTCTATGCTTTGTAGGTAATTCTGTAAATCACGTTGGCCTGATCATCCGATACGAGCATGGAGCCATCTGCGAGTAGCAGTACATCCACAGGTCTGCCCCAGGCGGTTTTTTTATCGGCCTTGAGCCAACCCGAAGCAAAGGTTTCGTAGTTCGTTCCTTTCGAACCGTTTACCGTTACGAAACTCAAACGATAACCAATGTGGCCTGCTTCCTTACTGCGATTCCACGAACCATGTTCTGCAATGAATAAATGGCCACGATACTTTTCCGGAAACATCGCGCCAGTGTAGAACTTCAGGCCAAGCGGTGCGGTATGCGGGCCAAGGTTTTGAGCTGGTGCAGTAAAATCGCTGCAGGGCCGCTTCGCACCAAATTCCGGATCTTTAATGGTGCCGCCATGGCAGAAGGGATAGCCAAAATGCATGCCCGCTTTGGGTGCGGTGTTCAACTCACAAGGCGGAATGTCATCGCCCAACATGTCGCGGCCATTATCAGTAAACCAAATGTCTTTTGTGGTGGGATGCCACGTAAACCCTACGGTGTTACGCACGCCATGTGCAAAAACTTCCATACCGGTGCCATCAGCATTCATGCGGGTAATGCTGGCGTATTGCGTGTCTTCGCTCAGGCAAATGTTGCAAGGGGCACCAACAGGTACATACAGCTTGCCATCGGGGCCAAACGCAATGTACTTCCACCCATGGTGGGCTCCTGTAGGGTATCGGTCATACACGGTTTCAAGTTTACCAGGATTGGCCAATTTAGATTCCACGTTGCGAATGCGCGAAATCTTGCTGATCTCCGCAATGTAAAGATCGCCATCGCGGAATGCCACACCGTTCGGCATGTTAAGTCCGCTGGCCAATACCCATTTTTTATCGGCCTTAAAATCACCATCGGTATCTTTCACAGCATACACCTTATCTCCATCGCGGTTACCTACGAACAAAGTACCGTTAGGGCTCATCGCCATAGACCGAGCGTTTTCTACTTCGGCATAGACTTCAATCTTAAAGCCGGGTGGCAATTGAACCGACTGTAGCGGTAACTGGGCGCTTGCACCCGTAATAGCGGGTTCAGCCCCGTCGGCATCCGTAGCAACAGCAACAATCGATGCCGCATTTTCAGCATTTTTCGGGCGCTCGCAGGCGCTGAACGCCACCGCCAGTACCACCACTACCCAGATCTTCTTCATAGCCAATATTTTTATCCAAAAATACAGTAATATCTTTGCACGCGATTTAGCGATCATGATCTCAATTTCCAACATTTCTTATTTCATCGGTGGCCGGGCCCTGTACGAAAATGCTTCCATGTTCATCAAACCCAATGATAAAATCGGGTTGATTGGCCTGAACGGGCGCGGAAAATCCACCTTACTAAAGATTATTTACGGTGATTACAAAATAGATGAAGGCTCCATCAGCAAAGCAAAAGACTGCACCATCGGTTTTTTGAATCAGGACCTCCTCTCCTACCAAACAGAAGATGCCATCTTAACCGTAGCGATGGAGGCGTTTAAAGATGCGGTGGGTACGCAACGGCAGATCGAAAAGATTCTTCATCAACTGGAAACCGAGTATTCTGATGCTTTGGTGGATAAACTCACCCGGCTGCAGGAAAAATTCGAACAATTGGATGGCTACACCATGCAGGCCAAAGCCGAGGAAGTGTTGGAAGGAATCGGCTTTTCTACCGCAGACCTGCACCGGCCGTTAAAAGAGTTTTCCGGCGGCTGGCGCATGCGTGTGATGTTGGCGAAACTACTGTTGGAAAAGCCTGCCCTGCTGATGCTGGATGAACCCACCAACCACTTGGATTTACCTTCCATTCAATGGGTGGAGGATTACCTGCGCAATTATGAAGGCGCAGTGATGATTGTATCGCACGACCGAACTTTTTTGGATAACGTGGTAACCAAAACCGTTGAGGTTACGCAGCAGCAGCTCGTTACGTACGAAGGCAACTATTCGTTCTATCTAAAGGAAAAGGAACTGCGCGAGACCATTCAACAAAACGCGTACGAAAACCAACAAGCAAAAATTCGCCAGGCGGAGCGGTTTATTGAACGATTTAAGGCCAAAGCCAGCAAAGCACGGCAGGTACAATCGCGAATTAAAGCGATTGACCGCATGGACCTGATAGATGAAGTGATTGACGATACGGCAGCCGTAAACTTCAAATTCAAATTTTCCCAAACATCCGGACGCCATGTCGTTACGCTCAATAATCTTTCAAAGTCGTATGGTTCGCTTGAAATTTTAAAAAATACCACCGCCACCATTGAACGTGGCGATAAGATTGCCTTGATTGGCGCCAATGGAAAAGGTAAATCTACGCTGCTGCGGATCTTAAGCGGTACGGAGGCCGTGGAAGGCGAGCGCACCATTGGCTACAATGTGATTCAGGGATTCTATGCCCAGCATCAACTGGAATCGCTGCATGTGGAAAATGAAATTCTGGAGGAGCTGAAGCAGGCCGGCAGTGGTAAAACAGAGCAGGAACTGCGCGCAATATTGGGTTGCTTTCTTTTTACTGATGAAGACCAGTTTAAAAAAATCAAAGTACTTTCCGGTGGCGAGAAATCAAGAGTGGCCCTGGCAAAAACGCTGATTAGCGAAGCGAACTTTCTGTTATTGGATGAACCTACCAACCACTTGGACTTTATTTCGGAGAACATCCTGATCCAGGCCTTGCAGCAGTACCTGGGCACGTTTGTAGTGGTATCGCACAACCGCCACTTCATCAGCCAGATTGCCAATAAGATTTGGTACATCGAAAACCATCAGATCAAGGAATACCCCGGCACGTACGAAGAATATGAATACTGGCGGAAATCCAACCCGCTAAACGCGGTGGTTGAACCACCGAAGAAAGAAACTAAACCCGAACCAAAAGCGGCAACACCAGCGGCAAAAGATGAACTTCAGAAAAAACGTAAGCAGTTGGAGCAGCAGCGCAAAGGCGTGGAGGAAAAAATTCAGCAACTGGAAACTGAAAAACGTGCCTTAGAAAGTAAGCTTGCCCAACCCAACATCTATCAGGATACCGAACAGTTACCCAAATTGCAAGCCACTTACGCAGCGAATGAAGCTGCGCTTACGGAGCACAACGCCTTGTGGGAAAAATTAATTACCGAAGAAGAGCAGCTGGACGTATAACCAACCGGTAATTTAGCGCCACCGCAGACCAACCGAAACGGCCACTCTTCGCAACGTCATTTCTATGTACGTTCGGTTGGCGTATGTATCGCTCATGCGCGTGTCAAACCAGGGTTGAAAAAAAGAGATTTCTTCCCATGCTACGCGTTGTACGTTTTGCCCGATCCGGAAGTTGAGTTCTACTTTTTCGTAGCCAATGGATTTACCAAGGCCAAATGAATAGACACGGCCACCATGATCGCCCCCGAAGTTGAACGGGCGGTAATCGGGAACCCGCCGGGCCCATGATCGGCCAAAGCTGCCATAAAAAAACCACGGATTCTTTTTCCGGGCACTCAAATCATATTGCAATTGAAAAGATACCGGCACCGTTTGCCAGCCTTCATAGTTCTCCCAACCCAGTCCTACCCCGGCACGGGTGCGCGCGAAACGTTGCCACGCAAACCAATGGGTAATTCCCATCGCGGAGGTTGCCTGTTGCTTACCCATCAAGCTGCCGAGGTGCAGCGCAAAAGAATAGCCGATGCGTGGTTTCGTTTTCAAGCTATCGGCAGCTGCTGCGGATAGTGTAATGACGACAAACGCAGAAATCAGGGTAGCTTTCATTGCGCTTTGATTGGCATCTGGCTCAACAAAAAGATGTTTTTCGGGTCTGCATAGTTGTACTGATACAATCCGTCTGCGCCAATCATCATTGCCACGTTTTGGAAGGGAATGACATCAAAAGCTTGGATCTGATCATAATGCGCCAACATCCGCTCGCCAATACGGGCAATGTTGGTTGCATCGTACACTTTCAAACCAGCTGCACCATCACAGATAAACAGCGTGCCCTGATCGATGCCCAAGCCATGCGGATTGGTCATCGGGTAAATGTGTAACAGCTTGGGTGCCCGCGGATTTTCAATATCGATCACTTCCAGTTGATTGGTGAAGCCTGCACATATATTTCCGTTTCGCAGCGTTACATAGGCGTAGTTGCCATCCACCACTACCGGATCGCAACTGCGCACATGCTCATACTTGCTGAGCAACGCCGGTTGTTCCGGGTTTTCAAGGTCATAGATGTACATGCCCGTCTGCGAGCCGATATACACACGCTTCTCGGCGGGAAAAATGGTTTCAATATCCCACGCTACTTGCATTTCGCGGGTGGAGACCGGCCGGGTGGGTTGAGAAATGTTGATCACTTCGAGATTTGCGCCGTCCAGCGCGTAGAGGTAGCCGCCCGCGATGGTAAAGCGCGCCATCGAGCCGCCAATTCCGGTTGTTGGCCCGGCAGTAACCGGCGCCGCTGCAAAACTTCGGGTATTGAACTGCATGGCGGCCGCATCGCTCAGCAGAATCCCACCACGATAAAACATCCCACCCCACGTCTCCATACGTAGATCGCAATCGCCTTCACTCAGGCTAACATGTTCTACTGCCGCCCAATTGGTAATGATGCCGCGCGCGGTTGCAGACGACATCCCCATCCAGCTCACGTTATCGAACACTCCCTCCAGCCGATTAACTTCTTTAATGTTTTGCACATCACTCACATCAAAAACAGCCAGATCGACAAAACTATCGGCATAGAGGAAATTACAGCGAATGGCCAAATCAATCGTACCAGGAATCGCTAAAAAAGAAAGTGCAACCGGATTTTTGGAATTTCGGTTGTCGATGATGTGAATACCTTTGTCCCTTTCGGTGATAAAAAGAAAACCATCTTTAAAATAGATTTTTCCCGGATGTTCCATTACCCGGGGCGCCTCTAATTTAACGGCTGCCTTTACTTCGGCTGAGGTAGCGTAAACCGGTTCGAAATACGTGTAGCTGGTACGCACCGTGCAGGTGTCGGTGCACGATGTGGCGACCAGCGCAAACACGGCCGCCAAGGTAAGGATAGCAAGTAAAGGAACTGCGCGTTTCATAGGTACTGGGTTTAACTGTTTGACCCCACTACCCACAAAAAAGTTGGAATTAAAACTGGTAACGAATCCGAAATCCAATATCCCAAATCAGCGGCCGCAGGTCGTTGCGAATCTCCGGCCGGTAGATAGGCTGCATGCTATACCGCACACCGGGCACCAATGAAGCCCGGTAGTGTTTTCCGATGCGGTAACTGAACTCGGTGTTGAACAACCCGGCCCAATTCACCGGGCGATACACATCATTGGCGGATTGCCGGTTGGTGGTATACAAACCAGAACGATCTTGCCATGCACTTTGCACCAGAAAATCGGTGGCCACGCCTCCGTTTACCTGAATTGAAAAAGTGCGATCGAGTACTACATATCCTGCCATCATGGGCACGGCCAGATAATTTACCTGCGCTTGAAGCTGATAGGGTGTGGTAATCGCAAGGTCTGCGCTGTAATTTGTAGCGGAGAGGGTTTCTGCCAAATACACTTTGGCCGATGTAGTGTTCGTGCCCAGCGAAATCAAGTTGGAGGTGTAGCCAACCGATTGCTGCAAATAAACCAACCCGGTTTGTAGCGACCACCGCCCCGCAATCATCTTTCCTACTCCGATACCAAAACTAAAGGCGGTGCCTACCTGTGCTTTCTGACTGGTAGCCGTGGCGGAGCTACGCATGCCATTTGTCATCGCAAAGTCGGCCGTAGTAGAGGCCTCCAAACCACCACCCGTGCCGCCCGCTGCGGCCGTAGTGAACCCACCACCGGCAAAGCCTACGGATGTCCACAACGCCCGACTGGCTTGCTTCTTCGGCTCAACGGGTTGCTCGTTGGCAACATGCGCAAGTGTGGCCGGATTTGTTGGGGTAGCCGCCTCCGGGGTGGGGTCGGTTACTTGTGTTGGAGATGTTGTTCGTTCGGGAGTTGCTTTTGTAGAATCAACCATCGCATCAGGGCGTTGCGTTTCCAGCGGTAGCACCACGTTATTTTCCGGCCGGGACTCTGCCAAAAAAGCGAGCGCGCGTTGCTGGAAATCGGCCTTGCGCAAAAAGGCGGTAGGTTGGGTTTGCTTCAATGCGGTTTTCGTAGCCGCGGGTGATGCATTTATTGCGCTTGTGTATGAGTTAGTGGTACTGCTGCTTTGCGCTTTCGCGGATAACGCCGCATCGGAAGGTGTGGATGTTGGCGTTTGTTGGGCCGCTGAATCTTGGGGCACAGCAGGCAACACCTGCTCACTACGCGTAACGGGTTGCTGGTCCAAAGAAGGACGCTCGTTCAAAAACACAACGGTCAACGCAAAAACAACACTGGCGGCTGCCAGCCATTGAAAGAAAACCATCCGGCGGCGGTTGCGCGCCGCTGCCGTGTTTGCTAATTCGTTGGAGATCGCACTCCAAATTTGCGGAGCGGGCTGCTTTTCTTTACCCTGAAAAGCATCGTGCCACGCTTTTTCAAAGGGTTGCCTTTCCATAAGGAGTCATTTTTTTTTCGGTCTGTTCCAACTTGGCGCGCAGCAGTTGCTTGGCGCGATTGTATTGTGATTTTGATGTACCCTCGCTGATGCCGAGCATTGAAGCGATTTCCTGATGACCATACCCTTCCACTGCAAACAGGCTAAATACTACCCGGCAACCGTCCGGCAACGACTGCACCATCGCAATCAAATCGTCCAGATGCATGCCGGCCAAATGAACTTCCTCCGACTCGGTTAGCGATACTTTTTCCACATCTACCATCGGCAACATGTACATCTTTTTTCTTTGGATGTTTAAGCTGCTGTTAATCATGATCCGTGTGATCCACGTTTCCAGTTTGCTATCGCCCCGGAAATCCCGAATCGAGTTGAACACCTTAATGAAACCTTCCTGTAATGCGTCTTCGGCCTCCATTTGCGCGCGGGCATAGCGCAAACAAACCACCAGCATGCGCGCGGCAAAGCGGTCGTACAACGCCCGTTGCGCAGCTGGTTCGCTGCGTACGCACCCTGAAATGAGCTCGGCCTCGCTCCTCATTGGTTCATTCGCTATTTAGACAACCCCAACAGAAAAAGGGTTGGAATCATATTTGTATTATTTTTAACCATTGTCTGCCCATGACCCTGCTACCCAATCGCAAAAGTCGTCTGTTTTGGTTTTTTTTGCTTTATCCATTGTTAACATTCGCGCAGAAAACGCTGCGGTACGAAGATTTTGTTTACGAGGAGCAGGTGCGCACGGTGCAGATTTATCAGGCGGGCCCTACCAATAGTTCCTTTCGGCCGGCGGCTGCCCCCCTCCGGCAGCAGCAGCTTGTGTTGGAGTTTGACGACATCCAGGAGTCGTACAACAACTACTATCTCCGTTTTTTACACTGCACCTACGATTGGAAACCCTCGGGCCTTCGCGATCTGGATTTTCTCACGGATTTCAACGAGTTTCCAATCAATCAGTACACCTTCTCCAATAACACCCACCTGCCCTACGTACACTATGTTGCACCAGTACCCGCATTGAAGCTGCCGGGCAATTATTTGCTGATGGTGTATCGCGACGGAGATAAAGAAGATCTGATTATCACCAAAAGAATCCTGATTTACGAAAACCGCATTAGTGTGAGCCCCCTTTCAAACTTTGCAGGCGCGGGCACACTTCAGGAAGATCGGCAGCCGCTAAACTTTGTAGTTAACTATGGCAACTTGGAGGTAATTAATCCCACCGACATGATCCGTGTGGTGGTGCGTCAAAATCAGCGGTGGGATAATGCGCTGGTTAACCCAAATGCCACCTTCGTGCGCGATAACCGCAGAGAGATTGAATACCGCGTTTTTGATGACGCAAACTCTTTCTTTGCAGGAAACGAGTTTCGGTTTGTTGACTTCCGATCATTGGTGGCGCCCGGCCAAAACGTGCAGCGCGTTAACCGATCCATAAAACCATACGAATTGTATGTGATGACCGATGGTACGCGGCAAGGGTTGGCGTATGCGCAATACCGTGATTTAAACGGGCAGTATTTTATTGATAATCTCGATTTTCCTGAGCCGATGACCTCGGCTAATTATGTGTTTGCCAATTTCTTTTTGAAATCGCCACCGCTAGCCGAAAAAATCTTTATCGTGGGGCAATTCAACCAGTTTACCCGCACATCCGAAAACCAAATGACGTACGATCGGGCGGCCGGTGGTTATGAGGCGCGCTTCGTGCTAAAGCAGGGGTTTTATAACTACCAATATGTTGTAAACGGACAAAACGCCAATCAACTGGAAGGAAACCGGTTTGAGACAGAGAATACCTACGAGGCGCTGGTGTATTACCGCTCCTTAAAACCGTTTGCTGATCTGCTATTGGGCTACGCCACCTGGACGCTCAATCCGCGTTAAGCGTAATCAAACTCTGCATCTGCGGCCTGCTGAATGGTGTCGGGCAGGGCCACATCCAACATTCCAAAACCTTTGTGGCAAGAATATCCCAGTCCGTTTTCGTAAACAAACTGTTGCACCGGCAAGGGTGCAAACAGTGTAAACGGAAAGGTGTAGCCGCGTACTTCGTATTTGATATCCGAATCGAATAGCGGATAAATGCGGGCAAACTTTTTATGATTGGCTTGGATACGCTGCAGATAATCTTTATCGGGTACGATTTGAAATTTGTAGAAACCCGCCAATTCATCGGCCGTGAACTGGCCGCTCGCCTCCATCCGCGCAAGCGTGCTATCGTACAACAAATCAGAAAACTCGTCTGCTGTGGGTTGAATAAATCGCTTGCTCTTGTCATCATTGAAAGCCGCCGGTAACACCACCAGCGGTGAAAGGCAGAGGAACTTCATTGACTCCGACACCTGCACCTGCTCTTCGGGCTCTACGCTTTCCGGCGTGAGCAGCAGACTGCCGATCATTAACTCCTTTTGTGCGAACAACACGCTTACGAGGTAGTCAACAAACGCCTGCTCGGAGGCAGAAAACACCAGCGTAACGCGCGATGAATAAAAATGCAGGCCTTTGCGGCTGATTTTGGTTTGCCCTTTTAGCCCTGAAAAATTGAACTGTGTGTAGTTAACAAACCTGGGATTACCCCCCAATACTACCAAGCCTTTGATGACTTGCGCCAACAAGAACTGGTGATGGAACGGCACGTAGGCCCCGCGGTTCTGTAACGTAAATACGATGCGTAATCTCAAGCGCGTCTGTATTTGTGGGATTGAACATTAAAAAATAGTCCCACCCAAAAAATGGGCTTAAACTTTACAAAAGCTAAAGTACTAAAAATCAATTAAATCAACACCTTCATTGAAACAAAATGTTGAATTAAGCCCGAAAATTAGGTGTGATTTTCGGGCCTTAAACCGTTTGGCGTTAAACGTTAAACCGGAAATGCATTACATCGCCATCCTCCACCACATATTCCTTGCCTTCTACGGCCAGTTTGCCGGCTTCGCGGCAGCCTGCCTCCGACTTATACTTTTGGTAGTCGGGAATTTTTATCACTTCTGCCCGGATAAACCCTTTTTCAAAATCGGTATGGATTACCCCAGCGGCCTGGGGCGCGCGCCAGCCTTTTTGGATCGTCCACGCCCGCACCTCTTTTTCGCCTGCGGTAAAATAGGTGATGAGATGCAGGAGATGATAGGCCGCGCGGATAAGTTTATTTAAGCCGGAATCCGTAAGGCCATACTCCTGGAGAAACACTTCGCGGTCGGCCGCACTCTCCAGTTCTGCAATTTGGGCTTCAATGGCAGCGCAGACCACCACCACTTCAGCATCTTCCTGCTGCACGTGTTTGCGCAATGCTTCCACGTGGGCGTTACCGGTTAGCACGGCACCTTCGTCTACGTTAGCCACATAGATTACAGGCTTATCGGTAAGCAACTGCAGATCGGCCACAGCCAATTTGTCTTCGGCCTCCACCCTTACCGTGCGGGCGTTTTTTCCTTCCAACAGCGCATTTTTGTACAGCAGCAAGGTAGCCAGCTCTTTTTTTGCTTTCGCGTCTCCGCTTTTTGCCGTGCGCTCCACCTTGGCAATCTTTTTCTCCACGCTTTCCAGATCCTTCAACTGAAGTTCCGTATCGATAATCTCTTTATCGCCAATGGGATCTACTTTGCCGTTTACATGTATGATGTTGTCGTTCTCAAAACAACGCACCACATGGGCAATGGCATCCACTTCGCGAATATTTGCCAGGAACTGATTGCCAAGACCTTCGCCTTTGCTTGCGCCTTTCACAAGGCCCGCGATGTCTACAAATTCAAACGTGGTGGGAATTACTTTTTGAGGATTTACAAGATCGGATAAAATCCTGAGGCGATCGTCCGGAACGGAGATCACCCCTACGTTGGGCTCAATCGTACAAAAAGGAAAATTGGCCGCCTCGGCCTTGTTATTCGAGAGAGCGTTAAAAAGGGTGGATTTACCCACATTGGGGAGACCGACTATACCGCATTTGAGACCCATGGTTGCTAGCGCTTAAAAATCAGGCCGCAAAGATAAAAGAAAAAGCCCCGCCCGGATGATCCGGGCAGGGCTTTTCAGGTGTATAGGTTAGGTATAATAAGCTATTCCCACTTGAGCTCTGTATTCACCGAGCCGGATGCGGCCTCTTCTTCCTCACGGCCATTTTCAAACTTGGCGAAATCTACCCCGGGCATGAGCTCGGTTTTCACATGATTCATGGTGTTGTTCAGCGCCTCTACGAACTTATGAAAGTCTTCTTTATACAAGAAAATTTTGTGCTTCTCGTACGTAAAACCTTCGTCATCTTTATTGTACCGCTTCTTGCTCTCCGTAATCGTGAGGTAGTAATCGTTGGAGCGGGTTGACTTCACATCAAAAAAGTAGGTGCGTTTACCGGCCTTCACTACCTCAGAAAAAATCTCTTCCCGGCCGTTGTTTTTATGGTCTTCCACAGGTTAGGTGGTTTTGGGGTTAGGGTTCTTAAAACTAAGGTAATAGGAAATAAATATATAACCAACTGCCTCAATAAATAGCCCCGGTTTTCGTTACTTACCGCTTTCGGTAATTACCGGCATGGCAACCCCTGCATCCATCACCACAGAAGAAGTTGGCGGCCTCTCGCTGGAACTACTGGCCAAGCAGCTGGTAGAGGGTTTCATTACGGGTTTACATAAATCGCCCTACCACGGTTTTTCTGTTGAGTTTGCCGAGCACCGGCTTTATAACGAGGGCCAGAGTACCCGGCATATCGATTGGAAAGTGTTTGCTCGCACGGATAAACTGTTCACCAAACAGTACGAAGAGGAAACCAACTTGCGTTGCCTGTTGGCGATTGATGCCTCGTCTTCCATGTATTACCCGGCAGCGGATTGGGGCAAGCTGCGTTGGAGCGTGCGTGCAGCGGCCGCCCTGGCTTATTTACTTCAAAAACAGCGCGATGCGGTGGGCGCGTGCTTTTTCCACGAGTCAGTAGATACCTACTCACCCATCAAATCCACCCGTGCGCATTTGCAAAAGTTGTACCTCCAATTTGAGGCGCTGTTGCGCGCGCAGCCCGGCAGGCCCAAAGGAAGCCAGGTAGCGAATGCCCTTCACGAAGTGGCCGAGAAAACCCACAAGCGGTCGCTCGTGGTCTTGTTTAGCGATATGTTCGACAGCCAGGAAGACACGGAGGCCATCTTCAAGGGGCTGCAGCACCTTAAGCACAACAAACACGAGGTGCTGTTATTCCACGTAAGTGATCAGGCCACAGAATTGCAATTTGAATTCGCTGACCGCCCGCATGAGTTTATTGATCTGGAAACAAACGAAAAACTGAAACTCAATCCACAGGAAATTCGCGAACGGTTTATCGCGCAGCAACAGCAATGGAATGCGCAATTGCGGCTCCGGTGCAATCAGCTAAAAATCGATTTTATTTCCGTAAACACCGCTACGCCCTTCCAGGAAATACTTCAGGCATACTTAATCAAGCGGTCGAAAATGCGGTAGTAACCGGCGGAACTAACTCTGAAGCTGCTCGTTGTGCAGCCAGGCTTTCTTTGCCTGCAACTCTTCCTTTGTTTCTACATTGTCCGGGTCAGGCACACAGCAATCCACCGGGCAAACCGCAGCACACTGCGGTTCTTCATGAAAGCCGGTGCATTCCGTGCATTTACCGGTAACGATATAGTAAAACTCGTTGGAGACCGGATCTTGCGCAGCTTTTGCATCTAACTTCGAGCCGTCTTCCAACTCCACAGACGTAAGCGCAGTGCCACCCGCCCAATTCCACTCGCGGCCACCTTCATAGATGGCCGTATTAGGGCATTCGGGCTCGCAGGCCCCGCAGTTAATGCACTCATCGGTTATCATTATGGCCATAAAGCGCGTAAATCAGGTATTTTTGAATAAAATTTATTAATCCGACCGCAAAAATACAGTGCGAATAGCTTCAGTCAAAACACTGTTGAGGCGGAAAGGGTTTACCAACAGCCATGAAAATTTCTGATCGGATCGCTGCATTTGCGCGCTTGGGCACCGCCATGACCGGATTACCCGCCCACGAAAAAAGTGCCCTATTTCAGCGTGCCAACAACCAAAACGCGTGGTTTACTCCCGCCTCGCTTGAGCAGGCGTGGCAGGGAATTAGCTACATGCTGGCCGCGGAAAAACTACATCAACTCATGCACCCCTACACCGCGGTTACCGCACCCAAAACGGTGGGCGTAACCATGGCAGGCAACATTCCGCTGGTGGGCTTTCATGATTTTATGTGCGTGCTGCTGGCCGGGCATCGTATTTGGTTGAAGCCAAGTGCAAGTGATTCTGTTTTGATTTTGTTTGTGATTGACCTGTTGCAAAAAATTGAACCCGCTTTCGCGGATTGCATTCGGGTGGTTGACCGCCTGAACGGGATAGACGCTGCGATTGCAACCGGAAGCAACAACACGGCGCGTTATTTCGAATATTATTTCCGCACGATTCCCCACGTCATTCGCAAAAACAGAACCTCTTGTGCCGTGCTCACCGGCAACGAATCAGCAACCGACTTTCTGGCGCTTGGCCAAGATGTGTTCAGTTATTATGGTTTGGGCTGCCGCAACGTGTCAGCGCTTTTCGTGCCAACGGCCTACAACTTTACACCACTCCTCAATTGCTGGCAGCAGTTTGCAGCGGTAGCGCAACATCATAAATACGCCAACAACCTCGACTACCAAAAAGCCATCTTGCTGGTAAACAAAACCCCCTTTTTAGATGGCGGCCATGTGCTCATCACGCAGCACACGCAAGTGGTTTCTCCCATTTCTGTAGTGCATTATCAACCGTACAGCTCGGTGGAACAGCTACACGCGCTGGTGGCGGAACGAGCAGACCAAATTCAAGTGGTGGTTTCTGCCAACGGCGAATTTCCAGGTAGCAAACCCTTCGGAGTTGCACAACGGCCCGAGCCGGGCGACTTCGCGGATGGGATTAATACGCTGGCGTTCTTAAGCGCGATTTGACGTAAATTCAATTGCCGCTCCCGCGCAGCAACTCCACCCAACCAGTAACCGCCTGACCCCCGAAGCTCAGTCGGTAAAAGTATAAACCTTCGGAGATTCCACCTCCGTCCCAATCATTTTGGTACGCGCCCGACTGGAAAACAGATTTACCCCAGCGGTTGGTAATTTCCAGCGTAGCTTCGGCTGGCAAATTGCGAATGAAGAACGTATCGTTAAATCCATCTCCGTTTGGTGTAAAGATGTTTGGCACGAACAGCGCAGTGTCTAGCTTCACTTCAACGGAGTAAACCCTTTCACATCCGCGGGAATCGCGCAATGATACTCGATACACACCTGCATACAGGTTGTTTACCACCATCTCCATGCGCAAGGTTTGCGGATTACGCCCAGCGGCACGCCAATCCATCAAAAAGCTTTGCGATGGGAACACGGGTGTAACCAACTCAACACGCACTTCGTACGGCTCAAAGGCGCTTTCCTGGATGCCGATCCGCAGAGAACCCGTGGGTTGATCGGGCAACGCGATTTCACGCTGCACGTAAAGGGTATCTAACGCACGTGCCGGCCCCGTAATGGTGAAAGTCCGCGGATTAGATACAATCGGATTGGTGCAAGCACTCACTAGCGTAGATTGGTTTTGAGCCAATTGAATTCGGTATTGCCCGGGTACAAGGCCGGGAACAGTAAATGAAGACACGGATTGGGCAAAGGTGATGTTCCCTACCGGCTGCACCACGCCATCGCGAATCAACTCATAGGTAAACGGAAGATTTTGAGCGCCACGGATGGCCGTAAGCTGGATGCTGCCCGCGCTGCCAAAACAAACCTCATCGGTTACCGCCAGTTCAAAAGAAACAGGCACTGTGCCCGATAAATTCAGGGGGCCGAGTTTGGTCTCACAGAAAACACCTGCCGGACGTATCCAAACATACCAGAACCCGGAAGTTAAATTGGGCACATTTACATTCGGTCCACCCGGATTAAAAAAGCTGACCGGAGGAGCAACTGGATCTTGGGTAACACCCACAGTGTACGATCCGGCAGCTGTAATCGAAAAGCTAATTGCGCCATTACGGCCACCTCCGATGCAGTCGGGCGCTGATACAACTGGTGTAGTGGTGGGAACAAAACCCGGAAAAGAAATAGTTGTGGTAAATTCTCTAAAGCACCCCAACGCGTTGGTCACCCGCAAGGTGTAGTCTCTTGCAGAGAGATTGGCAATAACCCCGTTGGTTGGCAACGCAATGGCCGTGCCATTCAACGAATAGGTTAAGGTGCCGGTGGGCAAGCCGGTAACCGTAATAGAACCATCGTTATTGGTACAACTCGCATTGGCCGGAATCAATGTTGCGATTATTTCCGTTGCCGTCTCCGGAATCGTAACGATTACGGACGAGAAACAAGGATCAGACGCATTTCTACGCACGCTAATCACGCGCTCGAACGCAGGCGCAGGTCCGGCAGGAATGCCCGAGACCTGATTACCCGCCGTAAAGTCCTTCCACGGATCGGTAATGCCGCCATCAAAAGACCATTGCAGCACGTTGCCGGTCTCGCCGGGCACATTCAACGTGAGTGCGCCTGTAGCCTCGCCAAAACATCTTGGGCTCACAATACCTGTGGCCACTGGAACGCCAACTGTGCCGGAGCGATCAATGGTAACTTGACCCGTCTTCGTACACGCCGCAGTACCGTATTCAATCACATAGTCATACGTGCCAATCGGCAAATTCACGAAAGTTGAGTCGTTGAAATTCGTGCGCGAGATGGTTTGGTTGGTGGGCGAGACTCCCGTGATTGAGATTCTCACACCATTTGGATTAACAGCAGGTACAAAAGGCCGGATGCGGAATACAATTCGTCCGTCCGAATTGGTACACGTGGCTGGTGAAGGCAAGGGAGTGATGACTACTGTGGCACAAGTGCCTGTTCCACCGCCACACGCCGGATCATTGGTAGCCCGAACATTGATTTGTAAAGAACTGGTAGCAATGCAGCCGCCTTGGTTGTAAGAAATGTTAATTGTCTGAGTAGTTCCGGCATGCGGTGTGGGGTCAAAGAAATTGCCCGTGATACCGGTGGCCCCTGTGAATGTGAACGTGCCGCCAGCCGGGGTCGCGGAAACCAAACCAGAAAGATTAACGTCTGCGTCCGTTGAACAAACAGTGGTGTTGGTAGGCACCAGCGTGGCCGCGGTGCTAACATCAAAATTAAAGGTGCGAGTAGCCGTGCACGTGCCCGCAGCATACGATACGTTTATTGCAACGATCCCGCTGAGGCCGCTCGGATCGAACGAATTGCCCGATACACCCACGCCCGCAAATGTAAATGCACCACCTACCGGTGTGGCCGATACCAAACTTAGCAATGCCTGTGTACCCTGCGACTGGCACACCACAACGTTGCTCGCCGGAACGGTAATTACAGCGGCGTTTGTAACGTTAACTTGGAACGTAGCAGGCGAAGCACTGCAAGTACCTGAACTGTAGTTCACCGTAATCGTGCTCGATCCTGTAACAAGCGTAGGATCGAAGGAAGATCCACTCGTTACGCCTGTGCCCGTGAACGAAAACGTGCCGCCCGACGGTGTTGCCGAAACAAGCGTGGTTAAGTCAAGTATCCCTCCTGACTGACAGACTTCGGTTGTAACTGTGGGCACAGTAATCGTTGCCGAATTGATCACCTGCACATCTACCTGCCTCGCGCGACCAAGCCCGCAGCCATAAAAAGCCGCCACAAAAAAATCGGTCGTGCCAGCCGCAGTCAAGTCGAGCTGCGCAGCCGAAGGCGTAAATGTAGCGCCCGTTCCTAGTTGTGTTGTCAGCCCGCTGTCGGCAAACCAACGGTACTCAGTTGCTGCAGCATCTACCGGATTTACCTGCAGTGTGGGTGCCGCGGTGTTGATACAAACGGAAATGCTTGATGCTGCTGGCGCTGCAATTTCTTCAAAGGCGAAGCTCACCCGAGAGTTACCTCCCCGTTCGTAATATTCAATCACCAGATCCTGATTGCCGGCCGAAAGACAAACCGGGGCACTGGTATAAACCGTGTACGGGTGCGTATTGAAAGCGGTAGGATCGGTAATCACGTTGGTGCCATTCACGAGTAGCCGGACTCCGTCATCCGAGCCAACCGAAAAACGATAAATTCCAGCCGGAAAATTTTTGCGCATCCGGTAGCGTACACTAAAGTCATTGGCATACGAACCGCAGATGTTAGCGCCACTAATCGGGTTGGTACCGAGGTTGAAATCAAATGCGTCGGTTGTTGTGTTGTAACCTGGGATATCGCTTTCGCGGATAAATCCCCGGTATTTCGCTCCCGCAAAATTGATTCGACCAGGAAGCGGCGTTGCATCGCCAGCGTCATCATAGACATACCCAATCCAGGTATCCGTACCAAACGTAGCGGGGTTGCCAGTGATCGGGGTGACGGTAATGGTTGCCGAGCCGCCTACCGACCCGGAACTACAGGTTGCGGATGCTACGGAAACTAAGCTATAGGTGGTGCTGATTGTTGGCGTCACGGCAAAAGTGTGTGGTGACGCAGTTAGCCCGGTGAGTGTGGTGTTTGAGGAACCATCCGAGTACACAACTTCCCACGGTCCGGTTCCGGTGAGCGCGATGGAAAGTGTAGCGGGTTGACCAACACAAACCGATGTTGTGCCCGATAGTGCCGCCGTAGGACTAGCCCCAACTTCCACCGCTGCAGACGTGGGCGCAGCCGCTGAACAGCCAACTGCATTATTATAATTTACGGAAATCGACTGAGTTCCAACGGTTGACCATGTAACCGTGGCGGTGTTTGAAGTAGCCGTTCCGCCTGCAGTAATGGTTCCACCTGTTATGGACCATATATAATTGGATTGCCCGGCCTCGGTAGTGTACACTTGCCCGCTGGTACCAAGACAAACATTTAACGGACCAGTGAGTGACACCGTGGGTGCGGCAGTAACGGTAACTGTTACTAAGGTGCGTGTGTCACTCTCGCACGCATTGGCAACGGAGGCAACAAAAAAATTTGTATCAGCAGTCAAGGCACCCGTGTTAAACGAAGTGACTCCTACCCCACCCGGCAGGGGCGTGCCACCCGATGCTGCCGAATAAAAGTTGTATGATGTTCCGCCCGCGGAAGGTGTAATTGTTGCAGAAGCGCCTGCACAAATTGCGGAACCAGTTACAGTTGGCGCAACGGGCAAAGGAGTGATGGTAATTGTGACGTTACTCGTTGCCGCTGCACAGGGAGCTCCTGGATTGTTTGATGTGAGTGTGAGCGTGACCGAGCCAGTCGTAACCTCCGCCGCTGCAGGAGTGTACGTTGCATTCAAGGCATTCGCGTTGGGCAGGAATGTGCCGCTGCCACCGCTCCACGTTCCGCTTGTCGCGCTCCCGCCAACAGTGCCCGCCAGCGTAACCGCGCCTCCCGCGCAAATCGTTTGAGCGGGTCCGGAGTCTGCAGTAGCAGGTGCATTCACAATTACGTCGGTCGTGGCAATCGCTGAACATCCGTTCGATGCTGTGACAGTCACAGTATATGTGCCATTGGCTGCTGCCGTCACTCCTGGGACGTTCGGATTCTGAACGGCCGAGGTAAATCCATTCGGGCCCGTCCAGCTATATGAAACTCCTCCGCTTGATGTCAGATTCAATGACCCTCCAACACAAACCGGGGTGTTGCTGCCTGCCACCGCCGTCGGAAGCGCATTTACTGCAACCACCGCCGTGGCTGTGCTCTGGCAGCCATTCGCACCTGTGACGGTTACAACGTAATTGCCCGCCGCTGCACTCGTTACACTCGCAATAATCGGATTCTGAACGGCCGAGGTAAATCCATTCGGGCCCGTCCAGCTATA
>CAYLWU010000006.1:0-68511 GCA_964387475.1 uncultured Ohtaekwangia sp. | reverse complement strand
CAATAATCGGATTTTGAACGGCCGAGGTAAATCCATTCGGGCCCGTCCAGCTATATGAAACTCCTCCGCTTGATGTCAGATTCAATGACCCTCCAACACAAACCGGGGTGTTGCTGCCTGCCACCGCCGTCGGAAGCGCATTTACTGCAACCACCGCCGTGGCTGTGCTCTGGCAGCCATTCGCACCTGTGACGGTTACAACGTAATTGCCCGCCGCTGCACTCGTTACACTCGCAATAATCGGATTTTGAACGGCCGAGGTAAATCCATTCGGGCCCGTCCAGCTATATGAAACTCCTCCGCTTGATGTCAGATTCAATGACCCTCCAACACAAACCGGGGTGTTGCTGCCTGCCGTAATAGTCGGTGCAGAGTTAACCGTTACTGTGACGGCATCTGTTTGGGGTTGACTACATCCATTTGCGTCAATCACACTTACCAACTGATAAACAAACGTACCAGGGGTCGCGGTAGGCGCGCTTATGCTAACTGAACTACTCCCACCGGTAGTAGAAACCACTTGATTTGATCCCCCGTTAATTGTGTAGGTGAAGGTATAGTTTGGAAGACCAAGACTGCCTGTGAACGTCACCAATGGTTGCGGATCGCCTTGGCAAACTGTGGTCGAGCCGGTGATGACAGCAGCAGGGAGCGCACTTCGGGTGACGACCACCTCATCAAAATTACCAATTGGGCAACCCGGAGCTGTGATTGTCCAACGCAAGGTTGTAGATCCAATTGGAAGGTTGGAAACGGTTGAATTTGGGTTGTTGATATTACCAAAAGTCACACCAATCGGCCCAGTCCAAGTGCCCGTTTCTGAAGGACCAACAGGAGTCGCGTTGAGCGATGCGGTTGACACCCCGCAAATACTAAAGTCTACACCCGCATTTGGCACTGTTGCAATCGGCATCACAAAGTTCACTACGCGAATGCAATTGTTTGCGTCAGTAATGGTGGCCGTATATGTTCCAGCGTTTAGATTGCTCGGAGTTGTTAATGAACCTCCCGAAGTCGCCACGTTGCCATTCGGTATTGCGGTTGGTCCAGACCATTGAATACTGTAGGGCGGACGCCCATCTGACACGGTCAAGGAAAGTTGTCCCGTCCCCACCGAGCCCGGATCGCAATCCGATTGATTCAGTGTTACACTCCCCTTCAAATCAAGAGATGAATCGACATCTATTCCAAGACCGCCAACTGTTCGAAACCCAGTGGGAGAACAATTTACTCGTATTAAATAATCGCCATCCGGTACCGCACCAAATTCCACGCCGGCTACAGCGCCCGGAGGCAGACTAGTTAATGTTGTCACCGTCACTGGACCAAACGGATCCGAGACAGCAGTCGGCCCTGAAAGATTGAAAAGAATGTAGGATATGGGCGTAACTCCGTCAAACGTGTACAGTCGAATTGTACCACCACCGGAGGACTCGTTACACACTTCTACCCTGGCGGCTGCAACCGTAGGACACTGTGCATTTGAATGACTACTAAAGATAACAGAGAGACTCGCTATCAATAACAAACCAGCAACAAAACTACCCTTCATTCATTTGCTGTTTTGCTGTCTACCTTAATACCTTCAACTCCACCTAGTGTTTGCACACATCCTGCTCCCCAAGAAATCTGAACCAAGTAATCTGCGGCGGCCACCTCGTTGAAATTTGTTTTGGCCGCGCTTAGGTTTTCTTTGCTTGACATCAGTTCAATACTGCCACTGACTTTGAATAATTTCAGGGTATAACGTTCCGGTGCAGAACCGCCACGAGTGATCTCAATCGAGTGGCTTGATCCTGAACTCACCACCCGATAACTAAAGGAGTACTCCGGACAGGGGGCTTGAGCGGCCGTATGATTGTTGTAAGTCAGAAGCCATCCGACTGAAAGTTGAAAAAATAGAAATGTCATAGACATGCGAAAGACCTAAATTACTTTAAGCTAACAAATGTAACTCTTTAACAGTCAACAAACATGGATATTTTATTAATGACAATTACTGGAGATTAAAGGTCGGCAAAATGCGCGTACCTTTTTCGGGATAAATCAAAAATCCCTAAAACTTCGGCTTCAAAATCTCGGCCATCACAAAGGCCTTTTTGAACTGGTCGAAATCCCGGAAGGTTTCCGCAAAGGAGGTGGCCGGTACCGTTTCTTTTACTTTTTGGTACTTTTCAAACTGCCCAAAACGCATATCTGTGTCCTCCACTTTCATGGTTTCTTCTAACGAGGGCCGCGCAAAGGCATCGGCTTTGGCTTTTTCGTACACCTCGTAGCTGTTCGCGAACACGGGCTCGGGCTCTTCCAGACTTTTGGCCTCGGGCACCAATTCTCTCTCGTAATCTTCTACCTCATCGTACTGATTGTAAGGCGGTTGAGACTCTTCAACCACGGGCCGCTCGGGTTGTTTGGATTGCTGAATCTCGCGCAACAAATCCTCAAACGAAATGGGCTTGGGCGCCTGCGAACTTTCTGATGTTGGCCCCGGCAGGTTTTGTTCTTCCTGCTGCTTTTTCTTCTTGCGCGCCTGCGCAAGAATGGATAACACCACAATTGCCACGTAAATCCAAAACTGCAAATCCATATTGGTGTCAAAAATAGCGATTTACGCCTGATTTTTATGTTATTAACCCCGGGATAAAATGTGGATTACTAAAGAATCATTCGGTTTCCTTTTGCCACCCTCGCCTTTATATTTGCCGACTTTAATTAACGGGAAGGTACCCCCTTCGCACGCGCACAACCATGCAACTATCGAAATTAGAAATCAAAGGTTTTAAAAGCTTTGCAGACAGGATCGTCATCAACTTTGATGAAGGCATCACGGGTATTGTTGGCCCCAACGGCTGTGGGAAGTCGAATGTGGTAGATTCCATTCGTTGGGTGTTGGGCGAGCAGAAAACAAGCGCGCTACGCTCAGAGAAGATGGAAAACGTAATCTTCAATGGCACCAGCGGCCGCCCGGCGCAGCAAATGGCCGAAGTTTCGCTTACCATAAACAACACCAAAAACCTGCTGCCAACCGAATACTCGCAGGTAACGATTACGCGAAGATTATACCGCTCCGGGGAAAGCGAGTATTTGCTCAATGGCGTGGAGTGCCGCCTGAAAGACATCACAAACCTATTTTTGGATACGGGCGTAGCTTCGAATAGTTATGCCATTATTGAGTTGGGAATGGTGGACGATCTGCTGAACGATCGCGACAACTCCCGAAGAAGCTTGTTCGAGGAAGCTGCGGGTGTTTCTAAATTTAAAAAGCGTAAAAAAGAAACGCTAAAAAAGCTGGAAGATACCGATGCCGACCTCGAGCGCGTGGAGGATTTGCTTTTCGAGATCGAAAAAAACATGAAGAGCCTGGAAAAGCAGGCAAAACAAACCGAAACGTACTACAAAGTAAAAGAGGACTACAAAGAAAAAAGCATCCAGCTTGCCAAAGTGGTGGTGCAGAAACAGCAGGAGAAATTTGGGTCCATCAGTAAGCAGGCAGAGCAAGAAAACGATCGTAAAACCCGGCTTGCAGCAGAAATTGGCGAGAAGGAAGCGTTGATCGAAAAATCGAAAGCAGAGCTGATCATCAAAGAAAAAACGCTCTCCTCGCGGCAACGTACCATCAATGAATTTGTATCCACAATCCGCCAGAGCGAAAGTGAAAAGCAACTGCGGCAGGAACGATTGCGATTCCTGACGGACAAAGCCAACAACCTGAAAGATCAAATCGATCAAGACCGGAAAAGCAATGAACGGGCGCGGTTCAGTTTGGATAGCCTCGAAAATGAGCGCCAGCAGGCGCAGCAGGTATTAACAGAAATCACCCAAAAAGTAGAGGCGCTTAAGGCCGACTACGAAAACCAAAAAACACACACCTACACGCTGCAAGGCGAAGCCGATGCGCTGCGCCAGTTGCACCGCACCCGGCAGGAAGAAGCCTTTCAAATCAACAAAACAGTAGAGATTCAGGAGATTCAACTCACTTCCTTCCGGCAGGAGTTGGAACGCACTACGTCCGACACCTCACAGCAAAGTGCCAGCCTGGCCGAGTTCGAGAAAAAACTGGTGTTGTTACAAAACGACATCAACGAGAAAAACGAATACCTCGCAAAACTTAAACGCGAGGAAGATGATGTGATTAACCGAATGGCTTCGCTGGAAAAAACCATCGAGATGATTCGGGAGGAGATGACGGTATCTGGCCGCAAGCTGGATGCAAAGCAAAACGAATATCAGCTTACCAAATCGCTGGTCGAAAATCTCGAGGGCTTCCCGGAAGCAATTAAATTTCTGAAAAAGAACGTGGGCTGGACCAAGAACGCCCCGCTCCTATCCGACATTATCGGTACTACGGAAGAATTTCGCGTTTCGATTGAAAACTACCTGGAGCCGTTTCTGAACTACTACGTGGTAGACCGCGAAAGCGATGCCTACGAAGCGATTAACATTTTGAGCGACGCCAGCAAAGGCAAGGCGAACTTTTTTATTTTGGATGCGTTCGAGAAGTTTACGCCTACACCTGTGCAGATGTACGCCAACGCCTTTCCGGCCACGCAGGTAATTGAATTTGATCCGCGGTATACCAAATTGATGATGTTCATTCTCGACAAGGTGTACATCTGCGATGGCGATATTAAATCCATGCCAGACGATGGCAGCGTGTTTATTTCAAAGAGTGGCAAAATCACGAAACGTAAGTTTAGTCTCTCCGGCGGTTCGGTAGGCTTGTTTGAAGGAAAGAAAATTGGCCGCGCAAAAAATCTGGAAAAGCTCGATAAAGAAATCAAAGAGCTCACGAAAAAAGTAGAAGACATTCGCTACAGCCTGGTAGACAAGCAGCGGGAGCTGGAGCGGCTGCGCAACAATACGTGGAAACAACAGATCGAGGAAGCGCAAAATGCGATTAAGCAGGTAAACGATGAATACATCTCGCTGCGCACCAAGCAAGAGCAGTTCTCTAACCTGCTGAACAACGCAGACCTGCGCAAGGAAGATATTCAGGAAAAGATTGTAAACCTGGAAACAGAGCTGACCGACCTTCGACCGCGCGCACTTCAGGCGCAACAGGAACTAAGCCAACACGAAGAGCGGCTGCGCATGATGAACCGCTCACTGGCCGAGCAAAACGAACTGCTCAGCCAGAAATCGGCCAGCTATAATGAGCAGAACATCTTTTTCCACCAGCAGGAAAACCGGGTGAAGAGTATCGACCAGGAAATCCGATTCAAACAGGAAAGCCTCGAAACCAGTGCCGGTCGTATTCAGCTAAACCAGGAGGAATTGCACAAGAGTGAGGAGGAAATGAATCGCCTGAGCAACTCCACGCAAGTGAGCGATGAACAACTCCTCCAAATGTATGCGGAAAAAGAAGAATTAGAAAAAGGCCTGAGCGAAGCAGAGAAAGAATACTACAACGGCCGCGGTGAGATTGATCAGTTCGAGAAAGACCTGCGCGAAATTCAGCACCAGCGCCAGGCCATCGATACGCTGTTAATGGAATTACAAAATCAACTCAATGAAAGCAAACTGCAGCTGGCTTCGGTAAAAGAGCGCTTATCGGTTGAGTTTAATGTAGACCTCGATCAGGTGGTTGCGCAGTCCACGCCGGAAGAGGCCGAAACCTTGGCGAAGGCAGACGAGGATAAGATGCGTGCGGAGATCAGCAAGATTCGCGAGAAACTTGATAACATGGGGCCCATCAACCCCATGGCCATGGAGGCCTATACTGAGATCAAGCAACGCCACGACTTCATCATTGCACAAAAGGATGATTTGTTAAAGGCCAAAGAATCGTTGTTTAACACCATTAGCGAAATCGAAGGCGTGGCCAGCGAAACATTTATGAAAGCGTTTACGGAGATCAAGCAACACTTCATACGCGTATTCCGATCCTTGTTCAATGAAGGTGACGACTGCGATCTTAAACTGTTGGATCCCTCCAAGCCGCTGGAATCGGATATCGATATCATCGCGAAACCGAAGGGCAAGCGGCCGCTGACCATCAACCAACTTTCTGGTGGCGAGAAAACACTTACGGCCACCGCGTTGCTGTTCAGCATGTACCTGCTCAAGCCAGCGCCATTCTGTATTTTTGATGAAGTGGATGCGCCGCTGGACGATGCGAACATTGATAAGTTCAATAACATCATCCGCAACTTTAGTAAGGACAGTCAGTTTGTGATTGTTACCCACAACAAGCGCACGATGACCAGCACCGATGTGATCTATGGAATAACCATGGTGGAGAAAGGCGTAAGCCGCGTGGTGCCCGTAGATTTGCGCGAGTTGGCGTAATCAAATTTTCACGTTCTGGTAAAGGCTTCATCGAAAGCGCAAAGTTCCGCTTTTGAGCGGGAAGAACGACCGAAGCTGTTTGGATTTAGCTATTGAGTAATGAAGATTGCTTCACTTCGTTCGCAATGCCGCTCACCCCTTGAAGACAAAGTGGAAATGCAGAAGACCTTCGGTGCAGCAACAGCCGCGCGGCTACGTTCCCGAATGCGCCGCAGCCGGCACCTCAGGGCGTGTGTGGTTTAGCCAATATTCAAAACGGGCGATTTAGCGCAGCAGGCTACACGTAATGTCACGGCCCCTTAGTTGTTTTCCGGCACCAACCGAATCGACAGCGAATTAATGCAAAACCTCAGCCCGGTAGGCGGCGGGCCATCCGGAAACACGTGGCCCAGGTGGGCATCGCACACACTGCACTCCACTTCAATTCTGCGCATGCCATAACTGAAATCTTGGGTGCACTTAATCACGTTTGGCTCAACCGGCACGGTAAAGCTGGGCCACCCAGAGCCCGACTCAAACTTGGTGCGTGAATCAAACAACACCGTACCGCATCCGCGGCAAGCGTACAAACCGGGGTCGTGCGCCTCGCAATATGCGCCGGTCCACGCCCGTTCGGTGCCCTTCAGCCGCAGCACCTCAAATTCCTCGCGCGTTAGCTCCTGCTTCCATTGCTCGGGTGTTTTCTCCACCCGGCGGGGCGGCACCGGATTACCTTTGCCCGCATAATTCAATACTTCTTTCCAAGTCATACGCTAAGAGTAACAATGCTAGGTAACGATGGTTTGCGGAACTTCCAAAATCAGCCCGCGCACACTATTTTTGCAGCTCGCTAAAATCTGGCACCATGGGACGTATTTTTGAAAAGCGTAAGCATAAAATTTTCGCACGCAACGCACGGCTTTCGAAAGCCTTCACCAAGATTGGTAAGGAAATCGCGATGGCGGTAAAACAAGCGGGTCCCAATCCGGAAAGCAACCAAAAACTACGCGTAGCCATCCAAAACGCTAAGGGCTTAAACATGCCTAAAGACAAAGTGGAGGCCGCCATTAAACGGGCATCGTCAAAAGAAGAAAAAGACTTCCAGGAAGTGATCTACGAAGGGTATGCGCCGCACGGTGTGCCGGTGTTGGTGGAGTGTGCCACGGATAACCCAACGCGCACGGTGGCGAACATCCGCCTGCATTTTTCGAAAAATGGCGGCAGCATGGGCACCTCCGGATCGGTTTCGTTCATGTTCGAACGAAAAGGGATTTTCAAGTTCCCGATGGGTAGCCTGGATTTAGACGCCCTGGAGTTGGATTTGATTGATGCCGGCGCAGAAGATATTGAAAAAGGCGATGAGGAGATTATGATCTCCACCAAGTTTACCGATTTCGGAACAATGCAAAAATTTCTGGAATCGCAAAAACTGGAAGCCACCAGCGCAGAGCTCCAGTTCTTACCCACCACCACAAAAGAACTTACCGAAGCAGAGCAGGATGAAGTACTAAAACTCGTTAACGCACTGGAAGAAGACGAGGACGTGCAAAGTGTTTACCACAACGTAGCCTGATTTAGAACCGGATCCGCTTGTAGTTGCGGTACTCGCCCGGAAACCAACCGGTAAACCGGCCGATGGTGCGTTTCAACCAATCCTTAAAATTGGCATACCGAATAGAAAGATCGGGTTGGTAATTCCAGTTTTTCCGGGCAATCCTCGGGTGCATGATTGCTGGGTGCGTGCCGGTAAACCGCATCACTGGTTCGCGAAGTTCCTCGAACTTGTACCGATCCCACGGCTTAAAGTACCGGGCAATCCAACCATCATCATGATACATTTTTACCTTCGCTGATTCCTTGCGTTGCAGCGCCTCCGGCTCCCGCACGTAGCCGTAATGATACACGTGCGCATCGATCAGCTTTACATGCAGTTTATCATTAGGCGCTTTGCGAAAGCCCTGAGCATCGCGGTAGGAAAAGATATCCTTACGGTTGCGCACCAGCCGGATCTCCCTGCGGTACCACGAATGTCGAAGCCCCACGAAATCATAACTGCCAAAAAAATGGGTGTAGTTAAACAGCAGCCCTTCCACCCTCGGATCAGGATGATAGTGCTCTAACGCTTGCCGGATGGCAGGCAAATATTTTTCGTGCACCACCTCATCGCCTTGAATGTAGAACGCCCAATCGTACTCCGCCGGAATCGCCTGGAAAGCTTTATCCGTTTCCACCGCCAATACACGCCCACCTGCACGCAGGGTATCGTCCCATACCGTTTCAATGACCTGCACTTTCGGATCGAGTGCACGCACCACGTCTAACGTACCGTCGGTAGAATTGCCTACGGCCACAATAAAATGATCACAAACTGGCAGAATAGACTTTATCGCCTCAACAAAGGGGTAATCGTAAGCGATACCATTCCGAACGAAAGAAAACCCACACACCTTCATTGCAGTAAAGATGAAGCTAGTTTGGCGATTGACCAATTTCTAATGGCTGCGGATTGGCCAAATTTCATAGTTTTGTAAAGCTCTAAACCTGTTATTTTTGGATTTAAGCAAACCTATCCTAAAGCAAACAAAGTATTCTTTGGCATTGCTGCTTTGTTTGTGCGCCGCGCGTGTGCTCAGCCAAGACGTAGAGTCTTTTGGTGCGTTCGGAGGCCTGAATTTTCCATTCACTTTGGATCAGGGCATTAACAAAGACCCACGCTTTTTCGGAAAATTTACCATCCGCGGTACCCCGGTGGGTATGTGTTATGGATACGATAAGATTGGGTTCGGTTTTGTGGTTACCCCGCAATACATGCAGGTGGGCCAAACCTTCCTCATTCAAAACACCGTGGGGGGCGAAGTAGGCAGGCGCGAGGTAAACATGAACTACATCTCCATCCCGGCCGCGTTAAAGATTCACATTTCTGATCTGGCGTTCTTTCGGTTAAGTCTGGTAGCCTCTTTGGCGCCCAGTTTCCTGGTGCGCGGGCAGGAAGAAATTACGCACGAGGCTGCAAAGTTGCGCTTCCCGGCGGCCGTGGCGGTGCCCTCGGAGCCCGGCTACTCCCAAACCTTCGATGGCGTTTTTGTGCCTGCGGTAACGGAGCAAGTGTATGTGGCGAACGATAAATTCAATTCGTTCAACCTTTTTGCCGCAATCGGTTTTCGGTCGGATTTTGAGTTTAGTGAAAACTGGGCTTTGAATTTTGATGGCCGCGCCAACTTTGGCATCTTCGATACGCGCAAAAACAGCTACCTGGATCAGTTGAAGGCACCCGCTAATGTGCCCGACTTATTCGGGCAACGAAGAGAGATTTTTTTATCCGTTACCATTGGCATTTCGCGCACGCTTACCATTAAAAAGGATTTTAAACCAAAACCTACCAGTCAGCGCGGCAGTTCATACAAAAGCATCCCTTACAAAAAGCTGCCGAAACCAAAGAACTAAAATACGCGGATGTCTACCCTGCGGTGCGCGTTAACATCGCTTGCCGCTTTCGCGGATGAACTGGCCACTTCCTCGCCATAACCCAGTACGGAAATCCGGTCGTCCGGCACCCCCATCTGCTGCATGATACTGCGAATCTTCTGCACCCGCTTCATCGACAACTGCAAGTTATAGGTTGCGCTGCCTTTGGGATCGGTATGCCCCTCAATCAACACCATGCGGCCCTGCAATGCATATTCTACCGCCAACAAAAACGGTTCCATTTCTTCAATTGAAACATCAGCCTTATCAAAGTCAAAATACAACGGGCTAAGTGCAATGGGTTCGCCATCCTTTTTCTGCTTCAAATGATCTTCCACCTGCTTGCGAATCTCCGCATGTTTTGCCGAGCTGGGCACTGGCAGATGGTTTTGAAGAAGCACCTCGTCTTCTTTTTTGTCGTACACGGGTAGCGCCGCGGGTTCCGGCGTTGGATCAGTGCTGGCCACGACTACGTTGGTCTGAGTGGGAACATGCTGGCGCACAAACCCGGGCGGATCTACTTCCGCCATGGGCGGAAATTTTACCTTACGGGATTTGTGGGTCACCACTTTCGCATTGTGCTGTTCTGCGCGTTTCTTGCGCAGCAAATCGCAGGCGTTCTCGGTACGATAAATTTGGGTGCGGTAGCGTGCCTTAAAGTACTGGGTTTTTTGGCGGCTGTAGCGCGACTGCGCCTGGGCCGCAGAAGAAATCAACATCGCCAGCAGTATGAAAACGAAAAGTATGCCCGCCTGAACCAGCCGCTTTTTTACATTTACCTGTGCCATTTGCTTTGATTCCATAAACGTGTATTTGGTGCCTCAAAGATGGCGGGCGGGTCTACGTTGTTTACCCGCATTACCGTCCAAACATTACATAGCTAATGATGCGCCCCACATTCGAGGCACCTTGCGGCGAGAAAAGGGACTTTGGCAGCGGAAACGCGATTTGCGCGGGTATGAGTAAAAAAGTTTACCCGACTTCGAAAAAATCAGGACGAAAAAACCCGGGTTATAACTCATTCACTTTCAGGAATTCCAGCACTTCGGCACGGATTTCCTGATGCGAGCGGTCATCATCATACACGGCGGTTTCGATTGCTTTTAGCACATCCGATACCGTTGCCCGGGCAAAACCCAACTCCTGCGCATAAATCGTGGCCAATTCCAACTCAACATCTTCCACCACATCATCCAGATGAATCATATAGATCAAATGATAGATGGCCTCCATGCGTTCCACTTTGGAATCGGGTAAGCGAAAGATGCTGTTTTCTAAAATCCGGTGCGGCGAAACCAGATCTGCGGGCGTAAGTTGCAGTTGAAACCCCCATTTCAGCAGGCAGTGCACAAAACGTGTTTCCATGGTAGGCTGCCGCGAAAATAACGCTAAAATGTTGAAGTAACTGTTCTTAATGCTTCGGGTCGACTCTTCAGAAAGTTGATCCGTCTTCATGTTTTACATTTTATACCAGCAAGGTAATCAAAGCTGCACAACTAGGCCGCTTTGCTCGCTTCTTGTTCTTTTAACGCTCTACGCAGAATTTTTCCCACGTTGGTCTTCGGTAACTCGGTGCGGAACTCAATGTGCTTAGGCACTTTGTAGTTCGTCATGTTTTCGTGGCAGTAGGCTTTCAGTTCTTCTACGGTGAGCGAGTCATCCTTTTTCACCACAAAGGCCTTAATCACTTCGCCCGATTTTTCATCGGCCACGCCAATACAGGCCACTTCCAATACTTTTTCGTACCCGGCAATCACGTTTTCAATTTCGTTGGGATATACGTTAAAGCCCGAGACCTTGATCATGTCTTTCTTTCGATCGACAATCTTGAAAAAGCCCGCTTCATCCATAATACCGATGTCGCCTGTGCGAAACCAACCGCCAGGAAAAAACACACCGGTGTTGTCTTTCTGCCAATAGCCGCGCATCACCTGCGGACCGCGCGCACAGATTTCGCCCGGCTGGCCTTGGGGCAGCGGGTTGCCGTCATCATCAAAAATGGCTACCTCCGTACTTGGCACTGGAATGCCGATGGTGCCCAAACGGTGCTTGCCATTTAACGGGTTGCAACACAACACAGGCGATGTTTCGCTCAAGCCGTATCCTTCGGCCAACGGCTTGCCTGTTACTTCCAGCCATTTTCTGGCCACCACATCTTGCACGGCCATGCCCCCACCAATCGCCCCTTTCAGATGTGAAAAGTCGAGGTTTTTAAAATCCGGATGATTGAGCAACCCATTGAACAGCGTGTTAACGCCCGTCATGATACTGAACTTATGCTTTCGCAGTTCCTTCACAAAACCAGGAATGTCGCGCGGGTTGGTAATCAGCACGTTCTTTACCCCGGTGCTGATCATGAGCACGCCATTCACCGTAAGGGCGAAAATGTGGTACATAGGAATGGCCGTGATGATGATGTCCTGCCCGCCACCCTGCTCCATGTACGGGCGGAACCAATGCGTAACCATTTCGTTATGCGCGATGATGTTGCGGTGCGATAACTGCGCCCCTTTTGAAACACCCGTTGTGCCGCCGGTGTACTGCAAAACAGCTACATCTTCCAACTCCACGCTTGGTTTCTTCCAGGTAAGTTTTGCGCCTTTTGCCAACACCGTCTTGAAGGAAATTGCTGTGGGTAAATGGTAGTGCGGAACCAGTTTTTTGATGCGCTTCACCACAAAGTCTACAATCGCGCCCTTCACGGTACCCAGCATGTCGCCCATGTCGGTTACAATCAAGTGCTTCGCGGGAATCTTGTGCGCAATTTGCTGCAGGTTGTGCGCAAAGTTGGCCACAATTACCACGGCCGATACGCCCGCATCGTTAAACTGGTATTCCATCTCGCGCGGGGTGTACAACGGGTTGGTATTCACCACAATGAGGCCCGCTTTGAGGGAACCGATAAAGGCAACGGGAAACTGCAACAGGTTGGGCATTTGTATGGCAATGCGATCGCCTTTTTTTAACCCAAGCTCGTTTTGAAGGTAGGCCGCAAAGGCGGTAGAATGTTCATCTAACTGCCGGAAGGTGATCTGCTTGCCCATGTTCTCGAACGCCACCCGGTCGGCAAATTTTCCACAGGCGGCCTGAAAGAAGTCGATCAGGTTAGCGTGGGGCAGTGGTCCGATTTCTTTGGGTGTGCCCCCAGGATATTGCGCGAACCAGGGAAAATCTTTGGTCATGAGTCTGAACAGGTTTTGGCGGAAATATCCAAAAAAAACACGCGAAAACAATCGATTGTTAGCCGGTTGGTAACGATTTAGTAACAACCAGAAACAAAAAAAGAAGTCCCGCGCACGGCGGGACTTCTTGGCTGTAGGGGAAGGCTTCGAACCTCCACGGAGAGGTTAGCTACAGGACATAAGAAAACGTTAGTGGTCAACCCATTATCCTGCGTTTGTCCCTGAATTCTCCACCCCCGAGACAGGAGGGCTTGTCTGCCAGTTTCAACACCCTACATTGTGTTTGATGCAACAAAGTAAGTCATACATTGTGTTATCGTTCAACAAAAAGTCAAATATTTAAATTATTTTTATTTTTGAGCTGCATTTTATATAAATATCATCAATTTACTTCTGGTTTATGGCCGAGAATTATGAGATCGATAAAACGGATCAAAAGATTCTAGACATTTTGCTTCAAGATGCGAAGCGCCCCTACACTGAGGTGGCAAAACGCGCCAACGTTTCGCAAGGCACCGTGCACGTGCGCATGAATAAAATGGAAGAAGCCGGTATTGTGGAGAAGAACACACTCAAGATCAACTACGCGCGATTAGGCTATGATATTACCGCGTTCATTGGTATCTATCTCGAAAAAAGTGCGCTTTACGATCAGGTGCTGCAAAAACTCAAAAACATTCCTGAGATCACCAACATCCACTACACAACAGGCAATTACTCGATGTTTGTGAAGTTGCATTGTCGCGATACCAACCACCTAAAACAAGTACTGCACGACAAAATGCAGCAGGTAGAAGGTATTGAGCGAACAGAAACCATGATCTCGCTGGAGGAAAGTCTGGACCGGAATCTCACACTCTCGCAGTAACGCTAGGCGGGGCGGTTTTAAATAAACTTTCTGTTTTCCTGAACTTAGAAAGCTGTTTTTTGTTCATACTTTTGACCCCTTATTTAAACTAAATCTAAATAGGAGCATGAGCAAAGACAACCAGGTACTGGAAGAGATCACCTCGAAAGAATACGAGCACGGTTGGGTGGCCGATCTGGAAGCTGAGAGTGCCCCAAAAGGTTTAAATGAGGATATCGTGCGGTTTATATCTGCCAAAAAAGAGGAACCGCAATGGCTGTTAGATTGGCGCTTAAAGGCGTTTCGCACCTGGCAAACCATGCAGGAGCCGAAATGGCCCAACGTTTCTTACCCAGCCATTAACTACCAGGAGATTATCTACTACAGCGCCCCCAAGCAGAAGGTAAAACCAAAAAGCCTTGAAGAGGTAGACCCTGAGCTGATAAAAACATTTGAAAAGCTGGGCATTTCATTAACGGAGCAAAAGCGCCTTACGGGGATTGCGGTTGATGCCGTTATTGATTCCGTATCTGTAGCCACTACGTTTAAAGAGAAGCTTGCCGAATTAGGCATCATCTTTTGTTCATTCAGCGAAGCGGTAAAAGAACACCCCGAGTTGGTGCAGAAATATCTGGGTTCTGTAGTGCCCGTGAACGACAATTATTTTGCAGCCCTGAATTCCGCGGTGTTTTCAGACGGTTCGTTTTGCTACATCCCAAAAGGGGTTCGCTGCCCGATGGAGCTGTCAACCTACTTTCGGATTAATGCCGCTAACACCGGACAGTTTGAGCGCACGCTCATTATTGCCGATGAGGGCGCGTACGTAAGTTACCTTGAGGGCTGCACCGCCCCGATGCGCGATGAAAACCAACTGCATGCGGCCGTGGTAGAACTCTACACCATGAAAGAGGCCGAGATTAAATACTCTACCGTGCAAAACTGGTATCCGGGCGATAAGCAGGGTAAAGGCGGGATTTACAACTTTGTAACAAAGCGCGGCCTCTGCGCAGGCGACCATTCCAAAATCTCGTGGACACAGGTAGAAACCGGCTCGGCCATTACCTGGAAGTATCCGTCTTGTGTGCTGAAAGGCGATTACTCCAAGGGTGAATTTTACTCCGTGGCAGTAACGAACAACTACCAGCAGGCGGACACCGGCACGAAGATGATCCACATCGGAAAAAATACAAGTTCACGGATCGTTTCGAAAGGGATTTCCGCCGGAAAATCACAGAATAGCTATCGCGGCCAGGTACATATCATGAAGCGCGCAACAAACGCGCGTAATTTTTCGCAGTGCGATTCGCTGTTGATGGGCGACCAGTGCGGCGCGCATACGTTCCCCTACATCGATGTGGAAAACAACTCATCGAAAGTGGAGCACGAAGCGACCACGTCAAAAATTGGTGAAGACCAGATCTTCTACTGCCTGCAACGCGGCATTGACGAAGAAGCAGCCGTGGCACTGATTGTAAATGGCTATGCGAAGGAAGTGCTCAACCAACTACCCATGGAGTTTGCCGTAGAAGCGCAAAAACTGCTGGCGTTAACGTTGGAGGGCAGTGTAGGCTAGCGTAGGCAGCTTACGGCCAAACAAACGAATGTAAAAACGATTAAGACCCAACCACAGTATCCGATGCTTTCTATTTCCAACCTACACGCCAGCATTGGCGAAAAGAAAATCTTAAACGGCATCCACCTATCGGTGAAACCCGGTGAAGTGCACGCCATTATGGGCCCAAACGGCTCGGGCAAGAGCACTCTCGCCAGCGTGTTGTCCGGCCGGGAAGAATACGAAGTAACGGATGGTGAGGTGCTTTTCGAAGGTAAAGACCTGCTGGCGATGGCTCCGGAAGACCGCGCGCGCGAGGGCATTTTTATGGCGTTTCAATACCCGGTGGAGATTCCGGGCGTGAGCACCATCAACTTTATGAAAACCGCGATTAACCAGATTCGCCAGTACCGGGGGCAAAACGCGCTGGATGCGGTTTCTTTTTTGAACGTGATGAAAGAAAAAATGAAGCTGGTGGAAATCGACCAGTCGTTGTTGAACCGCTCGCTCAACGAGGGTTTTTCCGGTGGCGAAAAGAAACGGAACGAAATTTTTCAAATGGCCATGCTCGAACCGAAGCTTGCCATTCTGGACGAGACCGATTCAGGTCTGGATATTGACGCGCTGCGTATTGTGGCGAATGGCGTAAACAAGTTGCGCTCGAAAGACAATGCCGTGATCGTGGTAACCCATTATCAGCGCTTGTTAGACTACATCGTGCCGGATTTTGTACACGTGCTTTACAAGGGGCGCATTGTGAAATCAGGCACAAAAGACCTCGCGCTCGAATTGGAGGCCAAAGGATACGATTGGATCAAAAGCGAAACTGCCGCGGTGTAATGGAAACAGGAATTAGTTCATCATACAGCGACCAGTTCATCGCCCAACTTGCGGGAACACTGCCATTTGCGCACCTGCGCGACCAAGCGTGGGCGGAGTTCACACGGTTGGGATTGCCGGCAAAAAAGGCGGAAGAATACAAGTACACGCCCGTTGCACGTTACCTCGAAAAAACCGGTGTGTGGCCGCAAACCACACATTCCACCATCGCCAACCTTGCCGGGATCAACGGTCCCGAAATCGGAGGTCAGCGGGTGGTGTTGGTGAACGGCAAATGGAACGCAGAGCTCTCCACGACTCATGTCGTTCCCGGTCTAACGGTAAAAAGTCTGACTCAAGAAACCCCCACCCTTTTGGGCGGTGTGAACGGCTTTTCAAATGATAGTTTCAGCGCCCTTAACACGGCCGCCTGGACGGACGGTGTCTACGTTCGGGTAGCGAAAAACACACGGGTGGGCGATCCGATCACGATTCTGCACATTCAAGAAACCAACAGCGCACCGGTGCAAGTGCACACCCGCGTGTTTGTGCATCTCGAACCCGGTGCAGAAGCAACGATTGTTCACCAAACACAAACGCTCGGCACGCATTCGGCATTCCACACGGTGGTAGACGAGGCGGTGGTAGAAGCCGGTAGTCGTTTGAATTACTACAAACTTCAAACCGATACCGGCAAATCCATTGAAGTTTGGAACTCAACCATACGCCAGGCAGACGATAGCCATGTAGATACATTTACATTAACAACCGATGGCGAACTGGTGCGCAATAATTTCCATATTGAAATCAATGGGCAACGGTGCGAGTCGCATTTTCACGGTCTCTACCTTTTGCAGGGTGATACGCTGGCGGATAACCACACCGTAGTAGATCACCAAAAGCCAAACTCGTTTAGCAACGAACTGTACAAGGGCATTATGGCCGACAAATCCAAAGGCGTATTTAATGGCAAAATTTTCGTTCGGCCCCACGCCCAGAAAACAAATGCGTACCAATCCAACCGCAACATCCTGCTTACAGATACCGCCAGCGTTAACACAAAGCCCCAGTTGGAAATCTGGGCCGATGACGTGAAGTGCTCCCACGGCTGTACTTCCGGACAACTGGACGAAGAAGCGTTGTTTTATTTACGGTCGCGCGGTTTGGCCGAAGGAACAGCGAAAGCCATGTTGTTATATGCGTTTGCAGCGGAAACCCTGGAAACGATTAAAAACGAACCGCTAAAACGCTACATCGAAAACCTGGTAGGCAACCGGCTTCACAAAAACTTCTAAGTAGTGGCGGCCACACTTACATATCACGAATTGAACGTGCAGGAAATCCGGCAGCAATTTCCGGTACTACATCAACAGATAAACGGCAAGCCGCTGGTGTATCTGGATAACGCCGCCACGTCGCAAAAGCCAGCACGCGTAGTCGCGGCGCTCACCGGGTACTACAACGGCTACAATGCGAATATTCACCGCGGAATTCATACGTTGGCCGAGCGCGCCACACGTGCATTTGAAGAGACCCGGCAAACGCTGCGCGATTTTTTGGGTGCGGCCGCTGTGGAAGAAATCATTTTTACCCGCGGCGTTACTGAGAGCATCAATTTAGTAGCGCACTCGTTTGGAAAAGCCTTTGTGCGTGCCGGAGATGAGATTATTGTTTCCGGGCTGGAACACCACTCGAACATTGTGCCCTGGCAATTGATGTGTGCGGACCGGGGTGCACAACTTAAGGTAATCCCGGTACAGGCAGACGGCACCCTGAACATGCAGGAATACGAACGCCTGCTCAACAGCCGCACCCGGTTGGTTGCGGTGAACCATGCCTCAAATAGCTTGGGAACCATTAATCCGGTAGCCAGAATTATCTCCCTGGCCCATCAAGCGGGGGCACATGTATTAGTAGATGGTGCGCAATCAGGTCCGCACCTGGAGATTGACGTACAGGCGCTGGACTGCGATTTTTATTGTCTATCCGCGCATAAAATGTACGGCCCCACCGGTACCGGTGTTCTCTATGGCAAGCGCAAGCTACTTGAGGAGATGCCACCTTACATGGGCGGTGGCGAAATGATCAAAAACGTTTCGTTCGCAAAAACCACCTATAACGAGCTGCCTTACAAGTTTGAGGCCGGCACACCCAATATTGCTGACGTGGTGGCGTTTAACGAAGCCATCCGTTTTATTAACGAACTCAGTAAACCCGCCATCCGCACGCACGAGGAAGCACTGCTACGGTACGCTGAACAACGTTTACAGGCAATTCCAAAGGTGAAACTGATTGGTGTTGCCCCGGAAAAAGTAAGCGTACAGTCGTTTACCGTTGCGGGGGTGCACCCCTTTGACGTGGGCCAACTGTTGGATGCACGTGGCATTGCCGTTCGTACCGGCCACCATTGCACACAACCGTTGATGGATGCATTTGGACTTGAGGGCACCGTGCGCGCATCTTTTGCGGTGTACAATACCTTGGAAGAAGTGGACAAATTAGCGGAAGGAATCGAGAAGATTGTAACCTTAACGAAGTGAGCACGCCCCTGCCGATATCCACCATCCAACAGCAAATCATAAGCGAATTCGCTCTGTTAAGTGGCGACCTCGAAATGACGGTGATGTATGTGATGGAACTTGGCCAGCGGCTGCCGGCCTTTCCTGAGCATAGCCGCACGGAGCTTAACGAAGTGAAGGGCTGCCAATCGAAAGTGTGGCTGGTGGCCCGCGAAGCGCACGGACGCATCTTTTTTCAGGCCGACAGCAACACCGCAATTACAAAAGGATTGGTGAGTTTGCTGGTACGGATCTTCGATGGTCAAACTCCGGATGACATTCTTGCGGCCGATCTGCACTTTATCAGAGACATTGGCATGGACCGGTTTATCGGCACCCAACGTTCGAACGGATTTGCAGCGATGATCAAACAAATGAAAATGTTTGCGCTGGCATTGAAAACCAATATGCAAGAAAAGTAATGGAAACCAGCAACGAGACAACGGCTACTGCCACCGGTACGGCAGATCTGCGCGAGCAGGTAGTGGCTGCAATCAAGACCGTGTACGACCCGGAGATTCCCGTTGATGTGTTCGAGCTGGGGTTGATTTACGAAATCAATATTTACCCGGTAAACAACGTGTTTATCTTGATGACACTCACGTCGCCCTCCTGCCCTTCTGCCGAAGTGATTCCGGTAGAGGTGGAGCAGAAGGTAAAAGCCATTGAGGGGATTAACGATGTGAAGGTGGAGATCACGTTCGATCCCCCCTATTCGCAAGACATGATGAGCGAGGCAGCCAAGTTGGAATTAGGATTTATGTGATGTGAGCAGCCGAACTTTTCGTTACCGAAAAATTGTTTTATCACCGAAAAATTGAAATCTGAACAAAACGATAAAAACGTATGTATCCCGAACCCTTAGTTGCGCCAATGCGCCAGGACCTTACCAGCGCTGGCTTTACTGAATTGAAAACAGCAGAGGCCGTAGATCAGGAACTGAAAAATCATCACGGCACTACGCTGCTCGTCATCAACTCCGTGTGTGGCTGCGCCGCAGGAGCGGCCCGGCCCGGCATTAAGTGGGCATTATCCAACTCCGCAAAAAAACCAAACCACCTGGCTACGGTGTTTGCAGGTGTTGACAAAGAAGCGGTAGCAAAGGCACGCGAGTACACGTTGCCGTATCCACCCTCCTCGCCGGCCATTGCGCTGTTTAAGGATGGTCAGCTCGTACATTTTGTGGAGCGGCACCACATTGAAGGCCGAAATGCGCAAATGATTGGGCAGCACCTCGTTGAAGTTTTTGATGAGTTCTGCTAGTGCGCAATACCTTAAAAAAAAGCCGAACCCGCGTTCGGCTTTTTTTTGATCACGTTTGATCCATTTCCAGTTGCAACCGCGAATCTTCCAAATCCAACTCACGCTCAATCCGGCGCATCGCTTCATCGTTCAACTTTCGGTTTTTGCGCAAATTTAAAATCAGCTCACGTTCTTTTCGGATTAACTCCAGCTGGATTCGGTGAAACTCGGCAATCTGCTCCTGCGTAAGCTTTCGGGCTGGATTATCTTTCCGGATCCGCTCAACGCGTAACTCGTAGCGTCCCTTGATTTGCGCAAGTACTTCATCGCTCAGGCCCAACGAATAGTTTTCTTCAATATGCTCGATCATCGAAGAGGCCAGATGCAACCGCGTACGCTGCTCTTCCTCTTCATGGCGCGTGTCTGGCTTAACGCCCAGCCATTGAATTAGCGCCGGCAAGGTAAGCCCTTGTAACACGAGCGTAGAAAAGATCACGCAAAACGTGAGAAAGATGATGATGTCGCGATTGGGAAAATCAATACCGCTGCCAATCGTAAGCGGCAACGCCAAGGCGGCGGCAAGCGATACGATGCCCCGCATGCCCGACCATGCAACAATGGTAACCGATCGAATATTGGTTTCCGGCTCGCGCTCGCGAATGCTTCTGCTTACCCACCGCGGAATGTAGGCACCCGGATACACCCAAACGATGCGTACTAAAATAGTGGCCAGGCTTACCACAGTGCCATAGCCCAACAACGTCCAAACGGAGTAAGCCTCAATATTTTTGAGAATAATCGGCAACTGTAATCCGATTAAAATAAAGATCAAACCATTCAGAATGAAGATGATCATATCCCATACGGCATAGGCTTGAATGCGCGTTTGAGAATTAAAAAACTCAGACGAGCGCGGGCTTAAGTACAGCCCCGCCACCACCACGGCCAATACGCCTGATGCGTGAAACTCCTCTGCCACCAGATAGGCCACATAGGGTGTTACCAACGTGAGCGCGGTATCGCTCGTGGCATTATCGGGCGTAATGCGGTGAATGTAGTAAATCACCACGCCCACCAGCAAGCCGATCACTATTCCTAACCCGGCCACGTAGAAAAAATTTATTCCCGCAAGCCAAAAGATAAAGTTGCCGGTAACCGTAGCGGCAATGGCATATCGGTAGGCAATGAGGCCGGTTGCATCGTTCACCAGACTCTCACCTTCTAAAATGGTAATCACACGCTTGGGTACGCCCAGACCTTTTGTGGCGGCCGTTGCAGCCACAGCATCCGGAGGCGAGATGATCGCCCCGAGCACAAAGGCTTCCGGCCAGCCGAATCCAGGAATCAGATAATGAACCACCACGGCAATCATGGTAGTTGTAAAAAGTACACATCCAATCGCCAGCAGCGAAATGGGGCGTGCGGCCGCTTTAAAATCAGGCCATGATGTGTACCACGCCGCAGCGTATAATACCGGCGGCAAGAAAATCAGGAAAGCAACATCCGGGTGCAGCGTGACCTGGGGCAGACCAGGAATAAGCCCTACGGCAATGCCCACCACCACCAGCAAAATCGGATACGGCACCCGAACCCGGTCCGTCACTTGTGCTAAGGCAATGGCAATAGCTAACAGGGAAATAACGATTCCAATACTCTGCATCTGTCAAATCTAATCCCCAAAATTAAAAAACCAAGACAGCGCTTCCGGAGAAATAATTTTCGGAATGCTGAACTTTACCTAAAACACCCTGTTTAATAAATACAATGAAAGTAGCCGTTTCAAGACAAGAACACTTCAACGCAGCACATCGTTTGTACAACCCGGCTTGGTCGGACGAGCAGAACAACGAAGTGTTTGGCAAGTGTAATAACCCCAATTACCACGGCCACAATTATGATTTGATAGTAACACTGTTAGGCGAGCCTGACCCGGAGACGGGTTATGTATATGATATGAAAGTGCTGAGCGATTTGATTAAAGAAAAAATTGTGAAGGCTTTTGATCATAAAAACCTTAACTTGGATACGGTGTTCTTCAAAACGCTAAATCCCACGGCCGAAAACATTGCGGTGGTGATCTGGCGAATTTTACGACCACACATTGACACGAAGTTTGAATTACGAGTGCGGCTGTACGAAACAGAGCGAAATTTTGTTGATTACCCCGCCCATTGACCCAATTTTTTTATGAGTAGCAAAGAAGCCGCCGCCAAAATTCGCCCGATCAAACCGTTCGACCCCTCCGATCTGGACGAGGAACACATTCTCACTTCGTGGGACACGCCTATGCGCACCGACGCGTTTGAGTTAAGTGACGATGAAAAAATCGACAAAATCGAAAAGCATTTTCGGGATATCATGATCACCCTCGGGTTAGACCTTACGGACGATAGTCTGAGCGGCACTCCGCGAAGGGTAGCAAAGATGTTTGTGAAAGAAGTGTTCAGCGGTCTCAATCCAAAAAACCGACCGATCGCCCGGCTGTTCGAAAACAAATACAACTACGATCAAATGCTGGTAGAAAAAGACATCACGTTCTACTCGCACTGCGAACACCATTTCGTTCCGATCTATGGCAAGGCGCATGTTGCCTACTTCTCGGGCGGTAAAGTGATTGGGCTTTCGAAAATTAATCGCATTGTACAGTATTACGCCAAGCGGCCACAGGTGCAAGAACGCCTCACCGTGCAAATCGGGCGCGAGTTGGAACGTGTTCTCCACACCGAAAGCGTAGCCGTGGTGATGGACGCTAACCACATGTGCGTAGCCTCACGGGGCGTGGGCGACACCAACAGTAAGACCGGCACGGCGTACTTCAACGGGAAATTCAAAGACGAAAACGTAAAACGCGAGTTTTTGAATTACATCAACGCATCAAAATAACATCGTAGGGGTGCCGGGTGCCCCGTTCGGGGGATGGCCGGGTACCTACAGGCCGGTGTAAACTTCCTCTAACACCCGCAAAGGGTTCAACAAAACCGCTGTATTGCGCGCTAAATTTTATTAGCTTAGCGGCTCTTTAATCCAAAATCTATGGTGTTCGACTTAGACATGATCAAACAGGTTTACGCCTCGTTTCCCGGCCGTATTGCTGCTGCCCGAAAAGTGCTGAACCGCCCGCTTACCCTAACGGAGAAGATTTTATACACCCACTTGCACGCAGACCAGAAACTGGAAAACTTCGGGCGCGGAAAATCATATGTGGATTTCGCCCCCGATCGCGTAGCGATGCAAGACGCAACGGCCCAAATGGCCTTGTTGCAATTCATGTCGGCAGGTATCCCAAAAGTGCGGGTGCCCTCCACGGTGCACTGCGACCACCTGATCTTGGCGAAAAATGGCGCCAAGCAAGATTTGGCCGATTCGCTTACCGCGAGTGGCGAAGTGTTCAGCTTTCTTGAGTCAGTTTCAAATAAATATGGCATTGGGTTCTGGAAGCCAGGAGCCGGCATCATCCACCAGGTAGTATTAGAGAACTACGCGTTCCCCGGTGCAATGATGATTGGTACCGATTCGCACACGGTAAATGCCGGAGGTTTAGGCATGGTGGCAATTGGTGTTGGAGGTGCGGATGCCGTGGATGTAATGAGCGGCATGGCGTGGGAGTTGAAGTTTCCAAAACTGATTGGCGTACGACTTACTGGCAAGCTTAACGGCTGGACTTCTGCCAAAGATGTGATTTTAAAAGTTGCTGGTATCTTAACGGTAAAAGGTGGAACCGGTGCTATTCTCGAGTACTTTGGACCTGGCGCACTATCGCTATCCTGCACGGGCAAAGGCACCATCTGTAACATGGGCGCTGAGATTGGCGCTACCACCTCTACATTTGGATACGATGCCAAAATGGCCCAATACCTGCGCGGCACCGGCCGGGCCGAAGTGGCCGAACTGGCCGACAAAATAAAAGAACACCTTACGGGCGACCCAGAGGTGTATGCCAACCCGGAAAAATACTTCGATCAAGTGATCGAGATCGATCTTTCCAGTCTTGAGCCGCACATCAACGGACCGTTTACGCCCGATCGCGCCACACCCATTAGCCAGTTTGCCGAAGAGGTAAAGAAAAACGGCTGGCCAGAACGGTTGGAGGTAGGGTTAATCGGCTCGTGTACCAATTCCTCTTACGAGGATATTTCGCGCGCCGCCAGCCTGGCCAAACAGGCGGTAGATAAAAAGTTAACGGCAAAGGCCGAGTTTACCATCACCCCCGGTTCTGAGCAGGTGCGTTACACCGTAGAGCGCGACGGTTTCCTGGGTGTGTTTGATAAGATGGGCGGCGTGGTGCTTGCGAACGCCTGCGGCCCCTGCATCGGGCAATGGGCGCGCCATACAGACGATCCCAATCGTAAAAACTCGATCATCACCTCGTTTAACCGCAACTTCGCCAAACGTAATGATGGTAACCCAAACACCCACTCCTTTGTGGCCTCCCCGGAGATTGTTACCGCCCTGGCCATTGCTGGCGATCTTACATTCAATCCGCTGAAGGATACCCTCACCAATAGCGATGGGCAACAAGTAAAACTGGACGAACCTACCGGGCTGGAACATCCCCCGAAAGGGTATGACGTAAAAGATCCCGGATACATTGCCCCCGCTAAAGATGGCAGCAAAGTACAGGTGAGAATCGATGCGAAGTCGCAGCGGTTGCAGGCGTTGAGTCCATTCCCGGCGTGGGATGGAAAAAACTTTACCGGGCTTAAGCTGCTGATCAAAGCCAAAGGCAAGTGTACTACTGATCACATCTCCATGGCAGGCCCATGGCTACGCTTCCGCGGACACTTGGACAACATTTCGAACAATACGCTGACCGGAGCGGTAAACTTCTTTAACGAAAAGACCGATGCGGTGAAGAATCAGCTTACAGGCGAATACGGGCCGGTGCCCGCAACACAACGCGCGTACAAGGCCGCGGGCATTAGCAGCATTGTTGTGGGCGACCACAACTACGGCGAGGGTTCCTCCCGCGAACACGCTGCCATGCAGCCGCGCCACCTCGGCATTAAGGTGATTCTCGTGAAGAGCTTTGCCCGGATTCACGAAACCAATTTGAAAAAGCAGGGCATGTTGGCAATCACGTTTGCCAACGAAGCGGACTACGACAAGGTGCAGGAAGATGACAGCATCGATATCGTAGATCTCACATCGTTTGCCCCTGACAAGCAGCTTACGCTGGTGCTGAACCACAAAAACGGCACCAAAGACACCATTAAGGTTAACCACACCTACAATGCAGGCCAGATTGGGTGGTTTAAGGCCGGATCGGCATTGAACCTTATGGCGGCAAAGTTTACCGCTACCAAGACAGCTGCGAAAAAGGCAGCTGCTAAACCCGCGGCAAAAAAACCGGCAGCGAAAAAACCAGCCAAACCTGCGGCAAAAAAAACCAGCAAGCCCGCGGCCAAAAAGACAAGCCCGAAAAAGGCAGCAAAAAAGGCCGTGAAGAAAGTGGCAAAAAAAGCCGCACCAAAAACAGTAAAAAAGGCAACCTCGAAAAAAGCGGCCAAGAAAGTAGTAAAAAAGGCAGCGCCTAAAAAAGGAAAGAAAACCAACAAACGAAGATAGCATGAGTAAAAAAATCATTACCCCTACCCGATCGCTCACGGCTGAAACCGAGGCGTTGCTGAATAAGCAAATCGTGATGGAGGGGGAATCGAGTGCGTACTATCTTTCGATGGCGAGCTGGTGCGAAGCGCAGGGTTACGAAACGTCCGCTAATTTTCTTTACAAACACTCCGAAGAAGAGCGGATGCACATGCTGAAATTGTTTCAGTACATCAATGGGGCAGGCGGCCACGCCTTGCAGCCGGAGATCGCTGGCATTAAGCACAAATTCAAGAGCTTACGCGAAGTTTTTGAGGACGTGCTCAAGCACGAGATTGCCGTGACGGAATCGATCAATAACCTTGTTGACCATACCTTCAAAACGAAAGATTTCGCCACCTTCAACTTTCTGCAGTGGTATGTAAGCGAGCAACGCGAAGAAGAAATTCTGGCCCGCAGAGCGGTGGAGTTGTTTGAGTTGATTGGCGAAGAGGGGATCGGGTTATGGATGATCGATCAGGAAATCGGTAAACTGGAAGCCTACGCAAAAAAAGTGAGTGGCGGAGCGTAACACGCTGCGAAACACGTACAAAAAGAGGCTGTATCAAAAGCATGAAGTTATTGCGAACGAAGTGAAGCAAGTTGCATGAGCATAGCCAATTGGAGATTGCTTCGCTCGTTGAAACTTCGCAAAGAAGTTCGTTGTGTTTTTGAGACAGCCTCGTTGTTTAGGCGAAGACTAGGCGATTCCGGCCCGCGCTTTTAAGTCGTCAATCTGATGCAATAACTCGCGTTCTTTCCGCGCCATTTCCTCCTGCGTAGCCTGAAGTTCCTCCATGTTTTGGCGCATTTCCTCCTCCTGCGCACGCATCTGCTCAGTCATTTGTTGCGATTCTTCCAACAGATTTTGCGTGCGGGCATTGATCTTCACAGAAGAAATTGTTGAAGCAATGCTCTCAGCAATTTTCTGAACAAATTCCACTTCATGCGACTTGAACACGTGGAAGCCGGCAATTTCTACCACCCCGTACACCTGGTCATTCACCTTCAACGGCACAATGAGTACACAGGTGGGATTCGCATCGCCCAGACCCGACGTGATTTTGATATAATTTGGAGGCACATCGGTAAGGAAGATAACATCACGCTCTTGCCAGCACTGGCCGGCCAGGCCCTCGCCAATGTGAATCTGCTGGTTCAGGTATTTCTTTTTGTCCCAGGCGTAGCATGCCTTCATGGACATGGTGGGCTCTTCGCCATCGGCCGTATCGTCAATAATGTACAATGCCCCTTGGTTGGCCTTGAGGTACTTCACCAGGTTTACGATGATTTCGTCTGAGAGCCGCTCGATATTGTTGTTGTTTGCTCGAAGAATTTCGCCAAACTTGGCCATACCTTCTGTAGCCCAGTTGCGGGTTTTATCTTCCTCGGCCACTTTCGATAGGTTGTTACGCATGGTGATCAGCGCGTTGCCGAGCACATCGTGTTCGCTTAAGGGGCTGAAATTCGTATCGTAGTTGCCTTTGCCAATGTTTTCAGCGAATTGAGTTGTGGCTTTAAGACCGGAAACCAAACTATCCATCGCAACGGCCATTTCGCCAATTTCATCTTTACTGAATTTCTTCTTTTGGTCCTCCACCAACTCGCCTTTACCCAACTTCACCACAACCGCCTTCAGGTAATTGATCGGGTTGGTGATGGAGCGCACAATCAAAAAGGAAATCACAAACCCCAGAAGCACAATAACGCCCCCCAACACCAGGGTGTAATAATACAACTCGCGGGTGGACGTGGTGATATCCGCATCGGCTGCAGCCGTAATCACGTTTTGAGTAGCTGCCAGTTGGCTGAGCTCTCTGATCAACTGCGCCGTTTGTGGAATGATTTGGCTTTCAATGGCGTCTTCGGCCAGTAACTTGGTTAACGGATCTTCATAGTTTTCGAACGAAACCAGTTTTGTCATGATGTTTTCTTCGGCAATCTGCAGTATTGCTTCAAATTGAATAAACGCACTATCCATCTGCACCTGCTGCTCTTCCGCCCAGTTGGGCTCCAGCTTAGAGATACGTTCTTTTAGTGCGGGGTAATCGAAATCTTTGATCTGCCGCAGTGTTTGTTTGTCTTCATTATTGGTTTGCAGATACACCCAGTTGGTGATGAGCATCTTCGACTGCGTAACCATGAGCACGAAATCATTAATTGCCTCTTTGGAAGGTCGCGCATTTTCGGCCGAAAAGCGGGTGGAATTATCAATTACACTGCCTTTCCAAAAAATGACAGCCACAACAATCACCGAGAGAAGAATCAACGACAGGAATCCAAGAAAAATTTTGGTGCCGATGGTTAAGCGAAACATAGCGCGCGGAGAGCTCATCTTTTTTATAGTAGATTAAATTACAACTGCTAAACGAATTAGTTCTGTGGAGGCTTTCAGCCCCTGTTTGTTCAATGCATTTTGGTTTAGTTCAAATGCCAGTTTACCTTCTTTCACGAAAAAATTAATCGCGCTGCCTTTGCTGCCGAGGCCTTCTTTCTCGGTTACCACCAATACCCCATTCACCTTTGCCAACACCTCAGGCAACAACGCAGACTTGCCAGCCGAAATAAAGATAATATGGCTGCCTTCATTTCCGGTAATTTTTGCCGCTTCTTCTACTTTTATTGACCGGGAGCCGACTTTCTTTGTTTCCGCCATTTTCCGAAGTTCCTCGATAATAGGCGATTCCCCCACGACAAGAATTCGAAAATCGCCCGCGTTTTTGTCGTCTGGCCACTGCACGTACCGCGTAAAACTGTACATAAAAACACTGTGCAATTGGTAGCTCTGCGCCCGCAGCGGGCTGGCACCCAGCAGGAGCGCCAGTACATAGAACGTAAATGCCCATCCAGGCTTTTGGAGCAGTTTCATAAGCATCGAGAAAATTTTCGGAAACAAAAGTAGGACTTGAAAGCACACAATTTTGTTGTAATTCCCCCATTTTGGCACATCGCACAGATTATCGCGCAAAGCAAAAAAGCCCGAAAGACAGCTTGTAACCAACTACAAATCAAGTAATTAACAGTATCTCCAAAAAACTAAAATTCGCCACACACCGCAATTCCTTACGCTACACGCGTTTTTTAACTCTGCCGCAAGCGCGCGCCAACGGTGGCTACCAATACCCGTTGCTTTTGGCTTCCAACCACAGCCATTAACTTGCCGCAAAAACTTAAATCATGCAATACGATGTGGTAGTTGTGGGCGGGGGTATTGTGGGACTAGCTACAGCGCTGCAACTAAAAAACGAGCGCCCCGGACTGCGGCTGGCGGTGATAGAAAAAGAAACCACCGTGGCCCGCCACCAAACCGGCAACAATAGTGGTGTCATTCACTCAGGCATCTATTACAAGCCCGGAAGCTTAAAAGCCACCAATTGCATTCATGGCTACCAGCTCTTGGTTGATTTCTGCCGCGCGGAAGAAGTGCCTTTTGAACTTTGTGGAAAAATTATTGTGGCGACCGATAACGCTGAACTGCCTTTACTCGAGAACCTTTACACTCGCGGGATGCAAAACGGGTTAACGCAGATTCGGAAGATTAGCCAGGGGGAAATTAAAGAATACGAGCCTCACGTAAATGGGCTGGCTGGCATCTATGTGCCGTACACGGGCATTGTTGACTATACGCGCGTGTGCGAAAAGTATGCAGCGCTACTGCAGCAAAAAGGCGCGGAGTTGGTGTTGGGCGAGCAGGTGCTGGACATTAAAACTGAGGCCAGCCAGGTGGTGGCCATCACGCAAAAGAAAAGTTACCCGGCCAAGCTCGCCATCAATTGTGCGGGCTTGTATTCTGATAAGGTAGCTTCCATGACTTTTAAAAATCTGGATGTAAAAATCATTCCATTCCGCGGTGAGTATTACAAACTGCGCCCGGAAAAAGAATACCTGGTAAAGAACTTGATTTACCCTGTGCCCGATCCCAACTTCCCATTCTTAGGCGTGCATTTTACCCGTATGGCCAAGGGCGGTGTGGAAGCAGGCCCCAATGCAGTGCTGGCCTTCCAGCGCGAGGGCTACAAAAAATCGCAAATCAACCTGCGCGAGTTGGGCGAAACACTGGCATGGCCCGGATTTCAAAAAGTGGCGGCCAAGTACTGGCGTACCGGTCTGGGCGAAATGTATCGCTCATTCTCGAAAGCGGCGTTTACCAAAGCCTTGCAAAAACTCATCCCCGAAATCCAGGAGCAAGACCTTGTGGATGGCGGCGCGGGCGTAAGGGCCCAGGCATGCGACCGAACCGGTGGGCTGGTAGATGATTTTCTGATTCTGGAAAACGAGCGGATGATCAACGTTTGCAACGCCCCATCGCCCGCAGCCACATCATCGTTGGCGATTGGCGAAACAGTGGGCAAGCGCGCCTTGCAGCATCTGTAAGTGGTTTCGCTTCCGCGGGAGGTTGGGCTTACGTCTTGATTGCCGTTGCTTCGATCTCTACCAGAAAATCCGGATCAATCAATCGACTTACTTCAATCATTGAAGACGCGGGCTTAATGTTGCCGAAAAACTCGCCATGGGCCCGACCAGCCTCCTCCCACCGGGAAATATCCGTAACAAAAACACGGGTGCGCACCACGTCTGCCAACGAAAAACCAGCCTGCCCCAAAACCTTCTCAATTTTTTGCAGCGCAAAGCGGGTCTGTTCATACATGTTGCCTTTGCCTACCAGCCCTTGGTCGCCCATGGCAACCGTGCCTGCTACTTCCAACGTGTTGCCCACCTGCACCGCCCGGGAGTACCCCACAATGTCCTCCCATTTCGCGCCTGTAGAATAATTGATGCGAGCCATATACCTTGTTTGGGCGAAGTACGTAATTTTCTGCCGTAACCTGCCATGTCATTCAACGCCAACGAAAAAATTCGATACAGCCGCCAGATTGTTTTGCCTGCGTTTGGCGAAGCCGTGCAACTGAAATTAAAGCGTGCGCGGGTGGTGGTAGTGGGCGCCGGTGGCCTGGGGTGTGCCGTGTTGCCCTATTTGGCGGCGGCGGGCGTGGGCAAAATTGGCGTGATTGATCCAGACCTAGTTGCACTAAGCAACTTGCAACGCCAAGTGCTCTACCGTGACGCAGACGTTGGCCTGCACAAAGCTACGCAAGCCGCCAAACGCCTGCGCGAGTTGAACGGAGCTATTCAAGTGATTGACTACACCTTTGCGCTCACCGCAGCTAACGCACTCGCTGTTATTGGCGAGTACGATTGCGTGGTGGATGCTACCGATCGGTTTCCCGCGCGCTACCTCATCAATGATGCATGCGTGCTGCTGCAAAAGCCTTTCGTGTACGGATCAATTCATCAATACGAAGGTCAACTGGCGGTGTTCAACTTCCAGCATGGGCCCACGTATCGCGATCTGTTTCCGGTTCCGCCCCTGCCCGCGGCCGTGCCCTCGTGCGAGACGGGTGGCGTTCTGGGGGCCTTGGCGGGTGTAGTGGGTGCCTGGCAAGCCATGGAAGCAATTAAAGTTCTGGGTGGTTTACCACCGGCCGTAGCCGGAAAACTGTTGCAGTTCGATGGCCTTACGTTCGAGCAGCACGTGGCACAAATCCCCAACCGAAATCAAAAGGAAGTTGTAAAAAATCTCATCGATTATGACTTCTTTTGTTCTCACAAAACAAACGCGGGCATGAAAGAAGTAACCGTAACGGAGTTGAAAGAAATGATCGATACAAAAGCAGATTTTCAACTTATTGATGTGCGCGAGCAACACGAGTACGAAATCTGCAACCTGGCCGGAGAATTGATTCCGCTGGCCCAGGTGCCACACCAAATTGACCAAATTGCCCGCGACAAAAAAGTGGTGGTGCATTGCCGCAGCGGTGGCCGTAGCGGCAACATTATTCAATGGCTCGAAAAAAATCACGGGTTTACAAACCTATACAATTTAAAAGGCGGCATTCTGGCTTGGGCCGATGAAATTGATCAAAGCGTACCGAAATACTAGCGGCCAACTGAAATATCCAGAACGCATTATTTGGCGGTAGACGCAACCGATAACGCTCACCGGCGCGATGCAAAAAATCCTGATCGAAACCCGATCAGGATTTTTTTTGCCACCCGAACCCTGCTGCCTGCCAACTGTTGCTTCTCGGTACATTTCTTTTTTTGCGCGTTTCCAAACGGGCATTTGTTTGATGACGAAGCGAATTACACTAAAAAAGGATCGGCTCAGTTTGCAGAGCCCGCGGGGTAGCCTATTTTGCAGTTTGTTTGCTGCATGAAACCCAACAAGTACTTCGTAATCGATTTCGATAGCACATTTACAAAAGTGGAAGCCTTTGATGTGCTTGCCGAGATTTCCCTAAACGATCATCCGGAAAAGGAAACACGAAAGGAGCTGGTGAAAGAAATCACCAACCTGGGCATGAATGGCAACATCTCATTTCGCGAGTCGCTGCAACGCAGGCTCGAGTTGCTGGAGCCGCACCAAAAACACTTACCCCAATTGGTGGAAAAACTGAAGGCCGTGGTTTCAGAATCGTTTAAACGTAACCGCGAATTTTTTCAAACCTATCAGGAAAACATCTACATCATCTCCAACGGCTTTAAAGAATTTATTGAACCGGTGGTGAAAGAATACGGCGTACTGCCCAAGAACATTCTGGCCAACGAGTTTCGTTTTGATAGCCAAGGTAAAGTTTCCGGCTTTGACGATACCAACCCGCTGTCGGCCAACAACGGAAAAGTGGAAGTATTGAAGCGCCTTTCCCTCCCGGGTGATGTGTACGTGATTGGCGATGGGTACACCGATTACGAAATTAAACACTCGGGATTAGCCAATAAATTTTATGCGTTTACGGAAAACGTAGAACGCGAAGCCGTGGTAGAAAAAGCGGATCACATTGCACCCAGTCTGGACGAGTTTCTGTATTTGAATAAACTAAATACGGCCATCTCCTACCCCAAAAACCGAATCAACGTGCTGCTGTTGGAAAACGTGCACCCAGTAGCCGTAGAGATGATGAAAGCTGAGGGGTTTAACGTAGAAGCCTACCCGGCGGCACTTACCGAAGAGGAATTGTGCGAACGCATCAAGAACGTATCCGTGCTGGGCATCCGCTCAAAAACCCAGGTTACCAGCCGCGTACTGGAAAATGCAAACCGACTGATGGTGATTGGTGCCTTTTGTATTGGCACAAACCAAATCGATTTAAAAGCGGCTACGCAAAAAGGTGTAGCTGTTTTTAATGCGCCCTTTAGCAACACCCGCTCGGTGGTGGAACTCGCCATCGCAGAAATGATCGTACTTATGCGTGGCATCGTGGATAAATCAAACAAGATGCACCAGGGTGTGTGGGACAAATCCGCAAAAGGAAGTTTTGAAGTGCGGGGCAAAAAACTTGGCATTATTGGCTACGGTAATATTGGCACGCAACTCTCTGTGCTGGCGGAGTCGCTCGGGATGAAAGTGCTTTATTACGACACTGAGGAAAAACTCTCGCTCGGCAATGCCACCAAGTGCAAAGGGCTGCGCGAAGTGCTGCAACAGGCGGATGTAATTTCACTTCACGTGGATGGTCGCGACAGCAACACCAACCTGATTGGCGAGCGCGAGTTTGCGCAAATGAAGAAAGGCGTAATTTTTTTAAACCTGAGTCGCGGCCACGTGGTGGACATTGATGCACTGCGGAAATACATTTTAAATGGTACCGTGGCCGGGTGTGCGGTAGATGTTTTTCCGTACGAGCCGGTGAGCAATGATGAAGAATTTGTAAACGCCCTGCGTGGCTTACCCAACACCATCCTATCGCCCCACATTGGCGGCAGCACATTGGAGGCCCAGGAAAATATTGGCCAGTTTGTTCCCGGTAAAATGATGGATTACATTAATTCGGGCAGCACATCCAACTCGGTAAACTTTCCGAACCTAACGCTGCCCACACTTGAAAACGCGCATCGTCTGATCCACATTCACGATAACGTGCCGGGCATTCTGGCCCGCATCAACCAAGTATTGGCCGATAATGGCGTAAACATTGTGGGGCAGTACTTGAAGACAAACGAGCTCATTGGTTACGTAATTACCGATGTAAATAAGCTTTACGATAAGGACATCGTGACGAAGTTACGCGCCATCGACCATACTATTAAGTTTCGGATATTGTACTAGAAGCCGCCTCAAAAACATCCCGGCATGTCAAACGAAAGTGAGACATCCCTATTTACAGCGCTGCAATCAAGGATTTCTCGGTCGTACCTCCCTCGAAATGTCGCTTTTCATGTTTTTGCGATGGCTTCTGGCACCAGAGGTGCAGCCCGCAGAAAAGAATGGACACAAAAAAACCCACCGGATTTGGTGAGGTGTTCTGAACCCCATATCGACAAGTTTTGAGTTGCCGCCAGGCGCAATCTTCTTCTGTTAACCTGCTTTTTGGGCGAGGTCACACCCGAAGGTGTGATGAGGCCTGATTTTGCCTGGAAGCTTCACTCGGTATTGTTTTTTATTGTTAGGTTCAGCAAACTGTCCCAAACCCGAGCGGGCGTGCACAAACCACGCAATAACAACGGTTTACCACAAGATTGTTATTGCTGTTTTTTTTACTTATACCCCGCGCCTTGTAGTTTTACCGCATGAAAATTCAACTCGCTCCGGGCCCCTCCGAATTGTACTTTACCGTTGGCGATCACCTGCGCCAGGCCTTGCGCGAGGGCATTGGTTCTATCTCCCATCGCAGCAAAACATTCGAAGAAATTTCGAAAACCGCTACGGCCGGTCTTCGCCAACTGCTTGGGGTGCCACCGGGCTTTCATTTTTTTTTCACTAGTTCGGCCACCGAAGTGTGGGAGCGTGCGATCGAAAACCTGGTGGAAAAAACAAGTTTTCACTATGTAAATGGTGCGTTCAGCAAACGCTTTTTTGAAATCAGCCAACAACTGGACCGGCAAGCCCGCGCAGCCGAGGTACCAGCAGGCACTGCATTTCTGGAAGCCTCCCCCATCGATGCCGAATTGATTGCCATTACCCACAACGAAACAAGCACTGGAGTGGCTGTGCCATTGCCCTGGATCGCGCAAGTGCGCGAAAAAAACCCGGCCAGTCTCATCATCGTAGATGCCGTTTCGTCTTTACCCTACCCTCAGTTCGATTATTCACTTGTAGACTCGGTATTTTTTTCTGTTCAGAAAGGATTTGGAATGCCCGCCGGGCTTGGCGTTTGGATGGTAAACGACCGATGCATTTCCAAAGCCGAGCAGTTGGTTTCCAAAGGCATCTCCATTGGTAGCTATCACAACCTGCTTACGCTGTTGGAAAACAGTAAGAAAAACCAAACGCCCTCTACGCCAAATGTGCTGGGCATCTACCTGTTGAGCCGCGTGGTGCAAGACCTGCTCAACCGTGGTATCGATAACATCCGCAGAGAAACCGATTACAAGGCTGCGCTGTTGTACCAAACGCTGCAGGCACATGCCCAGTTGCAGCCATTTGTACAACAAAAAGAATGGCGCTCAAAAACAGTAGTTGTGGCCAACACGGGCGATCGCACCCACGCGCTGGCGGCCTATCTTGAACATCACGGTTTTTTGGCCGGCGATGGGTACGGCGCGCTGAAGAAAAGCCAGCTGCGGTTTGCCAACTTCCCGGCCCACTCGAAAGAACAGTTCGAACGACTGGCGGATTTGATTTCAAGTTTTAAAGCACAGTGAGATACCGAGATAAAAAAAGCGAACGATTAAACCTTGGCTCCTCATTCAACTCTAATACCCCGGCAGCACGAAACAACACGTGGAAGATCACGAGCTTCTGAACAAAATTCGTAATCCGGATACCCGGAACTACGGCTTCAATTTATTGGTACGCAAATACCAACAACGCGTGTATGGAATTGTGCGCAAGATGGTGATTGATCATGATGACGCAGACGACCTTACCCAGGATGTTTTTGTAAAGGTGCATCGCTCAATCGATGGTTTTCGCGAAGATGCGCAGTTGTTTACGTGGATTTATCGCATTGCCACGAACGAATGCCTCACGTTTCTCAGCAAAAAAAAGCGGCGTTTCTTTTTGCCTATTGAGGATGTTGGCCGCGAGCTTGCTGCCAAGCTGGATACCAGCCCGCACATCGCAGCCGATGATATCCAGAAAAAACTACAAAAAGCACTGCTTCAACTTCCGGATAAACAGCGCCTGGTGTTTAATATGAAGTATTTTGAAGAGATGCCCTACGAAACCATGGCTGAGGTAACCGGAACAAGCGTAGGCGCACTAAAGGCCAGCTATCACCACGCAGTGAAAAAAATAGAGGAATTTTTAACCAATTGATTAAACTTAGGTAACCAACACCAGTCCAAAAGAAAATGAAAAAGCTGGAAGACATCCCAAAACAGAACATTTTTGAAGTTCCGGATGGGTATTTCGACCGCCTGCCGCTAAACATCCAAGAGCGCCTGGCCAAACCGGCGGCTCCGGGGTTTTCCTGGCAGCCCGCGTTGCGATATGCTTTGCCTGTGCTGCTGTTGGCCGGTTTTGGCATCTTTTGGTACCAGCAAAACCAACCGGTAACCGTAGAGCAAGAACTCGCGCGCATTCAAGCCGATCAGTTGGGTTTGTTTTTGGAAGATGAGAGTTTAAGCACAGATGAGTTGATTGAATCGATGCGCTGGACGGAAGAAGACTTACAAAGCCTGGAAGAACAGGTGTACGCCACCTTTAACGCCAGCGAGCACGAGTGGAACGAAATATTAGATGAACTGGAATTACAGTAACGACAGAAGAGCTATGAGAAAGATATTTGCATTACTGCTGATGGCAATTGGAATTGGCGCCTGGGCTCAGGACGAAATGCCCGAGGTTTCCCAAGATCCCAAAGCACAAGAGCGCATTCAAAGCCTCCGCATTGCCTACATTACCGAAAAGCTGGGGCTCACTACCGAGCAAGCGGAGAAATTCTGGCCCATCTACCGTGAGTTCTCGCAGGAGCGAAGAAAACTAGGCCAGGAATTACGCGAGGCCCAGCGTCAAATTGATCCTAAAAATCCAGATCCCAAAAAGCAGCAAGACCTGTTGGATCTCGGCCTGCGCCTAAAAGAGCGCGAATTGAACCTGGAAAGAGATTACTCCGGCCGCCTGCGCGAAGTGATCTCCGCCCAACAAATGCTAAACTTACGAAAAGCCGAGGGCGACTTCCGCAACATGGTAATGCAACAACTGCAGCAACGCAGAGACATGCAGCAACGCCGGGAGCAATTCCGCGAAAATCAACGCCTGCGCCAACGTAACTAGTGTTTGTGATTCGATATTGGTTGCTGGGAATCGCGATAGCCTGCGGGTGGCCGTTACACGCCCAGCAGGCCGACTCCGTTTTGCTGAAAGCCGATGCCGTTATTGCCGAATTGGATTCCATTCTTAACTCAGCCGACTCTACTTCCTTTTTGAGTTTGATTGATAGCTTGATGAAGTCTCCGGGCGCGCCTGACCGCTCGCAACTGGCGGTGCGCCTGGGCTACAACAGTAATGTGGCCTCTACTTCGCGCACACTGCAAATTGGCCAGTTTGGGCTATCGCCCGGCATTTCGTATTTCCATAAAAGCGGGGCGTATGCCGATGTCTCCGCGTATTGGAGTCAGGAGTTTGCACCCTCCTATTACCTCACCGTGGCCAGTGCCGGCTATCTGGGCATGCTTGGCAAGCGCTACACGTTTATGGCCGAGTACAATCATTTTTTCTACAAAACCGCCAACGACTCGCTCTCCTTCACCCCGTACACCAACAGCATCAGCGTAAGCAATTTTTTCGAGGTAAAGCCGGTGCTGTTTCGGTTTGATTACGCATTCTTTTTTGGCGAACAAACGGCCCACCGCTTCACCCCCTCGGTGAGTTTGAATTTGGTGAAACGCAATTGGGGCCGAATTAAGCGCTTGGCTGTGATGCCCACCTACGGATTGATGTTGGGCAGCGAAACAATTGTGAATTATGAATTTTACACCGACTGGCGCCAGCGTGCCCTGGCCAACCTGGCCCGCGAGCGCTTCAATCGCCCGCTGTTGCCACTTTTCTACGAGGTACGCACGCGGGCATTTGGCATCATGAACCATGCATTCTCATTACCCGTTTCCGTTTCTATGGGCTCGTGGTCTTTGCTCCTCAACTACAGTTACAACATTCCCCGTGCATTACCGGGTGAAACCCTCACGCTCACCCCCGGCGGGTTTCTGGCGCTGAACATCACCCGCTACATTAATTTGTAACGGCGCGTTGCATCATCACGCCCGTTTCAATACTTTTCGAATACAATACTGCTGTAATGAGATCATTGCTAATTCTTTTTGTTGGATGTGCCACCCTGGGTAACGCGCAAAACTACCGTTGGCAACAACGCGTGGAGTATACCATGAACGTGGCGCTGGATGTAAAAACACATCGCCTTGCGGGCGAGCAAAAGCTGGTGTATTTCAACAACTCGCCCGACACACTTCGAAAGGTGTATTACCATCTGTACTTTAACGCCTTCCAACCGGGCAGCATGATGGATGTACGATCGCGCACGGTTAGCGACCCCGACCCACGCGTAGGCAGCCGTATTGCTGCGCTAAAACCAGACGAAATCGGCTACCAGAAAATCAACAGCCTTACGCAGAACGGCAAGTCCGTAAAAACAAAAATCACGGGCACGGTTATGGAAGTGGAGTTGGCCCAACCGCTACTCCCCAAAACCAGCACCGTTTTTGAAATGAAATTCGAATCGCAGGTGCCGGTGCAAATCCGGAGGAGCGGCCGCAACAATCGCGAAGGCATTGCTTACTCCATGACGCAGTGGTATCCTAAAATTGCCGAGTACGATTACCAGGGGTGGCACAACTACGCCTACGTGGCGCGCGAGTTTCACCAGGTTTGGGGCGACTTTGATGTAAAGATTACCCTTGATCCAACTTTTGTGGTAGCCGCTACCGGCAAGCTGCAAAATGCGAATAACGTGGGCTACGGCTACGAAACAACGGGAGCAAAAGTGGTGCGCCCGGCGGGTAACCTAACGTGGCATTTCAAAGCAAAAGATGTGATTGACTTTGCCTGGGCCGCAGACCCCGATTACCAACATGAGCAAATCAAAACCAAAGATGGCGTAACCCTGCATTTCTTCTATCAAAAGAATGCAAAAACAGAGCCGGTGTGGAGCCAGCTGCCTGCACTTGGAAGTAAAGCATTTCAATTCCTGAGCGACAATTTTGGAAAATATCCGTTCGATACGTATTCCGTCATTCAGGGTGGCGATGGCGGAATGGAATACCCAATGTGCACGTTAATTCTGGGTGAAGGTAACCTTGACGGAGTAGCGGGCACCATGATTCATGAAATGGCCCACAGTTGGTATCAAATGACACTCGCTTCTAACGAAGCACTCTACGCATGGATGGACGAAGGCTTTACCGTGTATGCCAGCAACGAAGCCGAGGCGTATGCGTTTGGAACGGAACTGGACCATCGTTATCTCAACCGCGGGTACCTAAACCGCGTCAACCAAAATCTGTATGAACTGCCCAGTCAGCATTCCGATCATTTCACCACCAACACCGGGTACACCACGGGCAGTTATACGGCCGGGGCGTTAGTCTTAAACCAGTTGAAATACCTTGTTGGCACAGAAAATTTTTATAAAGGCATGCGCTACTACTACAACACCTGGAAGATGCGGCATCCGGAACCGGTGGATTTTATTCGCTGTATGGAAAAAGTATCCGGCCTGCAGTTGGGGTGGTTTTTGCGCTACTTCATTTACACCACCAAAAAAATTGACTATGGCATTACCAGCGTTGAAAACACACCCGACTCGACTTTTATCACGCTTACCAGGTTCGGAGAACTGCCGATGCCGATTGACTTGGTGATAAAATATGAAAATGGTAAGCGCGAAGAACTGTACATCCCCATGAACGAGTTGATGGGCGAAAAGCCAGCTGAAAAAGGACAAATTCGATCCGTGCTGCCTGTATGGAACTGGGTAGCCCCAACCTACACCATTAGACGGAAGAAAACCGACCCGATCGAATCCGTAGAAATTGATCCGCTGGAGTTTTTGCCCGACATCAACCGGAAAAACAACAAATCGCAGTCAGAGGTCATCACCATCGATACCAAGCGGGAATGATTCTGAACTACATCTGGGTAGGGTTCTTTTTAATTGCCTTTGTTGTTGCAATTGGAAAGTTAATCTTCTTGGGCGACACAGCGGTTTTTCCTCAGCTGCTCAGCAGCACATTCGATATGGCCAAAACCGGTTTTGAACTTTCGTTATACCTCACCGGTGTAATGGCCCTTTGGCTTGGGATTATGAAGATTGGAGAAAAAGGGGGCATCGTAGCCATTTTATCGCGGTGGGTCGGGCCGTTTTTCTCACGCCTGTTTCCTGAAATCCCACGCGAACATCCCGCCACCGGCTCCATGATCATGAACTTCAGCGCCAACCTGCTGGGGCTGGATAACGCGGCCACACCATTGGGCTTAAAGGCGATGAAGGAGATGCAAGAACTCAATCCCCAGAAAGACACAGCGTCTAATGCGCAGATCATGTTTTTGGCGTTGAATACATCTGGATTAACCATTATTCCGCTGGCCATTATCCTGGATCGGTCCATCCTCGGCTCCGCCAACCCAACGGACATTTTCATCCCTACCCTGCTGGCCACTACGTGCTCATCGGTGGCGGCCTTAATCGTGGTGTCGTTGTATCAACGCATCAACTTATTCGATCGGGTAATCCTGGCATATCTGGGTGGGCTATTGCTACTTGTGGGCGGTGCAGTTTTTTACTTTACGCAACTTTCGCAAGAGGCCCTTCAGCAACAATCCAATCTGGTAAGCAGTTTTTTTATCATTACCGTGATCGTCAGTTTTTTGGTACTCGGCCTGAAGCGTAAAATTCCCCTGTACGAAACGTTTGTTGAGGGCGCCAAAGAAGGCTTCGAGACCTCGATAAAAATTGTGCCCTACCTCATCGGTATTTTAGTAGCTATCGGCATGTTTCGCACGTCGGGTGCACTCACCTACATCACGCAAGGCATTGCCTGGGTGGTGGGCGCGTTTGGCGGAAACACAGACTTTGTAGACGCGCTGCCCACGGCATTTCTAAAGCCGTTAAGTGGAGGCGCAGCCAAGGGCATGATGATTGAAACCATCAAGACCTACGGCGCGGATTCCTTCGCGGGCCGCCTGGCCAGCATGTTTCGCGGTTGCACGGAAACCACATTTTACATTCTGGCCGTATATTTTGGCTCGGTAGGCATCCAGAAAACCCGGTATGCGTTAACCGTTGGCCTGTTGGCCGATTTGGTGGGCATTATTTCGGCCATCTTTATTGCGTACCTGTTTTTTCACTAAGCAAACCTTCTTATCATTGTCCTATGGATCGCAAAGCAGAAATTCAAAAGACGATTTACGACAACGCCAAAACGCATTTTCTGGGCAACTTCCCGGACTCTTTACCCATAGAACAGGCCTACGTGCATATTGGGATGTACCTGGGATGGATTATCGATACCGGTTTGTACTCGGAGTTCTTTGAAGAAGAAGCTGCCGGCCAGATTTTCCGCTTTAAACGGCGCGAAATTTCGTGCACCATTTTAAGTGAGATTTGGGATGGCTACCTCGGCTTTGAGTTATTTAACCGCGAAGGCAACATGTTCACCTATTATTACTATGGTGGCGGCCTCTATCGCGCGGATTACGATGAGCTGTTGGTAAGAGCGTTGCCATCCATCTACCACGTTTCCGATAGTTGGGAGAATTACGAAAAGATTAAAATCCGCATCAACATGCGCCATCAGGATTGGAAGCGCCTCACGGGCAATTGATCAATTACTGGAGCAACTTACCGGCTTTATCAATTACAAACATTCTGGATTCCCCGTTGAGCGTACCCCGCACCAGCAATTCACCGGTAGTCGCGTTTAGCTGAAGCTCTGCTGGAATGGCATCCAGTTGATAGTTCATTTGCCACGCGAGCCCGTCTGTGCGATAGATCTTGCAAATCGTTACCGGAAACTTTCCTGCGGCGTTGCGCGCTTCGGAGAATACGGCCGTATAGTACAATTGACCTTTACCGTCTGTGGCGGCCAATCCTTTGAAAAGCGCTTGGTTTCTTCTATTGGCAAAAGCCGAATCCACCGCATACACCACCTGCACCTCTGGCAGCCGCGCGGGTGTAATCGTATAAAAATAGCCAGCCGGTACACCACCAGCCGGATACTTAATGCCATGGGTAAACGTTTCCTCGGCAACGACCAGCGGCTGGATAGGCGCCTCCAGTGGCACGGGCATCGCCAGTGGAATGGAATCCGATTGTACTACCAACCATTTCAGTGATTGATTTAATCGGCTAAGGGCCGCAAGACAGCGCTCGGATTCACGTTTCGCGAAGTCGTTAGTAGAACTGATTAAACTCTTTAACACCAGGGTTGAGCCGTAAGAGGTCTTGACATAGTTTTGATAGTTTATGGATTCCTGATCGATATCAAGTGCCAACAACAGTCCGGAAATACTATCTAGCTTTTTGAGGTACGGTAATTCAGATTCGAAGGCCGCTTTGCGTTGTACCAAATCAGGCCCCTGTTTTGCTTTTTTGTTCTCAAGCCACTTGGAGTAGTACGAAAGTTCTGCGTGCGTCATCCGGAAAACTTTTAACGGCATCGGGTTAGCATCATACTGTTCTACCGGATTTACCAATAACTTCGGGTACAGCTCAGTGAGTTCTTTTAGTGCGGACACCGAATCCTTCTCGATCGAACGTCTTAGTTTCACCAGCTCGCGGTCGGTGGCGAGAAACTTTTCGCGTAGCGGGTACACCTCATTCTTGATAAAACTTGCAGAGCGCTCGGCCCAGGTGCCGTAATCCCACACTTTCAAATCATCATTAAAGAGATTAAAGTCGCGTTTACCGTCCTCTCCGTATTTCACCATATCCTTTTTATCGAGTATGTGTTTGTAACCCGTTTTGCCAATTTGCTGCGTGGTGCTTTGGTAGGCAGCAAAATACCAGAGTGCTGAGTCAAACCGGATTTTCAGTTGAGCCAGTTGGGCCTCGGTAGACTCATCCGCCCGAAGATAAAATTCTTTTTGCGCGGGATTAGCAGCGAGCAATTTGATGAAATCGCTTTTTGCCGCCTCGTAGTTTCTTCGAAACGCATCAAACTCCAGCCGTAGTTTATTAATGTTCGCTTTGCGGGCGGCTAAATTTTTTACATCCTGCTCCAGCCGAAATCGCACTTCCGTAAACTTAATTTCAAACTCGCCGGTGCGCACATCGCGGCTCCGGTAACGCAGGTAATTTTCTTCGTTGCGGTTTACCTCGCGTTCGGTGATACCTTCCAGGGCTTTAGTGATAAAAAATGAGGCACTATCCATGTATGCCGTTGCTTTGCCCGTTTCCTTCAGCATGTCGGTAGCCAGTGCTTTACTCTGAAGAACAAAACCCATGTACATGTAAGCGCTGGGATTATCGTCATTTTCTTTGAGATACCTGCGCAAATGGGGTTCGGCCTGATCGAACTGGTTCGTGTTCAGCAACTCGATGAGATCCTTATACTTCACTTTTTGTCCCCACCCCGGAAGAGCAACAAGCGCCAGAACAACCAGCAGCAAGGGAACTTTTTTTACGGCCATAGTCTTTTAATCGAGTTCGAAATTATCAATTTTTACAGTTACCTCAATTATTGAACCAATTTGGTATGTGGAAGCGCGTTTGGGAGTGGGTAAAGCCCCTGGTAACGATCCTGATAGTAGTAATACTCCTTAAAGTAACCGGGCTATTCGCCCCGGTGGTGGGTTTGGGCCAATCGGCCATCTTGGGCACGGGCTTGTTCAACGCCTCCGGAAACACCGAAGACATCGCCAAAGAGTTCGACTATAACTTTGCATTGCAAGACCTTGGCGGCACGCGCCAGGACTTTACGCAATACCGGGGTAAAGTGGTGTTTCTAAACCTTTGGGCAACCTGGTGCCCACCCTGCCGCGCGGAGATGCCCTCCATTGAAGGCTTGTATCAAAAACTAAAAGACCACGATGAGATCGTTTTCGTTATGCTTTCCGTTGACGATGATGATAAAAAAGACAAAGTTCAAAAATACATTTCAGGCAAAGCGTTCAGCTTCCCGGTGTTCATGCCCTCCGGGTACCTTCCAGAACAACTCCGCGTACCGTCCATACCCACTACATTCGTGATTTCCAAAGACGGACAAATTGTAAAGCGCGAAGTAGGCATGCGCAACTACGACACAAAAAAATTTGAGAAGTTTTTGCTGGAGTTAGCGGCCAAGTAAGTTACTGTGAAATTCGAAAAGGCTTTCTTACCTTTTCGATTATGTTTCGATTAGATAATAAGGTGTGCCTGATTACCGGTGGAGCCAGCGGTATTGGCGAAGCCATGGCACACGTTTTTTCCGCGCAAGGCGGGCGCGTAACGGTGCTCGATCAAAAAACAGGAAACCTACCCCACGTCACCTACCAAATCGCAGATGTAACGGACGCCGGGGCCGTGCGCGAGCACGTTCAGCAAATCGAAGCGCGCGAGCGTACCATTGATGTGTTGGTAAACTGTGCCGGCATTTCGCACGTAGGGAATGTAGAAACCACCACTTCGGCCGACATGGATCGACTCTTTGCCGTGAATGTGAAGGGCGTGTTCCACTGCATCCAGGCTGTGTTGCCGAGCATGAAAAAGCAAAAGAAAGGCGTGATCTTAAATCTCGCCTCCATCGCGGCCAGCGTAGGTATTGCCGATCGCTTTGCGTACTCCATGACGAAGGGCGCCGTGTACATGATGACCCTTTCCGTTGCAAAAGATTACATCCAACACGGTATTCGCTGCAACTGCATTTCTCCGGCACGGGTACATACGCCATTTGTAGATGGTTTTCTAAAAGCCAATTATCCCGGCCAGGAAAAAGAAATGTTCGAGAAACTTTCGAAAACACAACCCATCGGGCGCATGGCCCAACCCATTGAAGTCGCCCATTTGGCGCTCTATCTCTGCTCAGACGAAGCCGGCTTTATAACGGGCACAGACTATCCTATTGACGGGGGCTTTATTAAACTCAATTCGTAATGCAACTTTTTCGTTTTCGCCAAGGGCACCACATCGCGCCGGGTGCTGTTTATCACGGCAAACATGTAGACACCTCTGCATTTGGTGCGGATTACAACGAATCTTTTTTCGCGAGCGGTGGTTTGGCGCGGCTGCGCGAGTGGCTGGCCAATACCGCGGCCCCACAACTTAACCATACACAGCTTGATTTTGACGCACCCATCGCAAGGCCATCCAAAATCATTTGTATTGGTTTAAACTATTCAGATCACGCGCGGGAAGCAGGCATGGAATTACCCAAGGAGCCCGTGGTATTCTTCAAATCCACCTCGGCGTTGTGCGGCCCCAATGACGATCTGATCATCCCACCCAACAGCACGAAAACAGATTGGGAAGTGGAACTTGCCGTAGTAATCGGCAAGAAAGCCAGCTATGTAGCACCCGAAGATGCCATGCATTACTTGGCAGGGTATTGCCTGCACAACGATTATAGCGAACGCGCTTTTCAACTGGAGCGCGGTGGCCAATGGGTAAAGGGAAAAAGTTGCGACACCTTCGCGCCCCTTGGCCCTTACTTGGTTACCCCGGACGAATTGGGCGACCCACAGCAATTGCCGATGTGGCTAACCGTAAACGGGATTACCCGCCAACAAAGCAACACGAATCAAATGGTGTTTGGCGTGCCGTTTCTGGTGCACTATCTATCGCAGTTTATGACACTCTTACCGGGCGATGTGATTTCTACCGGAACCCCCGCTGGTGTGGGACTCGGATGCAAACCACCCGTGTACCTGCAGCCCGGAGATGTGATTGAACTCGGCATCGAAAAACTGGGGCGGCAGCGCCAAGTGGCCAAGGCCTATGCGCATTGATGCTCACCAGCATTTCTGGACGTATGAACCCTTGCGCGATGCATGGATTACCGAAGCTATGGAAGTACTGCGCCGCGACTTTCTTCCGCCACAGCTGGGCACGCTGCTGGCCGCCCACCGCTTCGGAGGTTGCGTGGCTGTACAGGCCGATCAATCGAACACCGAGACCCGCTTCCTCCTCAGCCTCGCTGCTGAGCATCCATTTATTCAAGGCGTAGTGGGTTGGATTGACTTGCGCGCACCTGACCTTGCCCAACAACTGGCGGCATGGGCCCCTCAAAAAAAGCTAAAAGGTTTTCGCCATATCGTGCAAGCAGAATCCGCGGGCTTCGTGTTGCAACCCGAATTCTTGCGCGGCGTTGCAACCATCGGGCGGGCGGGTTACACGTACGACTTGCTGGTATTCCATCACCAACTTGAAGACGCAGTGGCTTTTGCCCGCCAGCTGCCCGATCAAAAAATTGTGATCGATCATTTGGCCAAGCCAGACATTAAATCACAGGAGTTCTCGGAGTGGGCCCGGCACATGCAGCGATTGGCCATGCTGCCGAATGTGTGGTGTAAAGTTTCCGGGCTGGTAACCGAGGCCGATTGGTCGAGGTGGAAATCAGACGATTTTGCCCCCTACCTTGGCCATGTGGTCGACTGCTTTGGCATTGAGCGAGTCATGTATGGTTCAGATTGGCCCGTGTGCCTGTTGGCCGCTTCCTACGAACGCCAACTGGAAGTGGTGGAACGTTATTTCGAGCGGTACTCACCCACGGACAAACAAAAACTATTTGGCGAAAATGCCGAAACATTTTACAATCTTCGGGCATGAACCTGAATCTTGCGGGGCATGTCATCATCGTTTCGGGTGGCGCAAAAGGCATTGGCGCAGCCATTGTTCGGCAACTGGCACAAGAGGGCGCGCGCCCCGTCTTGCTCGATACCGACGCAGCCGCGGGTGAACGCATCGTACAGGAAATTCAGGAAGCTTTTTTTATCTGTGTGAATTTACACGATGCACAAGCCTGCGCCAGTGCGATACAAACTACAGTGAATCGATTTGGTGCGCTTCATGGGGTGGTGAACAACGCCGGCCGCAACGATGGGGTGGGTTTGGAAACCGGTTCGCCCGATCGCTTTCTCACCTCGCTGCAAGAAAACTGCGGGCATTATTTTTCGTTGGCGCACTACGGTCTCCCGCATCTCAAAAAAACCAGGGGCAGTATCGTTAACATCGCTTCGAAAACGGCCGTCACGGGTCAGGGCGGTACGTCAGGCTATGTAGCCGCCAAAGGAGCAGTACTCGCCCTTACACGCGAGTGGGCGGTAGAACTGCTGCCCTATTCCATCCGCGTAAACGCAGTGGTACCAGCCGAAGTAGATACGCCACTTTACAACTCGTGGCTGCAAACTTTTCCAGATCCCCACGCACAGAAGAAAATAATCAGCCAACGCGTGCCGCTACAAAATCGCTTTACTACACCTGCCGAAATTGCCAACACAGTTTGTTTTTTGCTTAGCGATCAGGCGAGCCATACCACCGGCCAGTGGCTCTTTGTTGATGGTGGCTACACCCATCTCGATCGCGCAATCACATCCTGACCTGAGTTCTGATTCTATTCCCAGAAAAGCCATGCCCATACCAAGCACCTTAGCTCACGACACACCAAACGCAACGCCCGGCAAGACCTACCTTGCGCCACTGATTCTGGTTACGAGCCTGTTTTTTTTATGGGGCATCGCCAATATTCTAAACTCGGCCTTGATTGCCCACTTCCAACCTGTATTCGAGATTAAGCGCGCACAGGCGCTGCTGGTGGAGACCGCTTTTTACTTTGGCTACTTTACCATCGCCATCCCGGCCGGTTTATTCATGGAAAAGCATTCGTACAAAAAAGGCATCTTATTGGGATTGGTTTTGTATGCCGTGGGCGCACTGCTATTTGTGCCTGCCGCAAAAATGCTCACCTTCGGTTTCTTTCTTGTTGCACTGTACATCATCGCCAGCGGCCTGGCTTTTTTGGAAACCGCGGCCAATCCCTACGTCACCATTCTGGGTAAGCCGGAAACATCTGTGCAGCGGCTCAATTTTTCCCAATCGTTTAATGGCGTGGCACTGGTAGTTGGCCCGTGGCTGGCGGGGCAATTTATCTTTGCGGGTAACGAAGGCACGATGGCTACCACAGCGGAAAAACAAACTGCAGCAGAGGCGGTAATTATTCCGTATGTGTTGATTGCGGCTGCCGTACTGCTCGTTGCTGTTCTTTTTTACTTCACCCGCATGCCGGAGCCCGCCAAGGGTAACAAACTTGTGTTCGATCGAAAAATCTTTAGGAAAAAGCATTTGGTCTATGCCGTGCTTACACAGCTTTTTTACGTGGGCGCACAAGCCGGGATTTGGGGCATCAGCATCAACTTTGTGGTCGATATGCTACCCGGCGTTACCCGGGAGGTGGCATCAAAAAATTACATGGCCATGGGAACGCTGCTATTTGTGATCGGGCGCTTTCTTGGCACCTGGCTGATGACGTTCCTGAAAGATCATAAGCTCTTGCAGGTGTACGGATTAATCGGGTTTGCGCTTTGCCTGGCAGGAGCCACCGTGGAGGGCCCGATAGCGGTGTACGCCATTCTTGGTACCAACTTTTTTATGTCAATTATGTTCCCCACCATTTTCGCACTGGGGGTGAAAGATTTGGGCGAGCAAACCAAATTAGGTTCATCATTCATCATCATGGCCATTGTGGGCGGGGCAATCATTCCACCCATCATGGGGCTCGTGGCCGATTTCATCAGTCTGCAAACCGCATTTCTGCTTCCGGCCGGTTGCTTTCTTTTTGTGAGCTGGTTTGGATGGAAGGGCTACCAGATTGAGCACAGCAACGAACTACAGCCAAAATACTGAAGCGATGCCGCGCTACTGTTTTGCTTTGGATTTAAAAAACGATCCGAACCTGATTGCGATGTACGAGGAGTACCACAAACGCGTGTGGCCAGAGATCCTTGCCGGCCTGCAAGCAGCGGGAATTGAATCGATGCAAATCTACCGCACCGGGAATCGGCTATTGATGATCATGGAGACGAACGCGTCCTTCTCATTCGAAGCAAAGGCGGCACGCGATGCGGCCGACCCGCGCGTGCAGGAGTGGGAGAACCTGATGTGGAAGTATCAGCAAGCCCTGCCCCACGCAAAACCCGGGGAAAAATGGGTGCGAATGGAATCAATTTTTACCTGGGAAACATCATGAGCGAGTTGCACATCACAACTTTCAAACCAGAAACCCTAAGGCAATTCATCGAGCGCGTTTTTTTGTCTTTTGAAATTCCGATGAGCGATGCCCGGCAAGCAGCCGATGTGTTACTCGCGGCCGATCTGAAAGGTATCGACTCGCACGGCGTAGCGCGACTACGCACGTATGTAGACATGCTCACACACGGGCGCATCAATCCCAAACCAAAAATTAAAATCGTTCGTGAGTTTAAGAGTGTCTGTACGATCGATGGCGATAACGGCTTGGGCCTGGTGGTTGGCCCTGCGGCCAATCGCGTGGCGATGGACAAGGCAGATGAGTTCGGTTCAGGCTGGGTATCCGTATGCAATACCAACCATTACGGAATTGCCAGCTACTACTCGCTGGAAGCGTTGAAGCGAAATCAACTGGGTTGGTCGATGACGAACTCCACCAAACTCGTGGCGCCCCTTTGGGGTGCAGAGCGAATGTTGGGCACAAATCCCATCGCCATCGCTTTTCCCTCCGCAAAATATAAACCGGTGGTGATTGATCTGGCCACGAGCGCGGCGGCCTATGGTAAGATCGAGATCGCCCGCCGCAAGCAACAGCCCATCCCAAAAGGTTGGGCCATTGATCGTGTCGGAAATGGTACGGACGATCCGCACGCCATGATCGAAGGCGGGGCGCTTCTTCCCCTCGGCTCTGAACGCGACCTGGGCGGCCACAAGGGGTATTGCCTTTCTGCCATGGTGGATTTGCTTACAAGTGTACTCAGTGGTGCCAACTGGGGGCCGTTTGCGCCACCTTTTGCCTTGCGCCAGGAAATTCCTACACGCAGCGTGGGAAAAGGCATTGGTCATTTTTTTGGTGTGATGAAAATAGATGGCTTCATGGATGTAACCGAGTTCAAAGCCCGCGTAGACGAGTGGATCGAAACCTTTCGAAATACAAAACCAGTGCCCGGTCAATCGGCTGTATTGATTCCGGGCGACCCGGAGCACGAACAGGAAGCCACGCGGTCGGAAAACGGAATTCCGTTAATCGAGCCGGTGATCAATGATTTACTGGAGATCTCGAAAATTACAGGAGTACCGCTGAGTTGATGCTGAGTAGTTGCTGGCTCGTTATTCGCTCGTAACTCGCAGCTTAAAGCTCCAGATCTAACTCTGCATTTCCAATAGCATGGACTTCAGCTCTGCCATACCTTCGGTAGCCCGCTTTGTGATGAATTGCAAGTTCCGGTAATGCCCTACCTCCGGCTGGTTTGGATCAACAATGAATTTTGGCGCAAAGGGTGGCGCAAACTGTAGCAACCCCGCCGCGGGATAAACCACCAGCGAGGTTCCGACTACCACAAAAATCTCCGCCTCCGCGGCGTACGCTGCCGCCGCTTCCATCTTCGGCACTGCCTCGCCAAACCAAACAATGTTCGGACGCAATTGCGAACCCCGCGCACAGGTATCCCCTTCATTGAGCTGCCACCCTTCAATGGGATATACCAGCGATGGATCTACTGTACTTCGCGCCTCAAACAAACTACCATGAAGGTGAATAACATGCTGCGAGCCGGCCCTTTCGTGCAGGTCGTCTACATTTTGTGTGATGATCGTTACCCGAAAATGCTGCTGTAATTCAGCCAGAATTTCATGGGCACGGTTCGGCTTTGCCTCCTGGGCCGCCTTTCTGCGCTCGTTATAAAACTGGAGTACCAATGCCCGGTCTCTTCGCCAGGCTTCGGGCGTGGCCACATCTTCCACGCGGTAGCCCTCCCACAACCCGCCCGAATCACGAAACGTTTTGAGTCCGCTTTCCGCGCTGATACCCGCACCGGTAAGCACAACAAGTCGTTGTAAATCTATGCTCAATCTTGTTTTTATTTTATCTTTAGTGGCCAAGAGCCAGCCTCTTTACACTTATTCATTGATGTTGTAAAATTATGAAATTAATGCTGCTGTTCGCTTCGCTGATTTCAATCGCCAGCCTGGCCACTCCGGCTGATTCCATCGTTCGCCTGCACGAGCTGGATTTTCAATCTTCGTTCGAAAAAGATGCGTTTTTGCAAGCGGCAAAACCGGGTGTTGACGTTTTTTCAAAACTCTTTCTGTCGAGCAGCCCGTCTCCCGCGGAAGACTTTAAGCATTTTCAAACGAAGTTTTCCCATACCCTTTTGGAAATAACCAACAGCGAAGGGTGGAAAAAAAAGAATGAGAAAAAAGTAAAGCAAATCTATCAAATCATCCACAACCGGTTCCTTACCAAGTATAAGGAGGAGGTTTCGTTTTATCACATCGTAAAAACCGGCACCTACAACTGCGTTACCGCCTCTGCTCTGTATGCGCTATTTTTTGAGGCGTTGGGAATTCCGTATAACATCAAAGAAAAGCCCACGCACATTTACCTGGTAGCTTACCCCGGCACAGAAAACATTATGGTGGAAACTACCGCTCCCTTCTCGGGATTTCTCACCTTCGATCCGGCATTTAAAGTTAATTTTGTTGAAAATCTAAAAAAGCAAAAAATCATTGGTGGTTCGGATGCATTTGGCAAAACCAATGACGAGTTGTTTGATGCCTATTTTTTTGCCGATGATAACATCTCGTTGCGGCAACTGGTGGGCATTCAATATCTTAACGAAAGCATCTTTTTACTTTCAGGCAAGCAACCGAAACAAAGCGTAGCACAGGCAAAAAAGGGAAACTTTTTTTACCAGTGTACGCGGTCGGAGTACTTACTGATGGCCGCCGTAGTCACCCACCTGCAAGAAGCGGACACCCCGCTTCAAAAAGCAGAATTGATTGGGCAGGCGGCGCGCCTTACGCAAGTGGGCATTACCGAGGAAATGATTCAGGGCGATTTTGTTAACCTCACGCACGATGTGTTAATGAAAAAAAATGATAAAGCCCTGTACCAAAAGTGTTACGAACAGATTGCTAGTGCCGTAACCTCTACAAAGTTGAAAGAGGATTTAAGCTATATCTTCCACTACGAAAATGGGCGTGTGTATTACAATCAGGGAAACTACGCACGGGCCAAATACTTCTTCCGGCATGCATTGGCGCTTCAACCGAATAATGTTGACTTGAGCGGCATATTTGTGGCTTGTCTGGCGCAGTCGTTACGCAACGTTACCGATAACCATGTGATTCTCGACACGCTAAAGTCCTATCGTCAGCGTTTCCAGTCGCTCAACGAGAACGTAAACTTTGTTTCCATGCTCGCCCTGGCGTACGGTGCCTCTTTTGGCGATAGTTTTGACGCCGGCAAAGTGAAGGAAGCCGAAGAAAACCAAAAGAACTTTGAAACGCTTTTTTTTGGAGACGTAAGCCTGAGCCTGTTGAGCCCCGAGGCCGTTGCCCATGCCTACTCCGCCGGAGCCTCCTACTATTTTAAAAAAGGTCTGAAAGCAAAAGCGCGAGCGATGATTGAGCAAGGACTAAAAGTTGTACCAAACAGCTATGAGTTGAAAGCCCGGCGGCAAATGCTCAACAACTAAAAATCAAAGTAAACCGAATGGTATAAAAAGACGCTCAGGTGCCGTGCCCGGGTAATTTCCGGGTAGTATCATCAAACGCAGCGTAGGCATTGATTTTAGTAATCTATTCGGATTAGTTCTGAATGGCAATGGGTATGGAACGCTGCACGATGTACGCATTGCCAAAAAGTGTTTCTACTTGTGCTACAATATTCAGTTCCTCCATAAAAAATCCCCCCGGCGGCAGATCGTACTCGTAAATCCCAACACGCTCCGTTCGATCCAGCAACAGTGGTTCAAGTTGGTCGGTGATGCAGCCCTCGCGCGAAAGTTTCCCTCTGTAATAACGAACTTTTCCAACCTTTGCAGACATTGATACCTCAATGCGGTAAAAACCCTGTGCTTGCAAACGATCGATTTGTTTGATCACAATTTCCGGATACTTTTTCTTCTCTGTTCCATCCAACAAGTATTCTTTCAAACCCTGGCATGGCTGGCCATCGATAAAACGTGCCTCAGATAACAACGCACCGTCCTCGCGGTATTTACGCTGAAGCCCGTGAATGTTATCGTTCTTGTACTCGGTGGTTTGATAGACCTGTTTTCCACCTTCGTAATATTTTTTCGATACGCCTTCCCGTTTTCCGCGAACGTAATTCAGCTCCAACGTTAACTTGCCCTTTTGATCGTACGATTTCGCCAAGCCGTGTTTCTCATCACCCAGATATGAAATTTCCGCCCGCACGGTGCCATCCGCATACTTGGCGGTAACAACCCTGGTTTTCGTGCGATCTTTCGCTCCATCCGTGGCGGTAACTTCCTTTTTCTTTGATTCGCACGCCACCACAGCCACAACAAGTACGGCCAGTTTCCAGAATGTCTTCATTTACTATTTCAGGTGTTGATCAAAAAACTGTTTCGCAGATTCAAACACCTGGCGCCACGTTTCATATCGTAAAAAACCATGCACCTCATCCGGAAGAATCAGCACTTCTACCGGCACCTGGCGTAGTCGCAACTTCTCGGCAAGATCAGTGGTTTGTTGAAACAATACGTTACGATCATCATCGCCATGTACCAGCAACACCGGTGCTTTCCATTTCGATAAATCAGAGATGGGCGAAGATTGATACGCCACCTCCATTAAATCGCTGGTAATGCCCCAACCACCGCCGGGCGAAAACTCGCGGGCGCGAAACGCCCAGTCGTGCACGCCATGCACATCTACGCCCGCCTTAAAAATCTCCGGGCTGCGCGCCAGCCCCATGGCGGTAAGGTAGCCCCCGTACGAGCCGCCCCACAAACCAATTCTTTCTGCGTTCACCTCGGGCAGCGTTTGCAAATACTTCGCACCGGCCACCACATCCTGATACTCGCTGGCACCGCGCGGACCTGAGTTGGCCGCTCTGCGAAAATCCTTGCCATAGCCAATGCCGCAGCGGAAGTTCACGGAAAGCACCGCATAGCCGTGGTGGGCCAGATACTGGTTAAACGCATACGTATTGATGTAATAATCGCTGTAATGAAAGCCCAGCAACATCTGCCGTGTAGGCCCGCCGTGCATAAACACAATGCCTGGCATTTTTGCCTTGCTTCCCGGCTTCATAAACAACTGCGCATGCACAGTTGTACCGTCGGGCGCTTTCAAGATCACTTGTTTCGGCTCCACAAGCCGAGCACCATTAAAATCGCTAACCAGCGCGGGCTGTATTTTGTCAACTGCTTTTTCGCTTTCGCGGATGCGCACCAACGTTTTTGAAAATTGTACACCCGATTGGAAAGCGTATAACTGTTGACCACCCCATTGCGGGTACATTTCGATGGCATTGCCCTGCGTTACCGCCACGGGGGTACCGCCACGCACATCGTTTTTCCAAATGTGCCTCCGGTCAATATCGTTGCGATTACCATCGAAATAGACCGTGTTGCCATCTGCGGAAACCACAAAACTCTCTACCTCGCCCGGTCCGGGCGTGATGTCTTTTACATCAGTGCCGTCCGGCGCCATCGAGAACACATGCATCCAGCCGGTGTGTTCAGAGAAAAACAGCAGCCGGTTTGCCTTACTCCAACGTAATGCCGGTGCAGGGTAACTCTGGGCAAAGCCGCCATCATCTGCGGGCGACTGCCAAATCTTTTTTGCTTTGCCGGTGGCTACCTCGGCCACCCAGATTGAAAAAGGTAAGCCGCCCATCAGGTTACCCAACTCGCCCACTTTTTGCCCCGGTTGGCGAATAAACGCAAGTTGTTTGCCATCGGGCGACCATACCGGGTGCATGTCCCGACCTACTTCTGGTGCCATCCAGCGGATAGCATGTTCATCAAAATGATAGATCCCGATGAAGTTGTGATCGCCACGCTGGCTTACAAACGCCAGCTGTTTGCCGTCGGGCGAGAGTGGACCCATTTGATTGGAGCCACGCGCATGGAACAGCGGCCGGGCAGCTTCAACTGCATTTGCACTAACAACATCCACCCGGCCGCCTGCCTGAAAAATGATTTTCGTACCATCCGCGGTAAACATCGGATGGTTGCCATTGGCCACCTTACGTGGTTTGCCGCCACTCACTACATCCAACGCCCAAATCGCTTGCTCTACACCCTCCGCAAGGCTGGCCGGGTTGGGCATCTGCCCTACACGGTTTGGGCCACCGCCGCGCACAAAAAGCAACTGTGTGCCATCCGGCGAGAACGTGAGATCGCTTAACTCCTGGCCATCGTCCAGCGCATAATTGGTGAGTGCAATGATGGGGCCCGTGTTTTCGCGAAAGTAGATGTTTCGTTTACCCACATGGTTTACCACCCACGCAATGCGTTTCCCATCGGCCGAAGCGGCAAAATGCGAAGCAATCGGGTGGCTAATAAACTCACTTACGGGCTGGGCGGTTGCTAAACCGGCCAGCATGGCGGCGCAAAAAAGCCAGAACATTTTTTTCATAGCATTAGCGTTTCTTGCCTTAATCTGGCAAGAAATCTTCATTCTTCAAATGAAAATGTGAGGCAACTAGGAAGCGGCCTTTTTACGCACAAAACGGCCGCGTTTTTCGGGCGCATTTTCGGCCAGGCTAAGGCATTCCTCCAACGTTAAATCCTTCGGCTCTTTGCCTTTTGGGATTTTCACGTTTTTCTTACCCGCCTTTATGTACGGACCAAAACGGCCATTTAACACCTGGATGTCTGGATTCTCCTGAAATACTTTAATGGTCTTGTTCGCATCGGCCACGCGCTTGTTTTGGATCAGCTCCACGGCACGCTCCAGCGTGATGGCGTACGGGTCATCCTCCTTCGGAATCGACACATATTTTTTATCGTGCAGCACGTACGGCCCAAAACGCCCGATATTCACTACCACAGCGCTTTCTTCAAAGTTGCCCAACTCGCGCGGCATCTTGAATAACTCCATGGCATCGGCCATCGTCAGGCTTTCTAAAAACTGGCCGGTGCGAAGACTCGCATATTTCGGTTTTTCCGTAGATCCGTCTTCGGGATTTTCGCCTATCTGTACGTATGCACCAAAGCGGCCGAGTTTGGCATATACTTTCTTGCCGGTTTTCGGATCGGTGCCCAACTCGCGGCTTTTGTTTTGCACCGATGAGCGCTCTACTTTTTCTGTTTTCGTTACCGTTTTCTTAAAGGGCTTGTAAAAGCCATCGATCATCTTTTGCCACTCCAGCTTACCGTTGGCTATTTCATCAAACTCTTGCTCAATTTCAGCAGTGAAGGAGTAGTTGGTGATATCCGGAAAGTGCTCAATCAAAAAATCGTTCACTACCATGGCCGTGTTGGTAGGGAAAAGTTTGTTTTTTTCGGCCCCTGTAATTTCCGTCTCGGTACGTTTCTGAATCTTATTATCGGCAAGCGACAACACCTGGTAGGCGCGTTCTTTTCCTTCGCGCGCTTCCTTTACCACATACCCGCGTTTCTGCACCGTAGAGATGGTGGGCGCATACGTGGAGGGCCGCCCAATGCCCATTTCTTCCAGTTTCTTCACCAGCGAAGCTTCTGTGTAGCGGGCGGGGTGGCGCGAAAAAGTTTGTGTAGCGGTTAGCTCATTCAGTTTCAAATCTTGTCCCACCTTTAACGGCGGCAGCACTTTACTGCTTTCTTCATCCTCATCTTCGTCTTTCGACTCCATGTACACTTTCAGGAAACCCTCAAAGGTTACCACCTCGCCACTCGCCACCAAACTGCGGTCGTTACCCGATATGGTGATTGTTGCTGTTGTGCGCTCCAACTCGGCATCGGCCATCTGCGAAGCAATCGCACGTTTCCAGATCAGATCGTACAGCCGTTGCGCCTGCCGGTCCATACCCGGATCCATCACCGAAAAATCTGTTGGACGAATCGCCTCGTGCGCCTCCTGCGCGCCAGACGACTTGGTTTTATACCTGCGCGTTTGGACAAAATCTTTTCCGTACGCAGACTGAATTTGCTTTACCGCACCATTCACGGCTTCGTCCGAAAGATTAACCGAGTCGGTACGCATATATGAAATCTTACCGGCTTCGTATAACTTCTGCGCCACCATCATCGTTTGCGATACCGACATACTTAGCTTTCGGCTTGCCTCTTGCTGCAACGTTGACGTGGTGAACGGCGGTGCAGGCGATTTCCTGGCCGGCTTCTTCTGCAAATCACCGATGGTAAACTTGGCCCCCTTGCAGGATTCCAAAAAGGCCATCGCCTCTTTTTCCGTATTAAATTTCTCGGGTAGCTCTGCGGTAAGCTGCTTACCCTTGCCCAAATCAAAAATGGCCACCACACGAAAAGATGACTTCACCTCGAACTTTTCAATTTCACGTTCGCGTTCCACCACCAACCGCACGGCTACCGATTGTACCCTACCGGCCGAAAGTCCGGTTTTAATTTTCTTCCACAACACGGGGGAGAGATGAAAACCCACCAACCGATCGAGCACCCGGCGCGCCTGTTGGGCGTTTACCAAATCCATGTCAATGCCACGCGGATTTTTGATCGCGTTGAGAATGGCATTTTTGGTGATCTCCGTAAAAACAATCCTTCGGATTTTCTTCTCTTTCAGTTCCAGCACTTCCTTTAAATGCCACGAGATGGCCTCTCCCTCACGGTCCTCATCGCTTGCCAGGTAAACCATTTCTGCATCTTCGGCCAGCTTTTTCAATTTACCGATCACCTCTTTCTTATCGGCACTTACTTCGTAGGTAGGTTCGTAATCATTTTCAATATCAATCGCATTGTTGCCCTTGGGCAAATCGCGGATGTGGCCCATGCTCGAGGCTACCTTGAATTCTTTTCCAAGGTATCCTTCAATGGTTTTGGCTTTCGCCGGAGACTCCACAATCACAAGGTTCTTTGCCATAATTTCGAAAACGAAGAGGCCAAATATCGGAATTTTTTAACATGTCTACTTTTGTGCGATGATTTACCCGGTGCAAAGGCCCGTCTGCACGTACGCTTCGTGGCATGATTATCAACTGGTTATTGGAAAGAATGAAAAAGTAAAACAGAATGCACGGTTACAATTACTTTTGCAGGCATGATTCGTCATCTTCTTCTCTTGCGCCATGCAGAGGCAGCGGAAAAACTGGCCGAACAAAATGATTTTGATCGACCGCTTACCGAGCTCGGCATTCAACAAGCGGTAAAGGTAGGCGCGCAGATTACGCAACAGCCGTGGCGGCCACAACTCATCATTACCTCGCCTGCCCTGCGCACGCACACCACAGCAAAAATTGTAGCCAACAGTTTCAATTATCCGGAGTCAGAAATCATCCGGGAGCAGCAGTTGTACAACGGCTCAGTATTGCAGCTATTTCAGACGTTGCAGCACGTACATCCGGAGTTCACGCAGGTGCTGTTGGTGGCGCACAACCCGGGCATAAGCTATCTGGGCGAGTGGTTCACCAAAGTACCCAACACCGCGCTGAAGCCGGCGGGCCTGTTACACATTGAGTTTCATTTAAACCATTGGAACGAGTTACGCGAAGGGTGCGGAAAACTCATCCGTCTTTTTCAACCATAACACAAGTGCAACCGCCCTTTGATCCAAATGGTCCCGGCCTGCCCGGCCAGTTGTTCGGCTTGCCCTACTCCGCAGCCGAAGCCGATGTGCTTGTTTTTCCCGTGCCCTGGGAGGCTACCGTTTCTTACCGCAGCGGCACAGCGCGCAGCATCCCCGCCATTATTGAAGCCTCGCAACAAATTGATCTGTTCGATGCCGACATCATTAATGTGTGGAAAACAAAGATTGCTTTGGCGCCGGCCGCGGCTGGCCTGCTTCAGGAGAGCGACCGCTTACGGCGGCTGATTACCACAAACAAACACGCGCAAGGCGATACCCACAAGCTCCTGTTGGAACAGGTAAACAAATCGTGCGAGCAGTTGCATGTGTTTGTAGAAAAGCAAACCGAAAAATGGTTAAACGCGGGCAAGCGAGTGGTGCTACTCGGTGGCGACCACAGCACGCCACTCGGCTATTGGCGGGCGCTGGAAAAAAAATACCGCACCTTTGGCCTTTTGCACATTGATGCCCATGCCGACTTGCGCAAAGCATACGAAGGCTTTACCTACTCGCACGGTTCCGTGTTCTACCACGCGTGGCGCATGGCGGGCATCAGCAAGATTGTGCAAGTGGGTGTGCGCGATTATTGCGAAGAAGAAGACGAGCGAATTCGAAACAGCAACGGCCGCATTGCCACCTTTTTCTACCACGACTTGCGCGAAGCGCAATTTCAAGGCACCACCTGGGCCAAGCAGGTGCACCACATCATTGATGCACTGCCGGCAGAGGTGCATATTTCGTTTGATGTAGACGGACTGGATCCGGCCCTCTGCCCACACACCGGCACACCGGTGCCGGGCGGGTTTCGTTTCGAAGAGATCGTGTATCTCATCAAAGAACTCGTGCGCTCCGGGCGGAAAATCATTGGTGCCGATCTGGTGGAATCCGGTGCGGAGCCGTGGGATGCCATCGTTACCGCGCGGCTGTTATACCTGCTGTGTACCTGGATGCCCCATGCCCACCACGCGCAGTATCGCTAACGCGATTTTGCCTATTTTGCATCTTTCGATTACTTCATGAGCGAATTCATCAGCAACCTGGCCACCAACGTGTGGACACCCGTCTTGTTCCTCCTCATTCTCGGAGGCTTGTTTTTTTTCTTTTATTCCGGGTTCATCCAATACAAATATTTCGGTCATGCCATTCGTGTGCTGCGCGGCAAGTACAATAACCCAAACGATCCGGGTCAAATCAACGCGTACGAAGCGCTTTCCACTGCCTTGGCCTCTACCGTGGGCATGGGTAACATTGCCGGTGTAGCGGCGGCCATCTCCATAGGCGGCCCCGGCGCCTTGTTTTGGATGTGGGTCACCGCATTTGTGGGCATGTCCACAAACTTTTTTACTTCTACCCTTTCGGTGATGTACCGCGGCAAAGATTCAGCGGGTACCATTCAGGGCGGCCCGATGTACGTCATCCGCGAGGCCATGGGCAAAGCGTGGTATCCGCTGGCCGTGGTCTTTTGTTTATGCGCCATGGTGGGCTGTTTGCCCATTTTTCAGGCCAACCAATTAACGCAGGTAATTATTGACATCGGATTTTCCGGCACCGCACTCAGCACCAGCACATTTGGTGTGGGCGGCTGGGAAGTGAACACGTTAAAGTTTATCATCGGTTTGGTGTTGATGATCATCTCCGGTGTGGTGATCATCGGTGGTATCCAACGCATCGGCAGTTGGGCTGGCAAGATGGTGCCGTTAATGATTGTGGTGTATTTCTTTTCGGTGCTGGCAATTCTGGTGCTGCACGCCAGCCAGATCCCCTCGTTGTTGTGGATGGTGATTACCGATGCCTTTGCCGCCAACCACTACCGGGGCGAACCCGCGCTGGGCGGCATTGTGGGTGGATTGATTGTGGCGGGGGTACGGAGGGCGTCTTTTTCAAACGAGGCCGGCATCGGTACGGCACCGATGGCGTTGGGGGCGTCCAAAAGTTCGGAACCCATCCGCGAAGGGCTGGTTTCCATGATGAGCCCCGCGATCGATACGCTGCTGGTTTGCACGCTCACCGCATTAGCCATTCTCGCCACGGGCGTTTGGCAAACCAGCGATACCAACGGCGTTACGCTTACTGCCACCGCATTTGAAACCTCGCTGGGTAAAACCGGCAAGTTTCTGCTGCTCATTAGCGCGTTCTTTTTTGCCATTACTTCGCTATTCTCTTACAGTTATTACGGCAACAAGGCCATGTCTTTTTTGGCCGGGGTAAAGGCAGGCGGTTATTATAATTATTTTTATCTCGCCACGATTATTTTCGGGGCCGTAGCGTCCATGCGCGATGTAATGAATGTGATTGACATCGCCTACGCAATCATGGCGTTCCCCACGATGCTTTCGGGTTTTGTGTTAGCCCCGCGCGTAATGCGGGAAGCAAAGAGCTATTTCAGCCGAATGAAGGGCAACCTATAACGCGGCCGCGCCCGCACACTACGTAGAATATGGCACCGCCTGATGGTCGCGGGTGTATGGATAATTAAACAGCCCGTGTTCCTTAATGGCCTCCTGTACTTTTGAGGGCACATACTTTTCCCACCCCGGCTCACCTTTGCGAATCATCGCCAGCACGTTATCGGAAATGATGTGCAGATTGTTCACGTTGGCATCCTGAATGTCTTGCAGCTTATTGTTGTCGGAGAGGAAGCGAAACAACCCCTTCAGGTGCTGGGGCAGGGTGGCTTCAAAATCTTTTAGCGTAAACAGAGCATTGCTATCCTTCCGCCAGGCGGGGTAGATGTACAACTTTACGTTGCTGCCAAACAAGTGCCCGAAACTCTCCAGAATCCCACCCCGGATGTTCTCGTACGTTTTCTCTTCGAAGATTTTCTGCAGCGCATAAATGCCCAGCACAATACCGATTTTTTTGCCGCGGGTAATTTTCGACAGATAATCCACCAACCGATAATACTCGTAGTAGTTCGAGATCAAAACCGTTTGCCCGAGCGAGCAGATAATATCCGCCCGGTGCATAAAATCGGCTTCGTCAATGGTTCCATCGGCACTCAGGTCGTTCAGCGTTAGTTCGGTAAGTACCACCATTTTCGAGCGGTCTACATCGCTTTCGTTCTTGAACAACCGCCGCGAAGAAAGCAGCATATCCACATTAACGTGGGTAACGGGGCGAAAACGCCCACGCAATACCAGCACGTTCTTTTTGTATAGCGCTTCCGAGGGTTGCAGCACGGTGCCATCGGGCCCAAACATGGCGGCTTTGGTAAGTCCGTCTTTCACGAGTTTCAGGGCCAGCAAGCGGTTATCTACGTGCCGAAAATCGGGGCCTGCCAACCGGAACATATCCACCTCTACGCGCCGCGCAGAGAGGCCGTCCAACAACGTACTCATAATCTCCTCGGCCGAGGAAAGAAACATGCAGCCGTACAACACATTCACCCCAATCACGCCAATCGCCACTTGTTGTAAAAGCGGATCGTTGTCGTGAAGCTTAATATGCAAAATACAATCGTTCGGCTCACTTTCCGGCCGCAACTGAAACCGAAGCCCGATCCAGCCGTGGCCCTGGTTGGTCCGCTCATAGTTCAGCGCCTCCACCGTATCCGCGAAAGCGAAAAAGCGCGTATCAGCCATGCGGTGCGGCAGGCGCTCGGGCAATAAGCCATACTCATGGTCGAGCATTCTCATCAGCCGGTCCTCGCACACGTAGCGGTCGCACTGCCCGTAGATGGCGTCGCTAAACTTCATGTCGTAGGCGGAAATGGTCTTGGCAATGGTGCCGGAAGCGCCACCCACCTTAAAAAAATTGGCGGCCACCTCCTGCCCTGCGCCAATCTCGGCAAACGAGCCATAGATGGCTTTGCTCAGGTTGATGCGCAGCGCTTTCTCCTGCGTAGATAATTTTTTAACGGGCTCCATGAATACGTTCTGCACAGTAAAAGTAGCGGATTATTTCTCTGAAACAGAAAACGATTTGTGCACCTGTTTAGTTGGCATCTGTTTAACTTTTACCGGCTGTTTTCCGCGTTTTTGAAAAGTTTGGTTTAAGGTCTATTTTGCTGCCTTTACATATCCGTAACAAATGGCTAACAGAGGCAACTTCTCCGGTAAAGTAGGATTCATTCTGGCAGCGGCGGGATCGGCCGTAGGGCTGGGCAACATCTGGCGGTTTCCGTACCTGGCTGGCCAAAACGGTGGAGCTGTTTTTTTGTTGCTTTACCTGATTTGCATTTTCACCCTTTGCTTTCCAGTGATGATGGGCGAAATCGCCATCGGCCGCAAGGCAGGGTCCGATGCGTATGGCAGCTACACCAAACTGGGTGGCAAGCGCTGGGGCTGGCTGGGGCTGGCGGGCATTCTTGCCGGCATCTTTATCCTTTCCTTTTACAACGTAGTGGCCGGCTGGGCGTTTGGGTACTTTTTGGAAATCTCCTTCGGTAACTTATTGAACGAGCCCGACTTTGGTGCCTTCTTCGGCAGTTATGTAAACGACATCTCCGACAACTTTTGGTTCTCGCTGGCCTTCATGTTGATGACAGCCGTGATTGTTTCGCAAGGCATCGCCAAAGGCATTGAAGCGGCCAATAAAATTATGATGCCCGCATTGTACATGATTTTACTCGGCCTCATCATCTACAGCCTAACCTTGCCCAATGCCATCGAGGGAGTAAAGTTTTACCTGGTTCCCGACTTTAGCGAGATCAAAGCACAAACCATTTTCGATGCCCTGCGGCAGGCGTTCTTTTCGCTCTCGTTAGGCATGGGTGCCCTGATTACGTATGGCAGCTACGTGCGCAAAGACCAGAATGTAATTGGCTCTGCGGCCATTATCTCGCTGGCCGATACCTCGGTTGCTTTTTTCTCCGGCTTAATGATCTTTCCTTTAGTGTTCAGCGCCAACCTTTCCCCCACCGAGGGGCCGCCCCTGGTGTTTATGGTGCTGCCGCAAATCTTCCACGACATGGGGCCGGTAGCAGGGCGCGTAGTGGGCGGTTCGTTTTTTCTGCTGCTCTGCTTCGCAGCGTTAACGTCTACCATTTCGTTGTTGGAGGTGCCGGCAGCCTACCTGGTAGATCAAAAGAAACTGCCGCGCAAGGGTGTGGTGTGGGGCCTGGCACTGTTGATTTTTGTGTTGGGGCTGCCCAGCATGGTTAGCCAGGGCATGGTGCCTTTCTTAAATAAGCTACCCTTCTATCAGGATCGCGATTTCCTCACGTTTGTATCGGATATGTGCGACATCAGCTTAACCCTGGGTGGGTGCTTAATGTGTGTCTTTATTACCTACCGTTGGAAGATTCATAACATGGATGAAGAATTGAAAATTGGCAACGATAGTTACATGGGTTCTTTTGCCCAGCGGTACGTAAACTTCACCATTCAGTACGTGTGCCCGGTGCTACTCGGCCTGCTCTCCATTGGTGTAATCATCGACAAGTTCTTTGGGCTGGACGTTTTGTTCTGAAACGGTGACTTGTTTCTGGCCGCCGGTCGCCAGCCAAACACCGAGCGACCAGAGACCAGTGACCAGCGACTAGTGACCAGTGCCCAGCCACCACCACGGATCTACTTCTTAGCCTTAAAATCCCGCTCTGCGTCTTTAATTAATTCCGCCCACTCATCTGCGCGCGGCGGTGTGCCCTTATCAAACACCTCGTGTAACATCCATTGCACCACTTCTTTCTTCAGGCCAAAACGTTTTACCACGTCTTCGCAGAATTTGATTTCACTTTCTTCCACCACGCCATCGGCATAAACCATCAGAATCAAATCGTACAATAGATTCATCTTGTCCGGAAAGTTATCCGGCACATCTACCACCAGTTTTTCTTCCGTGTTAATAATGTCATTCACCTGCCGATCTTTCAGGCCATAGCGCTTCCCGATTTTCAGTAGCATCTGCTTCTCTTTTGGGTGCATATGCCCATCTGCCCGCGAGAGCGCCAACAGGTTTTTAATGTGATTCTTTTTGTAGTTCAGGTACTGGCGTTCGAAAAATCCTATCATAACAATTTCATTTCAGGTGTAACGTATCTCCAAATCATTGCATCAACCACTCAACCCATCACTCTACCCAGTCCGCCACAAACAAGTTGGTATCGCGGGTGCCGCGGTTATTGCGGTTAGAAGAGAAAATAATCTTTTTGCCATCGGGCGAAAACATCGGAAAGGAATCGAATACTTTATCATTCGTAATCTGTTCCAAACCCGTGCCGTCTTCGTTAATCATGTACAAGTTAAACTGAAAACCCCGCGCGCTCTTGTGGTTGCTGCTAAAGATAATTTTACGGCCGCCCGGATGGTAAAAGGGCGCCCAGTTGGCCTTGCCCAATTGAGTTACCTGCCGCAACCCCGTGCCGTCAACATTACATACAAAAATCTCCATCTCCGTAGGTGCCACCAGGCCCAGCTTCAGGTTATCGAGGTACTCTTTTTTCTCCGTTTCATTTTTGGGGCGCGAAGCCCGAAATACCAGCTTAGTGCCATCGGGCGAGAAGAACGCGCCACCATCGTAACCCACTTCGTTGGTAATCTGCTTCACGTTTTTGCCATTCACGTCCATGATGTATAAGTCCAGGTCGCCATTGCGCATGGAGGTAAACACAATTTTATCGCCTTTGGGCGACACAGTGGCTTCGGCATCGTAACCCGGTGTTTTGGTAAGTTGCTTTTTCACCTTGCCGTTCAGGTCGGCCACAAAAATGTCGTACGAGTCGTAAATCGGCCAGAGGTATTTGCCGCCCGGCACCCGCTCCGGCTCTTTGGGGCAGTCTTTGCCGCCCAGGTGCGTAGAGGCATACAGAATCTGTTTGCCATCGGGCATAAAAAAAGCGCAGGTAGTGCGGCCCTCGCCCGTGCTGATCAACGGTGGCCGCGTGCCACGCACCGATAAATCCAAACCGTCAATGGGCATGTAAAAAATCTGGTCGCACAGCAAACCCCATTTCGCGTTGTTCGATTGAAAGCTTACGCGCGTGCCGTCAAAACTCCAGTACGCTTCGGCATTGTCGCCACCAAACGTAAGCTGACGCAGGTTGCGCAGGTGCTTTTCTTCCGGGTAGCGCAGCGAGTCGGTAGGCTGGGCGGCCGCCGCCACCGCAAAAAACGCCAGAAGTTGAAGTAAAAAGTAACGCACCATATACAGGAGTTTAACGACTTCAAGTTTACAAAAAACAGCCGACTAAAGCAGGGGTATTTTTCAGGGCGTGCCCCGCCAGCGCGCGTGCCTGCGCGGGGTCCGGCTTTCGCGGCTCGCCACCCACCGCACCGGCCAGTTCGGGCTCAAACAAACCCGCTCAATCCGTCACGCAAGGCGTCTGACCGCTCCAAGCGGTCTGACGCCTTTATCGAGTCTTCCAGAAACCAGAAACCAGAAGCTAGAAGCTAGATATGAGATTTGAGATATGAGATTTGCGATTGGTGATTTGCGATTGACGAGACGCACGTCCTTTCCAATTCCGCGATCCCGAAGGGATCGAATGTTTGTAGGAACCATCCATAAATTTTCACACGACCCCGAAGGGGTCGAATCCCAGGAAACCAGAAACCAGCAACCAGAAACCATTAACCCCTTCTCACATCTCACATCTCATATCTCAATTCTCATACCTCCCCACTCGGGCAAGGGATTGCGCGGAAAGCCCGCCAAGGGGTGGCTTGTGGGCGGCGCGGACTTGCAGCAAAAGCCCGGTGGCCCACAGCCGCAGGCAGGGCCATGCCCCAAAAACAAAAAAGGCCACCCAATTGGGCAGCCCTTTTGTGATCTGAAACACGTGGCTTAGATCTTGGCCATGGTTTGCAGTAAGTCGATGAGCTTGTTGGAGTAGCCCCACTCGTTATCGTACCACGATACCACTTTTACAAACGAATCGTTTAGGGCAATACCGGCTTTTGCATCGAAGATAGACGTGCGCGCGTCGCCCAGGAAATCCTGCGACACCACATCGTCCTCCGTGTATCCTAATATGCCTTTCAGCTCGCCTTCGGAGGCCGCCTTCATCACCGCTTTAATTTGCTCGTAAGAGGCTGGCTTTGCCAACCGCACGGTTAAATCTACCACGGATACATTCGCCACCGGCACACGGAACGACATGCCCGTTAGCTTGCCTTTAAGCGCGGGAATAACCAACGCCACCGCTTTTGCCGCGCCGGTAGAAGAAGGAATGATGTTTTGGTAGGCACCGCGGCCGCCGCGCCAGTCTTTAGCGGAAACCCCGTCTACGGTTTTTTGTGTAGCCGTTACAGCATGCACGGTGCTCATAAGCCCTTCCAAAATACCGAAGTTATCGTTCAGCACTTTAGCGATGGGTGCAAGACAGTTGGTGGTGCATGATGCATTGGAAACAATGGTGTGCGAGGCTTGCAACTCTTTGTGGTTTACGCCCATTACAAACGTGGGCGTATCGTCTTTTGCCGGAGCAGACATCACCACCTTTTTTGCACCTGCGGTGATATGCTTTTGGGCGTCTGCCTGGGTGAGGAATAAACCGGTAGACTCGATGATGATTTCTGCACCTACTTCATTCCACTTCAGGTTGGCCGGATCTTTTTCGGCTGTTACCCGGATGGTTTTGCCGTTCACTACCAGATGGCCACCCTCTACGGAAACAGTGCCATTAAACAGGCCGTGGGTGGAATCATACTTAAGCATGTAGGCCATATAATCCGGCGCTACCAGATCGTTGATGCCCACCACTTCCAAATCTTTACGCTGCAGGGCAGCGCGAAACGCTAACCGACCGATTCTGCCGAAGCCATTAATTCCGATTTTGGTCATTTTATTTTTGAGATTAGTTTGCAATTTAACCGGGTTAAAATTACCGGAAAAGCAACGCGAACCTGCCATTTAGGGCCAAAAAAATATTGTGATAACTTGTAATTAACGCACGTGGGGCTATCTTTGCACCACTTTTTTAAAAAGGCCCGTTCGTCTAGGGGTTAGGACATCAGATTTTCATTCTGGTAACAGGGGTTCGATTCCCCTACGGGCTACACAAACAGAGGCACCTGCAACACGCGGGTGCCTTTTTTGTTTAGCTGCTCTACCCCCTTTTGCCATTAAATCATCGGGATTTTACCCCACGCGCTTGCTTTTTGTTTGCTGAAACTTGAGATTCGTACAACTGCATTTTGACGGATCAACAATGCCTTTCGATTTTAATGTACAAGTAAAACGTTTGCACCACCGCAAGGCGGATAATCTGGCGTTGTTTTTTCCTTATAACGAAACCTTGCAGCAATGTGTACGCTCAATCGCGGGCATGCGATTTAGCGCAACGCACAAATGCTGGTATGCCGAAAACCGGCCTACCCTCCTATCAGAGATTTTTGCCGCCTTTAAAGGAGTTGCTTGGGTAGATGTTACTGCGCTAAAGCAAACCAACGAGGTTAGGGCGCCAGACCCACCGGCGGCTGCAATTGTGCCGGTAGTGGTTGCACCCGCTGCTGAAATTACCCGCCCAGTGGGCGAACGGAAAACGCCACCCCGCATAGACGGAGCACTTAACGATCTGCAACGCCAAACGCTGCGCATGATCGAACAAAAGTTAAACCTGCGGGGCTATTCGGCAAACACGGTGCGAACGTATTTGCAATCGTTTAAAGAATTCATGCTTTTTTATGGCGAAGAAGACCCTCAAAACCTGACGGAGTTTGAGATTAGAAATTACATTTTGTATCTGATTGAGCAACGCAAACTGAGCCGCAGTACCCAGAACCAGGCCATTAACGCCATTAAGTTCTTTTACGAGAAGTTGTTGTTGCAACCGCGTAAGGTGTACTACCTGGACCGCCCGATGAAAGAACACCGCCTGCCGGAAGTGCTAAGCACCGAGGAAGTGATGCGGATTTTTGAAGCCTTGAATAACCTGAAGCATCGGGTAATGTTGATGCTGATCTATTCTGCCGGTTTGCGGCGCAGCGAACTCATTAATTTGCGGCTGGGCGATGTAGACTTGCATCGGAACATGGTATTGATTCGCGGCGGCAAGGGGCGAAAAGACCGCCATACCGTGGTGGCCCAAAATCTAGTACCCTTTCTTGAGCAATACGTAAACCAATATCAGCCTGGGTTCTGGTTGTTTGAAGGCGTACAAGGCGATCGGTACAGCGCCAGTAGCTTGCAGCAAGTGTTGAAGCAGGCCGTACAGCGGGCGGGTATTCGCAAACGCGTAAGACTTCACATGCTGCGGCACTCTTTTGCCACCCACCTGTTGGAAAGCGGCACGTCTACCCGATACATTCAGGTATTACTGGGTCACGAATCGCCCAAGACCACCGAAATCTACGCACAGGTTACCCGGTTTGCGTTGGAGAATATTGAAAGCCCGCTGGACAAGATTGTTGAGAAGCGTAAGCTACGGAGTGAAAGCGATGGCTCTAAACTACCCGATTGATACCCAACCTGCACAAAAAATATATCAGCGAAATTCTTCAGATTTTGG
>CAYLWU010000005.1:72723-142651 GCA_964387475.1 uncultured Ohtaekwangia sp. | reverse complement strand
CGGTGAACAAATTGGCGCCGGGCACAAATGGCCAAGTGCTTACCGTTGCTGCAGGCCAGGCCAGTTGGCAACCCGCACCAGTAGGATCAGTACCCACGTTAAGCAACGGCCAAATCTTAACCGGCGACGGCACAGTAAATTCTCCAACCACGCTTACAGGGGATGCCACACTTGCCGGGGGCACGTTGACCATCGCGAACAACGCAGTGACCACTCCAAAAATTTTGGATGCAAGTGTGACCAACGCCAAGGTGGCTACGGGCATCGCAGGAACGAAAATCATTCCTGATTTTGGCGCTCAGAATGTGCTCACAACAGGTACAGGGAGATTTGGTATCACCGGGGTGAACTCACCAACACTTGCCGGCACTTCGTTAGTGGTTGGTAACAACTCAACGCAGGCGGCTTTAATTGATGGCAGCATGCTGGTAAACGGCCTTGTTTCTGCCAATGGAGGGATTAATGTGCTTTCTACACTTTATGCCGATGGAGCTTCAGGAACTTCCGGACAGGTGTTGACTTCGAATGGCTTGGGACAACCCCCTGGTTGGACAACCCCAGGCACCACTGTCGCGGACGGCTCCATCACCGGTGGTACCGCGGGCGTAGGCGTAAAAATTGCAGCTAACACCATCACTGATGCCAACATCGCCGCGGGCGCAAACATTGCCGCCTCCAAACTTGCAGGAACAGTGGTGTTAGATACCGAAGCACCGGCTGCTGGCGACATTACCGGCAACTTCAGCACCGGTTTACAAATCGCGGCCAATGCGGTCACCACCACAGAAATCAACAACCTGGCGGTAACGGATGCGAAGATTGCAGGCGTGAACGCGAGCAAGCTCTCGGGTACCATCACGATTCCAAACGGCGGTACCGGCGCAACAACCGCAGTTGCCGCGCGCACCAATCTGGGGCTCGGCACATTGTCTACGTTATCTGCCGTGAGCACTACTGAAATTACCGATGGTACCATTGTAAATAACGATGTGAGCGGTACTGCCGCTATTGCCGGCACGAAGATCACTCCTGCTTTTGGCGCCCAACCCATATCAACAACCGGTACGCTGTCGGCCGGTGCAACCTCGGTTTCCGCGCTTACGGTGGCGGGTTCAACAACGCTAAACGGGCAATCGTATTCATGGCCGGGTTCTTCCACAAATGGGGTACTCACCAATACCAGTGGCGTGTTGAGTTGGGCGCCTGCCGGAGGCACGGGCACGGTAACAAATGTTACCGGCATTGCTCCGCTATCAGTAATCAACACGAGTACTACGCCCGAAATCAGCATCAGTCAGGCAAACGCCAGCACCGCCGGATATTTGAGTGCTTCTGATTGGAATACCTTCAACGACAAACAAAATCAACTCACGTTCGGCAACATCACCTCGGGTAGTGCCGCGCTAGCGGTTAGTGGCGGGACCGGCGCTGCAGTAGGTGGAAACGTTACGTTAAACGTGAACACTGGCACCGGGGCAAACCAACTCGTGCAATTGGATGGCTCCGGACGATTACCCGCGGTTGATGGGTCGCTGCTTACCGGCCTCCCAGGCGGGGGCGATATTTCCGGAGTTGATACGCCTGCCGGGGGCGGCCTCCAGGGTGGTGTTGCATCTGGAACAGCAGCGTTGCGCCTCGTGAACGGCACCGCCACCGGACAAATCTTAAAGTGGAACAACGTAACAACGTCTTGGGAATTAAGCACCGATGATGTTGGTGGCGGAGCATTGCCCAGCCTCACCGATGGGCAGGTTATCATTTCGGTGGGTGCCAATAATCCGCAGGGCCGGGTTCTGCAGCAAGACGTCTCGGTAGCTTCTGCCACGGGCAATGTAACTGTGCTGGGGCTGCGGGGAACGCCCATATCTGCCACCGCGCCCGTGCTGGGCCAAGTGTTGAAGTTCAACGCTGGTACCTACGTTCCGTCTGCGGATAACGATAATCAGAATTTATCGGCCGGTGGAACGGGAACAGTAGCAACCGGTGAAACTTTTCCAATCAATATTTCGGGCGGTTTCGGAATTAACCTCGTAGAGGGAACAAACGTCCAGATCAGTCGGGCGGGCGCCAACCTCACCATCAGCACGTCCGGTGGTGCTCCAACTGGCCCGGCCGGTGGCGACCTTGCCGGTACCTACCCCAACCCGACCATTGGTGCTACGGCCGCAACGGGCGGAAACCTTGTCACTGCGTTAAATGCGGCTTCCACGGGAACAATCAACACCGCACGTTTAAATTCCGGAGTTGTGTTAGAAACAGAAAGCCCGGCAGCTGGCGATATCACGGGCACGTTTGGCACCGGTCTGCAGCTCGCTGCGGGTAGCGTTACCGGCACCGACCTGGCCGCAAACATTACCGTGACCACCTCCGGCAGCATTACTGCAGCTTCATTTTCCGGAAACGGGGTGAACATCAGTGGACTGGATGCCGGAAATATCTCAAACGGCACATTGCCGGTTGCACGAGGCGGCACCGGGTTAACAAGTTTTGGCGGCGGACTGCTGTACGCATCCGGCCCAACCACAATAGGCGACATTGGTAACGGAACCCCCGGCCAAGTTTTGGTGATGAATTCCTCAACACCGACGTGGGCCGACTTGCCAGCAACTGCGTCTCCAGCCAATACCGTCATTCGCGGTGACGCAGCGGGCACCGCCCAAATTGCCTCGAGCATTTTTGATAACGGTAATTATACCGCCATCGGGCGCAATACTCCCATTGGCTCATCCCGATTCGATATTCAGGCCTCGGGTTTTGGCGCAAATAATTATGGTGGGATGTACATTCAAACCGACAATAGCGGATGGCCATTTTATGGATATTCTAACAATGGCGGAGGATCGATGTGGACGTACTGGAATGGCGGAACGGGTACTTGGAACGTGTTTAACGGTGGTAGTAACCGTTTGTCCGTAACAAATAGCGGAAACGTCGGCATCGGTACAATTAGCCCCGCGGGAAGAGCCCACATCTCAGGCACGGGTAGTCTTGGTTTGGTGAACGAAAGTAGCAACACCACTGGAACGTGGCAATCGATATCCAATACCAGCACCGGCGGCCAAATTTTCTCGATCATTTCCACCGGATCGGCCAATGTAGAAGGCGCGGGCAAGCTGCTATTCACCGCGAACTCAGCACTGAGTTTTACGGACCGCAACATTTTAACGATGAACCACGCGAACGGCAACGTGGGGATTGGAACAAACTCACCGAATGCGCCCCTGCAGTTTGCCAACGCCGTGGTCAACCGGAAAGTGGTTTTGTGGGAAGGGGCCAACAACGACCACCAGTTTTATGGATTAGGAGTTAACAGTGGTATTTTACGTTACCAGGTGGACGCCACCGTTGCAGACCATGTTTTCTATGCAGGAAGCTCAGCCACAGCCAGTAATGAGCTTATGAGAATTCGCGGAAATGGAAACGTGGGCATTGGCACAACTACTCCCAGTTCCCGATTAGATGTAAGTGGAAACACGTTGATTAGGGGAAATAATACCAACGCTGCGCCCACGGTTACCTCGGGATTAGAATTCATGACGGGCCGATCCAATACCGGTGGATTGCTTGCTGGTCAAACAAGTGCAGATGTTGCTTTTAACTGGGGTGGCGCTTCGGGTGGCTTCCGGCATTTCATTCAAACAAGACACAATTCAGCGGCAAACAGTAATTCGAATAGTATTGATTTTTGGCTAAATAATAGTACAACCGCAACTGGATCTGTAGCACCAAGTAACCTAACGCCAAATGGCAATGTGCTAGGTATGAGTATTACTGCAACTGGTATCGGCATTGGCACTGCCACGCCTAACGCAAGTACAAAGCTTCACATTTCTGGTGCAGGTACGCAGTATCTCAGGGTTGAAGGGACTGGGGCATTTGCCGCCGGTGGTATTCAACTTGATGGCACCGGAACGTTGGATTGGAGTATAATTCCACAACTCGGCGTACTTACGTTTAATCGTGGAGATGTTAATGGAACAATCGAAAATATGTATCTGATGAATTCTGGTTTTTTTGCACCCGCAAATTCAACTAATCCAAATCCAACACTAGGGCAATCAAGCGCCCGGTGGGGAACAATTTTTACTACCGTTGCGGTAAATGTCTCATCCGACAGAAGGCTTAAGAACAACATTCATAATACGAAATATGGACTAAAAGAAATTCTTGAACTAAGACCTGTTTCATATTCCCTCAGGTCAGATAAAACCAAAAGCACCTATTTGGGTCTTATTGCACAAGAAGTTCAGGAACTTATACCTGAAATTGTAAGCGTTGGTGATGATGCTGAAAAGACATTAGGCATGCGCTATGTAGAATTGGTTCCTATCCTGATCAAAGCGATACAAGAACAGCAAGCCATGATTGACGATCTGAAAAAGAAAAATGCATCAGCGGAGATGAAGTCCGCGGAGGCACAGTTGCAGCTTCAGCAAATGGCAGAACTGAAAGCGGAGCTAGCTGAGATTAAGAAAGCATTAGGCCTTGAGGCAAAAAAGAAGTGACACGAAGAAGCTTTTGCTTTTTGCCTGTGGTCGGTGTTCTCACCGACCACACTTTCCAGGCGCTACTCATTGTTTATAAGAAAACCCCACTCGTTTGTGTTGATTTCATAAAATCGGTACGAAGAGTATTTGTATTGCTCAGGCGAGTGGCACAATCCCGCCTTTACGGGATTGTAGTGTATGTACTCTAATTTTTGGCGGGCGACCTTTCGATTGTACATGGTTGCCTTGTATGGCCTCTAGCTGTTCAACATGTTCCGAAGGGCATGTCGAACAACAGATAAAGGCGGATTTTTTGTCCGATTTGCCCTGGCTATGATTGGTCGCCTGACCATTCGACTCAACTAAGCAAAGATAAAAACCTTACGTTTGGGTGAACTTTGATTCAAAATAAAATCATGGCCCGGCGAGCGAAAGACATTGAAGACATCGCTCAACTTGAACCAAGGCGGGTTAAGTAGGGTTCACCAGCGGTAGCGCTGCGCAACCCAAACCTTTTTGCGTACGGGCATCTCTAATCCTTCGACACCTAAACACATTCCTGTATGTAGGCTGGATTCTTTAGCTTCGCACCAAAGCAACACAAACACGTATGGAAGTAACGTTCGATCTGGAAATTGGTCTCCGGCTCCTCATCTCCTTCGCGCTTGGCACCGCCATCGGCCTGGAGCGCGAATACCGGGGTAAAGCCGCTGGCTTACGCACGATGATCATGATCTGTGTGGGATCAACCGTGTTCACAGAACTCTCGATCATTTTAGGTGGGGGCATCCCCGACCGCATTGCCTCGAACATCGTAACGGGTGTGGGCTTTCTGGGCGCAGGTGTTATTTTCAAGGAAGGATTTAACGTTACCGGCCTCACCACCGCCACCACCATCTGGATTTGCGCCGCGCTGGGTATGGCCGTAGGCGCCGGTGAATACTTCATCGCGATTGTTACCACGGGCGTGGTGGTAATTGTATTAAGCGTTTTTAATCGGGCACAAGCATGGATCGCCCGCATCCACCAGGCCCGCAGCTACAAGATTTGTTTCTCGCACGCGCAGGACTTAACCGATGCCATCTGCCAATGGCTCGGCACACAAGGGCTTTCGTTCAAAAAGAAAAAACTAGTAAAGGAAAAGGACCAATATGTGCTGGTGTGCGAAGTGTTCTCATCGGAAAAGAAACTTGATGCCTTCAGCCGCTATCTGCAAGCGGATCAACGCATCACCACTTATGATTACTAGAATCTCAAAAACATCCCGTCATGTCGAACGGAAGTGAGACATCCCTATTCGTAGGGCTGCAATCATGGATTTCTCGGTCGTACCTCCCTCGAAATGACGCCTTCATCTTTGTGAGATAGCTTCTAATGGCGCAATAATCCGCGCACGATCAGAAATTGTCCTAAAAGATAGGTGACCATAATCGACACGCCGGCGTATTCAAACGCAGCAAAAAACTTATTGATGGCAATCATGGAATCCGATACCATGAAAAGCAATGCGCCCGTTACCACGCTTAAAAAACTTGCCGTAGTAGTGCGCCCCCAGCGGAAGATGGCAGTAATTACCATCACTTGAATGACCGTGGCATACCCAATGACGGGAATGCGCATCTGGCCTAAGCCGGGATAAAGCACCACCACGAAACCAATCCCCGCCAACAAAACCGGAAAAGCCATCCGCAGCTTGCGTACGTTCGCCAACGCATCCGCGGTATCTTCGTGTTGATGTTGGCGGTACGCAAAAACATAAAACAGGTGGCCAATCAGAAATGCCACCAACCCGAAAATAAAAAAGCGCGGTTCGTACTGAAACAACAACAGTGTATCGCCCGCACAGGAAAACACCAGCGCCGCCAGCACCCAAACGGAGCGCTGACCCTTACCGGCGGATACCCAATACCACAGCAGCAACGCAGGCATCAGTAGCGGCTTCACCCACACGTGGATGGCGTGCGCACCGCTTACTTGCGTGATGATCTCAACCACGGACAACAGCGCAAATCCAACCAAAGCAATTCTTTTCACCGGCTATTTTTTACGAAACAAAAGGTAGACAAAAGAAACCGAACTGAGGCAGGCAGCCGCTGCAAATGTAATCAGGAAGTTATCGGGCTCGTTGGCAAAAAGCCACCCACCACCTAACGCGCCTAACCCAATGCCAAGCTCCATGAAGATGTACAATGTGGCCACGCCTCGCCCTTTAAAGAGCGGATTGCTGAGGTCGGTTGCCCACGCCAGCAGCGTGGGCGAAGTAGAACCTTGCGCCAGGCCATACATTACCACACCGATAATTAACCAGCTTTTCGTCTCCGCCAAACCAACCACGACCAGCGCACTTGCCATAAGTATGGTCGAGACTAAGAGTACCGGTCTACGCCCCACCCGGTCGGACACGCGACCCGCTACCAACCGAACGAACAAAGATGAAACGGTAATGTAAGTAAACAGCAACCCTTTGTTCTTAATGCCTACCCAGTTGCCAAAATCGGGAATTACCGTAAAAACAGTGCCGTAGGCAAAGGCTGTAAGGGCCATGACCAGCGAAGGCGTCCAAACCAATGGCTCAAAGAAATCAGTGGGGCCCACGCGCAGGTGCTGCACCTCGAACCGTTGTTTGGTAGTGAGTGTTTCGCGAATCGAAAACAAAATAACAATTGATATGAGTGCAAAAAAAGCGGAGCAGTAAAACAAGGCATTCAAACCAAATTCATACGCCACCAATCCGCCAATGGCCGGCCCACCCGCCATGCCCAGTGTGCCGGCGGTGCCAAGTAAGCCCATGGCTTCACCTCTGCGCTGTGCGGGAATGATGTCCGACAGAAAAGCCACTTGCCCGGTAGGCGTAAAGCCGGTAGAAAAACCGTGCACCAGGCGTAAAAACAAAAACCCAGCCACGGACGTAAGAACCGGGTAGGCCAAACTGCACACCACACACACCATAGCACCAAAAAGCATCACCGGAACTCGGCCGATCGTGTCGGACAACTTGCCGCTAAACGGCCGCGACACCATCGCGGTAAGCGTAAATAAAGAAATGATCAGACCTTTATAATCGGCACCACCCAGCGACGTGAGGTACGCGGGCAACTCGGGAATCATCATATTAAAGCTCGCAAAAAAGAAGAGCGAGCTGATACACACCAGCCAGAAGGGCAGCGTATAAACCCGATTGGAACTACTGGTCACGTAAGGACAGAACGTTATTGAAGTCCGTGCGAATACCGGGATCGCCAGGGCGCTTTGCATTCAGATCAAAGAAATTACCAGCCTTATCGATCAGGATGTAACGTGGAATGGAATTGACTTCCATGAATTTGAGCAAGTCTGCCTGCGGCCCGATTCGAAAGTGTACAATACCTGGCCGCTTCAAATCGTGCTTGAACAGCGCGCGATTCCACGCCTTCTCGTCCGCATCGAGAGACAGCATTACAAACGTGATTTTTCCCAGGTACTCTTCCGCCAGGCGTTTCTCTGCTGCCAACTCAGCAATACATGGCCCACACCAAGAGGCCCAGAAATCCAAATACAGGATCCGGTACTTTTTGCTCTGCTCACGAAACCGATCAAACTGCCCTTCGCCACTGATTTCGCGTTCGTACTCCCGCCGCTTCATGGTATCGTACATGGCGTACTGCCGGGTTAACGAAGGCGATCCGCCCAGATCACGCACGATTTTCTCTTCCAGCGGGGTCTCTTTCAGCACCGTGTAGTTATTCCAGAACGTAGAATCGTATGGAACTTCAAACAACTCTTTCTTGCCGGGCTCCTTCCCTTTAAATTTTTTGAAGCCTTTTAACTGCCATTCATTCACCAGCAAATCCAGGTGGTACGTGTGCCGGAAATTCAATTGGGGATTGAACGTCTGGCCCTCTTTCGAGATATGCCGCAAGAAATATTTCTTATCGCTGCGTTGAAAGGTATTCACCACGTGCACCGTATCAAATCCGTACGAGGTATATTCGGCTTTTACAATTGCATAATCCTTCGAATTAACAAATAGCGTTCCCCGTGTTTTGCGATTTAATGTAATTCCGGTAGACAGCGTGAATCCGGAACCTGCTTTCGAATCAAAAGAGACGATATACACTTCCTGTCCATCGTACTGCGTAAGTCCCTCCAGCTGAAATTCAAACTTATCCAAATCTCGCTTCAACGAACTTACGCCGTAGGCAAAACTCATCACCGAGCTGGAAATACCGCCCGGCTTGTTTTGATACGATACCAAATCGCCCGCCATGGCCGTGAAAATGGCGAACGGTGCATGGCCTTCTACCAACCGGGTGCTGTCGAGGCTCCGCCGCAACTGTGTTACCTTCACTTCATCTTTTTGGCCGGGCGCATTGGTAATGGCTTTATGCCCGTTTCGTTTGTAGATGTCAACGGCAGCTTCAATAAGTCGGCCGTACACAGAATCGTCTTTGCAGTAGTGGCGATAAAATGTTTTGTAGACAAATGGTTTTGTGTAGTAGTTCTGCCGAATTCTGCTGAACGCTTTTCTCACAATCCGGTCGGGCCGCAAGTCGCGCCCCACCACCAGCACTTCTTTCAATTCCAACCGCGAGGGTTTCAGCAAAATCGTTGTCGGCACTTCGGCTAAAGTAAACGTGGCGCTCTCATACCCAACACACGACACACGTACCTGCATGCTTTCGCGCACTTCCTTAGAAGCCACGCTCAGCCGAAATCCACCCTCCGCATTGGTACTGGTACCACGATATGTACCGAGCAGCCCCACGGAAGCAAAAGGAACCGGCATTTTAGATTCCGCATCCACCACTGTAGCCGCCACATGCAGTACTCCGCCGGAGTCTTGCGCAAACAACGCAACACGTGCTACAATTAAAACACAACTGATGAAAAGTGCCCGGAGCGTCATGGTATCTAATCGCGCTTTACTGCGTCTTCCTGCGCCCCTAACAAATATCCTTTGATGAAATCATCCAGATCGCCATCGAGTACGTTTTGTGCATCGGTGCGCTCCACGCCCGTGCGGGCGTCTTTCACCAACTTGTACGGGTGCAGCACGTAGTTGCGAATCTGCGAACCAAAGTCGATTTTCATTTTGCCTGCCTCAATCTTGTCGCGCGCGGCATTGCGCTTCTCCATTTCCATCTGGTACAAGCGCGACTTCAGCATCTGCATGGCTTTCTCGCGGTTGGCGTGCTGCGAGCGTTCCACCTGGCACACAATTACAATGCCCGTAGGTTTGTGCGTAAGCTGCACCTTGGTTTCTACCTTGTTCACATTCTGGCCACCGGCTCCGCCGGAACGCGAGGTTTGCATTTCGATATCGCCCGGGTTGATTTCGATGTTGATCGTATCGTCTACCACCGGATATACAAACACGGAGGCAAAAGACGTGTGCCTTCGTTGGTTGGCATCGAACGGAGAAATGCGCACCAAGCGGTGCACGCCACTCTCGCCTTTCAGCTTTCCGTAGGCAAATGGCCCATCGATTTCGAGTGTGGCCGACTTAATTCCGGCCACATCGCCCGCCTGGTAGTCCACCTGGGTTACGGTACAATCGTTTTTCTCGCCCCACATGATGTACATGCGATTAAGAATATCAGCCCAATCCTGGCTTTCAGTTCCGCCTGCCCCGGGGTTGATTTCGATCATCGCGCTCAGTTGATCTTCTTCCTGGCTGAGCATCTTCTTAAACTCCAGCTCCTCTACGGCCTGGAATACTTTTTTGTACTCAACGTCAAGTTCGTCCTCTGAGGTATCGCCTGCTTCATGAAACTCATTCAGCACCTCAAGGTCATCCAGTTGCTTGCTTACTTTTTCGTAGGCGTCGGTCCACACTTTTTTGGTGCGAAGATTTTTAAGAATGGCTTCGGCTTGTTTGGGGTTATTCCAAAAATCAGCCTGGTGAGAAATTCGTTCTTCGTCTTCTACCTCTACTTTCTTGCGATCGTAGTCAAAGATACCTCCTCAAAGCCGCCACACGGGCTTTCAAGTCTTTCAACTGTTCGGTGGTCATGGTTAGATGTGATAAATTGTTAAATGAAGCGGCAAAGATAACAGAACTCGCCGCAAAAACACCCTGCGGTAGTTTTCTTCGAAATCCGCTTCCATAAAACAACATGTTTTGGGCCGCTTACCTGGGCTTTGGGCGATAAAATAGCGAAGACGAGTCGATGACGCGCATACTCCGTCCGCGTGTTTTTTGGTAACGTGGTTTTAAAAACACCAGCGAAGTGCCCATCGCTACCATTGAGAGCGAAGAGGTAATTACCCGGCGCGAAAACTGCCCCCCGCCAAATACAATAAAAGACGTGTTGAACTGATCTATCAAAAAATAAAGGATGCCGCCCATAAACAATGCGCCACCTAAGCCCCGGGTAACATCGATGCGTTGGTGAACCCGAAACTTCGCGATGCGGTGATAGTGGATGGTATCGAGTGATGCAGTCACCAGAAAAAACTCGTGCAACTGGCGAATCCGCCCAAGTCCCTTTTCACCCGACTTCAACTTGTATTGCAGCAGATCGCCCTCCTCCCACCGCGCAATTACGGTTTCGCGCTTAAGCAGTATTAATTGGGTTTGAGCGGGGGCATCCGCGTAAGCGAACAGGAAGAAAATAAAAAAGAGGAATCTAACGTGGGTTCCTTTCGGCTTCCTTCCCTTCATGCCATCACATCTTATAAATCCACCCAAACGGGTCGGGCGCCTGGCCGCGCTTTAATTCATCTAGTGCCCGATACACGTTGTTCGAAAAGACGCGCTGCTCAATGGGTGGCAGGTAGTAGTCTGTGCCCTCGTGGCCGATTAACTCAATATGGGCAATGGTGGCAGCGGTGCCTGCGCCAAATGCCTCGGTAATGGTTTTGTCGCGCAAACCGGCTACCAACTCGTCTACCGAAATTCTGCGCTCCTCCACTGCCATGTTCCAGTAACGCGCCAGCTGAATCACACTATCGCGCGTAATGCCCGCCAGAATGGAGTCGTTCAATGCGGGTGTAAGCAGGGTGTTATTTTTCACAAACATCACATTCATAGTGCCCGATTCCTCTACGTACTTGTGCTCTACACCATCGGTCCAGATAAGTTGGTGATAGCCCTGATCTTGCGCCAGCTTGGCCGGATAAATGGCACCGCCATAGTTGCCGCCCGCTTTGGCGTAACCGGTGCCGCCTTTCACCGCGCGCGTATAATGCGTTTCGATGCGCACCTTTACGGGTGTGGAATAGTACGGCCCTACCGGGCTGAGAATAATCATAAACGTAAAGTTCTCGGACGGCCGGATGCCGATGTATTCATCCGCAGAAAACAAAAACGGCCGGATGTAAAGCGAACTGCCCGGCGCGTTTGGAATCCACGCTCGATCCAAATCAATCAGCGTCTGCAAGCCTTCCATAAAAATTTCTTCCGGCACCTCGGGCAAACACATGCGCTCGGCCGAACGATTCAGTCGACTCCAATTGTCCAACGCACGAAACACCAACGCCTCGTTACGCTCGTTCTTAAATGCCTTCATCCCCTCAAAGATGGATTGCCCGTAGTGGATGGCAGGCGACGCGGGCGACATGGGAATGTAACCATACGGCATAATCCGCAAATTTTGCCACGCCCCATGATGAAAGTCGGCCATGAACATGTGGTCCGTGTAGACTTTACCAAACGGAATGTTGTCAAAATCTATGTCGGGCAGCCGCGAGGCCGCAACTTGCTGAATCGAAATCTTCTGTGTAGCTACCATGGCTGGGATTTTTGCCGCAAGATAAAGTGAAAAACAGGCAACTATCCTAACAAATGTTAGGGATTGGTTAAATTTCTAGGAATGCCTTGGTTTCCAAGGGGTTTCTTCCACACCCAACTCTTGCGTCATGGTGCGGCAAAGGGTAAACAGGTAATCCGAAAGCCGATTCAGGTATTTTACCACCAGCGGTTCCACCGGTTCCACTTGGTCGAGGGCGATCACCAAACGCTCAGCCCGGCGGCACACGGTGCGCGCAACGTGCCCAAACGAAATGGACGGATGGCCGCCCGGCAGCACAAAAAAACGCATGGGCGGCAATGCCTCCGTCAGCGTATCAATCTGCCGCTCTAAAAAAAGAACATCTGCTTCCAGCAGCGGGGGTACTTTTACTTTATCGTTACCGGGCTCGGTGGCCAGAATACTGCCCAACGTAAACAAGCGATCTTGAATTTCCACCAGCACGTCTTTGCGTTGGCTGTTTACTTGCTGGTCGCGCAGCAAGCCAATGTAGGCGTTCAGTTCGTCCACGGTGCCGTAGGTGTCAATCCGCAAATCCGATTTTCGCACCCGTTTACCGCCAAATAGCGAGGTGGTGCCGGCATCTCCTGTTTTTGTATAAATCTTCACGCGTGTGTTGGTTCGTACTATAACTCGCGCGCGCTCAGTATTGTTCACCGCGGTTGCCACGGGTTTGCCGAAATCGAATCACGCCCAGCCCGGCCATCGCCAGGGCAATCAGCCAGCGGGTATAAAAGTTAAAGTCGTTCGTAAACGAAAACATCGTGTCGCGCTTCCAAATTACAAACGCCAACGCAATGGCCATGTACGCCAGTCCGACCCATTGATTAGTTTTCATATGAAATAATTTTGCCTTCAAAATCGATCCAGCTAATCATGCTTGTTTGATTAAGTGGCGCAGCTCTCAAAACTTATTCGTCATTACAAGCGATAGCGAAGCAAGCCCCAATTCCGGACTAACAATCCGGGATGGCTTCGGTCGTTCCGCCCTCGCAATGACGGTGCTGGGTGTTGAGCGATGCCGTTCGCCACAAAACAAAAAAGCCCTCTTGCGAGGGCGAAGGTATTACAATTCCGGTTGTGCAGAAAGGCGTTACGATGCCGGCACTGCCGCCACCGGTTTGCTGCGCGAGATGTTCTCATTCTTGCGGTCCCACTCAATCAAACCGTCTTTCAGGCGAATGATGCGGTGCGCATAATGCGCAATATCGTCTTCGTGGGTTACCATGATAATGGTGTTGCCTTTATCGTGCAACTCCTGAAACAACCCCATGATGTCGTACGAGGTCTTCGAATCCAGGTTACCCGTAGGTTCATCCGCGAGAATAATCGAGGGGTTGTTTACCAAAGCGCGCGCAATGGCCACCCGCTGCCGCTGCCCACCCGATAACTCGTTGGGCTTGTGGTGCCAGCGGTCCGCCAGGTTCACACTTTCCAGCGCAGCCATGGCCATTTCGTGGCGGTCTTCTTTATCGTACCCCGCGTAGATCAACGGCAAGGCCACGTTATCTAAGGCTGTGGCCCGCGGCAGAAGATTAAACGTTTGAAACACAAACCCAATCTCTTTATTGCGCACCTCGGCCAACTCGTTTTCTGTCATCTCGCTCACCACCTGGTTGTTCAAAATGTATTGCCCGCTGGTGGGCGTATCCAGACACCCTACAATGTTCATTAACGTTGACTTCCCCGAACCAGACGGGCCCATAAAGGCCACGTATTCGCCCTTATCGATAGCGATGGAAATGCCCTGCAAAGCGCGCACGAGATTCGTGCCCATTTGGTACTCGCGGGTAATGTCGTGGGTCTCAATAATTCTTGGCATGATGTAATGATGACAGAACGAAGAAAAACGTTTTACTGATATACTCTTTTACGGGCCGAATGTTTCAAAAATCACCACAAAAATGGCAAAAATGTCCGTAAACGGCTTTTAATCGGCAGGAAGGTACGTTTATTCTCAAAGATTTTTTTGGGGGGCATGGCGCGCGGCGCGCCACCGGGCTTTCCCTCCAAGTCCTCCCCCGCCTTGGGGGCGGGGTGCGGGCTTTCCAGTCAATCCCTTGCCCGGAGTAGTCCAACCGAAGTCCGCGCTCGCTACTGTTGCCCGCGAATAAAACCAATGCAGTGGTTAATCACTGCCTCATCGCGAAGGATGCGATTATGACCGAGGCCGCGGGTACGGTAAAATTTTACCCACGGATTTTCGCGTACCAACAACTCGGGCTGCTCAATCAACACATCGCGGTCTTCTTCATCGTGCACCAGCAACAGGTCCAGCGGTTGTTTCAACTCCCGAATGATCCGGCGGGTAGTAAAAGCGTCAAACGGCTGCCCGAATTTTTGCACCACGTATTGATCGAAATAAGCCATGCGCGCCGGGCTGCCATTAATGGCTTTCAGGTAACTGCGTAAAATGGCGGCGCGATCCACCGGGCTGCCAATTTCAATGAGTTTTGATACCGCCAGTCCCTGCGAAATGGCATACAACGAAGCCGCGCCACCAAACGAGTGACCAACAATGGCTTGTGGCGCTCCAAACTTTTTTTCCAACAATACCATCACCTCACGAAATTCAATGGCGTTGGTTTGCTTGCCGTGCGAGCGCCCATGGGCGGGTCCATCAAACCCAATCACACCCAACCCCGCGTGATTCAGTGCCGGAATAAACTTACGAAACTGCGTAGCGCGGCCAGCCCACCCGTGTACTACCCATACCCACGGCCCACGACCCCAGCGGTACACACAAATCTTTTTGCCGTTGTAGTCGATAAACTCCAACTCCGCATCGCGCGCACACGCCTCTTCTTTCTGCGGCGCCCGATGGCGAAAGGGCGTAAAAAAAATATACACAAACAACCGGTTGGCCAGCGCGGGCGCAAGGCGCTCCAGCCACGGAAAGCCCATGCGAATAACACGCTGCAACAGCGGCTCCTTAAACTTTTTCTTTTTCTCCACGTGAAGGGGCAGATTGAATTTCAAATTGAAACGCCTGATCATGGTAACTAAAGTCCGTCAGGTTATACGTGCGTTCGGTAATCTCCACATGATCGTGGCGGTCCATCATCAACACGGTGGAGCAGCGGGTGCCATAGCCGCTGGTTTTGATGAACATAGACGAAAGTGCCCGCTCGCGCTCCAAACCAATACCGGTGTTCGGTAGTTGGCTATCCGGCGCGCGCGTGCCATCGTAAAGAGCCTCGAAAATGGCGTTGGGCGAAATTGTTGCAGCAGAGAAGAGTTGTTGCATCGTTTGTTTGCCCCGAAGCAACTTGGGCCAGGGTGTCTCCAGCAGGGCATTGCTCAGGCCGTAAAGGCCTCGCTCTAGTCTTTGAACGTCGCCCGCGTAGTTGGAATGGTAATACACGTCCACGCCTGCGCCCACCACTAAGTTGTAACCGTTGTAGGCAGCACCCCGGCTGGCCACCGCGTGAATGTAATCCTCCGGGGATTGCCGGCTCTGCAAAAAGTCGGACACCAGTTTACCGCGCGAGGGCGCATCCGCGCGGATGTTGGCCGGGTCGCGGTAATTTGTAACAAAGGCAAACCGGCCATGGCGCGATACACCCAGCCACGTACCCTCGGCTTGCAAATCGCGCCCCGCCAGTAGGTTGGCATCTTCTGCCCAAAAGTCCATCGGCCGCGTTGGCCGCTGATAAAACTCATCGCGGTTGGCGGCCACCAGCAGACGATACCGCGGATGTTGATCAACAGCAAAAAAAATCAGACACATGTTGTCAGTAAATCAGAGCGTGTAGAACGTAACCAGGAAAAGCAGCAGGCGGTACACCTGCCAGGAGGAAAGCACGAGAAAAGCGAGCACACTGCTTTTTATCGCCGCCATCCACCACCGATTGCCGTAGTACTCCAGCTGCATCCTGAAAAAGTAGTAGCCACACAAACTGAGCGTGATGTATAGGTAAAAAGAATCCTTTTGCAGAATATGCCAATCCCACCCAAAAAGAGATGCGACCAAATGAACGAACACACTGAAAAGCAAAGGCACTAACATCATATTCAACAGCAAAAGAAAGGCATGAAACTCGAATGATACCTGGAGGTGGTCTAAGAAATAATTCTTTTTTGAATAATTCATAACGGCCAGCGGCACCGAAAAAAGAAATACCAGCACAACAAGCAGCAATTTCGACACCGACGTGGTATGTGCATTATAGGCTGCTGTGAATGCAGCGAAATCCAACGGTCCCTTGTTCACTTCATCCTGCACAATTTTCTGTACCAGGCCGCTGTACGCCTGGTTCTTCATTTGAAAAGCGAGCGGCGTGGTGAAGCTGTCGTAGGCAGGGAAGAAAAAATAGAAAAAGTTCGCTACAAAAAACAGCCCAACCACCCGCATGTAGGGCACCTGCACACCATCGCGGATACGCGCTGAGAGCCGCCCGGGATGGCGGATCACCGTAGTGAAGGTACGCCAGAATTTACCTTCTAAAAACGTAAAGGCGTTTAAAATGCTTTCCGCCATGCGGCCAAAAGAACGATCGGCAGCGTCTACCACTTTCTCGCCACAGTGGTTACAAAATCTGCCACGAAACGTATTTCCACAGTTCTTGCAGGTGCGTTCGGCCTCGTAATCGAACGTATCGGGCCGTTTCTTAAAAAACGAGAAAGTCATTTTCGAAAATTAAGAAAATAACTCCAGTTGCGCGGGCAACAACTGAAAACTTCTGCGGTGCAGCGGGGTAACGCCCAACGCACGGATGGCATCGCGATGTTGAAGGGTAGGATAGCCCTTGTTCGTCTCCCAAAAATAGCCCGGGTACTCCTGCGCCATCGCTTCCATGTACTCATCGCGCGCGGTTTTTGCGAGTACCGATGCGGCGGCAATGGAAAGGAACTTCCCATCACCTTTTACAATGCAGTGGTGCGGAATCTCCCGGTATTTTTTGAAGCGGTTGCCGTCCACCAAAATCAGCTCTGGTGTTTGCGGCAGCTTTTCCAGCGCGCGGTGCATGGCGAGGAACGAAGCATTAAGAATGTTGATTTCGTCTACTTCCTGGTGACTTGCTTCGGCCACGGCCCAGGCGAGGGCATCGCGCTGGATTTCTTCCCGCAAGGCGAATCGTTCTTCGCGGGTAAGTTGCTTTGAGTCATTGAGCTTTTTGTGGCGGTACTTTGCCGGTAAAATCACTGCTGCCGCAACCACCGGGCCAGCCAAACAGCCCCGGCCCGCTTCATCGCAGCCGGCTTCGAGATACTTTTTGGAATACGAGGAACGCAGCATCTGCGCGAAAATAGCATACAGGCGCAACCAAACCCGCGCTGGTTAAGCCGTTTTTCTTAGTTTTGTTCTTTACCCAAAAGGCTTTGAGTAACGCGCTCGTTATTATTCCCACCTATAACGAAAAGGAGAATGTTGCCTTAATGATTGAGGCCGTGCTGGCATTGCCCAAAGACTTTCATATTCTGATTGTAGACGATGGCTCACCCGATGGCACTGCGGGCATTGTAAAAGCACTTCAAGCGGAGCACAACAGGGGCGAGACAAAAATCCATTTGCTGGAACGTTCAGGCAAATTAGGTCTTGGCACCGCTTACATCGAGGGCTTCCGCCTCGCGCTGCAGTGGGGCTATGAGTATGTGTTAGAGATGGACGCAGATTTTTCGCACAACCCGTCTGACCTCACGCGGCTGTACCTGACGTGTGCTGAAGATAATTTTGATATGGCCATCGGCTCGCGGTATGTATCCGGGGTTAATGTGGTTAACTGGCCTATGGGGCGGGTGCTGCTCTCCTACTTTGCCAGCCGTTACGTACGGTTAATTACGGGTATCCCGATTGAAGATACTACGGCCGGGTTTGTGTGTTACCGCAGGCGCGTGTTGCAAAATATTCCGCTGGACGAAATCAAGTTTGTGGGGTACGCGTTCCAGATTGAAATGAAATTCCTTGCCTGGAAATTCGGGTTTAAATTAAAAGAAGTGCCCATCATTTTTACGGATCGCACCCGCGGCCAATCGAAGATGTCGCCCGGCATTTTTAAGGAAGCTGTTTTGGGCGTTATTCAAATTACGGTGCAAAGCTGGTTTCGTAAATTCATCATTACCGCATAGATCAGCGGGCGAACTTTTCCTCAATACCGAGGCCGAACAACGCAAAGTCGTACTTCACCGGGTCGGTGGGGTCGAACCGCCTGAGTTGATCTGTAAGCTCGAGTGCTGTTTGCCAATCGATGGCCTTGCGTTTTACCAATTTTAACTTGCGGGCCACGCGTTCTACGTGCACATCGCAGGGGCAAATCAACTGGTTGGGCCGGATGCTTTTCCAAAGCCCGAAGTCTACGCCCCGATCATCGCTGCGCACCATCCAGCGCAAAAACATGTTGATGCGTTTACATGCCGATTTTCGTTCGGGCGTGGGCACATGTTTTTTTGTGCGCGCGGGCGCGTTTGGCAAACTGAAAAAACGGTGGTGAAAACCGATTAATGCATTTTCGATGTGAGGATCGTGCGGTTGGATGGGAAATGCGGCCTCCAACGACTGATGCTGTTGGTAAAAATCAGCCAGGAACCGCAGAAAGTACTCCGCATCAGTACCATTGAACGTGCGGTGTTTAAACCGCTGCACCGCCTTCCAATCGCCTGCACTGTGGTGAACGAGGAACGCGTGTGGGGCATCGTCCATGCGGGCGAGCAAATCTGTGCACTTGTTAATTACCGTTACCCGTTGGCCCCACGCCAGCAAAGCAGCCAGCAAACCGGCAATCTCGATATCTTGCTTTTTACGAAACCGATGCGGGATGGAAATGGGATCGTTCTCGATAAATGCCGGCCGGTTGTAGCGATCGGCCCGGTCGTCTAAAAACGATTTCAGCTCATCGAACGAAAGGCGCGGCACTTATTTATAGTAAGTAACTTCTACCCGAAAGCGCGCATCAATCGCGCCCAGGCGCTCGAACGCAGACTTCGAGACTTTGATCACCACCTTATCGTTATTGCCGGTATCTGGCAACATGCCGGCCACGCGCACAAATACTTCGCGGCCATTCAACTCATTTTTTATCTTCAAGATGCTGCCCGTTTTTGCCGTGCGGTGCAGGGCCAGGTACTTGCGATTCCCCTCCGTGCCTTCAATTACCTCGGCCAAGCCGGATTCCTTCACTTCGTCTGTGCTGATGATGGTTTGAGCAACTTTGAGCGTAGTGGCTGGTTCCGCGGGTTTGGTAGCGGGCACTTGCATAGCGGATGCCGCAGGCGTGGCTACGGTTGCTGGCGTTTGCGCAGATTGATACATGGGCTGCACCAGAAACAAGCTTTGCCCGACTTTTAATTCGTTACCGGTAAGGCTGTTCCACTCGCGCAGTTGTTGCAACGGGATGTTGTACTTTTTTGAAATGGAAAACAGCGTTTCGCCTGCCTCTACCACGTGGGCCGTTTTTGTTTGTTTTATCTCTGCGGGCACCGTTGTTTTCTGCACGGCCGGCACCGCCGCTGCGGGCTTGCGCACCACCAATTCCTGCCCCAGTGCCAGGCCATTGTCTTTTAAGTTATTCCAGGCTTTTAGTTCATCTACGGAAACATTGTAGGCACGCGCAATGGAGAACAACGTTTCTTTGGCCGCCACTTTGTGAACGGCGCCATTGGCGGATTTTACAACCGTGCGCGGCTCATACGGTATTTTTAGCAGTTGGCCTATCTCAAGGCCCGCATCGGCTGTGGGATTGAATTCCAGAATAGCCGGAATGGCCGCGCCATATCGTTTTGATAATCCGTACAGCGTTTCTTTTTCGCCCACCTGGTGAATTACGAATAGTTTGCCGTTAATGGTTTCGGTACGGAGCGAGTCGCCCGGGGCAGCCGCGAAAAGGAGTGTTGAAAAAAGTAGCGATAACATCGTTTAAAAAGTATGTCAAAGTTAGGAAAACTAAATTCAAAATCCCTGCCAAAGTACGGGCGCGCTCCGGCCGTGGGGCCGCACCCCAGCCAGGGACTGAACGGTTTGTTTGAGCCCGCAGGCGGCGGTGCGGCGGGTGGCGAGCCGTGAAGGCCCGGCCCGAGGCACGAGGGGGCTGCAAAAAAATCGAATCGTCTGGCCGGTGGGGCCACCTGTTCAAGTTAACCCGAAAGCCGTATTTTTAACGCTGAAATTAAGGGGATATGATGCGATTGACTTTAGTGATGTTTCTGGTTTGCGGGTGGATGGCCACGATGGCACAACCCAAGCAAAAAGTGATGGTAATGGAAATTAAGGCGGAGATTGATCCGCGCATGGAGCGCTATGTGCGGCTGGCGTTGGAACATGCGCAGGACACCAAGGCAGATATTATTGTGATTGAAATGGACACCTATGGCGGGGTGTTGACCGATGCGAAAGAAATTGTTGATAAACTGATGAACGTAGAAAAACCGTTGTGGGTGTTTATCAACTCCGATGCGGCATCGGCCGGAGCGTTGATCTCGATTGCGTGCGACAGCATTTACATGGCGCCCGGAGCTACCATTGGCGCCGCCACCGTGGTGAACGGAGCCGGGGGCGAAGCAGCGCCCGACAAGTACCAATCGTACATGCGCTCCATCATGCGTTCTACCGCAGAGGAGAACGGCCGCGACCCGCGTATTGCCGAAGGGATGGTAGACGAAGCGATTATGATCGACAGTGTGAAGCAGGCCGGTAAGGTAATCACCTTTACCACGAACGAAGCGATACAGTATGGCTTTTGCGAAGCGAAGGTGGAGTCGATCGAGGAAATTCTAAAACGCAATCGTGTGGAGAAGTATGAAATCGACTATTTCAAGTTGGGCGCCACAGAAAAAATTATTGCCTTCTTTTTGAATCCGTTCATTAGCGGCTTGTTAATTCTGGTGATCATTGGTGGAATTTATTTTGAATTACAAACACCCGGTGTGGGGTTTCCGTTGTTTGCGGCCATTACGGCACTGGTGTTGTATTTGGTGCCGTATTATCTGAACGGGTTAGCCACGTACTGGGAAATTATTGCCCTGTTTGTAGGCTTGGGCCTGTTGGCCGTAGAAATTTTTGTGCTGCCCGGGTTTGGCGTTGCCGGTATTGCCGGAATTACCTTAACGGTGAGCGCGCTGATTTTAATTATGCTGAACAATGATTTTTTCAATTTCGACTTTGTGCCGCTGGGCGATATACTGATGGCGGGCGGTGCGGCCGTGGGGGGCCTGGCGGGCGGCTTGCTGCTGCTGTTTTTTGGCGGCGCGCGGCTGGCAGAAACCCGGGCGTTTCAACGGCTGGCCCTTACCGATACGCAGGCAAGTACCCAGGGCTATACCGTAAACCCGCTACCCAACATGGTGGGCAAGAAAGGCACTGCACAAACGGTGCTGCGGCCAAGCGGCAAAGTGCTGATTGACCAAGAGGTGTACGATGCCTTTACCCGGGGCGACTATATTGAAAAAGGGGAACCTATTGAGGTGGTAAGTATGGAAGGTGTAACGCTGCGCGTGCGCAAGTCATGAAGATTTTGGGTGTGATACCGGCGCGCTACGCGTCTACGCGCTTTCCCGGCAAGCCGCTGGCGCTGTTGGGTGGTAAAACCATGATTCAACGCGTGTACGAACAATGCAAAAAAGCAACTCAACTTGCCGAGGTGGTAGTAGCCACAGATTACCACCAGATTGCCGATGTAGTGGGCGGCTTCGGTGGCGTGGTTTGCCTTACCGCGGCGCACCACCCCAGTGGCACCGATCGTTGCTATGAAGCGTTACAACAGCAGCAGGCTACGTACGACTACGTAATCAACATCCAGGGAGATGAACCGTTTATTGCGCCGCAGCAAATCGATTTGCTGGCGCGCTTACTTGACGGTGAAACTCCGTTGGCTACGCTGATAAAAAAAATCACAACCGCGGAGGCGATCATCAACCCGAACGTGGTGAAAGCAGTGGTGAATTCGCTGGGCGAGGCGCTGTATTTCAGCCGGTCGCCCATACCGCACGTACGCGGATTGCCCACGGCCGAGTGGTTAGCTCAACACACATTCTACAAACATATTGGCATGTATGCGTACCGGGCCGATGTGCTGGCAGAAATTACCCAACTGCCCGTTTCGAACTTGGAGCGAGCGGAATCGCTGGAGCAGCTGCGTTGGCTGGAAAACGGGTACCGCATGAAAACCGCGGTGACTGACCTTGAAACCATTGGCATTGATACGCCCGCAGATCTGGAAGCGGCCCTCCGCCACCTCGCGCACCATGAGTAGCACTACCCAACACGTGGCCCATAGCCGGGTTAGCGCCCTGCGCTTTTTTGAAAATTACTGCGCGCGCGAGCGCACGTTCCTGAAAGGCAAGGTGGTGGTGGACCTTTCTGCCGGCACGGGTTACATTGCGCACCTGTTTGAACAAGCGGGCGCAGACGTACAGCTTTTTGATCTGGTGCCCGAACAAAACACGTACGCGCAGGGCCGCTGCCTGCCCATTGATTTGCAAAAAAACTTCCCGCTGGCCAATGGCACCGCAGATCTTGCCGTGTGTGCCGAAACCATGGAACACCTGCCTAACCAGTTTTTCTTCTTTCAAGAGGCAGCGCGCATACTCAAGCCGGGCGGCACGTTGCTCATTACTACGCCCAATACCTCTTCGCTGCGCAGTCGTTTGGCACAATTTGCCATGGAGAGTGAGCATTACGGCCACGCCGCGCCCAACGAATTGGATGCCTTTGTAGAATGGGGTGGCGGCAAATACTTCGGCAAACTTTTTCTAAGTGGGTTGTTGCGCTTGCGTACGCTTGCCGCGATTAACGGTTTGCACCTGTTGCAATCGCACCGCTCCGCGGCCAGCAGCACCTCCGTGTTGCTGCTTGTGGTTTACCCATTGGTGTGGTTTTTAAACGTGCGCGTGTTGCGTAAGCAGATTCGCCACGAACCACACCATGCAAACACCTTTAAACAAATTTTTCGATACAATTTATCGCTCCGAACTTTGTTAAATAAACATTTGCTTTTGGAGTTCCGTAAGCACTGACAGTATGAACAAACGATTATTTATTCGGGTGGCTATCGGCACCGTACTTGTGATTTTGATCGCATCGGTCGTAGGCGTGGTGGTGATCTATAACAAGCAGGCGCAAGTAACCCAATGGGTAGTTGCGCAGGCAAACGAGGGTTTTGTAGGTACACTGGAAGTGAAGGCGAGCCGCATTTCGCTGTTTCATGATTTTCCATATGTGGATATCGATTTACAAGGCGTTGCATTCTATGGCGACAAGAGTAAATCCGGTAAACCACTGTATGAGATCGATGACCTTTATCTTGGCTTCCGCTGGTGGGACGTAATCCGATCAAAATTTGATGTACAATTAATTGACGTGGAAGGCGGCCATGCCGATGTGATCCAGTTTGCCAATGGCGACATCAACATCTTGCTGGCAAAGAATATTAAAAATGACACCGGAGAAGCGAGCGATACTTCTTCCCTCTCCGTGCACCTTCAAAAAATTATCATCAAAAATTTTCACGTCTCGTTCGTGCAACAGGCAGACTCCACCGAGTGGCGGGCGCATCTGCAAGACATTGCCACAGCAGTAAAGTTGAATAACGATCAGTTAGCGTTGCTCCTGGATGCAAAGACGGTGGTTACTTACCTCGAAAAAAATCAGCCCACGTTTTTTGCCGACAAGCGCGTTACACTCAATACCGATCTCACCTATCACCTCACTGATCAAGACCTTGCGCTGCGCGAGGCGCACCTCGGCCTGGCTGAGGCCATGTACGGCGTGAGTGGCCATGTACTCTTGCGCGACAGTATTTGGATGGATTTAAAAATCACCGGAGAAAAACCTGACTTCAGCCTGTTTACATCCTTCGCGCCACCCAACGTGGCCGAGAATTTAAAGAAGTATCGCAATGCCGGAAACGTATTTTTTGAGGGTACGTTGGTGGGGGTAGCCTCCGATTCGCTGCAACCGAAGATCGATTTCCGGTTTGGATGTAAAGATGGATTTTTCCAAAACAACATCTCGAACAAAAAAGTGGATGACCTGGAGTTTCAGGGCAGCTTCACGAATGGACCGGGCCGTTCGCTAACCACCAGTGTGTTTGAGCTGACGAACTTTTCTGTTACGCCCGAACGCGGCGTATTCAAAGGCAACCTGCGCGTGCAGAATTTTGCGGATCCACAGGTGGCTGTGGTGCTGCACTCAGATTTAGACCTTGAGTTCCTCGGGCAGTTTTTGGGTGTGGAGGGCATTCAACGCCTGAAAGGCAATGTGATTGTTGAAATGAACTTTAACGAGATCATCGATTTTAATAATCCGGAATCTTCGCTGGCGCGCCTGAAAGAAGGAATAGAAAGTGAACTGATTGTGCGGAACCTGAGCTTTACCGTACCGGGCTACCCGCATCCTATAAAAAAACTCGACCTACATGCAGAAATGCAGGGCGGCCGCCTGGTGATGGATACGTTCGACATTCGCATTGCCGACTCGGATTTGAAGTTAAAAGGTTCGATCAGTAATCTGCCGGCACTGTTCCACAAACAAAATAAAGACGTTGTGTTTACGCTTGAAGGCGACGCCCAACGCATCAACCTTACGCGCTTATTGGCTTTCGACTCGCTAAAGCCACCCGCGCTGGACGAAGAAATCACCGACTTCCGCATGAAGCTGGCCTTCGAAACGTCGGTAAATAAAATCAAAAAGTCGCCCCTTCCGTGGGGTGAGTTTTACATTCAGGATCTCTACGCAAAGGTGAAGGGCTATCCACATACGCTTCACGACTTGCATGCGGATGTAATTATCAGCGATTCTACTTTTCAGTTAAAAGATTTCAGTGGTGAAATCGACCAATCGGACTTTCATTTTAATGGACAACTTACCAACTATAATATTTGGTTTGACAGTGTCAAGTTTGGTGATACACGATTTGAGTTTGATTTGTACTCCGAACAACTCCGACTGGACAACCTGCTGACTTACAAAGGCGAAAACTATTTGCCCGAAGACTACCGCCATGAAGTGGCCAAAGAACTAAAACTGCACGGGCTGGTGGACCTAAATTTTAAAAATCAATTCCGGTTTGCCGATTTGTTAATGGAACGCGTGGAAGCCAAGCTGAATGTGCATCCGCTAAAAATCGAAAAAATGCGGGGACGAATTCACTTTGAAGACGAACACCTAACCATTGAAAATCTGGCTGCGAATCTCGGTACCAACGATATGTTGATTAATCTCAGCTATTACACCGGCGCGGACAGCACGGTACGCAAAAGAGATAACCGGTTTTCGATTCAATCCAACACGCTTAACCTCGACCAATTGCTGGCGTACAATCCGGCTCCGGCAAAACCGAAAGATCATGCCAAGGCGTTTAACATTTTCGAAATCCCCTTTACGAACATGACCTTCGCGGCCAACATCAAAGCGTTGAAGCATCACCAAATCGATATCCGAAACCTTACGCTTGCTGCACGCACCACGCCCAACCATTACGCATTTATCGATACACTATCTATGGACATTGCAGACGGACACTTTGCGATGGCAGGCTATTTGAATGGCTCCAATCCAAAAAACATCTACTTCAAAAGCACTACCCAGCTGCAACAACTTGATCTCGATAGGCTATTTATCAAGTTCGATAATTTTGGCCAGGATGTGCTGGTCAACAAAAATCTGCACGGCCGCCTTTCTGGCGTTATCACAAGCACTTTTCATGTGCACCCGGACCTGACACCGATTTTGCACGAAGGCGAGGCGCATCTGGATATTTCAATTCTCAACGGAAGTCTGGTCAACTTTGCACCCCTGCAAGCCATGTCGAGTTACTTTAAAGATCGCAACCTGAACAACGTGCGTTTTGATACGCTTCAAAATAAGCTGGACTTAAAAGATGGCGTGCTGAGCATACCTGCCATGACGATTAACTCCAGCCTCGGCTTCATTGAGATGGAGGGCACACAATCGCTTGACCTGAAGATGGATTATCTTATCCGTGTGCCGTTGCAATTGGTAACACAAGTGGGTTTCCAGACGCTATTCGGTGGTAAGAAAAGAGAAGAAGTTGACCCCGACCAGGAAGACGCCATTCAATATCGCGACCGCGATAAGCGCGTGCGGTTTCTAAACGTTCGGGTAAATGGCACCCCGGATGACTTTACGTTTGCGCTTGGTAAACGTAAAAGATAGTTGCCTAGCGTGGGCGCATTTTCAATACTTCCTCCGCAAACGAGTTTACTTGCCGCTCCACGGCGGGAATGTCTTTGGCCACTAAATGCGAGCCAATTACGTGCCCGCCCGCACCGGGTATCGCCACGGCACGTTTCATGGCCACAGCAGTGCTCAGTGCTTCGTGCATGCGAAGCATCGCGTCCACCCGCACGGTAGGATCTTGCTCTTGCTCATTTTTGTAGTAGTAAAGTGTAAGGCTCGGGCAACGCACCGCCTGGAAGGTTTCGCGCGTCATGCTTGTTTCCAACAATTCCTGCAACTGGCCGATGGCCTCGATTCGGTATTTCCCATTCCAGTATTGCTGGCGCTCCGCCGGGTAATCGATGACTTGATACTCGCCACCCACAACCCAACGTGCAATTTGATTGCCCCACGGGTTGTTTGCCATAAACGCCAGCCCGTTGTTAATTTCGATATTTGGCGAAAGATTAATCAACGCGTGCACTTTTTCAGGATAGGCTGCGGCTAACATCAGCGCCAACGTGCCACCGGTAGACGTACTCATCAAAATAACTTTTTCACCAATCGCTTCGCCAACGGCCAAAGCCTGCTGGCCACTGCGCCAAAGGCGATCGGGCGTAAACAGCAACAATTGCTCTGTAGTATCAATGCCGTGGTCGGACAAACGCGCGAGGAATAAGTTTCCCCCGAATTTGCGGGCAAAGTTGATGTGCACAGGATCGCCTTCTTCCTGACTTGCCGAGAAGCCATGCAAATACACTACACTGTAAGCCGTCCTGGTTTTTGTGGAATCAAACCAAACGATGCGGGCTTCGTTGTCGGGCTTGAGCTGATGCTTTTGTTCATGTGCGGCAATAAACTGCTCCAGCGCTACGGGCTCGGTTGGTACAACCGGAAAAATTTTATCGTAAAGTGGAGTGGCCGGCTTAGGCCCAATCCAATAAACGCCGCCAAGTAAGAATAGCACACCCAGCAAAATCATCCACGTTCTTTTCACACGCTCGTTTTTTGCCTGCTAAGGTATTGATCTGTTCGACATGAAAAAAGGTAGGCCAATTCAAATCTGGCCTACCTTTGATGGACACTTACCTTATAACCACATGCTCGCTACTATCTAAAAATAATTTTCGATCATTTGTTTTATTTTTTGTCCAATAGAAATGTGAACGCGCCTTTTACGCTGGCAGCCCGGCCACCCAGGGCAGCTGGGTCATATTGAAACCGAAGTGCTAACTGAGTGGCTGAAGGTTGCTCCACGGTGATCAGCACACCGTCATCGCGTTTGAGCTGGAAACTAGCTCCAGTTGGCTCCAAGGTAAACTGAGCTGCCGTCTTCCAAATTGGCGACACCGGATTGGTCACCAGGATATTTCTTGTCGGACTAATCACCAGCGACAGTCCGGGAAAAGATTTTGTCACATCTAGTCCGTCAACTTGAACCCTATTCATTCGCCAATCCCCGGAAATCTTGTTCAAAAAGACGATCTGCTCGGTTTCCTCTTCTATTGGTTGTTTTTGGTTACAACTCAGGGTTGCCGATAAGCCAACGAGCACCGCTAGCGTAATCCACCTCCTTAGAATCATATCAATCAAGTGCGCTTCGATAGCTTTCGATGCTACCTGAGGCCGGTTTCCTGTTCCATTTTTCATTTTACAAATAATTTTATTGATACTGAATTGCTTAGTCCATTTTTATGACTCGAACCATCCGCACCTGACCATCAGTGGTTAGGCGGAGAAAATACAGGCCTTGACGAACTTCGCGGATGTCAACCTGGTAGCGATCATTTCCTAAAGGCAGTAGACTGGATTGCAACACGGTTTTTCCCGTGGTATCTGTTACCCATAGATCGTTAGATTGAATACCACGCACTTCCAACACATAAATGCCGGTGCCCGGATTGGGATAAGCTACGAGCGGGTTGCGCACGGCAGTTTCTTCCACGCCGGTAATCGTTACTCCCTTTCCGGAAACGTTCAGGAACCCATCGCCCGAGGTGGCGTTTGACGTGATTTCTAGACGCCCGGAGTATTCCCGCGCCTGGGTGGGCGCAAATGTGATCGCCACTGACAAACTAGCACCCGGTGCAATCGTGCCGGTGTTTCGATCGGCCGTGAATCCTTCCGGAAGACGAATGGCGGAAATTGATAGCGCGTTATCACCCCTATTCTCTACCACAACCGATCGACTGGCTGTTTCCGGCAATACAACATCACCAAAACTCAAATTGCCGGTCACACGAATCACGCGCTTCGGAGTATCGTCAACAATGGTCAGTACACGTTGCACATCGGTGGCTGCGTTAAAATTCGCATTTCCAGCTTGGGTGGCCGTTATGGTTGTAGTACCGGGAGACACCGGCGTAACGATGTTACCCGAAACAATCGCTACACCAGGATTGGAACTTGCGTACGTCACTGCCAGTCCAGACGTGGTGGTTGCAGACAACGTGAGGGAACCTTGTGTGATGCCCCAGTTGGGCAGTGCCGCAAAGCTGATGCTTTGAGTCGCTTTGTTGACCGTGAGTGTTTGTTCTACAGGCGTGGCGCCATCAAAGTTGCCATTTCCTGACTGCGATGCCGTGATGATGCTTGTGCCAGCACCAACAATGGTTAACGTGTTGCCGCTGATAGTCGCCACATTGGGATTGGAGCTCGTGTATGAAACAACCAGACCTGACGAAGCAGTGGCTGACAGATCAAATGGCCCATCGCCAAACGTTTTTGCAGTGAGCGCGCCAAACGTGATTGTTTGTGCTTGTTTATCCGTTACAACCAGCGTTTGTTCTACTGGGCTAGCCGCCTCGTAATTGGTGCTACCGCCTTGGGAGGCTGTAATCGTGGTGGTGCCCGCTCCTACTAAAGTCACAGTGTTCCCGCTGATTGTTGCAACCGCAGTATTAGAACTCGTATAACTAACCGCCAACCCCGAAGAGGCTGTTGCTGTTAGAGTGAAGGTGCCATCCGCAATACGTTTGCTTTCCAATCCGCTAAATGTGATTGTTTGCGCAGCCTTGTTAACGAGAAGCGTCTGCGATACATTGGTAGCCGCATTATATACTGCATCACCGGCCTGCGAAGCGGTAATGTTAGTAGTACCAGCACCAACAATGGTTACCGTGTTGCCGCTGATAGTCGCCACATTAGGGTTCGAACTCGCGTACGAAATAACCAGACCTGACGAAGCAGTGGCTGACAGATCAAATGGCACATCGCCAAACGTTTTTGCCGTGAGCACGCCAAACGTGATTGTTTGTGCTTGTTTATCCGTTACGACCAGCGTTTGTTCTACCGCACTAGCCGCCTCGTAATTGGTGTTACCGCCTTGGGAGGCTGTAATCGTGGTGGTGCCCGCTCCTACCAAAGTCACAGTGTTCCCGCTGATTGTTGCAACCGCAGTATTAGAACTCGTATAACTAACCGCCAACCCCGAAGAGGCTGTTGCTGTTAAAGTGAAGGTGCCATCCGTAATGCGTTTGCTTTCCAATCCGCCAAACGTGATTGTTTGCGCAGCCTTGTTAACGAGAAGCGTCTGCGATACATTCGTAGCTGCGTTAAATACTGCATCGCCGGGCTGCGAAGCGGTAATTAAGGTTGTGCCCGCGCCAATAATCGTTACGGTATTTCCCGAAACGGTAGCCACCAACGGGTTAGCACTGGTGAATGCGACCGGCAAGCCTGATGAGGCGCTTGCGCTGATGGTAAAGGAGGCATCTCCAAACGTTTTGTTGGGCAATACACTGAATGTGATAGTCTGGCTCTGCTTTGAATTTACGGTGAACGGCTGGGGCACAGGAGTGGCTGCGTTGAAGTTGCTATTCCCTGTCTGAGAAGCCGTAATCGTTGTGGTGCCTTGACCAACGATGGTTACCGTGCTTCCTGAAACAGTAGCTACCGCCGGGTTGGAACTCGCATAGCTAACGGCTAAGCCGGAAGACGCGGTTGCCGTTAATGAGAAGGGAGGATCGCTTACTCCTTTTGCTGCCAATGGTTCGAACTCAATGAGTTGATCCGCCTTATTCACCGTGAGTGCACGCACAATTGGTGTAGCTGCATTGAAGATCGCGTCTCCTCCCTGTGTTGCCGTGATATTCGTAGCGCCAGCACCCACAATGGTAACAGTACTTCCGGATACCGTGGCGACACTCACGTTAGAGCTCGTGTAAGTAAGAGGAAGGCCAACGTTTGATACACCCTCCAATACAAAGCTTCCTTCACCAAAAGTTCGGGCTGGCAAAGCATCGAAATTGATGGCTTGCGCGGCTTTGTTAACGGTAAGTGCGCGCACCACACTTGTAGCCGCAGCAAATATGGCATCGCCAGCTTGTAATGCGGTGATATTTACTGACCCCGAACCTTTCAGAATTAGAGTGTTCCCTAACACTTCAACAAGGGCTGGGTTTGAACTCGTGTACGCAACCGGTAGCCCTGAGCTAGACACACCATTCAACTCAATGAAATCTGTGGTCAATACCGGGCTCGGCAAAGTGAAGGAAATCGTCTGGGCAATTTTACTGACTGTAATTGACGCGGTTCTAGCCGCTCCGTTACCACACGCATTGGAGGGTGTTACAGAAAGGGTAGCACTGCCTGTTGCATTCCACAGCACTGACGCTAAATTACCGGTGCTTGATATCACACCTTTATCAGAAAGCGACCAGGCATAATTCACACCCGCAACATTAGTCACAACATAATCAACTGAAGCTCCAATGGTTGGCGATGCTGTGCCGGTAATGGCAGATGGTTGAGAAGGTACGGCAATTACTATTGGATTAATCAATCTTGCCACACTGGTACCGCAACCGTTTGATGCAGTTACCTGTAAGGTTTTAGTGCCGGTAGTTGACCATGAAATAGTGCGAGAGTTACCTGTGCCTGTTACCGTTGCATTGGCTCCTGCATCCCAGGTATAAGTTGCCCCACTTACATTGCCTACACTATAAGTTTTTGCGGTGCCAACACAAAGCTCAACATCACCACTAATTACAGAAGGTTGCGCTGGAATGGCATTGACGGTTACATTTAATGTTGTTTCAACACCGGTGCCGCATGTGTTTGAAGGTCTAAATTTAACCGTATTTATACCCGCGTTTGGCCATGAGCTAACGGTAATGCTATTAGTGCCTTGTCCTGAAAAGGTTGCTCCAGGTACATCCCAGATATAGCTTATGCCTCCCACACTCGATACGGAAAATGCTTCAGCACTTGCCTGGCAGGCCGTGTTGTTGCCCGTGATGCTTAATGCATCAGGAGGCAATGTAACTACGACAGATGTTTGTTGGGTAGATGAAGTGCCACAGGCATTAGTATACGAAGCAGTTACATTTTTAGAACCTGCACTACTCCACTTAATCATTACTTCATTTCCAGTTCCGGTAATGGTGGCATCAGCACCCGCAACCCAGTTGTAAGATACTCCTTGTACAAAGGGCACAGAAAATGCATACGCCACGTCTCTACAAATACTGCCGCTGTGCAAGCGAGTAACAGCAGTGGGGGTAGACGGAGCAACGCATGGAGCCACGGCAGTAACTGGCAGCGTTCTAGCTGGCCCATAAACTGGTCCACAGGCGCCATTAGAGGCATATCTTACCGAAACTATTTTTTCACCTGTGGTACCAAATAATGCGTCAATAGAATTTACAGATCCGGTGTTAATATTACCTATTCCATAATTCCAATCATAGGAGAAGGGCAAGCCTTCGTTAGGAGTAGTGTACTTTGCCAACTGCCCTGTTTCTATTGTTGCGGGGCCACTTATTAAGCCAGGGGCTGTTGTTGGTACTGGTAATGGATTACCTGTAATACCACCTAGACTTAAGTTAGTAGCGCACGTATTTGATCCATAAAGCTGAATGTTCATTGGCCCGTTTATCGTGGCTTGAATGATATGATTACTTGCGCCACTTATAGTAGCTGGACGGTCTGAAACCCAGGTATAGGTTGTTCCCACTTCAGGACTAGAAATTGTCCAGGTAACTACTTTGCCATCGCAAAAACCACCAACAAGATCGTTAGTAATTGTACGATATTGAGGTTTAGGTTTAATGGTAACATCTAATGTAGCATATGCGCTATACCGATTACATGCATCGCGCGAACGCACACGCACGGTTGCCGGATATTCACTGGAACTATTGAACCATTTTATATCTAAAAAATTATTCTCTATAGGTGAAAGGATAGTACCACTGAAGGTTGGGTTACCCCACTCATAAATCATGCCTGGCTGCGTGTTTATGGTATATCGCACCACGTTATCGCTACAATTCTCGGTTACATTAGCAAGTCCTGTAGGAGCAGCAGCCACGGAAGGAGTACAAACAACAACAGTAGTAGATACCGAAGTGCTTTGCCCACATGCATTTACAGCAGCTACGCTTACTTGATATACGCCTGGTGTTGACCATGAAATTCTAGCTTGATTTAAACTGAAAATATCAAAGATTGCACCACCGTTAGGTGACGAACTCCAGTTTAATGATGATACACCCGTTAGATCGCCGGTAACAGTGAAGAGTAATTGTGTGCCTACCGGAATGCCCGGGGTTGAAGGTGATACTGAAGTTGGTGCTGTTGGAACAGTACAAGGTGCCGTAACAGTGACGTTAACCGTTCTTGGTGTGCCTAATCCACAAGTAGCATTAAATGGTGTTACAGTTACCGTCTTACTTCCTCCGGTAGCCCAGGTAATGCTCACACTATTGCCAACACCTGCCACACTTCCACCTGTTCCTGCATTCCATTGGTAGCTTACGTTGGCCACATTAGTAACCGAATATGTTTGGGGAACACCTGCAATAGCTGTTGCTGAGCCTGTAATTACACTGGTTTGTACAGGTGGTTCATTAATATTTACTGTGAGTGAACTGCTTAACCCACTTCCACAACTATTGGTCGGGGTAACGGTTAAAGTTTTGGTACCCGTGGTTGTCCATGTAATGTTGCTGGAGTTAGATGTTGAAGAAGATGTTGAACTTGCGCCACCTGCCCAGTTGTAAGTAACACCACTCACGTTAGTTACACTATAAGCATTAGCAATGTTAATACAACCCGAGAGGTTACCTGTTATTTCACTTACAGGATCAGGAGTTTTATTCACAGTAACGTTGATAGTTTGAGGCTGTCCATTGCCACAACTGTTGCTTGGTATTACTTGCAAAACCTGATTACCTGCATAATTCCATGCAATACTCACGTTATTGCCAGATCCGGTAACAGTTCCTCTACCACCTGTATTCCAGGTATAAGTTACCCCTGCCACATTAGTAACACTGTATGTGGTGGCGGCATCCTTACATGCTGTTGTTGTGCCGGTTATAGCCGAGGGTTGAGCGGGTACACCACTCACCACTACATTCATTGTTCGCACTGTGCCGGGTCCACAGGCGTTGAACGGTGTTACAGTAACCACTTTTGTTCCAGCAGATGACCATGACAAGGTTACTGAGTTTCCTGAACCGACAACACTTCCATCTACACCTGCATTCCAATTATAATTTACACCGCCTACTGCAGTAACCGAGTATACTGAACCAGAACCGATACAGCCAGAGGCGTTACCGGTAATTACACTAGGCTGTGCAGGAACAGCACAATCAGAAACGGTAACTGCTAAAGTGCGAGCTGTTCCACTGCCACATCCATTGGAAGGTGTTACCGTAATCGTTTTACTACCGGCCGATGACCACGAAATACTTACTGCATTGCCACTTCCGGTAACAGTTGCGCCTGTGCCGCCAGCCCAAGTATATGTTACTCCTGCTTCAGCAGAAATACTATATTGAGAACTTGCCCCTGTAGAAACGGTATTAGCTCCTGCAATAACACCCGGCTGGGCTGGCACTGCATTTACAGTAATGCTTAGCGTGCGTGCTGATCCAGCACCACAGGAATTGGTAGGTGTAACCGTAAGCGTTTTAGCGCCCGATGAAGTCCATGTAACATTGATAGCATTCCCACTTCCGGTGATCGTTCCTGCCCCACCCGTATCCCAGGTGTAGGTAGTGCCGGTTACATTGGTAACACTGTAAGCTGTGCTTACTCCTGTGCAAACAGTAGCATTACCACTAATAACAGAAGGTTGTACCGGAGCCAATCCTACGGTTACACTAAGCATTCTTGCCGTTCCGTTACCACACGCATTCGATGGCGTTACGGTAATGGTTCGGGATCCTGAAGTAGTATTCCATACTACCGTTGCAGAATTGCCTGACCCGGTAATGGTACCGCCTGTGCTTACTGACCACGAATAAGTAACACCGGCAACAGCGGTAACCGAATACGTGGCAGAAGAATTCGTACACTCACTTCCAGAAGTAAGGGTAATCACCGAAGGTTGAGCAGGTGTAGTACACGTCAAAACACTAACCGATGCAGTCCGGGCTATTGAGGTTCCGCAAGCATCAGTGGCCGTAACTGATATTGTCTTCGACCCCGCTGCACTCCAGGAAATTTGAACTTCATTGCCCGTTCCTGTAACAGTTCCTCCACTTCCAGGCGACCAATTAAAAGTTGCCCCCGGTATGGATGAGACGGAATAAGTAGTGGCTACGTTTTGCGATGCTAATCCTGTTCCAACTATTGAAGAGGGTTGCTGAGGCGTATTTACGGTGAGCGTAATAGCTGCGGTTGTTACCGTACCGCATGGGCCAGATACTTCCATTGTATATAAACCAGAATTTGAAGTTTGCAAATTGGTAAGCATCAACTTCGAAGGCTGAATGTCGTTGCCCCCTATACCATTTCTTTTCCATACCCTCTTTCCTACCGTGCCAGTATGAAAAGCCTCCAGCGTAACAGATTCTCCCACGCACCTGGTAATTGAGACCGGTGATACTAACGATGCCTGCGGTGCTGCGCAAGATGTTATTTGTGTATCGGAGGTTAACATACCCCAAAAACCTGAAATCCAGAATCTTACCAGTGATGCCGCCTCGGTTCGCTTCGTGATCGCTCTGAGGCTCTCATCGTTACCCGTTGGAATGATTGACCAACCGGTACCTCCATTTGTAGTTCGTAAAATTGTGCCCGCATTACCAACAGCAATAAAATTGCTGCCTCCAGTCAGTGTTACATCGTTAAGATCAACTGATGTTCCACTACTGGTAATGGTTGACCATGATTGGCCCGCCGTTGCACTTCGAAGAACGGTACCACTGTTGCCTACAGCGATGACTGCCGTAGTTAAAAACCCATCAACGCCATTGAGAGTTATTGAACCTACCGTGGTGGCCGTCCATGTACTACCACCGTCAGTTGATCTTGTAATAGTTCCATTAGCCCCGACCGCGATGATAGTGGTAGGTGTATAGGCCAGAATATCATTCAAATTCGCTGTCGTATTCGAATTAACGGCAGTCCAGTTTACGCCCTGATTGGTTGACCTGTAAATCACCCCATCTAATCCGGCTGCCCAAAGGGTTTGATTAGCGGCATACTGATGAATAGACCGAAAGATAATCCCCGGAAAACTGGTCGCAGTCCAGCTTGTTCCTCCATTCGTAGTTCGTAAAATGATTCCATTTCCTACGACCCAGCCACTAAACTGATCTACGAAATAGACATCATTTAATTCGGCCGATGTTCCAGAAGTTAGGTTCGTCCACGTAATACCAGAATCAGTTGATTTACTAATGCTCCCAAAGACGCCCACTCTAAAAATCGGCCCCGTAATACCAAGCCCGTTATCAATCGCAAACACACCCCGCACAATGCTATTCGTTGTATTTGATTCCGGTAATAGCGTCCAAGCTTGTTGTGCATGTGTAACAATTGAACTTAATAAACAGAGCATCGAAATGGCACAAATTTGAGCCCTCCGGAACATAAGAAGTATAGAATTTTTCATACGCATAGGTTTTGGTGAATAAGGCGCTGTAAAGGTGCCTGTAAACCCAGCGGCAGGGTATTGGGGATTTCCCGTAAAGGGGATGAGGGGAATTACGTAGTTGTTAGTTAATCGTGGGTAGTTGTTGGCTATTAATTGCTATTATCTGATTGTTCGGTATTCCCTAACAACTAAGAACTAAGAACTAACAACTAACAACCATCCACCTTCAACTTAACGAAGAGAGTCCTTCGCGGATGGCAAACTTGATCAAATCGACATCACTCTTGAATTGCAACTTGTCCATCACGTTCTTCTTATGGACTTCCACCGTACGTGGACTGATGTGCAGCCGGTCGGCAATTTCTTTATGCGATAAACCCAAAGCAAACGCTTTTACAAAGTCAATTTCCCGATCGCTAAGCGCCGCCAGCTTATCGCTCTTGCCCTGTGTGGCTTTTACCAATAATTCGGTAAACTGACCAGCGTAAAATGTCCGCCCGGCCTTCAGGGCTTCCAGCGCTTCCAGATAGGTATCTCGTCCAGAGTCTTTCGAAATCATGCCCTCCACGCCAAGGTCGCGGCATTGTTTAACGGGTGCATCTTCCTTCAACGCCGTAAGAATCAAGATTTTTATACGTGGATTTTCCGCTTTCAGCAAAGCCGAAATCGCCACGCCATTTTTGCCTGGCAGCTGAATATCGATGACACAAATGTCCGGCTGAACTTCATCCAATTGACTAAAAAACTCTTCGGCATTTCCTGCTGTGCCCACCACTTTAAAACTTAGGTTGCCCAACAACATCGCTCGTATGCCATCGCGCACGAGTTTATGGTCATCAACTAAAAAAACCCGGAGTGGTTGACTCATGAAATCAAAGGCAATTCAATCACAAATGTACTGCCTTTTCCGGGTTGGCTGGAAACCGATACCTGCCCGTTATTCCGGTCGACCAATTCCTTAACCAACAATAATCCAATGCCGGCACCTTTTTCCGCTGAGTCGCCTATGGATTGTGTACTCTCCTCCATCTTAAACAATCTCGCCACTTCTTCCGCACTCATACCCGCACCCTGATCGATTACTTTTAGCCGCATGTTACCATCTTGAGATTGCGCAGTCAACTCAATACTTTTACCAGGCTCAGAAAACTTAATGGCATTACTGATCAGATTGCGCAAGGCAATGATCATCATGGATGGATCGGCAATGACTTTGCTGCCGGGGTCAATGTTATTGTGCATAGTGATTTTCTTTGCTGCTGCCATCGTCTCTAAATGAGCGATGCTTTGCTGAGTTACCTCACGCAGCGAAATGGCGGTCGGATTGAACGGCAACTTTCCAATCTGCACCAGCGACCACTCCAGCAGATTATTCAAAAGGCCTTTTAAATCCTTGGCCGACTGCAGTGTACTGTCTAAGAATTCTTTCAATTCCTCCTTACTTGCATGTTGACTATTGTGACTTAAGCTCTCAATGATGTTACTGAAAGCATCTACGGGGTTGCGTAAATCGTGACTGATTACTGCAAACATCTTGTCTTTAAAAAAATTGAGTTTTTGAAGTTCCGCATTCTTTTCATCCAGCAATTTCGCGGTGCGTTGTTTCAGTTGGTAGCGATTGTAGAGAACAGTCGAAAGTGTGGTAACAAGCAAAAGTACAAGCGCAAGACCATACTGCCACTGCTTGCTGGTTTTCGCCTCGAGATCTTTGATTTGATTCTGCTGTTCCAACTCCAGAATTTGTTTTTGACGTAACTCCGCTTGATACTTTTCTTCCAACTCGCTAATAGTCTTTGTTTTCTCAGCATTGAATACGCTATCGCGCATCACGCTAAACCGTGCGGCATACTCATAAGCTTGTTGGTATTGATTAAGACTTGCATAAGCCTTCGCTAGGTTACCGTAGTACTCCTGCTCCTCGTGGTGTGCCTCGATCGCGCGCGCGGCCTTTAAGCCATCTTGAAAAAACTGTAGCGCCTGCCCGGGTTTGTTCAGTGCTAACTGCAATAAGCCCAAATTTCCATAGTGCATGGCCTTCGCAGAAGTGCTCGGGTTAGCCGCTTCCAATTTTTTCCATTGATCAAAAATCCGGGTAGCCTCCGTGTAGTCTTTTCGTTGCAAATAGATCTGCCCGAGATTGCCCGAAGCGTTGATAAGCGTACCCGGATTAGCTACCGTGCCACGTGCCAAGACCCTCTTGAAGTACGACTCAGCGCTATCTCGATAGGCTGGATTCTTGTCGCTTTCAGCAGCGTCCATAAATACTACTCCTATATTGTTGAGAATGCTGGCCACCTGACGTGGTTTAGAGCCTTGTTCTTCATAATTTTTCAACGCTCGTTGATAATAATGGATGGCCTGTTGGGTATTAAGCAAATAGAGATGGATATTGCCCAACGTAAAATAAATAGACCCCCGTCTAGCAAAAAAATTGTCAGATGACTCAGCCAGCGTGAGCGCCTCCATCGCATGTACCATGGATGTTTTGTAATCACTCTTTCGCCAATAGTACTCAGCCTCAAACGACTTAGCCTCAATCAAACGGCTTGAATCGCTCTTATCCATTGCGTAAACCTGCAACTTTCGAACGTAGTGTAAGGCAGAGTCCGGGTTTACCAGATTCCACTGGATGATTACTTCCCGCAGCCAATCTCCTTTTTGAGGATCGCTGATAGTCGTCTTTTGTCGTAATAGCGAATCCAGCAGGGGTGATTGGGCCGTCGCGCGCCAGACTAGGGTGGTCACCAGCCAGGCAGCAATCAGAATGTAGCGTATCATATACCCCTAAAATAGAGTAGGAAGGACACTCGCTACATGTCTTTGAAAAAGATTTTTTATTTCAGCTACTGCTCGCAGGCTATCCGGCTTCATCCCAAATAAGGGAAGTCTCCACCTCAACTGCCGCGTCAACAACTCGCGGACGAAAAGGTTTCTGCCAAATAAGCCAACAACCAGCTCGGCAAACTTAGCCGCCAGGCCCCACTTCAAGTTTCGAGGTAAAAGCGAGGGTGGTCATTAAAAGCTTAATAAACAATTAAAAAATAAAAATAAATTGGAGTATGCAAAATTTGTCAGTAAATTCGTTAATAAACTAGTTGAAAAAATATGAAAATTCATGTAAAACAAAAAAATACGAAAAAGTGGCTCATTTCCTCGGCCATTTCATTATTGTTGATTGGCATTTCTTTCAGCTGCAGTGAGGAAGAAGTTCAACCGAGTAACCCGAGCGCGCAAGCGTGTTGGCCGAAACAGTAGCCAAAGAGCTTTCATTTCAGCTTCAGCAAAAACGTAGCCGCCCCCCCCCGCCTTTTAAATCTAATTCAAGGGCATCGCAAAGCAGTCCGCTGTAAAAATCTAGAGACATAAAACGCGGAAGTCTCGCGGTAAACGAGCCCGTGATTTTCAATCATAGCAGTTGCCTTCTCGGCAAACTCAAGGGCTTTTTCAAACTCACCTAAATCGTAGTGAATACCGCCCATATTTCCTAACACCTTTGCCTCGCATATATACCGATCGCGCTCCCCCCCTGCCAATACGTGGAGTGCACTGTCATAATACTGCATCGCTTTTTGATTATCACTTCGGTTTCGCATTACATTTCCGGAATAATTATAAATCTCACCTGCAAGCACGGCCCATCGATTTGATTTTGAAAGCAATACCGCTTGCGCCAGAAAAAACATTGCTGAATCATTGTTATAAATTCGGCCGTAGTTGGAACCCAACTCTAACATCACAACTGCTCTACTTGAATCTTCCTTCGGACCAAGCTGATCTAACAACTGGCGCAACGGAGCGATGGTGGCTTGAGGATTTTGATTTGTCTGAATCTGCGCGATTCTAGCTTTAACTTCGCTATTACTGAGTTGTCGAGCGGATTGTGAGTAGCCAACGACAACAATCAAAAAAAACAAAATGGTAACATTTGTATGCATAATTCGCGGCTAGATCTTCATGTCTAAAATCTCACTCGCGCCCATCAAGTTAGACGCTAAATGATTGGCTAGCGTGAGCACCTCCATCGCATGTACCAGGGATTTTTTGTAATCACTCTTTCGCCAATAGTACTCAGCCTCAAACGACTTGGCCTCAATCAAACGGCTTGAATCGCTATTATCCATTGCATAAACCTGCAACTTTCGAACGTAGTGTAAGGCAGAGTCCGGGTTTACCAGATTCCACTGCATAATTACTTCCCGCAGCCAATCTCCTTTTTGAGCATCGCTGATAGTCGTCTTTTGTCGTAATAGCGAATCCAGCAGGGGTGATTGCGCATTTCCTGAGGCAACTGTGATTAGAACAAGTATACCTGCGATTGAAACGATTCTGAACATACCACCAAAATACTCCGCTTCTTTTGTTTAAAAAACCTTTGATGATTAGAATTTACGGGAGCATCAACCCACCTAGGACTAGCAAACTGATTTTCAACTGCTTCCCCCCAAAAAAAGACCCCGCCTCTTCAAGGCGGGGTCTGGGAGTTAAAAAAATGGTGGAAACCAGTTTAAAAAAAGAGGCAATCCGGCACCGGCAAAAAATGTTTACTACCAACAACCACTACGAATGGAGTAAAACCAGTCGTGCCGGAATTGCCATGTCTTTGATGTTTTTGTCTTTCCACTGCAACTCGTCCAAAATATCAATCCACGTTATCGTGCAAAAACTTGTTATTGCCCAACAAGTTGTTGTCGTCATTCAGGTTATACCGAGAGATGTAAGGCTCGGAAGAATGCGGTACATTATCCATCTTCACGCCCCTGCGCAAGTACGCGGGTAATGTCCACTTTTCGTGAAACTCTTCCTTCGACATTTCATTTTTCTTGGTCGACTTCAGCTTGTCTCTTCGCTCTTTGGCTTGCTGCTCCAGGCGTTCGCGGGTCCTGCGAACTTCCAGCAGGCCTTCCTCATTCAACACTTGATCCGCCGCCACTTCGCGTCCGATTTCAAATTCGTCTTCCTGATTGGAGAACAAGCCATCCTCGCCTTCCTCATCCTCTTGAAATGAATTGAGATAGGTATCCGCTTCAAAGCGATTGGTGCGCGGCTCTTCCACGGGAATTCCGGATTTTGTAATTGGTACAAACACCGGAGCTTCGTCCGCGGCGTCTTCTTCCTCGCGTAGCATGGGTTTTTCAATCGGTTCGGGCTCTGGATTCCTCACCTTCAACACCAAATCATCACCCCGCTGATTCACGGAGTTATCCACCGGCCCGAAGAGCGGAATTTGGCTTTTATCAAGTTCATGAACTTTTTTCTCCTCAGCTTTGCGTGTCGTTTTTCCTTCCGACTGAAAGCCCGTAGCGATTACCGTAACGCGAATACGATCGCCCAGATTCGCGTCTACGCCGTGGCCAAAGATTACTTCAGCTTCATCGCCCGCTTGTTCCTGAATGTACTCGGTAATCTCGCTGAGCTCATCCATTTGCAGCTCGGCCTCCTCGCCACTGATGATGGAGAGCAGGATTTTCTTGGCGCCCATGATGTCGCGGTTGTCGAGCAGCGGCGAAGCCAACGCTTGTTGTGCGGCCTGAATGGCGCGACCTTCGCCGCGGGTTTCGGCAGAGCCCATCACGGCAGCACCGGCGTTCAACATCACCGTGCGTACATCCTGGAAGTCTACGTTAACATACCCCGCCAGCGTGATGATTTCTGCAATACCTTTTGCCGCAGTAGTCAGCACTGTGTCTGCTTCACCAAACGCTTTACCAATAGCCAGATTACCGTAAATCTCGCGCAGCTTATCGTTCAAAATCACAAGCACCGTGTCGCATCCGGCACGCAGTGCTTCCACGCCCGATTGTGCCTGCGCCAGTTTCTTCTTGCCCTCCCAGTTGAACGGAACGGTAACGATACCTACTGTGAGGATGTCCATGTCTTTCGCAATTTTCGCGATCACCGGTGCTGCACCCGTGCCGGTGCCGCCACCCATGCCTGCGGTTACAAACACCATTTTTGTGCCATGCAACATTTCGCGAATTTGGTCTTTACTTTCCATAGCTGCCGCGCGGCCCACTTCGGGGTTGGCACCACATCCTAAACCTTCCGTTAGGTTAACACCCAATTGTAACTTATACGGCACCGGGCTGCTGTTCAGCGCCTGCACATCGGTGTTGGCAACAACAAACTCTACATCTTTAATGCCGAGTCGGTACATGTGGTTCACCGCATTGCTTCCGCCACCGCCCACACCGATTACCTTGATAATCGATTTGTGGTGCTTGGGGATATCGAATTTGTATGATCCTGGTTCAAACATGATTATAATTTTAGTGGTTGTTTCTTGTTTTTCAGTATTCGTTTTTGTCGCCCAAATCGTCAATCAAAATGTCTTTTGTTTTTTGAATGATGCTGGAGAAAAAGTCGGAAGCCGGGTTTGCTTTCTTCACTTTTACCGGTGCTTTCTGGTTGTTGTGTTTGATCTGATCTTCCCAACGGTCTTTGCGTTCGTCCAACGAACGGAAACCGGATAACACCAGACCAACTGCCGTGGCGTACATTGGGCTCTTGATGGAGTCGAGCTTGCTTTTGCCCAGGTGTTCGTTCGGGTAACCGATGCGGGCGTCCATGCCGGTCATGTATTCCACCAATTGCTTGAGATTACTGAGAAGCGCCCCGCCCCCGGTGATGACGATACCCCCGGCCAGGCGATTCTCAAAACCAGAGTTAATGATCTCCGTGTGCGCCATTTCAATGATCTCCTCCATACGCGCCTGGATAATGTTCGATAAATTCTTTACCGAAATCTCTTTTGCCGTACGATTGCGGATACCCGGGATGGATACAATTTCGTTCGGGCTTGCCTCCTCACTGATGGCTTTTCCAAACCGTGTCTTCAACTGCTCGGCTTGTTTATTCATCACCTGCAAGCCTTGCTGGATATCGGTGGTTACAATGTTACCACCAAACGGGATTACCGCCGTGTGCCGAATGATGCTATCGTAAAAGATGGCGATATCTGTTGTGCCGCCTCCGATGTCAATCAAACACACGCCGGCTTCTTTTTCTTCTTCGCTAAGCACCGCCAGACTGGAAGCCAATGGCTCAAGAATCAAATCTTCAATTTCCAGGCCGCCTCGGCGCACACATTTGTTAATGTTGTTGATGGCGCTGGTTTGGGCAGTAATAATGTGGAAATCCGCTTCAAGTTTAATGCCACTCATACCCACAGGGTCTTTAATGCCCTCCTCGTAATCCACCGTATAGTCCTGCGGCATCACGTGAATGATTTCGCTGCCGGGTGGGATCACAATGCGGTGCATGTCATCGGTAAGCCGATTGATATCTTCAATGCTGATTTCATCATCGGTAGACAAACGAGTAATGCTGCCGTGGTGAATCGAGCTTTTGATGTGCTGACCCGCAATCCCCACGTTGACTACGCGAATGTCAATTCCAGACATGTCGCTGGCTTCCTTGATGGCTTTTTCAATCGCTACCACAGTCTTATCGATGTTCGTAACGATTCCCTTGATCACGCCCTCGGATTCCGCCTTACCCATGCCCAGTACTTCCAGCTTTCCAAATTCATTCTTCCGACCGACAATGGCACAAATTTTTGTTGTGCCGATGTCTAGTCCTACAATTATCTTTTCATTTTCCATGATGCTATAAATTAGTGGTTGTTTGTTCTATTCTGCGATAATTTGTCCGTTGTACTCCAGGTTTACCCGCTCGTAGCGGGTCCAGCCGCGCTGCGGTAGAATTTCTTTATAGAAGATCATCAACTTGCGCAGTTTCTCTTCATAGCCATCGGCCATACCAAACTCTACGCGCTGTCCGGTGATCTGCGGCAGTAACGTCATTTTTCCATCGGCTGCAATATCCACCTGTGCGATTTGTGCATTCCAAAACGCATCATCGCGGATGAATTCGATCATCTCAAGCAGTTGACTACCCCCGGGCACATCCTGCACACGATGTGCTTGCGCGATCCGGGCTGCATATGGGCCGCTGATCAACACCACACGGGAATTGTACCTGTCCGACACACCCATGATCACACCGTCTTCTGCGATGTAAGCGTCTGGTGCATTTTCCTGTACGATGCGGGCTACGGGTCTGCGTAGCTCCACACGCACCACCAAATTTCCTTTCAGGTCTTTAAACGTCTGGGCATCTTCTATATGCCGATCATACTCCAGCTTGGATTCGATTGCTTTGAAATCGATGCGATCAAAACTTGCACCACGGATACCGGGGTTTAACTTTTCCACCAAGCGAAGAATATCACCCTCATCCAGATAATGATTTTCATGATGATTATCCAAGTCAATCGCAATATCGCGACATGCACTTCCTGCCTGTTGCTTCTCCGTAAATGCAATCAGCGAAAGCACACCCAGCACTGCTATTGCAACTTTGAATTCATTTCGAAAAGAAATTTTCCACTTCATATCTGGCCAGCTATGGATTCTTTCCTGATCAACATTTCTTTCAATGGATTCACCAACGTATCAATATCCCCCGCCCCGATGGTCGCAAATACTTCAATGGAGCGCTCCGCAACCACGCTTACCAATTCGTCTTTCTTGCACCGCATCTTCACCGGACTGCTAATTGCATCCATCAACATATCCGCAGATACGCCCGCGATGGGAAGCTCCCGGGCCGGGTAGATGTCGAGTACGATCACCTCGTCTGCCAGGCTCAAACTCTGCGAAAAGCCAGAAGCAAAATCACGAGTACGTGTAAATAGATGTGGTTGAAAAGCAACGGTTAGTTTTTTGCCGGGATACATCGCCTTGAGCGAACGTAAAAAGGCCTCAATCTCCGCCGGGTGGTGCGCGTAGTCATCTACAAACACCAGCCGTTCATGGCGTACCACAAACTCAAACCTGCGTTTTACACCACGGAAAGAAGCCAATCCGTTCCGAATTTCTTCGATGGTTAACCCAACTTGCCGGGCCACGCAGGCCGCGGCCACTGCATTTTCAATGTTATGAAAACCGGGGACGCCAAGCTGTACTTTTTCGATCCTCTCGCCAAAGCCGTGAAGATCGAATTCAAAAAACCCGCCTTTGGTAGTAACATGGCTGGCAAAAAATTGTCCCCGGTCTATTCCATAAATCTCTTTGTCGCGCGCTACCCCTGTGGACAGGTGTTGAATTGAATCGTGCAACACCAACTTCCCACCTGGCTTGGTTTGCGCCAGAAACTGCCGATACGATTGTAACATCGACTCGTGATTTCCATAAATGTCCAGATGATCAGCATCGGCCGAAGTGACCACCGCTACGTTTGGAAACAAACGCAAAAAGCTTCGATCAAATTCGTCTGCTTCGGCCACAACCCACGTATCGTCCGACACTTGGCCATGCATGACCAGATTGGAATTGTAGTTTGTAGTGATGCCTCCAAGAAAAGCAACCATATCGCGATTGGCACTCTTCAATAGGTGCGCGATCATGGACGATGTAGTCGTTTTTCCGTGCGTACCGGCCACGGCAATTGTGCGGTAGTTCTGCGTAAGTAAACCCAACACCTCGGAGCGTTTGAGGATGATGAAACCCTGTTCAAGCAAGAACCGGTGCTCCCGATGGTCTTTGGGAATAGCCGGTGTAAATACCACCAATGTTTTCTCAGGACTGATGTAACCCGGAAGGAGCTCTGTGCGATCTTCAAAATGAATTTCAATACCTTCTTCCATCAATTCCTGCGTGAGCACTGTGGGCGTACGATCATAGCCCGCCACCCGCCAGCCTTTACCGCGGAACCAACGCGCCAGCGCACTCATACCAATGCCACCGATGCCGAGAAAATAAATACTATCGTAGTTGTTCAAATTCACGCCTGCTGCCGGATTAACTTTTCAATCTCATCCACGATTTCTTCGGCCGCTCGTGGCCTCGCCAGTTTTCGTATTGCGCCCACTAACTTCTCGCAACGCGCATCATCAAAAAGCAGATTCATCGCTTCGTCCACTAAAATGTCTTTTGCCTCTGCATCGCGCACCAGCACGGCCGCATGCTGCTGTACCAATGCCAATGCATTTTTTGTCTGATGATCTTCCGCTACGTTGGGTGAAGGAACCAAAATGGCAGGCTTGGCCGCCACGCAGAGCTCGGAAATCGCGAGGGCACCCGCGCGCGAAATCACTACATCAGCAGCGGCATAAGCTAAATCCATGCGCTGAATGAAATCCACCACGCGAATCCGCTTCAAATCTTTACTCTGGATTTGGCCTCGAACGGATTCGAAATAGCCACTACCGGTTTGCCACACCATTTGTACCTGCGAATCGATTAACTTATCGATGCCGGCCAATACACTTTCATTTATGCTTCGGGCACCAAGACTACCGCCAAGCACCAGCAGTGTTTTTCCATGCTCGCTAAATCCAAACGCAGCAAGCCCTTCCGGGCGATGACCAGCCAATTCCACAATATCCTTTCGTACCGGATTACCCGTGAGTTTCACTTTCGCTTCAGGGAAATATTTTTCCATGCCGTGGTACGCCACGCAAATACGATTGACACGGGTTGCCACTTGCTTGTTTGCGAGGCCCGCGTACGAGTTTTGTTCCTGAATTAACGTGGGAACTTTCGCCCGCGTAGCTGCCATCATCATTGGACTACTGGCATACCCGCCCGTGCCGATAACCACGTGGGGCTTGAATTCGCGGATGATTTGCGACGCTTTAAAAAAGCTGGAAATTACCTTTATGGGAAATAGCAGATTCGCGACCGTGAGCTTGCGCTGCAAGCCGCTGATCCAGAGCCCAACAATCTTGAATCCGGCTTCAGCCACTTTCTTCATCTCCATTTTGCCTTCAGCACCTACGAATAAAAACTCGGTATCTGGGTGGCGCTGCTGAAAGGTGCGCGCAATGGCCAGTGCGGGGAAGATATGCCCGCCGGTGCCGCCACCGCTAATGATCAATCGATATGGTTTTTGTGCGCTCAATTTATGCTGCCTTCGCTTGCACTTCTTTTTCTTCTTTCGCTACCACCGGCTGTTGCCCGTAGTTTTCATCTTGCTCGCCCCTGCTCACACTCAAAATGATACCCACCGAAATTCCAGTGAACACCATGGCCGTACCCCCCATGCTGATTAATGGCAACGGTTGGCCGGTAATTGGGCCGAGCCCCACGACTACACCCATGTTTACCATCGCCTGACAGACCAAATCAAAACTCAACCCCGCGGAAAGCAATCCACCAAACGCACGCTCGCTGTTGTACGCGGCCTTCATGCCACGATGGAGTAAGATCAAATACAAAATCAACACCACCATACCCCCCAGCAGACCGTATTCTTCAATCACAATAGCATAAATGAAATCTGAGTAGGGATGTGGCAGAATGTTTCGTTGGTCGCTATTACCCGGGCCCTTCCCAAAAAAACTACCCGTGGCCACCGCAATGCGTGCGTGTTTTGCCTGAAACGGCAGCTCATTTCCCTGAATAAAACTTAAAATCCGATTCTTCGCGGTTTCGCCACGAACACCAAATTTGAGTGCCACTGCACCTGCCAACACACCCACCAATACCAGCATGGCGAGATATTTTACCGGAACCCTGCCGATGAACATGATCAACATACAGGTGGCAAAAAGCAGAATGGCAGTAGACAAATTTGTAAGCGCGATGAGTCCGCAAATAATACCGCACCAAATCAGCATCGGGATCAGGGACTCCTTAATATCATCGATATTTTGTTGTCGCTTCGAAAGCATGCTCGCGAGGTTGATGATGAGCGCCAGACTTGCAAAGTCGGACGGTTGAAAGCTCGTATTGATCAACGGTAACGTAATCCACCGAGCGGCATCGTTCAACGTGGTACCGTTGGTGAACGTATAGATCAGTAACGGTACGCTGATCCACAACGCGAGGCGCGACAACTTTGAGTAATAACGGTAATCTACTTTGTGCGCCACCCACATGGCCGCGAGGCCAAGGAAAACCATGAAGGTATGCTTCACGAGGTACATCTCGGCACTGGTCGTGCGCTTGTAGGCCAGCGTACCGATAGAGCTGTACACCACCAAAATACTTACTACTGATAGGGCAAATACCACCGCCCAGATCACCGGATCACCCTGTAAATTTTTATCCGCCCACGTTTTGAGTTTTTTCATGGCTATCGGTTCATTTTTGGAACTGCTTCTTCTCGTGTACGGATAACGTGCTGCACCGCCTCACGAAACTGACGGCCGCGATCTTCATAGTTTTTAAACAGGTCAAAACTTGCACATGCGGGCGAGAGCAGCACCACATCGCCAGGCCGGGCTACTTCGCGTGCAATCTCAATCAGTTCAGGTACACTTTGTGTCTCGCGTATTTGCGGAACGATGCCGGAGAAAAACTGGATAAGTTTGCCGTTGTCTTTGCCGAGGCAAATCAATGTGTGCACTTTTTTCCGCACGGCTTCCTGAATCAGGCGATACTCGTTTCCTTTGTCAATACCACCGGCAATCCAAACCAAAGGCTGATGAAAACTGCCTAATGCATACACTACCGAGTCTACGTTGGTTGCCTTTGAATCATTTACAAATTCAACTCCATCAATCACCCCTACCGACTCCAACCGATGCGGTGCATTTACAAATGTTTTCAACGCAGACTTGATATCCGTTGGAGAAACGCCCGCCAGTAATGCCGCACTCACCGCACACATTGTATTAATAAGGTTATGGGGGCCTTTCAATGTTGTTGCCTCCTGCGGAACGACCAACTCAGGTTCTGCTCCTGTGAAATGCATGGCAGTTCCCACACAATATGCAGCGCTATGTTTATTCGTTGCGAGGCTTACTGCATGTGATTGGGCCAAGGTGGGGAATCGCTTCAGCCCGCTGGCCAGTACTTGATCTTGCGCAAAATAAATAAAATGCTGGCTCGCACTCATGTTCGCCACCAATTGAAACTTGGAGGCCACATAGTTTTCCATCTTGTAATCGTACCGGTCTAAATGATCCGGTGTGATGTTGAGCAGAATGCCAATAAAGGGACTAAACGCTTTTGTACCGTCTAACTGAAACGAACTCATCTCCACCACATACCAATCATGATCGCCCAACGCTACTTTGCGCGCGAGGCTCTCGCCCACATTTCCTGCCAGCGCCACGTTGTACCCTGCGGCCTTAAGCAAATGGTACGTCAACAACGTAGTTGTGGTTTTACCATTGGTGCCTGTAATGGCAATAATTTTTCCAGACAGATAGTTGCTGGCAAATTCAATCTCATCGATCACCGGGATTCCTTTCTCCCGTGCCTTTTTCACGATCGGGCTTTTATCCGGAATACCCGGACTCTTGATCATCAAATCGGCAGCCAGGATTTTTTCTTCGGTGTGTTTTCCCTGCTCGTAAGCAATGCCGGCCTGATCAAGATCCTGCAGATAGTTGGCCTTAATGGCCGCCGCATCGGAAACGAATACATCCCAACCCTTTTGCTTGCCCAATAGTGCGGCACCCGTACCGCTTTCACCTGCACCCAATATCACCAACTTGTTACTCATCGTACTTTCAGTAAAGCCAGGGTGAGAATCGATAATAAAATACCTACGATCCAAAAGCGGGTAACGATTTTCGGCTCAGGAATATTTTTCTTTTGGTAATGATGGTGTAGCGGAGACATCAAAAAGATTCTCCGGCCTTCGCCATACTTGCGCTTGGTGTACTTGAAGTAGGATACCTGCATGATGACTGATAGATTCTCCACCAGGAATATCCCGCACAACAGCGGAATCATCAACTCCTTACGTACCGCTAGTGCCAACACGGCAATGATCCCGCCCAGCGATAAACTGCCGGTGTCTCCCATGAATACTTGCGCGGGGTATGCGTTGTACCACAAAAATCCGAGGCAGGCACCCACAAATGCCGTACAGAAAATCACCAGCTCGCCCAGATTCGGGATGTACATGATGTTCAGGTATGAACTAAAATCTACGCGGCCGGAGAGGTAGGCAAAAATCGCCAATGTAAGGCCGATAATGGCCGATGTGCCTGCGGCTAAGCCATCGATGCCATCGGTAATGTTGGCTCCGTTCGAAACCGCCGTGATGATCACAATTACAAACAGCGTATAAATTATCCACGTGTAATCGCGGCTTAAAAAGGGTACAAGTGAATGGTAGTCGAATTCGTTGTTTTTAATAAAGGGAACCGTAGTTACGGTAGATTTTACATCCTGATAAGCCACTTGGGTGGCGGGGTTAATTTCGGCCACATGTTCCTTCACCTGGCTGAATGGCTTTTCCTGCCGCACCACTACATGATCATTGAACGAAAGGGTAATACCCACAATCAAACCTAAACCTACCTGTCCCACAATCTTAAAACGCCCAGCAAGGCCCTCTTTATTTTTCAGGAAGACTTTTATGTAATCGTCAATAAACCCGATCAAGCCCAGCCAAACCGTGGCAATGATTAACAGTACCACATAAACGTTATCGATCTTGGCAAAAAGCAGCGTGGGAAAAAGAATCGCAGCTAAAATAATCAGGCCACCCATAGTTGGGGTTCCCTTCTTCTGCATCTGCCCCTCCAAACCCAGATCGCGGATATCCTCGCCTACTTGTTTGCGCCGTAAGAAGGCAATCAGGGTTTGCCCAAAAGTGATGGTAATCAGCAGCGATACCAACGCCGCCATACCCGCACGGAACGAGATGTATTGAAACAGACCTACCCCGGGGAAGTCAAAATGCTGGCGCAAATACTCAAACAAGTAGTACAGCATCGGTTTTAGTTAGCAAACAGTTTTAACATACGTTCCAAAACTTCCTTATCGTCAAAGGGATGTTTTACACCTTTGATCTCCTGGTATTTTTCATGCCCTTTGCCCGCCACAAGCACAATGTCTTTTTCTTTTGCCATCATGCATGCGGTTTTAATGGCTTCTTCGCGATCTACCATCACCAGCGTTTTGCGCTGATCCGACGGGCCAATACCGGCTTGCATTTCGCGAATAATCTCCATAGGATCTTCTTCGCGCGGATTGTCAGACGTAATCACTACTTTATCGCTAAAGCGGCAGGCAATGGAGGCCATGAGCGGGCGCTTGGTGCGGTCGCGATTGCCACCGCAGCCCACCACGGTAATGATTTGTTCCTCACCGGTACGAAACTGGTGAATGGTCTCCAACACGTTCTTCAGCGCATCGGGGGTATGCGCGTAGTCTACAATGGCGGTGATTCGTGCGCCTGCTTTCACGAGCTCAAACCGGCCCTCGGCCCCGGAAAGCGAAGAGAGGTGGGTAAGCACATCATCGGGCTGCTCGCGCAATAACACCGCAGCACCATACACCGCCAGCAAGTTGTATGCATTAAAATCCCCGATCAGACGGAACCAAATCGTTTTGTTTTCGATTTCAATCTCTAACCCTTCAATTGTGTTGGATAAAATCTTGCCTTTAAAATCGACAAGCTTCTTCAGTCCATAGGATTTTTTATTGGCGCGGGTATTCTGCAACATCACCATACCGCGTTTGTCGTCTGCGTTGATCAACGCAAAGGCATCGCTGCTGAGATCGTCAAAAAATTTCTTTTTGGCGCGAATGTAGTTGTCGAACGTTTTATGGTAGTCGAGGTGGTCGTGTGTGATGTTCGTAAACAATGCCCCGGTAAACTTCAGGCCGGCAATACGTTCCTGATCTATCGCGTGGGAGCTTACCTCCATAAAGCAATGGGTACAACCAGCTTCTACTTGTTGCTTTAATAAAGCATTCAACTGAATGGGATCGGGCGTGGTATGAGTAGATGGAATTTCTCTATCCACAATTTTATTCACAACTGTGGATAACAAGCCGCACCGGTACCCCAGTGTGCCAAACAGTTTGAAGAGCAATGTGGCCACGGTGGTTTTTCCATTTGTTCCGGTAACGCCCACCAACTTCAACGCGTGAGACGGATTGCCGTAAAAATTCGCAGCCATAATGCCCAACGCTTCTGCACTGTGCTTCACCGCCACGTAGGTAATTTCCTCGCGAATAGCCTCCGGAAATTTCTCGCACACAATCACTGATGCACCGGCTTGCAGCGCCTGCGGAATAAACTGGTGGCCATCCGACTGTGTGCCCGCCACGGCCACAAAAGCAAAGTCTTTTTTTACCTGGCGCGAGTCAAAAGCCAAGCCCGCCACCACGCGACTCATGTCGCCCGACGTGGCGGTGATGTGCACTTTATATAATATGTCGCGTAGCTGCTGCATTAGCTAAGTCGTAAATAGATTCGAGCACCTTTGCTGAAACGCGAACCGGGCGTAAGCGATTGTTGCGCTACGCGCCCTTTACCTTGAAACTCCACGGATAATCCCGATCGTTCGAGCACATACAAAGCGTCTCGGTACGTCATGCCCGTAACATCTGGCACAAGGTTTTCTAACACCGGGTTTTTCTTCCAGGTTACTGCGCTGCCACTGCGCACGGCACGCACCCACTCTTCTTCGGTGGCCGAGTGGGTAGATACCCCAAGCTCATTGGCCAACATCGTTAGTTCTTCCTGGTACCCGGCCCGGATTGTAGGAAACACCCCGGGCTCTACCAGCCGTTTCTTATCCATCGCCATGTGGATTTCAATATCCCGGGCGTAGATATTATCTGCGATATCTTTGAAAACAGGGCCCGCCACATTATTGCCGTACTGCTGCCAGCCCTTTGGATTCTTAATCAACACCAGGCACGAGTACTTGGGCTGGTGGGCAGGGAAGTATCCAACAAATGAGGTGATATATTTTTTCTCGTAACGCCCATTTTCCAAAATCTGAGCCGTGCCCGTCTTTCCGGCAATTCGGTAATGTGTGTTTTTAAGGTTTTGCGCAGTACCGCGGTCTACTACGCCCTCCAATAACAGCTTCAACTTTTTTAGTGTCTTGTTGGAACAAATCTTGCTGTTGAGCACCTCGGCATCGAAGGTCTCTACATTACGGTCGGCCTGCCGAATGGCGGTAACAAACATCGGCTTGATCATTTTGCCATTGTTTGCTACGGCGTTGTAAAGCGCAAGGGTATGGAGCGGAGAAATCTCAAACCCGTATCCATAGGCCATCCATGGCAAAGTGATGCCGCTCCATCCCTTGTCTGCAGGTCGCTTGATCTTTGGCACGGATTCACCCGCGATTTGCAAGCCCAGTGGCTTGGTAAGATGTAAGCGTTCCACATGATCCAGGAATTTGTCTGGCTTCAAACCATAGTGCTTATCGATTAACTTCGCCATCGCCACGTTAGACGATAGCTCAAACGACTGCTGGATGGAGATTTTGCCAAAGCCGCCCTCGTGGTGATCGCGTACTTTCCGGTTATAAAACATCTGCTCGCCCCGGCCTGTCTCAATGCTGTCGGTCAGATCAACATCAGTATCCTCCAGCAGCGCCATGAGCGTTACAAGTTTAAAGGTAGAACCCGGCTCAATGGAGCCGCCCACAGCGTGGTTGAACTTTTCAAAATACCCGCCGCCTTCGGCTGTAAGGTTAGAAATTGCTTTAATGTGGCCGGTGGCCACTTCCATCACCACCACCGTGCCCTCGTCTGCCTGGTGCTGTTGCATGGCGCGATATAAGGACGTTTCGGCAACATCTTGCAAGTTGATATCAATGGTCGTCTGGATGTCCAGCCCGTCAATGGCTTTACTACCCTGCGCATCGTACACCGGTTTCCACGTGCCGCCGGCAATTTTTTGAAACAGCACCTCTCCGTCTTTGCCGCCCAGAAAGCGCTCAAAGCTAAATTCCAGACCCGCGCCTTTGTCATCTTCATTTACAAAACCAATCGTTCTGCGTGCCAGGTTATTGAACGGCCGGTAGCGTACATCCATCTTCTCAAAGATCACCCCGCCTTTGTACCGGCCCTCGCGGAAAATCGGCCAGCTGGTCATTTCCTTTTTGGCGAGGTAGTTGATTTGTTTGCGGTTAAGTACGATGTAGTGCCTACCGGTGGCGCGTGCATCTACGATCTGGCGCTTATAGTCCGTGGCGGAGCGATCTTTATAATAGCGCGAAAGCAACATGGCCAGCGAATCAATTCCGCGCTTAAACACCTCGTCCTTCACCAACGTGGGGTCCATCGCCACTTTGTAAAACGGCAAGGAAGTAGCAAGTAAACTTCCGTTGTCCGAATAGATATTTCCGCGCGTAGCTTTCACGTTCCGGTAGTCGAACGAGATTTCCTCGCCCAACTTCGACCACTCTTCGCCTTCCACTATTTGGATATGCCCCACCTTGGCTGCAATACAAATAGCAAAGATCACCACGCCCAGAAAGGCGATGCGCACCCGGATTAATATGGACTTTTTAATATTCACTTTTATCCACCACCACTTTAAAAGGAGGAACCATACTTTCTTCCAGACCCAAAGGTTTTACCCGGCGCGCTACTTCACTCTGCTTGCTGGCATACATCACATCGGCCTTTAGCGTGGTGTAGTCCGCGCGCAAGTCTTCTACTTCGCTCTGCAGCCGATTCACCTCGCGCGTAGCCTTATCAGCATAGTGCGTATTGCTGATATACAGCAGCGCCAGCACAAAAAAGAAGATAATGCGGGGCAGATACTGCACCGGAAAGCCCTCTTCGAAGTATGCCTCCAGCTTCAACTTTTTCTCCAGGCCCGAGAACATACCCGGCCTGCTGCCGCTGGGCTGCGGCTTCGCATTCTCAGCGGGACCTGTACCTAGTCGTATCGTATTCTCTGCCATACTATTTCTTTTCTGCTATGCGTAACTTGGCGCTTCGCGCCCGTTTATTTTCTTCCACTTCCTGCGGAGCGGCTTCAATCGGTTTCCGGTTCACTGCTTGCAGCGGTCGCAACGGGTTTCCAAAAAAATCCTTCTCCAACTCTCCAAACACTTTTCCTGTCTGGATATAATTTTTTACCAACCGATCTTCCAGGCTGTGGTAACTCATCACCACCAGCCGCCCGCCGGGCAACAGCACTTCAGCTGTTTGCAGCAGGAACTCCTCCAGCACCTTCAGCTCCTCGTTCACCTCCATGCGCAGCGCTTGAAAAACCTGAGCAAAGTATTTGTTCTCTTTGCCCCGCGGTGCCAGCGTGTGTAGCGCCGCTTTCAGATCGTGCGTAGTATGCAAGGGCTGCCGCGCGCGTACGCGCACCAGCTGCTGCGCGGCGGTTTTCGCATTTTTCAATTCCCCGTACATGCCCAGCACTTTATGCAAATCCGCCTCGGAGTAGTTGTTCAGCACTTCAGCAGCCGTTAAGTCGCCTTGCTGGTTCATACGCATATCCAGCGGCCCTTCAAAGCGGGTAGAAAACCCACGCTCCGGCGCATCAATCTGGTGCGAAGACACACCCAAGTCGGCCAGAATGCCGTGCACCTGCGTCACATTGTTCAGCCGCAAGTACCTTTTCAGGTGGCGAAAATTGGTCGGACAAAATGTAAAAGAACGATGTTTTATCTCGTTGGCCTGCGCGCGGGCATCGTCATCCTGATCGAATGCCAGCAGGCGGCCGGTAGTTAACTTCTCCAACAACGCGCGACTGTGACCCCCACCACCAAACGTGGCATCCACATACGTACCCGCCGGGTTGATGCTCAACCCTTCGAGGCACTCGCGCAACATGACGGGGCGGTGGTAGCTACTAGCTGCGAGCTGCGAGCTGCTAGTCATCCTTCACTTAGTTTTCGCATCAGCGCACTCACCATCCGTTGCTCTTCATCAATTAGTACCAGAATTGACTGCTTCAATTCTGTATCCGAAAATTCCACGCGGTCCAGCACCAACACCAGCGTCTCCAATTCGTACAACGAGCCAAGGGCGATTTCCAAGAAACGCCTATAATCCTTTGCACTGGTACGCGAGCAACCCTCTGCGATGTTGGCCGGAACAGACACCGCGGCGGTTGTTAGCTGGCTGCGCAAACCAAACTTCTCGGTACCGGGCAGATCTTTCGCAAGCGTATAAATGCTCGCCACCAGGTCCATTCCCTTCTGCCAGATCAATAATTTTTTAAAGTTTTTCACAAGCGTTTCGAAAAACCATCGGCAAAACAAGTCTGAACGTCCCTCGCAGCTTCCAGCTCGTAGCTCGTAGCTCGTAGCTTTTCATGCTTATTCGTTCAAAAACTTTTCCGCCAGCTTCGACAACTCACTTGGGTCTTGAATCAGGTACTTCTCGTACACGGTGGGGTTCCACACTTCTACCTTGGTGCCGGTACCTACCAGCAACGCCTCTTTATCGATTTGGGCGTAGGCTAACAAATTCTTGGGCAGCACAAACCGGCCGGCAGCATCCAGCTCAATCGTTACCACGCCCGACAAAAAGTTCCGCTGGAGTTTGCGGTTCTCTTCATTGAATTCGTTTAGTGAGGAAATTTTCGAGAAGACCTTTTTAAACTCCACCATCGGGTAAAGTAAGAGGCACGGCTCAAAGCCCTTGCGGATCACAACCTCCTGAGGGTCGCCCTCGGGAAGCTGCGCCTTGATCCGGGAAGGCAAAATCAGCCTCCCTTTGGCATCGAGCTTACACTCAAATTCACTGGTGAAGAAAGTCATTGACGTAGTGGTTGTCTTTTTCTCCTAAGCAAACATAGGCATTTTACACCACTTTACACCACTTTACGCCACTTTTTTACAAAAACATTCAATTCAGGCCCCTTTTTAGCCAAAGCGAAGGCATTTTGTACCCGGGCTTGATGTAGGGCGGTCCCGCGGGCCGGCCACCTGCCCCCGCCGCGGGCCGGGCTTTCGCGGCTCGCCATCCACCGCACGCCCCACCTCGGGCTCAATCAAACCCGCTCAATCCCTACCGCAGGTACCCCAACTAAAACCATTGCACGCCTTCACCACAAACAAGTACCTTTCATCTCCAAACCCCATCGTCATGGCCGCCACGCAATGGAAAAAAGCACTCCAGCCGCTGATCAAAAAATACAAAGGCAAAAAACACCCGCTCGAGTATAACAATGCGTACGAGTTATTGGTCATGGTGGTGCTTTCCGCCCAAGACTCCGACCGGCACATCAACAAGCTGGCGCCCGAACTTTTCGCAGCTATCCCAGACATGAAGGCGTTAGCGAAAGCAGACGAAGCGGCGCTGCACCAGCACATCAGCGGGGTGCGCAACTACCGCAACAAAACCAAATGGCTGCTGGCCATCGCGCAACAGATAAAAGACAACAAGAAGATTCCCACTACGCTCGAAGCACTCACCGAACTTCCCGGCATCGGCAGAAAATCCGCCAACGTTATTCTGCGCGAGTTGCAATTGCCGGCAGAAGGCGTAATTGTAGATTTGCACGTAGTGCGTGTGGCCCCACGTTTGGGTATTGCTCAAGGCAGCGACCCCAAGAAGCTCGAAACTCAACTCATGGCTGCACTCCATCAAAAAGATTGGGGCGAAGCCGGCATGGCCATATCGTTTCTCGGTCGCGAAACGTGCCGCCCAAAAAATCCCAAATGCAGTGCGTGCGTTGTAAACACGGTGTGCGCATATTATAGCGCTTCAAAAAATTGAAAATCAATACACCACGGCAATTCGACCCCTTCAGGGTCGTGGGCCATGGATGTTAAATTGCTATTGATATTCGACCCCTTCGGGGTCGCGCATCATGATCCTGCGAATTGCTACTCTACGCACGCTCTTTCACGTCAAAACAATCCCAAGAGCAGCCCATTCAAAATACCGAAACCTGTAGCATCCCGCGCCGCAATGAAGTTGACACCAGTCGTGAGACAACTAATAAAAAGTAACGGATCGTTCGTTGGAATTAGCCAGTCTACCCGGATGTTTCGCCCATTTGCCAATCGATAAAAGCCACCCCGTAGCACCGGTTTACCATTGATCAAATAGGTCCACTCAGTTTTACTCGGTTCGTTGTTTTGTAGCACCATGCCCGCCGGCAATGTTATGACGCGTCCATCAGCCGACCGTACCTCCTGAATTCGCGCCTTCTTCTCTTTTCGTTCGGTGATAGTAAACAACTCATCGCCAACAAAAATACGCCTGGTTGTAACTTTATTGGGGTGGCTCACGATATCTTCTATGATCACCAATAAATTATCAGACTGAAATTTAACAAACCCAAGTTTAGCATTGTAGACTAACTCGAAGGCATAGTTTGCCGTTTGCATAAACGGGGCCCGGTGCTGCTCCGCGAGTGAATCCGGATCAACAAAAAACATTTTCTCGTTAGTCTCTCGCAATACCTCAGCTGCAAACTTGTTAATATTCGCCAGATCGGCAGCCGCCTCTTTCTTAGACACCTGCCTGAGACCATCTTTTCGGTAAGCCTGAAACTCTATAAAGTAGGTGTGATTAGGTTTCAAATTCAAAGAAAGCTTGCTGCCCGTCTCGGTCGTAAACCAATTCACCCCCGGCTTGCAATGAAATATGTGCACGGAGTTCGTTTTCACTACGGTCGCATCAGTACCATCGTTCAACCAGAGTTTGACAGCAGGAACTAGTTCAAGCCGGTCGAACCCTAGCCGATACAAGTACACCGTAGCAAGGCTGTCTTGGGCTAATGTTGTCAATCCACAACCAAAAATAAAGATGCCAACAAATAACTTCACCCGGTGTGATTTAATGCAAAAACACGTTTTCATATGCTATAAAATAATGAGTTTAAAATAGCGAATTTTAGCATAACTGTTACAGCCAAACCAAAAAATCACATTCGAAACCAAGCATCTTCACCCGGTCGATTGCTAATTTAAAATATTTTCTTTCCCGTGACCATCAATTCACGAGAGAACAAAAAAATCCTGTCACACCGGAAGCGCCCCCTGCTCTGCCCGGCATCGGCAGAAAATCCGCCAACGTTATTCTGCGCGAGTTGCAATTACCGGCCGAAGGCGTAATTGTGGATTTGCACGTAGTGCGTGTGGCCCCACGTTTGGGTATTGCTCAAGGCAGCGACCCCAAGAAGCTCGAAACTCAACTCATGGCTGCACTCCATCAAAAAGATTGGGGCGAAGCCGGCATGGCCATATCGTTTCTCGGTCGCGAAACGTGCCGCCCAAAAAATCCCAAATGCAGTGCGTGCGTTGTAAACACGGTGTGCGCATATTATAGCGCTTCAAAAAATTGAAAATCAATACACCACGGCAATTCGACCCCTTCAGGGTCGTGGGCCATGGATGTTAAATTGCTATTGATATTCGACCCCTTCGGGGTCGCGCATAACGATGCTGTGAATGCTACTCACATTCGACCCCTTCGGGGTCGAACCACCATGTGTAGCGCCCCAAGACTACCACCAAAATTTCTCGGGAAGAACCGTATTCAATAAACCAGCGCCCCCATCGAAGAAATGCAAATGAACAAACTCCGGTATGTTATCCCTTCTTTACGTTAGCCAAAAAGGCATTTACCTGCTGTCTGTAACTTATCCCCACCGGAATTTTCACTCCCCCTTTAATAGAAACAGTGTTGGAATCAAACAACTCCATCGTATCCGTATTAACAATATATTTCTTATGACACCTAACAAAGCTTTCGGGAGGCAAAGTCTGTTCTACCTCCTTCATCGTAACATTGGCCAGATGAAACGTTTTATCATCAAATATCTTCACATAATTTCCAAAACTCTCGATATACAAAATATGTGCAACTTTTACTTTCGCTTTCAACCCTTTCAACGCCAACCACTGCATGGGAACACGATTTGATTTCGTAGCAAAAGAATCTAAACGATTAATCGCTTTTACAAACCTTTCAAAGCGTATGGGTTTTACCAAATAATCAACGACATTAAATTCGAACGACTGCACGGCGTAATCTGAATGCGCTGTTGTAAAAATGATCAACGGCTGAACCGGTAATGCACTCAGAAGTTCCAACCCTGAAAGACCCGGCATATCAATATCCAAAAACAAAAGGTCGCTTGGGCTAGCTTCCAAATACCTTAAAGCAAGAAGCGGATCATAAAAATTTCCTTTTAAACTTAGTCTCGAAATGCGACTGGCATAAAGTTCAATTATCTTATGAGCATCGGGTTCATCATCAACAATAACAAAAGAAGTGCTCATGCTATTTTAGCTTTACCGTTAGAGAAAAACAAAAAATACTGTTTTCTTTTATGTGTGTCTTCAACTCAAAATCATTAGGATAAAAATACTGAAGTTGCGCCAGCAAGTTATTGAGCCCTGTACCGGTTGTGCGCGGTTTAAGGTCTGAAATCGCATTTTCAACGGACATAACAAGCCTGTTGTGATCAACGCCAAGATTGATGTTTACAAATTTTGTACCATGCGTAAATGCATTCTCTATCGGTACAATTAAAAGTGACGGAACAATGGTATAGCCAGCAAACCTATCGTTATAGGTGAAGTTAATGATCATTCGGGCAGCAGCTCTTCTTTTCTGGAAATAAACAAAATTGTTTAAAAACTTTACTTCCTGTGCTAATTCTATCTTCTCTGATTTATTTTTTTCAATTTGGTACCGAAGCATATCCGATAGCATTAACACCATTTCCGGGGCTTCCTCGCTCTTTTCGATCGTAACAAGGTAAAGACTATTTAACGTGTTAAACAAAAAATGCGGGTCAAGCTGCTGCTTCAATATTTTAATTTCCGCTTCCTGTTGTTTTGTTTTAATCTCTAAAAAATTCTGCTTCCGTACGATTGTTTCCTTCACAATTCGAAGGTAAAGACTAAAACTAATCACAAAAGAAAAACTGATAACATGTACAAACGCGTTTAATTCCGCCAGCGATTCGGTATAAGGACTAAGCACAACAGCTATATACGTCATCAGTCCAATGATCACTACTGTGGTCAGCAAAAACAACCAATATCTTCTTTTACGAAACAACCAATCGCTACACAAAAATGCCAGAATGGCCGACACAACATACAATGGCAACAATTTTGGCTGAATAGCCACCGAAACATAGACACTGTCTAAACCAGTATCTGCAAATACCCACGCCAGAAGTGCAAAAATTGAACTCAATAAAAACACGCCTATCCAAATGGGGTGCTTACCAAACCATTTCCGAACGTCTGTCATAAAAAAATAGAAAAAAGATATTTTTTATGATGAATTGCATTCATCATACAGCAATTACGATGAACACATTTTCCTGTACTGCGGCTATCCTATGCACGTAATTAGAGGTAAATTTTTTAAAATGAAAACATCTTCCCGAAACTTCTTGAAACTATTGTTTCTTGCGCTCGTCCTAATTGCCTGCGAAAAAACCGATTCCTCTTTAGATAATGAAAACGAAATCAAGCAATTACTCGAATCTCAAAATTTCAAAAATCTAATTCATCCTTTTTCAGCCATACCCGGAAATAACACCGATGATCTGCTTCCCCTGCTGCCTCTAATCGAAAGAAAAGAAGTAATTGCGTTTGGAGAGGCAACCCATGGATCGGCCGAGTTTCAAACTATAAGCCATCGGTTGCTACAGCTACTGGTAACAAAAAAAGGATTCAAAGCCCTAATTATCGAAGAAAACTTCTCGGCTGTATCGCCCTTGAATCAGTATATCGTAACCGGTCAGGGCAATGTAAACAGCCTTCAACTAAATCTAAGGAGCGGTATTTTTAAAACAGTGGAGTTTCTAGAGTTGATCACCTGGATGCGTGCTTATAACGCCACCCAAACAGAAGGCAATAAAATACATCTATTTGGTATGGATGCACAAAACACGGGCTACTCGGCCAAAGCGGCCCAAGCCATGATTAATCAGTTTGATCCTACCTATATAAATACGTATAACAGCCTGGCGGCACCTTTTCTGCTCGACCTCGCGAATTTTACGAGCGACAAAGAATTTGTTGCCGCACTACCTGAATTAAAAAGCAGAGTAAAGCAAATTCAAAAGTACCTCGAAGATAACGCCAAAACGTATGGGGGTAAGTCATCTACTCAGCATGCCCTTGTTGCAAAGCACATCCATATCATTGAACAAGCCTTAAATCAGTTCTCGGGCTTTACTGTAAGCGCTGATGACGGATTTGAAAAGCGAGACGCGAATATGGCTGACAATGTAACCTGGATAAAAAATCATCTGGGCGAAAACACCAAAGTGCTGTTGTGGGCGCATAATGGCCATGTGAACAAGCAATTGAAAACATATTTTAAACGACCTTTAAAAGTGCTCGGCACAAACCTTCAAATTCAATATGGAGATGCTTTTTATAGCATCGGAACCAAGTTCAATGAGGGCAGTTTTAATGCTGTCGGTGAGGACATGATTTCCAAATCGTTCACTGTTAAGCCGTATAAAACGGCATATCTAGCCAAAGGCTTGTCCGCACAGAATCAATCCGTTTTTCTGTTCGACCACAAAGCCGCAAATAACGCCGCCATTACAAAGATTTTTGATCGAGAATACGATACCTACTTAGTTGGCGCAACTTACAGAGGCGTGGAATCGGAGGTAGTGGTTCCAACCAATTTCATTCTCGAGTTTGATAGCTTTATTTTCATCAATCGAGTTCAGGCATATACGCCCATTCGTTAGCAATAGGCATTCATGCTTATGAAGTATGGCTTGGGCTGATGCCCCACACTACCGCTGCAAGCACTTCAAATGTCTGCGTTTTGATTCGCAAAAAGGCATATCGAAAGTTACTTCCACGTTGATGCACTTTATATAGATGAAAAACTTCCGATGGCCGATCATTTTTGGCGCATTTATATGCTTACATGCAAGTGCCTTCAACTATCACGAGCATAAAAAAATAGGAAATTTCGCTTTCGGGCTCTATCTCCAGTCTTTAGAAAAAAATCATCGAAAGGATTTGCTTGATCTTTTTCCAGTTGCAGATGATAAAAATGGACTAAAGAAACTGAATGTGCTAAGCAGATTTGCAAGCATAACGTACGGTGATTTAAATGCTTTGGCTGGTGACCACGCCAAAAATCCGTATTTGCTCCACGAAGGACTACTTACAAATTTCTCGGGCTTGTTAAGAACTTATCACCTCCACCAGTCTTTCGGAGAGAGCCAATTTGACGCTGCACCAAATGCTGCACTTGTTAAAATAGACAAATCGTACCTACATCTTGCTGTTAAAAACTTAGCGCATTTCTACAGGTATGGAGAACCTTTATCGCACCATTTAAATGATCTTAGTATTGAAAGCGTAGAACAACTTCTAATTCCTAACCTTGCAGATCAAATTTTTGCGGACTTAAATCAAACAAATTCTTTATTGATGTATGCTACCGTTCATGCAGCAGCCCTGAAGCTATCTTTACTGAGTGGTCAATCACTAAAACGGGGTGATCGTGTGCTGGCGGAAAAATTAATACAATACGCATATCTGTTTAACGGTTTTGCTGACCATTTTTTACAAGATTCATTCTCAAGTGGCCACTTATTAGTAAACCGAACGGTGTCTGCGTCGCTTACCAATAACAAAGCTTTGCATGATTTCTATTGTACGCATTCAACTCATGTAGTAAATGCCAAAGGAGAAACCTGGAGAGCTTTTGGTGACGGGCGCTTTAATCACTATCACTCCCCACATTCATCAGTGGAAACAATTACTCAAATTTCGTACAAAGAAATTACAGATGAATCTCAAAGAATAATTAATGCGTGTGCGAAGTCTTTATCTGAAATTGAAGAATCTTTTTACGATGGCCTGCTTGCTAATGAAGAGGGAATCTATAACAGATTTCTCAATATTGTTAAAAACAGTAAAAAGTATGCAATCATATACGAGTTTAAAGCCTTGCTGCAAGTACCACTACCATATACTACTTTATTGAAAGATAAGTTAACAGATTCTATAAATATTCAGACCAACGTAGTAATCAACAGTAAACCCTATACCCGTAACTTCATCAGAAGCAGAGTATCGAATTCAATTGTCGCGGGAATTACCACCAATATTTTCTTATCCAGAAACTACTTCGAAGGAACGGAAATCAGGATTAATGCCGGAACTCTTTTTAACAAATACACCACCCCCAACGAAAAAGGTAAAAAACGAACCGTGGATTCCTGGCTGGGGTATACCTTTTCCGTTTCAAGCGGCAAAGTATTGCAAGAAAATAACGTTCCTCTCTACGGCACCAATCTTTACAAAGCCGGGGTTAGAGGTAATACGGATGTGTGGTTAACTAACAAAAGATTTTTCGGAATATTTTATTATTTGGAATCTGGCATCGGAGTTACCAATCGAGATCGTTTCTTTTTGTTTTCCCCCTCGGTAGGAATTCAACTTGGCTCGCTGGTGAACATCAATTATTACAATCTTCCCGCTGTGGCCAGATTACCTCTGCAGCTAATCCTCCCATTGAAGTTTAGGTATAATTTCGTAGTCGCTGGTGGTAGACAGTATTTTTCTTCCACAGGTATTGAGTTGGACTTAGTATTTTAGCTGGCAGAGTGTGTATGTTGCTCAAAAACCGCTGGATAACGACGTGCGCCTATTGTGGCGCTTCAAAAAATTGAAAACCAATACACCACGGCAATTCGACCCCTTCAGGGTCGTGAGCCATGGATGTTAAATTGCTATTGATATTCGACCCCTTGGGGGTCGCGCATAACGATGCTGTGAATGCTACTCACATTCGACCCCTTCGGGGTCGAGCCTCGACATTTTTTAATAGACTACACGCCTTTGTTACAAATATACCCTCGGGATCAATTTCAAAGTTGAGCCCCACTTGAAGCTTGCAGTTGAAAGCCTGCAGCATGCAGCCGAAAGCCCCAAACCTAAAACTCGCACCTCACCCGTCGTAACTCGCCGCTACTTCGGCTTACTTCCCATACAACTTCTTCCCCACGGCCTCGTACTTATCGCCCGCCTTCCAAAAAGGAATCACCGGGATGTTCAATAACTCTTGCGCCGCATGCACATAGGAGCGGATGTAGCGATTGGTATACGTTAGGCTGATCGTACCCACCTCATCGGCTGGCTGATGATAGAATTTCATTACATCGCCATCAAAGCTTTTCAATCCCAACGTAAACATCACAGCGGGCACGCCCTTGGCGGCAAAACTGAAATTGTCTGATCGTTCAAACAAATTTTGCTCTGGCACAGGGTCACCCTCCAGTTTCAATCCGTACGTGGCTACGGAACTTTTCAACACGTCATCGGCTGTGGTGCGATTAAAGTCAACAAGGGTAATGCGCGTAGTATCGTTGTAGCCGGCCTGGTCGCAATTCAGGTTAAATACAATTTTCTCCAACGGCAACACGGGGTGATCGGCATACCAACGGCTGCCGAGCAGTCCCTGCTCTTCGGCTGTGACGGTCATCACCAAAACCGAACGCCTCGGTGGGTTGGCGGCAAAATAGCGAGCGGCTTGTAAAACGGCTGTCGTACCAACGGCATTATCACGCGTGCCATTATAGATTGAGTCGTTATTTACTTTGCGACCAACACCAACATGATCGTAATGTGCGGTGAGCGCCACAAACTCATTTTTCAATTTCGGGTCGGTGCCTTCAATCCAGCCCAACACGTTTTTGCCGGGAATGGCTTTACCTGCGGGCTGTTCAATCACCAGTTTCCCTTTTGCACGCTTCGTTTCAATCAGACTTTTTACCGCAGCAGCCTCCGAATTTTTCATCCACATACGCGGCATGCTGTTGTCTGTGGCAAAGCCCACTTTTGAGCGGGTGAAGAAATTTACGAGGGCGGGCCAAGGTACTCCCGGCGCATTGACAATCTCAATCAACGCGGCGCCCTTAAGCGCGGCCACACGTTCCGCTTTCGCCTCGGCTTCAGAAAACATTTGCATGACATCGCTCATGCCGGGCCCACCTAAATAGGCCAAAACTATTTTGCCTGCCACGTTCGCGTTCTTCAACTCTTCCGCGGTAGCGTAACCGGCAAATACAAAGTCGCCTGTCCATTGCGTTGTACCACCACTCATCAGCACTACGTCTTCTTTGTTCTTCAGAGTTACATCGCCAATGGTAACATCCACCACGGTGGCATACACGGTACGCTCCAGCGGCACGGGCTGAAAATACCCCTGCGCACCCGGTACGGGCTTTACGCCCCAGCGCTGAAACTCCGTGGCGATATAGTCGGCAGCAATATCCAACTCGGGCGAGCCGGTGTCGCGGCCCCGCAGGCGATCGGACGCGAGGAAACGCAAATGGGCTTCGGTCTCGCGCAAAGAAACAGTTTGATCAATATTGCTTTTTGGCGGCGTGCTTGTTTTACTCTTCTGTGCCGTTGCAACAGTAGCAATCAGCAAAACGATTAAAAATGCGTTGCGTAATAACATGATTTGGGAGTTAATTCAGCGAAAGCTAAAAATAAAAAAGCGGATCCCGAACTCCGGGATCCGCCGCTTGCGAAAAAGACAATCAAATTAACGTAAGAAAAGCAGCTCGCGGTACTTCACCAGCGGCCAATCTTCATTATCTACCAATAACTCGAGCTTATCTACCGAATCCCGGATCAACTCAAAATACTTCTCTTTCACATCTTCGCAGTAGGCAATCGCGCGCTTGTGAGCGCCCTCGATTTTGTTCACGCGCTTGCGCTCTTCGATCATTGCACGAACATTATTCTTGATGATGCCCACGTGCTCGGATATTTCTTTGATCGTCTGAACAACGGCTTTATTGTCAACGCCCAGGCTGGCAAGGCCATCGGCATTTTCAATCAATTTACTTTGGTATTTGATTGCGGTAGGAACAATGTGGTTCATCGCCAGATCGCCCATCACACGCGACTCAATCTGTACACGTTTGATATAGGCCTCCAGCCGAATCTCGACACGGGCCTCGCTTTCCTTGTGCGTCATTACCCCGTGCTTCTCAAACAACGCCAACGACTTTTTGCTTAGGTAAGCATCTAACGCGTGCGGCGTAGTTTTGATGTTGCTCAGCCCGCGTTTGGCCGCTTCTTTTACCCATTCATCCGAGTAGCCGTCGCCCTCGAAACGAATGTTTTTCGATTCGGTGATGTACTGACGGAGTACGGTTACTATCGCCAGGCGTTTTTCTTCTCCTTTTTCGATGAGTTTGTTCACTGCCTCGTAGAAGTGGTCGAGTTGCTCGGCCACAATCGTGTTGAGCGCCGTCATGGCAGTGCCGCAGTTGTCGCTGCCACCCACGGCGCGGAACTCAAACTTATTCCCCGTAAAGGCAAAAGGTGAAGTGCGGTTACGATCGGTAGCATCCAGGATGATCTCCGGAATCTGGTCGATGCCGAGTTTCATGTACATGTTATCGCCTTTCTCGATCTTCACATTGCCTTTCTTTTCCAATTCATCCAGCACTGCCGTCATCTGCGAACCGATAAACACAGACATGATCGCGGGCGGTGCCTCGTTTGCGCCAAGGCGGAAGTCGTTTGCTGAGGTAGCGATACTTGCGCGCAACAGATCAGCATGCTCGTGTACGGCCTTGATGGTCGTTACAAAGAAGGTAAGGAACATCAGGTTATCGCGCGCGCTGCTTGTTGGCGCGTATAAGTTGATGCCGGTATCTGTAATCAAGCTCCAGTTGTTGTGCTTGCCGGTGCCATTCAATCCTGCAAAGGGTTTTTCGTGGAAGAGCACTTTCAGTTCGTGTTTCTCCGCCACGCGGCCCATCACGTCCATCATCAATTGGTTGTGATCATTGGCCACGTTTACATCTTCAAACAACGGTGCCACTTCAAATTGGCTAGGGGCTACCTCGTTATGGCGGGTGCGCACCGGGATGCCCAGCTTCCAGCTTTCAATCTCAAACTCCTTCATAAAATCGTACACCCGGGAAGGAATGGAACCGAAATAGTGATCTTCTAACTGCTGGCCACGTGCAGGAGCATGACCGAACACCGTACGCCCCGCCATAACCAAATCCGGCCGGGCCATAAACAATGCTTTGTCTACCACAAAGTACTCTTGCTCCGGACCAAGTGACGCGGTAACGTTCTGAATATCTTTATCGAAGAGCTGGCACACACGCGTGGCCGCTACATCCACTGCCTTCAATGCTTTCAGCAGCGGTGCTTTTGTATCGAGGGTTTCGCCTGTGTACGACACAAAAATGGTGGGGATACACAGGGTTTGTCCATACAGAAACATGGGCGAGGTAGGATCCCACGCGGTGTAGCCGCGCGCCTCGAACGTGCTGCGAATACCACCACTGGGGAAAGATGACGCATCTGGCTCTTGTTGAACCAACTCGCTGCCCTTAAATTTTTCGATGCCCGCCAGTGCATCGAAAAACGAGTCGTGCTTCTCCGCGGTGCCGCCCGTCATGGGTTGGAACCAGTGCGTAAAGTGCGTCGCGCCTTTTGCCATCGCCCAGGTCTTCACCGCCGCGGCAATCATGTCGGCTGTAGGCTCATCTATTTTTTCGTGGTTCTTAATGGCCGCGCTTACCTTCTTGTAGACGGCCGGGGCCAGGTTGGCGCGCATCTGTTCCATGCCAAAAACGTTTTGGCCGAAAAAATCAGAAACCTTGCCGCCGGGTAACTCAACCGGCACAGCAGGCCGGTCGCTCAATTTCTTTAGTGCTTCAAATCGTAAATATGCCATAGTGGTTGTTTTTTGGACTTATTTCGCGGCAAAACTAATCGATTTTTGAGGCGATAGGGTATTTTTTGAGGCGATTTTTGAAGAATAAAGTGGTTGCGGGCGAAAATCCGCCTACTCATCGTTATCCATCAAACATTCAGGCAGATAGCCGCTAATCGATCTAGACGTATTCGAGCAGGATGTTCACGGCGGCCACCAAAATCAGTAATGCGGTTGCCTTTCGAATATAAATTACTGAAAACCAACTCACTCCCAGCCGCGAGCCGACTTGGCCACCCGCCAACACGGCCAACAAAAGGGGCAAGATGAATGGCCATTCTAAGGCAGGTATGCCGCGCTGCGCCAAGCCCACCAAACTGCTTGCGGAATTGGCCAGAATAAAAACACTCGCCAGAGCCGCGATGCGCCGCGCATCCAGCCACCCCAGAAAATGCAACGCGGGCGAAAGAAAAATGCCGCCGCCAATGCCCACCACGCCCGAGAGCGCCCCGATGGCACCACCTAATAAAAGTGTGCGCTGGCGGGTTTGAATCATGGGCGAGCGGGTGCGGATGCTACCCTGAAACCAAAGCACAACGGCCGCAACCGCCAACGTAATCCCAAGCAAAACAAAAAAATCGCGCTCGCGAATTGGAAAAAGTGCGCCCACATACGCCAGCGGCACGCTCGCCGCAAGAAACGGCCAACTCTCTTTCCACGATAGTTTTCCTTCTTTAATGAAAATCCAAACTCCGCCGGTCACCACAATCAAGTTACAGCACAGCGCGGTAGCCCGAATCACCGGAAACGGAATGGCAAACACCGGCAACGCCAACAACGCCAGGTAACTGGAGCCACCGCCAAAACCTACCGAGGCGTACACCAGGGCGATTACAAAAAAGCCCACTACTAATAACCAGAACAAATCCATTAGTGCGAGCGCACGCGGGCGAATTCAATTTCAGCGAGCGACTTTACAAATCTCCGGCCCGTGCGCATATCGGTGGGCGAAATCAGCAAAATGGCGTCCTCCATGTCGGACAGTTTCTTTCCATCCTTTTCAGTTACCAGAAAAACGGCATCGCCGGTGGGCGAATTAAAAATCTCATTCCACGAAAAAACAACCTCGTAACCATCGCTGGCGCGACATATGAGGTAGAAGGCACTCAAGTCTTTGGGCGAAGGGCTATCGATTTCAATTCCCCTCAGCACCTCTTTCAGCAAAATACCCTTCATCTGCCGGGCAGTGCCCCGAGGTTCGCCCAAATGGTTAGTGATCACCACATCTCCGATGACGCGCGCCGGCAACTTCAAAAAATCCGGCCCTGAAAAAACGGAGTCCTTTTTTACGGTGCCATGTATCCGTAAAGCGGCGGTAGGCTCAAGTGCCTTTTGCGCCACTCCCCATGTCGCGCAAATTGAAAAAACGAGGA
>CAYLWU010000005.1:0-72713 GCA_964387475.1 uncultured Ohtaekwangia sp. | reverse complement strand
TTTTGTCTTGTTGAACGCGCGTGAAACGTCCCACATGATTGCCCGGCTTTCACGGATTTCTCGGTCGTGCCTCCCTCGAAATGACGGTTTCTCTATTTTAGAGATGGCCTCGAAAAACAATTTTATCATGTTATTTATCCTCCTATGGTTGACATGGACTCATTCACCGGTCGATCAGTCCCTCGCTTGCCTTCAGCCTCCCACCCGTTGGCCGGGCGCTGCCGGAAGGCGCGGAGCAGAGCCGCGTGCAATTCCTGATCTGTCGCACCCGCGCGGATCAGCTCTTTCACATCCAGAACGCCGTTGTCGTACAAACACGTTTTGAGCTGGCCCTGGGCCGTAACGCGAATGCGGTTGCACGTGCCACAGAATGTGCGACTGAAGGCCGCAATTACGCCCACCGTGCCGCGATACCCGGGCACACGGTAGTTGTACGAGGTACCATGCGGCTCGTCTGCGATTTTTTCGAGGGTTGGGTAAAACTCGCGCAGGTAACTCAAAATTCGTTGGTAGGTCCAGTTCAATACGGGGTAATGTGCCCCCGCGCCATTGAACGGCATTTCCTCAATGAACCGTACCGACACCGGCTGGTCTTTGGTAAGGGCTACCATCGGCACCAGATCGGCAATATTCTGATTCTCCATCACCACCGCATTAATTTTCACCGGTATTTCGTGTGCTAACAAGGCCTGCAACGTGGCCCACACACGGTCAAACTCATCTCTTCGCGTTACCGCTTTAAAGCGCGCACGATCCAGCGTGTCCAGACTCAGATTCACCGAACGAATGCCCAGTTGCTTCAGTTCGGGAATATGCGGCTCGGTAAGCACGCCATTGGTGGTAAGATGAATTTCTTCGATCCCCTCCATCGCGCGAATCTTTCGGATCAACGCCATCAAATCCGTGCGCACAAAAGGTTCGCCTCCGGTAAGTCGGATTTTTCGAATCCCCAGCTCGGCAAGGAGGTGCACCAGCCGCTCAATCTCTTCATACGTGAGCAATTCCTTCTTAGGCAGGTAGTGAATCCCCTCCTCGGGCATGCAGTAAAAACAACGCAGATTACAACGGTCGGTTACCGCAATGCGCGCATACGTGATCGGTCGCCCGTGGTTATCGTAGATGGTTGCCATGCCAGTCGAAAATTAAGCATAATCGCCCGAGTTGTTACAACTTGTTTCAACGTTACCTTTACGGGATGAAGTTGCAACTAAAAACATTTGGCGTAACCCGCGAGTTGCTGGGCGGCCGTGTGGTAGACTGGCAGTTTGAGGGAAAAACCGTGGGTGAGTTGAAGCGCGAGTTGTTTAGTCGTTACCCGAGTTTAGCCGATTTACAGTCGCTGCAGGTGGCGGTAAACCAAACGTTTGCCGAGGATAACCAACCGCTTACCGCCACCGATGAGGTAGCACTTATTCCACCCATGAACGGCGGATAACCGCGCCTAAATTACCCTTGATTTGAGTTAAACGAAGGCGTACATTCGATCTTAGCACCAAACGTTTCCGGGCATGATTAAAATCACCGAACAACCGATCGACATACAAAAAGTGATTGACACCGCCAGTGCGCCTGGCGCGGGCGCCACAAACGTATTTATTGGAACGGTGCGCGACCATGCGAGCGACAAAAAGGTGATGTGGTTAGAATACGAATCGTATGAGTCGATGGCGGTGGCCGAAACACGCAAGATCATTGATGAAGCGGCGGCCAAGTGGCCGCTGATGGGCTGGGCAGTAAGCCACCGCATGGGTACACTCAAGCCAGGCGAAGTAGCCGTAGCCGTGGCGGTGAGCACGAAGCATCGCAAAGAGTCGTTTGAAGCATGTCAATACATCATCGATTCGCTGAAGTATCGCGTGCCGATCTTCAAAAAAGAAGTATTTGAAGACGGAGCAGAGTGGGTAAGCGCCAAACCCGATCTTACGTTACCGAAAAACTAACGACTCGTGGCTGGCTACTGGTAAATGGTTGTTAGCCGTTAGTTGTTAATTGTCAGTTGTTGGTTGTTAGTTGTTGGTTGTTAGTTGTTGGTTGTCAGTTGTTGGTTTTGAGGTAGTAGAGACTAGTGTCCAGCAACCAGAGACCAGCAGCCAGCAACTAGAGACCAGAAACCAAAAACCCAAAAACCAACCCATGAAACCCGTATACCTATTACCCCTACTCATTCTTTTGTACTGCGCTCCGCGCGAGCGCGCAGCCTCACCTTACGGCTCGTTTAACGAACTCCAACCGGAATTTCGCGCAGTGATAGATCAACACGCCGTGATCGAAAAAATTGGTGACGGATACGAGTGGAGTGAAGGGCCAGTCTGGGTAGCGTCTGAAAAAAAGTTACTGTTTTCGGATGTACCCAAGAACACAGTGTACCAATGGCAAGAGGGGCAACCAGTAAGCGTTTACTTAACTCCCTCGGGTTACACGGGCGACGGCACATATAGCAACGAGCCGGGTGCAAACGGCCTGCTGCTGGATGGCGACGGGAAACTCGTGCTTTGCCAACACGGCAATCGCCAACTCGCGCGAATGAATGCACCGCTACATGCGCCTGCGCCCGCGTTTATTCCAATCGCTGCCACTTTCGAGGGCAAACGCTTCAACAGCCCGAATGATGTGGCATTTTTTGGAGGCGACTTTTTCTTTACCGATCCCCCCTACGGGTTGCCGATGCAGGAAAACGACTCCACCCGTGCGCTTGCCTTTCAGGGTGTATTCCGGGTTACCCCTGCGGGTGAAGTTCAACTCCTCGTAGATTCGCTCACGCGACCGAATGGTATCGCATTTTTCCCTGACGGAAAATCTTTTTTGGTAGCCAACTCCGATCCCGCGAAAGCGAAATGGTACCGCTATGAATGGAATGGCACCGAAGTAACCGGAGGATCGATCTTTTACGATGCTACAGCCGAGGCGGCCACCGAACGCGGGCTGCCCGATGGTTTGAAAATCGATCGCCAGGGCCGTGTCTTTGCCACCGGGCCGGGGGGCATTATTGTTTTCGATGCAAAAGGAAGCGTGCTGGGCAAAATCAAATTGAAGGAAGCAGCTTCGAATTGCGCCCTCTCGGCAGATGAGAAGACGTTGTTCGTAACGAACGACATGCTATTGTTAAAAATTACTTTGCGAAAATAAATGCAACTACTCATTGATGTGCTGGGGTGGATCGGCTCCATCGAAGTGATTGCCGCGTACGGCCTGAACAGCTATCAAAAAATCAAAAGCGATTCGGTACTCTTTCAGGTTTTGAATTTAACCGGCGGCGTTTTTCTGATCATCAACACTGTATACTATGGCGCCTATCCATCCACGTTCATCAACGTGGTGTGGGTGTTGATTGCGATACCTGCGTTGATCGGAATCTATAAACGAAGAAAATCGGCAAGTTCAATTGCTGATCGCTAAAAGATGGCTTCAGGTACGTCTATTAAACGTGTGGCCAGAAGATACTCCAGCGCTTCATGTTCGCTGGCAAACGCCCGGTAATCGGTACCCATCAACAGATTAAATCCTTTTAAAATCATCATCTTCGGTTTATTCAAACCCACCAGCGCATTACGCTCGATGTAGGGATTAACAAACGGGGTGATCGACTCCAGATGCCGAACAAATTGCGGAGTTACAAAACAGTGGCCAAAATTGGTTAATACAAGCTTCAGCGAGGAATCGCTTGTGATTGCCAGGCGCGCCCGATTGACCAGGTGAATCAGTTCCTCGCCTTTCAAATGTGCATAATCAATACAAATGATCTCCCGACCACCGATGGACAGGGTGCGAATCCGATCCACCCTAGCCAATTTCAATGACTACGTCATCCGTGAGCGGGTGTCCCACGCACGTAAGTACATACCCCTCGGCTCGCTCCGATTGCGATAATCCCTCTTCTTCATCCAACTTCACTTTTCCCGAAAGCGCCTTACCGCGGCACGCGGTGCATAAACCACTTTGGCACGAATACGGCAGATCAATGCCCTGATCCAGCGCCGTCTCTAAAATGGTGCGATCGGGCGCTACGGAAACTTTGTGCTCCTGGCCATCGTAACGAATGGTTACCACCCGCGTTTTGTTTTCGCTGGCGGCGGGGACTTCCGCCTTTTTATCTTTATCGATTGTGCCTTGAACAAAGCTTTCTTTAAAAATCTTCTCAGCAGGAATTTTACGGTCCGCCAGAAGCGCTTCTACGTTTTTCATCATCCCCTCCGGACCACACATGAGGTACGTGGTTTTTTCCAGACCCCAATCTGGAATACGCTCAAAGAGTTTGGTAAGCATTTCACGATTGAGCAATCCGGAATATCCCTGCCAATTCATGGGGGCATTGTCCAGGATATGAATCAGATGCAAACGCCCCTGGTAGTTGGTTTCCCACTTTACCAGTTCATCTTTGAAGATGATGCTGTCGATATTTCGATTCGCATAAACCAACGAAACAATACTCTCCGGCTCTAACGTTAGCGTGCTTTTGATGTGCGAGAGCATGGGGGTAATTCCCGAGCCGCCGGCAAACATCACCAAGTGGCGTTTGTTGGATGTGGAATATTCGGTGGTGAACTGGCCCATGGGCTCCATCACCTTAAGCCGGTCGCCCGCTTTCAGGTGATCATTCAGGTAGTTGGATACCAGACCATTTTCTACGCGTTTTACCGTAACCGCCAGCTCCTCGTCCACATGCGCGGCGGAACATAGAGAGTACGCCCGGCGTACTTCTTTGCCCTGAATGGTAACAATCAGGGTTAAAAACTGGCCGGATTTATAGGTTATTTTTCCGGATGCGGGTTGCTCAAACCAAATGGAGATGGAGTCTTTTGTTTCGCGTACAATTCTCTTCACGAGCAGATCGTGATAGTGCGGGCCATGCGCGTCTTCCTTTTTTTCCGCCTTTTTAAAGAATCCAAATGCCATATGTACTGCCTTTACCGGGCTGCAAAACTAAGCTACTCGCCGCAATTTCCACACGTTTACCCCTAGATGTTGAACCAATATGTAAGTTTCAACACCAACGCGCGATTCTTGCTGGCAAAGGTTTGTGGCAGATAGTTTTCTGTGTACACGATAAAAAAATCGGAGGCGGGTTTAAAGCGATACTGAAAACGGGCGTTTAGGTTCACGTTATCGAACCGGTCGTTGTACTGTAAAAAAGTAGTGAGAAATAATTTGTCGGTGAAGGTAAGGTCCAACCGGGGTTGAATCAACAAAAATGTAGCCCGGCCGTACGCTTCCGGCAGCCGGATGTCGTTATAATCCACCGTAACCGAAAGACTACCAAACGGCTGGTACCGGTAGCTTAGGGTGCCGCCAACGCCCGTGCGTTGTCCGTTATAGAAGCCGCCCTGTGTGGCATTGATCGCGTAGTTAAACACCTTGCGTGTATCCGCACTCCACTCCACACTCAACTCACGCCACTCAAATTGCTGGCCGGCAAGCAACGTACTATCTCCGCGCGGAAAAATCGGGTTGAAACTCTCAGGCAGGCGTTGAAAAATATCCGCGTAAGCGATGGAAAACTGAGCGGTGTTTTTAAAGGAGATGTCGTAACCTGCTTCGATGGTGTAATCCGTAAGCGTACCGTCGGGCAGCTGCGTGTAGTTGGCTTCAAGACCGGGCGCCATTCGTGCAATCTTGTGTGAGTTGGGAAACATGGGTGTCTCCACACGCGCAAAGCCGCCATGATAGCCCGGATAAACCGCCAGCGAAGGCACAAATCCAACCTCGGCATTGTAGTTCTTTCCTACCCCATTTTGTGCCAGAAAGACATTTAGATTACGACTGGAGTAGCCCAAAAAGGCGCCGTAAGAATAGTTCTTGTCTGAAGAAAAGTTATCGATGCTGCGGTGGTAAAAAAAGTCGCCCGTCCACCGGTTGCTTTTGGTAAACAGATTAAAGTCTGCACCAATTACGCGGTTAAATTTATTTAACGTAGTGATGGTGTCGTCCTTCACTACTTTCCTGCGCAACAGACTCGGATTATAAAACCGGGTGGAATCAAACTGGCCCAACCCAAGCGACTGCTTGTTTATAAATACAAGGCCGATATTTGATCGGGAGAACACCTGCCGTTGTATTACGCCTACGGTGTAATTCTGCGCGGGCAACCCCAGTGCCGACTTTTCTCCGGTCTGCAGGTTAAGCAACCCAATACGCCAATCAGAACCCAGTTTACCACTGAGGCGCGCCCCGTACGTAATCGGCACCTGCCGCGTGGCGCCAGAGGAATCGGATATCAGCCCAAGTCGTCTGGAAAAAAACGGGCGCGAATCCGGAAAGCCCTGCTGTGCAAACAAGTCGCTGTTCTCCAAAAAAAACTGCCTGCGCTCCGGAAATCCAAATTCAAAACGAGTAAGGTTGATGATTTGCCGATCCACCTCCACATTGGAGAAGTCGGGGTTCACCGTAAGGTCAAGATTTAACGCGGGCGTTAGGGCCACCTTGGCATCAAAGCCTATTTGCGATTGCGTGGAGACCTGGCCGTTATCATCGCGCGCTGTATTTAACGTTACATACGGAATCAACGACACATTCATGCCCGCATGTGGCACACGGTCTTCCCAAACCGTTTTACCCGCGTACGAAAATGAAGCCGGGATGTAGGCCACTGGAGTAGCAATCCAGCTTGATACCTGGTTGCGCTTCACATCATTACGAACAAACGTGATGTTCCAGGGCTTTTGATTGTAGCGAAACGATTTAAACGGAATCGATAACTCCGCCACCCAGCGATCGCCCAGCCGCGTAACATGACTAAACCATTTGTTATCCCAACTATCATTAAATGCATCGTCATTTGTGCCTCCGTTAGAAATAATTCCTTCCGATTGCACCCCCATTGGGGTGATGGTAAAATAAAACCCGTTGGTATAATCATCGTACGGATCCATATAGATGCCGATATTGTCGTTGCCTTCCCAATCAATATCGCGCCGCAGCGATTGGATGATATTGGGCGACTTATCCAAATCATCGTAGGCCACGAACGCAATGTAGAGGTGATGATCATCAAAGGTGATGCGCGCCTCGGATTGAAACGTAGGCGGCACCGAGTCGGTAGGGAAGTTTAAAAAGAAGTCTTTGGCCACGTCAGCCGTTTGCCAGTCGGGCTCTGTAAGCGCCCCATCCAACACAATGGAACCCTGTGCTTTTTTGATGCGCAGTTCCTTTCCGGGAGCATTTTTTATTTGCGCGTGCAACCCGTTGAAGATGAAAAAAGAGAAGAGTAGAACCAAAAACCGCATAAGGCGCGCAAAAGTAGAAAAAGGACTCACGCGATAAACGTAACCGCACAGATTAAGTTCTGCAAAGACCTGTTAATGGTTTGTAAACGGTACCCGCGGGGTGTAGGCCACAGCTCGCAAAAAAACGTTACTTTTGATACTTAATACACAACGCGTGAAGTTGCATTCGCTTTCGGCCATCTCGCCCATCGACGGCCGCTATTTCTCCACAACATCTCCCCTAGCGCCTTACTTTTCTGAGTTTGGCTTAATGCATTACCGGCTGCGGGTAGAAGTGGAATATTTTATTGCACTATGCGAATGGCCGTTGCCGGAATTACAAGGCTTTCCAAAAGAAAAGTATCCGCTGCTGCGCTCATGCTACGAGGGCTTTTCTGAGGCCGCCGCGTTACGCATTAAAGAAATCGAAAAAACCACGAACCACGATGTAAAGGCGGTGGAGTATTTCATAAAGGAAGAATTCGATAAACTGGAGCTCGGTGCCTTCAAGGAATTCATTCATTTCGGCCTTACTTCGCAAGACATTAATAATACCGCCACACCGCTGCTGCTAAAAGAATTTTTAGAACAGGCATTTTACCCAAAACTCAATTCTACCATTGCATTACTGGAGCGGCAAGCGGCCAACTGGCATGACGTGCCGATGTTAGCGCGCACGCATGGGCAGCCCGCATCGCCCACACGGCTGGGAAAAGAAATGGACGTGTTTGTACAGCGTTTACGCGGCCAACTTCATTTATTGCAAGCGGTGCCGCACCGCGCAAAGTTTGGTGGCGCTACCGGAAACTTCAATGCGCATGCGGTTGCGTATCCGGAAATCGATTGGGTTGCATTTGCAAATAAGTTTGTAGGCGCGCTGGGTTTGGAGCGGAGTCACCCAACCACACAAATCGAACATTACGATCATCTTGCTGCGCAGCTGGACGGCCTGAAGCGCATCAACACCATCTGGTTGGATTACGCGCGCGATGTATGGCAGTATATTTCGCTAGAATATTTCAAACAGAAAATCCGGCCAAATGAGGTTGGCTCTTCTGCCATGCCGCACAAAGTGAACCCGATTGATTTTGAAAATGCCGAAGGAAATCTTGGCATGGCGAATGCGTTATTTGAACATTTGTCGGCAAAGCTACCCATCTCGCGCCTGCAGCGCGACTTGACGGACTCTACCGTGCTACGCAACCTGGGCGTGCCGCTGGCACACACGTGGCTGGCATTCCATTCGCTGGAAAAAGGAATCAACAAATTGGAATTGAACCGCGCCGCCATTGATGGCGACCTGGACAATAACTGGGCGGTGGTGGCCGAGGCCATTCAAACGATTCTTCGGAAAGAAGGCTACCCCAATCCGTATGAAGCATTGAAAGCGCTTACGCGGAAGAATGAAAAAATTACAAAGACATCGCTGGACGAGTTTGTTGACTCGCTTGCCGTGAACGCAGAAGTGAAATCGAAATTGAAGGCAATTACGCCTTTTAGCTATACTGGGCGCTAGCAAATGCGCTGAGTGTGTTGGTGATCACTAAATCACTCCGAAAAATACAACAACTGCCCCCGGGCAAAATCAAACAAGGTAAGTCGCCTTAAATTGTAGTAGGCGTTCCAATACGATTTCAGCGCATCGATGTACGCGTTCTTGGCGGCATCTTTTTCTCGTAAGGCGATGTTTAGATCGGTGATGTCGATCTTGCCAATCAGGTACCGGTTCTGTGCCACGAGGTAGCGCTCTTGCGCCACTTCATCCGATTTTTTTGTAATCTGAATTTGCAGCTTCAGCATCTCGAACTGGCGCACCTGGGTAATGATTTCCTGCTCGAAAGCCACTTCATCTTGCACGATCAAATAGTCTTGCAATTTCTTATTCGCATAGGCGGTGCGCATGGAGGCTTTGTTGCGGCCCCAATCCAAAATTGGCACGTTAAAAGAAAGGTTGAATTGCTGTTGACTTTGCGGATTGACGGTGAGTTCGTTGGCCAATGCCGCAGCGTTGTTTAAACCGTACGAAGCAGTGAGTGTAGTTTGGAACCGATTACCTTTGGCCCGCGCCACTTCCTGATCGGCCTCTTTGCGGCGGCGTTCAAACTGCAGATAAGCTGCCCGGTTTTGTTTGGCATACTCCAGCGCTTGCTGAACCGAAACATCAAACATCGGAATTTCTTCGGGCAGTTTCAGATCAAAGGGCTCGTCATCACGTAACCCGATATATGTACGCAGCCGCAGGCTCGCAGTTTCCATCGCCAGGCGGGCATTACCCACATCTTGCCGGGATTGCAACAACTGCAGTTCCACCTGCAATAACTTATCGCGCGAAGTTTTACCAATGTTGTACCGGCCCTCTTCAATCCGAAAAATGGTATCGTTGTTTAATAAGTTGAAGCTGGCAATCTGCAGGCGGATTTGTGCCTGCATCACATCAAAAAATAAAGCCGTTGCATTTTGCGAAATCGCTTCGCCCTCCTCCGCAAACTCGCGTTTGGATTCCTCAAATCGCAAGGGCTCAATCTGCTTTTGCCACTTTAATGGGTTGAACGCAAAAAGTGGCTGCGACAGTGCAATGTTATACAACGTGCTATTCCACGAACTGGTGTTGCGTTGCAAATCGCTAAAATAGTTCGCGCTGGTATTGGCCGAAATCCGACCATTGGTAAACGGAATCGGCTGCTCCAAACCGATATTCAATGCAGAGTTGGTTTGGTTGATGGGCTGGAAGATGATGGTGCCATCCGGCTGCCGCACCGGGAAGTAACTCAAACTAAAATTGGGCAGGCCCCCATTGGCCCGCAACTGCGGATTGAAATTACTTTTATAGAAACGGTACTGCCAATAACGGGTTTCCTTCTCCGTCTCCGCCGCTTTGTACGCGGGCGACTGCGATTTGGCCCGCTGGATCACATCCTCCAGCGTGAAGCTGTTCTGCGCAGCTGCGCCAACACAAACCAGAAGTCCAAAAAATAAAAGTCCGGATTTACTCATAGCGCAAAGAGGTTATAGGATCTTGTTGTGCAGCTCTGCGTGCAGGGGCGATGCCAAAAACCAAGCCCACGGTGGCCGCTACACCAAATGCCACCACAATAGATGAAACCGTAATAATGGTAGGAATATCTGCAATGGAAGAAACCAAGAAGGCGAGACTCACGCCCAGTATCACGCCAATGATACCCCCGCTTACGCTGATCATCATGGCCTCGAACAGAAACTGTTGCACAATGTCCGACTTTTTGGCTCCCAAAGAGAGTCGAAGTCCGATTTCTTTGATGCGTTCCAACACAGATGCCAACATGATGTTCATAATCCCAATTCCACCCACCAGCAAAGAAATTCCGGCAATGGCACCCAGCACGTAATTAAAAATGTCGTTTGTGCGCTGCTGTTGTTTCAACAGCAACTCGGGGATTTCGATTTCATAATCCACCACATCGTAATGCCTGCGTTGCAAGAGGCGCGAAAGGATTTCCGCAATCGAGCGAAGCTTGTCTGTTGCTTCTACCTGAATCACCAAACGATCGAGTTGGTGATAGTTTTTTCGCTCTTTTTCTTTCGCCTCGTTTTGGTTCGCAGTATTTACCCAACCCCGGCTGCGCATCGCCTCTTCCTGCAACGTGCCGCGCGTGATCAGATCGCGGTTGCGATAGCGAATCAAAACGGTTTGAATGGGCACGTACACGTCCATATTAAAATCACGGATACCCAGTTTACTAATGCTGGTTTCAGATACCAATCGTTCTTGCAATACCCCTACGATGAGTAGCCAATGCGGGCCCACTTTAATGCTCTTGCCCACCGGGTTTTCCGTAGTAAAAAATTTCGTCTTGATTGCATGACCGATCACACATACGGGCAAGCCCGCACGCAACTGTTCACCAGAAAACAACTGCCCCTCGTGCAGCGCAAAGTTGTAGATATCAAAATAAGCAGGCTCCACCCCCACCAGCTTGGCCGAACGCTTGAAGCCGTTGCGGATGATGGAGGTTTCCAGAATGATCTCCGGACTTATACGCGACAACCCGGGAATAATTTGTGCTGCGCTTTTTACATCGCGAATGGTGAGGCCGGGCGAAAACTTCTTTTGCTCCTTCTGGCCCGGCTTCTCCTCTAACTTTTCTTCTTTTTGTTCCACAATCGGCCGAACCACAATATTGTTTACGCCCACCAACTTGATCTGATCGAGAATTTCTTGTTGCGCACCGTTACCAATGGCAAGCATGGAAATAACCGCGGCCACCCCGAAGATAATGCCCAGGGCGGTAAGCAGCGAGCGAATTTTATTGGCCAGCACCGCGGCAATCGCGATGGACAAATTAGCCAGAACGCGTGGCGGAATCATGCGTTACTGATTGGAAGCTACCACGGCCTTGGAAGAATCGGACGCTACACCCTCTTTCTTCTTGCGTTTGCCGTTGAGTTCCGGAAGCAAGGCTACATCCGCTTTTTCTTTCCCCGCGGGAATCGACAAAAACACTTTATCGCCCAATTGCAAGCCTTTTTCGATTACCGCTTCGTTGCTGTTGGTAGCCCCGATGATTACCTCTTGCTTGGTGACATTGATGCCGTCTTTCTTAAACACGTAGGTAATACTATCGGCCTGATTGTGTAAACACTCCAGTGGCACAAACAAAACCGAGTCTATGGCTTGCGCAACGATCTTGTTGCTTGTAGTCATGCCCGGGCGAAGGGATGCATCCGAGCCTTCAAGTTCAACGGCCACTTCAAAAACTTTGGAGTCGGAATTCGGGCGTTGTTCACCCACGTTCGCCACGCGAATCACCGAGCCCTTTAACTTTTTATCGGGATAGGCATCCAAACCAATTTCCACTTTTTGGCCCGGCTTTACTTTGCGTACGTCTACCTCGTTTACAAACGTCTTCGACATCATCACCGAAAGATCAGGTAACGTGGCCACGGTGGGATCCCACATCTGAATTTGTGATCCTGCCTTGATCGGCTTACCATCCCAATCTTTCTGATAAATCACCATGCCGGGTTCGGGTGCCGTTACCTCGAAACTTTGCAGGGTTTCCGACATATTATTGTATTCGTTTTGCACTTTTCTAAGCTCGGCTGCGATCTCGCGCATCTTTTCGATATTCTGATTTTTCTTGATTTTGTAGTTCTCCAACGCCTGGGCATAGGCGCGGCGGGCTTTGTCGAGTTCAATCTCGGCCTGCTTCTGGCTGGCGGGCGGCTCAAACTTGGATTGATCGAGCACAATTTGCTTCTCCTCAACGCCATACTTCAAGTTAATCAACTCATCGCGGCTTTGGCGCAATTGCAGTGTAGTGTCGAGCTGCGTTTGCGTAAATTTGGAGTTGGCCTTATCCAATTCGATTTGCTTGGCCGTGTACTTATTTTGAAATTCAGAAGGATCCAACGAAGCTACCCAGTCGCCTTTCTTTACCACGGTACCTTCGTCAATAATATTCTGAATCGTGACCTGCCAAATTCCAAAATTGCGAAGGGCCCCCGGGCCGTTGATCTTGATGGAGTTCTTCGCCTCCAGTTCTCCGGTGGTTTCCACCTCTACCCGAAACTGACCTTTCTTTACATCCGCCAGAATATCCGCGGTGCCGGATTGCACCTCCCTGCCCACGATCAAATAAATAATGACCAGGCCCACCACTACGCCGCCACCGATCAATAAATTTCTTCGGTTCATACAGATTTAGGTTTATAAGGTATTTTACAAAAAACGAAAACTAGCCTACGCTTTGATGCACAACAATACCTTTAAAGAGGTATTTGAATAAAAAAGCATCATTTCCTATAACGAACGAGTAGCGGAAATGATGCTTTTGATTGCTGAATTTTATTGATTCACACCTTTTTTAACAAAAACTTTAGACAAAGCAGCCTCTTTGCTGATCCGTGCATTGGCATAATCCGCCAATACCGCTCCTTTTACCGAGAATTCCAGCGAGGCGGGAACACCGCATTCTTCGCACCGGGTCATCTTCACGTTGAACACCAGCGTTTCGTCCGGCTTCAAACTTTTCACGGTGCGGCCGTATTCCAACAGGTTTTCTTTCAGCTCAGATTCAAACTTCGGGTAGATGGCTTTTACTTTTTCATCGCGGGTTTTTTGATCAACCGCCCGAAGATTTAACGTGGGCATATCATACAAGCGGGTGCGCCCCTCCCGGTTCCAGTCGTCCGACACGATGTTGCTGGAGTACACTTGCATCTGGAAAATGGCGCCAAAATTCTTCAGTCGCTCGTAGTACACTTCCTCCTGGGTAAAGAATGTGCGCGATAAGTCCGGGCGATAGAGGCGATTGAAAATGCTGGAGAGCAGCTCCAGGTCCGGATCGAGTTCATCGGTCGACTCGCTATTTATCACCGCGATTTTACCCATGAGTTGATCGCGTGTGATTTTACCTTGTCGAAACTGCGCTACATCTCCCTTCAGCACGTCTACAGAAATGTAATTGCGTTTACCTTCGCTCATGGCGGGGAACCAGAAGCGTTGATTTTCGTGGCGGTTGGTGATGGTGATGCGCTCGTTGGGTCGCAGTTCGCTGAGCATATCACCATAGTCCGCCAAAAAGTTCTTTGACGCTAGTAAAACCTTTTCGTAGTAGTCGGTGGCGGAGGTTGTGTCGCGCCGGTTTCGCGCAGCCGCGCGGGCCGGTGAGCTTGCGGTGCGGGGGGAAATCACCCGTACCCGCCCATCTTCATCTTCTTCCGTTTCAAAATTATACACATTGCCGCTTGCCTGGCCTTCAATGCGAATCAGATCATCGCGCCACTGCGGCAACATCCAGAATGTTTCGGTGGGCAACCGAAACGTTACACCGTAGCCCTCTGTGTACGTTCCCTCAACTTCAATCGGGAAAAAGTTGTTGCGTACCGCCAGCTGTTGCTTAATAAGAGTAGCCAGCACATTCTCTGCCACTTCAATGTCTCGATCCATACGTTCGGTATCAACTTTCGCTTGCGCGGATACCGCAACCGCAACCGCCATCAAACCCACACTTAGCCAAACTTTCATTGCTGCTTTCATCTTCGTTCCTGTTTAATAATTCACTTGTTTTTTTGTTGTTGGCCCTGAGGCCGTTAAAATGGTGGCCAAAATCTGTCCGGTTTCTTCGCGAAACTGATTGTTATTTTTCTCCAGATTGGCCAGCCGCGCACTGAGCGCATTCAAATCCTGATTTCGCTGCTCTTGCAAGTACTTTGAAAAATCTACCAGCAAGCCCTCCATGTATTTCTTTTGATCGGTGGTGGTCAGGCTAAGGTAGTCTTGCATCATTTTAAGATTTTCCTTTTGCAGCGTGGCCACAAACCCTTCGATCTGGTCGGTAGAGGCCTGCCCGGTGGAGGCGAGCAGTTTCGTCATCTTCTCATCGTTCCATTTGGCCGTGTTGCGCACCAGGCTTTGCAATTTTTCCTGCTCTGCACGCCAGCCGGTTTGCAGGGTTTCATTATTTGCCGCCAGCGACTGCTTGATCAACGTTTGCACTTCATCCCGCGAAAGCGGAGCCACCTTGGGCAAATCTTGGCTTACCGGCCCCCCAAAGCTGATGCGCAATTCGCCATCCGCAACTTTGATATCCGGGCCCAGTAGTTTTGCCGCCACCAACATGATTACAAATGAAGCCGCAATACCCAATACCGTCTTTAGCGTACCGTTCAACCACCGGCTGGGCCGCTGGGGCTGATCGAAAATAATCGGGGGCGCGATCACTTCCTGCTCGCGCACGTGTTGAAGGGCGGACCGGGCAAACTGCGCGTCCTTCAGGGCGGCCGCTTGCGCGGGATGGTGCTCCAGGTACACTCGCACTTTTTCCATTTCGGGTGCATCCAGCTCCCCGTACAGGTACGCCATTAGCGTGGCTTCGTCTGGTTTATAGTTCATACCCAATGGTTTCTTTCGTGATACTTTTTTTCTCCAAAATCTTTTTCAATGCATCAAGCCCATAATACATCCGCGATTTTGCGGTGTTCTCCGAAATATTCAGGGTCTCCGCAATCTCCCGAAATTTCAGGCCTTCGTACTCCTTCATAATCACCACTTCGCGCTGCTCCTCTGGCAATTCCAACAAGCACTGTTGCAGCAAGTCAGACAATTCGGTTTGGCGCAAAACGCGCTCGGGGTTTTCGTGCCGATGGCCGGACGCCTCCCAGCGGTAGCTCTCTTCCGCCACGCCGGGTTGATAGTGGTCCAGCGGCACGGCCCGGTTGGCTTTACGTTTACGCAACTCTTCGCGGCAGCAGTTCACGGCAATGGTGTACAGCCACGGGCGAAACCGGGTTGTTTCCTGCAACGCAGCGATGTTGCGGTGCATGTTGATAAAGGTTTTCTGCGCTACTTCCATAGCGAGGTCGTGATCGAAGAAAAACTTGTATCCAAAGTTGTAGATGCGCTTGTACCAGAGCTGCACCAGCTTACCTTGGGCATTCGGGTCCCCCTCGCGGGCCCGGGCGATGAGGGAATCGGAATGCATCATAGCGATTTGGAGTAGAGTCTCTGCCACACGAAAACGTTAAATCCCTGGTTTTTAATTGGTTAATTTGTCATTCAACCGTCTCAGCATAGAGATGATCGGCATTTAAAAATAGTTTTACTTGAATCGAAGTTCGCTCAAAATTCGCGTATCCAATAATGTCTCCCGTTTGGCTAACTTTGCAAAATGCCGGATTACACGAAGTTTTTTGAGATTAATCCTGAGAAAAGATTCGGAAAGCCTCGCAAATCACAGAATTCCTGAATGCGGTTGATACCGCTTCGGGGCGGTTACTGATTGGGGAATAAAAATTATGCGCAAAATCATTTCATTGTTTATTCGTTTCGTGCCCCGCAAGTACCTACAACGGTTAAGCGGTTTAGGCTTGCGCGTGCTTGGGTTGCTTTACGCGGGCCAACGAGTAACCTGCCCGATTTGCGGCCACCGGTACCGGGAGTTTTTGCCCTACGGCCGAATAAAATCCCGCCCCAACGCGTTGTGTGCTTCGTGCCAATCGCTGGAACGGCACCGCCTGATCTGGTTGTTTCTGAAACAAAAAACTACCTTCTTCTCGGGCCCGCACCACGTGCTGCACATCGCACCAGAGGCGTGCTTTATGCCCGAATTCGAAAAGTTACACGGCATCAATTATATCACGGCCGATATTGAATCGCCGCTGGCGAAAGTGAAAATGGATATTCACACCATGCCGTTTGCGGACAACCAGTTTGATGTGGTGCTTTGCAACCATGTGTTAGAACACGTGCACGATGACCGACAGGCCCTGCGCGAGATTAACCGCGTACTGAAACCAGGAGGTTTTGCGATTTTACAAGTTCCCTTTTTCGCACCCGTGCCAGACGCCACGGTGGAAGATACCACCATTACCGATCCGCGCGAACGCGAAAGGCGCTTTGGTCAGGACGACCACGTGCGCAAATACGGAAAGGATTACGCCCAGCGGATTGCCCAAAGCGGGCTGCTGCCACAGCCGCAACACTTTTCTGAAACGTTTACTGCGGCCGAGCGCTTTCAGTACGGATTGGCCACAGGCGAAGTGATTTATCAGGCGGTGAAGGTGCGCTCTTAATCAGGGCCACCACAGGTCATACCGCCGCAGGCGCCAATTCTACGAAAAATCGGGAACCCTTGCCCAACTCGCTACTCACACCGATCTCACCGTGTTGCGATTGCATAATCTCCTTACAAATCGTGAGCCCCAAACCCGTACCGGTAACCGCACCCGGAATTTGAAAGAACCGATCGAATATCCGATCTAAATACCGCGGCTCAATGCCGCTGCCGTAATCAGCCACTTCAATCCGAAGATGAACACCTGCAGCAAACGCCCTCACGTCAACTACCCCGTTTTCCGGACTGTGGCGGATGGCGTTCGTGAGTAAATTCGTTAATATCCACGTTGTCTTCTCTGCATCCACCCCGACTGGCGGCAGTTCGTTTTGAAACTCCTGTCGGATCACCACATTCTTCCGCTGCGCCTGCATGGTTACGCTCTGTATCGCGCGCTCAACCAGGGGTGGCACCTGCTGAGGTCGAATGTTCAGCTTCATCCGGCCGGACTCAGCTTGCGACAAATCCAACAGTTCGCTTACCAGCCGCGAAAGCCGTGCACTCTCCTCTTGTAGCGAAGTGGCGATTTTTTGTTGCTCCGTGTTAAGCGTTCCTAACCGACCATCGTTCAGCAGCGAACTTCCCATTTGGATGGATGCAATCGGTGTTTTGAGTTCATGTGAGATGGTGGCAATAAAATTCGTTTTGGCCACATCCAACTCTTTAAACGTGGTAACATCACGCAGCAAGATTACCCGGCCAATCGGCTGTTTTTCCGTTTCCCCGGTCGGAACATAATCGATACCCGCGGTTTCCCGAAGGTAGAAATGCTCTTTGCCATCGATAGCAATCGTAATAAGCTTATGGCTGTCTTCCGGCTCTTGGCGGATCATATTGCGCAACAAATCGTTCTCCACTGCCACATCGGGCGCGTATTGATTCACAAGTTGTTCTTCCCGGAGATTGAGCAACTCCAAGGTCTGGCGGTTGGCAAAAACAACTTTATTTTTTTGATCAAGACCCAGCACCGGATCGTTCATGCGATTAATGATGGTTTCGATTCGTTTCTTTTCGAAAAGCAGATTCGCCAGGTTACTATGCTCGTATTCATCCAACTTCTCCACCATCTGATTAAAGGTTTCTGCAAGTTCGCCAAACTCATCTGTGCGCTCAACCGACAAGCGTTCTTCATAGCTCTTACGCGATACGGACTGAATAGCTGCATTCAATTGCGCAATGGGATTGGCAATGTAACCCGGCAAATTAAAGATGATCACAAGCGCCACCATAACTACCAATGTGGCCAATGCCGTAAGATACTTGTAGGCATTTTGTACAGCCGCGACCGCAGTGCTACTTTTAGCCTCTACCGCCTGCATATTGAGCCGTTGAATGTTCACCGTACTCTGGTGGAGATCGGCCAAAGCCAAAGAATCTAACGGATCAATTTTTAAACGCTGATAATTTTCGCGCAGGCGACCCGTAAGTGCTGCTTCCCCACGTTCTGTTACATTTCGTTCCTGTAAACCAATGAGTGAATCAAGTTCTATCATGACCATCGAACCCGTGGAAAGACTGTCCGTCACATCTATGATCCGGTTCATGTACTTCACCGATTCGTAGTTGTTCTTCAGGATACTCTCCGTATTCGACTCCAGCTGGTAAAGGCTAAACAAGCCAAGGCCGGCAATGAGCACCAAAAACGTAAAAAGAACCACGACACCGAGCGCTAATTTGGTTTTGAGTTTCATGCTATGACAAAATAATCAGATCAATATTGTTTTCGGAGAGCCGATTGAGCAACCGCTTGAACGAAAGCGTACTAAACAGTAGCCCCATCAAATGCCAGTTTGGTTTACCCATACAGATAGTGGTAATCTGTTTATCCACGGAAATCTTGAAAATAGACGCGGAGATCTGTGCGCTTTTAATTTGCAGAACCTCAGCACCAAGCTCGGTGGCAAGTTTGAAGTTGTTAATCAAATGCCGCTGTGCGGCCAATGGAATACGGTTGGGATCTTCTCGGGGTGTTTGCACGTAAAGCACATACCATTTTGAGTTGTAGTAGCTGGCCAACCGGGCGGTCTTCCGGATGATCATTTTCGCTTTTATATGGTTACTGCTGATACAGGCCAAAAACCGCTCGTGGCGCAGCTTCGAGTCAACCGTAACCTCGGTATCCACCTTACGCTCCACCTGGGCTGCTGTTTCTTTCAGCGCCAACTCGCGCAACTGCAAAATTTTTTCAGTTTGAAAAAAATTACGCAGAGCCGTTTCTATTTTCTCGGCTTTGTAGATTTTGCCGTCTTTCAAACGACTTATAAGTTCATCGGCTGTTAAGTCGATGTTTACCACCTCATCGGCCCCTTGAATCACCCGGTCTGGCACGCGTTCTTTTACTTCAACTCCGGTAATTCGCTGCACTTCATCATTTAGACTTTCAATATGCTGAATGTTCATCGCACTCACCACATTGATACCCGCCTGTAAAATCTCTTGCACGTCTTGCCACCGTTTTTCGTTTTTGCTGCCTTGGATGTTGGTGTGGGCCAGCTCGTCTACAATCACCACTTCCGGATGTCGGTTCAAAATCGCCTGAACATCCATTTCCTCTAACTCCTTACCCTTGTAGAAGGCCGTGCGCCTCGGGATTTGCGGTAAGCCTGCCAACAGGCCGTAAGTTTCCTCCCGGCCATGGGTTTCGATGTAGCCGATCTGCACATCCACTCCACTCCGCAGCAAACTGTGCGCATCCTGCAACATCCGGTACGATTTGCCTACGCCTGCACTCATGCCTAAATAAATCTTGAACTTACCGCGTTTACTTTTGCGGATCAGGTTCAGAAAATATTCAGCCGATTGCTTTTCGGGCGCGTTCATTTCAAAACCACAAGGTTATGTTCGAAGTAAACCAGTGGCTGGTTTTTACAGGGGTGGTGTCGCGAAGATACATCTCTTTGCCGGAGAAGAAGGTGCGTCCTTCAAAGCGGAACAACACGTTTTCAGCAACTTTTAAATTAAGACCCAGCGAGCTGGAGTAGCTGCTAAAGCCCGGCAACCCGGTGATCGGGTTGATTTGAACCCGATCAGGATCATTAAAGTATTCGATGCGCCCGGTGACCGAGGTCATCGGTGTTACATTGTAGCGCCCGATCAAGTTCGCCTGCCACCAGGTGGCAGAGCCATTTTCGCTGCGTTCCTGTACACCAATGTAGGCACAACCGGTGGCACTCCACTTATCCCTGGAATAGATAAAAAATGCATCGGTAAAATAACGGGTGCGAAACGTGGGATTCACAGCCGACTCCTCGCTGCCGATATACGTATTCCAGTTCAATAGCCAATAGTTATTGGGGCGATATTCAATCTGAGTGCCCACGGCTTTGCCTCTGTTTACATCTTGGATCTGTTGCCAGCCGTTCAACAGGTACAAGTAGCCATTCACTTTTTGATGGAACGGTACGGTGAGCTTCAGGCCCGACAGGTAGTACGGTACATACTCGGGCGCGAACGACCTCGTATAGGCCAGGTGGTCTTTGCTGATGGCGCTTTCGTTGGTGTACGGAGAACCAAACACACCCGCATCCAGCCAGATGCTTTTCTTCGGAAAAAGGCGTACACCAGCGCTGGCTTCGATGATGTTTTTGAGCGATCCCGGCTCCGCCACGTAGTTCGCGTTGATGTAGGTACCAAACCCTGGCACAAAGCGCGCCCGGAGGCGAGACGATGAATACTTCACATCAATGTAGGCTAGATTAACTGTCATTTCATTATGCCGCGACATCGACACGAAGTATGGTCGATTGCCATCCGCGGGGCGATTAAAGTCAAAAGCATAATACGCGTCAATATAACCCTCTACCGACACCTTACCTTGGTAGTTAAAACTGGAAGTATCCATGGTTGCGGTGTTCACCACCTGGGCCGTGCCGCGCAGGGCAGTTAACGCAAGAACGAAAAAGAGAATATTTTTCATGATACTATTTCACTTGATCTAATGAAGTATTGAGTTGAAGTACGTGTACATAGCTCGGACCGAACAATCCGACTGCCGGGCCTTGCGTGTGCTGGAGAATTAGTTTTTCAATTGCAGCGGCATCGAGTCCTCGCGCTTTGGCGATTCGGGGCACTTGAAATAAAGCCGCTTCTACCGAGATGTGCGGATCCAAACCGCCTCCAGAGGCGGTTACCAAATCCACCGGAATCTTTTGCGAACCACTTTCCGGGTTGGCTGTCTGTATTTGTGTTATGCGTTCCCGCACTTGTTCGAGATAGTCTGGATTCGTAATTGCCTTGTTCGATCCACCGGTAGCCGCTGCATTATAACCCACGGCCGAAGGTCGGCCGTGAAAGTATCTGTCTGATACAAACGACTGCCCGATGTGTTTAAAGCCAACGATTCGTCCATCGACTTCTACAGTTTCACCTTTGCCCTGGTGGCCGGTGATGAGGGTGGCGATCACGGTGATCAGTAAAGGGTAGAGTACACCAAAGAGTACGAGCGTAATCGCAGTCATGCGAAGGGCAATGAGGAAATGTATTTTCATTTTTAAATGATTTAGAGAATGCTGCCGATGAGAAGGTCGATCAACTTGATGCCCAAAAAGGGCGACACCAAACCGCCTAACCCATAAACCAACAGGTTGCGGGTGAGTAGCGCACTGGCTCCAAGCGGCTTGTACTGTACCCCGCGAAGGGCCAACGGAATAAGCAGCGGGATAATAATAGCGTTAAAGAAAACGGCCGACAGAATAGCGCTTTCCGGGCTGGCCAGTTGCATGATGTTAAGCGCCTGCAGGCCGGGGATAGAGGCAATAAAAAGTGCGGGTACGATGGCGAAGTATTTAGCTACATCGTTCGCAATCGAGAACGTGGTGAGCGTGCCGCGGGTGATGAGCAGTTGCTTTCCGATCTCCACAACTTCAATCAGTTTGGTGGGGTCGTTGTCCAGGTCCACCATGTTACCGGCCTCTTTGGCAGCCTGCGTACCACTATTCATGGCCACGCCTACATCAGCCTGAGCCAGGGCCGGGGCATCGTTAGTGCCATCGCCCATCATGGCCACCAGCTTGCCTTCTTGTTGTCGTTCTCGAATGTAGGCCAGTTTGTCTTCTGGTTTCGCTTCGGCAATAAAATCGTCTACACCGGCTTTGGTGGCAATGTATTTGGCCGTTAGCGGATTATCGCCCGTAACCATCACGGTGCGCACACCCATCCTGCGCAAGCGTTCGAAACGTTCCGTGATGCCGGGCTTGATGATGTCTTGCAGTTCGATTACTCCGGTTACCGTTTCATTCACGCACACAACCAGCGGTGTGCCGCCATTGGCAGAGATGTTGTTCGCCACTTCCTGGGCGCGCGCGGGAAATTCCTTGCCGGCACTTTCCACAATTCTGCGGATCGCATCGGAAGCGCCTTTGCGAATTCTGCGACCATCGGGCAAATCCAAGCCCGAGCAGCGCGTTTCGGCCGAGAACTTAATCACTTTTGCTCCGGTAATGGATTTGATGCCGCCTCCAAGTGCGGAGGGATGTCGATAGCCTTTAGTTGCAGCCAACTCAACAATCGATTTTCCTTCCGGGGTTTCATCCGCCAGCGAAGCAACAGTAGCCTCTTCAATAAATGCACTTTCGTTCGAAACATTCACGGGATAGAAGAAAGTGGCTTTTCTGTTTCCGATGGTGATGGTGCCGGTTTTGTCCAGCAGCAACACATCAATATCTCCGGCTGTTTCAACCGCTTTGCCAGATTTGGCGATTACATTGGCTTGCAGCGCACGGTCCATGCCCGCAATACCAATGGCCGACAAGAGTCCGCCAATGGTGGTGGGAATCAGGCACACAAACAGCGCAATGAGGGCGCCTACGTTAATAGGAGTTTGCGCAAAATCGCCAAACGGCTTTAGGGTGACGGTTACCAACAAGAAAACTAAGGTGAAGCCTGCAAGCAGCAGCGTGAGCGCAAATTCGTTGGGTGTTTTTTGGCGGCTGGCACCTTCCACCAGCGAGATCATCTTATCAAGAAAGCTCTCGCCCGGCTGGGTGGTCACCATCACTTTAATGCGGTCGGACAATACCTTGGTGCCGCCTGTTACACTTGATTTGTCGCCACCGGCTTCGCGAATAACCGGTGCTGATTCACCGGTGATGGCGCTTTCGTCCACTGTGGCAATGCCCTCCATGATTTCGCCATCGGACGGAATGATGTCGCCTGCTTCGCACACAAACACATCACCTTTTTTCAGATCGGACGAGGTGCCCGTTCCAATCCGGCCATCTCGCCAGATTTTTGCAGGCGTTTCTTCGCGCGTTTTCCGAAGCGAGTCGGCTTGCGCTTTACCACGGGCTTCGGCCAAGGCCTCGGCAAAATTGGCAAACAGCAGGGTGATCAGCAGAATGAAAAAGATCAGGACATTGTAGAGCGGACTTCCCTGATCGGATTTTGAAAAGGAGTAGATCATGACCACCAGCATAATCAAGGTGCCAATCTCCACACAAAACATGACCGGGTTTTTGATCATAACCCGCGGATCAAGTTTGATCCACGATTGCTTCCAGGCTGCGCGAACCAATGAGGGTTCGAAAAGGCTTTGCGAGATTTTTTTGCGTTTCATCTTCGATGAATGTTAAAAATGAGAGACTGAGAAGTATTCGGCCAAAGGCCCAAGAGTCAATGCCGGAAAGAAGGAGAGCGCTGCAATGATCACGATAACAGAGAGCAGCACAGCCGCAAATGCAGGACTTTCCACGCGCAGGGTGCCGGCACTCTCGGGAATGTATTTTTTGGCGGCCAGAGAACCCGCAATGGCCAAAGGCCCAATGATGGGGATGAACCTTCCCAGCATCATCACAATCCCCGTAAGGACATTCCAAAAAGGAGTAGCATCGGCAAGCCCTTCGAAGCCCGAGCCGTTGTTAGCAGCAGCGGATGTGAACTCGTACAACATTTCGCTAAAGCCGTGGTACGATGGGTTATTCAGCCATCCAATATCCGGCTGGCGGGTGTGCAGGTAGGTGGCGATGGCCGTGCCCACCAGAATGAAAAGTGGATGCGCAATGGCGATGAGCGCGGCAATCTTAACTTCTTTGGCTTCAATCTTTTTGCCGAATAACTCAGGCGTTCGCCCTACCATAAGGCCCGACATAAACACGGCAATAACCACGAACACAAAAAAGTTGATGAAGCCTACACCCACACCTCCGTAGATGGCATTAATCATCATGTCCAACATGAATACACCTCCGGAGAGGGGCGTGTGGCTGTCGTGCATGGAGTTGACAGAACCATTGGAGGTAGAGGTAGTGGATACTCCCCAAAGGGAGCTGGCCGCGGTACCGAATCGCATTTCTTTGCCTTCCAGGTTTCCTGCAGCGGTGTTCACGTTCATCGCGGCCAGGGCCGGGTTACCTTTCGATTCGAAGTAGACCGAGATTGCCACAAACACCATGAAAAGGATGGTCATGGCGCCCAGAAACGCGTAGCCCACACGCGGCTTGCCGAGGTAAAATCCGAAGGCAAATACCAACGCAATTGGAATGATCAGGATGGCGAAGTTCTCTACCGCGTTGCTGATATACGTGGGATTTTCAAACGGATGGGTCGAGTTCGGTCCGAAATAACCGCCACCGTTGGTTCCCACTTGCTTAATGGCCGCCATGGGTGCTACCGGGCCGCGCGCCACCTGCACCGTGTCGCCCTCTAGCGTAGTAATGGTAGCGGCACCTTCGAAGGTGGAAGGCGTTCCTTCCCACACTAAAGCGATGGCCACGAGCAGGGCAATGGGCAGCAGAATGCGGGTATTCGATTTCAGAAACAACTCATAGAAATTTCCAACGGCTGTTGACTGGCGATTCACCATAGCTTGAAACAGCAGCGCCATGGCGGCAATGCCGGTGGCTGCACTCACAAATTGCAAAAAGCAGAACACCAGCAGCTGCGTGAGGTAGCTGGCACCGGTTTCGCCACTGTAATGTTGCAGATTGGTGTTCGTCATGAAACTAACGGCTGTGTTGAAAGCGGTTGTTGGTTCCATGGAGGCAATCTGGTCGGGGTTCAAAAACGGGTGATGACTTTGCGTGAGCAGCACCGCCATCGCCAGGAGGAAGAAAATAAAATTCAGCAGCAGCAAGGCTTTTGCGTTTTCTTTCCAGTCCATCGAAACCGTGGGGTCGACACCGCTTACACGGAGAATCAAGCGTTCCAGCGGAGCCAAGAAGTCGGTGAAGGATTTTTCCCCCTTCAATACGCGGGCGATGTAACGGCCAAGCGGCCACGCACACAGTACCGCGAGCAAAAAAATAGCTACAATTCCAAAAATCTCTTCGCGCATAGCATTAAAATTTTTCAGGTTTTAGAAGGGCGTACACCAGATAGGCGGCCACCAAAAGAGAAATAATCAACAGGAAGATCATTGCCCGCTAGATTTTGTCAAAAAATTCAATCGAACGATACAGGAGCGCGAAGCTGGCAGTCCCGAGAAGCAGAAGCAGTAGAATCATCATGGTAATGTTTTTGTTGGGGCCAATGCCAACAAATGTGCCTCAATCAGGGGCTATTGATAATCAACCACTTACAAAAATTCGATAATCTAAAGCCTTCGGAATCCGAAGGGTAGTTTTCGCAAACGGGACGGCTACAGATTGTAGTCTTTGATTTTCTGATATAGCGTGGTGAGGCCGATATCGAGCAATTTGGCCGCCCGGGTTTTATTACCCTCGGCTAAACGCAATATGTTTTTAATGTGCTCGCGCTCGACATCCACCAGCCGGTGGAGCGATGCCTTTGCTCCGGTGTTGAAGTCTGAAGGCAAGAGCGAAGCTGTTAACTGGGTGTCTTGCGTTAGGATTACACAACGCTCAATCACATTTTTCAGCTCGCGGATATTTCCCTTCCATACGTGCACTTGCAGGGCGGCTAAAAAATCAGCGTCCATCCCCATGATTCGCTTCCGGCTCTTGGCTGCCGCCAGTTGTAAAAAGTGTGCGGCCAGTAAAGGAATGTCTTCCGGGCGCTCGCGAAGGGACGGTAACGCCAACTGAAAAACCGCCAGGCGATAGAACAAGTCGCTGCGGAAATGGCCCAATTCAATTTCTTTCTCCAAATCACGGTTGGTGGCAGCAATCACCCGAACATTTGCCTTTCGCACCCGCGCATCACCCACGCGGTAATACTCGCCTGTTTCCAACACGCGCAATAGCTTTGCCTGGAGTTCCAACGTCAACTCGCCTACTTCATCCAGAAAAAGCGAACCGTTTTGCGCCTCTTCAAGTAACCCTCGCTTATCTTTTGTGGCATGGGTAAAGGCCCCGGCCGCATAGCCAAAGAGTTCGCTTTCCAGCAGGTCTTTCGCAATGGCGCTGCAGTTGATTGCCACCAACGGTTTATGTTTGCGTGGGCTTTCGTAATGCAGGGCATTCGCAAAAACCTCCTTTCCTGTGCCGGTTTCTCCCGTTAGTAAAATGGTTTGGTCGGAATCTGTAATTTTTTGTGCCAGTGTAATCGCTTCGCGAATGGTCGGGCTGTTGCCGATAATTTTCGAGAAACCAAAATCGTTTTTCACCTTTCGTTCCAGATCGGCCAGCCGCTGCTGCAGGGTTGCCTTCTCAAAGGCTTTGTTTACAAGTGGAATCAATCGCTCCTGGTGGTCGGACTTTGTCAGGTAATCAAACGCTCCGTTTCGTATCGCCTGTACCCCGTCTGCAATGTTGCCATAGGCGGTGAGTACAATCACCTCCTTGGCGGGATATTTTTGTTTCAGACGACCGGCAAACTCCACACCGTTCCCGTCAGGAAGCCTTACGTCTGTAATGATCAACGTCACCTCATCCAGTTCGGCCTGTTTCCAGCCGGCTTGCAGATTCCGGGCCTGAAACACGCTGTAACCCTCCAACTCCAGCACCTTGGCCATCAGCGTGCGCAGGTTGTCTTCGTCATCGATGAGGAGCAGGCACTTATTCATACGTAGCAATTGATTCAAAACTACCAAAATCAAGGGTCATTACTTAGTGCCGAGCCGGTGGTCTTTTTAATCGCATCGCGAACATCAACACGAACACGTTTCCAAAAACGCAGTGCTGGCATTTTCGCTTTCCGTTGGTTTGGCACAACTGCCAGTCTACGTTTGGTTACCCAATTGCCACCCATGAAGTCTCAACGAAACTGGTTATTGCTTTTCGGCATTTTGTTGGCCCTGGTCATCTTCGCGTTGTACGCTTACGCGGAATTATAACTGCGCCATGGTTTCCATGCTGCGGCCCACGGCCTCATATAAAAAAAGAGGCGACCCGAATGAGCCGCCTTCTTTGTAAAAATTTACCGGGGTTTTTTATTTGCCCAACTTATCCAACACTTCCATCACTTCCTTCACATGCTTGCGGCTGGTTTCGAGCAGCGCTTTTTCATCGCTGTTCAGGTCGAGCTCAATAATGCGCTCAATACCGTTTTTGCCCAGCACCACCGGCACACCCAGATAGCAATCTTTAATGCCATACTCGCCATCCAATTGCACACACACGGGCAAGATTCTGCGTTGGTCTTTTACAATTGCTTCCACCATTTGTGCCGCGGCTGAACCGGGTGCATACCAAGCAGAAGTGCCCATTAACTTTACCAACTCGCCGCCGCCCACTTTTGTGCGCTCAATAATGGCCTGCAGTTTATCTTTTGCAATCAACTCCGTTACCGGAATGCCCGATACGGTGGTGTACCGCGGCAGGGGCACCATGGTATCGCCATGGCCACCCAAAATCATCGCCTGAATGTCTTTAGGCGATACATTTAATGCCTCGGCCAGAAATGCGCGGTAACGCGCCGTATCCAGAATGCCCGCCATACCCATCACCCGCGTGCGCGGCAGTTTTGAGGTGATGTGCGCCTGGTACGTCATCACATCCAACGGGTTGGATACCACAATGATAATGGCGTTGGGCGAATGCTTCACAATGTTTTCGGTAACCGATTTAACGATAACGGCATTGGTTCCGATCAGGTCATCGCGGCTCATGCCGGGCTTACGGGGCAAACCGGACGTGATTACGACCACATCGGAATGAGCGGTTTTTGAATAATCGTTGGTAGCGCCTATCGTACGCGTATCGTATAAATCGATGGGGGCTTTTTGCCAAATGTCAAGCGCTTTGCCTTCGGCAAAACCTTCTTTGATGTCCACCAGCATCACCTCGTTTGCCACCTCGCGGTATGCCAACACATCGGCACAAGTTGCGCCCACGTTACCTGCACCTACAACTGTAATTTTCATATCGGAATAATTAAATGGTCTTTGTTTTCCGGGCCCCAATTTAGGGAATCAAATACAATCGGGGTCGGGAATTATGTCTATTTTGTTGAACCTGTAAAGCGCTAAATCACAGTAGCTTACTGCCGCCTTTCGATGGTAAATTGCACGAGTTGCTCCAGCGAGGTGCGATAATTTGAGCCCGGAAACGCAGCGAGTGCCTGCAAGGCCTCGGTATAGTAGCGGTTCATGGCCTGCTGGGCATAGGCAATACCGCCGGTAGCCTTTACCGTATCAATTACAAATTTCACTTTTTTGGGCTTATCGCTTTCGTTGCGCACAATAGAAATGATCTTGCGTTTCTCCCACCACCCTAATTGGCTGAGCGTGTAAATCAGTGGCAACGTCATTTTCTTTTCTTTGATATCAATGCCCACCGGCTTGCCTACTTCTTCATCGCCATAGTCGAACAAATCGTCTTTGATTTGAAAAGCCATGCCTACCTTCTCCCCAAAGTTGCGCATGGCAGCTACCGCTTCGGGGGCGGCCTGTACCGAACTTGCCCCTACCCCGCAACAGGATGCAATTAACGAGGCCGTCTTCTGCCGGATCACTTCATAGTAAACCGCCTCGTCTATATCGAGGTGGCGCGCCTTCTCCATTTGCAGCAACTCGCCTTCGCTCATTTCCTTCACCGCATGGGTAACAATACCCAGCATCTCATAATCTTTGTTTTCCATGGAAAGAATCAACCCGCGGGCAAGCAAAAAATCGCCCACCAGCACGGCAATCTTGTTTTTCCAAAGGGCATTTACCGAGAAGAAGCCTCTTCGGTAGTTGGCATCGTCCACCACATCGTCATGCACGAGGGAGGCCGTATGCAACAACTCGATGAGCGCAGCTCCGCGAAAGGTAGCATCTGTAATGGCCCCACACGTGCCGGCACTGAGAAACACAAACATGGGGCGCATTTGCTTCCCCTTGCGCTTCACAATGTAGTTCATGATCTTATCCAGCAAGAGCACCTTGGTGTACATGGAGGACCGAAACTTCTTTTCAAAAGTTTCCATCTCCGTGGCAATGGGTGCTTTGATATCGTCCAGACGCAGAGACATTGGCTGCAAACATAAAGAAAAGATTGGCGTACCTGCGTGCAGGCGCAAAAAACTAATGCCCGGTGTACAGCCAATCCCAAGTTTACCTATCTTCGACTGTTGTAGTTTATGACCAGTCAACAAATTGAACAAACCGTTTACATCATCAGCGTATTGCTGGTAGCGTTTATTGTTACCCGCATTCTGCGCTTTGTGGTCGGTCGTTTTTTTAAACGCGCCGCCTTAAAGCTGCGGGTAGATCCTACGCATTACAATTTCTTTAAGAATGCCATCGACTTTATCATTTTTTTGATCGCGGGCATCATCATCTTCCGCTCCATCCCGGCGCTGCAGTCGTTTGGCACCACCCTGTTAACGGGTGCAGGTATTCTGGCTGCGATTGTTGGCTTTGCCTCGCAATCGGCCTTCTCTAACATTGTGAGCGGCGTTTTTCTGGTCATCTTTAAACCCTTTCATGTGGGCGATCGGGTAAGGATCGGCAGCCACTCAGGGGATGTAGAAGACATTACGCTGCGCCACACCATCATCAAAGATTTTGAAAACCGTAGAATTGTCATTCCGAATAGCGTAATCAGTAACGAAACTATCATTAATTCCACCATTACCGATGAGCGGGTGTGCATGTTTATTGAACTAACCATCGCCCACCACACCTCATTGGAACGCGCGATTTCCATCGTGCAGGAGGAGGCCATGAAACACCGCAACATTACCGACGGGCGTACGCAGGAAGAAATCGCCAAGGGCGATGCGGTGGTTACGGTGCGGGTGATGGGCCTTACGGAATTGGGCGTACAATTGCGCGCATACGCGTGGGCGAAAAATCCAAATGAAGGCTTCGATTTGAAAACCGATTTGCATCGCGCGATCAAAAAACGCTTCGATCAGGAAGGCGTGGAGTTGGCCATTCCGCACCGGGCCCTGTTTTTCCGGAACGAATTACCCCAGTAATTTTTTTCTATGAAGAAACCCAAAACCCTGCGCAAACTCGTTCTGAAAAAAATCTCCCGGTACCACCAGGCACCTGTAACTTCTCCGCCCGACAGCAACACGATTTTGGAGCTCATTTCGTACGATGAGAAAAAATTCAATCACCATACCCAACTGGGCGTAGATCAACTGCTGGATCAATGCCATAACGGCCAAATTCATTGGATCAATGTGGATGGCCTTACCGATCCGGGCATCATCAAAAAAATTGGCGCGCATTTCAGCCTGCATTATCTGCTGGTAGAAGATGTGTTGAATACCGAACATCGCCCAAAAACAGATGAGTACGAAGATCACCTGTTTCTCACGCTGAAAATGCTGTATAAAATTGAAGGCGACCTGGTGGATTATGAGCACATCAGCTTTGTGTTGGGTAAAAGTCTGTTGCTCTCGTTTCAGGAAAAAGAGGGCGATATTTTCAACCTGGTGCGAGATCGCATCAAGCCAGAGGCAAGCATCTTTAGGAAACGAGGCTCCGATTACTTGTTGTACCGGCTGGTAGATACGATTGTTGACAGCTACTACGCGGTGCTGGAAAACATCGGCCAGAAAGTAGAGGCGATTGAAGACCGGCTATCCGAAAATCCAACGATTGACGACTTCAAGCAAATTCAGTCGCTACGCAAAGAGTTTATTTACCTGCGCAAAATGGTGTATCCGCTGCGCGAGGCTTTGAACAAGATCATCAAAAACGAATCCGGCTTTATTGAGGACCGCACCATCAAATACTTCAGTGATGTGTACGATCACATCATCCACCTGATTGATTCTTTGGATACCTACCGGGATGTTACCTCCACGATGATGGATTTGTATATGAATACCATCAACTACAAAATGAATGAGGTGATGAAGGTACTCACCATCATCTCAGCCATCTTTATTCCGCTCTCGTTCATTGCCGGCATTTACGGCATGAATTTTAACCACATGCCCGAACTGCAATGGCGCTACGGATATTTTATGGTATTAGGCGTAATGGGTGTGGTCTTGTTGGGCATGATTGGCTACTTCCGGTACAAAAAGTGGTTCTGAAATCCGGGGGGTCTACTCGTCATTTCGAGGGAGGTACGATCGAGAAATCCTTGATTGCAGCTGCAAATAGGGATGTCTCACTTTCGTTCGACATGACGGAATATTTTTAGATGGCTTCTGGAGGCCATCTAAAAAGTAAATGAACTCAGTCCAAAAGCCCAGGAGTTCAAAAATCCATCTGCTAAGGCATCTGACGGCTTCGTTACTGCGGCCACCAGCCGTCTGACGCCGCTGCCGCTATTTTTGAGATGGCTTCTAATCTAGATTCTCGGCCCGAATGGCTTCGGGTAATACGCGCACTTCTACGATCTCCGGAATCGTTTTGTTGATCTTCAGAACTTTAATTTTATAGTTAAAGAGCTCCAATTCATCGCCTTCGTTTACGGATGGATTGTGGTAGGTAATCAACCCGGCCAGAGTTTCGTAATCGTCCGACTCGGGGAAGGGAATATCCAGCGCTTTGTTAATATCGTGCAACGAGGAAGGTGCGATGATCTGGTACGCGTGTTTTTCCAGCTTGGTTACCACCTGTAGTTCGTGGTCGTGCTCATCCTGAATATCGCCCACCAATTCCTCTAAAATATCTTCAAGGGTTACCAGCCCAATGGTGCCGCCAAACTCGCTCACCACCACGGCCAACTGTGTTTTCTTTTTTTGGAACTCGCGCAGCAGCACGTCAATCGGCTTGGTTTCGGGAATGAAATGCACCGGGCGCATCAAATCGCGCAGACCTTTGTTCTGTTGTTGGATGAAATTATTGGTGATGTCTTTGGCGTGTACTACCCCCACAATTTCATCCAGCGACTGATCGAAAATGGGGTAGCGGGAGTACCCCTCTTTAATCACGGTATCAATGGCCTGTTGAATCGTGAGGTCAGCGGGCATGGCGCTGATCTTAATCCGCGGCACCATGACCTGGCGTACCACGCGGTTATCAAAATCAAAAACATTCTGAATCAATTCGCGCTCTGAGGTTTCAATTGCACCGCCCTCCTCGCTTTCCGCGATAATCAACTTCAGTTCCTCTTCCGAGTGGATTTCCGTTTCCGTTACCGGCTTAATGCCAAAAATCGTCAGCAACAGGTTGGCAAACCCATTCAACAGCCAGATAAAAGGCCGAAATACCAGGTAAAACACCCGTAGGGGGAAGGCCACCGCCATCGAAACCGGCGTAGGATAGCGAATGGCCAGCGACTTGGGTGCCAATTCTCCAAAAACGATGTGGAGTACCGTTAAAATCACAAACGCAATAGGGAGGGCAATGCTGTGGGCCATCGCCTCGGTAAACTCAAAACCCATGGAATGCATCGCGTTCAGAATGAGGCGAGACATCACATCCTCCCCAATCCAACCCAATCCTAAACTAGCCAGCGTAATCCCCAACTGGGTAGCTGCCAAAAAACCATCCAGGTTATCGATAATCAACTGCGCAGATTTCTTAGAAACCCCACCTTTTTGAAGGGCGATTTGCGAAGACCTTACTTTAACAATGGCAAATTCTGCCGCCACAAAAAAACCGTTCAGCAGAACAAGGAAAATGGTTATAAAAACATCCACAGATTGCGCGAAAGGCACAAATATACTTCTAATTAAAAAAATCGACCCTGTTTAACAATGTAGGTCTGCCGCGAACCCTGTTTTGGAATTGTGAGAATGACTGTATATTTAAAACTTGTTATAACCTAAAACCCATGTTTCTTACGATTTTACTACTACTCGTTGGTTTTGCGATTCTTATAAAAGGCGCAGATTTTCTGGTAAACGGAGCGTCTTCTGCCGCAAAAAAATACGGCATCTCCAATCTGGCCATTGGCTTAACCGTGGTGGCCTTTGGTACCTCGATGCCGGAGTTGATTGTAAGCTTGCTTTCGGCAATCAATGGCAAGGCTGATGCTTCATTTGGTAATGTAATCGGCAGCAACAATTTCAATCTGCTCTTTATACTCGGGGTTGCAGGTGTAATTTATCCGTTGGTTGTACAGCGCAACACGGTAAAGTTTGAAGTGCCGCTTTCGCTGCTGGCCGCCGGAGTGCTTTTTGTTTTGGTAAATGATGGTTTGCTGTGGGGCGGCACCTCAAACGGCTTAAGCCGGATTGATGCGCTGATCTTATTGGTTTTCTTCGCGGGGTTTCTTTTTTACATCTACCGCACGATGAAATCCAGCCCCGATTTGGAGGAAGGCGAACCGATTAAAATCTATTCGATGCCGATGTCGATCGGTATGGCAGTGATGGGGTTGGTGATGTTGATTGGTGGTGGAAAATTGGTGGTAGACAGTGCGATTAGCATTGCACAATCCTTTGGGCTAAGTGAAAAGATCATTGGCCTCACCATTCTTGCGGCCGGCACATCATTGCCGGAACTGGCCACTTCTGCGGTGGCTGCGTACCGTAAAAACACGGATATTGCCATAGGCAACGTGGTGGGTTCAAATATTTTCAACATCTTTTTCATCCTTGGTGTTACCGGTACTATCAGTCCGATCAACTACAACACAGCACTGAATTTTGACATGATGGTATTATTGGCTGCCACGGTGGTGCTGATGATTTTCATGTTTACACTCAATCAGCGGAAGCTGGATCGGTGGGAAGCATTCATGCTTCTGGCCGGATACCTTGCCTACACCGTTTTCCTGATTGGCATGGAGGAAGGCTTGGCAGTGTAAAGCCAGCCGGTACTAAAACAAGCGGGGCGATTCGGTAAACCGAATCGCCCCGCGCATTTAAAAAACAACCTGTGGGCTTATTCTACTTTCTTTTCTAATTCCGTAATCTTTGCCTGCGCATCAGCTTTACCCAATGAGTACGATTTGCGATAAAGCTCCAATGCTTCTTTTAGCGTTTCTTTCTTTTTGCGGGGCGCCAGCTTAGTGCGGTTAGCCGCTTCTTCCACCGCTTGCGCGCGGGCAAAATACTGATCGGCCTCATTCATCTTGCTTTGCACCATCAACTCCTGAATCCGCGCCTCAATCAGGGCCAATTCCTGCCGTTTGGCGTTGATCTCCGCTTCCTGGTCGGCAATCTCTTTCGCCTGCAGGCCTACGGTAGTCACCAGGTTGGTGTTTTCATTCCGATAGGTTTCCACTTGCGCTTGCAAATCGGCTATCTCTTGGTTTTTCTTTTCGATATCTTCTTTCAAACGTTTGATTGTGCCTGCGTAGGACGAGGCCACACCCTTCGATTTCTTCAGCGCGGTTTCCAAATCTTCAATTTTACGCTGTGTGTCTTTCACGTAATTGTTGATGTCTTTCATGCGTGCGGTGTAGTCATCGTACGTGGTGCCCTCCACCATGTTTACACGCAGTAATTGCCGGTTGGCATCAATAGAGTCCATCAAGCCTCCCACCTCTTCCAGGGTTTTAGCTACTTGCTGGCTGGTTTCCAGCGCAGTCTTTAGCGAGTCGAGCTGGGATTGCATTTTTTCTTTGTCGTTACCGCAACCGGCTGCCAACAGCAACATACCAGCCCATAAAATGAACGTTAATTTGCGAAGCATATAAGTGTATTTGGTTTAAGGAAAAGCAAAGGTAACAGCCGATAGGCGTGACTTTGTGGAACCGCTATTTTTTTTTTAGACCTCATAATTTGCCGGATTAATGTAACTTTCGCCCCGTTTTAAAGGGGTATACCCTCTTTCAATGCCCAAATTAATCACCACGCGAACGCGCATCGCTGACCTTGGAAAACCACGCATCGTCATTATTGGTGGTGGTTTCGGTGGACTAGAAGTAGTGAAACACCTGCGTGGAGTGAAAGCGCAGGTGGTGCTGTTCGATAAATTCAATCACCACACGTTTCAACCACTGCTCTACCAGGTAGCCACCTCCGGATTGGAAACAAATTCGATTGTTGCGCCCTTTCGAAAAATATTCTCACGGCAAAACGACTTTTATTTCCGTTTAGCGGAGGTAAAAAGCGTTAAGCCCGAAGAAAATTATATTGAAACTTCCATTGGTGGCGTGAAATACGACTACCTGGTAATTGCCACCGGGGCCACTACCAACTTCTACGGCATGAACGACATTGAAAAACATGCATCGTTCATGAAGAACATTGTAGATGCTACCAAGCTGCGCAACCGGATCATTCGTAATCTGGAGTATGCCTTGCTCACCGAAGACGCTGAGGTAATGAACAGCCTGATGGATTTCGTGATCGTGGGTGGCGGCCCAACGGGTGTGGAATTAGCCGGGGCATTAACAGAACTAAGAAAAAATGCCTTCCGCAAAGATTACCCTGAACTGGATATGCGGCAAATGGACATCCACCTGGTGGAAGCCTCGCCACGGCTGCTCAATGGCATGTCTGAGCAGGCCAGCGCAAACGCCCTCCGGTTTCTTGAGGAAATGGGAGTAAAAGTGCGTTTGAACGCCGCGGTAAAATCGTACGATGGATACGAAGTTGTGCTGAGCACCGGCGAGCGCCTCATTAGCCGCTCGCTCATCTGGGCGGCCGGTGTAAAGGGTAATCCCATCGGTGGTTTACAACCCGACGCCGTGGGCCGCGGCAACCGGCTACGGGTAGACGCGTTCAACCGCGTGAAAGGCTACGAAAACATTTTTGCCATTGGCGATGTGGCGCTGATGGAAGGCGATGAAAAATTTCCGAAGGGCCATCCGCAAATGGCGCCTCCGGCGCAGCAGCAAGGCACGCTGGTGGCGCGCAACATTCAACACCTCATAGCGAAAAAGCCGCTGAAACCATTCCGCTATTTCGACAAAGGCTCAATGGCCACTGTGGGGCGCAACAAAGCCGTGGTAGATTTGCCGGGCGGCATTCGCTTTCAGGGCTTCTTTGCATGGTACGTGTGGATGTTTGTACACCTCATGGCCATTGTAGGTTGGAAAAATCGTGTGTTTACTTTTTTTAGTTGGATGTGGAGTTACATTACGTACGACCGCAGCAACCGATTGATCATCGGCCGCAATGAAGAGAAACTCACCCCAGAAGAAACAAAAACTGCATAGCCGTGGATGAATCACGTCATAGTAAACTGCACTCCCTCTCAGTGGCGGGCGTACTCGTTTCGCTCGGAATCATTTATGGAGATATCGGTACTTCGCCTATTTACACACTTCGGTTTATTGTTGGCAACAGCATCATTACCGAAGATTTGATTTTGGGCGGGCTCTCATGTGTTTTTTGGACACTTACCATCATCACCACTATCAAGTACATTTACCTCGCACTCAACGCAGATAACAAAGGCGAGGGCGGGATTTTTGCACTTTACGCGCTCGTTCGCAGATACAAAGCTGGCTGGGTCATCTTTCCTGCCATTATTGGGTGTTGCACACTGATTGCTGATGGTTTTATTACCCCGGCCATTAGCGTTACGTCAGCCATTGAAGGACTTCGCTCACTTAACCCCGATATCTCTGAACACGTCATCATCACGATTGTCATTATCATCCTGGTAGGTTTATTCATTTTCCAGCAGTTTGGCAGCAGCGTAGTAGGCAAAACATTTGGGCCCGTTATGCTTGTTTGGTTTTTGTTCATTGGTGTGATGGGATTGATACAACTCGTTCAAAATCCTGTTGTGCTTAAAGCAGTTAATCCGTACTACGCGGTGCAACTGCTCATTCAATATCCCGGCGGATTTTGGATTCTTGGTGCTGTGTTTCTCTGCACTACAGGGGCGGAAGCCATGTACTCAGACCTCGGCCACTGCGGCAAATCGAATATCCGTGCCGGTTGGATTTTTGTCTTTGTATGCCTGCTCTTGAGCTACATGGGGCAGGGTGCGTGGCTCCTGCAACATCAGGGGGAAACCCTCAAAGGCTCAATTCCCTTTTTCGAGATCATGCCAAAAGGAATGATTTTCGTTGGCGTATTGCTGGCCACGTTTGCCACTATTATTGCCAGCCAGGCTTTGATCTCTGGCACCTTTACACTGGTAAATGAAGCCATGAAACTAAAGCTTTGGCCCAATACGCGCGTGCGTTATCCCACACAGGTAAAAGGCCAAATCTACATTCCTCGCATCAACTGGATTTTAATGTTTGGAAGTATTCTGGTGGTGTTGTATTTCCGCGCTTCAGATGCGATGCAAGGTGCATACGGGTTGGCCATCACGTTCGACATGCTGATGACCACCTCGCTGCTGGTGTACTATTTTGCCACCGCCAAAAAGTCGCGCATCCGAGCTTCCATTATGGCGTTAACTTTCTTTGCAGTTGAAGGTGCTTTCCTGATTTCGAACTTGAGCAAGTTTAGCCATGGCGGATGGGTTTCATTCACCATTGCGTTTGCCTTCTTCCTGATGATGTACGTTTTGATGAAGGCCCGCAACCTGCGCGACCGCCACACAGAGTTTGTGGACTTAAAACACTATGTGCCCATGATCCAGGATTTGCAAAAGGATGAGTCGATCCCGCGCGAAGCCACGAATTTGGTGTACATGGCGGTGGCCGATAGCAAACGCTACATCGATTCCAACATCATTTATTCGATCTTTAAAAAGCGGCCGAAACGTGCGGACGTGTATTGGTTCATCCACGTAGATACGGTAGATAGTCCGTACACCTCCAAGTATTCGGTAGACACCATCATTGCAAAAAAGTGCTTTTTCATCCGCATCAAACTCGGGTTCAAGGCAGATCATCGCGTAAACCTGCTGTTCAATAAAATTCTGCACGACATGGCCAGCAATGCCGAGATCGACCTGGTAAGCCATTACGATTCGTTGCACCGCCACAGTATGCCGGCCGATTTTAAATTCATCATTTTGCACTCGCTGGCATCGGTAGACAGTGAAATCTCCACCTTTGATAACCTAATCATTCAAGGCTACCGATTCATTAAAAGCCATAGCTTGTCTACCGAAGAAATGTATGGCTTGGAGTTGGCAAATGTGGAGGTAGAACGCGTGCCCATTATGGTTGGGCCGCCCGCGAAAGTGCGCATCAAACGTGAACTCACCGAAAAAGAACGCGAAAAAGAGATGCGCTACCACAGCCATCCAAACTGACCGCTTCCGGACAACACCGTTCGCTATTGAATTAGAAAAGCGCCTAAAATCGACTTTTTTCAAGGTTTTTGGCTTACACCCCAGTCTGGCACACAAATAGCAAAAGGGTGCAGCGTGGATTATCCCCACCTCTAAACACATGCTGTACAACTACCTGAAGATTGCCATCCGCAACCTCACCAAAAATGCCGGCTACTCGTTCATCAACATCGTTGGGCTATCCATCGGGCTCACCTGTGTCATTTTAATTTTTCTCTGGGTGGCAGACGAAATGAGCTACAATACCCACTTCGCCAATCGCGAAAACATTCATCAGGTGTACGTGCGCGATTTTAATGGCGGAGACTTCAGTGCGTTTAACTCCGTACCCCTGCCCACCTACCAGGAACTAAAAACGCGCGATGCCCGCATAAAAAATGTTTGCGTAAGCGACTGGGGTGGCGGCTATTTGCTGGCCAACGGCGAGACCCGCGTGCGCAAACAGGGCATGTTTGCCAGCGAAGAGTTTCTGCAAATTTTTCAATTTGAATTTGTAAAAGGCGACGCGCGCACGGCATTGGCCGATGCCTCGCACATCGTGCTTACGGAGTCGGCAGCGAAAAGTCTTTTTGGCGATGCCGAGCCGATGGGACAAACCTTACAGGTGGACAACGGCAAAGAGTATAAAGTGGCTGCCATTCTGCGCGATCTGCCCACCACCTGCTCGTTCGATTTCGAATTGCTGTTGCCGTGGAAGCAACTTCAAACCACCGACTGGATAAAACGAAATGAAACGCAGTGGGACAATTACTCCTTCCAGGTATTTGTTGAGCTTCAGCCCGGGCAAAACGAAGGGCCTGTAAATGCGGCCATCCAAAACATCCTTACCGAAAAAGGACAAACCGATGTAAAGCGCGAGTTTTTTCTGCACCCGCTTACCAAATGGCACCTCTACAGCCAATTTGAAAACGGGCAGCCCACCGGCGGGCGAATCGACTACGTGAATGGATTTTCGGTTCTTGCCCTGTTTATCCTCATCATTGCATGTATTAATTTCATGAACCTGGCCACGGCGCGCAGCGAACGCCGAGCGCGAGAGGTGGGCATTCGAAAAAGTGTAGGATCGCGCCGCAGCGAAATTATCTTCCAATTCCTGGGCGAGTCCATTCTGATTGCCGCTGTCTCGGCAGTAATCGCGCTGGTGCTGGCCGAGCTTGCACTTCCCTTTTACAACGAGCTTACTGGTAAAGCACTCCGTATCGAATATCAATCGCCACTGTTTTGGGCACTTGCGTGTGGTACGGTTATACTCACCGGCGTGTTTGCCGGCAGCTATCCCGCATTTTACCTCTCGTCATTTCAGGTAGCGCGCGTACTAAAAGGAGTTGTGCAGGCAGGTAAATCGGTTACACGGCCGCGGCAGGCATTAGTGGTAGTGCAGTTTGTGATTGCCGTTGGCTTAATTGTAGGCACCATCGTTATTGCCAAGCAAATAGAACACGTACAAGCCCGGCAACTCGGCTACAACCAAAAAAATCTGATCTCCGTTTGGTTAAATGATGAGACAAGAAAAAACTACAACGCATTGAAGACTGACTTGGAGAGTTCCGGTCTGGCCGAAAGTGTTGCCAAATCAAATAGCCCCATCACCGAAGTTTTCTCCAATAACTATCTGGATTGGCCCGGCAAGCCGGTGGATAAAAAAGTAGTATTCATTACCATTGCTACCGAATACGACTACACGAAGACCCTTGGCGCGAAGGTGCTTGAAGGCCGCGACTTCTCACCCGACTTTCCCTCCGACTCATCGGCCATATTGGTAAACCAGGCTGCCGCGGAGATTATGAACCTGCAAGAAACGGTGGGCACTGAAGTTACCCTTTGGGATTCGAAGCGGACTATTGTTGGTGTGATTGACAACGTGGTGATGCGTTCGCCTTACGAAGAGCCAAAGCCCATGTTTGTAATTTTCAATACCGGCTGGGCCAGTTCCATAACGATCCGCATCAAAGATTCGAACGACATGAAGGCAGTGATGGCCGGTGTGGAGGCAGTTTTCAAAAAACACGCACCTACAAACCCGTTCGAATTCGAATTTGTAGATGAGCAATTCGCGAAGAAATACCGTTCTATTCAACTCATCGGCAACCTTGCAAATTTGTTTTCAGCTCTGGCGATCGTCATCACCGGGTTGGGTTTATTGGGTTTAGCCGCTTTCACCGCGGAGCAGCGCACCAAAGAAATTGGTATCCGGAAAGTGATGGGGGCATCGGTATCCGGCATTGTCTTGCTGATCTCAAAAGAATTTACCTGGCTGGTATTGATTGCGTTTGCCATTGCGGCGCCGCTGAGCTGGTGGGGTTTCAATAAATTTTTGATGAGCTATGATTACCGAATTGAGTTCCCACTGTGGGCATTGGCGTTAGCCGGTTGTACGGCACTGGCATTTGCACTCTTCATCGTGGGCACGCAAGCGTGGAAGGCTGCCACCGCAAATCCAGTGAAGAGCTTGCGAAGTGAATGACCCGCTTTACCGCGAAGCGCGGGGGTGATATGCTTTTATTTGATAGTTTTATGGGAAAATAGCTATTGAAACCCGCACCCATTGCAGTCTTGGCGTGTTTTTTGGCCTTGGCCACGAGTTGCTCCGTTGTACCCAGCCCCGACGCATCGACTGGTTTTCTTGATGCCTCTGCGTGGGATTTTCGGCAAGGCCGTTTGCCCCTCAAGGGCGAATGGTCGTTTTATGAGGGCGTTCTTGCTGCGCCAACGCCGCAGGTGGGGAACACCTATCGTGCATTTCCGGAAATCTGGAACACCGGGAAGTTGGGCGAGAACACGATTAACTACGCCACGTACCAACTGCGTGTAAAGGTAAACGCGCACGATAGCCTTGCGCTAGCCGTACCGCAGATTTACTGTAGCTATCGGTTATGGGTTAACCAGCAGCTCGTTTCAGAAAATGGTACGCCGGGCACCACCAAACGCACCACTCAGCCACAATGGTTGCCACGCACCGTTCATTTCCCGGTTACAGCGGATACGCTGCTCATCACACTACAAATCGCCAATTTTTATCATTACAAAGGCGGTATACGCGAGAACATTTATCTGGGCTCTATCGAACTGCTGGATCAACACCGAAGCCTCGCGGCCACGTCCATGTGGATTGAGAGCGTGGTGCTCGCCAGCCTGGGCGTGCTCTTTCTGGTGTTGTTTGTTTTCAAACGCAGATCAGTTATTCTTTATTTTTCACTGGTGTGCCTGGTGTGGTCGGTACGAGCATTGTTCTCCAACCTGTATCTCATCATCGACCGCTACCCCGACCTAAATTGGTTTTTGATGATTCGCGTAGAGTATTTAACCATCTACGTAACGATGGTCTTGATGCTGCTTTACGTGTTAAAGCTATTTCCAAAGGAAAGCGTTAAAGTGCTTTTCTTCCTTTTGCTGGGTGCAAACATCTGCTTCATCATCCCTACCCTTGTGGCAGAGCCATTGGTATTTACCCGCTACCTGCCCGTGTATTTGTTTACTGCTGGCTGCACAATTTTACTTGGCGCGGCCACGGTGTTACTGGCTTGGGTTAACGATCGGCCCGGTACCACTTTCATGCTATTGGCCGTTTTTATGACGGCTGCACTCTTTAGCTACGATATTCTAGCCTACGAGGGCATGTTCCTTTTTAATGAGTTAGTGATTTCGGCCGGATACGTTGTTGTGTTTTTGTTTTTGTGCCTGGCACTGATGGCAAAGCTAAACATATTCAATAGGCCCACGCAGGGCGATACGCTCACGTACGAGCAAATGTTTCCGAAGTAAGATTCCGGAGCCGGTATCCGGAATTGAACACCAGTGGACGGAACTGTACGCAGCCCATACACAAAACCGTCAATTCACGGCATTTTTTCAATGCGTTGACAATGGCCTGAGAATTGAACCGGTGCCCGTAATCGCATTATCCCATGTTACGAAACTACTTCACCACCGCGCTGCGGTTTTTTTTACGGCAACGTGCCTACACCGCGATCAACATCTTTGGCATCACCGTTGGCATCACCAGTGCGCTCTTGCTGATTCTTTACATTTTTGACGAACTCAATTACGACCGGCTTCACCCGGATGCCCACCGTATCTACCGTGCGCTCTTCAACGCCAAACTGCAGGATCGGGAAGTAACCACCGTCTTCACTGGTTTGCCGATGGCTGCAGCCATGCGTAAAGACATTCCTGCGGTGGAAAGTACGGTTCGCGTTACGCGCTGGTCTACTCTGCCGGTACGTTTCGAAACCAAAGCATTTACGGAAAGAAAGTTTCTGCTGGCCGATTCCAATTTCTTTCAGTTTTTCAATTTTCCGATTGTGGTTGGCGATGCAAAAACTGCACTTGACGGCCCGAATAAAGTGGTGATTACAGAAAGTACCGCCCGCAAATATTTTAACTACCAGGGGCCGGGCGATCGTTCGCCCATTGGCAAAACATTTTTTATCGGCAGCAACGGAGAAACACACGCTGAGGTAACCGCTATTGCCGCAAATGTACCGCATCATTCACACCTTCAGTTCGATTTTGTGTTATCCCTGCAATCGCAAGACCAGGGTAACCCCGAATTTTGGCTCAACAGTTCCGTAATTACCTATTTCAAAATCGCACCCAACACTTCCATTGCAAGTGTAGATGCCCAGTATGATTACTTCGTGAGCCAGTACGTAGCGAAAGAAATCCAACAGTTTCTTCAAATGGATCTGGCTGCATTTCAAGCCACCGGCAATTTTGTGCGGTTTGAATCGCAGCCATTATTGGATATTCACCTCTACTCCCAAGCACAAGACGAACTAGAACCCAATGGCAATATCCGGTACCTTTACCTGTTTGGCACCATTGCGGGATTCATCATTCTGCTGGCCTGCATCAACTTTATGAATCTCAGTACCGCGCGCGCTGCCAGCCGGGCGAAAGAAGTAGGAATTCGCAAAACCATCGGAGCTTTTCGCGGTAAGCTGATCGGACAATTTTTGTTAGAGTCGTACATCTACACCGTGCTCTCCGTGGTTTTATCACTCATGCTTGTTTCTCTGAGTTTGAATAGCTTTAATCTGATTACCGCCAAGCAAATTGCGTTTAGTGCCCTTCTTTCGCCACAGTTTCTGGTGGGTTTGCTCATCTTCATCATCTCGATTGGGTTAATTGCCGGCAGCTACCCAGCGTTTTACCTCACCTCTTTTCAACCGGTAGAAGTATTAAAAGGAAAAGTGCGTGCCGGCATGCGCAGCTCCGGCATTCGCAATGCGTTGGTCGTATTTCAATTCTTCATCTCCATCGCGTTAGCCATTGCCACGCTCATGGTGTATCAACAATTAAAATACGTACAGCAACAAAACCTTGGCTTCCAGAAAGAAAACGTGCTTGGTTTGATGCATGTGCTAAAACTTGAAAAAACCGCTGGCGCATTTAAAAATGAGTTGAGGCAGTTGCCGTTTGTAGCCAACGCCTCTTACGCCAACCGGCTTCCACCGGCTATCGATTGGAATTCTACGTTCCGGTTAGTAGAAGAACAACAGGAACACCTGCTCTCCATTTATGCGGTGGACCATGATGCGTTAGAAACCATGGGATATCAACTGGCAGACGGCCGCTTTTTTTCCCGCGACATAAAAGCGGATACCGCCCACGTGCTCATTAACGAGGCGGCCATGCGCCAGTTTGGATGGACTAGCTTTGCAGGCAAAAAAATCTTCTCGCGGTTCAATACGCTGGAGGGCCGCGAAGTGGAAGTAATTGGTGTGTTGAAAAACTTCAACTTTGAATCGCTGAAGAACAACATCCGGCCACTCATTGTATTTCTAGGCCCCGAGCCCAATTTTGAAATGGCGATTCGCCTTACACCGGGCGATGTACGGGCACAGGTGGCGGCCATTGAAAAAGTGTGGAAAAAATACGCAGCCGATGCGCCTTTTGACTATAGCTTTCTGGACGAAAACTTTAACGCCACCTACCGGGCCGAAGAACGCATGGGGGTGGTATTCTCCATTTTCACCGGACTAGCCATTGCCATTGCCTGCCTTGGGCTTTTCGGACTCGTTACCTTTTCGGCAGAGCAACGTTCGAAAGAAATCAGCATCCGCAAAGTAATGGGCGCAAATGTACCCCAGCTGATGTTTTTGATGACAAAAGACTTTGCGCGACTAATCCTGGTGGCCTTTGCATTGGCCATTCCGGTTACTTGGTATGGATTGGAGCATTGGTGGCTGGAAAGTTTCGCGTTTCGAACGAACTACAGTTTTACCATCGCCATCGGTGCGGGCGTATTTGCGCTGGTCATCGCCTTCATCACCATCAGCTTTCAATCCATCAAAGCAGCCTTGGGCAACCCCGCCACCCGATTACGGAGCGAATAATTTCATAGCCCGTAGGGGTAACGGGTCGCAGGGTTGTCTTACCGGCAAAACAACGATGACCATGAGATTCTACCTTTTGACCAGTGCGGTTTTGGCCGCCGCTTCGGCCTACGCCCAAACACCGGAGACCATCCGCGTAAGCGCCTTTGAAAAAATCGTAGCCTCACCCCGTGTGCATGTGGTACTTACCAAAGGCACTACCGAATCGGTGAAGCTGGAATGCAACGGTGTTTCACCACGAAAAGTAAACGTAGTCTCCCGGGGCGATCGGCTGTTGATTTACTTAGATCATGCCCGTTTTGTTGAGAAAAAACAACGTGTAGTTAGCGATGGCTTCACCCGAAAAATCGATCGTTACGAAGATGTCTCCGTTACGGCATACGTCACGTACCGCGAGCTTAAGTCTATTGAAATGCGAGGCGAACAGGATTTGGTTTGCGATGAACCCCTGAATGCCAATAAGCTAAAACTTATTGCCTACGGAACGACTAATCTGATGCTCGACAGCCTGATCGCAAATAAAGTGAAGGTGAAACTCTATGGCGAAAATCGGCTGCGCGTGCGTGCTGGCGCGGTGGAGCACCAGGTGTACCGGTTGTACGGCAAAAACCGAATCGATAATCAAGGCCTTGTGAGCGAGACGATCAAAACGAGCATCTACGGAGAAGGCGTGTTACGCATCAACGCAAGCGATGAAGTGCACATTAATGCATTTGGCGAACCGCTGGTGAAAGTAGACGGCAATGCCCGGGTGTACAAAGGCATTTTAATTGGACGCACGGACATTCAATAGCGATCCCATCGGCCAGCTCAAAAACACCCGCCATGTGTAATGAGGCGCAACATCTTCAATTGCCACGCTGCAGTTGGGAATCTCGCGGTCGTGCCACCTGCGAAATAATACTTAGCAATTTTCGAATTGGCTCCTATTAATGCGGTGCAAAAAGCAGGGAAAAATGCCCTGCTTTTTATCGTTTCAGAGTAAACTCATGCCTGCCGCGCAGGGATTTGGTACGACCACCTTCGAAGGTCTCTCGGTTCCAGGTGAGGCTGAGCTTTAACGTGGTCTCATCAATTGATACGATATCGATGTCCAGTTCATTGTCTCGGTTAATGCGTGTGGCTTCCTCATTTAGAAACGTCCACGTGCCCGAGCGCTTCCACACCGGGGTAGTGCCCGTGCTGGTGTAGCCGTCAGCCGTAAACGTCAACCCAAAGTCTTTGAACAACTGCGCGCCATCTTCGCCCTCGATCGTTATCGTTTCCAATCGCCACGTACCCGCTGTAAGCTGCTCGGTAACGACCTCTTGCTGCGTCTTCGGGGGCGTATCATCGCAACTGCTCAGGCCGCTAAGTGCGCTGGCGAGTAGTAGAATCGACAGTATCGGAAGATAGGTGTGCTTGATCATGGTTTTTCTTGTTTCTGGTCGCTGGATTCTGGTTCGTTCTTAGTGGATAGTTGTTAGTTGTTAGTTGGTGGTTGCTAGTTGTTGATCTGCTCGAAGCTCGTAACTCGTAGCTCGTAACTCGTAACTCGAAGCCCATAGCCCCTATTCCATCACCATCAATCGTTGCGTACTCAGCAGTCTACCTTCCTGGCTGATCTGCAACAAGTACACGCCCGTGCTCAAGTCATTCAGATCGTAACTCCGCAGGCCATCGCCCGGCAGTACACCCGCGCGTACGCGCTGCCCTGCTGCGTTTAAGATCACAAACTGTAAACTGCCACTCGCGACCGTGTTCGGGTTGTTGATGTCTACATTAATTTCAGCCCGTGCCGGATTTGGATACACTGTAAACAGATTTTCCGAATCTTCCTCCCAGCCTGTTACCACCCGCTTGTTAACCACAATCTTGTTCTCCGACACCAGCGCCTCTACACTCACTCTCCGATTCAAACCCTTGCCGATCTGGATGTTGATAAAACTCCGCTCATCCATCGGGAAGCCGGGGTACTGTAGATTCAACAGGTACTCGCCCTCCGGCAGGCTGGTAAACTCAAACTCTCCATTTTGGTTGGTGGTTAACTGCGCTACTAACTCCAGCCGGTCGTTGGTGGTTCTTCCCGTGCCCACCCGTCTGCGTACGCTCACCGACGCATTTGCCACTCGGCGGTTGCGCTGCACTTCGTCTTCCCGGCCCGAGCCGATCGGCTCTTCAAAGAAGCCGCCTATCACGCCCTGTCCCACGGGCGAAGCCGTGGGCTTCTTCGCCATGGTGATGTTGATATCATTTCGACTTGCCGTCAGCACAATCTTATCGGCTTCTTCCCAGAACAACTTGTTGGTATAATACGTGGGCAGGTCGTTGGGAAAGGCCGTGGTGTTTGGTGCGGCCAGCACGGTGTAATCATCCAACACCACTGCGTTGAAGCTGTACCGCCCATCGGTGGCAATCGTGTTCTGCACCCGGATGGTATCATAGGCACCCACGGTGGTTACCTTAAATAACCGCATCACCCCATTGTTCATCGCGGCCGTGGGCGTGCTCTGCACCGTGCCGCTGATGTTGGCTACCGCCAAAACATTCTTTGTGCCGGTCCGCAACGTCAGGTTAGGAACGCCGGGGTTGGTAATTTCAGCCACGTAAGCACCCATGTTGCTGCGGTTAATCGCAGGAATGGTGTACGTAGAATCCGTAGCGTTAGCCACCACCGCACCATTGCGACGCCACACGTATTGATTGCCCGTGCCATCGGTAATCGCCTTTACTTTAAAGTTGGTGCCTACTTCGGGGCGGGCTTGCAAATCGGCATCGATGTTGCCTTGGTTGGCATAGTTGATGCCCGGGATCGCCACATTCGGCAACAAACTTCCGAAGCCTAATCGATTATTCGAAAGGTTTAGCGTAGTAAGTGCGCTTGCGCCAGTCATCACCGGCATGCGCGTAATTAAGTTTCCCGATAAGTTAACGCTGTTCAGCGCGGCCATATCCGCGAAAGCGTCTGACACCGGACCCGTGAGGCGATTGTTTGGGAGATTTATGGCGGTAATTTGGCCGCCTGTTTCAGTAATGCCTTGCCACGTACCGACACGACCAGTAAGCCAGTTTGTCCGATTTGTCCAGTTGGGTCCGCCGGTTTGTTGATAGAGCGCCACCAGGGCGAGTGAATCTGTGCGAAGATTGCCGCGGAAGCCGCGGCCTACAGAAAACAAACCTTGCAGCCCACGCGAGTAGCTTCGTATACGCACGCGACCGTTGGCAACTGTTTGCTGGCGTGCGCCCATGCCTTCGTACCGGTTTTGACCAGGCAGTTTGCGCATCAGAATTACATCACTGGCATTGGGTAGCGTTTGCGGATAATCCACCTCCACGAAGGTGGCACTGTCTGCCGGATTGCTCTTGGTTACCAGCCAAGCATATGGAAAACTGATCAACGAATTTACACCCGCACCGGCGGTGAACCCGTTGGGTGCATCCTGTACGCGGGCAGTGGTAGTTGGGTTAACGCCCGTAACGTTTTGAAATGTGATGGGTAGGTACAGGCCATCCTTACCTATGGGAAACAGCAGTGTGCCCGTTCCGCGCCTAATCAATGTACCCGCCACGTGACTATTACCGGCTTGGCTGACTCGTGCGCCCGCATTTAATGTGAGCGACTCGCCCGTGGAGGCGGCCTCAAGTACACCCGCCGCTAACCGGAGGCTGTCTTTCAAAACAAAACTTGTTGAATAGGTGGCATTGCCGACGCCTTCCTTCACCAAGTAGCCAAACGCACTGCCGGTGCCCGGCGAGAACGATTGTCCCACCTCGTATCGCAATACAAACCCGCCCGTGCTTGAACTTTCCATCACACCGGTGTGGGTCCAACTCTGGGTGGTAATCAGTTGCCCATCATGCCGAAACGTGCCACTGTTTTGCCATGCGCCATTGGTGAATACCACCTGATTATTTGTGATGGTAATGCCGTTGTTGGTGACAAATTGCGACCACGCCACGAAGGGCCAAGCTGTGATCAAAAGAAGGATGAGTCTCATATTGACATCTTTTTTCGCATCGCCTTAGAACGATCGTAACGTTCCCCCTAGAACAATCATGGTTTTTCCGGTGCCCGGAAGTATTTCGTTGGCCAGCGAGTTGATGTAGATCGCATCGCCCGTTGTGTTGAAGAAATAGAAAGTGTCGCCATTGGTTATCGGGAAGGTAATTGTTAGCGTGCCAGCCGCTGAACCCTCTAGCAGATAGGCCACAGCGCGAGTGGTAATATCAGGCCCGGCAGACACCGTGTGAGTCGATACTTTCAAGCCTCCGGTAAAGAGCGACAGCGCCATACCGTTGGCATCATTAAGCGCACCAATGGCGGAGCCTCCCGCTGCGTTGGTAGATGCAAATAAGGCCGAGGCATTATTCGAAGCTAAATTATTTCGGAAATTACCGGCACTACCCTCGCCACTGGCACCATTCCAAGTTGCATAAACCACATCGCCATTACCCCCCGTTCGATTTGCCTGGATTGTGTAGCCTGTTCCGTTGGTTTCCACCAGCAAGGCAGGCGCCGTACTCGCCGCATTGTTAATCGTAAAAAAACCGGCATTGCCTGTGCCATTGGTAAAAGAGCGTAATGCCGCTTGCGAATTTGCAGCGTTATTGATTTGAATTTGTGCACCCCGCCCGGTGCCGAGGTTGTTGGCAAACAAAGCTGAGCCACTGCCGTTGGTTTCGCCATACAAACCAGCGAGCGTGTTCGCGGGGTTGTTAATTCGAAACGCGCCCGCGGCATCGCCCGTACCCAGTTGCTCACCGTATACTGCCGCCGAGCCAAAGGCGGTTCCATTTGCGCGACCCAATACACCAAAACCATTTCCGGTGTTTAACCCATATACACCTGCACTCAGGTTTCCGCCATTGGTCTCACCCAACAAAGCGGGGGCCGTATTGGTTGAATTATTTATCTTAAAAATGCCCGCGTTGCTCAAGCCTTGTTGATCAATGGATAAGCCCACTTCCGTTCCGGTTGTGTTCTGCATAAAAACATCCATCCCGCGGCCGGGGCTGGTTGCGTTTTGAATCACGCGCACGCCCGGGCCAGTACCGGCCGTGCTGGCCTGAATGGCCGGAAAAGTGTTGGTAGCAACGGTATTTCTGAATAAGCCGGCAAAGCCATCGGTAGTTCCAATGTTCCTGGCATTCAGCGCCGGGCCCGAGCCGTTGGTTTCCGCGAAAAGGGCCGGGAACGTATTTGCTGTGTTGTTAATTCGGAACGCGCCCCCAACTGATCCAGTTCCAGTTGCTTCGCCATAGACACCGGGAGGCGCTAAAGCGCCCCCAAAATTTGAGTTAGTGGTACCCCAAATTGCAGCCGAAGAAGAGCTTGCGTTGTTTACCCTCGAAAAAACTCCGATGCCGGTTCCGTCGTGCTGCACGCTTACCGCGCTGCTGCCGTTGGTGGGGCTCAAACTCTCCACGCGCAGCACGCGCTTACTGGCCGCGTTGTTATACTTCAGCGCAAATACATCGTTGCCCGTAACTGTGGTGGTTACGCTGTCTTTAAACGGGTAAGTCAAATCGTTTGCGGCAAGGTTGGTGAGCAGACTTCCATCTCCAATGAAACTGGTTGCCTGAATAGGGCGGTTGGCGGTAATGGCATTGCCCGTGCCGCTGTGGTTGATGTTGATGGCGGGGCTTGCGTTGGCAGCATTAGAAAGCGTCATGGACACGCCCGGCCCTGTGCCGTTGGTTTGAACGAAAACCGCATTTGCAGGATTCGCGGCGTTGCTTATCGTAAAATTACCTGCCGCGCCCGTGCCCGTGTTGGTACCCTGAATAGCGCGGCCCGATCCGTTGGTACTTGCCATGATTGCATTTTGATTGTTGGCGGTGTTGTTGATGCGAAAATCAGCTCCCGGAGAGATCGCACTGCGCGTACTTCCAAAAACAATTCTGCCGCCCTGGCTTTCTAAAAAAAGTGTTGCAAAGGTGTTGTTTGCATTTGTGCTTCTAAACAAAGCAATTCCAACTGTATCCGTTCCACTGTACGTCAGGTTAAGTAAGTTAGATCTGTTGGGCACGTTTGTGATCGTGTCTTCCAATGGCCAGCTAATGGCCGCTGAAGACTCCCAATCTGTACCCACCCACACAAAGACCGCTTTTTCCGTGGTATCGTAGACCAACAAACCGGCGTCAGCCGCAGCGAGATTTGTGTTCATTGCCAGGCGTTGTGCGGTGGTTAACCTTGGGATGAGTACACCTTGATTGCCATTGGGGGCATCTACTTGCAGCGCCGCATTGGCGTTGGGCGTAGTTGTACCGATGGCAAAGGTTCGGTTTTGCGCTTGTACGCATATGTGCAAGCCCAAAAGAAAGACGAAAAGAGTACCGATGCGGAGAACGAAGAGCGGGGAGTTTTTCATGCGAACAGAGTCGTTTTTTTTACTCTGCAAGAACGGGCGCGGCACACTGCTTTAGCAATACCCGGTTCCGGGTATTTTACGTTTTAGGAAAAACCTGACTTCAAAAAAATCTATCTGGTTGTGTAGCATTTCTCCTTCTCCCGTTACCTCGCGTAGACCGTATTTAAACCTCACCCGATCAAAAAAATACCCTGAAAACGGTATTTGCACGCCCCGCATCTAGACCTATTATTGTAGTCCAAAAATTGGGTTCTGTGAAGATTAAGCTCTTATTTCTAGTCTGGCTGGTGGCCTGCACTGGTTTGTACGCCCAAACCTTTGACGTATTGTACTACCAAATCGAAGGGAAATACAACACGCAGCAGTATGCAGATTGCATCAAGCTCAAGCGCAGCGTGCTGCGGCTGGTTCCGGATTTGATGGACAGCTCGGCTGCGAACGTGCTTTTCTACCTGGGCGATAGCCACCTCCAATTAGGCGAGAGCGACAGCGCACTCACTTACTTTGAACGTGAGGTAAAACTGCGCGAGTTGCTGAAAGACAAACTCTACAAAGATTACAGCAACGCACTGTATAATCTGGCGGTGGTGTACAACCAACTGGGGTTATATGCCGAAGCTCAAAAAACCGGACAACGCCTGCTCGCGTCCGACAAAGCAGCGTTTGGCGAAACAGATAACACCTACCTCGATTCCTTCCTTTTTTATCTGGACATTCTTGCAAACCAGGGCGCCTATGCACAGGCTGCCGCGGAAACCCAAGCGATGCTCAAGAAACTTACCTCTACGCATGCCAGCTACTACCGGCTGCTCGCCAAACATGCCGACCAACTGTCGGCCTTAGGAAAGTACGCCGCGAGTGAAAAAGAATTCAACGAGGCGCTGCGGTTGTTACGATCCGAAGCCCATCGCGAAGTAGAGCAAGCCACCATCGAAGCAAATTTTGCCGCGCTATATGTAGATAAAGGCATGTTGATTGAAGCGGAGGAGCTTTTTGCGAAAGCTTTGCAGGTGCTGAAAGCAAATCCTTCGCCCGATTTACAAGAGCGATATTACGCCACACTCAATAACTATGGCTTTGTGCTGCTGGCGCTGGCCCGAAACGAAGAGGCAAAAGATGTGTACGAACAGGTGCTTGCCCATGACCGCGCCACGTATGGAAAAGATCATCCTACCTACGCGGTAACGTTGAACAATGCTGGGCTAGCGTATAGCGATTTGGGCGACTTCGCAACTGCTGAAAAAATGATTCGAGAAGCAGTTGCCATCCAAACCAAGCAAGAAAATACGGCTGCGTATGAGTTAGGTTCGTACTCCAACAACCTCGGCAAAGTACTCTATCAACAACTCCGGCCAAAAGAAGCCCTGCCGCTGCTCCTCCGCGCCCAACAGATTTTTGCAACCGACCCAGGAAAAGAAAGCGTAGAGTACGCTACATCGCTCCATAATTTGGGTGTGGCGCACCTGATGTTAAAAGACAAAAAAGCAGTAGACTATTTCAACGAATCGGTGAAGATCCGAACAACTCTTTTAGGTGCGGCGCACCCACGTGTGGGTCAGTCGTATTTTAAACTGGCCACCTATCAGTGGATGACGAACAATCCCAAAGCAGCACAACAGCAATTTCGTGCCACGTTCAGCAACTATCAGGAACAGATTACGCGTTACTTCCCAGGGCTGAGCGAATCAGAAAAAACAAAATTCTATTATGGCAGCTTGCGCCCTGCGTTTGAGATTTTCTGCAGCTTTGCGCAGCAATATTATGCGCAGCAACCCGGGCTCACGGGCGAACTTTACGATCTGCAACTACGCACAAAGGGAATTGTATTCTATGCCACGCAGCGCGTACGGCAAGCCATTCACCGCAGTAACGACACCAACTTGCTGCGCGAGTACGAACGCTGGCTGGAGTTAAAAGAACAAGTGGCGAGCCGCTATTCGAAAGGCGATGATGGCAAACTAGATTCGCTCGAGGCCGCCACCAACGCGCTGGAAAAAGAATTAACGAAACGATCGGTTGACTTCAGCACCAATTTGTCGCCCACGCCTACCACTTGGAAACAAATACAAGAGAAATTGAACGCAGATGAAGCCGCTATGGAGATCATTCGCTTTCGCGAATACAGCCCTGACTCCGGTGGTTTTTTTACCGGCAAAGTAAATTATGCGGCGCTGGTCATCACAAAAACTGCCAAACAGCCCCAATGGGTTTTCATACCCAATGGCGGCAACCTCATTGAAAAAAGAAACCTGAACTACTACCGTAACACCATCAGATTCGGCATTAAAGACACACTTTCCTATCCCGTGTACTGGGCGGCCGTGCAGGCGGCGCTAAAAAACATCAAACGGGTTTTTGTATCGCCCGATGGCGCCTATCACCAAATCAATCTCAACACGTTATTGAATCCCTCATCAAAAAAATATCTTTTTGAAGAAATTGAAATTGAGAACCTGACGAATACCAAAGATCTGGTAACCTCGGCAACGGCCAAGCCCGGCAACAGCCAATTCATGCTGGTGGGGTACCCCCAATTTACCGGCGCGAAAAAGTCGAGTACGGAAGTGCCCACGGAGAAAGTAAATCGTGGTACACGGGCTGGTATTCTTCGGGTATTCCGCGGGGGCGAGATTACTCCGCTTCCGGGTACGCAAGTAGAAGTTTCTGAAATTGAACAACTGCTAAAAAAGAATCAGGTAGGCGTAACCCCGCGCACCGGCACTGAGGCTCACGAAGCCGCGATCAAATCCGCTCAAGCGCCCAAAGTTTTACACGTAGCCACGCATGGCTTCTTTTTGGATGACCCAGATTTTGGCGATGCCGAGAGTGCGAAAAAGTACATCGAAAATCCGTTGTTACGTTGCGGCTTGATTCTGGCCGGGGCCGAAGACTTTATTAATCTTGGGCAGAACTCAGCCGAGCCCACGCAAGACGGTATCCTCACTGCACAAGAAGTAATGAATCTAAATTTATCGGGCACAGAATTAGTTACACTCTCCGCCTGCGAAACCGGCTTGGGGTCCATTCAAAATGGTGAAGGCGTGTATGGCCTGAAGCGCGCGTTTGCGATTGCGGGTGCGGAAAAAGTTGTGATGAGTCTCTGGAATGTAGATGACGAAGCCACCCAACAACTCATGACCTATTTTTACGAATACTGGTTGGCGGGTGCTTCAAAAGAAACGGCATTCCGAAAAGCGCAACAGGAGCTTCAAAAAAAGTTTCCTGCACCATTTTATTGGGGCGCGTTTGTGATGATCGGGCAATAAGTTGGGCTTTGGAAACGGCTAGATTGCAAAAGTTGTCTGACCTCACCCCAGCCCCTCTCCAGAGGAGAGGGGTACGGCTACCCCTCGCTCTGCAAAGTACAAGTGTGCGGTTAAAGTAGCGCGCTGCGAGGAAGAATGGTGCATCCGCAGAGGATGGAGTATTCCGGCCGGTGCGTTCAATTTTGTTTAAACTCAAGATGCCGCGCATGTTCGGCCCAAAAAGAAACCGAATTTTGACTTCACCCCTGCCCCTCTCCAAGAGTGAGGGTAACGGTTAGGATCATTATTTTACCAACTTCTTATACTTGATCCGGTGGGGTTGATCGTCTCCCAAACGCTTCTTCTTATTCTCTTCGTATTCGCTAAACGTACCCTCGTACCAAAATACCTGCGAATCGCCTTCGAAGGCCAGGATATGTGTGCACACGCGATCTAAAAACCACCGATCGTGCGAAATGATTACCGCACAACCCCCAAAATTCTCCAGCGCCTCTTCCAACGCGCGCAGTGTGTTTACATCCAGATCGTTTGTGGGTTCATCCAACAATAAAAGATTACCGCCTTGCTTAAGCGCAATGGCCAGATGAGCGCGGTTGCGCATCCCACCCGATAATTCCTTCACCTTTTTTTGCTGATCGGTGCCGCTGAAATTAAACTTGCTCACGTAGGCACGCGAATTAATTTCTTTACCGCCCACAAGAATTAAATCCTGCCCACCGGTAATCGCCTGAAAGACGGTATCCTCCGGTAGTAAATCATCGTGTTCCTGATCTACGTAAGCGATCTTCACCGTTTCCCCCACTTCAAATGTGCCGGCATCGGGTTTCTCTTTACCGGTAATCATCTTGAAGAGTGTTGTCTTTCCGGCTCCGTTCGGTCCAATGATGCCCACAATACCGGCCGGTGGAAGTGAGAACGTCAGATTTTCGTAAAGCAACTTATCGCCATAGCCTTTCGCTACGCCTTTTGCCTCGATTACTTTATTGCCCAGGCGCGGGCCCGGGGGAATAAATAATTCCAGCTTCTCTTCTTTCTCGCGCGCTTCCTGGCTCAATAGTTTCTCGTAGTTGCTCAAACGTGCTTTCCCTTTGGCGTGTCTACCTTTGGGATTCATGCGCACCCACTCCAACTCACGCTCCAGCGCCTTCTGGCGCTTGCTCTCGGTTTTTTCTTCTTGCTGCAAGCGTTTTTGTTTCTGCTCTAACCAGCTTGAGTAATTTCCTTTCCACGGAATGCCTTCGCCACGGTCTAACTCCAAAATCCAACCAGCTACATTATCCAGAAAATAACGGTCGTGCGTTACCGCGATAATGGTGCCCTTGTATTGCCGCAAGTGTTCTTCGAGCCAGAGTACCGACTCTGCATCCAGATGGTTGGTGGGTTCATCCAGCAATAGCACATCAGGCTCTTGCAGCAGCAGGCGGCAAAGGGCAACCCTCCGTTTCTCGCCGCCCGATAGGTATTCTACTTTCGCATCCGGGGGCGGACAGCGCAGGGCATCCATGGCGCGCTCCAGTTTATGATCCAACTCCCACGCATTGGCGGCATCCAGTTTTTCCTGAATTTCGCCTTGCTTGGCAATCAGTTTTTCCATGGCGTCCGGATCTTCCATCACAGCCGGGTCAGCAAACTTTTCGTTTATCGCATCAAATTCCTTGAGCAGAGCAGATACTTCCGCCACACCTTCCTCAACGATTTCTTTTACCGTTTTGGTTTTGTCTAACTGGGGTTCCTGCTCCAGCAGGCCCACCGAAAAGCTCAGGTCGGAAACCACTTCGCCCTGAAACTCCTTGTCGATACCCGCAATGATCCGCAGCAGCGAAGACTTGCCCGACCCATTCAAACCCAATACACCGATTTTTGCACCGTAGAAGAACGACAAATAGATGTCTTTCAATACTTGTTTGTTTGGGGGGTAGATTTTGCTTACCCCAGTCATTGAGAAAATGATCTTCTCGTCTGCCATGGCTTAATGAAAAATTAGGTGGCAAATATGGCAGTTTTTCCCTTAGGCCGCTACGGCAGCGCAGAGATGTTAAATGGGCCTTTTTGCCCGTTATGGCCATTTGGTTCGATTTTTTTAGACATGGGGGTTGCGGGGCGCATCTCCGTAGCTGCAAGCCCCTTTCGGGGAGATGCTCAAGAAAGACTTCAAATCAATTTTTTGGCCCTATTGTGCAGGGCGTATTTAATTTTATTTTTGCGGAAAATTAAAAGGGCTTACGTATGTACTGGACACTCGAATTGGCTTCTTATCTGGAGGATGCGCCCTGGCCGGCAACGAAAGATGAATTGATCGATTTTTCAATTCGCTCGGGTGCACCGTTAGAGGTGGTAGAAAATTTACAAGAGCTGGAGGATGACGGCCAACCGTACGAAAGCATCGAAGAAATCTGGCCGGATTATCCTACCAAAGAAGATTTTTTCTTCAACGAAGACGAGTATTAGTTTTCAGCAACGAAAAAAAATGAAGGCCCGGTAGGGCCTTTTTCTTTTGTTAGCTCCGTGCACGCGTTTGCAGAAGCGTCTCGGCCACGATCAAATCCTCTGGCGTAGTGATCTTGATGTTCTCATAACTGCCTTCGAACAGCGAAATCACCAAACCGTTTTTCTCGGCCACGCTCGCATCGTCTGTAAATCCGGCGTCCTCCTTTTGTTCATACGCTTTTTTGATAGCCGAAACCAAAAACGTTTGCGGCGTTTGAATAAGTCGAAAACGCGAGCGATCCACCGCTTTGGTATTGTCTTGGTCCGTCATGCGGATGGACTCTTTTAACCGCACGGCAGCCACCGCAGACTGATGTACGGCGGCAAGGCGAAACGAGGCCCCAATGATATCCGGGCTCACCAACGGCCGAACACCATCGTGGATGGCCACTAGTCCCTCCCCTTCAATTTTTGCCAGCCCGTTGCGCACCGATTGAAAACGAGTGTCGCCACCCGTTTGGAGCAAAATATTACGGTTGAACTGATGCTCACGGCATAGTCGATGCCAGGTTTCAAAATCATCGGCCGGCAAAACGAGAATGAGTTGCAGTGCAGGCGAGTACGACAAAAATGCATCAATGGTGTGCATCAATACCGGTTTTCCAGCCAGTTCAATAAATTGTTTTGGAATTTTACTTTTGATGCGCGTGCCTTTGCCCCCGGCCACGATCAATGCGTATTCGCGATATTGCATAGCTTTACAAAAATACTTTTTCCTATGATCTTTCTGCGTATTCTCCTTCTTGCGTTCAACGTGGCCGCGTTTACCTATTTGGTGTATCAACTCTTGCTGGTGTACAGATCCGGACATCCGTACAAGGGGTGGATTATTGGCATTGGTATTTTATTGCTGATCGCCCCGATTGCAATTTTAACCGGCGCTCTACGAAGCTCGCCCACATATTTGTTTTTATATCCGTTGGCGTTATCCGTTTTCATTTATTTTATCCGTTCCATGCGCTGACCGAAGTAACGCGCGGGAGAGTACATGAAAACGGTACGTTACCGCCAGTGCCACCAGCGTGAGTCCAATCAATAGCCCAGACCAAATGCCAATGGCGCCCCAGTTCAAGACAAAGGCCATCCAGTACCCCAATGGCAATGCGATAACCCAATACGAGACGAAGATTAACAGCGAAGGAATTTTCACATCCTGCAATCCGCGCAAAGCACCCACGGAAACAACTTGCAAACCGTCGGACAGCTGAAAAAGTCCGGCAATGACTACCAGCGGGGCGGCCGTTTTTAATACCTCCACATCCAGCACGTACAATGAAGGTAATGCCGTGCGCCCAAGAATAAACACCACGGCCCAAATACTCATCCATACCAATGCCATCCGGATGATGACAAACGCGGTGTAACGCAATTGCACAATATCGTTCTTACCGAGCTCTTGGCCCACCCGAATCGTGGCCGCTGCCGCAAGCCCGGACGTGGTCATGTAGCTGATTGTGGCGAGGTTAATCGCAATCTGATGCGCAGCCAATGCCTGGGTGCCGATCCAGCCCATCATCACCAATGAAAAATCGAACGCGGCCACTTCAAAAATAAATTGCAGACCAGCCGGCACCCCGATGTGCAGCATTTTCGAAAACAACTTTCGTGAGTAATGACGCAATTGAAAGCCCGATCGATAGGAACGAAACGCTGGTGCCTGAAACACGTACCAGGCAATACCCAGCCCCATCAACACACGCGAAATCAAGGTAGCGTAGCCCGCACCATTTAAACCCAGTGCCGGGAAGCCCAGATGACCATAGATCAGGATGTAGTTAAGTGCAATGTTGAGCACATTCGCACTCAACACAATGATCATCGCCAGCCGTGTGTTCGAGAGCCCCTCCGATAGTTGCCGGAAGGTTTGGAAGATCAACACCGGAATAATCGAAACCGTTACAATGTTAAGGTATGGGATGGCCAGCGCTACTACGTCTGCCGGCTGACCGATAACATACAAGATGTTTTTACCAAAAAATACAACGGTGGCCAAAAAACACCCGGTGAGGAAATTAATCGCCAAACCATGCTTAAGAATATTGCTTACGCCAGCCGTATCTTTTTCCCCATCGGCTTGGGCAACCAGTGGGGTAATTGCGTAGGATACGCCAATGCCAAATAAAAGCAATACGTTAAACGCCACGTTTGCCAAACCCGCGGCCGCGAGGGAAGTGGCCCCGAGTTTGCCCACCATTACATTGTCTGCTACACCCATCATAACATGCCCCAATTGGCTGAGCATCACAGGTACCGCCAAGTACAGATTTTTCCGGATTTCGCTATGAAACTTCATGCGCTATTGCCGGATGCGCGCCCAAGTTGTACCTGCATACCGGCCGCCAAGAAAGAAAATCACGCCCAGCAACACCGGTACTGCAACCCACTGCCAGTGGCCCAGCATCACAAGCAAGAAATGCGCGTAGCCCAGGCCAGCGATGAGAATCAATGCCATGATTCCGCGGGCCATGTTGCTGCCCTGGTTGCGTAAAGAGGGCTGGAGGCTCATGGGCAAATTCTTCTCGTTCGCCAATAATACTACCAACACCACCAGTACACTCATCAACAGCGCAACAACGATGGCTGGCACCGCACGCCATTGCCAAACCAAAAAAATGACCAGAGAGGTGAGCGCATAAAAAGGCAGAAAAAAACGTACTAAAATGGCTTTAAACGTACCCATCAAAATTTTGCCAGGCACGCCCACGGGCGTAGAATAGAAAACCCATGCGCCCTTGAATTCATCGGAGTAAAAAATCTCAAACGCGGCACCAAAAACAATAAAGATCACCAGATACAGCGCAATGATATAATCGTTTGTTTGAGGCAGTTGAAGAAAAAACTCACTCCACGATTGTGAGTTGTCTTTTGAACGCAGCATAAAAACAACAGCCATAACGGCCAGATAGCCGATGGAAGGATAGATGCGCAGCTTGAGTTTACGATCGCGCGAAAAGTAGCGACCCACCAATTGAAAAGCGGCGCGCTCTATGCCCGGCGCAGTAATTTTATTTGTCAACCCTTCGAACCAGGTTTTGCGCTCAGTGGCAAGCGGGGGTGCGGCAGACGTTGTACTTGTTCCTAAATCGGCAAGCCGGGTTGCAAAATACGGGGCGAGATAGGTGGTGCTTAACCAGATCAGCACAAATGGAGTTGCCAGCGCCAACACCATACACGCGGCTACCAGCGCAGTTAGGGGTTGATCAACAAAAACAGTTACTGAGCCGGCCATCCAAAGTGGTGGCACCACCAGCGACCAGACCGGCAAATAGTCGAGCATGTTTTCAACATCTGCCGCATCGAACAACCGCGGCAGGATTTGGTAGCTGGTAAGCAAAAAGACTGTGGTGAAGATTTGAACAACATTGATTACCGATTTCAAGCGCTCCTCTTTAAAGAATCGAATCAACAGCAAATACAAACCCCCGGTGGCCGCAAACGCCAGCAGCACGCTGAGGAGCGATGCGATGATGTTGGCCACGCCCGCCATCCACCCATGAACAACGAACGATACCACCAACGGAATGGCCGCCAGGCAAAGAAAAAGCTGCCCGATGTACAATACGATGTGGGTGATGCGCGCCACCAATAATGTTCGGCTGCTCACAGGCCGAGGCAGAATAATCGTATTGTCGCTGGTATCCAGTATCACACTGCTGTAGTCGCTGATGAGAATAAGCGCGATGAAAAACATGAGAAATGAATAATGCAGCGCATATCCAACAATTGAGGACGGAACAATCGCCAGCAAAAAACCGGTGAGCGCGCCCATGATCGCATAAAAAATGTAGGCAAAAATGGTTGAACTGCTGGTTTCCGACTGGTTGAGGGAAGTTAATGCCCCGGTCCTGCGGGTATCCAGCAGCAGCTTTACGCCTACAATGGCGCGCACCTGCTCAAACGGCACGTTCATCCACCGAAACAATGGCCGGCAAAGATCCAAAAACAATAACGCAACGCGAATCATACCTGGCGGATAATATCTACTACATTACCTGCCACAGATACGTGGCCCTGATCGCCCGTTAGCTCTGTAAAAATCTTTTCCAGCGAGCCGCCTTGCGCTGCCTCACTTAACTCCTGAAACGAGCCGTTGGCAATCAACTGGCCCTGATGAATAATGATGATGCGGTCGGAAAGCTTCTCTACCACTTCCATGATGTGCGAACTGTAAAAAATGGTCTTACCGCTTTGCTTTAGTTGCATTAAAATCTCTTTCACCAAAATCACTGCATTTGCATCCAAACCACTGAGCGGCTCATCCAAAAAAATTAAATCAGGGTTATGCAGTAATCCTGAAATCAATAACACTTTTTGCCGCATGCCTTTTGAGAACGCGGCCATCCGGTTGTTCTGGGCCTTCTCCAAATCAAAAAGCCGCAAAAGCTCATTTGATTTTTTTGTGATGGTGGCCTGCGGAATGCCATGCAGTTGCCCCACAAACGACAGATATTCTGCAGGTGTGAGATTTTCGTACAACGCCGCATTTTCAGGGATATAGCCGATCTTCCGTTTAATCTCCACCGCATCTTTGCGTACATCCAATCCGAAAAGCGTAGCCTCGCCTTCAAACTCAGGTATCAGGCCGCACAAAATTTTTATGGTGGTACTTTTGCCGGCTCCGTTTGGCCCGATGTAACCCACCAACTCGCCCGGCTGAATGGCCAAGTCAATGCCTTTCAGCACCGTTTGTTTGGCGTATACTTTTTTCAGGCCCTTGGCCAAAATCATTTCGTTCATCTCAGTATCCTTTAAGTCGTGCTACTTTCAAAATTGCCATCACACTCAGGCTGTCGGTAATCTCGCCATCCATCACCATGCGCAGGGCATCGGCAAAGGGTAACTTCCATACTTTCATATCGGCTTCTGTTTCTTCGCGTTGAATTTCGCCTGCGCGCAAATCTTCTGCTAAAAACACATAACCCACTTCATCGGTTACGGAGTTGGAGGTATGGAGCGTCATAATTTCTGTCCACTTTTCCGCCAGGAGTCCCGTTTCTTCCTGTAATTCCCGCTGGGCGGCTTCAAGCAGCGTTTGATCAAACGGGCCCCCGCCCTCGGGTATTTCCCAACTCCACGCGTTAAGGGTGTACCGGTACTGGCCCACCAGCCACGTATTTTGCTGAGCATCCAAAGCTACGATGCCAATCGCGCGATTTTTAAAATGAACTTTGCCGTAGATGCCGCGCCCTCCGGCCGGGTTGATCACCTGGTATTCGGTTACCGTGATCCAGGGATTGTCGTACTTCACCTCACCGGACAGTGTAACCCAGGGATTGGTGGCAGGAACTTCGTGTTGCATAAGCGGAAACCGGTAAAGTTAATGGGCTTTTCATTACCGAATTTTTATTTTCTTTGCCCACATGGAGAGCCGGGCAATTTTTCTGGATCGCGATGGTGTATTGAACGAGGACGATCCCAAATACACCTACCGCTTATCGCGATTTCAGGTGATTCCCGGTGTGCCGGAGGCATTGTACAAGCTGCGCACAGCAGGCTTTCGGTTGATTGTGGTTACCAACCAATCCGGCATTGCACAAAAAATCTATTCTGCCGCGCAAATGAACCTCTGCCACATCAAACTTCAAGATGCCTGCGAACATGTGATTGATGCGTTTTACTATTGCCCGTACCATCCCAGTGTAACAAATTCACTAGCCCGTAAGCCGGGCACGCTGATGTTTGAAAAAGCCATCGCCCGTTTTTCCGTTGATGTAAGCCAATCCTGGATGGTTGGTGATCGCGGGCGCGACATGCTGCCTGCGCGGGCCTTGGGCATCCGTACGATTCAAGTGGGTAACGACATTGAACCCGAAAATCAAGGTGACTTTCAGGTTCCGTCGCTCTGGCATGCATTGCCGTTGATCCTGGACCGAATTTGAATTCAATAAACCTGACAGGTTTCTGAAGACCTGTTAGATTGTGAGCAGAGATCAAATTTGAAATCGGACAGATCTTAGAAGAATTATCGAACTAAAAAAAATCTGACAGGTCTTTAGAGACCTGTCAGATTTTGCCGATTAAGCTTCAACCTCCTCCTGAAGTTCTTTCGCCAGCTTCATCTGGATTTCGTGCGGCACTGGTTCGAACTCATAAAACTGCTGCGCAAAACTGGCGCGCCCCTGCGATAATGAACGGAGCGTGGTAGAATACCGGTCTAACTCGGCCAGCGGCACACGTGCTTTTATGATCTGCATGTTCTTCACCACATCTATGCCCAAAATCACGGCCCGCCGCGTTTGCAAATCGCTCATCACCTCACCCAACGCTTCCTCCGGCATCATCACTTCAAGATCATACACGGGCTCCAGCAACAGCGGCTCGGCTTTTAGAAATGCCTCCTTAAACGCCATCATGCCGGCAATCTTAAAGGAGATATCGTTCGAATCCACCGCGTGCATTTTTCCATCGTACACCATTACCCGCACATCGCGCACGTACGATCCTGAAATCGGGCCCTCTTCCATTTTCTCCATCACACCTTTCAGAATGGATGGAATAAAACGAGTATCAATCACCCCGCCAACAATGCAGTTGTAGAAAACAAGTTTGCCTCCCCACTCCAGATCAATCACTTCCTTACCGCGCACACTGTACTCGGTAGGTTCGGGCATCCCCTCGGTGTAGGGTTCAATCTTCAAATACACTTCGCCAAACTGCCCTGCCCCACCCGATTGCTTTTTGTGGCGGTAATTGGCCAGCGCGGGTCTACGAATGGTTTCGCGATACGAAATGCGCGGCGTTACGAAATCCACGTGCAGTTGGTACACATGCTCCAGAAACCATTTACACACCATCAAATGGAGCTCGCCCTGGGCAGAGAGGATCAACTGCTTTAATTCACGCGCATACGCCACCTGCAGCGTAGGGTCTTCCTGGTGCATTTTGCTCAATGCTTCGCCCAGTTTTTCATCATCGTTTTTACTTTTCGCTACAATAGCCGTGCGGATGCGCGGCGCGGGAAACTCAATAGGCTGCACCGTAATCTCACGGCCTTTGGCCCGCAGTGTGTGGTTGGTGAAGGTGTCTTTTAACTTCAGCGTGGCACCAATATCACCCGCAACGAGTTTATCTACCTGATTCCGGTTTTTGCCGTCCATGATAAATAGTTGATGGAGCCGCTCCGTAGCCCCCGTTTGGCTATTCACTAACTCAGCGTTAGCGGTTACCTCACCGGCCAACACCTTGAAATACGTTAGCTTTCCCAGGTTTGGTTCCAGGTGGGATTTGAAAACAAAAAGTACAGTGGCTGCGCTGGAATCATACGCAATGGCTTCGCCCGAGGTAGTAAGCTCCGGCTTTGCTTCGCGCGGAGCAGGAGCCACGTTGTCGATAAAGCCCATCATCCGGCCGCTGCCCATGTTTTTCTTCGCACTCATGCAAAATACCGGAAACACATCATGGTGGATCATGCCCAAACGCAATCCGGCCCGCATTTCATCTTCATCCAACGTGCCTTTTGCAAAGTATTTTTCCATCAATTGCTCATCATTTTCCGCCGCCTTCTCCACCAACTCGTTATGCAGCCGATTGGCTTTTTCCTTTTCCGTTTCCGGGATGGGTAGCTTTTCGGGTTTGCCGCCTTCGGCCGGAAACGTGTACATCACCATCTTGAGCAGGTCGATAATCGCATCAAAATTCTCGCCTTGGGTAACCGGATATTGCATTTGGGTAACGGCTGCACCTACGTTGTCCTTTAACGAAGCCAGCGCGGCATCAAAATCTGATTTTGGATGGTCTACCTGGTTAATCGCAAACATCACCGGCTTCTGAAACCTATCTACATAGCGCCACACCAACTGCGAGCCCACCTCCCAGCCGTGTTGGGCATTTACCACCATCACACACGTATCGGCCACACGCAGGGAGGCAATCATCTCTCCGGCAAAGTCATCATACCCGGGCGTATCAATGATGTTGATTTTATAGTCGCGCCACTCCGTATGGAGCGGCGTTGCAAAAATGGAGCTACCTCGTTCCTGCTCAATTTCGTGGTAATCGCTCACCGTATTTTTGGCTTCGATCGTGCCTCTGCGGTGGGTAATGCCGGCTTCAAAAAGCATATCCTCGGCCAGCAACGTTTTGCCGGACTTTGGTGCACCCAGCAGGGCAATATTTTTTATGTGTTTATCATCGTAGACTCTCATATCGGTTGGGGTTAGAGATATTTCATCGCGGTACGCTTAACAAAATAGCATAAGAAGTTAAGCACGCGTAATGACTTCAGTCAAGCCAAAGCATGACGTTCGTCACCCCAACACAGAAAGCAGTAAAATTTTGCGGGTTTTAGGTGGTGTGGGTATACCCCAACAGGTTCATCATGCTCTCGGCCGACTGCTCGGGCGCGAAGAGCCGCGTGGTGATTTCGCCATCATCATTGCGATCTACCAACACGTGTTTTGGTGCGGGAATGAGGCAATGCTGAATACCGCCGTAGCCACCCAGTGATTCCTGGTATGCACCCGTATGAAAAAAGCCGATGTATAAGTTCTCTTCATCGTTAATCATGGGCAGAAAAACCTCGCTGGTGTGGGCCTCGCTGTTGTAGTAATCGTGGCTGTCGCAGGTAAGGCCGCCAATGTTCACTTTGTGAAAGGGGTCGTCCCACTTATTGATGGAGAGGAGAATGAATTTTTGGTTCAAGCCCCACACATCGGGCAGGTGGGTGATGAACGAGCCATCAATCATGTACCAAAGTTCTTTGTCGTTTTGCAGTTTTTGATCGACCAGTGAATACAACACCGCACCGCTCTCGCCCACGGTATAACTGCCAAATTCGGTAAAGATGTTGGGCACCGGCACGTTGTTCTTCTCGCAAATCCACTTGATGTTTTCCACGATCTGCTCAATCATGTACTTGTAGTCGTATTGAAAGGTAAGCGAGGTTTTGATGGGGAAGCCGCCACCAATATCGATGCTATCCAGCGAGTCGCAGATTTTTTTCAGCTCGCAATATTTAAAAATAAACCGGCTCAGCTCGCTCCAGTAGTAGGCGGTGTCTTTGATACCGGTGTTGATGAAGAAATGCAGCATTTTCAAACTCGCCTTGCTGCTGGGCTGAATTTTCTCCTTGTAGAGTGTGCCGATATCGCTGTAGCGGATCCCCAGGCGCGAGGTGTAAAACTCAAAGTTGGGTTCTTCATCCGCGGCCACGCGAATGCCCACCTGGTAGGGTTGGTTCACATGCTGCTCATACCACTCAATTTCGCTGAGGTTATCTAAAATGGGTACACAATTGCGGAACCCCTCGTTTAAAAAACGGGTGATGTCTTGTTTGTAGCGCGGCATCTTAAAGCCGTTACACAAAATGAACGTGTCTTTATTGATGAGCCCGCGGTTAAACAAACTGCGCACAATGGGCATATCATACGCAGAAGATGTTTCGATGTGGATGTCGTTCTTCAGCGCTTCCTCCATAATGAACGAGTAATGCGAAGACTTGCTACAGTAACAGTAGTAGTACTTTGCATTGTATTTAAAGCGCTCCATCGCGTTGCTGAACGTGGCTTGCGCAAAGCGGATATTTTCGCTGATCTTGGGCAGATACGTAATCTTTACCGGAGTACCGTACTCGCGAATGATGTCCATCAACGGCACATCGTTAAACAGCAATTCATGATCGCGAACTTTAAATTCTCGCTGCGGAAATTCAAACGTCTGTTCAATCAGCTCGCGGTAGCTCTTCATTTCGTTAGTCCGGTATTTTGGGTTTTACGGAGTTGTCGGTAACAACCATCGCCCATCGGTAACCGATCGGGCGAAACTCCCTTTGCAGGCGGTTGCTGGTTAACAATCTCACGCTCTTGGTTTTAAGAAAGGGTGCAATATTCCTATAAATTTGCCATCTTTGCAATACATTAAAATTGTATGGCTCAAGGTATTCATAGCCCTTTCTTTACCCTGATTTTATTGGGGAGCCATGCGTTGCCCGACTTCTAAGGGCCCCATCATTTTCGTGCGTGAAACCGTCTGTTTCTTAACCGGTTAAAGGTTACCACAGTATTAAATTATCGTTTTGTGAAAGAGATAAAGATCATTGAAGTAAAGTCGGAAATCGGGGCGGGCACCCGGGGCGCAAGCCTTGGCGTAGAGGCCATTAAGATTGCCAGCCTGGACATGAAGTCCGACTTTTTTAAGCAGCATGATTCCGTGGAGGTGGAGAACGTGAACGAACTCCTGTTTGATGGCGCAGAGCACGCCTATGCCAAATTCATTGATGGCGTATTGATTATGGAAGAGCGGGTGTGCCTGGAGGTGTACGAACAACTTTTTGACGATTACTTTCCCATGATTCTGGCGGGCGACCACAGCACCGCGTACGGCACCATGGCCGGGATTAAAAAAGCGTTTCCCAAAAAACGGTTGGGCGTAATCTGGATTGATGCGCATGCCGACATTCATACTCCCTACACCACCCCTTCGGGCAACATGCATGGCATGCCGTTGGCCATGGCCACGGGCATCGACAACCTGGAGTGCAAAGTGAACGATCCGAAAGGAGAAACCATCGACTACTGGGAGGAAATCAAAAACGTGGGCTTTGCCGGCCCGAAAATCTACCCGGAGGATGTTGTTTACATTGCCGTGCGGGATTTCGAAAAACCGGAAAACTACCTGATGAACAAGTATAACATCAACTTCATCGAAACCGAAGACGTGAAAAAAGCCGGGCCGGTATCCATCGCCCAAAAGGCGCTGCAAATGCTGGCGCATTGCGATTTGATCTACGTGTCGTTTGATGTGGACAGCATCGACTCGCGCGTATCCACCGGCACCGGCACACCCGTACCCAACGGATTAACGGTAGAAGAGGCGCGCGCATTGAATGTGGCCTTGTGCAAAGACCCAAAAGTGTGCGCCTGGGAAATTGTGGAAGTAAACCCCACGCTGGATACCGAAAACCGGATGGCCGAGAGTGCATTCGAAATCCTGGAAGCTACGGCCCAAGCCATTGCCGAGCGGCCGGTATTGGCGGAGTAACCGCAACCGAAGTCTGGCAAATTTATTGCAAGCCAACGCCTAAGGAACAAACCCCTTTTGGTATTTTTGAAACGCAAACGGCAGGCATGCAGAAGCTCGGCTTACATCAATCCCTTCAACAAAAATTATCTCCGCAGCAGATTCAATTCATCAAGCTGTTGCAAGTGCCTACGGCCGAATTGGAGGCGCGCATCGAAGAAGAGCTGGAACTAAACCCGCTACTGGAGGAGGGCGCCACCGATACCGATCAGGAAAACACGCCTGAAGAGGCCGAGGTGCCCGATGAAAATACCACCCAGGAAGAAGACCTCGACATCAAAGATTATTTGCGCGATGACGACTACTCCGGGTACAAAACCTATTCGGAAGGCGATGACGAAGAGGAAGACCGCGAGTTGCCGATTGCCATGTCGTCCAGTCTGCACGAAACGCTGCTTACCCAACTTGGATATTTAAAACTCTCCGATCGGCAGATGGCCATCGGCAAACAGCTGATTGGTTCCATCGAAGGCGATGGCTACATCCGCCGGGAATTAGAAGCCATTGTAAACGACCTGGCCTTTTCGCAAAGCATTGAAACCGATCATGACGAAGTGGAAGAAGTGCTGCGTAAAATTCAAGGGTTTGATCCGGCCGGCATTGCGGCCCGCAACCTGCAAGAGTGTTTGCTGCTGCAACTAGAGCGCATGGACGATGGCCAGGATGTAGATGTAATCGTGGCGAAGCGCATTATTCATGAGTGCTATGATGAGTTTACCAAAAAGCACTACCCAAAAATTCAGAAGAAACTGGATTTAGACGATGAAGACTACATTAAAGACGCCATTGAATTGATTGTGCGGCTCAACCCCAAGCCCGGTGGCGAAACAATGAGCGGCATGGTAAAGAACCAGTACGTTATTCCGGATTTCATCCTCACCAACAACAACGGAAAGCTGGAGCTGGCACTCAACTCGCGTAACGCACCAGAACTCCGCATCAGCCGCTCCTACTCCGAAATGTTTCAGGCGTACGACAAGAGCGATAAACGCGATAAAAAGCTGAAAGAGGCAGTAACCTTCGTGAAACAAAAGCTGGATGCTGCCAAATGGTTTATTGAAGCCATCCGGCAGCGCCAACATACGCTGCTGCGCACCATGCGTGCCATCATCGACTTTCAATACGAATACTTCCTGGAAGGCGATGAAACCAAACTGCGCCCGATGATTTTAAAAGATATTGCGCAAATCATCAACATGGACATTTCCACCGTAAGCCGTGTGGCCAGCAGTAAAACTGTGCAAACAGATTTCGGAACCTTCCCGTTAAAGTTTTTCTTCTCCGAAGGGATTGCTACCGATTCGGGCGAAGAGGTGAGCAGCCGCGAAGTAAAAAAAATCATTCAGGATCTGATCGAAGCGGAAGACAAGCAGAAGCCACTCTCGGATGAAAAAATTGAAGAACTCCTGAATCAAAAAGGGTACAACATTGCCCGCAGAACAGTGGCCAAATACCGGGAGCAATTAAATATACCGGTGGCACGCCTGCGAAAACAAATGTAGTGTGAAACCGGCAGCTTACGCGATTTCGGTTGTATTTCACCCGCTCCTGCTGAGCACGTACTTGTTTGGACTGTTGTTTTTCTATTACCCACTCATGTTTCAGCCGCATCGGCCTACCGCCGCGCTGCTGGGTATCATGGCACTCATGACGTTTGTGTTGCCCGCCATTAACTTCCTCTTCTTCCGGTGGAGCGGAACAATTCGCAACCTCAACATGCCCAGCCGCGGCGAGCGGCTATTGCCGTTTAGCGTAGTTTCTGTTTTGTATGCGCTTGTTACGTACATGTTCTACTGGAAACTGCCGATACCGAATCTGGTGGAGTTGATGATGATCATCACCGCCATGGTAATCGCAGGTGCGCTCATTACATTTTTTTACAAGGTAAGTGTACACAGCCTCGCCATTTGGGGGTGTGTGGGCATCTTGCTGCCGTTAATCAAATCAGAAGGCGGGCGGGTGTTGTTATTGCCCACCGCCGCCATCATTGTTTTTGCCGGGCTGGTAATGTCCGCACGGTTGTATCTCAACGCACACACACCCCGCGAAGTGCTGGCGGGTTCGCTCCTTGGCATTACCATTGGTTTTTCTGGAATGATCCTTTTGTTCTAACCCTAAAAAGTTCCCCATGTCTGAATTTCAATTCCTCACTTACCACGTGGCCGCGGGTGTGGCCACCATCACCCTCAACCGCCCGGAGGTATTCAACGCTTTTAGCGATGGGCTAACCTATGAACTGCAAGATGCATTCAAGGCCGCAGGCAAAGATGCGCAAGTACGCGTGGTGGTATTAACCGGCGCAGGTAAAGCATTCTGCTCTGGCCAAGACCTGAAGGCAGCCGTGGCGCAGGAGAAGCGTTCGTTTCTTGAATCGCTGCACAAGCGGTACAATCCACTCATCCGTGCGATGCGCCAATTGCCCAAGCCCATCATCTGCCGACTGAACGGTGTGGCCGCAGGCGCGGGGTGTTCGCTGGCGCTGGCGTGCGATGTAATTGTTGCTGCCGAAGAAGCCTCACTCATCGAAGTGTTTATTAATATAGGGCTGGTGCCCGATAGCGGCTCGGCCTTTTTTCTTCCGCGCTTGGTGGGCCATGCTAAAGCATTTGAGCTCTGTTCCATGGGAAGTAAAGTAAAGGCCGCGGAAGCACTTGCACTTGGATTGGTAAACAAAGTGGTTCCGATGGAGGAACTTGATGCCGCGGTAAAAGGCTATACCGACTTTTATGCTACAGCCCCAACCAAATCCATCGGGCTCATCAAAAAGATGTTGAACAAATCAACCCACGCTACCCTGGATGAGATGCTCGACTACGAAGCCTACTGCCAGGAAATTGCCGGCACCAGTGGCGACTACAAAGAGGGTGTGGCCGCTTTTCTGGAAAAACGGAAACCCAACTTCACCGGCAAGTAGTGCGGGCGCTGCTCACCATCGGATTGTTGATTCTCTCCAATGCGTTCATGACGTTCGCGTGGTACGGTCATCTCAAATTTAAAGAGATGAAATGGAGCCAGAATCTGCCGCTGCTGTCCATCATTTTCATTAGCTGGGGCATTGCGCTGTTTGAATATTTGCTACAGGTGCCCGCCAACCGGTTAGGTTTTAAAAGTTATGGTGGCCCTTTTTCGTTGGTGGAACTGAAAGTAATTCAAGAGGTAATTACGTTGGCGGTATTTGTGCTGTTTTCGCTTGTGTTTTTTAAAACCGAAACCTTCCGATGGAACCATGCGGTTGGATTTCTCTTTTTGGTGTTGGCGGTCTATTTCATTTTCAAGAAATGATCTGAGGCAGGTACCGTAGCCTGCAGCGTAACTGAAATACCGGCCTCGGGAAGTCTGCGCTTTTTTGGCCGGATCTACTCTTTTTCAAACGCAGAGTTCGCGAAACGGAGATCATTTCATGAAAATACGTGCTGGTGAACCTCGCTATCAAACAAATACTCAAATGCAGAAAATGATGTTCTGTTTGAATCCGAAACGCCCCATGGAACGGGTCCAGCCAAAAGAGCAGTGCACAAGTCAATGTGATAAACAAACTCAATATGAGGATAGAATTTCGTAACTGCTTCAGAAATATTACCGATATCCTCGACATCATTCTCAAACAACTTATCCCGCAAAAAAATTGCAGAGCCGATAGTCGCAACGCCGGTCTTCGTCACAAACTCAGATCGAAACTGGTGAAAACAAGTATACAGCGGGCAAAGGAGCGAAAGTATTACATGAGTGCTTTTAACTATTCTAAAATCCCCAATTACCGTTGATCGACCCTCCAAAACGAATTTAAGGCTGGGGAACTGTTGGTAAGACATATCCTGCACTTTGTATCGACCTGATAACTCAGCCAATAACTTTCTCCACGAAAATAGGTCCAAATTCTTGGCGGAGTTAGAAAGCAAAAAATTAATTTTTTCTTCAACAACCCATGAAACATCGAATCTCTCTTCGTCCGAAAAATCATCGTTCGTTTTGTAGCTGCGATCAACAAAATACTGAAAGTCCACCATGAATTTCAACAATTACAATTTGCCGGAGTTCTCGGTATTTGGCCAATATAACTGGCAATGCTTAATGCCGAACGGCCTCCACTGAAAAAGAAGTTCGCTGCCAGTACCAGCGCCCCGCATGCAAAAACATTTGCAACCATAAAAACAGCGAGCACGTTCACTGCCGATTCAAGATCGAACTCCATCAACCACCGGAAGCGCAGCGAGTGATCCATCGGTACGTGTAGTACCTGGCTGACCAACAACGAAAACAACAAGGCAAAGCCAAAAACCAGCGCAAGCAGCTTACCTGAATTAATTAATGCTGTCCGTACAGAATGGTAAGTCATAGATGAATCCCAAAGGTAAGATAACGTATGTTAGATTTTATTGACTACTTCTTTTTCGAATTCTAAACAAAAAGAGACAAACCGAAACGCCATTGACAAGGTAAACCGCGGATCGCAGGGCGGTGGGTAACTGCAGAACTCCGGTTGCGTCTAAAATCAATAGTACGATTCCGCCAAAACTGGAGATCAACAAAAAGTTTTCGAAGAATTTCATGTGGAATAAACTATCGTTTAAACATTTACTTTTTTGCACTTGGTTAGTGATCACACCGACCAAGGGCAAAAAGGTAAAATCATCTAAAAGCCATGTCAAAAATATCCCGTCATGTCGAACGAAAGTAAGACATCCCTATTTGCAGCGCTGCAATCAAGGATTTCTCGGTCGTACCTCCCTCGAAATGACGCTTTTCATATTTTTGAGATGGCTTCTAAAAATTTTGTCGAAGACGAAGAAACAATTCTTTGATGAATTTTATTCGATGTGATCTCCTAATTTTTGCAATCCACGTCAATCAGCCTTGCTTCGAGGATTGTCGGTGGAGTAAAATTTTATCAAAAGCAGTAGCGACTAAAAAAAAGTTTTCCAAAAGCGCGTTGTGCTGTGTCTGCGTGAGCGATGGAGGCATTTGTCTGAGCCCGCAGGGGCACGTGCGGTGGGTGGCGAGTGCCGACAGCGCGACCCCGCGGCCCTACCAAGATGTTTGTCACCAGGACAGGGCCGCGGGGGCACGCCCAACAAAAAAGGGGCACCATCCGCGCGCAGCACTCAGGTAGTATACCAATTCACCTTACGGGATACG
>CAYLWU010000004.1:63854-151253 GCA_964387475.1 uncultured Ohtaekwangia sp. | reverse complement strand
GTGTGAGCGACTGAAGCGGTTACCCCGCAGCCCGCGCTTCGCGGGCGAGGAGTAAAAGCGGAAGGCGCGACCCGCCCGCCGCGGGCGGGGCACACCCAAAAATGAAACCTGCCGCGGGGGTGGCCCGGTTTGCCGGGCGTGAGACATTTAAAGATTTTCCAATGAATATTTTGTTATTCGCTATAAAGTTTCATTAAATTTATATCGTCAACCTGTAGTGAACGTTGAAACACCAAACCATTAATTAGAACCTGCTATGGCAAAAAAGAAAGCGAAAAAAGCATCTAAGAAAGTAGCCAAGAAGGCTGCTAAGAAGGTGAAGAAAGCGGCTAAGAAGTCGGCCAAAAAAGTGGTGAAGAAGGTGGCCAAAAAAGCGGCGAAGAAGAAAGTTGTTAAGAAAGCGGCGCCTAAAAAGGCAGCCCCAAAGAAAAAGCCCGCACCTAAGAAGTCGGCACCTAAAAAAGCAGTGGCTCCAAAAGCTGCACCTGCGCCAACGCCTGCGGTGGTGGAAGCCCCTCCGGCACCCACACCGGCACCCGAGCCGCCTGCGACCGGGAATTCGGGCGGCAGTTTTTCATTATAGCATTACCCTACACCTAAACCGAAAAGCCTCGCTGCAACAGCGGGGCTTTTTTTATGTGGTTTGGATTGCTTTGCCTACTGTTTGCTTACACGTTGGATGCCACCACCGGGAAAGCGATTTGCACTTTTGTGCCGGCGCCCGGCTGGCTGGTAACTTGAATGGTGCCCCGCAGCCGTTCCACCACCTTTCTTACCACGTACAGGCCGAGGCCGCTGCCTTTGGAGCGTACACTGCCGCGGAAGTACATCTCGAAAATGCGACTTTGGTTTTCGGGGGCGATGCCTTCGCCATTGTCTTCGATGTAGAGATTGAACTGATAGGTTTCGTTAATCACCATGATTTTGATGACCGGATCTTGCGGCGTGGCGAATTGGATGGCGTTTTCCAGCAGATTATCGATGATTAACCGTAACCAGGTGGCCTGCGTAATGATGGTTTCTCGGCCGATGACCTCGCTGAGCACTTTAATGTTTTTGGCGAGCAGTTCATTTTGCCGGGTAAACACGAGGTCGTCTACCATCTTGCGAACGTCTACCGGCAGGGCAATTTGGTCTTCCACGGCCAGTTCGCTGATGGATTGCAGTTTGACCAACATCCGATCCAGATTGTTGGCCGTTTCGCTTACTTTCTGGAAGAGCTGAAGCGCCCCGGCATCGTGCACCGTTACTTTGGCCACTTCGGCCAGCCCCAGGAAAGTGGTAATTGGTCTGCGGAAATCGTGCGAAGAGCGGTAGAAAAAGGTATCTAGTTCTTTATAGGCCTGCAAGAGTTCGCGGGTGCGCTGCTCAATGCGATTTTCGAGATCCACATTGATGTTGGCAATGGTTTGGTTGGCTTCCAGCAGCTCCTCGGTCTGGGTTTGAATTTCCTCTTTTTGCTCGGAGATGTTTTTGTTGAGCCGCAGCAACTCCTGGTTGGATTCCGTGCGCTGCCGGTAGAACAGGTACAACACAACTGTAGAGATGGCTATGAGCAAAATGCCAAACGTTAAAAAGAGCACAAACCACCGCTGCCGCGAGATTTCTTCTTCCTGTAGCGTTTTTTCTAACGCCATGAGTTTGATTTCCTGATCTTTTTGCTCCAGGCTGTAAACGGCCTGCATTTCTGCCATTTTACTGATGCTGCTGGATTGGTAAATGGAGTCGGTGAGGGTGATTTTCTGCTCTAAAAGGTTTACCGCCTCGCGGTAATTGCCTTTTGCCTTCATCAGGTTGGCCGCGTGGGTGAGATACGACCTGAACAGCGTTTTGGAGCCGGAGGCGAGAATCATTCCGCGGGCACGATCGAGATTGCGTTCTGCCTCGGCAAAATCGCCCGTTTGAGTTTGGATGTTGGCCAGGGCATTGTAGCCATAGGCGATGTCGTACGGCATTTCCAGCGTGGTGGCAAGGGCGATGCTTTGGTTGAGATAATCGGTAGCTTGCTGGTACTCCCGCAATTGAATGTGCACCAGAGCCAGGTTGTACAACACATCCAACATTCCTTTTCGGTAGCCGATGGATTCCCGGATTTGGTAGGAACGATTCAGCAGTTTGATGGCCGCGTTGTAGTCTTTTTCCTGCAAGGCGATTAAGCCAAAGATGTTGTAGCAGTTGGAGATGCCCTGTTGGTCGTTAACGCGTTGACGGAGTTCGAGCGAGCGGTTAAGGTACTCCTTGGCCAAGCCGAAGTTGAACTGCGCTTTGTACACCCAGGCAATTTCGCTTAACACCCGGCCCTGATCTGCGGCCGAACCGATTTCCTCGAACAGCCGCAAGGCGGTGAAGTAGTTGCGCAACGCCAGTTCATACTGATCCAACATGCTGTACACCTCCCCGATCGCGAAACGGATAAACGCATTTCCCAGGCTCTGCCCACTGCCTTCCTCGGTTTGCAGGGCGCGGGTAAGCAACTCCAGCGCCTGCTTGAATTTGCCGCTCTCCATGTCGATCTGGGCCTGCAGGTACAAGCACTGGTAGAACTGTTTTTCAATTTGGGCTGACGTGCAGGCCCGCTGAAGGTATTGGCGCGCGGTGTTGAATTTCGCCCGGCTGATTTCAAGTTCGGCCAAATCCCACAGCACCGCGCGCTTTCCGTCTTCATTGTGCAGCAAAATCCAAATGCTCAATGCCCGCTGGTAGAACAAGTCGGCTTCGTTAAGCTGAAACATTTCCTTTTTCAACTTGCCCAGGTTACGGTAGGCAATGGCGAGATAATATTGATTGTTTTGCTTTTCCAGCGAGCGAATGGCAAGCCGCAGCAGGCTATCGGAAGTGATGAACTGAGAGCGAATGCGGTGGCTGGCCGCCCACATGATCCAATTGTATGCATGAATGGCCGGATGAAGTTCTTCCGGCAGGTTATTGGAGCGGTTAAAGTAGGTAACGGCCGAGTCTACTTCAGCCCGCAGGAAAAACCCCACGCCAAGCAGCGTGAGCGCCCGTTTCTGCCCGGCTGGATAATCGATTTGCACGGCCCGCTCGTATGCCTCCGTGGCGCTGGAAAAGCCCGCCTGCCAATCCCAATCATACAAATCCATGACCAGGTCGTTCAACAAATCAACCTTTTGGCGCGGATCCTGGGCAAGGCGTACGGCTTCGCGCAGACTATCGATAGCCGCTGTTTGGGCAGCTACTGAAAGGCCCGTCAGCCAGAAAACGAAAAAAGCTGTTTTTCTCACCGGCGGTTAAGATACCAGCTTTTACCAGTTTCCCTAGAATTACCTGGTGTGGATTTTCCCCAACGGGGGTAGATGCGCGAAAATTGTAAATTGCGGGATGCCCTCTTTTTCCTTTCGATCGATGCTTACCGGCAGGGAACTGCAACGCGAAAAAGCGAAGGACTACCGCAACCTGGTACTGCTACTGGTGGTGATTATCGTGGCGTGCCTGCTCATCTCCGAACCGCTGCTCACCAACCCGGAAAGCGGCATCTCCAAACTGATTATCTCCGTGCTCTCGCTTTTTGGCGCTGCCTATGCCTTCTTGTTATGGGATTTACTGCGCAACTTCACTTCCAGTAAAGGGTTGCTCATTTCTTTTATGGTCGTACTGCTCGGCATAGTGGGCACAGGGATTCTGATTGAGTTTCCCTACTACAAATTCATTGTAATTGAAAACCGGCGGGCGTATCTGTTTACCATTCACGTGCTGCTGTTCATCATTGAACTTACGGTAATCTCGTTTGCCGTACGCGATATCTTTTCGAGCGGGTATTTAACATCCGACAAGCTTTGGGGCGCGGCATGCGTGTTTTTGCTCGTAGGCATCTGCTTCGGCAGCTTGTACGATTTGATTTGTATTGCGCAACCTGGCAGCCTGGGCATCCCCCTCGGGTTGGGTGTGCCCAACTATGCGGAGTCCGTTACCTTCAGTTTTTGTGTTTTAGGCGGCGTAGATTCGGGACTTAATCCCACGCGCCTGATCCGTAATTTAAGTGTAATTGAAGGCGTTTGGGGAAGCATCTATGCTATGTTAATCATCGGCAAGTTGTTAGGTTTGCCGCGCCAAGAAGAAAACTAAAAATCAAGAATATGAATAACCGGAAGTTACCCTTTATTATCCTGGGTGTGATTGGCTTTATCCTGGTGATGGCCTTTTCCTCCAGCTTGTTTTACACCATTGAGGCTACCGAGCGAGCCATTCTTTTCTACCCTTTTGGAAAGGGATTAGATAAGGACAACGTGGTGGGACCCGGCTTTCACATGAAAGCCCCGTGGAACGACGTGTACGTGTATAAGGTTAATGAAATGTCGAGCGATGAAAACATGGATGTGTTAGACAAAAATGGTTTGAGCATACATGTGGATGTTACCGTGCGCTTCTACCCCATTCCCGACAAGATTGGCTTTGTGCATGAGAAGTTCACCAAAGACTACGTTAGCGTGTTGGTCATTCCGGAGGTGCGTTCTACCGTGCGCCAGGTCATGGGCCGCTTTTCCGCCGAGGAGATTTACTCCACCAAACGGGCGGAGGTAGAAACCGCGATCCGCGCAGAGACCGAGAACATCCTGAACAAGAACAACGTACATGCTACCGCCGTGCTGATTCGCTCGATTATCCTGCCCGAGCAGATCAAGATGGCCATTGAAAGTAAATTGCAACAAGAGCAGGAGGCGCTGGCCTACCAATTCCGCCTCGACAAAGAGCGCAGCGAAGCCGAGCGGAAACGCATTGCTGCCGAGGGTGAATCGCGTGCTAACAACATCATTAACAACAGCTTGACTAACGAGCTCTTGAAAATGCGCGGCATTGAGGCCACCCTGAAGCTGGCCGAATCGCCAAATTCAAAAGTGGTGGTGATTGGCTCGGGAAAAGACGGCATGCCGTTGATTTTAGGTAACAATTAAAGTTTTTCAACTGTTAACCAAATAGTCAGCGTAACTACTATTTTCACGTTCGAATCCAATTCAACACTATGGCGAAGACCGCACAAATTATACTCGATGGAAAAACCTACGAGTTCCCCATTGTAGAGGGCACCGAAAACGAACAGGCCATCGACATCAGCGACCTGCTGGAAAAAACCGGGCACATTACCCTCGATTTTGGGTACAAAAATACCGGGGCCACCAAAAGCGCCATTACATTTTTAGATGGCGATAAGGGTGTGCTTCACTACCGCGGCTATGCCATTGAAGAAATCGCGGAAAAGTCCACGTTTCTGGAAGTAGCTTACCTGCTGATTTTTGGAGAACTGCCCACCCAGGAGCAACTCACCAAGTTTACCAACGACATCAAAACACATACGCTGGTACATGAGGACGTAAAGAAAATCTTGGACGGCTTCCCCTCCACCTCACACCCAATGGGTGTGTTAGCTTCCCTGTTTTGTGCGCAAACTGCGTTTTACCCGGAGTCATTGGATCCGAATCGTTCTGCCGAAGGCGTGTACCTCAGCATTGTGCGATCGCTGGCAAAGATGCCTACGTTTGCGGCCTGGGCATACAAAAACGCCGTGGGGCATCCGGTAAATTATCCCGACAACTCGCTGGATTACTGCAGTAGGTTTATGAAAATGCTGTTTGCACTGCCGGCCGAGCAATACCAGGCCGACCCGGTGGTGGCGAATGCGCTCGACAAACTTCTGATCCTGCATGCAGACCATGAGCAGAACTGCTCCACCTCCACGGTACGCATTGTGGGGTCGTCCAAAGCCTCTATTTATTCGTCTATCTCCGCAGGTATCAATGCGCTGTGGGGTCCGCTCCATGGCGGCGCCAATCAGGAGGTGATTCTGATGCTGGAGGCGATTAAAAAAGACGGAGGCGACGTGAAAAAGTGGATCGAAAAGGCAAAAGATAAAAACAGTGGCTTCCGCCTGATGGGCTTTGGCCACCGCGTGTACAAGAATTTTGATCCGCGTGCGAAGATTATCAAAAAAGCCGCAGACGATGTTTTGGGCAAATTGAAATTTAACGACCAGGTGCTGGATATCGCCAAACAGCTGGAAGAGGCCGCATTAAAAGACCAATACTTTATTGATCGTAAGCTTTACCCGAACGTGGACTTCTACTCCGGCATCATTTACCGTGCCCTAAACATTCCGGTAGACATGTTTACCGTCATGTTTGCGATGGGCCGTTTACCGGGATGGATTGCCCAGTGGAAAGAGATGCGCGAAAACAAGGAACCGATTGGTCGCCCGCGGCAGGTGTACACGGGTGCCACGCTGCGGCAATACGTGCCGATTGCCAACCGGAAATAAAAATCAACACAGTATATTCGGGGCTGACAAACATCAGCCCCTTTTTTATGCCATTACAGGAAGATTTTCAAGCGGCAGTTGCGCAATCGCAACAGCTCACGCAACGCCCCAGTAACGAAGAACTGCTGGAATTGTACGCGCTTTTCAAACAAGGCACGGAGGGTGACGTTTCCGGAGAACGTCCCGGAGGCTTTGACTTTAAAGGCATTGCCAAGTATACTGCGTGGGAAACCAAAAAAGGGATGACCAAGGAGGTAGCCCAAACGCAGTACATTGAGTTGATGGCTACGCTGCGCCAAAAGTACAGTTAGGCGGTGCACACATTTTTTGTTCCTGAGCTTGACCAGCACCACCTGGCCGCGGACGAAGCCGTTCACGCCACCCGGGTGTTACGTCTGCGCCCAGGCGACGCCATCGCACTCAGTAACGGCCGAGGCACGTGGGCAGAAGCAGAGATTACGGAGGCCACTGCCAAAGTTTGTACGTACCGGATCATTCGCGCACACGAAATACCCCGCCCGAAACATCACCTCCACATTGCCATCGCGGCAACAAAAAATCATGACCGGCTCGAGTGGTTTGTAGAAAAGGCCACGGAAATTGGCATTCAGGAAATTTCATTTCTGCGCACCGATAAAACCGAGCGCAAGCACATTCACTACGAACGCCTGGAAAAAGTAGCCATTGCCGCCATGAAGCAATCGCAGCAAGCGTGGCTACCGGTACTGCACCCGCTGCGCGTATTGGCAGACGTGTTGCCACAAACTGGTCAACGCTTCATTGCCCATGTAGACTTCAATAATCCGGTGTTACTAAGCAGGGTGGCGCTGCCGCACCAACGCTACGTGGTACTTATTGGGCCCGAAGGCGATTTTTCGGAAGCTGAACTTGAAGCCGCAGCCACGCATGGCTATCAAAAAGTAAGCCTCGGGCAAAATCGGCTTCGAACAGAAACCGCAGCACTGATGGCGTGTGCCGTACTGAACGAAAAAAATCAAACATAAAAAAAACTGTCTTACACGCGTAGCGTAACGCCATTGCGAGGAAGGAACCAGTGAAGCAATCTGCATTCAGCTATTTGAATACAGATTGCTTCACTTCGTTCGCAATGACGGCTACCGTGTAAGACAGCCTCTTTTTGAATTAACGGAGAACAGAATTATTTCTTGCCGCCGCCAATAGAAAAGCCTGCCCGAAATCCAACATAGCTATTCTTGATGTCGCCCCCGGCGCCGGAGGATGCGGAAGCGGGAATAAGGTTGTAATCCAGCGACACGTTAAAATGCCCAAGATCAAACCCCACACGTGGGAAAAAGCCGAATTTAGAGCCCGCTTCTACCGCTGCGGTTGGGGTACCCTGAGTGGTAGATGCCGAAACGGCTGCCAATGTAAAGATGCCCAAGCCGCCACCAACAAACGGGCGGAATGTGCCATTGGAAAAGTAATACTGCGCAAAACCGCTGTACGAGCCGATACCCGCCACTTCCAGTTCTGCAGAAGTAGCGCTCTGCGAGAAACCACGTGCAATGATGGCCGACTCTAAGCGGAGGCCAACCAGCAACGGATCCGACACGCGATAAGCCGGTTCGAGGTACAGCAAAATACCGGCCTTCGCACCTTGTCCGCTAGGCATGGCATAACCAAGGCCAAATCCTACTTTCACGTTCTTGTACTCCTGTGCAAGAACAGTACCCGCGGCCAGGGCGAAAAACACAGCCGAAAACAAAACTTTCTTCATGATTAATTGGGTTTAATTTAAAATTACCGTTACCCAAAGATGGTGCCAGTTTTCGGGAGCAACAAATCGCCCATGCACAAATCGCACGTAACCGTTAACTTCGCCAGCTTTATGAATCTGCCAGAAGCAAAAAACCGGATCGGTTGGCTCACCGAACAAATCAACCATCACAACCAGCTCTATTATGTAGAAGCTAAACCGGTGATTTCCGACTATGCGTTTGACCAATTGCTGGCCGAACTGCTGCAACTGGAGCGCGAGTTCCCCCAACTGCGGCAGCCCGATTCGCCCACCCAGCGGGTGGGTGGCGAGATCACCAAAGAGTTCCCCACGGTAGTCCATCAATACCCCATGCTGTCGTTAGGGAATACCTATTCGGAAGAAGAGCTGCGCGACTTCGATACGCGGGTGGCAAAGGGCCTTGGCGGCGATGCGTATGAGTATTTCTGCGAACTGAAGTTCGATGGCGTATCCATCAGTTTAATTTATGAAGGCGGCCTGCTTGTGCGAGCGGTTACCCGGGGCGATGGCGTGAAGGGCGATGACGTAACCGCAAATGTGCGTACCATCCGTTCCCTGCCCTTACGGGTACACGGTAGTTCGCTACCCGAGCGTTTTGAAGTGCGAGGTGAAATCTACTTGTCGCGCAAGAACTTCGAGCGGCTTAACCAGGAGCGAGAAGAAGCAGGTGAAGAATTGTACGCCAACGCGCGCAACACCGCAGCAGGCACAATCAAATTACAAGACTCGGCCGAAGTAGCCCGGAGAAAACTCGACTGTTACGTGTATTACCTCCTCGGCACGGGCGAAACTGTTTTGGAACACAGTGCGGGCATTGCCCAACTCGAAACCTGGGGGTTTCCTGTATCCCCCACGTATTACCGGGCCAAGCACATCAACGATGTGATTGGGTACATCCATCGCTGGGAGCATGCCCGCCATGATCTTCCGTTGGACACGGACGGTGTGGTCATTAAGGTGAATCGTATCACCCAGCAACACTACCTTGGCTTCACCGCCAAGAGCCCCCGGTGGGCGATTGCCTACAAATACAAACCTGAAAACGTGAGTACACCGCTGAACGGCATTACCTACCAGGTGGGCCGCACCGGTGCCATCACGCCCGTGGCCGAGCTGCAGCCGGTGTTTCTGGCAGGCACAACCGTAAAACGAGCTTCATTGCATAACGCCAATGAAATTGCCCGCCTGAACCTGCATGAAGGCGATGTGGTGTTTGTGGAAAAAGGTGGTGAAATTATTCCCAAAGTTACCGGTGTAGATACATCAAAACGCAAACCGGGCGCACGCGCAATCCAATACATTACCCATTGTCCGGAATGCCACACCGCCTTGATTCGAAAAGAAGGCGAAGCGGCGCACTATTGCCCAAATGATACCGATTGCCCACCACAAATCAAGGGGCGCATTGAACACTTTATCCACCGCAAGGCGATGGATATCGACTCGCTGGGCGAGCGCACCATCGGGCTGTTGTTTGAAAAGGGCCTTGTACACAGCGCGGCCGATCTCTATCGGCTTACCAAAGCCGATTTGCTTACGCTCGAAGGCGTAAAAGAGAAGTCGGCACAAAATCTGTTGGATGGCATCGCCCAGTCCCGGCAGATTCCCTTTGAGCGAGTTTTGTTTGCGTTAGGTATCCGCTACGTAGGCCAAACCGTGGCCCAAAAACTGGCGCGCCATTTCAAATCCATCGAAGCCATTGCCGCGGCCTCTGTTGATGAACTGCTGCGGGCGCCGGAAGTGGGTGAAATCATCGCGCAAAGCGTGCATGCGTACTTCCGCCACCCGATTCACGCACAGGAGCTGGAAAAACTCAAGACGGCCGGGCTTCAGTTTCAAACCACGGAAGTAGAACCGGAAAAGAAAAGCGATGTGCTCGCCAACCGATCTTTCGTGATCTCCGGAGTCTTTAAAAACTATGAGCGCGATCAACTGCAAGACGTTATTCTTGCCCACGGTGGCCGGGTACTCAGCGCGGTATCGGGTAAACTCGACTATCTGCTCGCAGGCGATAACATGGGCCCCGCCAAGCGCGAAAAAGCAGAGAAACTGGGTGTGAAAATCATTACCGAGGAAGAATTCGAAAAAATGGTGAACGGCTAACCAAGTTTACCCCCAACCTTGTAGTTTGCAACCATGTTTCGGATGAGCTTTTTAGCGATGCGCACCCGTGCGGCACTGAAGAAGAACAAAAGCCTGCGCGCCAGTACACCTTATGCACAGGCAAAATCCTTCGGTATGGTGTTTACCGTAGACGATGTGCAGAAGCATCAAGAGGTAAAAGAACTCCTGCGGGTACTGGAGCAAGACGGAAAGACGGTACAGGTGTTGGAGTTTCTGCCTCGCAAAAAAGAGAATCCGGAGTTTCTGTTCGATTTTTTCTCTGTTCAAGACGTTTCCGCTTGGGGTGAAGTAAAATCAGACAAGGCCATTGCGTTTGCTGAAAAGCCCTTCGATTATGTTTTTTGCCTGGACGAGCAACCCAACCCGTTTATATTGTACCTACTGGCTCGTTCTAAAGCACACTGCCGCGTGGGGCGCTTCATGGATTCTTGCGAGCCCTACTTTGAAATGATGATTGAGCATACCGGCACTACAAAAGGTCTTTTCGATAACATGTTAAAATACACCCGTCAGTTAGGATGAAAAAACTACACGGCACAGGCGTGGCGTTAGTCACCCCGTTTACTGAATCCGGCGCCATCGATTTTGCAGCGTTAAAAAAGCTATTGCGCCATACGGCCAAGGGTGTTGACTACTGGGTGGTGATGGGCACTACGGGCGAGTCGGCCACGCTAAGTCAGGACGAAAAGCAAAGCGTTTTACGATTTGTACTGGCCAATAATCCCAAACGCCTGCCGGTAGTTTACGGCATTGGCGGCAACAATACCGCCTACGTGGTGAACGAGCTGCGCACTACCGACACATCGGGCGTGAGTGCAATTCTATCGGTAAGCCCATACTACAACAAACCCGCGCAGGAAGGAATCTACCGCCACTTTGTTGCCGTTGCGGATGCCAGCCCCCTACCGGTTATTTTGTACAACGTGCCCGGGCGCACCGGCTCCAACTTACTGGCTACAACTACACTACGGCTGGCGCGGCATAAAAACATTATTGGTATTAAAGAAGCCTCGGGTAATCTGGAACAGTGCATGGCGATTGCCCGAGATAAACCTGCCGACTTTCTGCTTATTTCGGGCGATGATTTACTCACCGTACCCATGTATGCTGTGGGGGCAGTGGGTGTTATTTCGGTGCTTGCCAACGCCTACCCTACCACCTTCAGAAAAATGACTACTGCGGCAGCACAATCGCATTTTGCGAAAGCCACCAAAGCTGCATTTAGTTTGCTTGATATTAACGGGCCCATGTATGAAGAGGGTAATCCTGTGGGCATTAAAGTGCTGCTGGCAGAGTTGGGCATTTGCCAACCCCATGTGCGCTTGCCGCTAACTGTGGCCACACCCGGGCTGCGCGGCAAAATCAAAACTCTGATGATCAAGTAAACCACGCGAACCGATGGTAACGTTTTCATCGGTCTTTGGCAGCAATAGCCAGGTATCCTGCATTTTCGATCGATACACGTTTACGCTACGAGGGTACGAAGCAAAAAAACCGCTGAACAGTTCCAGCGGTTTTTATTCTGATTAACCTAGAAGCCAACTCAAAAATATCCCGTCATGTCGTGCTGAAGTAAGGCATCCCAATTTGCAGCGCTGCAACCAAGGATTTCTCGGTCGTACCTCCCTCGAAATGACGCTCTTCATATTTTTGAGATGGCCTCTAACCGTTCCCGGCTAGGGGCTAACCAGATTAATGCTCACGTTAAAGTACAATGGGTTGCCGATGGTGTTGGTGATGAAATACGGGTCATCGCCAAAGCCGCGGAAAAACTCGTTACGATCTACGTTAAACATCCAATTGTAGCGAAGGCCCGCCTGCGCAGAAACCCAGATAAAATCTTTAATTGATCGCTCGAAGGTGAACCGAACCCGCAGTTCGCTTCTGCGCAACTCCAGATTATCGAGGGCCGGTTCAAACTCGTCACCCCGGTTGCGGATGAGGTAACTGGCCCCTTCCAACTCATAGCCAAAGAAGCCCAGCGTGCGCGCATTAAACGTTCTGCGCACGTTACCGCGGGCAGGAAAGAGGCCCTCAATACCCCACTTCCGCGAGGGGAAGGTATAATTATAAAGCATTACCGGAATGTAGTTCATCTCGCCAATCCGGTACGTACGCGAAATACCAAAGCCGTACATTAACCGGTCGTGCTTTTTCCAACCATAAATGCCGGTGGCCGACAGTTTGGTGTACTTAAACGGCTGCAGCTCGTTCCACGAATAGTTTCCGTTGTAATCAGCAGAGCCAAACACAATGATAAATTGCTTTTCATTGAGCGGTTTGAAAAGCGTAAAGTTTACGCCCGTGGTACGTAAGCCATACTGATTCAAGGACTGTGCCAAGGCGTTGGTTGTACGGCCATCGAACGAATACAGATGATCCCAATAGGTAAAGCCGAGGTTGAGTAACACGTTCGTTTTGGAAATTGCCGGGGCATTCACCGCGATGCGCAGGCCTTGATTAAATCGATTTTGAATCGACTGTGCCTGGTTTGCCATTGATTGGGCACCTCCAATCATGCCAAAATCCATTTGATACCCCGCCTGAAAATCATATCCCACCGAGATCAGCTTGTTGGGGCTGAGATCAAAAACCTTGGAGGTGCAAAAGCGTTTCGCCCCGTCGGCCAACTCCGCATCTGCATACATACTGAAGTCTTCTTCCACAACGGTAGTGTCCGACTGCTGCGCAAGTGCCTGCCAACTGAGCAAGCCCAACACGGTGCCAATCAATAACCGCATGTGCTATTTTTTCTTTACCTGAACGCGCTTCCAAACATCGGTGCGACCAAACAGCGACACACCAATGAAGCCGCGCACGTCCAGCGTGTTCGGATCCGTCATCTTAATTGTACAACTGTAGGTACTGCCGTTTTCCGGATCATAAATGGTGCCCTCTTCCCACGTGAGATCACCCACGTATTTGAAATCTTTCAACATCCGGTAGCCCAGTAAGGGCGCGGTTCGCAGTTTTTCGTCCGGATTGTTTTTGTCCACTTTAGGTTTTCCTTCCTCGTTCAGCGGCTCGCGCAGCCACACAATCCGCCCGGTGTACAGATCACCGGCTTTATCAATTTTTACGCGGGCTTTACCGCTACCGCTTTCCCAAACACCAAGAATTTTCTCCGAATCGGCAGATTCCGGCGCTTGGCCCTGAACCTGAAGGGTAAAGCAAAACGCAATAGCAATGAGGGCGATCCAACGCATAGGTATTCTGTTTTTTGGGTTAGTAAAACGGGTTAAAAGTAATACTTTCTTCGTTAAACAAAACCCGGGCCGGAAAGTTTATCCGCCCGCGAACGCGTTAGGCGGCCTTCGACAAATACTTGATTAGCAAACGTTTTGCTACTGGCAACAACGTGTTTTGGTACGGGAATACCAGCTTGCTGGTAAACAAGTACGTGGTAGGCTGCGGTAACTCGCGGTGTTGGCGGATGAGCCTCACCTTCATCGACTCGTAGGTATTGGATAGGGATCGCATTTCGGTTGAGTGCCATGATAAATGAAGCCCACGGTACTGATCCGCGCCGTGCTCAAACACCGAAAGCTGATAGCGATAGATATCCGTGGTGGTTTGCGGTGGTTGGCTCACAAAGAGGTACCCCTCCTTTTCATACAGCGAGGTGAGGCCGATGGGCGTTAACTCGCATTGCGACTCAACATATTCATAAACGTAACTCCCTTCGTCCAGGCTATTCTTGAATTTTGGCAAAGCAAATTCGATAATCGATTCGATCTCCTGCATCAAGTCATCATCGGCAACTGCTTTTTTGTATAGCAGCTCCAGGTTAGAAATCTTTTCCGGAGAAAGCTCTTTTGGAAAAGCACTTGCCAACAGCGTCTTCCCTTCGCGAATCGTCTCGAGGTTACGGTAGTGCATGATTAGATCCGATAGAAACGGATATAATTCCACACGCCCAAACGCCTGCTGCACGCTTTGCAAGTAGGCCAGTAACACATACTTTTTGTACTCAAAATCAATCAGCCCCTCGGTGAGCCAGTTCGGTTTCAAATCCATTTGATCTTCATTTTACCATCGGCTGAGTCGAAGATAATGAATTTCGGTTTTTGATGTCAACACCACCTCCATAAACGGCTGGTCACCGCGGCAGGTCTCAACCTACACCTGCAGGGGAAAAGTAAATAAAGATGGCTATAATCAGGAACACCACGATCAGTGAAAGTACCGCATCCCATATGTTCCAGGTGCTGCGCGAGTGCGCACGGTCTTCCCCTGACGTGGTGCCGTAGGTTAGGCCATGGAGCTGCACCGCATCTGGCGGACGTGTGGCCCAACTTACCAGCAACAACACCACCACGCATACGCAGAAAAGCAAAATGCAGAAGTAAAGAAAGTTAAGTGAAGCAAACGCCAACCAAAAACCTGTAAGGTGGGCTTTGTTTAATTCGAGTGCGATGCGTAAGAACCCCAGCAGCGCACCGCCTACCAGTGTTGCCATGGCGCCCGCTGCATTTACACGTTTATAAAAAACACCAAGCAAAAAAACCGCCGCTATGGGTGGGGCCAGATACGATTGCACGCTTTGCAAATATTGATACAACACGCCGGAAATATTGCTCATCACGGGTATCCAAAGAATCCCCAGTAGCACCACCACTGCCGTTGCGGCCCGCCCCACGGTAACCAATTGCTGCTCGTTCGCTGCCGGGCGAATCTTCTTGTAAATATCCATGGTAAACAGCGTGGAGCAAGAGTTGAATACCGATGCCAGCGAGCTCATCAATGCCGCCAGCAAGCCACCTGCGATCAAACCTCGCAGGCCGGTTGGCAGCAGTGTTTTTACCAATGCGGGGAATGCTGCATCGGCCGAAGAAAGCTCCAACTTGCCCGCGTGGGCAAGGGCGGTGGCAATCAATCCGGGAATCAAAAAAATAAAAAACGGAAACAGCTTCAGGTAGGCGGCAAAGATCGTACCGCGCCGGGCCTCTTGTTCGTTGCGGGCCGCGAGGCAGCGTTGCACAATGTACTGATCCGTACACCAGTACCACACCCCTACGATAGGCGAAGCAAACAGAATACCCGCCCACGGAAAATCCGGGTGATCCAAAGGTGGAAACATATTCAACTGTTCTGACGGCAATGACTCCATGAGTTTATTCCAGCCCCCGATTTCGCTTAAGCCGAGTAGCGTTAACACCAATAAGCCAACAAGTAACAAAATCGCCTGCATGGCTTCCGTGTAAACCACAGCCCGCATTCCACCCAGCACAGTATAGATACCTGTAAGTACCGCCAGCACCAGCGCGCTCGTCCAAAAGTCGAAATCCATAAAGGTGGCGATTACAATCGCACCCGCATAAACCGTAACCGAAACTTTGGTGAGCACATAACTCAACAGCGATAGCACGGACAAAAACCAACGGGCAGATGCGTTAAACCGGCGCTAAAGAAACTCCGGCATGGTAAATACGCCACTGCGGATATAGAACGGGATGAACACCCAGCCGAGCAACAATACAATCCATGAATGCAACTCGTAATGCCCCATGACCAACCCACTTCGGGCGGCTGTGCCCGACAACCCTACCACGTGCTCGCTCCCCACATTTGAAACAAGAATAGAAGTGCCAATCACAAACCAACCGATGTTACGCCCCGCCAGAAAATACTCCTGCACAGAATCCTTTTTGCGCCGCATTGACCATGCAGCAATTGCCGCGATGGCTAAAAAATAAAGCCCAATTACCAGCCAATCCAACCCGGATAGTACGTTCATGTTGCTTCGTTACAAGTAAAGTTACCGGAATTTCAAAAACCACAAAGCATTGAACGGAGTGCGCAAAAGTTGGCATATTTACAGCATGGAATCAGTATCGCCTTCCGCTCTGCGTATCCAAAAAGCCGCGGCCTGGATGGTCGTTCTTGCCGGCATTGTTTTTTGCCTATCCTATTTCAGTGCCATGCTACAGCCGGTGGTTGTGGCGGTCATGATCTGGTACTGCGTGTATGAATTGCGCCGTTTGATTCAGAAAGTAAAAATAAAAAAGCGTACAGCGCCCACCGGCCTCGCCAACCTGCTGGCGTTTGTGGTAATCTTTCTGATTGGTTGGGGATTTTTTGAAATCATGACGATTAATCTGGAACTGATCATTGAAAAATCTCCGCTTTATGCTGAGAACTTTAAAGCCATGCTTCGCGAACTCCAATCGATTAAGCAATTCAATGAAGTGCAGGAACGCGCGCTGGAGCGGTTACAGAAAATAGACGTGCAGCCGGTGCTTACTGGTTTACTTAACAGCCTTTCCAACATTGCGGGAAATGTTTTTGTAATTGTAATCTACGTTACATTTATGCTGGTGGAAGAAAAATTCTTTTATAAAAAACTGCATGCATTTAGTCATACGGAAGACCAACACCACCGGTTGGATGGCGTAATTGATCAAATTGTGAAATCGATTCGCCAATACGTTTCTGTAAAAACCCAGATGAGTGTGTTAACGGGTGTGCTGAGTTACTTTATACTGCTTGGCTTTCGTGTGGATTTTGCCGTACTGTGGGCGTTTTTGATTTTTGTGTTGAACTACATCCCCTATATCGGCTCGTTTTTCGCTACACTTTTTCCGGCGTTGTTTGCGCTATTCCAATATCAATCAGGTTGGATTTTTCTGTGGGTTTTTGTCGCCATACAAATAGTGCAGTTTGGCGTAGGCAACGTGCTAGAGCCCAAAGTCATGGGTCGTCAGCTCAACTTAAGCCCGTTGGGTGTGATGCTGGCGCTCACGTTTTGGGGCGCCATCTGGGGCGTACTAGGCATGTTTTTGTCTGTGCCAATTACCTCTGTAATGCTGATTTCGTTTTCTCGTTTTGAAAGCACCCGGTTTATAGCGGTATGGCTTTCGGAGACGGGCGAAATTGATGCCGGGTAGACGAGAATCGGGGTGTTAGCTCAGCTGGTTTAGAGCACTTGCTTGACAGGCAAGGGGTCACTGGTTCGAATCCAGTACATCCCACTTACCCTTCCACCTTTTCCGCCAATTCCAGCCAACGGGCGGTTTTTTGTTCAAGGGTTACATCAAGCTCTTGGAGGCTACGCCCCAAACGTGCCAATTCGGTATGCGGTAGGTTTCCGGCATTTAGTGTTGTGGTGATCTCCAGCTTCCGTGCTTCGAGCGCTTCAATCTCCGCGGGCAGCGTTTCGTATTCCTTGCGCTCTTGAAACGAGGCTTTCGATGTTTCCTTCGCTACGGAAACCGTTGCCGCCTTCGCGACTTTCGGCATGGCCTGCATGTGTTCTTGCTCGTCCTGCCAATCCCGATAATCGGTATAGTTGCCATTAAAGATGCGAATCGTACCCGCTCCTTCAAAAACGAAAAGCTGATCCACCAGATGATCCATAAAATAGCGATCGTGCGAAACGAGCAATAAACAACCGGTAAACTGATCGAGAAATTCCTCCAACACGTTCAGTGTATCGATATCAAAGTCATTGGTGGGCTCATCCAGCACAAGAAAATTCGGATTCGTTACCAATAACTTGAGTAATTGTAAACGTTTCTTTTCGCCACCGCTCAACTTTTCAATGAATGTGTATTGCTTCTCGGGCGGAAACAGAAAGTTATCGAGGAATTTCGAGGCGGAAATTTGCGAGCCATCGCCCAAGGTGATGAACTCAGCAATTGCTTTCACTTCTTCAATCACACGATGATTCGGATTCAGACTAACTGCCTCTTGTGTAAAATAGCCGAAACGGGTAGTTACGCCGGGAATCACCTCGCCCGCATCCGGCGCCAAGCGCTGGGTGAGCATATTCAAGAACGTGGACTTCCCCACTCCGTTGCTGCCCACCACGCCTATGCGATCTTTCTTTTTGAACACGTACGAGAAGCGATCGACCAACTTCACGTCACCAAAAGACTTGCTGATTTGATGAACCTCCAGAATCTTTCCGCCCTGCCGGGCCTCTTGGATGTCGAGCTCCAGCCGGTCCTTTCGCAAATCCGTAGCTGCTTTTTCCTGCAACTCGTAAAACGCCTCGATGCGATATTTTGCTTTTGTTCCGCGCGCCTTTGGCTGGCGCCTCATCCAGTCTAATTCTTTGCGCAGCAGGTTACGCGCTTTTGCTACCTCGGCCTTTAACATCTCTTCGCGTTCGGATTTCTTTTCAAGAAAATACGCGTAGTTCCCCTTGTAACGGAATAACTGCCCCCGGTCGATTTCAAGTATCTCAGTAGCCACGGCATCCAGGAAATAACGATCGTGGGTAACCATAATTACCGTCATGCCGGGTCCTGCAAGAAAATTCTCCAACCATTCAATCGCAGAAAGATCAAGATGGTTGGTGGGTTCATCCATGATGATTAAATCAGGCTCTGCCAGAAGTAGCTGGGCCAGAAAAATCCGCTTCTTTTGTCCGCCGCTCAATTCCCCAAATTTTTTATCCAAATCGGGCACACCCAGTTTACCAATTACCTCCTGCACTTTCGCATCATAGTCCCACGCATTAAATTCTTCCATTTTCTCTAATGCGGCCTGCATGCGCTCGCCCGAAACATCGGGATGATGGAGGCAGTCTTCGTACTCTTTTACTGCTTTTGCAATCGGATTCTCCTCAGAAAACAACACATCTTTCACCCTTAATTTTTCATCTACCGAGGGCTGTTGGGTAAGGTAGCCCAAGCGAATGCCCAAGCGGATAACAACCGTGCCGCTATCGGGCGTTATCTCACCCGTGAGCATCTTTAACAGCGTACTTTTACCCACCCCGTTGTTTCCTACCAGCGCGAATTTCTCGCCTTGCGAAATACCAACGGAGATATCTTTAAAGAGCCACTTGTCGTGATAGGATTTTGCCAGGTTTTCGGCCGATAAATAATTCATGCAGATAATATGAGCGACAAAGATAACGGAATCGCGGGCGAAAAAGGCATTTGCAAGCATTCGAGCGAAACAACTATCTTGTAGCGATGGCCGACTACCCGTTCCAGTTTTCGTTATGCCGTACGGTGCAAGCTGCCGAGCTGGACGAGATGAATCACGTGAACAACGTGGTCTATCTGCGCTGGGTGCAAGATGTTGCAAAGGCACATTGGCATCATGTAGGCAGCCATCTGCTCAACAAATACGTGTGGGTGGCGCTGCGTCATGAAATTGATTATTTGTCTGCGGCCGTAGTAAACGATGAAGTGGAAGTCCTCACCTGGGTGGGTGCAGCCGAGGGCGCACGTTTTGAACGTTTTATCGTGATCCGAAACCAGCGTACCCGGCAGGAGTTTGCCAAAGCAAAAACCATTTGGTGCATGTTAGACGCGGGCACATTAAAGCCCAGGCGTGTGTCTGAAGAAGTATTGAAAATTTTCAATCATGGATAAAAATATCTTTAGCCTTAAGGATAAAGTTGCCCTGATCACCGGGGCAAGTAAAGGAATTGGCGAAGCGATCGCCTTGGTGTATGCCCAGCAGGGTGCGCGTGTGTTCATAAACTCACGTAAAGCAGAAGAGCTGAACGCGGTGGCTGGTATCATCCAACAGCATGGTGGTGCATGCACTGCCATTGCTGGCAATGTTGGCGATCTCAATTTTTGTAAGGAACTGATCACGCAGGTTTCGACTACAGCGGGCGGGCTGGATATACTGGTGAATAACGCTGCCACCAATCCGGTGTATGGCCCCGTGGTGCAAACCGAGGCATGGGCATTTGATAAAATCATGTCAGTAAACGTCAAGTCGCCATTCGAGTTAGCACGATTGGCATACCCGATCATGAAAGCGCGCGGAGGTGGTTCTATCATCAACATCAGTTCGGTGGCGGGCGATACCCCCGACCCCGGCCTGGGCATTTATTCTGTGTCAAAGGCAGCACTAAACATGCTCACCAAAGTATTGGCCAAAGAGTGGGGCGTAGATGGGATTCGCGTAAACAACATCGCGCCCGGACTAATCAAAACAAAATTTTCAGAAGCGTTGTGGCAAAATGAAAAGATGCTCAACGCTTTTTTGAAACACATGGCCATACCGCGCATGGGTACAGCCGAAGAAATTGCAGCGCTCGCACTGTTTCTGGCGGCTGCGGAATCGGGCTACTGCACGGGTACCACCTTCACGGCAGATGGTGGAATCACCATTTAATTTATGGAGGCACTTTTTGAAACTGCACGGCTCGCCTCGCTCCTACCCAAGGTGCAGGAATTTGTTACCCGCGAGCTTCTGCCCCTCGAAGCCGAACACCACCAACGCAGTTGGCAGGAAACGTTTCGCCTTTTGGACGAGAAGCGAGCGTTAGTGAAGAAAGAAAAGTTATGGGGCCTCCATCTGCCAACAGCGGAAGGCGGCCTCGGGCTCACGTTGTGCGAATTTGGCCAGTTAAGTGAAGCTTTGGCACGTGCACCGTTTTACGGCCATTACACATTTAACTGCCAGGCCCCAGACATTGGCAACATGGAGCTGCTTTCCCGCTTTGGTAGCGAAGAAATCAAAGCAAGATATCTTCACCCACTGTGCGCGGGCACCATTCGCAGTTGTTTCGGGATGACCGAGCCAGAGTTAGCAGGTTCAAATCCTACCCGCCTCGGCACCACGGCTGTCCGTCAAGGTAATGAGTATGTCATCAACGGCCATAAGTGGTTTACTACCGGTGCAGATGGGGCTGCGTTTTGCATTGTGATGGCGGTAACCCAGCCAGACGCGGCTCCCCACCAGCGGGCTTCCATGTTTGTAGTACCCACAGATACTCCCGGTTTTACGCTCGTTCGAAATATCGCGGTATTTGGTGAGCCCGGCTACGGCTGGGCAAGCCACGCTGAAATCCTGTTGGAAAATTGTCGCGTGCCTGTATCGTGCCGAATTGGTAACGAGGGCGAGGGTTTTCGGTTGGCCCAGGAGCGGCTGGGGCCCGGCCGGATTCACCACTGCATGCGGTGGATTGGCATTTCAGAAAAAGCCTTTGAGCTGATGTGTCAACGCGCGGTTACGCGCGAAATTGAAGACGGTGTATTCCTCGGCCATAAGCAATACATCCAGGCATTTATAACACAAAGTCGGGTAGAGATTGACGCTGCCCGTTTATTGGTACTGCGTACAGCTCAAAAAATTGATACAAATGGAGCCGCTGCCGCCCGCGAAGAAATTTCCGGCATTAAGTACTATGTGGCAAACATCATGCTTGGCATTTTGGATCGAGCCATTCAAACATTTGGCGCCGCTGGGTTATCCGATCAAACCCTGCTGGCCACATTGTACCAGCACGAGCGTGGTGCCCGCATTTGGGATGGTGCAGACGAGGTACATCTACAGAGCATGGCGTTGGGTATCCTGAAAAAATACGGATTGAAGAAGCCAGGCGCAGACGCACCCATCAAAAAAAATTGATTTGTGAACTCCCAACAGATGCAAATCTCTACCGATCAACCCGTGGCAGTACGCCCGGGCGAAGAATTGCCCATACCCGCGCTTCAACAATATCTGGATGGCGTAGTTGATATCGGTATCATACAAGACGTAAAACAATTTCCGCACGGATTTTCGAACCTCACCTACGGACTCAAAACCAGTACAGGTGATTTTATTTTACGCAGACCTCCGTTTGGTGCAAACATTAAATCTGCCCATGACATGGGGCGCGAGTTTCAGGTGTTAACGTTGTTGAAGCCGCACTATCCTCACGTACCACAGCCAGTGACGATCTGCAATAACTTGGAGGTAATGGGCGCCCCTTTTTATGTGATGTCGCGCCTACCGGGTGTGATTTTGCGGGCGGAACATGCCCGGAAAGGAATACCACCCGATCTACTGAAATCCCTCTCCCAAAAACTAATTGACAATCTGGCCGCCTTGCATGCCATTGACGTGCACGCTACCGGACTCATCCAACTCGGTAAACCTGATGGATATGTGCAGCGGCAGGTGGAGGGCTGGGTAGCGCGCTACAAAAAAGCCGAAACCAAAACGATTGAAGAAATGGATGCCGTGGCAAATTGGCTACATGCAAATATCCCGGTCTCCGGTGCGCCCGCATTGCTTCATAACGACTATAAGTACGATAACGTAGTGCTTCATCCGCAGCAACTTACCGAGATGGTGGGTGTGTTAGACTGGGAGATGGCCACCGTGGGTGATCCATTGATGGATTTGGGCGCCACGCTTGCCTATTGGTGCGAAGTTGGCGATGCACCCATCACCCGACTGTTTAACATTTCATGGCTACCCGGAAACCTAAGCCGCGAAGAAGTGATTCATCGGTATGCCGAAGTATCCGGCCGCGACGTAAGTCGCATTTCATTTTACTACGCTTTTGGTCTTTTCAAAAATGCAGTTATCGCCCAGCAGATCTATAGCCGCTGGAAAGCCGGCTTCACCAAAGACCCGCGTTTTGGGCAACTCATCGAAGTAGTACACGCGCTGGCAAAACAAGCCGTACACGCCATTCAAAAAATGTAAACATGTATCAGTTATCCACTCGCTATCCAAACAAAAGAGCGTTTATCACCGGCGCCGCGTCCGGATTAGGTAAATCCCTTGCATTACTACTGGCGCGTGACGGTTGGAAGCTTGGCTTGGCCGACATGAATGTAGCTGGTCTAGAAGCAATCGAACCGGAAATTATTCGCGCCGGTGGGCAAGCACAATTATACCCTTTCGATGTCTCGGATTATGCTGCATTTCAACAGCAGGCCAATCGCTTTCTCCTGCTCCACGGCGGTATTGATCTGCTCTTTAATAACGCAGGCGTGGGTGATGGTGGTTGGTTTGAAGAATACACCATTGAAAACTATGAGTGGATGATCCGCGTCAATCAAATGAGTGTGATTTACGGCTGTCATATTTTTATTCCTGTTTTCAAAAAGCAGAAATCCGGACATATTTTCAATACTGCCAGTATTGCCGCGGTAAGCTGCGCGCCCACGATGGGGGCGTATAACCTCACCAAAGCCGCGGTTGTTGCCCTTAGCGAGACGTTGTATGGCGAGTTGTACGATCACCAGGTTCATGTATCGTGCATCATGCCCTCGTACTTCAAAACAAACATCGCGCAGGCAAGTCGCGGTGGCGAGTTCGTTAAGAAATCAACTCAATACCTGCTGGATAAATCGAATCTGGAACCCAATGCGGTGGCTGACGAAATCTTAAAACGAGCCGCAAAAAAAGAACTTTACCTTATTTTGCCCGCTCGTGCCCGCAAAATGGCGTGGATGAAACGCCTTGCACCAATGTACTTTCGTAAACAAGTAAAAGAAAGTTTCCTCGAAGCCATGCGCAGAATCAACCGAAAAATTGGGTTGTAATTCAGGTGGGCGATTCCATATCCGCCTTTATTGGCTAAGGATCATCATTGCAATACCGGGTACTGCCACTGTGCCCTGAACTTTCTTTTTTGAGTTGGTCAGGCCCTGTCCATCGTGTTGTAGCGTCCAAAATCCTGACGGCAACTTCAAGGAAATTGGCTTGTCATTTCCGTTGTAAACCACCACGATGTTTTTCCACGCATCGCCCAGTTGCTCGGCATGGATACGATATGCCACCACTCGCGCGGGCGAATCCATAAACTCGACCGCAGCCCGAATCTCGGCTGCTGATTTGATCCGGAAAGCGGGATGTGCTTTGCGGAGTGCAATGAGCTCGCGATAGAAATTAAACGTCGTATTGTATTTTGATTTACGATCCCAGTTGATGTGATTAATGGAGTCGGGTTGGTTGTAGGAGTTTTCTACCCCCTGCTTCGATCGCAATAATTCTTCACCTGCATGCAAAAAAGGAATGCCTTGTGCGGTAAGTACGATGCCGTTCGCCAACTGATCCATCCGAATACGAGTCGTTTCATCTTTTTCGCTTACGCTGATACTTAGCTTGTCCCACAACGTACGGTTATCATGGCAGCTTACATAGTTAACGCATTGCCAGGGCTCGCGTGCCCAGGGCGCCTTGAAATAGTTTACCGCAGCGAAGTTAACTTGCGGATGATTTGTGGCCGCTACCACGCCAAAGCGAACACTTTCTTCCACATCTGGAGCGCCACTAACAAAACCTACCGCCTCGTGGTTGAAAACAGAGCCTTTCAGCCCATCGCGCAAATCATCACTAAAAGCGGCTATATCGGTCAATTGATAGGTATTTTTCTTTAACGCGCGCAGCGAATCTGGTAGCGGGCTTGCCCCGGCCGTCCACCCCTCTCCATAAAACAAAAGCGACGGTTCTTCTTTCAGCAGCGTTGCAGTAAGTTCATTCATGGTGGCCAGATCATGTATGCCCATCAAATCAAAACGAAATCCATCGATGTGGTATTCGCGTACCCAATGCAAGCAGGATTCGATCATGTACTTCCGCATCATCGGTTGCTCGGAGGCCGTTTCGTTGCCGCACGCCGCGGCATCACTCCATTTTCCATCAGCCGTATGGCGATAATAGTATCCGGGCACTTCCAGATTAAAGTTTGAGTTTTCGGTAGCTCCCGTGTGGTTGTACACTACATCCATAATCACACGAATGCCGCGCTGATGAAAACCGTGCACCATCGCTTTGAATTCGCGGATCCGCGTGGCGGGGTCATGGGCATTGGTGGCATAACTTCCTTCGGGCACATTGTAGTTTTGCGGATCATAACCCCAGTTGTACGTGCGCGCGGCGGTATCTGCCTCATCAATACTCCGAAAATCAAAAACCGGTAAAAGATGCACATGGGTAATACCCAATTCAACCAAATGATCAATCCCGGTCGCTTGGCCACTCGGGTTTCTTGTACCCGGCTCAACGAGCCCAAGGTATTTGCCACGATGCTGATGATTTGTGCTTTCGTGTATGGTGAAGTCGCGCACGTGCATTTCATAAATCAGGGCGTCGGTTCGGTTTACGAATTGGGGTCGCTGCTCCTGCTCCCAACCCTCGGGGTGGGTAGCTGCCAGATCAAGAATTGCACCTCGTTTTCCATTCACCCCCACCGCGTGGGCATAGATGCCCGGGGTTTCTTCCAACTTGCCAGCTTTGGTTTCAACTTGAAATGTGTAAAAAAATCCCTTCAGATCTTTTTGTACCGTTAGCGCCCATACACCCGCCTCTTCGCGGTGCAGTTGGTGCGACTCGATTGGCGTACCACCAACGCCGTTCTTGTAAATATGAATTTCCACCGCCACCGCTGTGGGCGACCAAATCTTAAAAGCTGTGTTTTCAGGAGAATAGGCAACACCCAAGTCTTTGCCATCATAGAATGGATATACTTCCGTGATGGGAGGTTTGCGATTACAACAAGCAAGCAAAAACATAGTAAGCAGCAGTGCGATGCGAAACATTTCTTTTTTGCCCGAAAAGGTAGCCGATTTTTATTTCAACAGCACAAAAAAAAGAGGCCACCCTAATGGTGGCCTCTCCAATAATCTATCGTCTCAATTAGTTCGGCTGACGAATTGTGCCAGTTCCGTAATGAATATCATTAATATAGCGGAGGCCCGGTTTCGTAGTGATCTTTTGCGAATGAGTTGAAGAAAAAGGCTCTTCTACCGAAGGCGTATTGCCCGACTCATACTCGCTACCACCATTTGTTACGGTTACACCGGTAATCCGGCCGTTCGCATCCACCGTTGCCGTTGCGGTAGCCCCATTACCCGTGCCAAAGATTGAAACACGAGGCGCCGCAGTATAGCCATTGCCACCATTAGCGACTGTAATTGAGGTGATTGCACCATTCGCATCTACGTTTGCGTATGCAATCGCACCACCACCCACTTCAAGTTCAACGCTCGGCGCGGAAGTATAACCTGAGCCGGCATTAGTAATGTTGATTCCAACCAAACGACCAGCTGCCATTACCGCAGTGCCAGCGGCGCCAGTACCATCGCCCGAAAACAGACGACCAATTACTACGCGGGGAGGATAAGCATAATCAGAGCCGGGGCTCGTAATATTAAACGAAATCACCGATCCTCCAGTAAGGAATGCTTGCGCGGTGGCACCAGATCCCCCGTTGATCGTTACTGTGGGCGGAGCTGTGTAGCCTGAACCTGCGTTGGTAACCGCTACGCCAATTACCTGCCGGGTATTTGGATCAACGATTGCCTGGCCTACTGCGCGCACGCCGTTGACAAACTCTGGCGCGCTAAAGGTAACCGCGGGCGCGTACGTATGGTTTGACCCTGCGGCAAAAATGTTGACTTGAGCTACTGGCGAACCCATTAAGGCAAACGCTGTTGCACCAGTGCCACCGCCACCCGTGAATGTAACTGTGGGCGCACCGGTGTAATCATTATTTCCACCATTAGTAACCAAAATGGCCACCACTCTTCCATTGGCCACCTGCGCGGTCGCGGTTGCACCCGTTCCACCACCTCCGGTGAATGTTACGGTAGGAGCTGAGGTATAACCTGTACCCTGATTTAACACGCTCACAGAAAACACCTGTTGGCGTGTACCATCGAGGGTTGAAACTGCACCAGCGGATGTGCCGCCGGACAAGATCGTTACTGTAGGAGTTGACGTGTACCCGCTACCAGGGCTCGTCAAGTTAATGGCGGTAACACGACCAGCTGTAACAGTAGCAGTAGCAGTGGCCCCAGTACCGCCGCCACCTGTAATTTGAACCAGTGGAGTTCCGTTATAGTTGTTGCCTCCGTTGGTCAAGTTAATTCGCTCGATAGTTCCCGTGTTCGGGGAGATTACCGCATTAGCAGACGCAGAAAACGTAAAGGAGTCAAAAATGATGTCGGCAGAGCTACTCGGCGGCAAAGCTGCAGGAGTTAAATCTTCATCACCGCGGAAAATCACACGTTGTGTTATCCGGTTTTGGTCTTCACCCACTTCCTGAAATAATGTTTGATCCAACGCAAGATCAGAGTAGCTAATGCTCAGCGGCAGTCCATCAATTGCAGCGGGAACATTTACTGTGTAGGCCCCACCAGCAGTAGTTGCACCCACAATGCCTGTGCTGTATGAAGCTTGTGCAATGTTACCCACGTAAAAGAAATTGTAGCTCAAACCAGCAGTATTGTTGCTTTGCGGCACGGGTGCACTAAATGAAAATGCACTTTGCGACATCAGGTACTTATTGCGGAAATCTGAATCACGCGCATCGATTGAAACAGTAACCGGAGTTCCATCGGGAACGGCTTCGCGTGTTTTGTTGGTGAGATCGGTTTGGATCGTCATCCGGCCAGAAACAGTAGCTGTGCGGTTACCTGCCGTAGGGAAGATCGGTATCAGGTTCCCTACAAAACTCAGCGTTCCGTTTACGGTAGGGTTCTGAATGCCCACGGTGGAAATATAGCTCACGGTAGTAAAATCAGTTCTGCGAATCGTCACGTTCACGGCAGTGCGGAAGAATCCGCGAAATACCACTGTGCCCGATGCATCCGTGGTATCCGATTCTGTTTTTCCAAACTGGCTGATCGTTACAATTGCGTTCGCAAGAGCACCATCTACACCTTCGGTTTTATTTCCTGTTCCGCCATTCTTAAAAATAGTAGAGCTGGCACCATCTACCACGGTGATGGAGTAATTTACCACACCTGCACTGTTGATCAGGCGCAAGGAATCGCTAATTCGTAATGAGTCTTCCAAAAAAGCCAACTTATCCTCACGGATATCGTCTAACGTAGGGTCTTCATCTCGGCACGACCAGACGGTTGCGAATACAACCACCAGTGCCAACAGAAGTTGAAAACGGGATTTTGTTTTGTTTGTCATATGGGTTTGAATTAAAGTAGAAAACTATCTTGAAAGAGTTACTTGCACGTTAAAACTCACGGTGCCGAGGTACAACTGGTCGCCCCACTCGTCAAATGAGTTTCGAAGATTAATGTTATTACGAGTGCCGTCTTTGCTGATTTGATTCAAATTGTAGAGATAGCGGAACTCAAGGGCTACCGGCAAAGAAAACATCTGAATCTCACCGCCAATGGCGCCAATTAAACCGTACTGCATTTGCTCGAACTGACCGGTTACATCCGATCTACCAAAACGCTCTACCCGCGAATACCCCGGCACACGAATCGAATTATAGAAACGTTCTTCAGCATTGAAAATAAAATTGTAAAAACCACCCAAAGAGAGTTTAGGCTGAATGGCTTCGCCGCGCAATGAAGGCAAACTAAACTCAAGTAAAACCGGAACATGAATAGAATGAAACGTAACACGGGCCCGATTGCGCAAAAGCTCTGGCGCACTTACTACATAATCTTCCAAAAAAGCACCTTGCTGAAAATAGGCCAACTCTATTTTTGGTGTTAAAAAGCCGGTTACCTGATGCTTAAAGAAACCTCCAATGCCAAAGCCGGGGGTTACCTTAAAGGCCGTGTTGCCACGAAATGAATTAAAATTATATGAAGCCGTTGGACCGAACGAGGTCTGTGCCAGCGTACTTCCGGCAACCATTACAAGAAAGAAGCAAAGTAGAAGAGATTGTCTTTTAATAGTCATGAGCAGTTCAAAATTTAGCAGCAGGTGAAAAGCAGCATCTGTTTGATGGTTCGAAATTAGAAGGGTTTCATTCAATAAAAAATACCTCTTTGTAGGTATTTTTCTTTTAGCAATCAATTTCTAGTTTGCATACAATTATGTGTTCTAAAGACTTTTGTCTGACAGTATCGCTTTCATACCCGAATTAATCATTACGTAACCCCCAAATCATGAAAATAAAATTGTGCGTTTTCTTTTTTTATATCGCTTTTGTGTCGTTTTCGCAACAACAGGCTGGCGATCTGGCACTTCAATTCTCGGGTAATTTTGTAACCCAACGCTTTGAAATAAATAATGTGCCCAGCCGGATTATTCAAGGAAACGTCTATGTTAAGATTGGAAAATTCTTTACCCCTAACTTGGAAATGGGTGTTAAACCAAATTTTTTCTTCACCCCGAACATTCGCGTAAACAATCAGGATCCCACAAAAAACAAAACAACGCTCAAGACTTCGGTTGGATTTGGACTTTACGGCGCCTATTCTTTTTTAACGGCCGATGGGAAATTCAACCCATACGTGGGTGCGGAAATCAACTACCAACCTTCGGGCAATGAAGCATTCGTCAACCTCGGGCCGTATGCCGGTTTACGCTACTTTGTTACCGAGCGAATTAATATCGATGCAAACTTGAACTGGCTCATCAATCTCGGCAGCACGTATGATCAAAGTACCCGTAATAGCGGACTTGAAGTAAGTCCGTCGCTAAACCTCAACATTGGCGTGGGCGTTGTGCTTGGAAAAATTCTTTGATTGACGATGACTACCGTGTGCCGTTTCTTTTTTTTTGCTGCATGGCTTGTGTACGCTGTGCCCACCGCTGGGCAAACCTTGCAGATTGAGCCTTTGCGTAAAACGAATCTCGGCACCAAAGCCATTGAAAGGATTTCCTTCGCAACGAACGGAAAATCTGTGGCCGTTGCTACCAGCGCAAAGGAAATCCGAGTTATCTCACTCGAAAACGGAGAAAACCTTGCGACCACACCTACCACCGGCGATGTTGCTCTTTTGAAGTTTACAGATCTTGATGCCGCGGTGTTGGTGGCGGAAACGAATGGCCGCGTGTATAAATTTTCACCAACCACCAAACAACTCTCCAGCTTCTCGTTTTCCAATACCATTCGAATGGCCGCCATCGATCCGAATCAACAATACCTTTCGTGTTTGACAAAGACCGGTGATATTGAAATCTTCGACCTAAAAGCAGGAATGACGTTTGGCCGCGCGAAAGGCTCGCCCCCTACTGGCGCCGCCGTATTCATGGGCTTCGACCGTTTCGGTCAGCAGTTGGCTGTAGTAAGTAAATTGGGAGATGCGCTCACCTATAATTTATTTAACCAACAACTTGTGAGACAATTGAAACTACAAAGTGGCGAGGTAAATGGTTCCCGATCGGTTGTCCATGCTGCCGCCACAAATTTTAGTGGCGATCAGTTTGTTGTGGGGATTCAAGAAGTTTTTTTGCCCGCAGGCGGCATGCAAGGGCGCAACCAACCCGAACGCAGAAATGTGTTGATCAGTTATGATTGGATTTCGGGGCAAGAATACAAGCGTGTGCCTACCCGGTTTCGCGCAGATGAAATGGCATTCGCGCCCGGGTTTGTGGCGCTACTCAGCACGGATACACGAACTATTTCGATTTACAATCTGGAGCGAGGGGAAGTAACCAACTCCGTTGCAGTTGATGAAAAACCGGTGTGTGTTTCTTTTTCGGACGACTATGGTTACTTAGGTGTGGGAACAGCCGCCGGCAATGTATATATCTACGAAGTGATTCAAAATAATCCCGCAGATATCCGGATCCTTCAACCCAGCCTCAGCCGAAACACCGGCGGTGACGTGATTCGCGAAAGCAAAACGCAAATTGCGGGCGTGGTGGATGGCACCAGCCCGGTGAGCCGGGTACTTGTAAATGGCGAAGTAGTTTCGCGTGGCAAAGAGTTTAAAACAGAAGTTCCGCTCATCAAAGGCAAAAACAGAATTCGGATTGAGGTTGAGCATACCGATCGATCGGTAACGGAAAAAGACATTTTTCTTACCAGCGAACCTTCTGCTGCATTGCCAAAAGAAGCAGCAGAAAAGGCAACAACGGGAAAGCGGTATGCACTTGTCATTGGAAATGCCGCTTATACGCAAACCGCAAAGCTTAACAATACCATCAACGATGCCAAAAGTATGGAAGCGGCATTGAAGGAAATGAACTTTGAAGTGCAAACCCTGCTGAATGCCAGCTACGAGCAAATGAAAAATGCCGTGTATGAATTTGGCGATCGCATAAAAGAAGCTGACGTGAGCTTGTTTTTTTACGCAGGCCATGGGTTAGAGGTAGACGGTACCAATTATCTCGTGCCTGTGGATGCCACGATCAACTCTGCACTGGACGTGAAACTTAAAACAATTCCATTGATTGGCGTTACGCGCACCATGGAATACTCGAACGATGAGGGCCTGAACATGATCATCTTAGATGCGTGCCGCAATAATCCTTTTCCCACGGGCAAAAGAAGTACCGGTGCCGGGCTTGCACGCGTGCAGGCGCCCAGCGGTACGCTCATTGCCTATGCTACTGATCCGGGCTCAACTGCATCCGATGGCGATGGTGTGAACGGGCTGTACACCGGTGAACTTGTGAAACAGCTTCGGGTATCCCAGCGTATTGAAGACATTTTCATGAACACACGCAACCAGGTCGAAAAGCTCTCGAATGGAGCACAACGCCCTTGGGAAGAAGCCCGGCTCAAAGGTGTTTTCTATTTGCGCTGAGCGGGAAGAACGAGTTCAAGCAACAGGGCAAAACCAATCACGGCCACGCATCCAATAATGTTGTAGAGCAAGAATGCAACCTCCGTAAAGTGGTATAAGTACAAAATAATGAGCTCTGCCAAAATAGCGGCAAAAAAAACAGATTTCGCGCCTACCCGTTTGACGTAAAACGCACAAAGGAAAATTCCCAGGATCGTACCGTAAAAAAGCGAACCAATGATATTTACAAATTGAATCAGGTTCTCCGCCTGGTTGGCGATCGATGCAAAGATCATTGCCACAACAGCCCAACCCGCTGTAAAGTACTTGGACATCGTAACATAATGCCCATCACTTTGGCCGGGGCGAACGGAACGCTTGTAGATATCAACCGCTGTAGTTGAGGCCAGGGAATTCAGCTCAGACGCCGTTGATGACATCGCGGCCGAAAATACAACGGCTAAAAGCAACCCGATCAATCCATGGGGCAGGTAGCCCATCACGTAAGTGATGAACACGTAATCCTTGTCCAATGTGTTTGCTCCGGGCACCGCCGTTTGGATCTCCTCTTTCACGCGCAAGCGGATTTGTTTTTCCTGATCATTCAAGCCCTGCAAAGCGGCTTTGCCTGCAGCAATGATTTCACGATCGTTTGAAGCAATAGCTTCCGCTAATTGATGGGCACTTGCTTTCTTTCGCAACGCGACTTCATCGTACTCGGCTTCCAAATTCCGGAGGACAATTTCGTTTGCGGGTGTCCGTGCAGCGTCTAACAATGCGGTGTTGTGAAAAACCGGCGCCGGGTGAAAATGATAAAATACAAACACAACAATGCCGATATACAAAATCACAAACTGCATCGGGATCTTTAACAGACCGTTGAAAATCAAGCCCAGCCTGCTTTCCGTTACCGAACTGCCGGAAAGATACCGCCCCACCTGGCTTTGGTCTGCGCCAAAGTACGAGAGAAACAAAAACAAACCACCAATCAAGCCCGACCAGATGTTGTACCTGTCCGACAGATTGAAGTTCAGGTTAATCAAATTCATTTTACCCAACTCCCCGGCAAATCGAAACGTGTTACCAAACGTTAACGAATCGGGTAACTTCCACCAGGCAATCAAACCCGCCAGCACCATCCCACCCATAACAATCGTAAGCTGAAATTTCTGCGTTACACTTACCGCTTTTGTACCGCCACTCACGGTATAGATCATCACCAGTGTGCCGATGAAAATGGTTGTTAGATTAATGTTCCAACCGAGAATGGTGGAAAGAATTAACGCGGGTGCATAGATGGTAATTCCCACCGACAGCCCGCGCAGCAGTAGAAAAAAGAATGCTGCCAACGTGCGTACGCGCACATCAAACCGCGTTTCAAGGTATTCGTAGGCCGTGTACACTTTCAGTTTATGATACAGCGGCACAGCGGTTATGGACAAAATCACCATCGCCAGCGGCAACCCAAAATAGAATTGCAAAAACCGCATCCCATCTTCGTAGGCCTGCCCGGGCGTAGACAAAAAGGTAATCGCACTTGCCTGCGTAGCCATGATGCTTAAACAAACCCCCCACCAGGGCACGCTCTTGTTCCCCAACAGGTAGCCTTCCATACCCGAGACGTTACGCGTTTTCCAAACGCCGTAGGCTACAATAAACAACAGTGTGCCAAAAAGCACCACCCAGTCGAGTGTGTTCATGAAAACCGAATTGTCATTATGTAATAAACCACTATTTGCACGGCCAACGCCAGCATTAGCGTCCAATACCAACCACGCCACGTCCGGAAAACCGGTGGCTTCTCATTTTCGGCCTGCATGTTTTTTCGATTTTTCTTTGGTTGGAGCCGGTGCAACAGTTGGTTTGCTGGCCGCACTTAGCGATACAATGTTGGCCAGGAGTCGATAGGCACCGGGCACGCCTTCGGGCAGTTGCCGGAAAAATGACAATCCTGTGTACACATAGTATCCTTCGCCATACTTTGCTACCAGTAAGCTACCGTCGCGGGCGGGTTCACCCGTATCGTTCATCGACAAAATGGCCTGGAAGTTTGCATCCCATTTTGATGGAAAATACAAGCCCCGCTCCTGCACCCAACCGGTAAAGTCGAGCGCGGTAATTTTATTGGGTTGGTTGAGCACGGGATGATTCGGTTGAAGAACCCGCACCTCGCTGTCCTCTTCTGTCACGCGATCGCGCGAAAGCGTAAGGGCAAACGGCGCAATCTTGTTCACGTCCATTTCAATGTCAAAGTTATTGTTGTATTGCACCACCACCGTGCCCCCTTGCTTCACGTATTGATGTAAATCGCCCATCATAAAGCCAATGCGCGCGTTCGTGTTCAGTGTGCGTATGCCCAGTACAACCGCATCAAGTGTATTGAGATTGGCCGGGGTAACTTCTTCGTTTTTCATCTCCCACACGTTATAGCCCATTACCCGCAGCGCGGTGGGCACACCATCGCCCGCACCGGCGAGGTAGCCAATGTTTTTACCTGCGGTCTTTAAGTCGAGAAATATGGCATTGGCCTCTGCCCGTGGCAGGTAGATTTGTGTAGGGATGTGATCATACGCGATCGTTTGAACGCTGCGGTCGTAACGCTGGCCCTGCACGGTGGCCACCGCAGTAAGCGTGCAGTTAATACAATCGGGCGCAGGCGTTACCCGAAAGCGAAACGTTTGCTCCTGCCCGCGTTTGGTCAATTCAAACGCGTGGGCCTCCGGCTCGATGAGCCAACCCTTCGAGCCCTCGATTTGTAAACGGCCATTCACACTTTCGTTGGAAACACTGGTAATTCCCACCACCATTTCTTGCACTTTGCGTTCCGTAAACACATAATTTGCCTTTTCAATTTTCACGGCCACTTTGGGTGTGATTTCAAACGGCCGTGTGAGTTCGCCCTTTACGGGGTCGGTCCACTTGTATATCAATGGGGTGACTAATTCAAACTCTTCGCCCTCAATCGCAAACGTACATTGTACTGGCACAGCCGGATCGTTTTCTGGTTTGCCGATGTCGCTTTGCCGGGCTACTTGAAAATAGCCGAGACGATGCGGCTCGCGCAACCAATAGGGATCTGAATAGCCTGCACGGGCCGAAATTGTTTTGGTTAACTTCACTGCCAAACCCTTGTTGTTAGCCAATGGTTGATGGAAAACCGAATCCACCCCCAGCACCTCGGCCTTCACTTTTTTCAGTACGATTGCGACAGACGAGCGATTAACAATTTCTGTATTGACTGCTACGCGCTCCCCCGGCGCCACCCAGTATTGATCGGCCACTGCTTGTATAAATAAACCGGCACAGGCCTGGATCAGCTCGTTCACTTCCTGCAATTTTCGGGTGCGCCATAGGCTTGGCTCTAACGCCAGAATTGCCTTACGCAGTTTCAGCAACCCGGGTACGGATGCGGCCGGCATAGCCGAATTGTAGTTTTTGATCACTTCATCTACCCATGGCTTTACCTTATCGCCACCTTTCACGCGCGTCCATGAAATATCAATCGCCTCAAGTTGATCTTTTTGAGCACGTACACCCGACCGGTACTCAAAAAAATCCAGAAAATCGCCACGCCTGCTCGGCACACCAAAACCCTGGCTTTTATGTTGCGAGCGGGACTCGGCTGCAATCTCTGAATACGATTTGCCGAGCAACGGATTGTAGGCCCCTACGTTGGCGTGAAGCACTCCGGGCGTATTTTCGTTTATGGATTGGTTCCACCATCGCCCGGTGTTGGTGTAGAGGTTGCGCACCGTCCATACTCCAAATTCTTTCACCTGCGCAGGTTGATACTGCGGGTCTGCCGCCAGCACCATCGCCTCTTCGGCCAACATGGCGGAGGCCGTATGGTGGCCATGGCCCGCGCGTTCGTCTGGTGGAAACCGCGTGATGATGACGTCCGGCTGAAATTGGCGGATGACGCGCACCACGTCCGACATAATGGTGTCCTTATTCCAGATTCGAAATGTTTCTGTGGGATTTTTTGAAAATCCAAAGTCGTTGGCGCGGGTAAAGAACTGTACCCCCCGATCAATTCTGCGGGCAGCCAGTAACTCTTGGGTGCGAATCAAGCCCAGCAAATCACGAATTTCCGCACCAATCAGATTTTGGCCACCGTCCCCGCGGGTCATGGAAAGGTAGCCTGTGGTCAGCAGACGCTCGTTGGCCAGATAAGTAATCACATTTGTATTCTCATCGTCTGGGTGGGCGGCTACGTACAACACGCTACCCAGCACGTTCAATTTCTTTAAGCGGTGTTGAATTTCTGCTGAACTGGGTTGTTTACCTTGGGCAAACGCGATTGCAGTAAAGCCAATCCATAACGCACAAAAAAAGAATCGCATACTTAAAAGATTGATCGCGAAATAACGATTTTAATACCGGGATCACCAAAGTCTTTTTTGTTAACGGTTGGTAAACGCAAAAAGCCGAACCTCAGGCCAGGCGGAGTGAATTGCGATGATAAAAATCATGGTTTTTAAAAAACATCAGCTAAAATGAAAGAAGATTTAAAAAAAGTACCTGAAAACAAATATTTTACTTTATTTGAGGAGGGATGCGGGCGTAATTGATCTGTTCGAGTTTTTGAAACGTGTAGCCGCATCGAAGAGCGCAAACACTGAACTATACACATATGAAAATCAATATCCAGGGTGTTGGGGTAAGTCCCCGGCAGGAATTACAAGACCTCATCAATGAGAAGCTGAATAAACTAGATCGGTTGACTGACCGGATTACCGAGGCAAAAGTGACGTTGCGGATTGAAAAAGCCGAAACCCACGATAACAAGATCATGGAAGTGCGCTTGGGCTTACCCGGCAACGATATCTTCGTAAAAAAACATGGCGACAGTTTTGAAGAACTGGTGCAAAAAACTTCGGATGTGCTAACGCGCGAGCTGAAGGACTGGAAAGAAAAAGTGCAAGGAAAGTAAAAACCAAATTGAGTCGCTGGCGACCAGTAACCCGCCGCCGGCGACCGACCTACACAACTGTTAAACCCAATAAATCTATCGTCTATGGCTTCTGCACCACTTCCACGTGTTGCCTATTTCTGCATGGAATACGCCCTTCAAAGCGATGTTAAACTTTACGCCGGTGGCCTGGGTATTCTCGCAGGCGATTACCTGAAAGGCGCAAAAGACCATAAGTTTCCGATTGTCGGTATCGGCATTAAATGGAAACAAGGTTACACTGACCAACGCATTACCCACGAAGGCAAAGCGCTGGATACCTACCCCATCTACCACTATCCGTTTCTGAAAGACACCGGAGTTACCGTTTCCGTAACCATTCGTAAACGCGAGGTAAAATGCAAGGTATGGTTGTGCGATCGATTTGGAACCGCGCCGCTGTATCTGCTGGATACCGATGTGCCCGGCAATGAAGACGGTTGGATTACCGGCCAACTCTACGGCTGGTTTGGCGAAGAACGCATCGCACAAGAAATGGTGTTGGGTATTGGCGGCGTAAAGGCACTACGCGCTTTAAACATACCGATTGACGTGTATCATTTTAACGAAGGCCACGCGCTGTTTGCAGGGTTTGAATTGGTGCGCGAAAAAATGGCGGCCGGGCACAGTTACGAAGCGGCGTTGGCAGCTTCGCGTAAGGAAATTGTGTTTACCACGCACACTCCCGTGGTGCAAGGTAATGAGTCGCACTACATCGACCGGCTGATGTACATGGGTGCAGACAACGGTGTGTTTAGCAAGCAGCAATTGAAACAACTGGGCGGCTCTCCCTTTAACATGACGGTGGGCGCGCTACGGCTCTCCAAGAAATCCAATGCCGTGGCGCAACTGCATGCCGTTACCGCCAACAAAATGTGGAAGCAGGTAAAAGATCGGGCCGAGATTGTGGGCATTACCAACGCCATCCACATCCCCACGTGGGTTGACAAACGGATGATTCAAGCTGCCAAAGCCGATGCAAAGCCCGCGGAGCTGCTGAAACTTCACCAGCAAAATAAAAAAGCGCTATTGGATTTTGTGTACCAACGTACCGGTGTTCGCCTCAAGCAAGATGCGCTGCTCATTGGCTTCTCGCGTAGGGCGGTGCCGTACAAACGCAGCGATTTTATCTTTAGCGACCGTAGTAAGGTAGACCGCCTGTTTAAGTCGGGAAAGTTGCAGATTATCTTTTCCGGCAAGGCACACCCGCTGGACGATCGCGGGAAAGAAATTGTCGCCAACATCGTGGCCCTCACAAAAAAATATCCGAAGTCGGTAGTGTTTTTGGAAAACTACGACATGACGATTGGCGCCATGTTGGTACGGGGCTCGGACGTATGGCTAAACAATCCACGGCGCCCGCAGGAGGCTAGCGGCACCTCTGGCATGAAGGCGGCAATGAACGGCGTACTGAATCTCTCGATCTTGGATGGCTGGTGGCCGGAAGCCTGCCAGCACGGGATCAACGGCTGGCAGTTTGGCGATGGCTTTGAAAATGCCGATGAAACGAAGTTGGACGCGCACGACCAAAAAGCGATGTACAACGTATTGCTGGACGAAGTGCTGCCTGCCTACTACAAAAACAAAAAGAAGTGGGTAGAAATGATGAAGCAAAGCATTTTAACCACCCACCAGCAGTTTGCCGTAAAACGAATGTTGCAGGAATATTACGAGAAGCTGTACACCGCTTGATGGCCATAACCCCACGTAAAAAGGCAGCTCACCCACGGGCTGCTTTTTTTGTACTCGCTTTCGCGGATGAAATGCCGGGGGTGATTAAGAAAAGCTGGGTAGTGAATTTTTTTGGGATAAAATCAGGTGCCGCCTGTAGTACGACTAAGCATTTATCGCCTGGAGCTTCTTCCACTTCTCAATAACACGGAGCAGCACAAAAAACAGCACCGTTACCAGCGGTACGGCAACAAACAACCACACCACAACACCAGCGCCAACCACAGAACCGAGTTCACGCAAAAAAAGCCAAACGTCCGCTTCCATGCGTGCCGTTAATACGGCAAAATCCAGCGGTAGCGCGGGCCAGCCAAACAACCAAATGCCGCCCTGCATAAACGGAATCAACAGCGCCAGTTGTACCGGCGTAAGCAAATAGTTTACCGCCTGAATTACCACCACATTCAATCGCAGCGCCAATGCCACGCCAAAGCAAAGCAGTGTAGTAGTGCCATACACCGGAAAAATGCCCAATACTACACCCAATGCACAGGTTAATGCCAACTTTCTGGGGCTGGTGCCCTGCTGCAGGGCGCGCACCAGTGTTTGCCATACCCGATCGAACGCGTTACGAAACATGAACTAGGCCGTAAGTCGCCACCGCGTGGTGTCGTGCACTTTTTTCAAAATCAAAAAGAAGGGTATCCACCAAATGAAGTCGTTCGTAATGAGTGTGTAAAAAAACGAAAACGGCACCACACCTTGCGCGTAGTTCCAAACAAAACCAATGGGTCCAAAAATTTTTCCGAGAAAGCCCACCGCCACAATGGGCCAATGGCGTACTGCGTCTGCACTCGCCCACCAATAACCGAGGCCGTACACGCCAATCACCATCCCCATCCCCTGCCAGATCATGAGTTGATCCGGCACCGGCATCCCCGTAAGGGTAAAAAAATGGGCGGGAAACAAAACCACCCAGGCGCCCCAAAGTAAATTGTAAATCGCAGCAGCCCGTAAGGTAAGGCGCGCGGCACGGTCAGAAATCATACCACAGTCGTTTTATCTGAATTAAAAACACCAGCGTCCAGGCCACAGTTCGAAAACTGTGCACGCGAATCAACCGATCGATCAACTCCGGCAGCGGCCCGCGGCTACCGATTTGCTGATGCAATTGAACGGCCCGCCCGAATGTAAAGCCCCAGGTGATCAGCACACCTGCAAATGCCAACCACGCCCAAACGCCGCCATGCAACGCAATAATGCCATGCAGGGCAAGCTGTGCAACCATGGTAGGCATGGTGAGCACCACGATACGCGCCGTGTAGGCACGGTGCCACTGCTCATTTGCCGCCGCATCTACACACCGAAAACCGGGATACACAATGAGTTGAACAACCCACGTGAGTGCGAGCAGAAATGCATCTACTACCAAAGCCGTAACCTCCATTGCAACCCAACAACAACGCGGGCTGCCTTTTGTTGCTTAGCTCTTGCGAAGCGTGGCCCACGGGCCGGTAATGGCATAGGTAAGGCCCTGATCCTGAATGTTAACAAAAAGTGTTTTACCGGAGGGCGAAAAACAAACGCCCGCCAACTCAGAAGAAGAACCAATGTTGCGGCCAATTGTGTAGATCACCCCCGCGGGGGTAATTCCGCGCAGGCAGGCATCGTTGGAGTCCTCCACAAAAACCACATCGCCCCAGGGCGCTACGGTCAGGTTATCACAGTACTTTAAAATCTCTTTGTCGTTGGGCTCGGCAAACAGCGTGAGTTTGCCCGGTGCGGATTTTTCTCCGGCGCGCGCTTCGGCCGCCGCAGGTACATATTTAAAAACTTGACCCGCTTTGCGGGTGCCTCCGTTTGTGCAGGCAAAATACACTTCGTTATTCCCAAACCACATGCCCTCGCCCCGTGCAAATACAGCAGCGCCTGCGGCCGCGCCCCGTAGCCGTAAGTCGTCTGCGGGTGTGTCGACATCGAGCAGCGGAATCCACTCCACCTCCAGCGACTGTCCGACGGCAAAGTTCGTATTGGTCCAGTTTCGGGTATCAAAACTTTTTTCACCCCGAATGGCCAGGGCCTCCAAGCGGCCACCCTGGGCGAGGTGTCCGGGCTTTTCAGGAATGAAACGATAGATCAAGCCATCGCCCCGGTCTTCCGTTTGGTACACAATACCGGTGCGGGGATCAACACACACCGCTTCGTGGTTAAACCGACCCATGGCTTTGAGCGGCAGGGGTGCTACCAGTTTGGTTTCACCCGCGGGTACTTCAAAATTGTAGCCATGATGGGCGGCGGCCATCTCGCCGCGGTTGGTGGTGTCCTCCTCGCAGGTAATCCAACTGTTCCACGGTGTGGGGCCGCCTGCACAGTTGCGGTTGGTGCCCGCCAGCGAAAGAAACTGCTTTTCAATCTGCTGCCGATCCTCATCAAATATAAACGTGGTGGTTCCACCCAAGCTTGGGCGTTTACCAAATCCAAAATCATAGACTAACTCCTGCCGAAGGTTTTTCAGCAAACCCAGATCCGCACCAAAAGGCGATGCGGGCAAATCGCCCGGACTGTTTTCATGGTTACGAACAACTACCACCTTACTGCCAACGGGAAAAGCCGCCATGCCATCCGCGCGGCCCGGCAGCAAAAATCCATCGGCCATCTTCTCGCCCATGCGCGAAATCACCTTGGCTTGAAAACCCGGCGGAAGTTGCAGCCAGTTGCTCTGATCCTGATTCGTTAACGGGTTGTTGATGGCTTGCCCGTAGCTGATGTAATTTGCAAGGCCGCCAAAACCAAGCGACACCGCCAATGATTGTTTGATGAAATGCCTGCGCGATTGCATGTACGTGTAATTTAGAAGCTAAAGGTATTGCATAAACCGCCCGCAGCGGTACCCGTGATATGAAGTTATTACTAACTTTTGGTTTGATATGAAAACAGCAACGCATTTCGATGTGATTGTGGTGGGTGTGGGCAGCATGGGCGCAGCCACCTGCTACTACCTGGCCAAAAAGGGCAAGCGCGTACTGGGCCTGGAACAATTCGAGATTCCGCACGAACATGGCTCGCACGCGGGCCAAAGCCGCATCATCCGCAAAGCCTATTTTGAACATCCGGATTACGTACCGCTGCTCGAAAAAGCCTATCGCAATTGGGCCGAACTTGAGCGCGTGGCCGAAACCACACTTTTTCACCGCACGGGGCTGTTTTACGCAGGCGTACCTCAATCCCCTTTATTGGAAGGCACCCGCACATCGGCCGCACAGTATGGAATTGAAATTGAAGAAATGGGCCACCATAACGCCAGGTTTCCGCAGTTTGTGATTCCCCCCACCTACGACATGCTGTTTGAACCTGATGCTGGTTTTGTACTACCCGAGCGCACGATCCTTACACTGGCGCAACTTGCGTTGCAACAAGGGGCAGTTTTGCTTACCAAACAAAAAACGTTGAGTTGGGAACTGCGCGAAAAATACATTGAGGTGCGCGCGGCAGCAGCCACGTTTACGTGCGATAGTTTAGTGGTTACGGCCGGTGCATGGGCGGGGGAATTATTGCCCCACGTGCACCACAAACTCAAGGTTACCCGGCAAGTGGTGGCGTGGTTTCAACCACACAACTGGCAGCAGTTTGCGCTCGGCGCATTCCCGTGCTGGCTGATTGCGCCGCCCGATCTGCCCGGTGCCTTTTATGGTTTCCCCGTGTTACCCGTACAGCAGTTTGGTGGCCCCATTGGGCTCAAGATCGCCTATCACTACCCGGGGCAACCTGCAAACGCGAACGCGGTAGATCGTGGCAATACCGAAACCGAAGCCCGCCAACTTGCGGAAGCCGTCGCGCAGTATTTGCCGGGTGGCGGTGAACAGATGTTAAGCATAAAAACCTGCCTCTACACCAATACTCCGGACGAACACTTTGTGATTGACTTCCTACCCAACACCGACCACCGGGTGGTGGTAGCGGCCGGCTTTAGCGGCCATGGATTTAAGTTTGTTCCCGGTCTGGGCGAAACGCTGGCCGACATGGCGATTGAAAAAACAACAACGGACCCCGTCGGTTTTTTATCGCTGCAACGATTCGCGCAGGGCAGCTAGTTTTTGGTAATGGTAAACTCCACCCGCCGGTTCAGTTTACGCGTGTCTTCGGCATCATTATCGGCAATGGGGCGAATGCCGCCAAAACCCTGGCCGGTAATGCGCTCGGGTTGGATACCTTTCTTTACCAGATAGTCTTTCACCGCCTCTACCCGGCTTTGCGAGAGTCGCACGTTTAGGTAATGTTGGCCGCGGTTATCCGTATGGCCACCCAAAAAGATTTGCATGTTGGGATTTGCCTTCATCATGTCGTACACCACATCCAACTCCGGAAACGACTCGGGCAACAGGTTAGCGGTGCTTTGTTGAAACAACACGTTTTTCAAATTCACTGTTACACCCACTTCGGCCGGTTGCAGGGAGAAATTCAGTTCCACACGTTTCAGTTGGAACGTGCGCAGATCCAACCGCTCGGTCTTGCCTACAAAACCTTCGGCTTCTACTTTTACGAGATACTCTTTTGATGACGAGAGCACCAACTGGTAGCCGCCATTTTCAGTAACCGCTTGAAATACGGAGTCGGCCCGAAACTCCACTTTTCCCGTGATGGCCCGATCGTCTTTCGAATTAAAAATCTTACCAAACACCTGAATGCGATTTAAAGCCGTAGGCACGGGCTCGCGTGTAGCCGCGGGCACCGTTACCGGTGTACTCACTTCTAGAATTACAGGCGGAGTTTCCAACACCGGCTCCGCACGCGAGAGCTTTTGCACGCGCACATCGCCATAGCCATCACTATTTTGAGTGCTGGTAAACAGCGCAATACCCCACTGGGGATACGGACGATAAAACAACTCGCGGCCGGGTGTATTTACATCGGGGCCCAGGTTCACCGGCTCACTCCAGTTCGTCCAGGTATCGTCCAACCGGTCGGCATAGTACACATCAAAACTACCCAACCCCTTGCGCCCGTTGGTGGAGAAATAAATTCGTTTGCCATCCGCACTTAATGCGGGCGATACATCCTGTGCGGTGGTGTTAATCTGCCGCCCCAGGCTCTTTGGCTCCGTCCAGAATCCATCGGGCTTGCGAAAACTCACGTACAAATCTTCCGCGCCCAGCGTGCCAAATCCATCGGCCCCGAATACCAATACGTTTTCCAATGTGTTAATCATGCCGCTGAAGTACACCGAGCGGTTAAGGTAATACGGAATGGCAATGTTCACCGGGTACTTCCAATCGCCATTTTGGCCCACCGATTTTGCAATGCCTTGCGAGAGCACCGCATCCTTGTCGTAGTGGCCCCAGAGATACACGGCGGTTTGATCAGACGAAAGTCCGGCTACGGCATTGTGGTAGGAATTGGAAAGTGCGGTAACCGGGCGCGGCGCACTCCACACGCTATCCGTCCAGGTGGTAAACCAGATATCGCCTTTATCGGCTTTTCCGCCCACATTGCGCTCGTGGTTACTCAGGGTAAAAAACACCGTGCGGCCGTCCGGGGTAAGCACTGGGTTCTGCTCATCCAACGGCGCGTTAATCGCTTTCGGCAGGCGCTCATACTGCACTTGCGCAAACAAACGCGCACCACCCATCACCAATAAAAACAGAAACAAACGCATCAACTTCAAAACTACAAAAAACTACTTTTTGCTAACCCATGCATTGTTGGCAATCAAAAAACGCCACGGAAGCAGCGCATCCGCCCCGGCATAATCAACGCCAACCCGCACATCGGCTTTTATACTGTGTGGCGGCACCGCATAACCCACATCTTCTAACCAAATATTTTTTGCCAATAAGCTTTGGCCGTTGCAGGCCGAATCAATGCCCAGCGCACGCGTTAACTTGCCGGGCCCCGAAGTAACCCGGGTTAACGCTTGCACACCCGTGCGTTGCAAGATATGTGCCGCACCACGATCCGGCTCTACCGCACGCACCAGCACCGCCTCGGCAACGTTGCACTCGTTCGTAACGATGTTAAACAGATGGTGGATGCCATAGCACAGATACACATACGCGTGGCCACCCGCCCCAAACATCACCTCGGTGCGCGCCGTTCTGCGTTGCTGGTATGCATGGCACGCCTTCTCGCGCCACGAGTAGGCCTCCGTCTCTACTATAATGCCGCTCGTTAACTTCCCGTTAACATTGGTTATCAACGCCTTACCCAACAAATCGCGGGCAATGGCTGTAACGTCGCTCCGGAGGTAGAAATCCTTTTTCAGTTTGCCCATTGAATAGCTACTTTCGCGCACCAATTTTAAACAGACAGTTCCATGAAAAAAATTCTCATTCTTGCGCTACTGGCCATGGCCGGCTGGGCGCAAGCGCAAATTCAAACGCCGCAGCCTTCGCCCGCAGCAAGCACGTCTACCGTTGTAGGTTTGACGGACATTAAAATCGACTACTTCCGCCCGAAAGCAAAAGGCCGCAAAATTTTCGGCACCGATGCTGCCGTAGTGGTGCCTTTCGGAAAAATTTGGCGCACGGGTGCCAACACCGGAACCAAAATTACCTTTGGCGATGACGTAGAAGTAGAAGGAACCAAAGTACCCAAAGGCGAGTACTTAATTTTCTCCTGGCCCGCAGCTTCCGAGTGGACCATTTCACTCTACAAAGACCTGAAGTTGGGTGGCAATACCGATGGGTACGACAAAGCACAAGAGGCCGCCAACTTCAAAGTAAAATCAGAGAAGCTCACCGAGAAAGTTGAAACCTTTACCATCACCATCGGAGATATTTCAGACGACAATAAAACCGCCAAAGTGCAAATTGCGTGGGAAAACACCTCGGTAAAATTTGGCGTGAAAGTAGACTTCGATGAGAAAGTAATGAAGTCGATCGAAACTGCCACACGCACCGGCGCAAACAACTACTACCAGGCCGCCGTGTATTTTCTGGAAAATGGAAAAGACCTGAACAAGGCGCTGGATTACATCAACGTAGCCGTAGCCAACAATCCCTCTGCGTTCTGGATTTTGCACCAGAAAGCAAAAATTCAAAAAGCATTGGGCGATAAGAAAGGCGCGAAAGATACCGCTACTGCTTCTTTAGAAGCTGCGAAGAAAGCCAACAACCGCGACTACCAGATGATGAACGAAGACCTCATCAAATCGTTGAAGTAATTTGAATCATTGAAATCATATAGAGACTGTCTCACAAGCACTACGTAACGAATTTGCGAGGAACGAGCGAAGCAATCTGCATGCGTACTTGCGTGCGGAATTTGTTTCACTTCGTTCGCAATGTCGGCTGAGCTTTGAGGCAGTCTCTTTTTTTTAACCGAGCGAAGACGCCAGCGGTTAAGTTGTTTGTAAATTTTTTTGGGCGGCTTTCGGGCTGTCCGCTGTACTCCTCGCTGCCACCGCACAGGCCAGCGCCGCTGCGGGGTGCCGCTTCCATCCCGGCCGCGGGGTGTAAATGGTAAAATATCGGTTTCTACTTTGATGCGCGATGTTAAAAAAGCCGAAGTGTAAAACCCATCTTGCGCGCACAAGCGCAATTTCCATCGGGCCAACGGAACAAAAAATTTCTTGGTGTGTGCTCGTTGCACCTACCCCACCCCTTGGCACCCGGCTTACGACCGAACAATCCCGAAGGTATTGATTGGTGAAAAAAATGTTGCGACCGACCCCGGAGGGGTCGAATTGCATTTTACCACGTTTACTCCTCTGGCGTTACCTGCCGCAGCACAGGTGTCTCCAACAGCTCTCTTTTTTGTGTAGTGAACTGCGGCCGGGATGCGCAGGGCTTGGTGGCCCCGCCGCGGGGCCACGGGAGCGAAGCGAACCCCGGAGCAGCCCGAAATGCCGCCCAAAAAACAAGATGAGCGTAAACGAAAAAAGCCTAAGTTTCCTGAGGCTTTTTTGCGGTCCGGACGGGACAGGCAGAAACCCCATAAACGGCCCAAAAAAGGCATTTTTAGCCCTTTTTGGTCAACATGGGAGTCAAAATTTAGAGTGACTTAATTACACCTAACTTCATATTGTATGAGCATGAACACAAAGCAAAACACAAGCATCGATTCCAGCTACCACTATTCGGTTGACGAGCGGCTTCGAATAATTTGGAATCACGTAAAAGCGTTGACCGAAATGCAAATGGCACCGATACCAGAAAACAGAATTAAGCTGCAGCGCGCAGAACAATCATTTTTGAAGGCAGAACAACTTGCATCTACGATCTTAAAGAAGCACCATGAAGATAATTCAGACAAGGACTCATCTGGCGTTTAAGTACGGGTGTAACTACCGTACTATCTCAAAGTGGTTGCGACTGATTGGCATAACGCATCGCAGAGCGTTAAGCCCTGACGAAATTCAAAGATTTATCGAACACTATGGGACACCTGAGCAATTAAAAGATGCTCAAAAGCTGCTGCAATGACTCCCCGGTTGCAATCAAAATAAACCAACATGAATCAAGTATCAGAAAACAGAATGAAACTGCGTGAAATGTTTACACGCGAAAATCCGAATGAGATATTTACCGATAACGTAGCGCGATACGCTGATTGGCTAGAAGCTAAATTAGCACACCAATTAGCCACCGAAGCGAAGGACACAGCGGCAGAGGCGCACAATGAACATCCATTTAAACTAGCATCAAATCAAACCGCTCAATGAGAGAAAGTAGCATCGGATTTTTCTCGATCATAGTTTCGATGGGCGGTTTTTGAAATGGCTCTTGAAGTAGGAAGTCGGCAATGTCCAAACCGGTTTTCTTAAGGTCCGGAAATCTCCTTTCCAACAGGTACGATACGGATACATCAAACCCCAAGGCGCTGAGCTGATCGGCCTTTTGCTGCCACGCCTCGGCTCCGTTCAAATCGGGGTACAAAATGATTTTGGTATGCTTCAATGGTGCCAGGCGTTCAGCCGAAAGCATGGTAATGCCACCGCAAGCCATCCACGTAAACTCCGGAAAAGCAATGGTGCAAATCACGGCCGTTTTTTCAGCCTCTACAATCACCACAGCGCGGCCATTACAGGTAGCCAGTTGGTTCATTCCAAAAAGCGTTTGGCTTAACTGAAAGCCTTCTGGAATAGAATGGGAGGCTTTCAACAGCGTGTGGGCCCAAGTAACGTGCGGGTAAGGTTCTTTTATTCGTTTGCCCATGGACCTATCGTACAGGATTACCTTGCCGGTACGGACATTGCCGGCCGCATCCACCTGCCAGAAAACCGTGGCACCAGGCCAGTGGCGAGACGTTCCAACGGATAGCCGTTTAAACGCTTCGCGAACAGCGTAGCGGCCGAATTTTTTAATCAAAAACAGCGATAAATTATCGTCAAATCGGCCAGTTGTGGCCTCAAAAACCGATTTTGGAATGAAATCGACTGGAATAAGCGCTTTTGCTGGTTTTGCGGTTAAACGTTTAGCCGATGCGTTTACAGGTTTCTGGACGGGGTTATCTCGGAAGTACTCAGAAGGCTTGTAGTGGTAGCCACATTGGTTAACCCGTTCGCAGCGGCCAACGTGATCGGCCAGGTGTTCGCCAGTCTCCGTGTCTTGGTACCGGGTAAACTGCCGTGGCTTCCCACACTGTGGGCAAGTGTGCCGGGTTTTTATGCCCTGATACCTTTCAAGCCGGAAGCGGTAGCCGTGAGCCATTTCCATGGGGTAATCGGTGGAATTTCAGGGGTTACCGCAAACCGCAACCGCAAAAAGGGGGCGTATATAGGGAACTTGCGGTGCGTTGCGGTTCCGCAACGCACCGCAAAACGCACCTATATATAAATTGCGGTTGCGGTAGTTATATATGCGGCAATGCATAAAAATCCCCATCAATCACCACAATTTTTGACTGAATAAAGGACTTGATTCTGTTCTCGGCCGTGCGCCTGGCAAGCGTTTTCCCCTCCACTTCCGGGCTGACCTGAACGATCCTATCCACCAAATCCGAATACTTGAGTCGGCCAGTTTGAAGGCAGCGCTTTGCCAGCTCTGAAAGCAATTCAAGCCTGGCGGCTGTCTTGTTTCGTTTCTGTGTCACTTGCTCCGATTCCGCGGGGCTCAGAGATACCGGAACCCCGTTTTCGTACCGGAAATAAATTGGGTCAAAGTCTGCGGATCCGCGAATTACTTTCGGCTCTATCGCGTGAACGACTGATCCCTCAGACTTTATCTTCTTGATTGAAACCACTCCACCGGCCTTTCGCTCAGCTTCACTTCCCAAATTGCCGCGCAGTTTACCCGATGATCCCGGGTTCTCGTGAATGTGGAGTACAATGGCTGTGTCCAGTTCATCACTTTTCATCATGAACTTTTCAATTACCCCAAAGGATTCCTTTGTGTCGTTCGGATCCTTGATCAAATCCGCGATTCCATCAATAATCCAGAGATGGGCGTTGCGATACTTACCCATCAGCTCCAGCACTTTTGCCAGCTTTTTTTCGGAGTCGTATTTACGAAGATTCACGATACCCAAATTCTGCGGGTGTTGACTTTGGCCGATAAGTTTCAGTACTTGTTTTCGCAGCTTGTTTGTGTAGGCCTGCGGTTGCTCCGTATCAATGTAAATCACTGGTGCCCCCTGGCAGTACGTTGTTCGGATTCCAAGCGAGTCAAAACCTTCAGGAGATCGATCGAGTAATGCCGTGGCGATCAGGAAAGCACAGACGGAAGTCTTCCCTACTTTGGGCAATCCACCGATAATCGAGATATCCCCCTTCACCGCGAAGATCGAATCGCGGATCCTGATCACCGGGACTATTTCGCGAATCGGGGTTTTATCGTTTATAGCGTCTTCATGCTGAAATACAGCATTTGATAGTTCGCGCAATTCGCCGCGAACCTGATCGGAGATGTTTTGCATGGGACAGACATTTACCCATTCAATTTCCTGATCAAATTTGAGAGTCTTGCCCTTTCAGATCGGAGCGCGCTAATCCGTTTCGAATTAACTGGAACCCTTCTCTTGATCTGAAAAATTTGATTTGCCAGGGAGCTCCTCAACGATCTGATTCGATGTAATTTTTTTTCAATATTTTTGTTCATGATGTGTTAAAGCGTTTTATCGGAAAAACTTCAAAAGAGAAAAACCCGGTTAGGCCCGGGTTTTTTTGTCATCGGCCGAATTAGAAGACGATGCTCTATAAAGAAAAATCCCTGTTGAGACAACGGTCAGTACCGCAACCGACCCCAGAACCCAACCGAAAGAATTATCATCTTTCCCGGGTTTAAAACTTGGAGCACTTGCTGCAGCTGCTCGGGACCGGAGCTCTTCGATTCTTGCGTTCGCTTCTGCTTGGCGGGCGGCAGATTCAGCTATGAAACGATTTGATTTGTTTGCCCCGATTGATCCCACAACCTGACCTCCGACCGAAATCAAACTATTTACAATGGTCGGGTCAAGAGACAAACCACTATGCCGCGACATTTTCATGGCCCTCCGAAGCCAATTGTTCAAACTCTTTAAGGGACACATAAACAGCTGTCCGTATTGAGTACTTTTTAAGAAGTCCCCGAGACATCAAACTCCGGATGAAACTTCTGGATGCGCCGGTGATTTCGGACGCCTTGCGAACCGTGACCAGCGACTTTGAAGCAATTAAGGTGCTCATGTTGATTTTATGTTTAATCAAATGAACCCTAAAAGATTTTCTGAATTTTCCGAAAAGACAATTCGGAAAACAGCGTGCTATAAATCGCTAAAAGCCAAGTACAAAAAAATCAAACTTATTCCCTTTCCGGATGACTTTCGGAAACAATCTTTACCCACTTTTTGATGTCAGCATTATCAGCCCTCCGATATCCTTTGTCAAAAGTAGAGGCCGACCCGATCAATTTTGGTGACAAGAAACGCGCAAAGAATTCATGCTTTGCTTCTCTGGAGTCTCCTCCTTCTGGCCATTGGATTAGGTTTTCTTTTTCAAGGGCTCTGCATAAAACCGCAATCTGATTTTTTCTCCCTTTGTAGTTGGACTCGAAAATCTCTCGTAGTCGCTCGGAAGTTATTTTGCACGTCACGCCCCTATTTGTGCTAGTCAATTTTTCACTTTCGCATCCCTCTAAAATGCTCCACCAATCATCGAAGTTTTTTATACGAATACGGTATGTCGACTCACGGTAAGATCCATGGAACTCGAATATTTCTCTAAGGCGCTCAATCGCATTTTTTTTATCTTCCTGTTTCGAGATAATTTTCAAAAAATCGTCCTTTGAAAGACGTGACCCGAGCGTCTTTAAAAAGTCACGTTCATCATCCGTTAAATCAAGTGTACCCGTGGATGGATTGTAAACAAGATATTTCTCTTTGTAAATCATCAAGTCGACATTTTCTTAATTGCTTCTTCTTGTGGCAATTGGTAGTAGTGCCCAAGCAGTGTTTTCAAATCCTTACCGGTAATCGCTGCTACGTCTGCCGGGGTCATGTTGTACAGTTTCGGGGCCACGGTGCTGATGAATGTTTTACCCGCAATGTGGGTGGTAATAAGCTTGAACTTCGGAACAGCTTCATCGTACTGGCGGCCGCCTTTGCTCTTTCGGAGCGTTACCATGTCAGTAATTCCAGCCCTTTGGCAAAGTAGTTTTAAGCACTTGTTAACGGATTGCTCGTTGATCTTTGGCGCGTAATTGGCGTAGCTATCGAGAATAGTTTTCGCCTGGCCGGTGATCGGTATTTGTACCGGCCGGTTATTCTTTCGCAACACCATCGTAATTCTACCCTGGCTGATGCTTGCCGGGGTAATTCGCTTCAAGTCGGATATCCGGAGTCCCAGGTAACAACCCAAAAGAAAGATATCTTTCGCTCTGTTTTCTTCCGGGGTTTCCGGCAATACGTTTTCAAGCTTTTCAAGCTCAGTCAACGACAGGGAAATGATCTCCTTTCGGTGGGTTCGAATTTTAATCTTCGACACATCGTAATCAATGTGTTTTAGGAACCAACGCAAGTGCTTCATCCGCTTTCCATGTGTAGAATCCGAAAGCTTCTTCTTGTCTTGTAAATACCGCTCGTACGATGCAATCAAATCGGGGCCGAGATCATCGCGCTCGATCAATGCGTGATCGGTAGCCTTCAAAAATGAAAGGAACCCATCAATAGATTCGCGCACTGCTTTTCGCGTGGACTCGCGGTAACGGAATAGATGATCTTCCTTCCATTTAGCGGCCAACGTCTTGACCAAAACCTTTGCTTTCTTTTCGGCTCGATCGATATCCAATTGGGTGGTGATAGCATTTTTTGAATGGGATAGATACTCCCGTTTGACCGCCAGCGGGGTTACCACAGCCTTCCGGGCTTTCAGACGAGTAATCGCGTCCCACACTTGGGATTCTACTTCGAGCACACGACTGGCAGAACGAGATAGCATCTTCTTCGGCCGGCCGTCCGCACCCCATTCCGTCTTTTCATTTATTGTCTCCCCAGTGGAGATCAATTCCTGAACTTCTTGCAGGTACAACGCGACATAAACCCGAGCCAAGCCGTCCCCCGTTCGCTTCAAAAGGAATCGGACTTTCACAGATTTGTGATTTTGGTCAAGGTCACGGTCAAGATTTTGGGTGATTTAATTGACCCTAATTTAAAAAAAGGGCTTATATTTAACAAAAAAAGGGGTTTTACCCCCTTTCTGCGGTCCGGACGGGACTCGAACCCGCGACCTCCTGCGTGACAGGCAGGCATTCTAACCAGCTGAACTACCGGACCAATCTTTTCAAGCTCAATTCTTAGCATCTTAGGCGGGGCCCCCGCGACCTTCCCGCCATGGCGGGACAGGCATTCTAACCAGCTGAACTACCGGGCCTCAACCATCGACCATCGTTCTGTTCGATTTTTGAGGCTGCAAAGATAACCTGCCCTTTGGGTTATGCAAAAATGAACTTGTCTTTTTACGAGATTTTAGGCAACTGATAGCCGTTACTGTACCCCGCCGCCAGCCATTTATTCGCTTCTGCCTCGTTAAATCGGCTGTTTTGAACATTCCACGATACTTTGTTGCCGGTTTTATACGATACGTTGCCCATTTGGCACACCATCGCCACGTGTGCCCCTGCTTCGATGGGTGCGGTAAGGTCGCTGAATTTGCGGCTCTTCACTACGTCAATAAAGTTGCGGGTGTGGAAATCTAACCCCGAGCCTTTGCTGGGCTGGAAGGGCACGGCTTCCATGCGCTTCTCATCGGGAATTACCTCCCAACCGCCGCGGTGCAGCACCAGCGTACCGTTATTGCCAATGAAGCTGATGCCATGGTCGCGCCCATAGTTGCCGTTGCTGATGCTTTGCGCGTGCTCCCAAATCATGTTGTAGCCATCAAACTCGTAAATGGCGGCCAGGGTGTCGGGCGTTTCGTGGGCACCATCGGGGTACGCGAATTTCCCACCGAGTGCCACCACGGCCTTGGGCGTGGAGGCATTCATGCCCAGCAACGCGTAATCAATCAAATGCACGCCCCAGTCGGTCATCAACCCACCGGCGTAATCCCAATACCAGCGAAAGTTGAAATGAAAGCGATTGGGATTGAACGGGCGTTTTGGTGCCGGGCCAAGCCAGGCATCGTAATTTACGCCGGCAGGCACGGGGCCATCGGGTTTTACTTCGATGTTGCGCATCCACCCTTGGTAGGCCCAGGTTTTTACGGTGCGGATTTTGCCGAGTTGGCCGGAGCGCAGATAGTTCAATGCATCCACAAAGTGGGGCACGCTGCGCTGCCACTGCCCTACCTGCACGGCGCGATTATATTTCTTCTGCGCGGCCACCATTACCTGGCACTCGGCAATGGAGTTACCCACGGGCTTTTCTACATACACGTCTTTACCGGCCTGGCAGGCTTCCACCATCTGCAAGCAGTGCCAGTGATCGGGCGTGCCAATCACCACTACGTCCACGTCTGTGCTTTCCAGCAGCTTGCGATAATCGGCATAGGTTTTCACCGCTATGTTCTGTTTGGCCAGTTCATCTTTTCTGCGGGTAAGCACATTCTCGTCTACATCGCACAAGGCAGTAACTTGTACTTCGGGCAACTTAATGAGCGAGGTGAGGTTAGACCAGCCCATACCATTCACCCCGATGACACCTACGTTGATCTTATCGTTTGCTGACACCGCAGACAGGCCGCGGCCGGCAAGTGCGGGAAATGCCCCGGTAGCAAAACCGAGGGAGGCCAGCGATGCCTGTTGAATAAATTTTCGTCTGGAATTTTTCATGGTATTAATATTTTAGTTCGATTGCGTTGAGCACGTTCTTCCCTGCGCAAGTGGCTGGTGGAAAGACGTCGGCTGCTTTCTCGGTTTTTTGTTTTCACCCTAAGTTTGTGCTTTTTGCCATAGTAACCAAAAATGAAAGCCATGAAAACGTACACCCGACTGCTTGCGTTGGTGCTCTACCTAACTACTTCGGCCTGTAGCGAAGAAGAAGTGCCGCTGGTGGGTTCGCTAGAGGTTTTCTGGACGCAGCAGAGTGTAGGTGGCACGCCTTTAAACCAATATAAGGTAGGCCTTTTCGATATGAGTTCGCTTGCCAATTATCGTTTCATGGAAACGGAAGCATTAGAAACAAAAACCCTGGCTGCGAAAGTCGAGTTTACAAATCTCAATCCCGGAAACTATGTGGTAGCGTTGTATGCGCTTCCGGAATACCGGAAAGTAGTGCAGGTGCGGGCGGGGCAAACCACTACGGTTATCCTGATGTAGTTGCCGTTTCCTCCGCCTTTTCGCGCAATCGGATTTCCAGTGTTTTTGAACGTGGAAGGGCCGGAATCTGCGCCATGGCATATTCACTTAACGCGGTGATGGTAAGCGAGGGATTTACCCCAAGGTTGCACGGCACAATTGTACCATCCAAAATGTAAAAGCGCGGGTAGCCAAATACTTCAAACCGCTCGTTTACTACACCCGTGGCGGGGGAATCGCCCATCGGGCAACCACCAAGAATATGTGCAGTGGATGCCAGACCAAAAAGCACCTCAGTAGCTGCGTTTTGCGGCACACCATTTACTTTCTTCGCGTAACGTTCCAACGCCTGCTGGCCGATGCCGATAAAACTGGGCACTTTCTGGTTGGCGTCATTATCAAACGTAAGCGATGGCCCCCACCAACCCCGCTTCAACTTCATCTTCATGGCGTTTGGCAGCGACTGCATAATCAAAAAGATGATGGAACGCTCGGCCACGCCCCGATGAAATACGGAACGCAAAAAATCCAACGGCCGGCTGATGATGTTGCCCAGCATTTTCGCAGCCCGTACAGGCGGTGGGCCATCCCCCGCGGCCATCACGGCTAATTTCACCATCGCGCCGGACTTGTTTGGAAACTTGCACAGTTCAATGTGGGTGTCTTCATCCGCGTCAAAAACCGAACTGATGGCCAGACCATTATTCAACTTACGATCTGCCGCTACCACACCGGAGAGCATCTCTGAGTTTGTGAGCACGTTCTCGCCCAACTTTTGCGACAACAGCGGCAGCGTTTTATAGACGTGTTTCTGGCGCAGCAGCAAATTCAGTGTGCCAAGTACGCCCCCACTCACCACCAGCCCGTGGGAAGTAAACGTGTGCGTGTGCTTTCGGGCCCAGCCGGTGCTGGAGCGCGTTTCAACAACATACCGATTGTTCTCGAAACGAATTTTTGTTACCTCCGTTTCGGGTAGCACCGTGGCGCCAAACACGTGCTCGGCCAGCCATAGGTAATTTTTATCCAACGTGTTCTTGGCATCGTGGCGGCAGCCCACCATACAGCCTGCACATTCAATACAGCCCTTGCGCATTGGTCCTAAGCCGTTGAAGTAAGGGTCAACCGCTTTCGCGGGATCGCCCAGATACACACCCACGTAGTCCACACGCCCGTAGGTGTGCCCCTGCCCCATCTCGTTCGCCACTTCTTGCAGTACGCGATCTTCGGGCCCCTCCTTCATGTACTTCGCACTGCCCAACATGGCTTTGGCCGTTTCAAAATAAGGTGCCAGCACCGCCTTCCAATCTTTAAAGTGCGCCCAGATCGGGTGCGCATAGAATTTATCTTTCGGCATCATGTGTGTATTGGCATACACCAGCGAACCGCCGCCCACACCCACGCCCGACAAGATGAAAACCTCTCGGAAAAAACTGAGCTTTTGAAACCCAAAGCAGCGCAGCAGCGGTATCCACAAATACTTCCGGACATTCCAGTTGCTCTTCGGGAAATCTGAAGAGCGCCAGCGCTTACCCTTTTCAATGACCAGCACCCGGTAGCCCTTCTCACTCAGCCGCAAGGCGGAAACCGAGCCCCCAAATCCGGAACCAACAATGATGTAGTCGAAATCCTTTGTCATTCAAAAAAGCGTTCTCAAAAATATGGAAAACGGAGTTTCCAGTGTGACACAACCCGGAAATCGCTGATTCCTGCATTACGCCACCGGGTGTGCGTTGAACATAACTGCCGCCAGCTATGAATACAAATCCGTAATCTTGGTAAAGCGAATCTACAGCCAGGCTGCCGGGTGCGGTGCCGTTTAAGCAACCGGGTACGAGTTCACCTTGGGTTGCCTTGTGTAGCAATTGCCAATCTTGACTTGCCGTGTTATCTTGGGCCAATGAAGCGCGTGGTCATTGTCTTTTTCGTGTTGGTGATTGCCGCCAGTTGCTCGCGTGGCCCCACGGAAACGGTAGTGAAGCCGCGGTACCACCATTCGTGGTACCGGAAGCACGTGCACAACAAGAAGTACGCTATTGGTCGCTTTCGCGTTCGGTTTTTTGAAAAACAGGGCGTAAAGAAAGTGAAGATGAAAGGCTAGTGCACCAACCCGCGCAAGGTCATGTCCAGGCTCTTGCGGAAGAAAATCTTTACAGGGGTAATTTGTTGAAGGTGAGCGGTTAAAATCGCACCGAACAATACCGAGTTCAACAATTGCGTGATCTCGCGGGTAGCCGTTGCTTTGGTGATTTCCTTGCGGAAAATGGCTTCCAGCACAAACTTCTCCAGCATTTGCTCCATGGGCGCAATCTCAATTGCGGTAACATCGGGTAGGCTTGGGTACAGAATCTTTTTTTCCTCCGGCTTCACCGGAAAGGGTTTAGGCACCCGCTTAAAGTCCGCCAAATATGCCACAAGGCTCAGCCAAATGCCGGGGAATTGCTCCAGATCCTCACTCACCTTATCAAACAGGTAGTAAATCCCGGGCAAACCCTCCCGCGGCTTCTGCCGGATGTCTACCGCACGATGCAGGCACCACACCCGAAAGTAGTACAACAGAATATCCTCCTTCTGCGGGAAATACTTGAAGAACGTAACTTTTGAAATCTTCACCCGCTCGCAAATTTCATCCACAAACAGATCTTCAAAAGCCCGCTTTCCAATGAGTTTCAACGTGGCATCTAAAATCACAATTTTCAGACGGGCAGCTTTTTCTTTTCTCAGGCTCATGTGCGGGTTTCGGGTTGAAATAATACATTTACTCAGGGAAACCCAATTTTTGTTCCATGAACCGCCTGTTAATTCTTTTAAGTGTAGTTGCAATTTGTGCATGTCGTACAAAGCCGGAACCCGTAACCGGGTTGGTGGCGGATTCGGCCATGGTGGTCTGCGCGCATCCGCTGGCAGCCGACGTGGGCAGCGCTATTCTCAAAAAGGGCGGTAATGCCGTAGATGCAGCTATTCCCACACACTTTGCTTTGGCGGTTACCTTTCCCGGTGCCGGCAACATTGGCGGTGGCGGCTTCATGGTGATTCGCAAGGCGGATGGCACCGTTGATGCCCTCGATTTTCGGGAGGTGGCGCCGGCATTGGCTTTTCGCGATATGTTTTTGGACACTGCGGGTAACCCGGTGGCGGAGCGCAGCCTGGCGGGCCACCTGGCCTCCGGCGTGCCAGGATCGGTAGATGGCATGGTGCAGGCGCACGCAAAATACGGTTCGTTGCCTTGGCGCGAACTTGTGCAGCCGGCCATCGATCTTGCCCTGGGTGGATTTCCGCTTACCAAACGCGAAGCAAAAAACTTAACGGACGAACAGGAGGCGCTGAAAAAGTACAACACGCAACCGCCCGCTTTTCTGCTGCGTGCGCAGTGGCAGGAAGGCGATACGATTCGATGGGAAGATTTAGGCCATACGCTTGAGCGCATTCGCGACCAGGGGCGCGCCGGCTTTTACGAAGGTAAAACCGCCGCAGATCTGGTAGCCGAGATGAAACGCGGTAACGGGCTGATTTCGTTGGAAGACCTGGCCAATTACAAGGCCCTCTGGCGCCAACCGGTGGTGGGAACGTACAAAGGGTACAAGGTTGTTTCAATGCCGCCCACGTCCAGCGGGGGAATTTGCCTGCTCCAACTCATGAAATCGGTAGAACCGTATCCAATCTCAGACTGGGGGCACAACCGTGCGCGCACCGTTCATCTGATGACGGAAGCCGAGCGTTGGGTGTTTGCCGATCGATCGAAATTTCTGGGCGACCCTGAGTTCTATAAAGTGCCGCAGGAGGAACTGCTCGATGCCGATTACGTGGCCGGGCGCATGAAGTCTTACCAGGAAAACCAAGCCACGCCAAGCGCAGAAGTGCAACCGGGCGTGATTCCGGGTTATGAGTCGGAAGAAACCACCCATTTTTCCGTAGTTGATGCACAGGGCAATGCAGTAGCCGTTACCACCACATTAAACGGATGGTACGGCTCGCACGTGCTGGTGCCGGGGTCTGGCTTTTTTCTGAATAATGAGATGGACGACTTCAGCGCCAAGCCCGGTACGCCCAACATGTTCGGTTTAATCGGAGGCAAGGCCAATCAGGTAGAGCCCGGTAAACGGATGCTGAGTGCAATGACGCCCACCATCGTGGAAAAAGATGGGAAGCTGTTTATGGTGTTGGGGTCGCCCGGAGGTTCTACCATTATTACTTCGGTTTTTCAGGTGATCTTAAATGTGATTGAGCACGACATGACGATGCAGGAAGCGGTAGACGCAAAACGTTTGCATAGTCAATGGTTGCCCGATAAAATCGCCAGCGAGCACAAGGCACTGAGCGAGAAAGATAGCTTAGAACTGGTACGCATGGGGCACACGTTTATGGCACGGAAGGGTTTGGGCCGCGTAGATGCAATTCTCGTTCGCCCGGACGGAAAACTTGAAGGAGCGCCCGACCGCAATCGGGGCGATGATACCGCACGCGGGTTCTAATCCCACCCGACACAAAAAGATTACTACCGAAACCGCTCCGGCACCCAACGGCTGGTTTGCACTTTTGCGTTGAGTTGATGCAGCAGGTTGTATAGACCGTAATAGGTGCGATTAATGTAGAGTGCATCCTTCACGCCCCGCGCCCGTTTTGCTTCGCGCAGTTCTTTCATGCTGGAAAGCTCTTCGCCAAACGCGTAGAGCGACGCAAAGTATTCGCGGTTGGCAAAATCAAATTCATCTGTTTCAAACGGACGCCCGAGTAGCTCTACCAGTTTGGTGAATACCTTCTTGAAGAAGGTCTTTTCCGTTGCCGAATCCTCCGGATACAAAAAGTGGAGTTGATGGAAAACAGCCTCTAACCGCGTTTCGTCTTTTAAAATACTGCGGTCTAACAATTGGAAATAGGCATCGTAAAATGAATCGGGTACTACTTTCACACATCCGAAATCAATCACGCCCAGTTTTTTATCGGGTGTAACAATGAAGTTGCCCGGATGAGGATCGGCATGCAGTGCCCGCAGCTCGTGAATTTGAAAGTGATAGAAATCCCAAAGCGCTTGCCCTAAACGATTTGACTCTTCGGGCGACAGGGATTGATGCTTGATGAACTCCCCCAATGGCTCGCCCTCAATCCAATCCATCGTAAGTACTTTTGGCGCAGAATACTCTGGATAATAGGTGGGGAACCGGAGATTTTCCAGATGTGCACACCGCTGCGAAATCTCGCGTGAGCGCGTGAGCTCAAGCGCGTAATCGGCTTCTTCCAGAAGTCGGTTTTCTACCTCCTGGATAAACTCATCGTATTCTACCGGATTCAACTTAAACATGCGCAACGCAATTGGCTTGACCATGGCCAAATCGCTTTTCACGCTGTCGGCTACGCCAGGGTATTGCACCTTTACCGCCAGCTTCTTGCCGTCTTTGGTTGCCTGATGCACCTGCCCCATGCTGGCGGCATTTTTTGCGGCATGAGAAAATGTATCAAAAAGTGTGGTAGGATTTTTCTGAAAGTATTTTTCGAACGTGCGCACCACCAGCGGGTACGACAGCGGCGGCGCACTGTACTGTGCCATGGAAAACTGCTGTTGATAGGCCGTAGGCAACAGATTCTTATCCATGCTCAGCATCTGAGCTACCTTCAGGGCACTGCCCTTCAATTCGCTCAACGAGTTGTAGATGTCGGTAGCGTTTTCCTGGTGCAACTCCTCGCGCGAGGTAGTGGGGTCCACCAACCGTTTGCCGTAGTGCTTCAGGTAATTGCCGCCAATTTTCGCGCCGGTGGTGATGAACCGCGTGGCGCGCTGTACTTTACTTACCGGAATGCTGTTCTGCTCCTTCACGTTGCGTTTGGGTAAAACTTATTTTTTGGTTTGCTGGTAAAGAAATTTACCGAAGTCTAATGCGCCATCCAGCACACCTTTGCCCAGTAAATCGAAGGCCAGGTTTACGGATTTTTCGATGGCCATATCTGTTTTTTCAAACTCCGGGCTGTCGTCTTTCTTCCAAAACTGAAGAATGAAGAGCAAATGCATCCAAAACACAGAACCATATTGTTGGTCGATAAACGGCCGCGGAGCCAACTCACCGGTTTGCTTCCCTTCCAAAAGAATCATGGCAAACCACTCTTCAAACGTGGTGCGGAAACCCTTCAGAAACGTGGGCACTCCCGTGGCGGGTTGCCATTGGTGCAATTGATGCAACACAAAACTACGCTCGGCTTTCAACTCTTCCGCCAACGTAAAGTAGAATGCCAATACCTTTTCGCGGCAGGAAAAGCTGCCAAAGTTGGCGTCCTGTTGCAGGCGTGTGAGCGTGGTGGTGATGAAGTTTTGCCAAATTGCTTTTTCAATCGCCTCGAAAGAGGCAAACGAGCTGTAAAACTCTTTTTCGGCTATGCCCAAGTCATTGCAAAATTTAAACACGGTGGCGGGGCGCTTACCCTCCAGCAACAGGTGTTTCCGGTAGGCATCGCGGATCAGTTCTTCGTTGGCAATAGTGGATGTTTCCATGCCATTATGAACAGGAGGCAGCGGCTTTGGTTCGCATTGTGCAGCCCTTTTTTTACTTTCGGGAATGCGTGCCTGGTGTTGGTGGGTATTTTTGTTGACAACGGTTGCCGCTGGCGCACAAACGATGCATGCGCAACGCGAAGCAGACCATTGGCAAAACCAAGCGGAGGCAGCCGAACGCGACCGTGCGTATGATCGGGCCGTGGCATGTCTTTCGCAGGTAATTGCGCTGGATCCCGGGCGACACGCTGCCTACCTGCAGCGGGCACAAAATAAAGAACGCACGGCTGCGTGGCCGGAGGCGCTGGTAGATTACAGCATTTACCTCGAATGGCAACCCACACATTTTGAGGCCCTTTGGCTGCGGGCCATGCTGCTCATCCGCAGCAAAAACTGGGTGGCCGCCCAGGCCGACTTACAACGGTTGTTGGTGCTACGCCCGGGGGAAACCAGCCATGTGGTGTTTGAAGTTGACCCCTTTCAACATGCCGTGCAGCGGGCGTTTACCACCCACACCGGCAGCCGTCCGCAGTTGTTCCATGCGTTGGGCACCGTTTGCCTCGAAACCGGCCAATATGGAGCGGCCCTCACCTACTTCGACAGCGCGTTGGCGTTGCAACCGCGCTACCCAGAGGCCCTTGCCAACCGCGGGCTCGCCAAAGAGAAACTCCACCGCACCGAAGAAGCACGCCAGGATTTTCGCGAAGCATTGCAACTCAACCCCGATCTGGAAGTAGCACAGCACAACCTTGCCGTTACCCACCAGCAATCGCCAACCGAAGAAGAAATGCACCTCACCCGGTTGATCGACCAGAACCCGGCCATTCCCTTTCCCTTCTATGAGCGGGCCACACTGCGGTTAGCACAAGAGCGATGGGATGAAGCGCTGAACGACATCCAAGCAGCACTGCGCATCGATTCGCTAAACGAAACCTATTGGGTAACGCGCGGCATCGTTTACGAAAAACAACGCCAATGGCGCAAGGCCTTACGGGATTACGAACGCGCCATTCAACTTAACGACCAGTGGCCGGAGGCGTGGTTCCACCATGGCAACGCGGCCCGCAGACTGAACCAGCGAACTACCGCGATTGAAGATTACACCATGGCGATTTTTTTGAAAAGCGACTACGGCAATGCCTACTACAACCGCGCCATTATGCACTATGAAACCGGAAATTATCTGCACGCGTGTGCCGATCTCCAAAAAGCGGCCGCGCTAAAGGTGGCGATCAATCCGAAGTTGAAACAAAAGGTATGCGCTAAGTAACCCAACGCAGCGTCTGCGGCTGCACCGGATTGACAAACGCCTCGTTGTTCTGTTGGGCTTTGCTCCACATGCGTTTGATCTCGTAATACCACCGCGCCTGGGTATCGGGCTCCCCAATCAACGAAAGTGTCGGATTTGATTTTAGGCCCTCGTTAAGTTTGTTGAAAACGCCCAGATCCTGCCCGATAAACTGCTTGCCCAGCTGCCGCAGTGGATACCATAACCAGTTGGCAAGCTGAATGTCCGTGTAAAAAATATGCGTGAGTTCCGTTGCGCGCTCGTTAATGGGTGTAAGTACCGTAATCGAAACGACCTGGTTCTTTTGTCCTACCAAAATGTGTTCTGTGCGGATGCCGGGAATCTCAAACGTGATCTCCGTGGAGGTACCGCCTTTAAGAATACCGTACCCTTTCGAGTTGGCCGAGGGCGTGTGGCGCACCATCTTAAAACCTTTGGCCGTTGGCTCAAATTTTTTCTCTTTCAGCTTTAGCTTTTTTGCCGAGCGCCAGTACCACGACTGATGCACAAACGTAACGTGCGCCGGATCGATCAATCCAATGACCGAGTGATCAATATCGGCTGGCATGATCACGGTTTCAACGTGTTTGAACTTTTGCTGCGGACTGAGCACCAATGCGGGTGGCGGCTCTTTGGGTACGGTGTTGGGTAATTTCTTTTCTGGAATGTACACCCACACCGTATCGTTATACTCCGCCACCGGATATTGAAACACCTTGATTTTTGACGGGTCAAAACTTGCGTCCGGTGGCATGGCCGGAATGCCGGTACAAACACCTTCGGTATTAAACATCCAGCCGTGGTAGCAGCACTGCAAGGTATTGTCTTTAAACCAGCCCTGCGAGAGTGGCACACCCCGGTGCGGACAATTATCGCGCAAAGCAAAAGGTTTCCCCTGCGCATCGCGCCCGAAAACGATCTTCTCGCCCACGATCTCCTTTCCTACCAGCTTTCCTGACTTTAGGTACGAGCTGTGGAACGCGAGGTACCACAGGTTTTTCAAAAAAAGCGAAGCATCCGCCATAGCGCAAAAGTAATGACAAGAAATTCAAAATAGGTAATCCCAACGACTTTATACATCCGGCCGCAACCGTACAAACACGAGCTCGCGAAACATCCGGGTGCTTAGGGAGTAGTACAAAAGCGAATTCCTGTTTGTGCCAAACGTTAAAAGGTTTTCTATTTCACCAGTTCTTGAAGTAGCTCTCGAATCTTCATCGCCCCTGCTGGTATACCAGCAACATCGTGCGATGTTTCATTTGACAAATAGTGCCACTGTTTCCGGCTTGTGATCGCTTCAAAGTATAATCGGCCTTGACCGTCGGCATTGGTAATATCATTGGTGTTGACAAATATAACATTGGTTGAATATTGAAGGTCCGGAGGTATCACCTTCGACAAAATTGACGACTTATCAAGCGCCTCAAGCACAAAAGCCGGTGGGGGTTGGGAACGATTTTGGCAATACTTCCCTTGCTGATCCCAGCCGTGGATATAATCGGTAGTACGAAAACCACCGATTCCATCCGGCCAGTAAGACTTAAGCGTCTTGTCTCCAAAAATTGCTTGTCGCAAATCAGAAGTAGGTGGCCCTGCGATTAAGATGGCATCATGAATTTCTGCTTCTGCGTTAAACCGTGCGAGAGCATAAGCAATTTGAAAGGAGCCGCCACTGCCTCCATGAGCAATAATCCTTTGTGTGTTGGTTATTTCATTTTGTTTCAAGAAGCGGAGAATCGATGTGTAGGCGCGAACCGCTACCGGGTAACCGACACCCGCCACGCCTGTGCCCCAACCCTCTGATCCCAGCCATTTGACTTCATACGTCTCCAATCCAAGCGCAACTGCGGAATTCAGTGTGGTATTGGTTTCTAAACCGATGCCATAAAAATTGGTCCCAAAGCCTCCGGTTGAAAGAACGAGCGCACCCTTGGCGGAAACCGACGGACGGATAACACGAACCTCTACGCGGCGCGTGATATTTAAATCGGTGGAGAATACTTCGAGCATGAGAATGGTGGCCGGTCGATTTAAAAATGTAACCGAATTGCGCCCGATACTTCTCACTTGATCCAAATTGCCTTGCTCAATATCGTCTCGGTTTGAACACTGCGTAAAAACCGTTACACCAAAAACCAGTAGTAAAGGAATCTTCATTCGACTAGGAGGGTCAATTTAAGTTTTACAAATCATTCAAATTTTTCGTAAAAATTTATGGTTTGCAAATAGGGTGCCGACAAAAAACTGTCTATTCATCTCGCCGCAGCCGTACAAACACCGGCTCGCGAAACATGCCATCGCGCGTAATCTGCGCGTAGCGAACCTCGGCCTTTAACACGGGTTCAATCCAAATGCTGGTTTTCTCGTCCATTGCCTTTTGGGTAAACGGCTTTTTGATCTTCTTCTGCTTCAACAACAAGCGATGAATGTGTTTCATCATGGCTTCATCAAAACCGGTGCCCACTTTGCCGCGGTAAATCAGTCCCTCCTCGCCCACTTCGGCCACGTGCAGCCCGCCAAACGTACCGCTCCGCTCGCCTTGGCCCGGATTATACCCTACGATCACCACATCGCGCGTATCGCGAATTTTTATCTTCACCCAATCTTCGCTGCGCTTGCCGGGCACGTACTTGCCATCGGCCTTCTTCGCCATCACGCCCTCTAGTTTGTGTGCGCGCGCGGCCTCGAGCAACGCCTCGCCCTCTGTTACGGTTTCGCTTACGCGGATGGGTGTACCCTCGCGCACCGCATCTTGCAACCACACTTTTCTACGTTGCAACGGTTCTTGCAGAATCGGGCGGCCGTCCAGATACAGGCAATCGAACACGTAACACACAGCAGGGTTGGATTTACTGGCTTTCTGGATAGCGGCATCCCCTGTTGTCACTAAGCGGTTGATCACTTTTTTAAAATCCGGCCGACCGGTTTGATCGAGGCAGACAATCTCCGCATCAAACAGCCCGCACGTGGCGCGAAAGGCTTTGTCGCCTACCTGCAATTCCGGAAACTGAGCGGTGATGTCGTTATGGTTGCGCGATCGAATGCGAAGCCGCCCGTCTTCCAACGCAATGATCGCACGAATACCATCCCACTTTACTTCATATACGTAATCACCGTTCACCGGCAGCTTGTCGGACGCACCGGCCAGCATTGGTTCTACGATGTCGTGCAGGTAGTTGGTCTGCACTTCATCCACCCGCTCCAACAACCACTCCTTCTCTTTTGTTTTATAGATGCGGTATTCGCCATTTACTTCTTTGCTGTTCAACCGAAAGTAGAACCCATCCTTCTTTTCTTTGGTGATGGCATATTTACCTGCGGAGTAAATCCACATTTCGCCAGCCCCATATTGGCCTTTGGGAATAACTCCATCGAACTGCAGATACTCAATGGGATGGTCTTCTGTTTGAACGGCCAGGCGCTTGACACCCGGATAGGGTGGCAAACCCTTTGGCACGGCCCAGCTTTTCAACACGCCGTCTTGCTCAAGCCGCAAATCGTAATGCAGATGCGAAGCATGGTGCCGATGGATCACGTACCTACTGCCCGGGGCGAGTAACTCCGCTCCGGCCGGCTCCGGTGTTTTGGAGAAATCGCGCTTGCCATGATAGGTTTTAAGTTGTTCAGGACTTTTATGCTTCCGCGATTTCGGCAGCGTTTTCGCAGGCACTTGCGTGCGATGGGTGTGCAAGGCCACCGCATATGCACCAATTCCTTCCCAGGCATCGCCATCCGCTTTCACTTTATCAATCGCATTGCGAATGGAAAACTGCTTTGGGCTTTTCAGGCGGGCCAATTCATCCCACGAAAGTGGCATTGACACCGGCGCCCCAACGCGGCCGCGCAAACTGTAGGGCGACACAATGCTTTGCCCCGAACGGTTGCGGTAGATATCGATCAGCACCCGCCCCTGGCGCGCTTCTTTTTTGAGGTGTAGCGTTGTGGTTTTTCCGTTCTTCTCCACAAAAAGTTTCGCCAGTGCTTGCGCTGTTTCGAACACCGTTTGAAATTCCCACTTTGCCTCCAGCGGACAGCACAAATGCACGCCCTTGCCACCGGTGGTTTTCACAAAAACATGATAGCCAAAACTCTCCAGGTGCGCACGCAAATCCATTGCCATCGGCACAAGATTTTCAAACGCGTAACCTTCGGGCGGATCAAGATCGAATACCATGTAATCCGGATGATCGAACTGTGGTTTGCGGCTGTGCAACTGATGTAATTCGAGTGCAGCCAGATTGGCCAGCCATACGAGCGATGCCGGCTCGGTCGCCACAATGTAGTCTTTCTCTTCTTTGCCCAGCGTGGCAAACTCAATCCAATCGGGTCCCCACTCCGGTCGGTTTTTTTGATAAAACGTTTCGCCTGCAATACCATCCGGAAAGCGAATGAGCGTAAGCGCGCGGCCTTTGATGTGTTGCAAGAGCGTTGGCGCAATACCGAGGTAGTATTCAATCACCTCGGCTTTCAGTATGTGATCGTCCGGAAAAAGTACTTTTTCTAAATTCGAAAGCTCCAGCTTACGCTTACCAATCGTAACCCATTGCGATTTCTTTTTCGCCATTGGCTATTCGGTTACATCGCCCGTGCGTTTATTGGACAGGAAAATCATACCGATTACAAAAGTTACTCCAGCTACAATAATCGGGTACCAGAGGCCGGCCAGAATATCGCCATCGGGCGGATTAACGGCCTTACTTCGTTCGTACCACCAGGAGGCCAGAAACGGTGTAAGTCCACCAAAAATTCCGTTACCGATATGGTACGGCAACGACATAGACGTATAGCGGATACGGGTGGGAAACAATTCTACCAAGAATGCTGCAATCGGTCCGTACACCATCGCTACCAAGACTAACTGCACAAAAATCAATCCGATCATATAAAATTGATGGCGGTTGCCCAGCACTACTTCTTTGCGCGTTTCAGTAACCACGCCTTTGCTCTCGCGCTGCACTTCCACCCATTTGTTTTCGTTCGCAAAGAATCGTTCCTGGGTGGTAATACGCACCGTATCGCCCGCAGCGGTAAACGAGGTTTCGCGCTGAATGGAACGGCCGGCAACAATCTCCTGATCTGCGGATACCTGCGCGATGTCGTACATCTTCTGGTAGATTGGGCGATAGAGCAACACTGCCAGCAACATCCCCCCCAGCATGATGTACTTGCGGCCGAACGTGTCGCTCCACGCGCCAAACACAATGAACAGCGGTGTTCCTAACGCAAGGGCAATCGCAAGGATTTGGTAGGACTGCACAAACTCGATGTTGCAGGTTTTTTGGATGAACGACAGCGCGTAAAACTGCCCCGTGTACCAAACCACCCCTTGGCCCGCCGCAGCCCCGAACAGCGCAAGGAGCACCACATACAAATTCTCTTTTTTGCCAAAGCTTTCGCGGATGGGATTTTTTGAAATTTTACCTTCCCGTTTGATCTTCAAAAACAATGGCGACTCCTGCATTTTTAAACGGATGTACACCGAAACTCCTACCAACACAGCCGAAAGAACAAACGGCACCCGCCAGCCCCATGCGTTGAAATCATCCACGCCCAGCCATTGGCGTACCCCCAGAATCACCGCCAGGGAAACGAAGAATCCCAGCGTGGCGGTGGTTTGAATGAAACTGGTGTAAAAGCCCCTTCGATCTGCGGGTGCATGCTCGGCCACGTACGTAGCTGCGCCACCATACTCCCCACCCAGCGCTAAGCCCTGCAGTAGCCGCAATGAAACCACCAGCACGGGTGCAAAAATGCCGATGGTATCATACCCGGGCACAAGCCCGATGGCAAACGTAGAGCCACCCATGAGCACAAGCGTAACCAAGAACGTGTACTTGCGGCCCACGAGGTCACCCAGGCGGCCAAATACGATGGCCCCAAAAGGGCGCACAATAAAACCTGCAGCGAAGGTGGCCAGCGTGGAGAGGAACGCAGCCGTGGGATTTTCTTTTGGAAAAAACTGGGTGGAAAGAAGCGTAGCCAAACTGCCGAAGATAAAGAAGTCGTACCACTCAATCAGCGTGCCTACCGAACTGGCAAGAATAACGGAACGCAGTTGCTTTTTTTCTTCCGGCAACAAAACGGTAGCAGCCATAGGAGATCAGGTTAGCGAGGCAAAGGTGAGGTTGAAAGATAAAAAGAAGGCGCGGGTTGTGCAACGACAACCCGCGCCTATCTCGCATGAGCTGCACTTCCTATTTCACTCGCACCGGACCAATGCCCGCATCCCACAGTTGCCTGGAAAATGCCGGCACATCCTTCTCGATCATCTCAAGTGCACGCGCGTTTAGCTTTTCCCACTCCTTCATCAACTCCTCGTGGCGGTCGCGGTTCGGCTTATTTACCCGCGGCAAATCGCTTTCCGTCTGGTTGATGAGAAACAGGAAATTAGCGGTGAATTTGTTTTCGAAGTTATCCACATCATCGTAGGCCTTCGACTTGCGTTGAATCATCTCTTCATCCCACGTTTTCATTTTCTGCACCAGCGCCGCGCCTGTTTTTTTCAAGGATGCCAGTTTGGAATCTGCGCCCAGGTCGGCAAGTAGTGCTTCCAGTTGCTCCCGGGTTTTGTAGAGTTTATTCAATTTGCTGTGCATGTCGTTCAGCGTTTGTTCCATGCCGCGCATGAAACGATGGTAGTCTTCGTACTCGCCGGCTGTTACATTGTACAAAGGGTTTGGCAGAATTTTGCATTCCGCCTTTGTTTGCTGAAGGCCATATTTTAGGGTGAGTGTATAGGTGCCCGGAACGGCCTTGTGGCCGCGGAAACTCCCTTCCAGATAAGCCGTAGGCGCACCCGCCATCGTGGGGTAACGCATGTCCCACACGAACCGGTTCAGCCCTTTTGCTTTGCCCAAGACAGGCTCGGGGTCAGGCCCGCCCGCATAACTTTGAAAGGCGTCGTCTGGTTTGGACGTCAGGCTGCGCACCAAATCGCCTGCGGCATCGCGGATCTCCAACGTCACGTGCACGGAATCCGGCAGTTTGGGCAAATGATAATATACCACTACGCCGTTGGCCGGATTAACACCCGTAAACGTGCTGGTGCCTTTAAACTCGGCATTGGTGGCATTCAATTCACTGCCCCAGTTGCCGATGATGGCGTCTTCCGGAGTGTAGATCTTGAAGCCCTCGTCTGTGCCTGAATGTTGGCGCAACAATCCCAGGTCATCCAAAATCCAAAACGAACGCCCCATTGTTGCTACCAATACATCTCCCTTATGAATTTTCAGGTCTGTAATCGGCGCCACCGGCAAGTTTAGTTGGAAGGGTTGCCATTGTGCACCGCCATTGTAGCTGATGTACATGCCGGTTTCCGTGCCGGCAAACAACAGCCCTTTGCGTACATCATCTTCGCGCACTACCCGCGTGTAAGCGCCCATCGGAATACCCTTGGAAATATTAACCCACGTTTTGCCGTAGTCGCTGGTTTTATAAATGGCCGGTGTAAAGTCGTTGAATTTATACCGCGTGGTGGCGATGTACACCGTAGCCGGATCGTGGGGCGAAACCTCAATGGCATTAATCAAGCACTCCGCCAGGCCTTTGGGCGTAACATTTAACCATGTTTTGCCAAAGTCGCGCGTAACGTGTACCAGGCCATCATCACTGCCGGCCCAGATCGTGCCCTTATCTTGTGGCGACTCTGCTACATAACTAAGTGTACCATAGTTCTCCGCGCCCACAGCTTCGTTGGTATAGGGGCCGCCGCCTTTGCCTTGCTTATCTTTTTCATTCCGGGTGAGATCGGGCGAGACTTCTTCCCAGGTGCGACCCAGATCGCGGGTACGAAGTAAAACCTGTGCTCCATGATAGAACGTGTTGGGTTCATGTTTCGACCAGATGATGGGCGCATTCCAGTTGAAGCGATACTTCATATTTTTTGTTTCGCGGCCGAGGTATTGAATGGGTGCCGCCATGATGTTGGTGCTAGCCGAAGCGCCCGGCTGCAATGCATCAATCGTGCCCAGGTAACTACCACCCAGCACTACACTTGGCTGATCTGGATCGAACGCGAGAAATGCGCTCTCTCCTCCTGCTGAATAATCCCAATCGCGCTCGCCAATCTCCCATTTGCCCAATGCCAATGATGTAATCCTGAGCGAGGTATTGTCTTGCTGGCCGGCATACAAACGGTAAGGAAACAGATTATCCGCGTTTACGCGATAGAGCTGTGCGGTTGGCATTTGTGATTGTAATGACCAGGTCTTACCCCGATTGAAACTGATGGTTGCGCCGCCGTCATCGGCAACCACCATATTTTTTGCGTTGGTGGGATTGATCCATAAATCATGATAATCGCCATGCCAACCCGAAAGCCGCTCCCAGGTTTTGCCACCGTCTATCGAGCGGAGTGCAGGTGCGCTTAGCACATACACGGTGTGTTCGTCTTGCGGATCGGCAAAGACTTCAATGTAATACCAGGCGCGCTGTACCAGGCGGTGGTCGCTACTGATTCTCGACCAGTTTTTACCGCCGTCTTCGGATACGAAAAGGCCACCGGCTTCTTTTTCGGTATCGCTCTCCAAAAGCAAATACACCTTTTCCGGATTGGCGCGGCTCACTGCAATCGCCATTTTGCCCAGTTCCTTGGGCAGACCCGATTGAATTTTTTGCCACGTTTCGCCACCATCGGCCGACTTGTAAACACCGCTGCCGGGGCCACCGCTAATCACTTTCCACGGCAGGCGCTGGTGGTGCCACAGTGTGGCGTACAATACCTGCGGATTGTGCACATCCAGCGAAAGCTCTGAGCAGCCTGTAAGGTCATTTACATAAAGCACTTTCGTCCAGGAAAGGCCCCCATTCACCGATTTGAAAATACCTCTATCGGCAGACGGGCCGTTTAACGCTCCCTGTGCCGCCACATATACAATCTCTGGGTTTTTCGGATGAATCACGATCCGCGCAATGTGGCGGGTGGTTGCCAGACCCATTTGTTTCCAGGTTTTTCCGGCATCGGTGGACTTATACACGCCATCTCCATACGAGGTCATGACACCACGGGGCGCATGTTCGCCCATGCCCACATACACAATGTTTGGATCGCTCTCCGAAACGGCAACAGCGCCAACCGAACCCGTTTTGAAATACCCATCGGAAATATTATTCCAACTCACGCCCGCATCCTCAGTCTTCCATAAACCACCGCCCGTTGTGCCCATGTAGTACGTAAGCGGATCGTTGATTACCCCCGATGCGCATACCGAACGACCACCCCGAAACGGCCCGATGTTGCGATATTTTACGTACTTAAAGATACTGTCGAGCTGCTGTGCCGTTACCGGAAGCACGATTGCGAGTGCGAATAGAAAAATCAAAACTCTTTTCATAGCCTTTGGATCAAATCGAAATATAGAAATTCCGGAAAGCAAAAGTTTGCCGTTTGTAACATTCATGACTTTGCGTTATTTGTAGTCGTAGATCCGGAATATGAAACATCAGGTCTTCCCAAGTTACGCTACGCTGTGCCGCGCGGTAGCCGATGAAATAGCAGCAGTAGTTCGTTCCCGGCCAAACGCTTTGGTCTGCCTCGCTTCAGGGCACTCCCCGCTGGGCGTCTTTGCATGTTTGATTGATGATGTGCGGAATGGCCGTTTGAATTTGAGCCACTGCGAATGGGTGGGCCTGGATGAATGGATGGGTATGAACGGTGCTGATCCTGGCTCATGCCGCCAGATGATGGACGAATTTCTATTTCACCCGCTGGGAGTTTCGCCCGCAAGGATTCACTTTTTTGATGGGCGGGCCGCCCATCCTATGGGTGAAGTAGATCGCATCGCGAAACGCATTGCCGAGGCCGGTGGGCTTGACGTAATGCTGGTGGGAATCGGCACCAACGGGCACATTGCCATGAACGAGCCGGGCACGCCTTTTGGCACGCACACGCACATTTCCACGTTGGCAGCAGAGACGATCGAGGTGGGCCAAAAGTATTTTCAATCGCCTACCCCGCTGGAAAAAGGAATCACCTTGGGATTAGCTGATTTTGCCGAAGCCCGGCTACCGATTTTAATGGCCAACGGCCCAAAGAAAGCAGCCATCATCAAACGCTTGCTGCACGAAGATCAAAACGAACAACTGCCCGCATCAATACTGCACGGGTTAAACCATGCCTTGCTTATGACCGACCAAGAAGCCAGCCCAAATTAGCGGACGCTGATCCGTGAGCTCGTTTTTTTCTGCCCAGGCAGGTGAAAGAGATCTTACTAGGGTTGCGGTGGCGGAAACCGCTTCATTACTTTTTTGATTCCCTTCCTTATATAATCGGCCGTGATTTTGGGCCGATCCTCCATGTACTCCACCGCTGCCGCCTGCCATACGATCTGGCTCGTAGCTTTATCCGCCATGGCCAGAATGAGGGTGCCGCGTAAGAATGGAATCTCGTCTTGCTGCTGGGGCAACGGGCGGTAGTAAATGGGCGTTTCTTCTGCACGCCTGAAAATTACTGCGGTGTCATTCTTTACCGTGATATTAAAACCCACCAAAAGATCCGGCGCGGTGGCATTCTCGGTCAGCCCTTTGCTGTTAAGTTCGCGTACAATTACACTCTTGATGGCGAGGCGAATCTCTTCATCTTTCAAGTAATCGGGGCCATCTACTTTAAACTCGCAGCCATCCATCCAGCAAAAGGTTTTGTATTTGCTAAAGTCTGCTTTCGTATCGTACCGGCTGGTGACTTGCACTGCGCATCCCGCCAAAGCAGTCACCACTACCATCAAAAAACAAAATCGCTTTTGCATCATGTATTAAACGAAGTCAATATCAAAAACGATACCTGCGCAGGGTATGATAATTGTCATAACGAACACTGATCGGTATCATTAACGAGCCACAAGTTGCATCTTTTATTTGATTCGAAATATAAACCCGACGTATATGATCTCTGTAACCGGTAATCTTGTTGGAAAATACATTTTACAACCTTCGTTAATCGAAATGCACCGCAACAGCCTCGCGTGGTTATCCACCTGCATGCTGTGGAAGCAGGAGCTTGCCTTTTATCAAAAACTGCTCGACCGGGCCGCACCCCGGCTCAGCAGCGAAGATGAAAAAAAGCGCATTGACCATTTTCAAAGCCTGATCACGTATTATGGCGGAGAATTGGTTGACCTTTTCAGAAAAAAATTGCGCGAGCACGAGGCGCGTCTCGCCCACACGCTGCAGGAAAAGAAAGAATCGGATACGGTGTACTTTCAAGAACACGAAACCATCATGGAAGAACTCGTTTCATTCCGTACGCAGTACGACAACCTGAAGCATGAGTTCATGGAGTTTGTGGGAAGCGTAATCTAGTTTAGCGCGCGCACCAACGCGTGATGATATTCCGTAAAGGACGCCAGATTGTTGTGGCCTCCTTCTTTTATGGTCGTTACCTGATCGCTCGGCTTTAGCAACGGTAACAAGCGCCGGGTGCATCGAAACGGTACCACAAAGTCGCGCAAGCCTACAAAAATATGAATCGGGCAACTCACGTTCTGAATGAGTTGCTCGTTATCGAAACGATACTTAAAGAAAAACACCGGTGGCAAAAAAGGATAGTAGGTATAGAACAGATTGCGCATGGAAGAGAACGGAGTTTCCAACAGCAGGCGCGCACACGGGTGTTTGCTTGCCAAAAACGTAGCTGGCGCACTGCCTAACGAGCGGCCATACAACGAAATCATCTCGTTTGGGTAGCGTTGCAAGGCCCAGCTGAACCACGCTTGGGCATCAGCATAAAACAGCGGCTCTGTGCGCGTTCCGGTGCTACGTCCATAGCCGCGGTAATCCGGCACCAGTACATCGTAGCCCAAATCCATAAACTGCCGGGCCACGTGCCCCCATCTGCTTACATTACCCCGGTTGCCGTGAAAAAAAAGCACCAGGCCTTTCGCCGCGGACCGCTGAAAATAAACCGCGTGCAGCTTGCCACCCGCCTCGCCCTGTAAATGCACCTCATGATGCTGATGTTCAAAATGCAGCTTTACTGAGGGCGACAACACCTTAAACCGGAAGATAAAATAATCCTGCCACACACCGGTGAACAGATTTCCCACCAGCCAAAGAACCACAACAATCCCAATCCACATCATCATTGCCGCGCGTGTAAAATCCGATCAAACTGTAATCGATATCCGCACGGCGTCTGCCAATGATGAAAGGCGTAGATCGTACACGGAGCAGGTGTGTAGCACATCACCGCACGGACTTTTTTCAAATCAAAATGGAACAGGTTTTGCACCCGATGCCATATCCAGCCCGCAACTAGATTAACAATAACAATCGCGAGTACGATGCGCATCCGGTTTTGCATCGAAAACTACTAAACAAACGTGACATTTTATGCCCGAAAAGAATTTTAGCAGTATCTTGACCCGTTTCCATTACGAATGAAAAAGAGATTTTTTTTAACCACGTCTACCCTACTGCTGGTCATGTTTGGAAGCCCGCAAGTGCTCATGGCCCAAGACGTTTTACTACAAACCCTGAAATCAGAAATTCAGCGGGAAATGGCGGGCCTAACCGCCAGCACCGTGCCCGCCTACTATCTTGATTACCGCGTAGAAGACGTTCAACTCTTTCAGGCGGCAACCTCGTTCGGCAGTTTGGTGCAGCGCGACACCGAACGCACCCGCGTACTTACACCCCGCGTGAAAGTAGGCGATTACCAACTGGACAACACGCACCCCGCCAGCGGTACCGACATGGACATGGCCGGCATGGGCGAAAGCTACGGCTACGAAATTTTACCTCTTGATGACAATGAGCAGGCGTTGCGCTTTCTCATGTGGCAGGCTACGCAGAAAAAATACCGCGAGGCCGTTGCCAAGTATAAAGCCATCCGCGCCAACCCGCGCACCGTTGTTTCGGTTCCCGATTTCACGAAGGAGAAAAAGAACGCGTACTTCGAGCCACCTTTGCAGCTCACGCTGGATACCGCCCAGTGGCTAACGTATCTCAAAGAGTTCTCTGCCCTTTTCCTGAAAGACGGTGATATCATCTCGGCCGATGCCAGCCTGCAGGTAAACCTCACGCGCAAATATTTTGTAAGCAGCGAAGGCACGGAGGTAGTACAAAATATGCCTTACACGTATTTGCAAGTCAGCGCCTCCGTGCGTTCAAAAGGTCAGCTCATCTTGCCGCTCAACCGTTCGTTCTTTGCGCGCACCCCGGCCGAACTTCCGGCTCCTGAAAAGGTAAAAGCAGAGTTAGAAAAAATGTTCTCCGTTTTAATCAAGTTAAAAGACGCGCCAGCCGCAGAACCGTATACCGGCCCTGCTATTCTGGATGCACAAGTGGCGGGTGTTTTCTTCCATGAAATCTTCGGGCACCGCGTAGAAGGGCATCGGCTGCGCAGCGAACAGGACGGCCAAACCTTCAAATCCAAATTGAACGAACGTGTGCTGCCTGCCACATTATCTGTGGTGTTCGATCCCACCCTACAAACCCTGGGTGGCCAGCATCTTAACGGGTTTTATAGTTATGATGATGAAGGCGTAAAAGCACAGCGCGTAACGGCGGTGCAAAATGGTGTGCTTAAAACCTTTCTGATGAGCCGTGCGCCCGTTTCCGGGATTGCCAATTCAAACGGCCACGGTCGTGCGGCCCCTGGCTCGGATGTGGTAACGCGCCAAAGCAACCTGATTGTGGAAACCTCCAAGCCATTAAAAATGGAAGAATTGCGGAGAATGCTGGTGAAAGAATGCCAACGGCAGGGCCGGGCGTATGGGTATTATTTCAAGGACGTGGTGGGCGGCTTTACGCTTACCGATCGCTTTAACCCGAACGCGTTTAATATTTTTCCCACAGAGGTGTACCGCATTTACGCGGATGGGCGGCCGGATGAATTAGTACAAGGCGTTGATCTGATTGGAACACCCCTGGCCATGTTTGCTGAGATTACTGCGGCCGGAAACGAAACGGGCATCTTCACCGGGTTCTGCGGTGCCGAAAGCGGCAGCGTACCCGTGAGCGCTGTTGCACCTGCGCTGTTCGTGCGCAGAATCGAAACACAGAAGAAACCCAAAGCCGAACAAGAACCCACGTTACTGAAACGTCCCACACTAAATCGTTAACCGGATGAAGTCGATTTTTATTTCCGCAGCGCTGCTGGTTGGCGCCACCGGATTTGCCCAGCCCAAGGAAGACGTGATCCTCCGTGCCATGGAAGACGAGTTGCAACGAAATCTGAAAGAGCTGCAACTGCCGGATCACAACAAACCGTTCTTCATTCAATACAGCATTGCCGACCTTAACGTGCACCAGATGGTGGCCACGCTGGGTGCTGTTTTGCAATCCAACAGCTCGGCCTCGCGCACGAAGGCGTCGGTACGCATTTTGGTGGGCGGCTATGAATTTAACGATGAAAGCCTCGACAATAATTTGTATAGCCAGCCGGGCAACAACGAGATTTCTGTGCCACTGGAAAACGACTACGCGGGCATTCGCAGATCCTTATGGGTTACTACTGATAATGTGTACAAAAGCGCTGCCCGCCAGTTCAAAAAGAACGAAGAAACGCTGCGCGATTTAGGAAAGGAGCTAAAGGATGTGCCCCACCGCTCCTTTGCACAACAGGCACCCCACACGTTGATTGAGGATTTCACGCCCAAACCCTTTGAGCGCAGCCGGTGGGAGGATTATATCCGCGAGGTATCGGCCGTGGCCCGCGCGTATCCAGAAATCATGAACTCGAATGTGGTGATATCTTTTTCCGAGGGATATAACTACACCGTGAACAGCGAGGGCACCAAAATCCGCACGCCGGAAACCATTGCTGCTTTGCAAGCCAGCGTGCAATTAAAAGATCAGGCCGGTTTATTTTTATACGATTCATATACGGAGTACGCGCGAAATCCAGAGCAGTTTCCTTCTGCCGCGCAAGCCGCGGAAAATTTCAAAAACCTGATCGACCAGTTGCTGCGTTCGGGCACGCTGCCCACGCTGCAAGACGAGTACACCGGCCCAATGCTGGTAGAAGGACGCGCCGTGGCAGAGATTTTCTCAAACGCGTTATTCGGGGGGCGCGAGTCGTTGATCCTTTCTAACGACATACAAAATGCAAGCGGGTTTAGAATGGAAACCGCCACCACCGAGGGCCGCGTAGGCCGCAGCGTAATGGACAACGCCATCAGCGTGTATGCAAAAAGCCGTATGAAGAAACTAGGCAACATGGATTTGTTGGGTGCGTATGATGTCGATAACGAAGGCGTAATTCCGCCCACGGAAATCGCATTAATTGAAAAGGGTGTGCTGAAAGATTTATTGAACGACCGAACCATTACCAAAGCCACGCAAACATCAAACGGCCACGCTACCGGAGCTGGAGTAATTGATGTGCGTATCGACAACGCGGCGACATTGCCCCAGTTGCGCGAGCGCCTGCTGGCCCGGGCGCGCGAAGACGGTCTGGATCATGCGTTCATCGTGAAGTCCACCCCGGGCACTGGTCTCCATGTTTTCCGGATTCATCTGGATGGCAAAGAAGAGGTGGTACGTGCTGGCAACTTAGGCGATCTTTCGTTCAAGAACTTGCGCAGAATACTGGGTGCGGTGGCAAGCCAAAAAGCGTACCACGTTACGGGCAGCAGCGATCAACTCGCCAGCTTCATCGTGCCAGAGGCCGTGCTCTTTCAGGAGTTATCGATTCTTCCGGCCGATAGCCCGATGTTTGAAGAAGAAGTATTGGTAGAAAATCCGCTGAAGAAATCGAACTAACCATGGCCACCGGGGAAGTTCATCTGGCGGGTTTGTTTCCACAGTTTGATGCGGAACTGATTCGCGATGTGGAAGGTGCCGGTCAGGTAATTCATTTCCGCGAAGGCGAGGTACTGATGCGGCCCGGCCAGTACTTTAAATACTCCTTTATCATTTTGGACGGGCGCGTGAAGCTGTACCGCGAAGGCGATGACGGTGCGGAATTCTTTCTCTATTACCTTGAAAAAGGTGACGCCTGTGCCCTGAGTATGATTTGCGCTACCAAAAATGAAGCCAGCGCGCTAAAGGCTGTGGCGATTTCACCGGTAGATGCGCTAGCCATACCCCTGCCCTACATGGACGGCCTCATGAAAAAGCACAAGGCATGGTATTACTTTGTGTTGGAAACGTACCGCTCGCGCTTCGAGGAGTTGCTGCAAGTCATCGATCAAATCGCATTTCATTCGATGGATGAAAAACTGGAGTTCTACTTAAAACGGCAGTTCGAAACGCTAGGGCCGAAGTTGCCCATCACCCACCAGCAAATTGCGGATGATTTAAACTCATCGCGCGAAGTGATCTCCCGCCTACTTAAAAAAATGGAAACCGCTGGCTTGGTTAGCGTTTCCCGGCACGAAATCGCCCGCGGCCGCTTGTAGCTTTTTTTCATCGCACGTGTGCACAAACAAACATTAACCCGCGAATTTCGCTGCGCGTGACAAAAGTCATGGAACAGGCGCCCACCTTGCTCCCATCTTTGCAAAAAAAACAAAGACCATGACCATCGAACAAATCTACACGGGCTGCCTGGCGCAGGGTGCATATTATTTGCAGTGCGGCAATGAAGCGGCCATTATCGACCCCCTGCGCGAGGTAGCGCCATATATTGAAAAGGCAAACCGCAACGGCGCAAAAATCAAGTACGTATTAGAAACGCATTTTCATGCGGATTTCGTTTCCGGCCATCTTGATCTTGCCCGGCTAACCGGAGCAAAAATCGTTTACGGGCCCACCGCCCAGCCCAAGTTTGAAGCGCACATAGCCACCGATGGCGAAGAACTCCGCCTTGGCACGTGCATCATCAAAGTGTTACACACCCCTGGCCATACGATGGAATCGGCTACATTTTTACTCATCAACGAAGAAGGCAAACAGCAGTGTATCTTCACAGGCGACACCGTTTTTTTGGGCGATGTGGGCCGCCCCGACCTTGCGCAAAAGGCTGCGAAGATGACGCAGGAAGAGTTGGCTGGCGTGCTTTACGATAGCATTCAATCGAAAATTTTACCGTTACCGGATGACGTCGTGATCTACCCCGGGCACGGAGCCGGTTCCGCTTGTGGCAAGAACATGATGAAAGAAACCCAGGATACCCTCGGCAATCAAAAGCGCGTCAACTACGCCCTCCGTCCCGGCCTCACCCGCCAGCAGTTTATCAAAGAGGTAACCGAAGGTTTGGCTCCGCCACCTGCCTACTTCCCGGAAAACGCCCGGATGAACAAAGAAGGCTACACTAGTATTAGTCGCGTATTAGCACAAGGAACCAGCGCGCTCACACCCGAAGCGTTTGAACTTATTGCCAATGAATCGGAAGCTTTGATTCTGGATACGCGGGCTGCAAAAGACTTTCGTTTAGGGTTCATTCCTAACTCCATCAACATCGGGTTAGATGGCACGTTTGCCCCGTGGGCGGGCGCACTGATCCCCGGTGTGGACCATCCGCTGCTGCTGGTTGCTGATCCCGGCCGAGAAGAAGAGGTAGTTACCCGGCTGGCGCGCGTGGGGTATGATCACACGCTGGGATATTTACAAGGCGGTTTCGCCAGTTGGGCAGCCGCGGGCAAAGCGATTGATACGGTGCCTCAGGTTACCGCAGTTGAAATGGCCGACCGCATGGAAATGGCGCAGCCCGTGGTGGTAGATGTGCGCAGACCGGCGGAGTTTACGGGCGACCATATTTCTGGCGCGAGCAACGTGCCATTGGATTATTTGAACGAGCATCTGGCGGAGATTCCCAAAGACAAGCCCGTGTACGTGTATTGCGCAGGTGGTTATCGTTCCATGATTGCCATCTCGATACTTAAGGCCCGTGGCTGGCACAACCTGATTGATGTGGAGGGCGGCATGAAGAATTTACAGACCACCGCCATCGCGCGCAGCAGCGGGCAGGAGAAATCACTGTTGGTGGGGTGAACCATGCACCGAGAAGCAATAGCGGGATGGCTTTGTTGCACAACAACAAGCCGTCCTTGCACTTGCCAGGCAGGCAACAGAGAATTAAAAAATCAGCTTTCGTTCAAAAAGTTATGCCGCCCGCTTTTGAGATAAGCAGAACAAAACAAGTCCAATTTGAAAAAATAGCGTAGCAACAATGGCAAAAAATACGAACATATCGCAGCCTTTTTATCTTCAATAAAGTTAACTCAATTTGATTTAAAAAACCTAATAATCAAACAATTATAGTTTGTTAATTAAAGTAATACATTGATTTTCAATTTGATTCACGAACTAGCTCGGCCCTCGCGCAAGGCTACCTGTCTGCGGATCGTTAGGTGGGTACGGAGCGATCCTAAACACGGGCAACAACTGATTGATGCTTTTCTGGCCGGCCCCAGCCGTATTTCGCAACAAGCTTCATGGCCGATTACCGTGCTTGCCGAACAGGCGCCACATGTCGTACTACCCCATCTCGGCAAACTCGTGCGGGCCGCCGGAAAAACATCAGCACCAACGGCGGTAAAGCGGAACGTGATGCGCAGCTTACAATGCTTGCCCATACCGGCACCGCACCAATCAGCCGTAGTCAACCTGGCGATGAGTTTTCTTACCAACCGGCAGGAAGCCATTGCCGTGCGCGTATTTGCTATGACGGTGCTCGCCAACTTGTGCTCGGTTTATCCGGATTTGAAAAATGAGTTGATTCCGCTGATCGAGGATGAACTCCCCATCGGTACGCCCGCATTTCGCAGTCGCGGCGCAAAAATCTTACGTTCGTTAAAAAGGCATCCCGTCGCGTTGTAGCTTTGCCCATCTTTTGTCATGGCGCAAGCATCCGAACTCCACACCTGTAAAAGCTGCGGCAACTCCTTCTCAGGATTCTACTGCAACCAATGTGGTGAAAAAGTTTTGCTGCCGGTGGATCGGTCGTTCCGCACGTTCCTGAGCAACATCATGATCGCGATCACGTTCGCGGACAACAAGTTTGTAAAAACGTTATGGCTGGTATTGAAGCGACCAGGCTTTCTTTCCAAAGAGTTTGCTGAGGGCCGCAGGGTGATGTACCTGCGCCCGTTGTCGCTGTTTTTTGTACTCAACCTGATCTACTTTTTATTTCCGGTCATTCAGCTTTTTAATGCCTCGTTGTACACGCAGCTGCTTACCCCGTTTCGCAACTTTTATACGCATTGGATCGCCAACAAGATGGTGGCTTTGGAAATCAAATCGATCGACTCTTTTACGCTGGTTTACAATGAAAAAACACTCGGGCTCGCTAAGCTGTTGGTGATGGTATTCGTTTTTCTAGCCTCACTCCCACTCAACGCATTTTATCGCAAACGCAACCGCTACTTTATCGATCATGTGGGGTTCATGGTTGAATTGGCATGTTTTAATCTTTTTGTGAATGCCCTTTTGCTTACGCTGATGGTGCGCATTTTTCACTTGGGCGGTTACTTAAACGAACTGACCCTTACTGCCATTTTCGTCATTACCAATCTCTACTTTTTGTTGCGGGCCAGTGCAGTGTTTTATCAGGAACGCTCGTGGAAACTCATCGCGAAATCGGTCGTGATGATTTTAATTTTGAAGGTTGCGCTGGAGTTATACCGGGCGCTGCTTTTTGTTATTACGATGTGGACGTTGTAGGCTTACGCCTGATGGAGGGAGGCCGTCATCTGCTGAATGAGCTCGCGCGCCTGTTTGCCTTCCTCCAGGCTAACCCGTAGCAGGTATTGCGATAGCGCGTCAATGGCGGCCTGCCACTCGTGGTTGCGGGCATAGGTAAGGCCCAGGTTAAAGTAGCCGTTGGAAAACTCAGGCTCAATTTCTATCGCCACCTGGTAATGAAACTTTGCCAAGGGCAGGTTACCCAGTTCTGCATACACGTTAGCCAAATTATAATGGGCTTCGAAATGGCGGGGGTCTTCCTTTAAGCTTTTGGTGAAACAATCCACGGCCTTGCTATAGTCCTGGCGCTGAGAGTAGATAATACCCAGATTACAGTACGAATCGGCTATCGCATCAATTTGGCGAATGGCCTCTTCATACATGGCCACTGCGCGGTCGTGCTGCTGTTCATCCAACAGAAGTGCCTCTTCAAAAGGCGAAAGTTGGTTAAGTTTTACAATCCGCCCACCGGAAAAAAGATCAAGCTGGCCCTTGGCATCCGCCTTACTCTTGCGCTTCCGCACGGGACGAAAACCGAATTTCTGGGGCGATGAAAACGGAAACTGTACCACCTTGGTCATAGCACAAAGATAGGCAGAGAACCCGGTTGTAGGTGCGGGCGTTTAGCTTGCTTTTCGCCTGGCTTTGGTGGTTTTAGCCATCGCTTTTTCTTCTTTTGCAGCACTGCCTTTCGCTTTTTCCATCGGCTTCTTTTTGGCCGCCTCAATACTTGCTTTTAGTGCCGTCATGATATCCACTACCTTCTCCGGCTCTTCCTCGCCAACGCTAACCACTTCTTTGCCGGCTATTTTTGCATCAATCATTTCTTTCAGTGCATCGAAGTAGTGATCTTTTAGTTCCATCTGCGCAAACGAAACCGACATCGAGTCAACCAGCGTTTTTGCCAGCTTCAGCTGATCTTTGTCGGCTTTCACCTCTAACAGTTGTGGAACTTCACGGATAGAGCGAATTTCATTTGGGTACCGGAGCCGATACAGCATCAGCCCGGATTCAAAGGGGCTGATCAACACGGGCGTCTCCCGATCGCGCAACACCACTTTCCCTACCCCAATCTTGCCACTCTCTTTTAGGGTGTGCATCAAAAGTCCATAGGCTTTGGCAGCAACCTCGCCATCGGGCCCGATAAAGTAGGGCGTTTCTAAAAGCGTAGGATGTACTTCTTTTTCGTTTACAAAACCCTCAATCTCAATCACGCGGGTGCTCTTCAACCGAATTTTTGCCAGGTCTTCTTCTTCGATAATCACGTACTGGCCGGGCTCATACTGATAACCTTTTACGATTTCCTCCGACTTTAGCGGCTTGCCGGTGACTTTGTCTTTCTTTTCGTAACTCACCGGGTTATGCCCCTCGCGGGTTAGAAGTTTGAAGCTTACGGTTTGGTTGGTGTCAATGGCATTGTAAATCCGAACCGGAATTGTAACCAAAGAAAACTGAATGTGCCCCTTCCAGATTGCGCGCATAAATACTTAGTTTAAAAAATGAGGTACAGAGCACTAAAGTATTGATAATGAATCTGATTTGCAAATCAGAAACGACAACTAACCACTATCGCTCGCGCAGCAGCATGATCTTTTTGTAGATGAACGTGTTGTTCGGCCCGGTGAGCGCCACGATATAAATACTCTCCGGAAGGTCGCCCACGGCTACTTGAATCACTCCATTTTTCGCATCCTGAAACTTACCCGTGCGTACCGAAACGCCCCGTTGATCGAGCAGTTTCCACTCTCCCCGGCCAATCAACTCCTCTGGCACTTGCAGGAAGAAGGTGCCCTTGGCGGGATTTGGATAGACCGAAATGTTTTGCAACGAGCGCGCGATTTCGTTGTCTTCAAGTCCCACAACAAGCCGTCCTTGCTTCGGAGTCGCGGTGATGGACGTAACTTGAAGAATCTCGCGGGTGTTTCGGTTTTGGATAAAGGCAACCAATCGTAAACGATTCGCATCCTTGATCGGCACATCAATCGCTGCTGTATCGCGGGTAACGATACGTTGTTGATTGCGCACCCAGGAGCCGTTGATGATCTGGCCGCCCGGACCGAGCAAGAATCTACGGAATGTACTGCGCCCCGAACCGATGCCGTCTTCCAACAATGCCACCTGCACAATCATCGGGAAGGTATTGACCGCAGAATCTGCCGTTACCGTTACGCGAACGGAAATCCGGTTATTATCGGTAGCGGGCACCTCCTGCAATTGAAGTCGGAACAACGGATCTTTCAACGCTCTGCGATCCAACTCCACACGATTCAGACGAGTAGTGAGCCCGTTAAACTGGTTGTTAATAATCCCGTCCATGATCGTGGTAGGTGGCTGAGACACATTCATAAACAGGGCGCGCGAGGCCGGATCAGTTGGGTTCTCCTGATTGAGCACATCCGTGCCGGGCAGTTCCATATGATACTGGATGTCCGTAAAGTCAGGGTTGCCCTGCCGGAAGGTAATCTGATCTTGGTATAAGCTATTAAGATAGCTGGCCGCATCCAGAATCGCTTGTGATGGCGTAGCAGTAAAATTGGTAAAGTGCTCCACCAAAACCTGGCGCTTTTTGCCGCCCACATACACATTATCAAAGGCAAATCCATCAAATCTAGACCCCACAGCATCGGCAGCATTTTTGTCGTTGCTGGCAAACGCAATGCGCAGACGTACCTGAGCGCGCTCCGCTACGGGTATCATATCCAAATTAAAGCGTGCATTTAACCACCGCGACTGCCGCGAGTTCTGGGTGGCGTTTGTCCACCCGAATTGGCCGATGGTCTGACTTCCTGGATTGGAGGTAATGAATGTTCCGTTAAACCAGTTGATGCCCTGGTCGCGATCGGGGCCAAACAATGACTCCGCCGGGCCCACAATACGCCAGGTGATCCCACCATCGGATGAATATTGTAACACCGCCCCATCGATGTTTCGCTCGGCATCAGTCCAAACATCCATGGAAACCATCGGGCGTTGCAACTGGCGCAAGTCGAAGCAAGGGCCATTGACCACCGAGTTCTCATTGGGGTAATACTGATTGCTGTTTGCACCCGTCCACCAGGCGCGATCGGTGCCACGAATCACTGCTCCGCCGGGGATACCCCAAATCCAACTGGTATCGCTGGCGATGTACCCCGGACTGAGGGTAAAGCGCGTGGGCGAAATGCGCGACTCAAATGCTTCTGCCACCCACCCGCCATTGGTAGTGTTAAAGTCCTGGTAATAGGCCGAATCGGCTACGGGCCGAACGGTGTTGTATGGCAAAATGAAAATCCGTTTCACCACGGTGTTGATACAACCGTCGTTTGTGCGCACCGTCTGGCGCACATTATAAGTACCAAACGTAGTGTATTGGTGCTGCGGGTCGTTAAACGTGCCGCTGGTGGCTCCGCCATGGGTACCGACCGGCACAGTGGAGTTGGAGTTACCCGTCATCGTGTTGCCATCGCCAAAATCCCAGGTAAACTGTGCAATTGTACTTAACGCGGCGGGGTCGGCCGGGAACACTTTACGTGTACGGTCTCTAAACAACGTTTGATCGTTGTTACAGAATGCAGACGACTCAAAATCAGGCTCAGGCACATCGCCCACACGGAGCGGGAAAATTGCCGAGGTATTGGAGCAGCCCTGCAGTGTGGTAACCCGAAGCGTAATGTTCTTTGTGCCCGAGGTAACGAATCGCTTGCTTGGGTTCTGCACGCTGCTGATGTCGCCCGGATCGCCAAACGTCCATAACCAGTTCACGATACTTGTGGCGAACGGTGTAGGGTTAATCGTAGACGTATCGTTAAAGACCACGTCGCTGGCAATACAGTTATTCAGAGAAGTGAATGCAGCAACCGGGCTTGCGAATATCACAATATCTCGAATTCGGAACGTGATGGCACCAAATGCATTTTTGTAATCGTACTGGATGCGATAGGTGTTAGACGCAAGGCCATTCGTCTCAATAAAATAATCCGTGCCGTTAAATACAATCGTAGCGGTAGGTCCGCCCGGAAAAGCCGGTATACTCTTAAACTGTGTTTCGGGCGGCAGCCCCGTGCTGGCAGCCGGGAAACCAAGCAGTCTCACCTGCCCCTGCTCCGCACAGAGTTCAAATTGACCTGAGCCATTTAATGTGGCGCCTTGAACTGCAAAATCAACTACCGTTACTGGGTTAACAATTAACTCCTGGGTGGTGGAGTTTGTGCAGCCGTTCGCATTTGTAAACGTGTAGGTAATTTGATTTGAACCCAACTCCGCGTTGTTCGGATCAAAGAATGCACGGTCAGTCGGGCTGGGTATGGTGGCGCCTATGTTAGACGTAACCGGCTGTACCGTAAACACGCCGCCCACCTGGTTACCTGTAAGCGGGAAAGGCGCAATGTTCTCGGCCACTTGAGGTGGTGCACCGGGCGGCAATCCCACAAAAGAAACTACCGGCAACGGATTTACCCGGAAATTCATCTCATCAAAAACGTTGGCGCACGGGCCACTGCCGTCAGGATCAAATCCCGTAAGGCGTAACGTAACGGTTTGATTGATTTCGGCCGGGTTGTTAAAGGCGTAATTTGAAGTAGCGCTTGCCGGATTTGAAAATGTTCCTGTACCGGTAACCAACGACCACGCTACTCCATTTGGTGCAAACGTAATGGCCCCTTGTAACGGAGTTGAGGCCACATCTGCACAAATGGTGATATCGGGACCGGCAGTAAGTCGCGCAGACCGATTAACAGCAATGGAGTAATCGGCAGAAGCGGCCTCGCACAATCCGGTAGGGCCATCCGGATCGCTGGTGGTGAGGCGCATTACAATAGTGGTACCAATATCTGCCGGATCAACATCGTAGGATGCACTTACTTGAATCGGTGACCCGGTAACAATGTTGGTTGCCGACAACGCGCCAGCGCCAGTAACAATACTCCAAAGCCCACGATCTGCACTCTGGCCAACTGTACCTGGCAATAGAATTGAAGTAGGCTCGCAAAGTACGGTGTTAGCGGGCACGGTGAGCGTTGGCAACGGCCGAATCGTTAACCCCACAGTGGCAGGAACACTGAAGCAGTTGTTTGCAACGGCACGCACAGAGAAGTTTGCCGTGCCGCCCACACTCGGGGTGATGAGCGAAATCGGAACATTAAACGCTCCGGCAGGAACAGCCGTAGCCTGATTTGAAACACCACTGATTCCGGTGGTACTAACCGTCCAAACATAACCCACTCCCGCTACACTGTTCGGATTACTTAATGCGATGGTAGAAGTTTGCCCATTACACAAATCTTGTGAAGGTAGACTCGTGACTAACGTAGGAACCGGATTTACCACTACGTTGATAATGAGGGGTGCTCCACTACACGCATTAGCGGCAGGCACAACAGTGTAGGTAACGGTGCCGGGGGTATTGCCATCGGTACTGCTCAGTGCCTGGTTAATTCGATTACCCGCCCCATCGAACGCTCCTGTAACATTGGTGGCCGTAACAGACCATGTAAACGTAGTTCCCGCAACTCCATTTGGATTATTCAACTGCAAATCTGTTGTTGTGTTTGAGCAGATTGTGGTTGCTCCGGCAAAACTCACATTAGGAATGGGATTGACGCGAATTACCGCCGTCTGATTTACCGGTGAAGCCGGGCAAACCGGGCTTGTAAATGGAGTGGTTACATTAAATACATACGTTACATCCTGAGGAGCATTGGTCGCATTTACCAAAGTTTCTGTTAATCGGCTGCCATTCACGAAAGTGGTTGTTCCGGGTATAACAGTACCGCCTGTTACCGCACCGTAATCCACGCTAACTACATTTATGCGGTGGCCCGCCGTTGCACTGTTAAACAAAATATCCGTTGGCGATCCACTACAAATGATACCGGTAGCATTTACAAAACTGAACTGGGGATTGGGGTTCACCAGCACAGACGTACTCTGCTGGACACTCGGAGCACACGTGCCTACTACAGCTTCAAATGCATAGCTTACCGTTACCGGATTATTCGTAGAATTAATGATCGTCTCCTGGATACGTTGACCATCCGTGTAGAGGGTGCCACTCGTTAGTGAACCCGAGGCTGCGCCGTAGTTCACCGACACCAAACGCACCCGGCCACCCGAGACAGGGGTATTCAGCAAGATATCTGTTGAACTACCTGAACAGATTTGATTGGCTGTTGTGTTTGTCAAAGAAAACTGCGGAGCAGGTAGAACGCGCACGGTGGTAGTTTGGTTGACTGGCGCCAACGCGCAGGGCGGCGTTGTCAACGGCGTCGTCACATTGAATACGTACACGACATCAATCGGTGCGTTGGTCGTGTTCGTAAGAGTTTCCGTGATCCGATCAGCATCGGTAAAGGTGGTGGCCAATGTAACCGTTCCGCCTGTTACCGCGCCGTAGTTTACACTCACCACGTTTACTCGATGGCCAGCCGTTGAGCTATTGAATAGGATATCTACCGGCGTGCCGCTACAAATTTCCGCAGTACTATTGGTGATTGAGAAACTGGGGTTTGGATTGACTAAAACGGAGGTCGTTTGCGGCGCCCC
>CAYLWU010000004.1:61275-63754 GCA_964387475.1 uncultured Ohtaekwangia sp. | reverse complement strand
TGATTGAGAAACTGGGGTTTGGATTGACTAAAACGGAGGTCGTTTGCGGCGCCCCGGGCGCGCATGTGCCGACTACCGCCTCGAATGTGTAGCTTACCGTTACCGGATTATTCGAAGAATTAATAATCGTCTCCTGGATACGTTGACCATCCGTGTAGATTGTGCCACTCGTTAGTGAGCCCGTCGCTGCTCCGTAGTTCACCGACACCAAACGCACCCGCCCACCCGAGACAGGGGTATTCAGCAAGATATCCGTTGAACTACCTGAACAGATTTGATTGGCTGTTGTGTTTGTCAAAGAAAACTGCGGAGCAGGAAGAACGCGAACAGTTGTTGTTTGTTCAAGCGGCGTAAGCGGACAAACCGGCGTGGTAAATGGTGTGGTTACATTAAATGTATATACCACATCGATTGGAGCATTCGTATTGTTTTGCAACACATCGGTGATGCGATCACCGTTTGTAAAGGTGCTGCTACCTGTTACTGTGCCGCCCGTTACGGCTCCATACGCCACGCTTACCACATTGATTCGATGACCGGATGTACTGCTGTTAAAAAGAATATCCACTGGCGTGCCGCTGCATATCTCAGCCGTTGCGTTGGTGATGGTAAAGCTGGGGTTCGGGTAAACCAGAACTGTTGTTGCTTGCTCAGCGCTTGGGGTACAGCCCGCGACAATAGCCTCAAATACGTAGGACACCACAACTGGAGCAGGTGTTGAGTTGATCAAAACCTCGCTTAAAGCCTGGCCGGAATTAAATAATGCACCAGGTGCAAAATTACCCGAAACCGCTCCGTAGGATACGGATTTCAAGCGGATCTGTGCGCCGGTTACTCCGGTAGTTAGTGTTACAGACGATGAACTTCCGCTACAAATGGCCGTGGCGCCATTCACCAAAGAAAACGTAGGCTCAGGTGTGATCGGCACTGTTATCGTAAATGCATCGCCAACACAAGAGGCCCCACTCACCGCCGTGATGGTGTAAACTACTTGAACAGTCGCACCAGTGGTGTTTGACCATACGTCATCTTGAATCGCAGTATTTGTGAATCCGGAACCTGAACTTGGTCCACCCGCCAACTGCGTAAGTCCATTCGGGTTAACCGATATCGTGAAGTTATTTGAGGCGACAGAGGTCGGCAAAAGTTCAATTAATCCGTTCGCACCGATGGGCGATCCACCACAAATCGGGCTAAGTAGTTTAGTGAGGCCAACAGGTTCCGGATTAACGACTACAGTAATGTTAACCGGATCTCCCACACAGCCCACAAAGCTCCGCGGTGAGATGTTGTACACAACGGAAAGCGGTCCTGAGGTTCTATTGTTAAAGGCATCATTGCGGATGGCTAGATCAGTTAGCCCGGAGCCAACAGTAGCGTTACCAGTAGCCGGGGTAAGTCCGCTAGGTATAGTGATACTATTTATCGTGTATGTATCCGCTGAAACGCTTGTACCATTCGTATTGAGGGTGATGTTGGTTATCTGATCGCTGCAGATGGTAGTGTTCAGACTGGCACTTAGTACCGGCTCAGGGCGGACAGTCAACTGAATATCTTGAAAAGCACCTTCGCAGCCCGCACTACTTACCGGAACGACACGGTAGGTAACTACTCGATCTGTTGATCCGGTATTCGTGAACACGTCGCTGAAGATTGCATTTGCAGATTGTGCGCTACCCGGTATTGCGTTTGTAGCACTCGCAACCCAGTTAGCATTGAATGGAACGTCGGGAGTGACGCTAATGAGATTGTACGAGGCCGCACTAACGCTAGATCCGTTGGTTGATAACAAAATTCCGGAAGGCGCATCACTGCAAACGGTGCGATTGAGGACGCTGCTCACCAACGGTGTCGGATCTACATTGATCACTACCGTCAATGCACCGCCCACACAACCGCTGCCACCGCTGATCCGGGGGGTGATCGTGTAGGTGATCGTCTGTCTTACCGTACTCGGATTGGTGATCAACCCCGATACAATGTCGCTCGTCAGCGGCTGGTTGCTCGCACTGGCCGTGAAACCGCTCACGCCACCGGTCGCTACCGCGGTGTAATCATACTCCAACGTGCCACCGCTCGGAACCGTACCACTGTTCACATCTATCGTATACGTTCCACCATTGCAGATCGTCTGGCTCACGGGGCTAATGACCGTGCTCGCCGTCACTGACGGCTCTACCGTAACATCTAAATTGAATGCCGCACCCGTGCAGCCGTTCGCCACCGGCGTGATCACATACCGAACCACAGCAACCACATTCGTAGCGTTGATCAGCACATCGGTGATCGTTCCACTGCCTGATGCGGTGTTCCCACTCGCACTGCCTACTGTAACACTGGACGTCCAATTAAATACCGTCCCGCTCACCGCAGAGGTCGGTGTATAGTTCACCGCTACACCGCTGCAAACCGTCTGCGTGCTCGCGCTGCTCACCAACGGTGTCGGATCTACATTGATCACTACCGTCAATGCACCGCC
>CAYLWU010000004.1:60764-61175 GCA_964387475.1 uncultured Ohtaekwangia sp. | reverse complement strand
TGTATAGTTCACCGCTACACCGCTGCAAACCGTCTGCGTGCTCGCGCTGCTCACCCCAGGGACAGGATTCACCGTAATGCTAAACGTCTGTGAAACACCTGTACAACTGCCCGACACCGGGGTAACCGTCAACGTGGCCGTCACTGGCGTGGAGCCTGTGTTGGTGGCCGTGAACGGGGGAATCATTGCACCCGTACCACTCGCCGCTAAACCTATGCTCGTATCGCTGTTCGTCCAATTATAACTCGCTGCAGTTCCTACAAAACTAATCGCCCCGGCAATCGATCCACTACATCCTGTTTGATTCAAGGGATCCATTACCGTGGGAATGGGTTCAACAGTCACCTGCACCACATCCGTAGCTACAGCCCCGTTTGCGTCGGTAACCGTAACGGTATAATTAGTAACACC
>CAYLWU010000004.1:0-60664 GCA_964387475.1 uncultured Ohtaekwangia sp. | reverse complement strand
CCGTAGCTACAGCCCCGTTTGCGTCGGTAACCGTAACGGTATAATTAGTAACACCAGCAGAAACTCCAGTAAGTACTGGGTTTGCAACCGAAGTCGCACTCAAACCCGACGATGGAGACCAACTATACGTATACCCCCCCACACCACCGGTTGCCGTTGGACTACCTCCAAGGATGACGGTTCCGCCTGTGCAAATGCTCACGTCGCTACCCGCCGCAGCGGTTGGGTTACCCGAAGTTACACCAGTAAAAAACGTAGGTTCCCCATCCGTTACAGCAATCGGAGTGGTGGCAACAGTACCGCCAACCAAACCAAATTTTTGCCAAGGATTTACAGGCGGATTGATCGCTGCAGCAGCGCTAATCTGCCCTACGGCACCAACAACGTCAGCTCCAACATAGGTTCCTGATACTGAAATGGACGGAGACGCAATGCCTGAAGTTAAAATCGACCAATACCTACTTAAAAAATGCGTTGGGCTCGCATTACTCGGGTGCTTTGCATCCGTAACCGAAGCAGAAACATACGCAGAAGTGTAACCCGACCCCGTAAAATTTACCGTGACGGGGCTATAATCAAACGCTCCTGTATTATCGCCTATCGGAAAAAGAAAAGAACCGTCACCGGAAACGGCTTTCCTCACTTCACCCCCGCCCGTAGCAATTATCATACGTGCGGCTGAAGGCGAAATCGAGATTGTTCCCCCAACTCCCATGGTCAAAACATGATTCTGTAGATTAAGTCGGCCAGAGTTAATCGTAAGCACATCATCCACCTGAACGTTACCAACCTGCGAAGCATCTCCAGAAGACTGATTGATCGTGAGGTTCCGATAACTGCCAGAAGCGACAGTTTGGGATGCGCCATAATACTCCACGGTTCCGGTGGGTACCGCCAACGCATTTGTGCTGCCGGAGAAACGAAGTGTACCCCCTGTGTTATCTATGCTTCCTGTAACTGAAAGACTGTTTGCACCCAAATCAAATACAGCCGCATTTATAATGTTGGAAGCTATGTTGATATTACCCGCAGCATTTTTTTGACCTGATCCGGATAAACTAAGATTATGGTAACTCACACTGGGAACACTTTGGGTGCCCGACCCCAGGAAATGAACCGTACCCGTATTGTTTACGAATACTCCACTCGAAACGAAATTTCCCGACAAATTCAAAGTTGAAGTAGGCGCACGCAACGTACCTGCAGAAATGGTGAGGTCGTTGACTGAAACATTGTTTCCTCCAAATGAAAGTTCGCCAATACCCGCCTTCGTTAAGTTAAACGTTGGTGAACTAACAATCCCCCCGACAGTCAATATGCCACCGTTAACTGAGACATTTCGATTTGCAGAAAGTACCACGGTTCCATTTCCCAGATTCAAATTCTGCGAGCCGGCAAAAGAAAAATCTCCATTCCACACCTGGGGGTAGTTAACCAGCGTTATGGCGGCTCCGGTTGTATTATCAAGTCCCCCACCATTGATCGTGAATGTTCCGGTAGATGCTCCAAGGGCCTGGGCGTTATTCACGTTTACTCTACCTGCGTTCAAATTAAATCCACCCGAGAATGTGTTTGCGCCACTTAACGTCAATTGGGCTGCGCCAGCTTTCGAGATACTGATCGCTCCTCCTCCGATAACTCCGCCAACTGTTAATAAACTCCCATTGACGGTAACGACGCGATTTGCATTTGGGGTTACGGCCCCCGTTCCCATGTTCAGCGCATGAGTGCCAATAAAAACTACGTCAGCATTCCAGTTTTGGGGATTATTCGCGGTAAGCAGCAACGAGCCACCACTCGTGTTGTCAATTGACCCACCCGCATAAGTAAAAGTGCCTGTACCAAGAGCCACGGCGCTATTGATGTTAAGCGTGCCTGCGTTTAATGTGAGTCCGCCGGTAAACGTATTGGATCCTGACAGTGTAAGCGCCCCTATACCGTTCTTCACGAACGACACACTTGTAGCGGAACCATTTTCCATCAAGCCAGAAAACGTAGTGCTGGAATTGTCGCCTCCCGCTGTTAGAGTTATCGCGCCCGTTGATGAGCTTCGAACCGTACCGGCTCCTGCAATGGAACCCACAACTTCACTAAACCCATTCAGATCAAACGTTCCGGAAATCTGCAACGCACTCGCATCTGCAATTCTATCCGATACGCCTAAACGTAAGGTGCCCGCGGCAACGTTTGTTGCGCCCGTATAGGTATTTGCGCCAGATAGCGTCCAAATACCTGCATCTGTTTTAATTAGCGACGCTGCTCCAGTTCCAACAACGCTTGCTAATGTTCCACCGGATGCGCCACCGAGCGTTAAGTCAAAGCCTCCGGTGATGGTTCCGACATGGCTTAGGTTGATCGCCCCGGTGCCCCCCACAATACTACTCGCACTCCCTAACGTAACTAATCCCGAAAAGGTGGCTGTTGAGGTATTGCTGTTAATCAACGCGCCGTTGCTTGAAATACCCATGCCGTTAATCGTGAGTGGCTCTGCCGAAGTGTAATTGACACCGTTGAGGTCTAGCACGGCACCTAACGCAATTACCGTTGCCCCAGTTGTGGTGCCCAGTGCAGAGCTGGAGCCAAGTTGGAGGGTACCCGTGTTGATGGCCGTCAATCCCGTATAGCTATTTCCACCAGAAAGATTGAGCAGACCATTGCCTGCTTTCGAAATACCATCACCAGTAATCGTTCCGGAGATAATCGCATCAACAACCGAAGGGCCATCCGCAACGGTAAAGGTGCGAACTGCTGGTCCCAACGCAACGTTTGCCGAAATCGCTGCGGACACTGGGCTTACGTTAAATGTTACATCGCCATCCAGAGTAAGTGTTCCGGTTCCCGTTATGCTCGTACCGGTCATACTCAGCGAACCAATGTCACCGATCGAATTTCCCCCGAGGGCGAGGGTGCCATTGGAAACCGTCAGTGCCGCGGCAACCGAGGTTAAACTATTTGTTAGTGTAACGATGTTCGGGCCTGTATTGGCGATTGTGAGATTTTGAACAACGGTTGGTAGGCCGCTTCCGGTAATCTGCGCCCCGGATCCATTGTAGATGTAGCTCGCCCCAGTGTTAAAGGCGCGGGTACCGGTAACTTGTACGTGGCCCGAGGCACCCGTTGCACTAATGCCACCGGCTGCCCGGATCCCCAGCGTTGCACCGGACGAAAGGGAAAACGATCCACCCCCTGTTACCGTGGTGGTGGGATCTGCCATTTGCAGAATAACCCCGCTGTTTACCTGAAAGTCAATTGTGTTTGTGATCGTTCCACCTGATGTGAATGTCTGGGTTCCGGCACCAGCAAATACAATGAGCCCCGACCCGATGTTGTCCTCATCAATCAACCCACCGGTGTGCGAGAAATTTCCGTTTACGTTAAGAGTTCCGACTGTGGCGCTTCCGTCTTCATGCATCCGAAGCGTCCCACCCGAAATATTTACATCGCCCGTTACGGTTACAGTTGAATTTGCTCCGCCGGTAACAATCGTAAAGTTACCTCCATTGATCAGTAAATTTCGGCCCACCGTCATGACACACGAGCCTGTGTTGTTGTTCATCTTGAAGGCGCCCTGACTGTTGATTACAACATCCCTTCCCACCGCTATGGTGTAACCTGAAGTTGTATTGGACATGCGCAATGCACGGTTGATGTGATCAAGCACGCCCCCCGCATTGTTAACGAAAAAATCATTTTGAATGCTGATGTTCGATTCAAGATAGATGTTGGTGGCTTGCCCCGCACAATCCCAAATGAAGTTCCCAAATGACTGGTTAAGGTTGGAAGGACTGGCATTTGTTACGCCTCGTACTTCAAAGTTTGAGGTGGCCGCCCAAATCCCGCTAGGAACAATACCCCCGTTAATGTTATGTATGTAAGTGCCATTCACGACCAGCCCGGCAGTCGAAAAACTGTTGGACACGGTAAGTGTACCGCCCGAGTTAATGGTTGTATTTTGAGCCGCGCTGACTACGTTAACGGTGATGTTGTGCCCCGAGAGAATGATTACAATGTCATCAGCGTCTGGAATATCGTCCACATCACTGCCAACCTCGGTCCAACTTCCGGGTGTATCCCAGTTACCCGTAACTACGTTGGAGGTGAATGTGCTGCTCTGGGAATAAACCCGCGCGCTCGAGCCAAAAACTATCACAGCCAAAAGACCAACACCGCCCAAAAAACCACGAATTTTTGAAAACGTAACTACACGCTTTGAAGCACTATGGAAGCGAAGCATGAATTGAAGAAGGGCCAACTTAGTGATTAGGCTTAAGGTCCAGGTTTTAGATCAGTTTGAGACCGTAAATGTAACCCAAAACGAATGAAAAATGGCGTAAATTGATGTAAAACTACGTTTGGAAGATAACGCAGTTAAGGCGCAAACTTACCCTCCCGGTTTACCTTGATTAACACGATTTTGCGTTGGCCTTGCACATCGCCAATGCCCATAGTGCCCACCAGCAGAATACGTTGCTCGGGCGTCTCGGCCACGTTCCCAATGAAATCATTCGCTGCCCCGCCAAAAGTTAACTCAGGAGGGTTGCGCCAAAGTTCGCCACCTTGCCGATCAATCAACTTTAAAAAAATATCTCCCTGCAAGGTGGTCTGGTCTGCCGAAAAGTTTTTCGTGGAGCCAACAAGGAAAAACCCTGATCCAAAGCCAGTTACCGCTGCGGAAATAGGAATATCCGCCTGTGTCTGCGAAAGATTTGTGGTAATCTCAACTAGGTTTCCGCCCGTAATGGCGCCGCCACCAACCCCAACGAAGAATTGGAACACTTCCTGGCGCCCGCTTGGCTTGGTAGAAATACCTGTAACCGTGTATCCGGACGTAAGTTTATCCCGCGCCACGGAAGTGACGATCTCGTCATCCTCGGGTGTGCCAAAGACTCGGTCTCCCCCGGGAGACCCGTTACCGTCAATGGAAAAAATGTACGCATTGCTTAACCCCGTGCTATTCACGTCTCTCGAATTTGTGTGCGAAAAAACAACAAAGAGTCCCGCGTTTTCTTGGGTTACCTTTTCGATCGTCAATACCGTGCCTAAACCAAACTGAGCGGTACCAGGACTTTGGATACCCGGTAACGTTTTGCCCCAAACCCCGGTGTAGGGGCTGAGGTCAGCATTGAGACGGACGACTATGCCATCAAGGATGTTGTTTATACCTGTCGGGCTTAAAATCGGATCAGGATCGAATAAGCGGGTTGACCCAGCAATTAAGTAGCCGGAGTTGATGGGGGTGATTGAGTTCGCCTCTTCATCGAGAGCTGAATAGGAATATACAGTGCTATCCACACGCAAGCCATCCGCATTTAATATCAAAACCATGATGTCTTTATCGCCTGCGGCAGAACGCGTGTCGGCCACAATGGCCAATTGCCCGTTTGGCGTTAGCTCTATGTCTTTGGCAATTTCTTCGTTCCGCCCGCCAAAGGTTCGCTCCCACAACACGTTTCCGGCGGCATCGGTCTTCACCACGTAGATTTGCTTGTTCTCTCGATTGTTGGAGTTACCCAGCACGTAATATGCGTTATCCGGACCAATCACCACATCTACGCCTTCCTGGTTTCCCTCACGACCATAAAACTTGATAAAAGCATCTTCTGGCTTCCGCTGCAGATCGGATTCATCTTCGCAGGCAAGAAGCAATAGCCCGACAACAACACCGAAACAAAAAAGCCTACTCATTTTTCCTTCCTTTCCGCAAAAATGCAAGAATGCCACCACGGCTGATCTTACGCGGCTGGTACAACGGCCGCACGTAGCCTACGTTGAAAATCAAATTATCCAACCGAAAAAAAGGCTGAACGAACGCAAAGCCTGGAATCTCTGTATCAAGTTTGAAATCATCGCCGGGTCCAGATAATTGCTTCTCCTCGCGGTTCATTAGATTCATCCCTGCCATGTATCTGAGATCTACCATGATGAAGTCGCGCCCGAGCTTATACTTCACCCCACCTCCTACCAAAATCGAACGTGTGAGGGTGCGGAATTTGTATTTCTCATTCAACTGTGGACTAACATTGGGCACCTGAAAGGGCGCAGTGCCATCGCCACCGCCGGAACTGGTGAAATCGATCAATTCATATTGCCCCGTTGATGTTAATAAGAGGTTGAATGCCATACCCGCGTAGCCAAACGGCCTGATTCGCCCCACATCATCGGTAAACCTTACGTAGAGCGGCACATCAATCCCAAACTGCCGACTGATGCGGCTGGTGATGTCTTGCTCAAAGAAATTCCGGTACTCCAGCTTATCGGACTTCCAGATAAAAAAAATTTCCGCACCCACGCCCCAACGTTGGGTAATATTCCACTCCATTCCCGCCCCAAAATTTATTCCCGGGCGGATGATGTTGTTTCGCTCCACATCGGTGCCATACAAATTTGCGTCTTGAACAATGCGCGAAACATTAAATGCCGCTCCTACCTTGGCGTGTGGAGTAAAAATAGCGGTGGACGTAAACTTCTTGCTTAGGTTTACGATATCTACCGACTCGGTTTGCTCGTTCGGCACAAACTCTGGATCGACTTTAAGTACCTCGATGTAACTTTTCTCCGCATTTGCCTGATCGTCAATCAACAAGTACGTTTGCGTAAGCAACAAATATGCGCGAAAGCGCTGGTCGCGCGAGAACTGCGACAAGCAATCATTTAAAATAACAGGAATACCGTAGAAGCGCCCGGAGTTAAACTCTTCGTCTGCCTTCCGTAGTGTTTCTTCGCACGTTGTCACGGCTTCCTGCGCCGCTGCACGCATCGACACGCAAATACACAAGGCAATTACGACTAACCGGGCGTTGAAACTCATTAGTAATCACTGATCAGTAACGACTTGCACGTGTTCTCGTATTCAATATTCTCGGCCACGTATAACGCCCACTCTTCCGGGGTCATGTTGCGGCTCACCTTCGGACAAATCTGTTCCGCGAGCGAGCGAGAGTCCGTGGGCCATACCCGAATCTCGCCTGAGTTACACGAAGCCAGCAAGAATTTCGAATCGGCCGTAAAGGCAACATCCCAAATATTTCCATTGTTGTTGTCCATCACAATCGGCAAATCTTCCGGGTGTTCTACCACCCACATTTGCAATTTTCGGTCGAGGCCGGCGCTGGCCAACAACTGGCCGTCCGCACTAAACTCAAGGTCAGCAATGCCTGATTTATGGCCTGTTAAATCGCGTGTTTTCAGGGTGGACAAATCCAACAACTTCACCGTGCCTTTTTGGATGATGCCTTTATCGCTGATGTTTTCAATTCCATAGGCAATCATCTTTTTGGATGGATGTACCGCAATGGAAAGCACTCGGTTTGCCGCTTCATCTACCAGCACGTTTACTTCGCGGGTCTCCAAATTAATCATAACCACTTTCCCTTTCGGGGATGCCCCGAAAAGCTGCTTCCCATCCGCAGCCAGATCAATGGATTTCAACTCGAACGGTAACACCAAAAACTGCGCGCTCTTTCCAGAAGCCACATCGTTCATCCGCAGCGTGAAATCACCGGAAACCGATACGAAAGATTTCCCATCCGGGAGGAATTCAATGTCGTTCACAAAGCGCTGATGGCCTTTGATGCTCTGGAAGTTGCCGGTGCGAACATCGAACAATTGAATGGAAGCCGAGTCGCTGGCTACGGCCAGGTAGTTTTCATCTGGAGAAAGCGCCAGCACCCGGTTACGATTGGGCGTGGCTGCAAATTCCTTTTCCTGAATGGCGCTCATACCACCACGGAAAATGCGGCCATCGTTGCCGGTGGTAAAAAACTCGTTATTCTTTTTTGATACTGCCAGAGCAAACATGAGGTTGCGATAATTCCCAGGTGTTTTAAGGGCGTTGTAATTCAACCCGGATAGCTTGGTAAGCGCATAGTAGAGGCCACGGAAAATATACGGATCGTACTTTTTACCCTCGAACTGGGTATGAAACAAGTAGCCTTGCATGGCTAATGTACCGGCCAAGTCCTTATCGTCTATGTTTTCGGAGCGACCAGCAATGGTCTGCGCTACCTGCAAATAGTACAGGCGGTTGGCAGATTCCAGATTTTTCAACGCCAATGCTTTTAGGCTATCGGCCCTAATTCTTGCCTCATTGGCTTTAACGGTTTGTCCCTCCGCAAAAATGGTCTGTTGTTCAGCTACTTTCAACGCTTCTTGCGCAAGATTTTTTAACCGGCGCATGCTGTCTAAAGCAATTTGCAATTTCTTATTTGATTGGTTAGTTCTTTCCGTTTCGATCTCAAGTTGTTTAGCCCTTGTTTCCGCTAACGCTGCACTTTTAACCGCTTCCTCCCGGCTCTGCTTAGCTGCTTTTTCATTGGCTTGCGCTTCTTGCGTTCTCTTTTCAGCCTCGAAACGTTGTGTTAACGCGTAGAAAAATAGCCCAACCGCAAGAATCAAAAATGCTCCCAATACAATATTCACTACGCGCGCACGCTGCAACAATCTGCGCTGCAGCATCTCCTGATTCTTGAGTTCGGCCTCATAGGTAATCCGGCTGGTATCAAGAAATACGATTGCTCGCTCAAACGCTTCGTTATATCGCTGCGCCCACGTGCGCGTGGGGCGTTGCTTCTTTTGCCAATTGAGCGCCAACTGCAGATCGGGTGGGCGCCAAAGACCGGTTTTTCCGATCTGGTACATGGCGGCTGCGTCCGACAGGCGCTTGTACATTTGGGCTGATTCAAACTCTTCTTCCACCCAACCGCTCAGGCGGTTCCAGATGCGCATAAAACTCTCGTGCGAAACCTCCACTACGGAGTCGCCCGTTAACGCCACTTGCGTGCCTGGCATCAAAAACGATCGCCCAGGTTTGCGGAAGTGCTCAACCACTTGAATCACCTCGCGTTCGGAAGCTTCGGCCAGTTCCGCAATCAACTTGATTTTCCCCGGCCTGCGCAGCCCCTGGTTTTCAAGATTTTTTTCCGTTACGGTTTTGAAAAGTACCTCAGCAATCTCTTTCTCCCGTTGGCTCAGTTCATCAAATGCTTCGTTGGCGTGCTGCGAAAGTGCCTGGCCAATTTTACCAATCGCATTGTAATGCCGGATGTCAATCGGTTCATTTTCTTCGCGGTTGCTCACCCAATAATCCCACGTACGCATCAGCGCGTGTTGCAAGATGGGTAACTGGTCCTGGTTGTCGCCCAAATCCACCAGCAGGCGTTTAATCAACCGGTCAGACACTTGCCCACCCGCCACTGCAATCGGCCCTTGAATCGCCAATTTCTTTTCATCGCGGGTCATTTGGGGCACCAGGTAATTGCTCTCGTTAATCATCTGGGTAAGCCCGGCAAAAGCCGCGCAATCACCAATAAAATCCGAGCGCATGTTCAGCGACAAGTAAAACGGCACCTCGCGTTGGTGTACCGCCGCCAATAACATATTTACGTACGCGGTGCTTTCGTTTACGGATTGATCATCCGCCGGATCGCGATACCGGAATAACTCCTCAAACTGATCTACCAATAAAAAGATGTTCTCCCCTTGCTGGCTCTGCAGATACCTGGCAACTTCCACCAACCCGTTAGTACCACTGCGCAGAATAGAAAGGAGGATTGCGCGATGAATGTGTGCATCGGCAGCAAGAATGCGGCCGCGGTCTAACAAATGGGCAATCAACGCATTCGCCAGATTTTCTATCGGTGCACTACCGGGGCGGGACGAGATGACCTGCCATGAGGAACTGGTGGTGGTAAGCAGGCCGCCCATCAACACGGGCACTACACCGCAATACATTAAGCTGGACTTACCGCTGCCGGAGTAGCCCATTACCGTTACGCAATGATGCTGGTGAAGTTTTGCGAGAATCTCGTCTACCTGTCCTTCGCGGCCAAAGAATAAGTGGGCTTCATCAATGGTGAAAGGGCGTAACCCGGGGAATGGATTAGTGCCAATCTCCTGCCCCACACTTAAGGGCGAGATCACTTCCTCTTCAACGTTGCCAACTTTTACCGAATAGTTCAGCATCTCACCTTATCGGAGTTGAAATGTAGCCATAATGCAGTACCAAAAGTATCGATTCAGAAGCTCTAAAATTAAAAAATGCAAATACGAAAAGCTTAAAAAATCTTTCGAAAGTAAGACGTTTTCAAATAAATTCCAACACCTGGTCTGCCATCTTCACATTGCCTGCCAGCAACTCGTAGAACAGGTCCTTATTTACCCGCAGTAAAAGTGTGTCGTTCGTGGCCGTAAGGATGTACGCCTGACCATAGCCGGGCACGGAAAGTTGTTCCCCGATGAACTCTCCTACCAGATAGTCTTTTACGGGCTTCCCCTTCACAAATAACTCGGTGGATCCTTCGTACACAATGAAGAAATAATTCTGCAGTTTATCGTCCAGCACCAATGTTTGCCGGTTTTTCAGATATACCTCATCGCAAATGTCGGCCACAAATGAAAGGCTAACCCCAGACATCCCCTCAAAACAGGATATTTTTTGGAGGAACAAAACTTTCTCGAATACCATCAGCGATCGGCCGTCCATCTGGTGGCGGATGGACCGATCTAATTCTTTTCGTACCTCAACGGGCAGGCGATTGGCGTGCTCGTCATACTCGGCAGGGTTGATTTGGTACAGGGCCCATCCCGCCACTTCGCGTAAAAGCCGGTCGGGGTTAAACAATTGCGCAATCAAATCCAGTTTAAACTCGGCAATTTTCAGGCGCCCAATCCGATACAACACCGTGGCTTTCGTCCAGCGGTTGGTTTGGTTAAAATCGCGGTTAACGATAAACTTCAATACCAATTTATCGTCAAGCTTCATGCGGGGATAAAAAATCTCCAACCGCGATAATCGATCCGCGTCCGACAAGTCGTCTAAAACCGGAATTACACGTTGTTTCAACTGCTCGGAAAGAAACACATCCAACAACTCAATCGCGTAGGTGGTTCCTTCCACAGTACCGCTCTCGATATTTTCCTTTACTAACTGAATTGAGCGGGTATCGTACAACATGGCCAACAACATGTAAATATGTTCCAGGTCGTTTTGGCTTTCGCGCCGCAGCGCCTTCAAAACTTCTTCATCCCCGGCATTTTCAAGTTCCAGAATCGCCCCCAAATTCCAGGCAATATCCGCGATGTCCTGCTCGATTACGTATTTGATACGGGTTATTTGAGAAATGCCCGCCTTAAAACCGCTCTCCCCTAGCGACAAAAGCACCTGCGAAACGATGAGTTTATCGGGATAGTCGATTTTATTCCATAGCAATTCTTTGGCGCGCTGCCCACCAATACGCCCCATGATTTGGATGATCTTGATCAGCACTTGCGTGGATTGCCCCGTTCGGTAAAACGAGTTATCCAACATGGAAATGGCCGTTGTTCCAATCAGGGTAAGTGCATTGGCGGCCTGATTGGCGAACAGCGGGTTACTGAGGTTATCAATCAGCGCCAGAATGACCTCGCCGTTGTTTTTCTTGATGGCAGTTTTGATGGCCGTGTTGCGCACTTTCGGTTCCAAATCACTCAGCAACTCCACCAAATACGATAGGTTGTCGCTGGTGCCGCCATGCAATAATAACTCCGCCGCATATTGGCGATCTTCCGGCACGAGCGACCGGGCCAGTTTTTGGATTCTTGATTTTGTGATTTCGCCTCCGTTGTTCAAAATAGCCACCAAATCGGCCTTTGACAGCACGTTTTTCTCTTGCCCCTCAGAATTACCCGACAGGCGAATAACATATCGCTCCGACACGGAAAGCCCTTTAAACTCGTTCAATTTTTGTTGTGCAAATTCGCGCACCTCGGGCTGTTTATGCTCCACCATCCGGTTTACCCAACTGGCTACTTGCGAGGGGTTGATCTTCTCCAACAACTTGTACGAAAACACCGACTTGCCCTTGACATCTTTCAGCAAATTGGCTTCCAACTTGCCCACCAGGCTGGTGTACCCTACTTCCAGCTTCTCCTGCGCCACGCCGGTAACCAACTCTAATTTGGCTCTGATTTTATTGCGGTAGCCTGCGTACAAATTACTTACCACAAACAGGTAGCCCACACTCAATGCAAGAATGACAGCCGCTACAATGTATAATTTAAAGAATGGAATGAGCACGAAACAAAAAATTAACACCCCGGCCAGGAAACGCCCGGTCTCACTTACGGTGCCTTCCACTTTGGCTTGAATGCCGAACCGCAACTTGCTTTCCAGTGGAATGAACAGGAGCTTAAACACCGGGTTCTCCAGCGAATCGCGCAACATGGCGTTGAATAACCGCAACATGGCCACCGAGAGGAAAAAGAAAACAAATCCCGAGGGGGAAAGCGCAATATCATAGCCTGCGAACAAGCCGGTAAAAAAGGTCATGATCGCGAGCGCACCCACCACAATGGGCAGAATCAATAGCGATACACGAATACCATAGTTGCTCAGAATTTTGTCGTTGATAAACGTCTGCATGATTAAACTCAGCAGGTAAATGATGCCATTAAAGTAGGCCAGAAAGTTGGTTAACTCGCGCTGGTCAGGATATTGCGCGTTCAACACCGTTTGAAACAAGTACTGGTTAAGCACAAGCATGCTCATGGAGGCGATCGTAAAGAACCCGAGCAGCAGCGTATAGCGGTCTTTCAAAATCGCTTTAAAACTGGTTTCCTGCTTGATGGTTTTCTCGAGCAAGGCAGGGTCGTTGTCCGACAGATCAAACCGGTACGAAATCAGCAGCAGGCAAGCCAGTACTCCAATGATACTTACGTTACAGGCAAGCAAATAATTAGAAGTATCCGGGAACCACGGCGCGGTTAACGGAATGAGAAAGAAGGCAATAATTGCAGCTAATAACTGCCCGGTGTCGATCCAACCTATGATTCTTTTTGATTGCTTGAAGTTGAACAACCGCCCAAAAATCCCCCAATAGACCAGCAAAAGGATGGCGGTCATCGGCCCTGTAAGGATGAACATGCTGAAGAGCACCTCATCATGATAGGTTTGCGGGCCGTAATGGTATAGCGCGTAAACCAACGAGGTAAAGAATACCACCGACAGCAAGCTGGCAATGGCCAGGTTGGTAAACTTGACACGAATCTGCAAAAACGAAAACAGCACGGTAGAAACGATCCCCAGGATACCGGAAAACAGAAAAGCCTGGTCCAGTTGATCGCTGAGCTGATTAATAAATAACGATTCTGCCGTTACCTGGTACGTGGCAATGAACGTTCCCATAAAGAAACCCATCGTCAAGACGAGGGAGACTTGCACTCGCTCGTTCTGTCGTACCTGAAGTGCTGTAAAAAGTTTACCCAGCATGCTGCGAAAAGTTACAAACTTAAACAAAAGAAAAAAACCGACCGGCCTGGTCGGTTTTTAACACCACTATGTGGCCTGCGTTATTTCTTCTTCGTGTTAACAGAATCGGTCTTGGCGGGCGTCTGCTTTTTTTCCTCCGCATAGGCTACATTCAGACCAGCAATTACATCCTGGGTAATGTCCAACGCATCTACGCCATAGAGTAAGTCGCTGGAGGTATCAAATTTCAACACTACTTGTAATCCCTTCTCTTGCCCGTATTGTTTCAGGTACTCGGTTACTTTTTTGTACAACTCCTCGTTCATTTTGTTTTGCTCATTCAGCAGGTCTTGCGAGAGTTGTTCCTGGTACAGCCGCAGGTTCTGTTGCTTTTTGCCCAAATCTTCTTCAATGGTTTTTGCCTGCCCAATGGTGAGGTTGGAGAGGTTGCGTTGATAGGACTCAAACTCGCTTTGAAGACTTTGTGCACGGTTGCGGAAATCGGTGTCCATCTGTTTGCCTTTGGCCTCCAGTTTATCGCGCTGCGCCTTAAAGTAATCGTAGTTCTTCAAAATGGAATCACTCTTGATATAGGCAATGGTGAGTGGGCCCGCAGGGCCTCCGGTTGTTTCGCCCGCAGATGTGCTTGGCTTGGAAAACTGGAGGTAAAAAAGCACAGCCACGGCCACCGCTAGTACTCCGTTTAAAATTAGAGAAAGATTCTTCATGCTTCTGGTTATTCGATTTGGGGTGCAAATATAAACAGGAATACCAACTGTAAAACCCCGGTGCCTGGCGTGGGCCGCTACCCGGCCTCGGTAAACCACGTGGCATACATCGGGTAGTTGCGGGCGGTGCGGGCAATCACTTCGCGCATCTCCGGCCCCACCTCTTTTACCCGTTTTGCGGGCATACCGGCATAAATTGATCCGGGTTCTACCTGGGTGCCGGGCAATACAATCGCGCCTGCTGCAATTACTGAACCGGTGCCAATTACGGCATCGTCCATAATCACCGCGCCCATCCCAATAAGCACATTATCCTCCACCGTGCAACCATGTACAATGGCCCCGTGTGCAATAGATACGTTGCGGCCAATGACGGTTTTTGCTTTTTGGTAGGTGCAATGAATAATCGCACCATCCTGGATGTTTGTGTTGTCGCCCACCGTGATCGAGTGCACATCGCCCCGAACAACGGCATTGAACCATACGGTACAGTTTTTTCCAAGTACCACCTCGCCTACCACCACCGCGGTATCTGCCAGATAACAGGAAGGGTCAATTTGAGGTGAAAATCCTCGTACCGTCTTAATAATTGCCATACACGAGTTCGGTTTAATGTGAATGTTGAAGTTGGGATCACAATCAAATCTGCCAATCTGTCATTTTAGTTGACCATTTTCCCTAAATTTGCGTTCCAATTTAGTGCGATGAATTCTCTGATCAACGATTTAGATATTATTCCGGACGAAACCGCTTCCGCGGAAGCGAAAGTGCTTCAAAATACGGCTACGGGCCAACCCCGCAAACTCTACATTGAAAGCTACGGGTGCCAGATGAATTTCTCTGATAGTGAGATTGTTGCATCGATTTTGCAAAAAGAGGGATTTGATACCACTTCCGATCCCGCCACGGCCGACCTTATTTTCCTAAATACCTGTTCCATTCGCGAAAAAGCCGAAACCACCGTTCGCCACCGACTGCAACAGATCAACTCGTTCAAGAAGAACAAGCCAGAATTACTTGTTGGCGTGCTGGGTTGCATGGCTGAGCGACTGAAAACGCAGCTGCTGGAAGAAGAAAAGATTGTGGATTTGGTAGCCGGGCCAGACGCTTACCGCGATCTGCCCACCCTAATTCACCAGGTAGACGATGGGCACAAGGCGGTGAATACGTTCCTCTCGCGCGAGGAAACGTATGCCGACATCAACCCCGTGCGGCTCAACAGCAATGGCGTAACCGCTTTTATTTCCATCATGCGCGGGTGCGATAATATGTGCTCGTTTTGCGTGGTACCGTTTACCCGTGGGCGCGAGCGCAGCCGCGACCCGCACTCCATCGTGGCCGAAGCGCAACACCTGTTTGATCAGGGCTACCGCGAGGTAACGCTGCTCGGCCAAAATGTAGATTCTTACAAATGGAGCGAAGCGGAAAACAACAAAGCCCGCCTGGAAAAAAAAGGGTTACGTGTCGATTTCAACTTCGCCAACCTGCTGGAAGCCGTGGCCCAAATTCATCCGGACTTGCGGGTGCGTTTTTCTACCTCGCACCCGAAAGATATGACCGATGAAGTGCTCCACACCATGGCGCGCCACGAAAACATCTGCAAATACATTCACCTGCCGGTACAAAGCGGGAATACCGATGTGCTTACGCGGATGAACCGCGGCTACTCGCGTGAGTGGTATTTGCAGCGCATTCAAGCCATCCGCGAAATTCTGGGCGAAGATTGCGGCATCTCTTCGGATATGATTACCGGCTTTTGTGCCGAAAGCGAAGCCGAACATGCCGATACGTTGTCCATGATGGATGCTGTACAGTACGACTTCGCCTACATGTTTCATTACAGCGAAAGGCCCGGCACATTAGCGGCGCGGCAATATGCAGACGATGTGCCGTTGAACGTAAAGAAACGCAGACTAGACGAAGTCATTCAAAAACAGACCGCGCACTCGTTGCTGCGCTACCAGCGCGATATTGGCACCGTGCAGAAGGTTTTGATTGAAGGTGTATCCAAACGCTCTGCAGAACAACTTCAGGGGCGCACATCGTCAAACAAAGTAGTGGTATTCGACCGGGAGAATAAAAACAAAGGCGAGTACGTCCATGTACAAATCACCGGCTGCACAGCCGCAACCTTATTTGGTAAGATTGTGAAATAAAAATGGCCATTACGGATCACGATATTCAAAACATTAAGCAACGCTTCGGCATCATCGGCAATGCCCCGCTGCTGAACCACGCGATTGGGGTAGCTGCGCAGGTGGCGCCTACGGATATGTCGGTGTTGATTACCGGAGAGAGTGGCAGTGGTAAAGAATCGTTCTCGAAAATCATTCACTCACTCAGTCCGCGTAAGCACGGTCAATTTATCGCGATTAATTGCGGCTCCATTCCCGAAGGAACCATCGACTCTGAGTTGTTCGGGCACGAAAAAGGTTCGTTCACTGGCGCACACGAAGCACGAAAAGGGTATTTTGAAGTAACGAATGGCGGCACCATTTTTTTGGATGAGATTGGCGAGATGCCGCTGGGCACCCAGGCCCGATTGCTGCGCGTGTTAGAGAATGGCGAGTTTATTAAAGTGGGCTCGTCTAAAGTGCAGAAAACCGATGTACGCGTGGTGGCTGCCACCAACGTAAACCTCATGCAAAAGGTGGAAGAGGGCGAATTCCGCGAAGACCTGTATTACAGGCTCAACACAGTGCCCATTTTTGTTCCGCCGCTGCGCGAGCGAGGTAAAGACATTGAGTTGCTGTTTCGCAAATTTGCCTCCGACTTTGCCGAGAAATACAAAGTCAAGCCCATCACCCTATCGGACGATGCCAAGGAATTGCTCGCTAAATACCGCTTTCCGGGTAACATCCGCCAGCTCAAAAACCTGGTCGATCAGATTTCGGTATTGTCGGCAGATCAGAAACTCATCACCAGCACCGAGCTGCAGTATTATATTCCGCGCGAAACGAACTTACCCGCAATCTACAATGAAGGGAGCAAGGAGAGTTTATCCGAGCGGGAGCTGTTGTACAAAGTGCTATTCGATATGCGCAAAGATTTAACCGATTTGAAAAAAATTGTGTTAGAAGGCGCCATGCACCCTGGCCACGCAGCCCAATTGGTAAAAGACTACCCCGGCCTGTTTGATGGCGTTAAGTCTGTGGAATCTGTTCCCACCAATGAACCGGTAACCTTTACTGTTACCCCGGTTAATCCTGTGTTGAAAACATCAGGGGAAACCGTAGAAGTACAGGATGTTTCGCACACCACCGAAGACGATTCCCTTTCCATAGAAAAGAAAGAACGCGAGTTGATTTTGCGCGCGTTGCGGAAGAACAACAACAAACGGAAAAATGCGGCACGTGATTTGGGCATCTCCGAGCGTACGCTGTATCGCAAAATAAAAGAGTACTCGCTAGATGAATAAACTATTTGCACTTGGCTGCTTTGTGCTGGTAGCTGGTTTTAGCGGCTGCGGCATCTACTCATTCACCGGTACGTCCACCGCTGCGCGCACCATTCAGGTTTCGGATATCTTCAACAATACCGACCTCGGCCCCGCTAATCTGGGCCCAAACTTTACGAACAAGTTAAAAGACTATTACCAGCGCAACTCCAGCCTGAAAGTAGTGCCGGACGGTGGCGAGCTTCAGGTGGAGGGTGTCATCACAAACTACGCCATTGCACCTATGGCACCCGTGGCCACCGTAGGTGGGGCAACCGCGCCGGTGGATGCAGCTGCTTTAACGCGACTTACCATAACCGTAAAGCTGAACTACGTGGATAATCTGGAGCCAAAAAACAACTTTAAAGACAAAACCTTTTCGTTCTACGCAGATTTTGACAACAACCTGGATTTCACCCGCATCCAGGAAGATCTGGAGCGGCGGATTTTTGACCAGATTCTGATCGACATCTTTAACGCCACGGTAGCAAACTGGTAACTTCCGGGTCTTGGCGATTCAGCCTCATTTGCTTAGCTTTACCCTTACCTCTTACCAATACGCGTGGACAAACAGGGCCTTTTGCAACTTTTAAGAAGTATCCAGTCTTCAACACCTGCGGAGGCAGCAGCAGTTACACAATTAACCCGGCAGTTCCCGTACAGTCAGGCCATCCAGGCGCTTGCGGCCAAAGCGTTGCACGACCACGATGATGATGGGGCCCCGAGTCAGCTCAGCCGGTCGGCCACGTACTGTACAGACCGCGCGGTGTTAAAGAGCCTGATCGCGCTTCCGCGGATTTCAGCACCACGAACATCAACAGCAGCTCCTGTAGCGCTTGATGGCGAACATCTGCGCGAGGAGCTTAGCCATGATTTGAAGCGCCTTAAAAAGCTAAAATCTGATTTCGAGCACACGCTGGAACGATTTGAAGAGGTGAAAAGCGCCAAGAACGCAAAAACGGGCAAAGGCAAAACGAAAAAAAAGGACCAGAAGAAAGAAAACCCGCAGCGCAAAGCCTTAAAAAAAAAAGAAGGTCAGGAAGTAAATAGTGAATTATTGCTTTCGCGGATTGAGGCCTACCGCGGCAAGGCAAAAAAGACCATCAAAAACAAAAAGCAGATCGAAATCATCGATCGGTTTATCAAACGGCAACCAACCATTGTGCGCAAACCCGCATCGGGCAAACCCGATGTGGATTTATCCAAAAAAAGCGTTGAGTTAACCCAAGAGGTGGTCTCCACCACGCTGGCCGATTTGCTCATTAGCCAGGGCAAGAAAGAACGGGCCATTGAAGTATTGAAAAAACTGATTTGGAAGTTTCCACAGAAAAAGGCCATCTTTGCCGCTCGAATTGAAGAGCTGAAGAAATAGACTATGTACGCACTCCTGATTGGGTTAACCATTTTTGCCTCCATTTTGCTTGTTTTGGTGGTTTTAGCGCAGAATTCCAAAGGCGGTGGCCTATCCAGCCAGTTTGGTGGCTCCGGCGCCAGTAACCTGATTGGTGTAAAGAAAACCGGTGACATTTTGGAACGCTTAACGTGGGGTTTTGCCATTGCAATCATGGTATTTGTGCTGGCTACCAACTTTACCAACCCGGGAGCCGAGCAAAAAGACGAGATTCTGGAAAAGGCGAAAGAGCAACAAACAGCGCCCGGGCTGGATCTAAACCGGAACAATTCTACCGACACCGACACAACAAAATAACAGCCTAGCTACGCATGGAAAAAAAGGTCATCCTCGCGGATGACCTTTTTTATTGTGATTGGGCGAATCAGGCTTTGGCCATGCCCACCTTTTCTTCGTTTGCCAAAAGCGCTGCATCCAGATCTTCGCCCGGCAGTGCGATGATTTTTTCGGTTGCGGCGTCCCACTCTACACGGCGGCCCAGCTTATAGCTTAGCCCACCCATGTGCGCGGTAATTGCTTCTTCAAAACCCTCCTGAATACCACAGCTCGGGGTGCCACCATTGCGAATGCAACTCAACCACTCGCGTAAATGCAGAAAGGTGGAATCCACGCGTTTACCATCGCGGTAGGTCCACAGAAGTCCTTTATTTGCGAAGTACTTGGCGGTGGCAGAAGTTACCGCATCGGCTCCGTTGGCGCTCGGGTCGTACGAATAGATGGGTACAAACGGATCAATTCGCTCTTCCTCGATCATTTTTTTGAACTTGGTTGAACCATAGTCGGCAAAAATGGTAAGCGTGTTGCCCAGTTCCATAGAGGCATCATGGCCCATGAGCACCGTGCCGCGGTCGTACGAGTTTCCCAGCGTGGCGCTGTATACCAGCGTCATGCCTTTTTCTTTGCCGGGCTCCTGGCTGGTACCCGTGGTGAATTCTGGAAATTCCATGTTTACCTGCATCACGTCGGGCACGTTTCGGCCATCGCGGTGCGTATAGATGCCCCCGGATGACATCACCGACTTAGGAATGCCCATTTTCAAAATGCAGTTAAGCCTGTCGTAATCGTGGGTGAGCAAATCACCCGAAAGGCCAGAGCCATACGCCCACCATTTCCGCCACCGGAAGAAATGCTCTGCATTAAATGGAATTTGTGGAGCCGACCCCAGAAACATATTCCAATCTACCGTTTGTGGATTGGCCTCTGGATGGATGTAGTACTGCCAGGCTCCGTTATCGTCATTGCGGTTGGTGGCTGTAACCACGAGCGACACGTGTCCAAGAATGTTTTTTGCCACAACATCCTGCGCGGTTAGAAAGCTTTGGGTCTGCCGATGTTGGTGGCCTACGGCAAAAACCGCCTTCGGATTCTTTCGAACCGCATCGCGCAAAGCATATGTTTCGGCAATATTGTGTGTCATGGGTTTTTCCACGTACACGTGGATGCCTTTGTTGATGGCCTCGATTGAAATCGGTGCATGCCAGTGATCGGGTGTAGCCACGATGATGGCATCTACCTCGCCACTATTAATCAACGCTGAATGTGTTTTGAATCTTTTGATCTGGTTGGTCTCGTTGTTAAACGAGTCTAACGCCTTTTGTGTGCGCACCTCAAACAGATCGCAAATGGCACTTAACTTCACATTTAGGTTTTCCTGCGCCTTAAAGTCATTCAAACGGGTATCATTTGGATTCTTTTCCAGGGCGCTCTTCATGTCGGTCAGCCAATCGGTGGTAGCAAAGCCCAACGCGCGGCACAGTTGTTCACCCCGGATTCCAAACCCGATGATCCCCACCCGCACCGGATCTCCACTCATCGGCCCCGTGGCCGGGGGAGCCGCCGCTTTGATATTGAGCGTTTCCAGGAGCAGCTTGCGCTCGCGTTTCACATTGCCGGAGAAAGAAGCCCCGGCACCCCAAACACCGGCAAAAATCGGCACCCCGGCTAAGCCTTTAAGCCAATCTCTGCGCGACAATCTGTTGAATAAACCTTCTTCGTTTGCCATAAAAGTTGTGTTTTGAGGTTATGCGTTTTCGATTTTAGCACGTTGAAACAGCCGCGCAATTCCGAAAGCACCTTCCGTGGGGAAAACGAAAAGCACATACAGCGCAGCAGCCTCAATCAGGTTTTTGTTTACAATCCAATAGCTGCCTTCAGACGGCCCCTGCGGGAAGCCGGGAAAGGCAGGGTGGGCGAAGTAATACATCAACAACAAGCCGATGCCAACCAGCGCAGCCCACTGGGTTTTAAAACCCACCACCAGGCTCACACCCACCATTACCAGCGCAGCAATGTTTAGGGTATCAATCACTGAAATCAGGGAGTCGCTGGCCAGCCACCGGAAAAATCCTTGCATAAAACTGGCGCTAAGCAAGTAGCCTTTGGCGGTCCAATTTGGGCTGTACAACTTCAGTACACCTTCGTACAAAAAGTGCCACCCAATAAAAATGCGAAGCAACACCAGGCTGTTGGTCTGGGTTGCTGAAAGTTTACTTACGGAACTCATATTCAAATCGGTTAATTGCCTGCTATTATAGGCGATGGCCAACGGCAAAAGAATGACGGAAGTCAGCAGGCGGGCACTTGGGCCGGGAAAGCAATAAAAAAGGCCGGCTTTTGGCCGACCTTTCCTTTTTTTGAGGGATGTAGGTTAATCCAACAAGCCCAAACTCTTCATTTTCTTTTCAATACGGGTAATCTGCGCCTGGTTATCCAGATCGCTGTAAATGTTAAGGAGCGTATCTAACACCTTAGGTTCATCCGGGCTCAGCTTTTCGCACAACTCCCAGTTCGGCAGTGCAGCCTTGAGTTTGTCGACATACACTTTGTCCAACTCCATCCGCTTTTTCATGTCGTCTTTTGTGATCCCCAACTGGTTCATCTGCGCCTTTACATCCCTTGCCTCCTGGTACACCAAATCGGCCAGGGCAAGCTGCGCATCAAAGTATTTTGAATCGAGCTTAATGGCTTCGTTGTACCACTTGCGGGCTTCATCCATTTGCTTTAGTTCCTGGCTGATCACACCCAAATAGTAACGCGACTCTTTTTCTTCCGGGTTAGCCATGGCTTGTTTTTCCATAGCTGCTTTTGCTTCGGGTAAACGGCCCATCTTAATGAACATGTCCAACTCCAATTTCGGAAACTCGGATTCATTCGGGTAAGCAACCATCGCCTCGCGCGCGGTGGCCAGTGCGGCCTCGTTGTTCTTTAGCTTATCGCGATACAAACTGTATTTCTGAATGTACGAGTCCTTGCTTTTTCCGCCTTTCGCATGGTATTGCTTGATGTATTCCAACGATTTTTCGGTTTCATCGGCCGAGGGCCCAAAGTAAACCCCTGCATTTAACAGGATGGATGTATCATTCGGCAAGAAGTAGAGCGTTTGCTCCACGTGTTCGAACGCCCTCTTATAGTCTTTTTTATCCTGGTATTGATAGATGGCTTTGTTAAAGTAGGCTTGTGCCAAATAGGCGTTTACCTGGTCTACCGTAATCGGCACAAAGCCGGCAGGATCATTTAGGAAACTAGCCGTCTTTCCACCGTCCAGTTCCTTGCTCTTATCGAACGACTTCTTTGCTTCGGCAAACGGGTTCGCCTCCAGGCTCTTAAACTGCTCATTTTTTGTGGTATCTATGGCAGCATAAATTACACCACGGATATACCATGCCTTTGCAGCGTTTTTAGACGGGTTGCCTTTTTTATCGACCATGAACTCCTGATTGGAGACGGTGGCATCGATGATTGCTTTGGCCTCATCCAACTTATTTGCTTTCCAGGCGGTTTCCGCCTTGGGGATGCTCGGCTTAATTTCCTTCTGCTGTGCAACAGCCAGCCAAGGGCTGCAAAGCAAAAGCGCAAGGGCTATTCTTTTCATTTTACAGGTTGTTGATTTAGTGGTACAAAATTAGTTTTTTATTCGGTTGGCAAATCGGCACCCGGTTCACCTTCCATTTTTTCAATCTTGGCAACAGAAGAAATAGAGTCATCGTCATTCAGGCGAATCAGCTTTACGCCTTGTGTAGCACGGCCCATAACACGCAGTTCTTCTACGGCAATGCGAATACTAATTCCGGATTTATTTACGATCATCAATTCGTCTTTGTCGCCTACTTCCTTGATTGCAACAAGCTTGCCAGTTTTTTCGGTGATTTGAAGGGTCTTTACACCTTTCCCGCCACGGCTGGTGATTCGGTAATCGGAGATGTCCGAGCGTTTTCCAAAACCCTTCTCCGAAACCACCAAAAGATTTGCGTCTGCCCGGGTGATGCACACCATGCCAATCACCTTGTCCTCGTCCGAATCGAGCGTAACGCCGCGTACACCCGCAGCGGTGCGGCCCATGGGGCGCACGTCTTCTTCGTTAAAGTGGATGGCATTGCCTTCGCTTTTCGCGATCACAATATGGTTGCTGCCGTTGGTAAGGGCTACCTCCAGCAGGCGGTCGCCATCGTTAATCGTAATTGCGGCAATACCATTTGCGCGCGGCCGCGAGAATTCCTCAAGGGCCGTTTTCTTGATCGTGCCGCGTTCCGTGCAAAGCACCACGTAATTGGAATTGATGTATGCTTCATCGGTAATATCTTTCACATTCAATACTGCCCGCACCGTATCGCCCGGCTCAATGTTGATCAGGTTTTGAATTGCCCTGCCCTTTGACGTTTTGTTGCCTTCGGGTATTTCGTAGGCCTTGCGCCAAAACACTTTGCCCGATTCGGTAAAGATCAACAGGTAATCGTGGGCCTGGGCAATGAACAGGTGCTCTGTAAAATCGTCTTCTTTGGTGGTAACTGCTTTAGAACCGATACCCCCGCGCCCTTGTGTGCGGTACTCGCTCAGCGAGGTGCGTTTAATGTAACCCTGATTCGAGATGGTAATCACCATCTCCTCGTTGGGGATCATATCCTCCACGGTAATATCTTCTTCACTGGGCACCACCAGGGTTCTGCGCTCATCGCCATAGCGCTCGCGCACCTCCAACAGTTCGTTTTTGATGATATCCATCCGCAGGCCCTCGTTGGCCAGCACCTGTTGCAGGTGCTCAATCAGGGCGCGTACTTCTTTGTATTCGTTTTGGATTTTCTCGCGCTCCAGGCCGGTAAGCCGTTGCAAACGCATCTCCAAAATGGCCTTCGCCTGAATCTCGGAAAGACCGAAGCGCTCGATCAAACCCACCTTGGCTACCTCCGGATCTTTGGAATTGCGGATCAACGCAATTACCTCGTCCAGATGATCCAGGGCAATCAAATAACCCTCCAAAATATGAGCGCGTCGTTCGGCTTCAGCCAAATCAAACTTCGTTCTACGAATCACCACCTCGTGGCGGTGTTCCACAAAATAGTGGATCAGTTCCTTCAGGTTCAGGGTTTGCGGCCTACCCTTGACCAGCGCCACGTTATTGATACCAAAGGTGGTCTGCAACTGCGTGTGCTTGAAAAGGTTGTTCAGCACAATGTTGCCGATGGCGTCTTTCTTTAGATCGTACACAATCCGGAAACCGTCCCGATCCGACTCATCGCGAATATCGCTGATGCCTTCAATGCGTTTTTCATTAATCAGCGCAGCCGTCTTTTCAATCATCTGCGCTTTGTTCACCTGGTACGGAATCTCGGTAACGATAATCTGCTCGCGGTTGCCGTTAGCAACAATCTCGGCTTTTGCGCGCAGGGTTACTTTTCCGCGGCCGGTGAGGTAGGCTTCCTGAACGCCCTGCAAGCCATAAATAATGCCGGCGGTGGGAAAATCCGGGGCTACTACGTACTTCATCAGCTCCGGAATGGAAATTTCCCGGTTATCAATATAGGCAATCACACCATCTACCACCTCGCGCAAGTTGTGGGGCGCCATGTTGGTAGCCATGCCCACGGCAATGCCCGATGAGCCGTTGATCAACAAATTGGGCACCTTGGCGGGTAGTACCGAGGGCTCCGTAAACTGATCATCGTAGTTAGGTTGGAAATCTACCGTTTCCTTGTTGATGTCGGCCAGCATTTCTTCCGCAATTCTGCGGAGGCGCGCCTCCGTGTAACGCATGGCTGCCGGAGGATCGCCATCAACCGATCCAAAATTACCCTGGCCATCCACCATGGGGTAGCGCAGCGACCACTCCTGGGCCATGCGCACCAGTGTATCGTAAATTGAGGCATCGCCATGGGGGTGGTACTTACCCATCACATCCCCGACAATCCGCGCAGACTTCTTAAACGGCTTGTTGTAGTTAACGCCCAACTCCAGCATACCGTACAACACCCTGCGGTGTACAGGTTTCAACCCATCCCGAACATCGGGTAACGCCCGGGAGATAATCACCGACATGGAATAGTCGATGTACGCACCGCGCATTTCGTCTTCGATGTTGATTGGGATAATGTTCTGCCGGGGGGGCGGATCATTTACATTTTCTTCTGACACAAAGTGGTCGTTTACAGTGAATTAGCAGGTTAAAAAAAGGGCCTGGTAAAGGCCGTGCGAAGATAGAAAAATTAGGAAGAAATTCGGCCAATTTTTGGGCCGAATGGCAAGGTATTTTCAGGCAAAAATCAATAGGGGTTGAGCCGCCTTTTGTTGCGCTTTTTGTATTTGATCAGGTTGGGATGATTCTCGCCATACCCAGGATTCTGTTTCTTAAAAATCGGGTGCACCCGGCTTCTGTATTCCCGATCGCCATGGGCATGGTTGATCTGCACGCGGCAGTCTTTGTGAAAACAACGTGGCAGTTCCGGAATGGAATACGTTAACCCCACATTGAGGTACAGCGTGTTGATGTTGTGCACAATACCTTTGCCCGAGCCGGGTAGCGCCAACGTGTAGTTTTTTATCTCGAAGGAGGGCCGTGCAAATACCCGCAGGTATTCTGATAACTCCTTTTCTACCGTAACACCCACGTTTACATAGATTCCTTTTTGGATCAACGACCGATCGAAATTGCGGCCGGGCCGAAAGCCCCCGATGTTGGCATCCGCGGTGAACAAAAACCGATCTGCCCGGTAAAACGAGACCCCGAGCATTCCGAAGTATTGGCGCATCCACCCACCCGGCGTAATCGGGTTGTAGTCAGCGATGCGATCGTCAAACTGTGTAGGTACCAACCGACCAATATTCAGCCATTGGTAGGAATACCCCCCTCCGATCCGGTACCGCCCCATGAATTCATAGTGGATCGTTCCCTTAAACGGGATGTTCCAACCGTTGCCGCGAAAACCAAGTTGAGCCGAGTCGGAACTCACCCGAAAATGCGTGGGCGCAAAACCCCATGGATTCGCTGCCACACGATTGACCCAACTTTGGTAGATGGTATTGGGATTGGCGCGATCAAAAATCTTCACCACACTGTCTGGGGCCTGCAACACGCCAAAACCATCCAACCGATGCCGAAAAAACGTGTTACCATACCCGGTGCTCAGGCTGAACCGCACGTTTTTTAAAATCGTGCGAGGCCATTTTTTGCGTTCGGCATAGAAATTATCCAGCGGAAAAACCGGCTGATCTTGTGCCCACACGCCCATGCAACCCGATAAACCCCAGGCTAACAAACCCAAAAAGATGCTGCGGTAGCTGATATGAACGCGTTTAATGAATCGCTAAAATTAGAAATAATCGCCCTAATCAGTAATAGCGCGGATAGTTTGTTTCTAACGAAGTAAAAGTGTGAAAAAGTGTTTGCCCGCTCTGCACTTCGTACGTAAAATCATGTTGCTGATCGGTGCGGCTCCCGGCGAGTTCCAGCCGGACTTGATGCCGCCCCGGGGGCAACGAGATTTTTGCGATGTGAATGTTATGAGGTAGTGTTTGCCAACTGCGCACATCCGCCCGCTCGGTAAGCGCGTTTACAACACCCACTACCGAGCCCAATACCCGGTCTGATTTGCGGGCTTGCTGCTCTACCGCCTTTTTTAACGCCACGCGAATCAGCGCCTTGCTGAATTCCAACGTCATGCGCTGCTGCAGGCAGTGGGTGGCAATGCGTTGTATGTTTTGGCAAACTTCAAGCTCAGTACGTTGATTATTCCAGATTAACTGACCGGACTGAAAGTATTCCGGGCGCTCGACAAAGCGCGGAAAAGCCACCCGAAATACGCGCAGCGCAGTAAGCGCATTACGGTCTTCCTGGCTATAATTGTTCAACGGAAAGGGAAAAGCGAAATTCATTTCCTCGTTGGAGAAATAGATGAAATCGTTACGCGTATCGGCAATAAAATTGATTCCCCACTCAGACTTTATCGGGCTCAACCCATTGTGCCAAAAGAAGATTAACTGCCCGTTTTGGTCGGGCTGGTACACATAGTGCGGCACGTTGAATTCCGCTTTGAAGCGGGCCAGCTCATCGGTAAACCCGCTAAGGCTTGCGGTGCGCAGCAAATCTTGTTTCAATTGCTGGGGTACGGCCACTTGAAAAAGCCGGGCATAGCTACTGGTGTAAATTTCGTATGAATTACGGTAGGCAATGAACGCATTATTGTAATCGCGGTCCATGTCATAGATGATGCCCATTAACATGTGTACAAAAGCATCTTCCCGGTACCGATCTGGGTTTTCGTAGCGGTCGCTCAGTTGTTGCAGCCGAATATTCAGGCGTCTGCACTCTACCAGCGCTTCCTCCGTGCGCCCTTCTTTAAGAAAGTTAATCGCTTTGTAGTACAGCAGCATCAGGTGTTCATGATCTTCACCCCGATACTCGGTAATCATGGGGTTAGTCAGGTACGAGGCGGCCTGAAGAAAATAGTTTGTTCTAAAGTCTTCACCCAGCAAATACGCCTTCTCCAAATAGTCGTTGCTTTCGGCATAACGGCCCATCATCGAAAGCACCAAGCCGCCGTTTACGTAGTACAAAAACTCGTTGCGCGAATTTTTGATGTTTGAGTTGCGAAGTGTTGCCAGCGCGGCCTGCAATTGGCCCTGCTCAAACTCAAGGTTAAAATCACGGTTGGTTTGGTGATACGAAGCACAGGCCTGGCCAATCGCCAGCAAAAAAACGATTGTGCTTCTCCGCATCATCATCTTCAGTTGCGAACCAACTTTTTGATTTCCTGCTGGCCAAACCACACCCGCTTGTTTGTTTCAATCTCGGTAAGGAAAAGTGTGGTTACATAGTTTACTACTCGCCGGTTACCAGCGAAATCGGTTTCGCTGGTCATCTCACCAAAGAGCATGAGATCGGCACCTACCTCCCGACCCCATTTTTTTACGGTTTCTGCACCGGCAAAATCCTGTTGTTCGGCACGCTCTTTACGCAGCAGATCCCGGAAGTTTTCGGATTCCACCAAATCAGCCAGGCCGGAGTTAAACACTGCTACTTCAATTTTTTTGATGTAGTTGGCAGCATCAATGTGTTCGCTGGTTTTATTGCGTACAAGGCCAACAAGAATGGCGGGCTTGCGCCCGAGTGCCGTTGCATACGCTTTGTACCGCTCCGACTGTGTGAGGCTTTGAATCATCTGATCGGCTACCCGCCGGCTATCCGAGTCGTTCCAGCGCCCGCTCAAATCAATGGTTTGGCCGGGATCAATTCGCGAAACCTGCCGGGCACAGGAGATCATCAAAACGGCAGCAAGAATAATTCCAAGGCGCATAGAATGGTAAAAGCTAGCTACTTCTTAAACGCGAAATCACCCCTTTCGGGTTTTCATGGGAGAACACCACGTTACCGGCTACCAACACATCCGCTCCGTGTTGCAAAAGCGGCCCCGCGTTTTGTTCGTTTACACCACCATCAATCTCAATCAACGTGCGGGCACCCACCCGCTGAATCAGGGCCTTCAACGCAGCCGTTTTTTGGTATGTCTGTTCAATAAATTTCTGCCCGCCAAACCCGGGGTTGACCGACATTAAACAAACCAAATCAATATCGCGCAGCGTATCTTCCAGCAAGGCTACCGACGTATGCGGGTTAATGGCTACCCCCGCCAAAGCCCCGGTACTTTTAATTTGCTGCAAAGTGCGATGCAAATGGGTGCTCGCCTCCAGATGTACCGAGATCACGTCTGCCCCGGCCTTTCGAAATGCTTCGATATATCGCTCGGGTTGCACAATCATCAGATGAACATCCAAAGGTTTACGTGCGTGGCGCTTAATTGCCTCCGTTACCGGGATGCCGAACGACAAGTTTGGAACAAAAACTCCATCCATAATGTCTACGTGAATCCACTGCGCATCGCTCTCGTTGATCATATCCACGTCGCGTTGCAGATGGGCGAAGTCAGCAGCCAGAATGGAGGGTGCAATGATGGGGCGTTCTTGTATCATACTATTGTTTTACCAGTCGCATGGTTTTGGATTGGCCGGTGCGGCTAACCTGTACAAAATAAATGCCGGGCGATAGCTTCGCGAGGTCAATGTCAATCGGATCGTACGGGCGCGTGATCTTTACCGTGCGCTCAATTTGTACCCGGCCGGCCAAATCTGTTAGCACCACACGAATCTCTTCTTGCAGCCCGTTTTGGATGCGAATGGAAACAAGGTTTTCTGCCGGATTAGGATAGATTTCGATCGGCTCATCGATTTTCTTCGACTCGAAATAATCTACCACGCGCAAATAATTCGGAATACCAAAGCCCAACTGATTATTGGGGGCATCGGCCAGTGAGGCCGATTGTTGCAAGGCATCAAGTACCGCGGCGCGACTGAGCTCCGGATATTTTTGCAATACCCCGGCCACCAGACTGGCCACCAACGGCGCTGCATACGAAGTGCCACTGCCGGTAGAGATGCTTCCGGTTCTGCGGATCAAGGCCGTGCCGGAACCCAACGCAACAACTTCCGGTTTGATGCGGCCATCGGTAGTAGGCCCAACCGAGCTAAAAGAACTCCGAGCGCCAGCGGCATTTACCGAACCCACCGCCAGCGTGCCAATGGCATCCCCCGGCGGTGTAACCAACCGCCACGACGGATCATTGCCTTCATTGCCCGCGCTGGTTACCACCACCAGGCCGCGCCTGGCCGCTTCCGTTGCCGCGCGACTTACAATGGCTGTGGTTCCGTTCAAATCTGCGGTGCGATAGTTCATCGTAGCATCATCAAACGTATTGTACCCCAGCGATGCCACAATTACATCTACACCGGCACTATCCGCCCGCTCCGCGGCAAAAAGCCAGTTCCATTCCTCCACGCGGTATTCGCTGGAAATATCTTCCGTAACATACAGATGGTAATCTGCACCATGTGCTCCGCCTACAAACGTGGTGGGATTTAGCCCGGCCATGATGGAGAGCACTTCTGTACCGTGGTCATCATACTGATACACGTTGCCACTTCGCGCTACGAAATCGTACACGTCTTTTACCCTACCCTCGGTATACAAATGCTGAAAAAAAGAGATGGCGGCTACGCCCTCAAACCCACTATCGAAAACGGCCACATGCACGTTTTTTCCCGTTACGCCCTCATCTAACATGCTGGTAAGGCCCACCATTTGCAATTGGGTGCGCGTAGCCGTTGCAGCAGCAACCGTGGTGTTTTCCTTCAACTTGTTTTTGGCCTGGCTGCGGCCGGCAAGTTTCCGGCCGGGTGCAACTTGCTGCACGCTTGCCACGAAGGGCAACGCTTGCACCGCTGTTAATTGCGCAGGCTGGGCCTGGATCAGCGCCGCATTAAGCCAACGCGAGGTGTAATACACGTCTACACCTGCCGCGCGCAACTGGCGAACAAAATCCGGGTTTACCGGCAGATCGTCTGCGGTAACCAGCACTTCGTTACGCACACGCCGCTGCAGCGCTTTCGCGGATAAAAACCGTTCGGGCTCCTGCACAGAAAAAGGGGTGCCTTGCTTCGAGGAAAACGTAACCACATACCGGTTTTGCTGGCTCCACGCCCAAACACTTACACAAACAAAGAACAGGATGAGCTTACCTCTGACCATGCGAAATAAGTGTTTGCGAATACACCAAACCCCGATCTACAAACTGGCGCCCAAAACAGGCCGGCAGCGTACAATAGTCTAACACCCGATACTCGCGCTCAATCAAACCTACATGGCGTGCATAATAACTGGTGCGCACATCAAACTTTACCAACCGGTCGGGCGTATTGCCCTGCGCTACCGATAGCACATCAGTAAAGGTAGTGCCGCCCGCCACGCGCGTAGCACCCAGTTCAACATAGCTGTATAAGTCGCAGGCACCCGTGCCCTCGCAAAACTCATCCCCACCCAAGCCATTAAACGCATTTCCGTTCCACACGCGCCCGGCAATCACCGGAAAAGCAAGCGCCTCAAAAACAGTGTTGCCCTCGCGCACGAGAAACTGTTGCGCGTTACGCCGGGCACTCCACGGCACCAGCGGCGTAAATGCTGCATTTGAAGTAGGGCGTTTTGAACGCGTAAGCACGTACCACGCCTGCCCCGGTACTTCGGCAATTGAATCGGTAATTTCTACCTGCAACTGGTATTGATACTTTTGCTCAATGTTTGCCGAAATCACCGTGGAATCCACCTGGTAAATCCAGAACATGCCTTTCTTCAAAGGCGCAAATTCAACATCCCGCAACACCACAACTTCCGGCCCCGGCTCGCACGCCATACCCCACAGCACCAACATCACAAAACCGTACCAATGTTTTAAACGCATGCCTGTTACTAACGCGTAAAGTTATCCTTTCTTTTGTGATATTTGGCGATGGCTTTACGACTACCCGTTAAGATCGGAAACATCACCCACTTAAGCGATGCCCGCTACGGTGCCGGCATGGGTGCAGATTATTTGGGATTCCCGGTTGAAAGCGGGATCTCGCTTACGAAATTCAAAGATATTGCCGGGTGGATAGCCGGGCCAACACTGGTAGTAGAGCTTGCCGATTTTACGGCCGATTGGCGAAACGAATTGCCCGGTGTGGTTTACCAAATCAACGTAACACAACTTACTTCCATTACGGCCGAATCAAAATGGATTGTGGCAGGCACAGGTGCACAACTTGTGGACGCGCTACCCAAGCTCATGGCGGCTGCGGCACATGTCCTGTTTCTGGAAGTGTCGGACGCGAGTGAGCTGAAGGAGCACGAGCGAAATACCTTAATGGGGCATTTCCCGCTGTGGGCACAAATTGCAGACGCAACAGCTATTCCATGGGTTTTGGAGCGCGGGTTCTCCGGCATTTCCCTGCTTGGGTTTGAAGAAGAGCGCACCGGTTTAAAAGCCTATGGCGCTCTGGCAGAGATTCTGGAAGCGTTGGAAGTAGACTAAGGCCAACGGGCGCTGTACAGGCCATCCGCGGTTGACACGATCCAGGGTTTTCCTAATTTTTCGGCTAGCTTTTCTACCAAGGCATCCAAGGAAGAAGTCCAAGTCAACAACGAAGTACTCCACAAGTTACTAATCAACTGCTCGCGGGTAACCGCCCGATCCGGATTTTGGGCAAAGAAGTAGAGTAACTCCATTTCCTGGTGCGAGAGTTTTATTTCACGATCCGGCAAACGCACAACCGCCTTCCTGCGATTGATTTGAAGCTTGCCCAGCGTGAGTTCTGCCTGCCGCTTGCGAATCACAAAATGATCGCGAAGCACGATGTTGATTTTGCTGGTGAGCGCCCGGATGCTGGTAATCTTTTCTACCAGATCATCCCCACCGGCATCGTACGCAGCGTCGTGAAAATACGGCTCTGTTTTAGCTGTTAAAAAAAAGATGAACGTATTTCGAAACACATCCATCAAACGCAACTCCCGGCAAATCTCAATACCGTTGGGATGGGGCATCATAATATCCAGCACCACCAAATCGGGCTTGAATCTGAGCGCTGCCTGAACGGCTTTTTCGCTGTGGCTTACACAACGCACCTGAAATCCTTCCTTGCGGAGATTGTATTTCAACAAGTCCAGAATATCCCGATCATCATCCACCACCAAGATTCGCTGAGTCGCCACTGCTATAAACGAAATGGCAAAGAACGGGTGTGGGTATTACTGATTTTTTACGGGTAGATTACCCTTTTAATTAAACATACTTGCGCATGAGGAAGTCCACGGCCTCTTCAGCAATGTCTGGAAATGTGTAGTTCAGGGGCTTGGCCTCCTCCAGCCAGCGCTTTATCTTTTTGAGGGATTTCTTTTTCACTTTCTTCACCACCGGCACCCCCATCTTTTTTAGCGCGGCGGCATTACAATGCTGCTCGTATTGGGTTTGCATGGGCACCACCAACAGTTTTTTATTGAGATGCAACACCTCGGCCGGCGTCTCGAAACCAGCGCCGCATAAAACGCCCTCGCAACTCACCACGCTTTCAATAAAATCCTGGCCGCTTACAGGAAAAACCGAAATCCGCCCCACGTGGTAAGTCTGTTGTGTGTGCTTAGAAAAAATCTGCCATTTAATCTTCGGAAATTTGAGCAGCAGCGAAACCAGTTTTTTGTCATCGTACGCAGGCAGGTAAACGGTATAGTGACCCTTGTTGGTAACCGTTGCCTGCCGGATGGCCTGCCGGATGACTGGTGTAAAAATGTTCTTGTCGTATTCCTGAAAATGAAAACCCACGTATTTTTTCACGGGCGCGTACTTGCGGATAATCCACTCGCCAAACGGATCGATCACTTTCGGACGTGGTGATTTTTTAGAAAGCAATGCCGATTGGTGGCTCAAACCCACACACGGCACACCTTTGCGCCGGGCTGCCCACGCGCTAATGGGTTCAAAGTCGTTAACAATCAAGTCGTACTTCTCCGCCGGGAATGCTTTCACTTCCTTCACCACTTCGCGCGTGCTGTTTTTTTGGAAGGTTTGATAGAAATCAATTCCTCCTTTTTTACCGAAGTAAAAACTCAGGCCTTTGGATTTGTATTTTACCGGATAGGGTAACACAATCTCGGCCTGAGCACCGCTTACGAACAAATCCAGCTCGCCATGCTTCTGTAACTCCGGGATGATGTCTACTGCCCGACTCAAGTGCCCGTTGCCGGTACCCTGAATGGCGTATAAGATTTTCATTTTTTCAGAAATTCGTTTACCAGGTCTTTAAAAATCTCATCATTATCCAACTTGCTGCGATACCGCTTGTTGATTTTCATGGATTGCGCAAAGGGATCGCTGTGGTAGCGGTAGATGCGCCATTCCCCAAGGTGATATTCCAGCGCGGTGAGGTTCTCCACCCAGTCGCCCGAATTGAGATAAATAACCTGGCCATTATCCGTGACAATATTTTTCATCTCCGGGTGGTGGATGTGGCCGCAGACCACATAATCGTACTTATTGTAAATGGCAATCTCCGCTGCCGTACGCTCAAAATCGTTAATGAATTTTACCGCTTGTTTTACGCTATCTTTTACTTTTTTGGACAGCGAGATTTTATTTCGGCCGAAAAGCTTCAACACAAAATTCACAAACGTGTTGATGAGGATAAGTGTATCGTAACCAATAGCACCGAGTTTTGCCAGCCACTTCGAGTAGCGCATGGTTACATCAAATACATCGCCATGAAAGATCCACGCCCGCTTGCCCTGCAGATTGATCACCTTCTTGTTGGCGATCCGCAAATTACCTAGTTTAAAACCTGCAAACTTGCGGAGCATCTCATCGTGATTACCGGTAAGGTAGGTGACCTTCGTGCCCTTGGCCAGCACGCCCATGATGTGCTTAATGATTTGCATATGCGATTTGGGCCAATAGCGCTTGCTAAACTGCCACATATCGATAATGTCGCCATTCAAAATCAAGTGCTTCGGCTTGATTGTTTTCAGGTACTTCAGTAGTTCTTCGGAGTGGCAGCCGTACGTGCCGAGGTGAATGTCGGAAAGGATGACTAGATCTACCTCGCGCTTTTTCTTACCCATAGGTGGCGGAAAACCGAGTGCGGTTTTCCTCTCATTGGTTGCACAAAAGTAGCCGGATTAACGCAGTGTTACGCCAAGTCGGCATTAAGGCAATGTTATTTGTGGTTCACAAATCGGTAAAGCAAAAACGAAGGTATTTAATGACCTCCCCCTGGGCAGTAAACATCTCCTCATACCGTGTTTTAATGTCGTGGCATTCCGCGCGCAGGGGTGATTGATATAAGTCGTGGGTAAAAACCAGATCGCGCACGTCTGCGCGTGCATTCAGTACCTCCAGCGTGTAGTCAAAGAGTGGTGTGTTGTCTGTCTTGAGCCGCACCCAACCTCCGGGCCGGACTACGTGCTTATAAATGTCCAGAAAACGTGGACTAGTCAGGCGTCTTTTTACATCGCGCTTCCGGGGCCGCGGATCGGGAAACGTAATCCAAATTTCATCGGCTTCGTGATGTCCAAAAAACGATTCGAGGTTGAGCATTTGCGTGCGCAAAAAAGCGACGTTGGCCAGACCTTTTTCCACTGCCCACGTGCTGCCCTTCCAGATGCGGTCGCCTTTTTTGTCTACACCAATAAAATTACGATCCGGAAAATGCTGGGCCAGCACCACAGAGTATTCGCCCCTGCCGCAAGCCAGTTCCAAGGTGATGGGATATGCATTACGAAAGAACGCCTCGTTCCAACGGCCTTTGATTTTATCAAAAAGTTCTTTGCCGGGCTCCAATACATTTTCGCGTTCGGCAATGATCGCGAAGCGTTGCAGTTTACTTTTCAAGTGCGTTTACAGATTATCAATTTCAGCAATCACAAAAGTACTACCGCCAATAAAGATCATGTCGTCTGGGCTGGCTTTTTCTTTTGCCCATTGCAGGGCGGCGTTTACATCGGGCACTACCTCACCTACCAAACCAAAAGCCGCCGCGTGTTTGGCCAATTCAACAGCGGGCAACGCGCGCGGAATTTGCGCCTGACAGAAAACATAATTGGCCTCTCGGGGCAGAAGTTGCAGCACCTTAGAAAGCTCCTTGTCCTTCACCATCCCAAGCACCATCCACAACTTTTTATACGGCTGTTGCCGGATTTGATGTAAAACCGCTTGCAGGCCAGCCTCATTGTGGCCGGTATCGGCTATAATCAACGGATGCGCCCCAAGTTGTTGCCATCGGCCCTTTAGCCCGGTGATGGTTGCCGCGTTGGCCAAGCCCTCTACCCTGGCGGTGGGCGAAATGGGTAGGCCGCACCGGGCCAGCACATCAAGTGTGGCCAATACCCCGGCAAGATTTTGCTGTTGATAATTGCCCAACAAATCAAGGTGGTAGTCTTGGTTCACTCCGGTTGCCAACTGGTGGGTGCGCCACGTGCCGGGCACCACTGGGGTTACACTGTACTCGGCCGAAGCGTACGTAAGCGCCGCGCGCGCGCTGGAAGCTTGCGCACGAAAAACATGCTCCACTTCGTTTTGCCATTGCGCAACAACACAGGGAACACCCGGCTTAATGATGCCCGCTTTCTCGAATGCGATTTCAGACAACGTGTTACCAAGTAAGTCCATGTGGTCGTAACTGATATTGGTGATGACAGATACCAGCGGTGTAATCACATTGGTGGAATCTAATCGGCCACCCAATCCCACCTCAACGACTGCAATTTCCACACCCGACCGGGCGAAGTAATCGAACGCCATGGCTACGGTGATTTCAAAAAAAGATGGTTTGATCGCCTCAACCAGCGGACGTATGCGGTCTACAAAATCCACCACGAACTCTTCCGCCACCGGTTGGCCATTTACGCGAATGCGTTCGGTAAATGATTTCAGGTGCGGCGAAGTGTAGAGCCCGGTTTTGTAACCAGCCACTTGCAGCACCGCGGCCAGCATGTGCGAAGTACTACCCTTGCCGTTGGTTCCGGCTACGTGAATGGCCTTGAATGCATGCTGCGGATTACCTAAAGCCGCACACAACTGCAACGTGTTGCCTAAATCCTTTTTGTATGCACTTGCGCCCACCCGTTGAAACATCGGGAGATTGGCATACAGGTAGGCCACCGCGTTTTGGTAAGCGTTGTTGGTCACGGCACAAAATTAAAAAAGCCACCCGAAGGTGGCCTTTCATGAATCACTAGATTCAAAAATTACTTTCCGAGCTTGATCAACTTATAGCCCAGCGACACCTGGATCACCTGATTTTTGAAATCCAGCGGCGAGGTAGTGGAGGGCCGCAGTTGTACATCCTGCAAACCAAACACGTAGCGTGCCTCAATCATCAGGCCAAAGGGCAAATCCCAGCCGGCACCCACGGCAATTGATGTATCCGACTTTTTTCCTAAACGATCTTTGGCATCTTGTACGGTAACGATACTGCCCACCGTTTCCCTCAACTCTGAAGTGGAGAGAAAGCCAAACTGCGGACCCGCTTGCAGATTCAACCCAGCGGCGAGATAAAGTTTTAACATAATCGGCACATTGATGTAATCGAAGTTTGCTTCAATATTGGATGTGTTCGCCCTGAAGCTGCTGCCCTGCTTCGAAAATTGCACTTCGGGTTGAATGCCAAACTTGGTGAGCTTGATCAGCGCAAAAGCACCGCCATGGAAGCCGGTGCGGTTCTCAATGTTCGACACGCCCTGCGAAATATCAAACTTGGCAAGGTTCAACCCGCCGCGCAAACCCAGCGCAAATTGCGCCTGTGCAAACGCCTGAGATGCGATTAACAGCGCGCCAAAAACTACGATCAGTCGATTTGATTTCATGCTATTTAAATTTAGAGATCAAAGGTAACGTAAAATTCCGCTCGTGCGTATTGGCCACGTTACTGCTGTTGCTCTTGCAGGCCCAATTCGGGGTTCTTGCCTGTAATCCCTCGGTAAAACGACATAATTTTCTCCAAATCTGCTTCCGCGTTTTCGCCCGGGTACAGCGGTTTGTCAATTATCACCTGCTTTTTTGCAAAATCAAATCCTACAGGAAAAATCGGCACCCCGGCAGCTTTGGCGATGTAGTAAAAACCTGTTTTTAGCCGATCCACTTTCTTACGGGTTCCTTCCGGGGCAATGGCCAAAACAAAACGATCGCCCGACTTAAAATGCTGCGCCACTTGCTGCACCATGTCTTGCGATTTTGAGCGATCCACCGGAATGCCGCCCAACCATCGGAAAAACCATCCTACCGGCGGCTTAAAAAGCTGGCTCTTGCCAATGAAACGCGAGTGGTACAACCGCAAGATGCTGCGCGCAGAAACGCCTATGGTAAAATCCCAATTGCTGGTATGTGGAGCTACCGCGATTACAAATTTTTTGATGTGATCGGGGAACGAGCCGACAATGGTCCAACCCGTAATTTTAAAGATCAGTACATGAATGAAACGAAACATCAGAACAGGGAATCAAGTATTTGAGCATCTACTACATTCGGTAACGTAACGTGTAATCCGGGGCTTCGCTTCATCTCTGTGCGAATGGCCGCATTCGCGTGCGGATTGCGCGCCCACGCCCTCCGGGCAATGCCGTTGTTCACATCAAAATGCAGCATCTGCCGAATGCGATCATCAACTGCTGCACTTCCATCCAACAACATGCCAAAACCACCGTTCATTACCTGGCCCCAGCCTACACCACCGCCGTTGTGCAACGAAACCCAAGTAGCCCCGCGAAACGCATCACCAATCACATTGTGTACAGACATATCCGCCGTAAAGCGAGAGCCATCATAAATATTCGATGTTTCACGATACGGGCTGTCGGTGCCCGACACATCGTGATGATCACGACCCAGCACCACCGGCCCGATCTTTCCCGACCGGATGGCCGCATTGAACTTTAGTGCGATTTGAATGCGGCCCACGCAATCCGCGTACAGAATGCGGGCCTGCGAACCCACAACCAGATTGTTGGCTTTTGCTGCATTTATCCAGCGCAGGTTATCCTGTAATTGATGTTGAATCTCGGGCGCGGCGGTTAGCACCAATTCTTCCAATACTTCACGAGCCAACCGATCGGTGTAATCCAGATCTTCCGCGCGACCACTACAGCATACCCAGCGGAAGGGTCCAAACCCGTAATCAAAACACAACGGCCCCATGATGTCCTGCACGTAGCTTGGGTAACGAAACTCCCTACCCACGGGCCCACGCACATCGGCCTCCGCCCGTGCGGCTTCCAATAAAAATGCATTTCCGTAATCAAAAAAATAGGTGCCCTGCGCGGTATGGCGATTAATTGCCGCTACTTGCCTGCGCAACGATTGGTGAACCAGTTGTTTGAACCGTGGTGGATCGGTGGCCATCATTTCGTTTGCCGCCTCGAACGAAAGTCCCTCCGGATAATAACCACCCGCAAACGGGTTATGAAGCGATGTTTGATCTGAGCCGAGATCTACATGCACCCCGCGTTGATACAAGTGCTCCCACACCGAAACGATGTTACCGAGGTAAGCAAGCGAGACCACTTCCTTTGCCTGTTTTGCGCGCGCTACCCGAGCCACCAGTTCATCCAGATCGGTAATAACCTCATCCACCCAGCCCTGCTCGTGTCGTTTTTTCACCGCATGGGGATTTACCTCCGCAACCACCGTAATGCAACCTGCAATGTTACCGGCTTTGGGCTGCGCACCACTCATGCCCCCAAGCCCAGAAGTAACGAACAGCTTACCCCGCAAATCTTCGCCCGCTTTGGCAATCATACGGCCGGCATTTAGTACGGTGATAGTTGTGCCGTGCACAATACCTTGAGGGCCGATGTACATGTACGAGCCGGCCGTCATTTGTCCGTATTGGGTAACACCCAAGGCATTGTAGCGCTCCCAATCATCTGGCTGCGAATAATTGGGAATCATCATACCGTTGGTGACCACCACGCGCGGAGCCGCCGCGTGAGAAGGAAACAAACCCAGTGGATGCCCGGAGTACATGTGCAGCGTTTGATCATCCGTCATCGTGGCGAGGTACTGCATGGTAAGCCGGTACTGCGCCCAATTTTGAAAAACCGCACCATTGCCACCGTAGGTAATTAGCTCGTGTGGATGTTGCGCCACTGCCGGATCCAAATTGTTTTGGATCATCAGCATAATGGCGGCGGCTTGTTTACTACGGTGCGGGTACGCATCTAACGGGCGTGCGTACACAGGGTGTTCCGGCCGCAAGCGGTACATGTAAATGCGGCCGTAGGTAAGCAGTTCGTGCCGAAACTCGGGTGCTAACTCAGCATGTTGGTGCTGCGGAAAATAGCGCAACGCATTTTCAATGGCGAGTCGCTTTTCTGTGGGCGAAAGAATATCTTTTCTGCGGGGCGCGTGGCTGATGTTTGTTTCGTATGGCCGTGCCGGTGGTAGATCGTTCGGAATTCCTTGCAAAATCTCCTCTTCAAACGTCATCGCGCCACGGTTGGGTGTTGAAAATCATGCGGCATAAAATTCGACTTGGCGAACTGATAGCCGGTATCATAAATCTCCTGTGCTTTACCAATATCAAAGCTGCCGAAGCGATCCAAATGCGGTGGCTCGATAAACACATCGCACAATTTGCGGCTGATTTGTGTGTTTGCGTTAATCGTCATGAGCATGCTGCGTTCGATTACAACTTTCAAACTCTTTGCATCGAAATCAGTACTGATGTGGTTACAATGCGAGCCAATCACAACATCGCACAGATCGCGAATGGGCCGCGCGGGCAGGTTGTCAAAAATTCCGCCATCTACATACAAACCGCCCTGAAACTGACGCGGCTCAAAGATGGCCGGAATACTACAACTGGCAATGATGGCGGGAATCAACTCGCCTTCAGAAAAATAATGGATCTGGCCTTTTCTAATTTCGGTTGCTGCTACGGTAAGTGGTAACTTCAGGGCTTCGAACGAATTCTCCGGGATGTATTTGTGCAGCAGCTCTTGCAGCCCATCCATTTTTAATAAACCCGTCCACGTCCACGCGGGGCGTACCGATTTGAAAATACTTAGGCTTTTGATGATCTCGAACACACGATCGGGCGCATACCCGTAGGCGTACAAAGCGGCCACAATTGAGCCGGCACTTGTGCCCGCCAGCCGGTGGATGTGAATCCCTTTTTCTTCCAGCGCTTTAAGTACACCAATGTGGGCGATGCCGCGGGCACCTCCGCCCGAAAGAGCTATTCCCGTAATCATACCACTTCGTGTAAAGAAAATGTGCGGTCAAGCCGGATTCCTTTTTCCGTTTTCTTCACCGTGCAACACTCATGCACGGGGTCATGCTCTAAGAACAGGATATATTCGTTCGCGGCTGCCTCTTCCAGAAATTTTGCTTTTTCTTCCAGCGTAAGCAACGGCCGCGTATCGTATGCCATTACATAGGGCAAAGGAATGTGCCCCACCGAGGGAAGCAAATCGGCCATGAAGCAAATGGTACGCCCACGATAGCGAATTTTCGGAATCATCATGCACTCGGTGTGGCCACTCACATACGCAATCTCAAAAGACGAGAGCGGCTGACTACCGGGAGCCACAAACTGCAATTGGCCGCTGGCTTGCATCGGCAGGATGTTTTCCGTTAGAAAACTTGCCTTTTCCCTGGGATTGGGTTGGGTAGCCCATTGCCAATGCGCGGCGTTGCTCCAATACCGGGCATTTGGAAATGCGGGCTTCAGGCTGTTACCATCGCGCAGAACACCACCACCACAATGATCAAAATGCAGGTGGCTGAGAAACATGTCGGTGATGTCGCTCTCGGTAAACCCATGTGTGCGCAAGGAACGGGTAAGCGAATCGGTGCCGTGCAGGTAGTAGTGGCTGAAGAATTTCTCGTCTTGCTTATTTCCGATGCCGTTGTCAATCAAAATCAATTGCTGATCATCTTCAATCAACAAGCAACGCATGGCCCACGTGCACATGTTTTGGGCATCGGGGGGATTGGTTTTCTGCCAAATGGTTTTGGGTACCACGCCAAACATGGCGCCACCATCCAGCTTAAAAAAACCGGTATTGATCACATATAAATTCATGGCTCGGTTTGATCGATCAATTGTAACAGCTTCCTTACTTGCGATTCGGCCACTTCATATTTTTCTATTTTTTGGCGATTAAAGTCTGCGTTTACCGCCACCAACCCTTCAAATGCAGCGCTTTTAAGATACGCCTGGCTAAAGCCACTGCCATCAATAAACCGACGTACCACGTGGGTTTGGAAGTTCTGCAGTGTTAGTGCATCCAATACCCGTAAATTTTCATACGTGCCGTTATACAATTCCGATAACTGGCGGCTCATATCTATTTCGATGAGATTTGCTACGGCAGGGTTTCCAATAAGCGTACGGTACGCATGCGGGTTAGGGTGAAACGTGGTCTGCACCGTGATACCTTTAAGATACTTGGTCACGGAGTCGGCATTTATTTTTCTGCTCTTGGTGAATTGTAGCAACAACGTGCATTTCCGATTCAGTTCACGCAGTTTGCTGAGGTCTGTTTCTATTGCTTGAAGGTCTTTTTGTAAATCTGCGCGCAACCCCGCAAGATAACGCTGCATGAGTTGCTCGTTGCTCCACCCTTGCTGACATTGGCTAACGGCAAAAGCAAGGTATACACCGATGGCAATTGCCCCGAGGTTAACGAATTGATTTTTCCATTGAATACGTTCGCGCTTTGCCATCGTGCTTTCGAAAATAAAAAACCGTTACAGCATAACGGTTTTTCATGATGAATTTATTTCTGCGTTATTCCTTATACACGCCCATCGAACAGAACTTTTCGATACGCTGGCTCACGCGTTCTTGTGGTGTAAGCGCGGCCAACTCTTGATAGGTGCTTACAATAACCCGCTTCAACTCCTGCGACATGGCTTTAAGATCGGTATGGGCACCGCCCAGCGGCTCTTTTACAATACCATCGATGAGTCTGTGCTGCAACATATCTTTTGCCGTGAGTTTTAACACCTCTGCGGCTTGTTCTTTGTACTCCCAACTACGCCACAAAATCGAGGAGCATGATTCGGGGGAGATTACCGAGTACCAGGTATTTTCCAACATCAGCACCCGATCGCCCACGGCAATGCCCAAGGCTCCACCGCTGGCTCCTTCACCAATGATGATGCAAATTACCGGAACCTTAAGTGTTACCATCTCCTTAATGTTTCTGGCGATGGCTTCGCCCTGGCCGCGTTCTTCTGCTTCCAGGCCCGGAAACGCACCTGGGGTATCAATCAGCGTAATGATGGGCTTGTTAAACTTCTCGGCCATCTTCATTAGCCGAAGTGCCTTGCGGTAGCCCTCGGGGTTGGCCATTCCGAAATTGCGCAGCTGGCGCTGTTTTGTATTACGGCCCTTTTGTTGGCCGATGAGCATGAATGTTTGCCCATCGATGGTGCCAAGTCCACCCACCATGGCCTTATCATCCGCCACATGCCGGTCGCCATGCAGTTCAATAAAATCGCTGGTGATTTCGTAGATGTAATCTAACGTGTAGGGCCGATCCGGATGGCGGGAGAGCTGCACGCGTTGCCAACCCGTAAGGTTCTCGAACGTTTCTTTTTTTAACTCTTGTATCTTGTGCTCCAGCGCTTGCACCGCTTTGGTTACTTCGTGGTCGGATTCATCAGCTAACTGCTTCATATCCGCCAACTTAGCTTCCAATTCGGCTATGGGCTTTTCAAACTCCAGTAAGGTCATTGCAGCACTTTTAGGTGGCCAAAAATAGCAGATTTATTTAAAATGAAATTTTCGCAAACAAAGGCCCAATTGGCCATGTTTATTTTACATGAAAGGATCGGCTGCGCTTAGCGTTTCCATTACCACAGGCCTGTTGTTGGTGTATGTGGTTTTTGCCTCGTTACCGTTTCACTTCGGTATCATTTTCGCACTCTTTCTGCTTACTTCAGCGAGTTTGTTATGGATGGTGTATCGCATCCTTACCGACACCACCGCGCCGGTAAGGAAAACGTTTGACGAGTATTATTATCAGGATGAGGACATCCGCGTAAGCAAACCCAGCAAGTAAGAATTCTACCTTACGTTTACCGGGTTAGCCTTAACCGTTTACAGCACCACCGCTATTTTCGTGGCTGTAAAGTTTGCGTTAGCGTATAATTTACTCCGTTGATCGTCTCAACGACTGTGCCTCTCAGGGTGGACTCTGTTAATTCCTGGATCTGAAGTTCATACGCAGAATCGCCCGTGGGCACGAAGCGGATGGTTTTCTTATCGGCACTCAACGTCCACGTGCCCGACTCCCAAATCGTTGGTTCGCTCGCCTCACATTTTTGTGGATTTTCGATGGAGTAGTTTGTGCCGGATGTGAAAATCACAACATCATCCTTGTCGCACGCATCTAAAATTGAAAACAAATCGGTGATGGAAGTACCACCAAATGAAAGCGCGGGGCTGATCGTGACACTTGTAGTAACCCAACCCCGGGTAGCACCTTGCAACAACTCCTCGGTGGTTTTTGGCTTCGGATCATCATCTCCGCAAGAAACCATGACTACTACTACCCATACTGCAGCGATAAATTTTTTCATATGAAATGAAAGGTTTAGTTTTTAAAATCGAACCAACAACCAACGTAAGAAACCAAATATACCTTAATTCGATTAAGCCGCAAAGTGTAACTGTGGATTGAGATTGACCCGGATCAACTCGTCAATCTCCAAAAAGAAGCAGTCGTTGGTTAATGTAATCTCGTCTTTCTTTTGCAGATGTTTAACGATGGGCTCATAAAACTCCATCTCCACGTCCCGGCCCTTCAGCAGTAGCAGTTTCTGGGCAAGATCAACCAAATCTGCCCGCCGTAGTGTTTGATGAAATTTATAATCCACGTAAGTGGCCAAGTCCGAAAGAATACGATCGAGCAGGGCCCCGCGGTGTTCGCTAAGCACGCTGCGAATTTGAAAAATCTGGATGTTTAGGTCGCGTGCCCGCACCAACCGGGTGCCAAGCAGGCGGGATTTGATGATCTTCATATACGTTGTAATTACTTGATTGTCAGTTTAAATTTAGAATTATTCGACCCTAAATACTAAATTATTTAGCAAATATAGTCGTGCTAAATAAACTGGCAAGAATGCCTTTGGATTTTTTTGGTAACCGGTTTAGGTTTTTGCTAAACGGCAGGTTAGCCCGTGGTACTCAGCACGTGTTGGAGCTGTTCCTTCCAGCGGCTGTACACCGGTTGGTATTCTTTTATGCTCCGCTCATCTGGCTGGTCTGACTGCAATTTCTGCAACCCGCGGAAGGCATCCGGCAGGGAGAAAAACCCTGCGCCCACCCCGGCACCGCGGGCGGCCCCGGTGGCTCCATCGGTTTCATATAACTCCAGCGGCACTTGCAACGTGTTAACAAATGCCTGGCGAAAAACCGGACTCAAAAACATATTGGCGTGAGCGGCGCGAATCACCTTGGGGCGGATGCCCATGGCATGCAGCACCTCAAATCCGAAAGCGAGTGCAAATACAATACCCTCCTGCACGGCGCGGGCCACATGGCCGCGGTGATGCCGGTTTAAATCCAAATGCATCACGTGTGCGGCCACATTGCGATTCGCCAGCACACGTTCTGCCCCATTGCCAAACGGAAACACCGTTACGCCTTCTGCACCTATGGGCACTGCCGCAGCCAATGCGTTTATTTCCGGATAGCTCATGTTGCCCAGCAGCCGCTTGGTCCAGCTGTTTAGAATACCGGTGCCATTGATGCACAACAGTACCCCATTGCGATGCGCATGAGCCGTGTTGTTTACATGTACAAACGTATTTACGCGCGACTGCGCATCGTAGGCAGGTTGATCCGTAACCGCATAGATCACCCCAGACGTGCCCGCCGTAGCTGCCACCTCGCCCGGCTCAAGCACATGTAAAGAAAAGGCGTTGTTTGGCTGGTCTCCCGCCCGGTAAGAAACCGGAATGCCCGATTGAAGGCCAAGCTGCGCAGCTGCCTCCGGGCGCAACGTACCCTGATTCGAAAACGTGGCTACGCGTTGGGGAAGCAACACGGGATCAATTCCAAACTGATGGAGTAAACCCGTCGCCACATCCGCGGAAGCGAAATCCCAAAAAATACCTTCGGATAAACCGGATACGGTGGTGGCGATCTCGCCGGTTAGTTGCCATGCGATGTAATCGCCCGGTAGCATGGCTTTATGGATGTTGGAAAAAATTGCAGGCTCATGTTGTTTAACCCAGGCCAATTTGGAAGCGGTAAAATTTCCCGGTGAGTTAAGGTAATGCGATAGGCAATACTCGCGGCCAAGTTCATGGAACGCCTGCTGGCCCGTTGCAACGGCGCGGGAATCGCACCAGATAATGGCTGGGCGCAGTACCCGGTTTTGTCGGTCGAGCAGCACAAGGCCATGCATTTGGTAAGAAATGCCAATGGCGGCTACTTCGTGTGCCCGCACACCACTGATTGCCAGCACTTTTGCCACGGCACGCTGCACATGTTCCCACCACGTGCGTGGGTGTTGCTCGGCCCAACCAGGTTGGGGTGCGGCAATTTCGAGTTCCGTTTCGGGCGAGAATGCCTGCGCCACCCGGTGGCCCTTGTCCACGTCTACTAACGCCGCTTTTACCGAGGAGCTACCCACATCAATACCTAACAAATACTTCACTGCATGCAATTTATGTTTGGGAAGATGGCGAATCTTGATGAAACAAAGGCTTGCACTAACAAAATTTTACTTCCATATTCAGCCACCTAAAACTTAAACCCACTTTAGACATGCAACAAAAAATAGATTCTTCCCGACTGTTTCTGGGGAGTTGTATTGCGCTGATTGTAACCTCGATGACGTTTGCCATTCGGGCCCGGCTGGAGCCTGCATTTCAAGCGGAATTTGGTTTGAGCGCGGAGGATATCGGCTTTGTGTTTGGCCCGGCATTTTGGGGCTTTACGTTGGCGATGGTGATTGGCGGCCCGCTGGTAGATATTCTGGGCATGAAGCGCATTATCTGGCTTGCTTTTGTGAGCCACGCGTTGGGTATTGTGTTGATGATCACGGCCACGGGCTATTGGTCGCTTTTCATTGCCGTTTTAGCCACGGGTATTGGCAACGGTATGGTAGAGGCCGCATGCAATCCGTTGGTTGCCTCGCTCTACACCGAAGAGAAAACAAAAATGCTGAACCGCTTCCACGTTTGGTTCCCCGGCGGAATTGTGATCGGCAGCCTGGTGGCCTATTTGATCATCGACTCCCTACAACTAAGTTGGCAGACGTTGGTGGGTGTGCTCGTTATTCCGCTGTTGGGTTATGGGTATCTTTTCCTTGGGCAAGAGCTGCCGAAAACCGAACGCGTAACTTTGGGTATCTCCACCGGATCAATGTGGAAAGCCACCGCCACACCTCTCTTTATTCTCATGATCGTAAGTATGTTTTTAACCGCCTCAACCGAGCTGGGTACAAACCAACGCATTGCATCGCTGCTTAGCGAGTCGGGCGTATCGGCCATCCTGGTGCTGGCGTTAACCAACGGCATTATGGCGGTTGGGCGTGCGTTTGCCGGACCGATTGTTCATCGATTAAGCTCTTCGGGCATGCTGCTGTTTTCGGCCGTGTTCTCTTTTTTGGGATTACTTGCCCTTAGCTATGCTTCAGGGCCGATGACGTATCTGGCAGCAATTGTATTTGGGGTTGGAATTTGCTACTTCTGGCCAACCATGTTGGGTTTCGTTTCCGAGAAGATTCCGAACAGCGGGGCCGTGGGACTTTCGTTGATGGGTGGTGCCGGCATGTTCTCCGTTTCTTTGGTGTTGCCGATTATGGGTGGTTTATTAGATAACGCCACTACCGGTGCGGAAACGCTGCGTTACATGGCCGTACTTCCTGCCATTCTCATTGCCATCTTCACGTTTTTGTTTATCCGGTACAGAAAATAAAACTGAATCAAACGAATTGAAAAGAAAAGAGCTGCCCGGTACGCCAGGCAGCTCTTGTTTTTTGGTGGGCACCGCCCTAGGCGGTAATTGTCTGACTTTTTCCGTTGAGGATAACCTCCAACGATTCGCCTGACTCCAGCTTGATCTGGGTTCCCTTCTGACTGATGATGACCCGGATGACCCGGTGCCGGAATTCCAGCCGGAAGGAGTAAGACGTCCAGCCGTCGGGGATGTAGGGTTGAAAACTAAGTTTACCGTCAACCACCCGCATTCCACCAAAACCTTTGACCACACTCATCCACGTGCCTGCCATGGACGTGATGTGGCAACCGTCTTCGGTGTCGTTGTTATAATCATCCAAATCCAGCCGCGAGGTGCGCAGGTACATTTCGTAGGCTTTCTCTTTGTAGCCCAAACGCGAGGCGAGAATGACGTGCACACAGGGCGACAGCGATGACTCGTGTACCGTCATGGGCTCGTAGAAATCAAAATTGCGTTTTAGCGTAGGCAAATCGAAACGCTCTTCCAGAAAGTACATGCCTTGCAGCACGTCTGCCTGTTTGATAAAGCACGAACGCAGAATACGATCCCACGACCACTTCTGATTCAGGGGCCGGTCTTCCGGGCGCAAGTCATTTACGGTTAGCAACTCCTTATCCAGGAAGCCATCCTGCTGCAAGAAGATGCCCCGGGTTTTGTCTTCCGGGTAGTACATTTTTTGCCGGATGTCCGTCCAGCGCGCCGTTTCTTCCTGCTCGCGGAAGTTTGTCTTTCGAACAATCTCTTCGTAGCGGGCCGCGTGCGATTTCTTCACGAAGTCAACCACGGACTGTGTGAACTCCAGCGTCCACACAGCCAACAAGTTCGTGTACCAGTTATTGTTTACGTTGTTTTCATACTCATTGGGCCCGGTTACACCCAACATCACATACTTCTGCTTATCTACCGACCAGTTGATGCGCTGCGACCAGAAGCGGGAGATACCGAGTAGCACTTCCAATCCGTATTCCGGCAGGTAGCTATCGTCTCCGGTGTAACGCACGTAATCAAATATCGCGTAAGCAATAGCACCGTTTCGATGGATTTCCTCGAACGTGATTTCCCACTCGTTGTGGCATTCTTCGCCATTCATGGTTACCATCGGGTAAAGTGCAGCCCCGTTGGTAAAACCTAACTTGGCGGCGTTCTCGATGGCACGCTGCAAATGCTTGTACCGATATACCAACAGGTTGCGTGCTACTTTGGGGTCGGCCGTGGACATGAAGAAGGGTAAGCAGTACGCCTCGGTATCCCAATAGGTGCTGCCACCATACTTCTCGCCCGTAAACCCTTTCGGGCCGATGTTGAGACGTTCATCTTCGCCAGTGTAGGTCTGGGTTAGTTGAAAAATATTAAACCGGATACCCTGCTGCGCGGCCACATCGCCTTCGATGGTGATGTCGCACTCCTCCCACTTGTGGGCCCACACGGCCTCGTGATTTTTCTTTAGTTCTTCATACCCTTTCGCTGCTGCTTCATCCAGCTTTGCGCGGCAGAGGTTTACCAGAAATTCCTTCGGATGGTTCTCGGAAGAAAGCACGGCTCCGTATTTGTGCACTACAAGCTCTGCGCCCTGCTTTACCTCCAGTTCCACCACGTTATCGGCATACTTTTCCCGCGTGTTGGTAAACACTTTCCCCCGCGTGGGCTTGCCTTCGAGGTACAGATCGTACTCCATGCCCGTACAAACATGAAAGAGCGTTTTCTTGGTTTGCGCGGTAACGATGGCCCACCCCATTTGCGATTCCTGATCGACTGCATCCCAGAATTTCTCCTGGTAGTTAGCGTCTTTGTTTTCTACGTCCGCATCGATGGGCAAGGTAATCTTAAACGTAGCCGAAAAATCCAACGGCTTAATGGCGTATTCAATTGCACCGAGTTCACCATCGGCCATTGAACAAAATCGCTCTGCGCGCACCTGCAGTTTGCGGCCATTGGGCAAGTGGGCAGTAAAGGTGCGTTGCAGCAAGCCTCGCTTCATATCCAGCGTGCGCTTGAAATGTTCTACCCGGCAGTTTGCCAGGTCTAATTCAACATCTCCGATTTGAATGCGAATGCCAATCCATGCAGGCGCGTTGAGTACTTTGGCGAAATACTCAGGGTAGCCGTTCTTCCACCAACCCACACGGGTTTTGTCTGGGTAGTATACGCCGGCCACATAACTGCCCTGGTGGGTATCTCCACTGTAAAACTCTTCAAAGTTGGCCCGTTGCCCCATGCGGCCGTTTCCGAGGCTAAAAACACTCTCCGAAATCCGGTTATGTTCGGCATGGAACCCGTCTTCAATAATTTGCCATTCGTGATGTTGCAGATAATTCTTCATAGCGTCATGACACGATCTGATTTTCTGGGATTACATGTTTTGAATATCCGCTGCGGTAACGTCCGCAGTGTTGCTTACCACGCGGTGAGCTTTGCCCACGTTCACCGGGGCGCCTACGCCCACGCATTTCATACCTGCGGCTAACGCCGCCTCCACGCCCGCCTCGGCATCTTCAAATACCACGCATGCCTGCGGCTGCACGCCCAGTTGGGCCGCTGCGGAAAGAAAAATCTCGGGGTGCGGTTTCGAATGGGTGATCATGGTGCCATCCACATACCCATCGAACAAATCTTCGATCTGCAGATTTCGCAGCACCAGCCGGGCATTTTTGCTGCTGGAGGCTAGCGCCACTTTTACGCCACCGCGGCGCAACTGTTGGATGAGTTGTTTTACACCCGGAAAGATCTCGTCTGGCCGGATGGCCTGGATGTATTCTACAAACCACGCGTTTTTACGGGTGGCTAACGCCTCCTTCTCGGCTTCTGGCAACGCTTTACCGCCAAGTTCTAAGATGATCTCCAACGACCGCATGCGGCTAACGCCTTTTAACCGTTCGTTTTCGTGCTCTGTAAATTCAATACCCAACTCATGGGCTAGTCGCTGCCAGGCTATAAAATGGTAGTGAGCGGTGTCGACAACTACACCGTCTAAATCAAAAATCGCAGCTTTAATCACAGATGATAATTCAACGGTTAAATATAGCCCTGTCGGACGATTTCTTCCGTCTCGGCCAGCGATTTAAATACTGCAAACGTTTTCCCTTGTGTGCGCAGGGCACCCAGCGCGTTGCCAAACCGGGCTGCGCGCAGGTAGTCTTTGGGCTTCTGGGTAAGCGAAAAACCCAGCCCCCCCGCAAAGGAATCGCCACAGCCGGTGGTATCCACTACCTTTTGCACTTTGATGGCCGGCACTAGTTCTTCATGAACCTTGCTGCGCTCTTTATAGTACACCAGGCAACCGCGCGAGTCTACCGTGATGTAAACGCATTTCACGCCTTTAGAGAGGCAATGTTCAGCAAATGCGCGCAACTGCACGCGATCGGGCTCCTCGCTGATTTGAAAGTCGGTGGTTTCGTATTCCTTTTTGAACCACGAGGCCTGGGCCTCTTCCAAATTCATTTTAAGTACGTCAATGTAGGGTAACCACACATCCCGGTCGATCCAAAACTTGCGCTGCCGTTCACCATTAATTAAACATGCGGTGGTGGGCCCGTGGGCATCAAAAATGATCAAACCCTTGCTGCGTTTTTTCAGGTAGATGAGGGTCTCCAACGAGATCTCATAATCACTGATGGGGATAAACACAAACGCCTTGCAATCCAATAACTTGGCAAAGTCGGCCGGCACAATGGGATCCATAAAACCCGTTTGACGCTCGAGGCGATTGTTTACATCTACAAACCTGAGGCTGATCACATCGCCTTGGTCGTTTTTGCTGGTCAGGTGTTTCAAGTTGATGCCTGCGTACCCGGAAAATACTTCGCGCACATTATCCATATCCACATCGCGCAAGTGCGAAACGGGTATGATTTCCATTTTCTTTCCCGCCATCACCGAAAGGGCAATCACCGGGTGGGTAACACAACCCCATTTTTGAATCAGTTCACCCTGGTGCGTAACGATGTGATCGCGTGGGATCGGTCCTACAATGGCAATTCGTTTCATCTTTTACTTCAAGCTGGCTAAGGTTTCTTTCAATTCAATAGTTTTAGGCTACCAGATAAGCGGCTCCAAATACGCCCGCACTATCGCCCAACAGGGGTTTTACAATGGGGGTATCCAGCACTCCGTTATTAAAAACATACTTGCGCGTTTCGGCCACACCATCGGTATAAATCTCGGGAATGTTGCCCACGCCACCACCAATCACAATTACATCCGGGTCGATGATATTGATGATTACACTGATCGCTTTACCAAAAAAGTGCGTGAGCCGCTGCAGGGTTTGCACGGCATGGGGTTCGCCTTGGTGAAACCGCCCGTAAATTTCCTTCAGCCGAACGGATTCACCCGAAACGGCATGATAGTATCTTTCTAATGCAGGCCCCGCAATTACTTTCTCTACGCACCCAACTTTTCCGCAGTAACACGGGCCGCCGGAGTCATCCAAAAAGTTATGCCCCCATTCGCCACCGATGCCTTGCAGCCCTCCAATGGCGCGGCCATCAACCACCAGACCACCCCCCACACCGGTGCCCATGATTACACCAAACACCACTTTAGCCTGCGGAAACTGTTGCGCCACCACGCCCAGACGCGTCTCGGCCAACGCAAAACAGTTCGCATCATTGGCGATGGCGATTTCCATGTTCAGCATGCGTTCCAGATCGGCTTTCATCGGCATGAAATTCATGCACTCTGAGTTACAGCCCTTCATGGTTTGCGTTTTAGGATCGAGTGTGCCTGGGGTGCCAATACCGAGCCGTGCCGGCCGATAACCCATTTGCTGTTCCATCATACCCACCAACTTTTCAATTTGATGGAGAATGTGCTGGTAGCCCTGATCCGCGCCCGTGGGCACACGGTCGCGAAAGAGTATATCATTTATGCCGCCGGGGCCCAGTACTACACCTTCGGCTTTTGTACCGCCCAGATCAATGCCCCACAGTTGTTGTTGTCTGCTCATAGTTTGTAAATCCCCACTTGCCATGGCTGCCAGGTGGATTGCTGGGGCGCAGATTCGTTACCGAATAGCCATACCGCTGTTGCGGGAAGCCATGACGCTTCCAAAGTAAGCGGTTGATTTGAAAAATTCATTACCACCAAAAGTTTTTCTTCCGGTGCCTGACGTACGTACGCAAAGATCTGCTCTTTTTCATGCGTAAAGGGCAAGTACTCACCATCGGCCAACACGGGATGCGCCTTTCGAAACCGAATCAGTTTGCGGAAGTACTGCAATACGGATTCTGTATCTGGTTCTTGCTGTGCCGCATTCAATTTTGGATAGTTGGGATTTACCCCCATCCACGGCTGGCCGGTGGTAAAGCCCGCGTGTGGCTGGGCCGACCATTGAAACGGTGACCGCGCGTTATCACGACCACTGTAGTTGGCGACTTTAAGGAAGTCGGCTTCGGCCACGCCACGCGCACGCGCTTCGCGCCATCCGTTTAACGTTTCGATATCTTTGGATTCTTCAATTGCGCCCAGCGTAAGGTTTTTCATGCCGATTTCATCGCCAGCGTAAACAAACGGGGTGCCCCGTTGGGTGAGCATCAGCGTGAGCAGTAAGGTTGCAGAGGCGCGCCAATGTTCACGATCATTTCCCCAGCGCGATACCATGCGGGCAAAATCATGATTGCCCAAAAACACGCTTCCCCAGCCGTTTTGTTTCAGGGCATCGTTCCACGTAACAAACACCTGCTTAAAATCCTGTAGTGTCCAGGGAATGGGATCGAACCGTCCGCCCGGCCCCTGATCCATAAACATGTGGCCAAAGTGAAAAATCATGTTCAGCCCGTGATTTTGGTCCAAGTAGTCGGGTGCGTTGGCCGGTGTTATTCCGGGCCCCTCGCCCACCGTCATGCAATTGTATTTGTCCCACACGCGGTGGCGCATTTCAGAAATAAACTCCTTCAGCCGCGGGCCATTCGCGTAGTATTTACGAATGGTCTCGTTAAAATCTGTGGTATCCGTGTTGGGAAAGTTGGTTTGTTTAGAAATGGCCGAGATAACATCCAACCGCAACCCGTCTACCCCTTTCGCCAGCCAAAACTCCATCATGGCGGCCAAGGCGGCACGTAGCGGCGGGTGCTCCCAATTCAGGTCAGGCTGTTTTTTCGAGAACAGGTGGAGGTAATACTCGCCGGTGGCGTTGTCGTACTGCCAGGCGCTACCCCCAAAAAACGAGGGCCAGTTATTGGGTGGTTGGGTACCGTGCCCTTTGCGCCAAAAGTAATAATCGCGATAGGGGTTGTCTTTGCTTTTGCGCGATTCGATGAACCAGGCGTGCTCATCAGAGGAGTGATTGAGTACCACATCAATGATCAGTTTAAGACCCCGGCTGTGCACCGCGGCCAGCAGGCGATCGAAATCCTCCATGGTTCCAAACTCTTCGTGAATGGCCATGTAATCGCTGATGTCATATCCGCCATCATCATAGGGGGAGCGAAAGATGGGGTTAAGCCATAAGGCATCTACACCCAGGCTGTGGATATAGTCTATTTTCTCGATGATACCGTTCAGGTCGCCAATGCCATCGCCATTACTATCGTAAAAGCTACGCGGGTAAATCTGGTATACTACGGCACGTTTCCACCAGGGAATTGACGGGGTCATTTTTCTTGTGCGGGATAAACTTGGGTATTGGATTGAAACGTTCGCCACGAGTGCCAAAACTCCTGGTACGCCTGCACGTACGTAAGTTCAGCGCCTTGTAACTGCCCGGCCACGCATTGGCCACGCCAGTTCCATTGCGAACCGGTGTTGCGATCAACGAGTTGATTGGCGCTCCAATCAAAAACCAGCGTATCGCGCTGCCATGCATGGAAAGAAACGCTATCGGGCTCAAGCGTAATCAGCACAGGCAAACTGCCCAACGTATCGTTAATCACGCGAACGCGGAGCAACTCATTCCAATCGTACGCTTTAGCCGTTAAGGCGTGCTTCACTCCTACCACCCATGATTTTTCTTGCCAGGAAAGGCTATCGCGCTGCTCGAGCGAACTTTCTAAAGTGCCTTCATCAAACAATTCCAGTTCTTCATACGCTTTCTTAAATGTGCTGTCGGGTTGGAGAATTAATGTGTTTGGATGCCGATCAATCCAGGCCAGCAAACTCATTTGCTGCGCGGGAATTTCCTCCAATAATGCCCCCTTCAATGGCCCCACAACCGCTTCACCGCTCACCTGCCGCCACCAGCTTTGTGTGCGGCGGTCTTCAAACATCGCATTGAAATGATCCATACCCACCAACCGGAATTCTTCTTGCTGACCATTAACGATGGGGCGATAAACTCTTCCCGTACGGCATACGGTGCAATACGTTACCATGATCGGCTGCCCGGCCAGTGTATCGCGCACCTGGTGGTGGTACCCAATCACTTCGATGGGATAGGCCCGCGCCACGCCATTTACCGCAACCCCCAACACCAGTTTCTTGCGATCTACTTTGTTTTGGTTGGGAGACAGTAAACTAACCTGACCGGGTTGCAAGAACATTTCATCCGCCCGCATTTTAAATCTCACCTGATAAAACACCATGGCATACACCGCCAGAATCGTGATCACCACGGTGCGCAACGTGGCAGTACCTTTGGTGAGTAAAACGTACGCGGGGTAAATGGCTAACATCCCGCCACACATCCGCAAGTACACGATGTTTTGATGAAGGTAATACGCAAGGTCTATGGACTCATCGCGTTGGCTTCCCGGAAACGGCATGATGTAATAGATACTACCTATCTCCACGCCCAGTAGCACTACCGAAGCAAGAATACCTAAACCGTAAACAAGAATTCTGTTCATATTATGTTAATTCGTGAAGTTGACCACCGCGCCCAGCTCGCGGTAAAATTCGTTACGTTGCTGCTCGGCAAACTCAGGCAACCACCCGCCAGCGCTTGCAAAATACTGCAAAACAGGTTCCGCCCACTGCTGTAGTTTTGGGTGGTTGAAATAGAGTAGCCCGCTTCTGCGGATACCAAAATCCAAAGCCGTCAGGGCCATTTCAAACTCCGCCGCAAACCAGGCTTCCGCGAGGATCAAATCCAGTTCTGGCTGGTCGGTGCGGTGGTGTTCCACGCGATCGATGATGATGTGCGCCTGTTTACCGTACAGGTGCACCAGATTGGTGGCTTCATTACCGCGGATGTTCAGCGCATCTAAACGCGCCGCCAATGCCGTTTGCAATTGTTGTACCTGGGCGTAGGATTCGAAATCTCCGCCGGGTAACACGAGGCTTGCCGTGGTACAGGGCTTTACGTGCCGGTCTCCAAAGTGTTTTTCGATCACTTTGTTCACCACCCTTTCCGCCATTTTGCGGTAGCCCGTGAGTTTGCCACCGGCAATGGAGATAAGCCCGGAGGCCGATTCGAAAATTTCGTCTTTGCGCGATAACTCAGAAGCCGATTTTCCATCTTCATGGATCAATGGCCGCAGGCCCGCCCAACTTGATTCGATATCGGCCAACGTAAGAAGTGCCGTGGGAAACGTTTCGTTCACGGCATGAAGCAGGTACCGTGCATCTTCGAGCGAAGTGTACACTTCGTTTTTGTTTCCGGTGTAATCGGTATCGGTCGTGCCGATGTAGGTGGTGCGGCCGCGCGGAATGGCAAAAATCATCCGGCCATCGGGCACATCAAAGTAGATGGCCTGGCGCACGGGCAGGCGGTGATACGGAACCACAATGTGCACGCCTTTTGTGAGGTGCAGTTGTTTGCCTTTTCGGGACTGATTTCGTTCGCGCAACTCATCCACCCAAGGGCCGGCGGCATTTACAATTGCTTTTGCCGCGATCGGAAAAGATTGGCCCGTAACCTGATCGCGGGCCACCACTGCAGTAAGTTGTTCGGCCTGATACTGAAAATCGATTGCTTCGATGTAGTTCAGCGGACAAGCCCCCTGCTCCACTGCTTTCTTAACGATTTCAATGGTAAGCCGCGCATCATCGGTACGGTACTCCGCATAGATGGCCCCGCCCTTCACACCCTGCGGGTGGAGCAAAGGCTCATACCGTAACGTTTGTGGGCGCGTGAGCATTTTGCGCTGATCTTCGCGCTTCACCCCGGCCAGCCAATCGTACACCTTTAATCCTATGGAGGTTAACCAATAACCCAAACCTCGGCGGTCGTATAAAGGCAAGAGCATTTTTTCTGGCACCACCAGGTGCGGTGCCAACCGGTGAACAATGGCACGTTCGCTGCCCACTTCCTTCACCAGAGCAAACTCCAATTGCTTCAGGTACCGCAAACCGCCATGAATTAACTTCGTAGATCGGCTGCTGGTGCCAAACGCAAAATCTTCTTTCTCAATCAACGCAGTTTTTAAGCCCCGCGCGGCAGCATCTAGCGCAATTCCAGCACCGGTAATGCCACCACCAATCACCAGCAGATCAAACGATTCTGTTTGAAGCTGGTGCAGGAACTGCGGCCGGTTACGTGCAGAGAAAGACATGGATAAGGTGTTAGTCGATCCACTTCATTGTACGCGCCACGGCCTTTTTCCATCCTTGATAGAGACGATCGCGGGTTTGGACTGGCATGGCCGGTGTAAAGGTTTTTTGAATTCGCCTGTTTTTTAAAATCGTTTCTTTCTTCCACAGGCCGCTTTGGATTCCGGCAAGGTACGCGGCGCCCAAGGCGGTAGATTCAATCACTTCGGGCCGTTCTACCGGTGTGTTTAGAATATCCGCCTGGAATTGCATCAGCACGTTGTTGGCGCACGCCCCGCCATCTACTTTTAATGCCGACAATTTCAAGCCCGCGTCTTCTTCCATCGCCATCAAGATATCTTTTGATTGGAAGGCCAGCGACTCTAACGTAGCCTTGATGATGTGATCTTTTCCGGTGTCGCGGGTGAGCCCGAAAATAGCGCCCCGGGCATACATATCCCAATACGGTGCACCCAATCCCGCGAAAGCGGGAACAACATACACTTCATTCGATCCCAACGCTTTTGCAGCGAAATACTCCGAATCCTTCGATTGATCGATAAGATGCATGCTGTCGCGCAGCCATTGCACCGCAGCCCCGGCAATAAACACACTGCCTTCCAGCGCGTATTCCACACGCCCATCCAAACCCCACGCCACCGTGGTGATTAATCCGTTCTTGGAATACTGCAGTTGCGTGCCGGTATTCATCAACATAAAACAGCCAGTGCCGTAGGTATTTTTAGCCATGCCGGGCTCAAAACACGCTTGGCCAAAAAGCGCAGCCTGTTGATCGCCCGCCACGCCCAAGATGGGGATGTCTACGCCCTCATATCGCCATACGCCAAAAGAAGCCGCGGAAGGTTTCACTTCTGGCAGCAACGTGGGCGAGATCTGAAGCTCAGCAAGTAATTGGTTGTCCCACGTTAGTTTACCAATATCGAACAGCATGGTTCGGGAGGCATTGGAGTAATCTGTAACATGGCTTTTGCCGTTGGTGAGTTTCCAGATCAGCCAGGCGTCTATCGTTCCGAAGGCTAACTCGCCGCGGGCCGCGCGGGCCGCCACACCTGGCACTTCGGTGAGTATCCATTTCAGTTTTGTAGCCGAAAAGTACGAGTCGATAACAAGACCTGTGGTTTGGCGTACGTAGTCAGTCAGCCCTTTTTGTTTCAACGCCTCGCAAATCGGAGCGGTGCGTTTGTCTTGCCATACCATGGCATTGTATACAGGCTCGCCCGTGGCGCGGTCCCACACCACGGTTGTTTCGCGCTGGTTGGTGATACCGAGGGCGATTACATCTTTTGCTTGCACATGGTTCTCGATCAGTAGCCGCAGCAACACGCCAATTTGCGATCGCCAGATTTCATTGGGATCATGTTCCACCCAGCCCGGCTGAGGAAAAATCTGTTGAAACTCTTGTTGCGCAATTCCTTTGATCACACCGTCTCGATCAAAAAGCACGGCTCGCGAACTGGTAGTACCTTGATCGAGCGCGATAACGTATTTCATGGTCGCGGTTAGTAGAGTATGCTATAAATCCATACCGCCAATGCACTGCCAGCAATGGGGCCTGCCACAGGAATCCAGGCGTAACCCCAATCCGAGTTGGCCTTGCCGTGAATGGGCAGCAATGCGTGTGCGATGCGCGGGCCAAGGTCGCGCGCGGGGTTAATCGCAAAACCCGTGGGGCCGCCCAAGCCAAGGCCAATGGCCATAATCAGCAACCCCACCACTATGGGACTAAACCCATCTGCAAACTTTGTTGTGCCGATAAACAAGAGCCCAAGTATCAGCACGCAAGTGGCCACCGCCTCACTCAAAAAGTTCGTTACGCGATTGCGAATGGCGGGCGCAGTACAAAACGCCGCTCGTTTGGCTACCGCATCCGGAGTACCACGCCAATGCGGCAGGTAGTGCACCCAAACCAACACGGCGCCAACAAACGCTCCGCCCATTTGCGCCGCAATGTAGCCCAACACCCGGCTGGCCGGAAAATCCCCCTTCCAAGCGAAGGCTAACGTTACCGCCGGATTAAGATGGGCACCGCTGATTTGCCCTACTGCATAGATTGCCAATGTAACCGCCAGCCCCCAGGTAAAACAGATGGTAAACCACCCCGGGTTCTCAGCTTTGCTGCCCCGCAACAAGGCACCTGCCACAACACCATTACCAATTAAAATCAGCAATAGCGTACCAAAGAATTCTGCAAGATATATGGTCATAAAGGTTAATGCCCGGTTGATTGGAACTGCGTTTCGGAGACGGAAGCCGACCCGCGAATAAGGAGCGTGGCCATCGCTGCCAAGAGCAACAAAACGCCGGCAAAAAGCACCGCGTGGCTGCTGTTGTTATTCAACAGGTACTTCATAATAAATCCAAATGATACTGTTTGTAAAATCATCGGTACCACAATCATCATGTTAATAATGCCCATGTACACACCGTATCTTTCTTTTGGGATTTTTCCCACCACCAGCAAGTAAGGAATACCCATCATGCTGGCCCAGCCTACGCCAAATCCGGTAATGGCCGGGAACAACAAGTATTTGTTTTCGATGAACGGAAATGCGAGCAAACCAGCGCCAGCCAAAACCAGGCAGCAAAAGTGAACCATCTTAGGCGAACTGCGCCTTACAAAACCAACCAGTGCAAACGCAGTTAAAAAAGTAACAATGTTGTACCAGCCGTTCACCAATCCGGTCCAGCTCACGGCCGCTTCGTAAGCGCCCGCATCAGAGGCTGGAGTAGCTTTCCATACTGACAGGGCCACGCTTTTAGAAGCGTTTTGCCAATAACAGAACAAGGCATACCACTGAAAGAGATACACCAACGCCAATTGCCACATTACTTTTGGCATCTCCAAAATTGCTTCGATAATTTCCAGGTTTTGCGCAAAGATGATGCGCGTAAACGAGTTCTTTTTTAACGCTGCCACGATCCGCGGCAGGAGTTTTGGAAAGATTAACGCCGGAATAGCCATCAGAAACAAAAACAAATAGGCGATGAGCGAGGTAGCGATGGAGATGAAAAACTGTGCGACCAAATGTGGCTGGCCCTGATTTTTTCGTTTGAATCCTTCAATCTCTTCATCTGTGGGCGGTATCTCAGGCGTGGTGTGCATACTCCACCAGATGGTGGCGATAGAGCACACCGCACCGAGAAAGAACGAGGCAAATACCCAGTTCGGAATCGCACCGGTCTTGCCGATGATGATGATTGGAAACACAAACAGCGATACGTTGGCGAGGGTCTGGCCTAACCCGGTAAAAAAACTCTGTGTTTGAAAACCCGTAGGCCGCTGCTGGTCATCAAGTTTATCTGCAATAAAGGCCCGGTACGGTTCCATAGCCGTGTTATTGCCCACATCCAAAATCCATAACAGACCGGCCGCCATCCACAGTGCGCTGCTGAAGGGAAAGAAGAACAAACACACCGAGCATAAAACAGCCCCAATAAAGAAATACGGTTTTCTTCGCCCAAAGCGCGGGCTCCAGGTTTTATCACTCAATGCACCGATAATGGGTTGAATCAACAAACCCGTTACGGGGCCCGCGAGGTTCAACATCGGAATTTCATGGGGGCTCGCGCCCAAAAAGTCGTAAATGGGATTAACGGCACTTTGCTGCAATCCAAAACTGTACTGGATGCCAAAGAAGCCCACGTTCATGTTGATGATTTGCGCGAACGTTAGCGTAGGTTTGGTAGAGGCCATGCGTGAAGTAAGCGATTAAGTTAAACAGCTGCAACCGCCCGCGCAAGGTTTATGCACGAACAATTGTTTGAGCTAGTCCAATATTTCTGGCCAGGCGGCTAGGCCGGTAACTGCACCCGAAACGTGGAACCCGCGCCAGGTGTGCTCT
>CAYLWU010000003.1:0-175159 GCA_964387475.1 uncultured Ohtaekwangia sp. | reverse complement strand
CATCGCGCTTACCTACACGCTCCCGTTCATGGCGCATCACGATCGTACGCGGTTTTCGAATTTTTGATGCTGGGTAAAGTAGAAAGTATTTCTATGATGGAAGCAAAACCGGCTTGGGCCAGGTAAGCACCGATTTTCTTCGGATCAACCGGCTTTTTTTAACGTAACACCATGTTCGAAGATAAAAAAATCGGGCAAAAGGCTAAACTATCGAATTGACGCTAATGCGCCTCCAACCAGTTCTTGCCCACGCCCACTTCTACATCCATGGGTACCTCCAACTGCACGGCATTGCGCATCAATTCGGTGATCCTAGGTTTCACAAGCTCTTCTTCATCGCGGTGTAAATCAAATATCAATTCATCGTGTACTTGCAAAATCATGCGGGTGCGTAACTTCTCTTTCTTCAGCCAATGTTGAATGTGCACCATCGCGATCTTGATAATGTCGGCTGCGCTACCCTGAATGGGCGCGTTAATGGCATTGCGTTCGGCAAAACCACGGGTGGTGATATTGCGTGAGTTGATGTCGCGCAGGTAGCGCCTGCGTCCTAAAATTGTTTCCACGTATTCTTTCTCGCGGGCAAAATTGATGGAGTCGTCCATGTAGCGCTTGATGCCCGGAAATTCCTGGAAATACGCTTCAATGATTTCGCCCGCTTCCGTTTTGGAAATGCCCAGGTTTTGCGACAGACCGAACGCGGTGCTGCCGTACAGAATGCCGAAGTTCACCTCCTTGGCTTTCCGGCGCATATCGGGCGTTACTTTTTCCAACGGCACTTTAAAAACTTTAGCTGCTGTGGTGGCATGAATATCTCTGCGCAGGCGGAAGGCCTCAATCATCGTTTCGTCTTTGGCAAACGCGGCAGCAATGCGCAACTCAATCTGCGAGTAGTCGGCCGACATGAACAGGTACTCCGGGCCACGCGGCACAAACGCGCTGCGAATTTGCCGCCCTTTTTCGGTGCGGATGGGAATGTTCTGCAAGTTGGGATTGTTGGAACTTAAACGCCCGGTGGCGGCTACCGCCTGCCGGTAGTCGGTGTGCACGCGCCCATCGCGGGGCGAGATCATTTTGGGCAGCGCATCGACATACGTGGAGCGCAGTTTCTCGTACTCGCGCCAATCGAGAATCTTGCGGGCAATATCATGATCGTCTGCCAGTTTGAGCAGCACTTCTTCGCCCGTGGCGTACTGGCCGGTTTTGGTTTTCTTTACTTTGTCCATCAGCTTCAGCCGATCGAACAATACCTCCCCTAACTGCTTGGGCGAACCAATGTTAAACTCGGTGCCTGCAATCTGAAAAATTTCCTTCTGTACTTTTTCGCTGTCTTTGCGCAGTGCGTCCGACATCCACTGGAGTGCACCCTCGTCCAACCGTACGCCTTCCCATTCCATATCGGCCAACACGGCCAGCAGCGGCATTTCCACATCGCGCATGAGCAGGGCATGGTCGCGCGCTTCCAGTTCAGCCTGGAGCAGCGGCTTGAGTTGCAGCGTTTGGTCGCACCGCTCGCAGGCCCACCGCACCCGGTCCGTTTCTTCGGTAAGCAATTGATAGTTGAGATACTGCTTGCAAAGAATGGATAAGTCGTGCGAGGCTTCGGGCTCAATCAGGTAGTGGGCCACGGTGGTATCAAACAGGGGGCCCTGTACCGTTACGCCTGCGGCACGGCCATGCAACACCGCCGCTTTTAAATGATGGCTCACTTTGCCAATGCGTGGGTGCGTAAGTGCCGGGGCAAAAAACATCACATCGGCATCCGCCAGCACGGGCACAAAATACGCCTGCCCCGCAGCGAAAGAAAATACCCATGCGCGCGATTGATCTTCATGTTCAATCACCTCCACACCAAACTCGCGCTGCTGCAACAATTTTTCGAGCAACTCATTTTTTTGTGCATCCTCTTTCACCAAGCGGTAGTCCACCGAATCGGCCACAAAACTTTTGCCGGCCACCGCCGGGGCAACTTCTTCGGGCGCAGCACCGAACATCGAAAGCTGCGCTGCACGGGGCGCCGGTGGTGGCGCAGACGCTACCCCGCCGCCACTCGCAAAAATCCGCGGCAGCATCGTTTTAAATTCCAGCTCCTCTAAAATCGGTTTTAGCCTGGCCTCGTCCGGGCCGGTATAGCGCAACGCTTCCTCGCGAATTTCAATTGGGACATCCGTTTTAATACGGGCCAGTTCTTTCGAGAGCAACGCCTGCGCACCAAACTGTTCCACACGCTCGCGCAGCTTGCCTTTCAACTCATGGGCATGGGCAATTACTTCCTCCACAGAGCCATAGGTTTTAATTAACTCCGCCGCGGTTTTGGGGCCCACACCGGGAATGCCAGGAATATTATCGCTGGTATCGCCCTGCAGGCCAAGCATATCCACCACCTGCTCCACACGTTCAATCTCCCACTTGGCGCATACCTCGGCCGGCCCAAGAATGTCTACCGAGTTGCCCATGTACGCCGGTTTGTACAGCAACACATTGGGCGCTACCAACTGCCCATAGTCTTTGTCGGGCGTCATCATGTACACCACAAAATCGCTGTTGGCAAATTGTTTGGCTACCGTGCCAATCACATCATCGGCTTCAAAGCCATCCAACTCAAAAATCGGAATGTTAAACCCGCGAATAATCTCTTTGCAAATGGGCAGGCCGTAGCGAATGTCTTCCGGGGTTTCCTGGCGGGTGGCCTTGTAATCGGCAAACAGGGTATCGCGAAATGTGGGGGCAGCCGTATCGAACGCCACGCCAATGTGCGTAGGTTTTTGCTTGGTAAGCACCTCCAGCAGCGTATTGGTAAACCCAAAAGGCACCGATGTGTTGCGCCCTTTGGAATTGATGCGTGGGTTTTTGGTGAATGCAAAATGTGCGCGGTAAATCAGCGCATAGGCATCCAGCAGAAAAAGTTTGTGGGTAGGCTCGGCCATGGCGCGAAGGTAGAAAGATCAGGCAGAATTGATGAGGCGCTGGCAGCGGTTTCGGCCCGGCGGCCGGGTTTTCTTAAACATCTTTTTTAGTTCCAGGATTTCTGCTTAAATAGAATTACCAAAACGCTATGCCTATGACTGCTCACTGCCCGCTCGACATGTTTTTGCATTGGGAGCGCGAAACCCCGAACCACGTTTTTTTACGCCAGCCCTTTAACGGCCAATACACCACCTGGACGTACGAACAGGCCGGCCAGGAAATTCGCAAAATTGCTTCCGGGCTAAAATCACTGAATTACCCCACGGGCAGCAACATTGCGCTGCTCTCAAAAAACTGTGCCCATTGGATCATGGCCGATCTGGCCATTATGATGGTGGGCCACGTTTCTGTGCCGTTGTACGCCACACTTACCGCGCACTCCGTACAGCAAATTCTGGAGCACTCCGGCTCAAAGGCGATCATTCTCGGAAAGCTGGATGATTATGCCGCGCAGAAGCCTGGCATTCCGGAAGGTGTTCAAAAAATTGGTATCGAACGCTATGGTGTGCACGAGGGTATTTCCTGGGAAAACTGGAATCAAACCCAGGTGCCACTGGCCGCCGCCCACCGCTGGAACAGCAACGATTTGCTCACGATTATCTACACCTCTGGCACCACGGGTAAGCCAAAGGGTGTAATGCACACCGTTAACGCCTTCGATGCGGTGATTCGCACGGCCATTCAAGAACTGAAACTGCCGGCGCAACCACAAATGTTCTCCTATCTGCCGCTGAGCCACATTGCCGAGCGCATGGGCATTGAGTTGTACGGCATCTATGCCGGTGGCACGTTTTCTTTTGCCGAGTCGTTGGACGTGTTTGCGCAAAATCTGGCGGAAACCCAGCCCACTACATTCTTTGCCGTGCCGCGCATCTGGGCGAAGTTTCAGGAAAAGATTCTGGAAAAGCTTCCGCAGAAAAAACTCGATCGGCTGCTCGGCCTCCCACTCATCGGCAGCATTGTGAAGAAAAGTGTGCGCAAAAAACTGGGCCTGAGTCGTGCCGGCCACATCTTCAGTGGCGCAGCGCCCATCTCAGTAGATTTGCTCAAGTGGTTTGATAAACTCGGCATCCGCATTTTGCAGGCCTACGGCATGACGGAAGATTGCGTGTATGCCCACTTTAACCGCCCCGATGCCAACAAGCACGGCACCGTGGGCAAGCCATTTAAAGGGCTTACCGTAAAAATTTCTGAAGAGGGCGAAATTCGGGTGAAGAGCCCCAGCAACACCATTGGCTACTACAAAGAGCCGGGCCTTACTGCCGAGTTGTTTGATGCCGAAGGCTTCTTGCGTACGGGCGATAAAGGCGAGATCGATGCCGAAGGGTTCCTTAAAATCACCGGCCGCGTAAAAGACCAATTCAAAACCGACAAAGGCAAATACGTAAGCCCCACACCCATCGAGTTGAAACTCTCCAGCAACCCGGATATCGAGCAGGTGTGCGTGGTGGGTATGGGCATCCCGCAACCCATCGCGCTGGTGGTGCTCTCAGCCGGCGGCAAAGCCAAACCTAAAGATCAGGTGATCCAAAGCCTATCCGGACTGTTAAAAGAAATCAACCCCACGCTGGAACACTACGAAGAGTTGAAAAAGGTGGTGATCATGAAAGACGCCTGGACGATCGAAAACAGCCTGCTTACACCCACCATGAAAGTAAAGCGCAACGAAGTAGAAAAAATTCACCTGCCCAAGTACCCCATGTGGTACGAAAAAGAAGGCCTGGTGGTGTGGGAATAACGCACCCTCTTTTCCGCACTTTTTTTCAAGCACCTGACGAAAGTCAGGTGCTTTGTTTTTTGTAATCCCTACTTTTTGCATGACATAAGCGCTGCCCGCCAGCCCGGGCAGCAGGGGAAAAACAAATTCAAAAGCCATGAAAAAAAGTCCAGCAGTTTCCACCATCATGACCAAAAAAGTAGCCACCGTGCAGGTGGAAGAAAAACTCAGCGCCGTGCGCGATGTGATGAGTAGAAAAAAAATCCGCCATGTGCCCGTGCTCTACGGCAAACACCTGGTGGGCATTGTTAGCCGCACCGATTTAAACCGCCTCACCTTCGGCAGCCTCTTCGAGGGGCAGCAAGACGCAGACGAGGCCATGTTTCAGATGCTCTCCCTGCGGCAAGTGATGAGTCACAAACCGCGTGCTGTACGGAAATCGGAAAACATCCGCACCGTAGCCCAGATTTTTCTAAACGAAGAATACCATGCGCTACCGGTGGTAGACGATAAAGACGACAGTAAACTGGTGGGCATTGTTACCACCACAGACGTGATCCGCTACTTATTGGGTAAGTAAAAATTTTGGGCGGCCCCCCGCGCTTGGGGGCGCGGGGCCGGGCTGCTACGGGGTACGCTGCGCTCCCGTGGCCGCGCGCGGCGCGCGGCCACCAGGCCCTGCGCATCCCTGGCCGAAGCCCCGTGCAACTCCACAACGTTAGTTCTCAAATAAAAATACGGCAACTGCCGCAGGGCACCAACCACCGTTTTTTTTTGCGGGTTTGATTGATTTACACCTGAAACAAGATGCGCATCCCAACGGAATATGTTGTAAATTTATAGGGTGAGCAAAAGGCTACTTGGCCCGGCTCAAAAAAATTGATGCGCTACGTCCTTACGTGTACGGTGTTTTTGTTTTTCTGCGTGGCGGCGGCCGTGGGGCAATCCACCGCCCTCACGGCGGGCAGTGCCGCTGCGCCCGGTACAGCCGCAAACGAAACGTACTCCATCACCATCACGGTGCGCAACATCCGGAACAATAAGGGCGTAATTCGTTTTAAGTTTTACGATGACAATACGCGCTTTCCGCACGACACCGGCTTTTTACGAACCGTTGTGCCGAAAACCGAAATGAAGGGCGACTCCATTACCGTTACCTACCACGGGTTTACCTCAAAGAACATGGCCATTGCCCTGCAAGACGATGAGAACAGCGACATGAAGCTGGACATGGGTTGGTTTTTGCCCAAAGAAGGCCACGCGTTTTCCGACTACTACCACGCCACCATGCTGCGCAAGCCCGTGTACGATGATTTTGATTTTGTGCTTACGGGCGACAAGAAGGTGGAAATGAAGATGCGGTATTATTGATGTACCGCATGGCGTGGCACCGTTCGCCCATTGGTGCACTGCTGCCGCGGCCCGGATTGAGCGGGTTTGTTTGAGCCCGAAAGTGCCTTGTGCGGTGGGTGGCGAGCCGCGAAAGCCGGAAAAGCCGCCCAAAAAAATCCCTGCGTTACTTAACCACCACGCGTGGTCATGCACAACAAAAAAGGCGACTCGCGGTCGCCTTTTTCTGATACTACGTGCTGCTTACTGTTGGTGATCGGGCGTTTCGCCAATCGTGTTGGTTTCCTGCGTAAAGTCTTTGGGCGTGGGTAGTTCGTTGATGTCGTTAATGCCAAAGTACTCCATGAATTTGGCGCTGGTGCCGTACAACATAGGGCGCCCAATGGTTTCTGCCTTGCCGCGAATTTCAATCAATCCTTTGTCGAGCAGTTTTTGAATGGCGTAGTCGCAGTTTACACCACGAATGTTTTCCACCTCGGTTTTGGAGATGGGCTGCTTGTACGCGATGATGGACAGTGTTTCCATGGCCGACGTAGACAATCGCTTTTTCGATTGCTGCTTGAGCATGATGCCAATGCTGGTTTGGTAGGCCGGCTTGGTTAAAAACTGGTAGCCACCCCCGGCGCGGTTCAGTTGAAACGCATATTCCTCGGCCGCGTATTTTTCCTCCAACCGCTGCAGTGCTTGCTGAATGTCCTCTTCCGGTACTTCGGCATTAAACATTTCCGTGAGGCACGCTTTGATGTCGGCTACTTTGGTGGGCATGGGCGAACAGAACACCAAGGCCTCAATGTGGTTTTGCAGAAAATCCATGCGTTTCGGGTTATCAGGATTAATCCTGCTTCATCATTTTTGCTTCAATCGACTGCGTGGTGTGCGGCACGGCAATGAGGCGCTCTTTGGAGATGAGCTTACCGGTTACCGAACAAATACCGTAGGTGCCGTTCTTGATGCGCACCAGTGCATTCTCCAAATTGGTGATGTACTTCTGTTGGCGGGCCGCCAATTGGCTCAGGTTTTCTTTCTCGGCCGTTTCGGCACCGTCTTCCAATACTTTTGTGTTTCCGCCCGAAGTGGCATCGGTGCCCTCATCGTTGTTGCGGTTGAGCGTATCTTTTAACAGCTTAAATTCTTCGCGGGCTTTATCGAGCTTGGCCAGAATCAACACTTCAAATTCTTTCAGCTCTTCATCGCTGTAGCGCGTGCGGTTGTCTTCCACGGTAGCTTTGGTGGGCTTGTGGGCAATGGGCCGCTGCGTAAGAATGGGAAAAATGTTGAGTTGCGGCGAAGTTTTGGGTGCGGCGGGGGTATCCGTTTTCTTGGGTGCCACCACGGTGGTGGTTTTCGCGCTGGGCGCGGCGGCCGTGCGGATGGCGGCTTTCTTTTCTACCTTCTCTACTTTCTTCTCCACCTTAGCTTTTACTTCCTTCTTGGGGGCAACGTTCTTGGGGGCGGCTTTTTTTGCCACCGGCTTTACTTCTTTTTTGGGGGCCGCTTTTTTGGCAACCGGTTTTGCTGGCGCTGGTTTTGCCTTCGGTGCCGGTTTGGCTTTAGCTGCTTTTTTAGCAGGTTTGCTTGCGGGTTTTTTTGTTTTCTTAGCCATACAGTTCAGTCCTCCGACTGCGGTTTAAAAAATATCGCGCAAAAATACGGGGTGGGGGGTGAAACAAAAAATGGCCGATCGTTAATTAAAACGGTTGCAGAAACTCGCAAAAAACCGCAAATCACCCCTGCTTCAGCGAGGCAAGGTCAATCACGAAGCGGTAGCGCACATCGCCTTTCAACATGCGCTCGTAGGCTTCGTTGATTTTTTGCATCGGAATGACCTCCACATCGGAAACAATGTTTTTGGCTGCACAGAAATCCAACATTTCCTGCGTTTCGGCAATGCCGCCAATCATGGAGCCGAGAATGCTTCTGCGGTTGCCCAGCAACGTAAAGGGGCTTATCTCGGGGTTTTTAGAGGGCAGCCCTACGATAATCATCGTGCCGTTCAGGCCAAGCAATTGCAGATACGGGTCGTACTCATGGTTGGCCGAAACGGTATTGAGGAGCACGTTAAAGTAGCCCCGATACTTTTTCATGTCTGCGCTATCGGCCGAGTGCACGAACTGATGCGCACCCAACCGCCGGGCGTCTGCCGCTTTGCTTTTGGATGAACTGATGAGCGTAACTTCGGCTCCAAATGCGGCCGCAAACTTTACGCCCATGTGGCCGAGGCCGCCCAAGCCAATGACGCCCACGCGCATGCCCGGGCCCACTTGGGTGTAGCGCAAGGGTGAGTAGGTAGTGATGCCGGCACACAAGAGGGGTGCGGTGGCCGCGAGGTCGAGTTTGTCGGACACACGCAAGACATATTTTTCATCGGTAACGATGGCCGTGGAGTAGCCGCCCTGGGCGATGGTCTTCCCATCGCGTTCGTAGGCGTTGTAGGTGCCCGTCATGCCTTGGTAGCAGTATTGCTCCAATCCCATCTGGCAATGGGGGCACGTGCGGCAGGAGTCTACCATTACGCCCACAGCTGCGAGGTCGCCCGGTGTGAAGCGAGTTACCGCGTGGCCAACGCTCACTACGCGGCCCACGATTTCGTGACCGGGCACCATCGGATACATGGAGCCGCCCCACTCGTTGCGGGCCTGGTGCAGATCGCTGTGGCAAACGCCGCAGTACAGAATATCGATGTGTACATCGTTCGGGCGTACGTCTCTGCGCGTGAATGCGTACGGAACGAGGGGCGTAGTGGCCGACATAGCCGCATACGAATGCGTGGGTAATGCCATCTTGGGAGATTTTGTCAAAGGTAGACAACGCGCGCAGCGCGGACAAGCCTTTTGCAGGCTTTAGTCCTTGCGAAACTCCAGGATGTCGCCCGGTTGGCAGTCCAGTTCGCGGCAGATGGCTTCGAGCGTAGAGAAGCGGATGGCCCGGGCTTTACCGGTTTTCAGGATGGAAAGATTGGCGAGCGTGATCCCGATTTTTTCAGCAAGCTCTTTCGACTGCATCTTGCGCTTCGCCAGCATCACATCCAGATTTACGATGATGGCCATGTTACACAGTAAAGTCTTGTTCGCGGTTCATGGAATTGCTCTTCAAATCGTCAAATCACTTTCTGATTTCATCTGTATGCCTTGCTGAAAAATTTCAGCGATCATGAAAATCACCAGGCCAAAAAAGATATTTTGATAGGCAAGCTCCGGCAACACCACCATCGGCATTCGCACCTGCTGAAGTTGATCGACATGAATTTCGAAGTGGCGGTGTAGCAACCACCCCGTGGCCACTCGCCCCACCCACTCCGCAGGAACGGTAAGCATCACCAGCACGCCCAACCACCGAATGCGGTTTCGGTTTTGGATAGAAAATGGATTACCCGTTTCAACGCTGCGCGCAATTTGCCGCAATAGGTACGTAACGGCCAACACAAACGCCGCCAGCAACAAAAAAACGACTAAGACGACCATGCGCCACTCCGGATCGGTGGTGTGAAACGACACCGCCAGACGATCGCTGCCAATTTTAGGCGCCACCGTTTGAGGACTTCTCGGCACGAGGTCAATGGAGGTCTGCGTAAGATACAGTTCACGATCGAGCGGCCACGTAAACGTGACCTGCTCCTGCGCCCCCTGCGTGAAGAAGAAAACCAGCAGTGCCAGCATCACCACCACGCCCGCGAGTGTGAGCCAGAAAATTGAGCCAATGGCTTTGGTTACCAAGGATGATTTCGTTTCCATGGGGCAATAATCAGTAAATATTTATTGTTAAACAATATTTTTTGATTGAAAAATAGCTGGATCGCCCTCCGCTGGCTACCTGTACCCGAATTGGCGTTAATTTTGACTCCATTATCAAGAAACTGTTGACGTATGCGCTACCTGGTTTTTGTCTTATTGATTTGTACCACCCTTGTATCCGCTCAATCCGTGCAAAACGTGAATGGCGTACAAGCCGGAGATAACGTACTGGTGACGTACGACCTGGTGGATAACAGCGCGCGCGAGTTCTACGTGCGGTTGTTGTACTCCAAAGACGGTGGCATCTCGTTTAGCAACGAACTGCGCAGCGTGTCGGGCGATGTGAAAGGCAGCGTGAAACCCGGCACGAACAAAAAAATCATTTGGGATGCGCGGCAAGAAGTAGGCACGCTGGTGGGCGATGTCGTGTTCAAAGTAGAGGCGCTCTCCAAAGCCAGCGCTTCCTCGGGCCTCTCCGCCCAAAACAAATGCCTTAAAGTAGATCTCAACGAAGTGAAGGCGGAAGGGTATAACCGCGTGCGCGTGGAGTACACCGTCACTCCCATCAATGGAAACTCGACCATCTACCTCAGCGCCTTTATCACCAATACCTTTTTGGCCGATGGCAGTAACAACAAATTTAAAATCTCCGAAGGCACGCTGGCCGGTACCCCCAAGGGGCAAGACAAGGCCGTGCTGAACGGCGTACCCTATAACGGTTATGTGGTTTTTGATGCTGTACCCTCCAATCTGGAAACGGCTTCACAACTGGTGCTCTTCATCGGTGCCCAAGGCTACCAAAGTGGCGCCTGTGCTCAAAACGACTCCGCCGCTGCTTTTCGCTTCACCAATGTTCCGATTACCCGATGAAAAAGTTTTTTGCCGCCTTTTTTCTTTTACTGGCCGTTGGCGTTTCTGCACAGGAAAAAGTCTCCGGGCTGAGTAAACCCGTGTCGCTCTCGATTGGCTTCAACCAAATGAAGGTGGCCTCCGGCGTTTCTGATCCCATTGCACTTGCCATTGGCAGCACCACACCAAACGTGCGCGCAGATCTTACCAGCGTAACAAAGGAAGAAGCAAAAGAGGCGCTGGCCAAAACCGCTCCACCCGCCGCCGCTGCCAACCGCCCCAACTATTATGCGCTGCTCATTGGCGTGGAAAAATACCAGTACGCCAATGCCAATCTGGGTAACCTGAACCAACCCGTGAAAGACGCCAATGCGTTAATGGGCGTACTGGCAGGCGATTACAGCTTTAAACAAGAGAACGTGTTGTTTTTAAAAAATCCGACACGCGACCAAATCATTACGGCCTTTGAAGACCTCGCAAAAAAAGTGACGCCCAAAGACAACCTCTTGATTTTTTATGCCGGCCATGGCATCTGGGATGAACGCCTCAAGGTAGGTTACTGGCTACCGTCGGATGCGAAAACCGATAACAAATCGGCCTGGATCGCCAACAGCACCATTCGCGACTACATCTCGGGCATTCAATCGAAGCACACGTTATTGATCACCGATGCATGTTTTAGCGGCAGCATTTTCAAAACCCGCGAAGTTATCTCCGAAGTAAACGAATACGCCGTAGCCAAAATTTACCAACTCCCCAGCCGCAAAGCCATGACCAGCGGCACGCTTACCACCGTGCCCGACACCAGCAAATTCATGGAATACCTGCTCAAGCGCCTGCGCGACAACACCAATAACTTCCTTACGGCTCGCCAACTATTTTTTAGCGTAGAAACGGCCGTAATGAACAACACCAACACAGTGCCTCAATTTGGCGTAATCCAGGAAACCGGAGATGAAGGGGGCGACTTCATCTTCATGCGGAAATAATGCGCCTGAGGTTTTTCCTTTTTTTCCTTACGGTGATGGGCTGCTCTGCGGCAGCCGCCCAACAGCCACCAACAGCGCCACCCGCTGTGTACCGCATGTCGAAGCAGGATTTTCTTGCGCTGGCCGGTGAAGACGATTCCCTGCGGGCAGTGGTGAATCTGTATTTCCGCAAGCGCAAAACCGCCAGCACACTCCTGACCGTGGGGGCGGCATCGCTGGGTGTTTTTGTGGTGGGCAACATCTTTACGGTGCTCCGCGCAGGAAGTACCGCAGGCGATCCGGGCGATGAACTCACCACCCTTGCAGGCATAACCACGGTAGGGTTTTTTGGTAGCACCACGGCCGGACTGATTCGATTAGCGCGCTATCCGCGCAAGCGTCTGCAGAAAATCATTACTGCGCGGCACACCGGCCAACCCCTGCCCCACCGCATCCGAAAAAAACTGAGCGCAAAAGATTTCGCGAATTAACGATTCGCCACCACCACCCGCTTCCGAAAAGTTTTTAAACGGCCATCCAGGTCGAACACTTCAAACCACACCACATAATAGCCGCTGCGCACCCGGGCCGACTGATCATCATCGCCATCCCACCGCAGAAACCCCTCAAAGCCCAACGTCTCGTTGTGGGCGAGCGTTTTGATGAGCCGCCCCTGCTGGTCGAGTATTTTTACGTTGGCAATGAACCCACTTTGATCGAACGCATACCGAATCTGGCTGAACCCGGGGCTGTGCCCGGGCGAAATGATTTCCGGGTCCACGCGCACCGATTCGTCTGCGGCAGTTGCCGGCCGCACATGCGCATTCATCCACCCGGGCGTAGCATAGCCGGCGGCAGCCGGAGCAGATTTCCAATTGGCCGCCAACTGCGTTGGGGCTTGCCATTGAATGCGCTCCAACGATACGCCTTCGGTATCGGTTAATATCGCATCGTGCCACCGGTCGTCATAGGCCAACGTATCGAGCAGCTGCCCGGGCGCAAGTAATGCGATACTGCCGGCATCGTCATTCAGCGGTGGCACGTCCATCTGGAAGAAAACCGCGTCGCGCCCCTGCGGGTAAAACGATTTCAGCAGCGCCGGATTTTCGGTGAATACCAAAAAGGCCTGCGGCTCAAGAATGAAATCGCTGGCGCTGATCAATTCCATGTTCGTAGTCTTGCCGCCTTCGCGATTGGCCAGCGCCCAGTCTTTCAAATTCAAAAACTTAGGCGACGCATTGTACACCTCCACGAAGTCAACGCCATTGGGTTTAGGATTGAACAGGATCTCATTCAACACCACATCACCCGGCACGGCTGCTTCCGGCAATGCAAACGTGGCGGAGTTATGTTCCGGTTGAATTTCATTGCCACTGCAATCGCGCAAAGCCAACACACGCAACGTGTAGCGCTGGCGTGTGGCAAACGGCTCCACCGTTACGCGCAACTGCCGCAGCGCCCGATCCGTAAACACCACCTCGCGCACGGTAACGGCCGGATCAAACACCAGCTGCGGCAGTGCCGGGGTTTCCAGCTTCTCATCAAATTGCAACAGCACCTGTTGCGCACTGGCCACCACCCCCACCAATTTTGGGCCGGTAACATCGGGCTTGTTGGCATACACTGCATTGCGCGCACCGGGCGTGCCACCCGCCGCGGCCTCGCTCGCCACCCAGTTGGTTTCCGCTGCACACACGTTCTCCGGGTCAATCAACTCCAGCGCCCACCCACCGTCTTGCTTCTCGGTACTGCGGTACCAACCGGCTGTGTAACTCACCGAGTCGATGACTTGCGCCGTGGGCGTGTGCAACTGCACCACGTCGCCAGCATTGTTCAGCGAGGGGAAACCGCTAACGCCCAGCACGGGCGTGTTCACAAACTTCGCAGCGTTGGCGGTGCTGGTTAACACCACGTACTGGCCCGGCTGCAACAGGTACTCCGGCAAGCGCGCGGTACCGGTAGCATCGCTCAGGCGCCAGTTCAGCAATTGAAACGGGTGCGAACTGCGGTTGAACAGCTCAACATATTCCGCTTCGGGCAGTTGCACCACCGGTGCGGGGTCGGCCATGATTTCGCTTACGCGGATGTTGAAGCGCTGGGCGGGCACTTCCACAAAATACAAGAACGCACGCGTAGTGGCGGGCAGCGCATTGCCGGCCACGTCTTTCACACCTTGCACCCGCAGTTGGTAGGTGGCGCCGTTGGTAAAGTCCGTGTCCCACACGAGCGTAACCGCAGCGCCATCAACGGTGGCCGTGGCGGGCAGCCCCAGCGGAGCATCCAACGCATAGTTGCTGCGCTCGGCCGCGCTGCCTGCATCTAGCGGCTCATCGAACTGCAGGCGCACAGACCGCGCGGAAACCACATCCACCGTGGTGATTTCCGGCGCGCGCGTATCGCGTGCGGGGGGTGTAATCAACACATCATCCAGAAAAAACCGGGTGATGTTGCCTATCGTGTACGTGCACACCCATCCCGCGAAAGCGGAAACCGGATGCACGGCATCTTGCCCGGACGCTTCCAGCACAAAGTCAGTGCCGCCCGCGTAATCAATCAGCACATTCCAAACCCCGCCTGCCAGCCGCTGCACCTTAATGCGAATGGCGAATGGATTGGCGATGCCCCCGTTGCGCGCGCGGCATACAGACACGCGCGCACTGCCCGTTTGCCGGAACAACTCTACCGCATCCTGCTGGCCGTTCTCGCCCAGTTGCAGGTAATAGCCGTTGAGGTTTTGCGTGAGGTTGGCCTGATCGCTCACCAAATAAATGCGCGCAAAGTTGTTGGCCGAGGGTGCAAAATTTAACCGCACCCAAAACTCCCATTCAGTGTTTTCCAACGCCGTGGCCGCGAAAGCAGTAGCGAGGTAAGCCGTGCCCGCCGCGGTGCTGTTGAGTTGCAGTTGCTGCGTTGTGTTAACCGTAAACAGAGCGGTGGTGCCCGTCCACTCCGGATCGGCCGTGAAGTTTCCATCCGAAAAGCGATCGGTTACCTGCGCATCCGCCGCCAGGCAAGCCATCAAGAGCCCAACTATGATGACCGGTGTTTTCATACCGTAACAAACCAAAAATACTATTTTTGCGTCCTTAAAAAATCGATTTGGATATGCGTTTAGCAATTGTGGGGGTTACAGGCCTGGTGGGTCAGGAAGTGCTGAAGGTGTTGGATGAACACCAGTTTGCGTTTGATGAATTGTACCTGGTGGCCTCACCGAAATCGGTAGGCCAGGAGATCACGTTTCGCGGTAAAAAATATACCATTCAGAGCATTGAAGCCGTGTGCAACCTCGCACCCGATGTGGCCATTTTCTCCGCCGGGGGCGGCACCAGCCTGGAATGGGCGCCCCGCTACGCGGCCAAAGGCACGGTGGTGATCGACAACTCTTCGGCCTGGCGCATGGATGCCACCAAAAAACTGGTGGTGCCCGAAATCAATGGCAACGCCATCACACCCGAAGATAAAATCATTGCCAACCCCAACTGCTCTACCATTCAAATGGTATTGGCGTTGGCGCCACTGCATGCCCGCTACAAAATCAAACGCATTGTGGTATCCACCTACCAAAGCGTAACCGGCACCGGCAAAGACGCCGTGCAACAACTCATGGAAGAACGCCAGGGCATCTCCAACATGAAAGTGTACCCGCACCGCATTGACCTGAATGCGCTGCCCCACATCGATTCGTTTCTCGACAACGGCTACACCAAAGAAGAAATGAAGATGGTGAACGAAACCCGCAAAATCCTGAACGATAACACCATTGGTGTAACCAGCACCACCGTGCGCATCCCCACCATCGGGGGCCACTCCGAGGCGGTGAATGTGGAGTTTCATCACGACTTTACGTTAGCCGATGTGCGCCAGTTGCTGGAGGCCGCACCCGGCGTAGTAGTGCAAGACGATGTAAAGAACAACGTGTATCCCATGTGCATCAACACCCAGGGCCGCGATGAAGTGTTTGTGGGCCGCCTGCGCCGCGATGAATCGCAACCCAACACGTTAAACCTCTGGATTGTGGCCGATAACCTGCGCAAAGGTGCCGCCACCAATGCGGTGCAAATCGCGGAGTTCATCCAACAAAAAAGCCGCGTTACCGCCTGATCGGCCGCCACACACACAACCAACCGCACGCAAATGGGTTTATTGGCTAATGGCTGATAAACCCATTTTAGTTTGGTTCAAAAATGACCTGCGGCTTACCGACCACGAGCCCCTTACCCGGGCGGTAGACACCGGCCGCCCGGTAGTAGCCGCCGTCATCATCGACCAACGGCACCTGCAACCCACGCCGCTGGGCTTTCCGCGGATGGGGCCACTCCGCGCCCGGTTTTTATTCGAATCCATCGCGGCCCTCGCCCAACAGCTGGCCGAAAAGGGCGGGCGTTTAATCGTAAAATTAGGTTTACCTGAGTTTGAAATATTAGAAATAGCAAAAAATTGCAATGCCCACGCCATTTACACCGGCCAGGAAGTAGCGCCGGAAGAAGTTGCCGTGCTCGAACACGTTAGCCGTGCGGCCGCGGCCCTGGGGGTGGAAGTAAATGCCTTTTGGCACCACACACTCATCCACTACCAGGATATCCCCTGGCCCATCCAGCGGCTGCCCGATGTGTTTACCCAGTTCCGCAAAGCGGTGGAACGCGAAAGCCCCGTGCGCCCAGCGTTCCCCGCGCCCGGCGCGATCGCTTTTTTTGATCACCAATACCCCAGCGACCCCTTTCCGCCGCTGGCGGCTGCCGACCAAAACCCGGTTTTTGCGGCAAAATCAGTAATTACCTACCGCGGCGGAGAAAAAGAAGCGAATACCCGCTTAAACGAATACTTCTGGAATACAAATGGCCTCCAATCCTACAAAGAAACCCGCAACGGCCTGCTGGGGCCGGGCTACTCCTCCAAGCTCTCGCCCGCCCTCGCGGTGGGCGCACTGTCCGCAAAATCCATTTACTGGGAGGTAAAACGCTACGAGCAGCAGCGCGTGGCCAACGATTCTACCTACTGGCTGGTGTTCGAGCTGTTGTGGCGCGATTATTTTCAGTACGTGATGAAAAAATACGGGACCGATGTTTTCCGCAGCCGCGGGGTGCGGGCGCAACCCAAACGGTGGAAGCAAGACCCCGAAGCGTTTGCGCGTTGGCGCCTCGGCCAAACCGGGGTGCCCTTTGTAGATGCCAACATGCGCGAGTTGCTGCACACCAGCTTCATGTCTAACCGCGGCCGCCAGAATGTGGCCAGCTATCTTACCAAAGATCTAAAAATCGACTGGCGCTGGGGTGCCGCGTGGTTCGAGAGCCAGCTTATCGATTACGATGTGTGCAGCAATTGGCTCAACTGGGCCTACGTAGCCGGTGTAGGTAACGATCCGCGCGAAGACCGGTACTTCAACATTGCCCGGCAGGCCGAGCGGTACGACCCCGATGGCGCGTACGTAAAATTTTGGCAGGGGTAGTGCGGCACTTACCGCGCAGGTTTGCGCTTCGAAAACCTGCGCTTGCCGCCCCGGTGGCCAGCGTCGCGGTCGCCTTCTGCGCGCGGGCCCGGCACCGCCTCGGGGCCAAGACCTTCCGGCAACGCCACGCGCTCAATGGTGCGGCCAATCAACTCCTCAATCGACTGGAACCGGCGCATGTCGCGGCTGTTTACAAACGTAATGGCCGTGCCGGTAGATTCGGCCCGGGCCGTGCGGCCAATGCGGTGCACGTAATCTTCCGGGTCCGGCGGCACATCCCAGTTAATCACCATGCTAATGCCCTCCACATCAATGCCGCGGCTCAGCACATCCGTGCCAATCAAAATTTTCAGTTGCTTGTTTTTAAACGCACGCATTAACTCCGTGCGCTCCTCCTGCTCGATGTCCGAGTGAAACGCCTTCGCGGGCAGGTTGGCGCGCTCAAACGCCTTGCCCAACTTCTTTACCATCTCTTTGGTAGACGCAAACAAAATAATGCTGCTCCACGGGTACGCCTTCAACACGTGGCTCAGCAGTTTAATCTTGTATTCGTCTTTAATCATAAACGCCTGCTGCAAAATGCCCGCGGCCGGTTTAGAAATGGCAATGGTAATTTCCGTAGGGTTCTTTAATATCTTGTTCGCCAGCGTGCGGATCTTGGGCGGCATGGTAGCGGAGAACAACAACGTTTGCCGCTCGCCGGGAATGTAGCTAATGATCTTAATGATGTCTTCGTAGAAGCCCATGTCCAACATGCGGTCGGCTTCATCCAGAATCAAATGCTTCAGGTGCGAGAAGTCAATCGTGCCCGTAGCCAACATCGCAATCAGGCGACCCGGCGTGGCAATGATAATGTCTGCCCCCTGTTCCAGCGCCTTGCGCTGCGTGTCCCACGCGGCACCATCGCCCCCACCGTACACCGGTATGGAGCTCACCCCTGTAAAATACGCCAGGCCCTCCACCTGCTGGTCAATCTGCACGGCCAGCTCGCGCGTAGGCGCCAGCACCAGCGTGTTCAGGTGGCGGTGGTCGGTATGGATAATGCGGTTAATCACCGGCAACAAATACGCAGCCGTTTTGCCCGTGCCCGTTTGCGCGCAGGCAATAATATCGTGGTGTTGCTGAATCACCGGTATGGCCTGCTCCTGAATGGGTGTAGGTTTAGAGAAGCCGATGGCATCCAGGCCATCTTGCAGCTTAGCATCGAAATTGAAATTACGGAAGGTCAAAAAAAGAAGGGTTGATGTAAAAAAGTGCACAAATATACGAAGGGAAACGGCACCGGCGGCAAACGCGCGCAGCAGCAGGCAGGGCGGCAGAACCCATAGCGTGGCGGTAGATGAGATTGAATTGAAAAAGCAACGCAAAAAAACGTTGGCGGCCCCGCCCCAATTGCCCCGGGCGGCCCGGCTATTCACTCCAACTCCGCGCCGCCCGCAGGCCCGCCCCTGGCGGGGTTTCCGTTGCTATCCGTGGCCGGGAGCCGGGTTACGCAACAGGGCACAGCCCTCATGTGCGGCAATGCGTGCGATGGGGGTTACACAAGGTTAGAACAAATAATTGCGATTGTATACATTCGGGTGTTGGGCGCAATAGCATGAATGGAGATTAAGTTACCATATGGACTACGAGACGACAAACTTCTGACAATTGAAGATGTTGAAAGCGGACTGAAATGCAATTGCGTTTGCCCAACATGTAAAAAAAGACTTATTGCAAGAAAAGGAGAGATTAAAGAACATCATTTCGCTCACGATAAAGGAGATGACTGCGGACAAGGAGTTGAAACTGCTATACACATAATCTCAAAAGAATTTATAAAGGACGCTAAATACTTCACAACACCACCGATATATTACCCTAACACCAAAGTAGTTATTATTAACGAGTCACAGGTACCGATTGAATCGGTAACTCTTGAATCAAAAGTTGGTTCAATAGTCCCAGATATCGTGATAACTTCAGTAGCCGGTAAACAGCTTTTAGTTGAAATCACAGTTACTCATAAAGTAGACTATAGGAAATACCAGAAGATTAGAAGTATGAAGTTTTCCGCAGTTGAGGTCCTTGCAGGACATTTAATGAGGAGAATGTATTCAGAGAAAAAATACTTTCTAACAGACAAAGATTACAAAACAGCGCTTATCGAAGAGTCGACCCACAAAAAATGGATAAATAACCCCCGTGCCGAAAATTTAGTCGAAAGAATAAACAAGGATTTAAAAGAAAATTACTGTGAAGAAAAAGAAATAAAATATTTGAGTTTTGAATATGATTATATCAACTATGTTGACAAGTGTCCATTAAATAAGAGACAATGGAAAGGAGGAAAAAATAAAGGACTATCATATGCAAACATCCATTCTGACTGCTATCACTGTAAGTTTAAAGTTCAAATAGAGCATAAGACATTAAAGTTCAAAACCGGTTTTAACAAAGAAGTCCCAAGCCGACTATTTTGCGCCGGCTATTTGGAATTGGACTATTCCGACCTAATTAAAAAATTAAGAGACATACACCAGAACTTTAAATCTCTAACGCTTTAATATGAAAACATTTTCAAAAATATTGATTGAATGGCTAAAGCGCCTGACCATATACCTTGAAAAAAAACTCTATAAAAGTAATCCATCAAATCCTGTTTCAATAAACTCACTTGCGCCTAAAATACTTACAACTGAAAAAGAGATAGATACAATTCGCCCGTATTTGAATCATCTAAAGCTCGCAATCGACTCCAAACAAATTAATAACATAGCCCTTACCGGAAGCTACGGTAGCGGGAAAAGTACCATTCTAAGAACATTTCAACATTTACACCCAGAGTATGAATATCTAAATATTTCTCTGGCCTCATTTAAAGACAACAAGCAACAGAGGAAAAAGGATGATTCAGATTTTGAGAGAAAATTAGAGGTGAGCATACTTCAACAAATGTTTTATCATGTAAAGCCAACTCAAATTCCAGACTCTCGATTTAAACGAATAGTCAATCTTACCAGCAAAAAACTGTTTCTACTCTGTGCATTTGTTATGCTATGGTCGATAAGTGCCTTGTACCTTTTTAAATTTGACTACATCCAAAAAATAAATCCTAGACAATGGGATTACCATCACCCAATTGATTGGATTGCAGTACTAATCTCCCTTGTATTTTTTCTTGGAACCAGTCTTTTAATAAAGGATATATATCGCGTATTCAGAAATTCGAAAATCAATAAGCTAAGCATTAAGGGAGAACTTGAATTAGAGGCAAACGATAAATCCGTATTCAACCAACACTTAGAAGAAATTCTGTATTTCTTCGAGCGTACCAAGTTCACCGTGGTTGTAATAGAAGATGTTGATAGGTTTGAGAGCACCGACATTTTTACAAAACTCAGGGAAATCAATATTTTGATTAACAACTCAAGCTTAATTAAGCGTTCGGTTAAATTCATCTATGCCATAAAAGACGAAATGTTCAATGACAAAAATGAACGTGTAAAATTCTTTGAATTCATTATTCCAATCATACCATTCATTAACCCCTCAAATGCAAGCGACCAGCTTGCTAAATTGATAAACGAGGCTAATTTACAAAATACACTTTCTAGAGACTTTACCTCTGATGTTATCACTTTTATAGATGATATTGATATGCGTTTACTTATAAATATATTTCATGAATATCAACTCTATAAGACAATACTGAGCAATGAACTAAGCCAGGATAATTTGTTTGCCATGATAGTCTATAAAAATTTGTATCCCCACGATTTCGGTGAATTACAAAAGCGAAGGGGAAATCTGTATGCTTTCTTTCAAAACAAACGCAACTACATCGAGACAATTATAGCAGGTTATAAAGAACGTATTAAAAAACTCGAAGAGGAACTTAGTATTGTGGAAGGTGAAACTACAAAAACAGTCAAAGAATTAAGGGCCATTTACATTGTTAAAATCATCTCCAAGATTGGTAACTTCCGAAACTTCTACATTAATTATTCTCAAGTTAATGCATGGGATATTCTAGAAGATAATCACTTTAACGCACTTAAAACTCTCTCTAACATACAATATACTCATCAAAATGGAAGCACGTATGATAGCGGCATTTCATTGAAGAGTGTTGAGAAAGAAATCTCAAAAACTTTAACCTATGAAGACCGGGAAAGATTAGTAAATGATAAGGCTAAAAACAGAACCAACTTGCTAAAGAATGAAACCGAAAGTATAAAAGGAAAGATTAATGAAATCGGACTCATGAGCATTAAGGAACTCTTTGAAGCTATAAGCACCGAAAAACAATTAGGACATTTTAATGATAACAATCTAATGAGGAGTTTACTGCTCAACGGGTACATAGACGAGCATTATGACGATTACATATCACTGTTCCATGGCGTCAACATAACAAAAGAAGATTTTGCATTTGAAAGGAAGGTAAAAAGTGGACATTCTCTATCCTTTGATTATGGCATTAGTAAGATTGAGAATTTGGTAAAGCGAATTCCAGACAAGTATTTTAAGAAGGAGGAAATCCTGAACTACCAACTTGCCACATTCTTGTTAAAAAACGAAATCAAAAACAAAACCAAGTTTAACTACTTCTTTTCCATACTTAGTATTGATGGTGAAAAACAATTTGAATTTATAACTGGCTTTATTGGAACTCACCCTGATGAAGTTGGTCCATTCGTCAAAACTATATGTAATCACAAACCCAGTTTTTGGCACTATATAAAGACAAAGTCTGGTTTTCCTGAAAATCAAATTCTTGATTTACTGAGGTATATATTTGAATATGCTCACATCGATACAATACTTAAACTAAAGGAATTGGAATCTCTAAATGAGTTTTTAGAAGAAACTCCAAGTATATTTTCTTTCTGTGCATCGCTTAAAAACACAAGTACGTTGGAGAAATACATAGCAAAACAATCCCTACGTTTTAAAGCTCTTGATTCTCCATCAGCAGAACAAAAAGTGATTTTTGAATTCATTTACTCAAATAATTACTACCACATTAATGAGCATAATATCACTTGCATTGTCCGCGTAAAAGAGCCTAGCACCAATCTTGATGAATTGAACTATTCGAATTATACCACAATTAATAAACTCAAATTGCAATCGCTTAAAGAATACTTAGACAATAATATTGGAGAGTACATAGAAAATATAATGATTCAGCAAGGTAATACCCGTGAATCAGAAGCGATAGTTATTGATATCCTAAACAGAGAAAGCATAGAACTTGAGCTGAAAGAAAAAGTTCTGAACAGTCAAGAGGTCAAGATTCAATCGATAAATGATATAGAAGAGGTTGCAGTAAAAAGACTCGTTATATCAAGTAACAAAATCGTCATCAACTGGAAAAATGTTTTTGACTACTTCGATTCAGATGAAAATGCTACTGAGCTAGACGATACATTAATCAATCTATTAAATAGCCCTGAGAACAGTAGCACTCTTAGTAAGAGGAAGCTAAGTAGCGTCTCCAATAGAGACGAGGAATACATAAAAAAAATGTCGAGTTTGATATTACACGGAAGGGGTTTAACTATTGATGCATACACTAAGCTATTAGATAGCCTCCCGTACGTTTATAATTCAATAAGCTACGACCAGTTTGATAATGACAAAATAGAGAAACTGTTAACTAAAAAGATATTAACACTTACACCTGCGAACCATAAGGGGTTAAAAGCGAAGAATAGAAAATTTTCCAATAGGCTAATTGAAACTCATCAAACTGACTTTTTAAAAACGTATTCGATCATTGCCATGGATTCCCCTGATTGGGATCTAATATTTCAGTCTTCAGCAATTACACTTCAAAACAAGTTACATCTCATTAAAAATATTGACGACTCAGTGATAATTAATAGCCACATAATTGCAAACATAGTTGGCGATATTCTCCCAAATGATTCGATTGTTCCGTTGAGGTTTGAGGTTTTGATGGCAATCTTTAAGGCAAATAACTCGATTAATAAACGAATTAATCTATTGATGCTTCATTGGTCAAACTTGGATGATTCACAAGTGCAATCTCTAGTTGAAATTTTGGGTGATAGCTACGCTAAAGTATTTATAAAGCAACACAAGCCCGTATTTCCAAGCAATAGTTCTCACATAGAATTATTTACTAAACTAAAAGAAAGAGATTTAATTCTGCGATTTGAAGAAAAGGAAAAGGATAAGGAACAAGTAATAAAAGTATACGCCAAATACTCTGACGCAGACGAGAATTAAAATATCAATCAAAATGCTTACTAAAAGTATACACATTGCCTGGCCACACATGCGACACTCATCCAAAGCCAGACAGTGAGTGTGCTGGTTCAGAGTAAGCCAACAATGGAGTCAATGAAAAATACGCCACCCCGCGACTGGCGATAAAGATTAGTGTATAGTCCTGAAACTAGGTTTACCAACAGCGTAGCTACCCACCTTATTTCGGTGGTGGATGTGTGCAGGTGAGGGTTACATAGCCGTAAAAGAAATAGATGGAATTGGTTAAATTGGGGTGTTGGCTGTAACCAAGCTGGACAACACCTATGACGACACGATTGACGATATTGATATTAATTTTGTGGAATTCAGCATTAGGACAAAGTTCTATTTTGGGTGACTGGAAATCCCTTTCCATTGGTTTGACAAAGGAGATTACTAAAGAAACAAAAAGAAAAGACCGTTACGAAAAAGTTTCCTTTAGTTTTAAGGCGGACGGCTCATATAGAAAAATATACTTTGTACCGAGGGACAGTAAAGAGGTGGCTTTGTATAAAAATTATGAGGTCAAGGACGAGAGACTAGTTAAAAAGCAAATTTTGACAGCGGACGGAGCAACCTTGAAAATGCTGGTTGTAAAGGAGAAAATAGAGACGGGTAAATTTGAAATAAACCCACAGCGCGACACATTAACTCTATATGACAATTCAGGTGGGACAACAAAGCTTGGATTTGAAAAAATAGAATCACAGATCGTACTTATTGACATGGTGGACGAAAGACATTTTTACATGACGCTTACTGTTGACAAAAGCAAACGGAGGAAGCGCGGCAGCAGCTAACAAAGTGCTTCTGTAATAGCGCGTTGACGTGTAAGCTATACGTGTTATCTTCGACCAACGTTTGGTGTCGGGGACAGGATGCGGCTTCGGAAGCGCGCTACTGCGGAAGCACAAACGTTGCCAGCAATGCGTTTCGACAAAATGAGGACTACCCGACTAACACTGTTAATAATATTGACCATAGTAACAGTGGACAGTTTTGCATGTATGTGTCACGACAAGCGGGACCACAAAAAATTATTCAAGGACTCAGACTACATTTTCATTGGACAGGCACTTAACAACTTATCAAGAGATTCAGTGGTTGCTAAGTTATTAGACATGAACGGACAAGGGAGCAACGTCTCGTTCAAGGTAGAGCGAATTTTCAAAGGAAAGATTGAAAAAGGAATCATTGCAATTATTCAAAATGGAAGTAGTTGTTCAATGACATTTAAGTTTGGCGACAAATATCTAGTCTTCGGGAAAAGGAAAGACCGACTTTACGATTCCGCGGACATCTATTCTCCGATTATAAGATTGGATTCAACGGACACCAGAACTGACGATGAAGTTATGCAGTACCGACTTGCAGACTTCAAGGACAATAAAATGTACGAAACAAAAATCAAGAAAGACTTCGGACTGATTATCGACACGAATTTGTGTAATTGTTACTATTCGACAGGAAAGACATTCAAAAAATATGTGAGGAAAAAACGCACTGCCGGCGCGCATTTGTAACCCCCGCTAGCGCGCGTTTGCAACGCGTGCTTTAATTCCCCGCAAAGTCTCCCGCCTCGGGGACTCTGCGGAGAAATAAAAACTTACCAACAGAGTTGCTACCCACCTTATTTCGGTGGATCGGTGCAGGTGAGGGCTACATAGCCATAAAAGAAATACATGCAATTGGTTAAATTGGGGTGTTATGGGCAAGGCGGCCGGACAACGAAAAATTGATTTAATGAACGACTGGCTGAGTTGATTGATAAGGAAAAGGGTACGGTGGACGATAACGACTTTGGCAAAAAGCTTCCAAGGAATGGGCAGATAAACTACACATCGCTACATCAAAGTGGTAATAAATGACTTGCAGAAAATTTATAGCTCTATTATTTGTTCTCATCTCATGCGATACAAAGACCTATTACAAAATAGAAAATATTGGTAAGATTCACTTACCTAGTGAAGTTAAGCAAGCGAGACTAATAGGTTTGGGGGAAGCCACTCATGGAACTTTGGAGTTTGTTGTTATAAAATCATCAATTATAAAAGATCTTATTGAGAATCACGGATTCACCATTCTAGCAATTGAAGCTCACAACTCTGATGTAAAGAAAATCAATGACTGGCTGAATGGTGAAAAAGGTGATATTGATAAATTGATCAAAGAACTAAAATACTGGACATTTGATAACTCCTTTTTTATAAATCTTTTGATTTGGATAAGAGATCATAATTCGAAAAGTGATAGACCTGTAAGCATTTATGGAATTGACATGCAATTTGTTCAGAAGTCGATTCACGAGCCTTTTCACTATATCAAGAGTTATCTACCAAAGGACGCTGTGGAATATCACAAACTTCAAGAATTGGACACTATTTCATTAACCCGACTTGCAAACAAATTCTACAACACGACATTGGAAGAATATAGAGAAATAAAAGAATCAATCGAACTGGCTCAAGCAATAATCGATGATCATATCAAAAAGAAAATTATTACTGACAGCTTGGCTTTTTGGCTTCAACTCGATCTAATTAACGCGAAGTCGGCAATAGAAATGTATGAAAACGATGTCTATTATTCAGGGACACCCAATTACCTGGATGTTCGCGATTTAAGTATGGCCAGAAATTCAGTTTCACTCCTTAACCATTTTGCTGACTCAAAAATGATCGTCTGGACTCATAACTACCATATAAAGAAAAAGGAAAAACTAATGGGTGGACACCTTGTAGCGAAACTTAGTGATGAATACGTAAACTTCTGTATCACTTCACGTAAGGGTCATCTAACAGCGTACGCACAAAATGACTCTATTGGGGTTTTATCAAATTTTAAATTTACCTCAAATTCTGAAAGGATACTAGAACATAGAATATGGAGTTCGGGTCTGCCAAGTCAATTTTTGATGAGCACTGCACAGTTAGTGAGACACATTGATTTAAAAGATTCTATACTAATGTTAGACGTTGGAGCAGTATATGATACTGAAATCAAGCACAACAACTACTCTAGTACAATAATCGACAAAGAGTATGATTACATTATATATCTAGACTCCACACAGGCTTTCACGGCTACTAAAACAATTAAAACTCATTGACAATTTCGACTTCTGCCAAGACAGGTAATTACTTAGTAGTAGTTCGGACTAAACCGTCCAGCCCATTACAAAATGCTTCTGCAATAGCGCGTTGACGTGTAGGCCATAAGTGTTATCTTAATTCCCCGCAGAGTCTCCCGCCGCGGGGACTCTGCGGAGAAATAAAAGTTTACCAACAGCGTTGCTACCCAACTTATTTCGGTGGATCTGTGTAGGTGCGGGTTACATAATCATAAAAGAAATAAATGCAATTGGTTAAATTGGGGTGTTGGCGGTAACTTTTGCAGACCATGAAAAACATAACGATCGTTTTGAGTACATGGACAGTTATTTGCATTGGGCTAGCAATAGTACAATCATGTGACCCTTGTGACGATGGGCCTTTTAAATTTGGCTTAGCATCAATTGACGCTACACCCAAACGGATAACGGGAATTGAATTGCTAGGTACTAATCAAACCGCATACTACACAATTGAAACGTATGCAACCGAGCCAAATGGAATTAGATATGATAGTATCGGCATTGACATCTTCAATACCCTTGAACAACTCGCTTTGCATACCAAAATGGATTTTTTTACTTCTGCCTTTGCTTGTTCCCCAGCGACAAATTATGATTTACTCGCGGATATGTCAATCACTTCAACCCAGGACTATAACGACAACTATCCTGCTGGTCGTGACTTAAAAGAGATAATGTCGATAAGAGAGGGATACCGATTGGAAGGCAGTGATATCCCCACATATTTATCTAATGCTGAATTAAAAGAGGGAAATTTATTCTTGACATTTGAATTCCCCCCTTCGCAGACCAGGACCCATGACATCACAATCACGTATAGACTTTTTGACGGGCGGGAATTTAAAGTCTTTGTGCCCGGACTGAAGATAATTGGATAAAGCTACCGCCAACAAAATGTCCGATGCATATTAGGTGCTGGCTCAGATAGCGAGGGTTACATAGCAATAAAAGAAATAAATGCAATTGGTTAAATTGGGGTGTTGGTGGCCATTTTTCGGACAGTGAAGTATTTCTACAATTTTATATAAACGACAGACAGAATGAGGTTGAATTGGATTATAACGCTGACATTATTAATTCTTGTTCAAGGAAAGATTTCAGCGCAAAGTCTTTCTCAAAAAATAGAAGACCTCCTAACGACTTATTCCAACTATGGAAAGCTTAATGGTTCTGTTCTAATTGCCGACAACAATGGAATAATAATTCAAAAAAACTTTGGTTACGCGGACTTTGACTGGCAAATCCCCAACTCCAACAATACAAAATTTAGAATTGCCTCTATCAGTAAGCAATTCACTTCCATGCTTGTACTCCAATTGGTTGAAGAGGGAAAAATTGGATTACAAGACAAAATCTCACAATATATTCCAGAATATCCTAAACCTCAAGCTGACAAGATTACCATTCACCAACTCTTGTCGCACACCTCTGGGATGGGCCATTACTATCCTGAGTTTTTTATCAAGCATAGCAAGAACTCATACACCCCTGACGAGTTAATGCATATTTTTTGGAAAAACGACTTGATGTTTGAGCCGGCAACGGGTTTTAAATATAGTAGCTTTGGTTATGTTGTGCTGGGCATAATTTTAGAACGGGTGACAGGAAAAACGTACGGTACGCTTTTGCAAGAAAAAATATGTGTTCCATTAAATATGCAGAATACTGGCATTGACAATGATTTGAGAGTCATTCCCAACAAAGCCAAAGGCTATCTGTCGTCAGCTGAGATTTTAAACTGTGAATACAGAAACATGAGTACCGTATTTGCTACTGGACAGATATATTCAACAACCGGGGATTTATATAAATGGAATAAGGCGCTTAATACTGACAAGCTGCTTTCAGAAAAGTACCGCAGCTTAATGTTCACTGCAAACCTGAATAACTATAGCTACGGTTGGTACATCACAAAGTACAATTTATCAGACAAAAAGCAGTTAAAGTGTGCTTGGCACACAGGAGGTTTTAATGGATTTAACACCATCAACCTTAGGGATATGGAGGGTGGGTATTTTATCACTATTTTAGCTAATGCTGAACCTACCGATGTCGAGACAATCTCAAAAAGTATCCTCCAGACTTTATACGGTTTGCCTATTGAACAGCCGAAAAAAGAGATTGCAAAAGTCATCGCCAAAATTATTGACGAACAAGGTATTGAAGCAGCTTTATCAAAATACCAAAGCCTCAAAAGTTCAGCTTCAAATGAATTTGAATTCAATGAAGGAACGCTCGTTGCTTTAAGCGACTTCTACAGGACAATTAATAAGACAGATATTGAAATCCGATTACTGGAGTATAATGCCGGACAATATCCTAAGTCTTCGTGGACTTATTCTAACCTTGGACGTATTTACGAGAACTTGGGGAAGGTTGACTTGGCAATTCGGTATTACGAAAAAGCACTAGAACTTCAACCAAATGACACAGCAGCCAAAGCATACATTGACAAGAACAAGAAGAAGGAATGAAAAACGGCCACCAACAATGTGCATATTCAATTTGGCGGGTTAAGTGTCCTCATTAAATTCCGGTTTCAATATTTACATTTGTCACGTGGGACAAATTTCAACTTGGTCGCCTTGTCGGCCTATCGGCCTTAACAAGGCTCCTTAACCGCCAAACTGAATATGCACCAACGTTATGAACGACAAAAGCTAAACGCAAATGAAAAAGACGAAAATCCTCCTCATTATTTTTGCATCGCTAGTGTTGCTGGTATCAGCATTCTTATATGTCAACCGAGATAAATTTGTTTACGTGGGCTCCGTGGACTACGTTGAGGTTGACTGCAATAAGAAACACGAAATACTTACTCAGGTCTACATCAGTGACCAAAAAATCAGACGAGAAAATGATTTCGTTAACTTCGCAAAAGAAGACCACCGGAATCAAGAATTGGTCATCAGCATCATCGAAAAATGTGGAATGCCCACCTTGCGTGAAGTAAACCAGGAACAAATGAATGCCATCTGGCTGGCATTACAACACACCCACAAAAAGTACCGGAAAAAGTATTTCCCGCTAATTGAAAAGGCAGTAAAAAATGGCGACTTAAGCAAAGAGCAATACGCATTAATGAAAGATCGGATTTTAATGGATGAGGGTAAACCGCAAGTGTATGGCAGTCAAATAAAAAATGGCAAGTTGTATAAATTAGAAGCACCCGAAACGGTGAATGAAAGAAGACAAGAAATGGGATTAGAACCGATAGAAGATTATCTGAAACAACTTGGCATTACCTATAGCGCTCACTAGAAATACCCGGGTTGTACCCCGCTAGCGCGGGTGTAACGCGCGCGGCACGGTGGTAAAACTCCAGTGGGTTCGCCACGGAGAATTTCGACTTCCGCCAGTACAGCTAGGCACTAAACCAGCCGCAGCACCACATTCCGGCATCAGCTGGATGTGTCATCGCGGGCAAATCGTCATCGTACAAATGAATATAATTGTATATTCGGGTGTTGCCCGCCATCGGTGCACCGACCAATGAGATATCTACATTCGATACGTAAAAGAACGGCAACGTTACTGGTAATTTTGCTGATTGTACTCTCGCCAAATAATTCTTACGGACAGGCAAGAAAGCTGAAGCGGATTCAAAAAATAATTGACAAAGCGACAGCGGGGCACCTGGTTGGGGTAGCCGTCTATATAAAAAATTCGGAAGGAAATGAATGGATTGGAGTTGCAGGCTTTCAGGAGAAAGAAACCAGCACGCCAATCGAAGCCGGAAGCATATTTGCAACTGGAAGTATTGGGAAATTGTATAACGCTGTTGCCGCTTTGAAATTAGTTGAACAAGGACAACTCCAGTTAAATGGCAAAATAAGCGAATACTTGCCTGAATGGATTATTTCTAATCTTCCCAACGGAAAAGTGATTACCGTACGACACCTGTTATCAAATCAATCAGGGTTATTCAACTATGAAAATGACCCAAAATTGAACGAATTGTATCTTTCCGGAAACCTAAAGCTGGACACATTAACTCATGAAAATGTCTTGAAGACCTTCGTTTTTGATCACCCCGCAACGGATTTTCCCGGCACGAAGTATCATTATAGCAGTACCAACTTTATGCTGCTTGCGATGATTATGGATCAGGTAACTCTACAAGGGCATGCCCACTTTTTGAGGAAAGAAGTTGTGCACGCCAACGGCTTTAAAAACACATACTACAAAGAAACGCCACCCGATAATCTTGTTCATCACTACGGGGATTTAGATAAAAACGGTACGGTTGAAGACGTGACGATGAAAACGGTAGAGACCACAAATTGGTTTATTGGAGATGACGGAATCTATGCGCCTATTACCGAAGCAGCGCACTTTTTAGAAGCGCTCATGAGTGGCCGCATTTTGAAAAAGGAAACGCTTGACGAAATGACCACATGGAATGATGAACAAAAACCCGACTATGGACTTGGTTTAATGGCCGACAAAAGCTTTCCTTATACGTTTCTGATGGGGCACTCAGGCAGAGGTATTGGAACGACCACAGACCTTTTTTATTTCCCAAATCAAAAAATGACGGTTGGTATATTTTGTAACACAGGTATACGCCAAACCTCACCGATAATCAAGAAAGAATACCTGAGAATGCGAACCAAAATTGTAAAGACCCTATTTCTTTTCTAAATCCGGCGCATGTGTAACGCGCACATCACATTGGTCAAACTCCAACCTGTTCGCTACGGACGAGTTCGCCTTCAGCCAGCGCGGCAAGGCGCTCGTTCCATTATTCGACACCAAATAATTTAGATCGAAAGTACCAACACCCAAAACTGCGTTCGTAAGCTGTACAGCCTTGAACGTATTCGACCCCTGCGGGGTCGTACATCACGGCTTTTGTTTTTATTTTTATTCAATCCCTTCGGGATTGGGTGGGGGTAAGCGATACCCCCGCGGGCATTGATCACCCAAGGGACACCTAATTCAAATTCGCAACCTTCCTGCTGCGCATGGTTTCGCGTTCGGCTACTGCGGTGAAACGCGGGAAGTACGCAGCGATAGAACAAATATGGGCAATTGCATAAATTCGGGAAGTGGATGTTATGCTTTAAAATAAAGTAAGCTATATGAGACAAAAGACATTAATGACAATACTTGCGCTTCTGGCTATAAGCAGTGCACTTGGACAGAGTTTCGAAAAAGTAGTTTTCAACGAAAAGAACGCAGACGACTACTATCTACAACTTAGGCCTCCGGCAGACAAGGTAATTGGCGTCTTAATTTTACTTCCTGGCTACGGTGAGAAGGCCGAGAGCATATTTCCTTCATCCAACTTATTTAACACCGCTTATTCAAACAATATCTGGACAATTGCCATTGCTGGCGGAGAAAAAATTTATGCTGACGAAGAAGTAATTGATAAGTTAAACAGGGGATTCGCAGAATTTGTAAGAAGAAACCCCAACATTCCAAAGGATAAATTTGTAATTGGCGGATTTTCTGCTGGCGGTACCATTAGTTTGAGATATGCGGAATACTCGGTTGAGAATTCAGCTAAAGCGCCAATTGTTTTGAAGGGGGTATTCAACGTTGATTCGCCAATAGACCTTATTGACATTTGGGAATATTTTCAAAGAGAGATCAAAAAGAACTATTCTGACGCAGGCGTCTTTGAAGCTAAATTTATTTCAGAAAAGATGAATGAAGAAATCGGTACTCCCGCCACAAATCCAAAAAAGTATAATGATTTGACTCCCTTTAACCAGCGACTGACAGATGCAGGGAACGAACAATATCTAAAAAATATGGCTGTTCGAGTTTACCATGATGTAGATATCGAATGGCAATTGAAACAAAGACGAAGAAGTTTGTTTGACTCAAATGAACTTAGTTCTTCTGAGTTGATTAACAGACTGATGTTAATGGGGAATGAAAGGGCAGAATTCATGACCTCAAAACAGCCTGGAATGAGGAGTAATGGCATGAGACATCCACATTCATGGTCAATTGTTGACGAAGTTGAATGTATTCAATGGATCGTTGGGTTATTCGATACCAAATAATTCAGACCGAAAGTACGAATACCCAACACAGTGTTCGTGCGCTGTACGGTTTTGAACGTATTCGACCCCTGCGGGGGTCGTACATCACGGCTTTTGTTTTTAATTTTTATTCAATCCCTTCGGGATTGGGTGGGGGTAAGCGATACCCCCAACGGGCACTGATCACGCAAGGGACACCTAATTCAAATTCGCAACCTGCCTGCTGCGCATGGTTTCGCGTTCGGCTACTGCGGTGAAACGCGGGAAGTACGCAGCGATAGAACAAATAAGGGCAATTGCATAAATTCAGGTGTAGGTGGCGATCTCCTAAAACATGCGTTTCCCTAAGCGAGTGACCAATGAGCAGTGCTTTGTAGACAAATGGCGCACGAGCAATTGTAAAAACGGGAGCGTCCTGCCGAAGCGGAAAAGTGCAGCCTGACCTTGGGAGAACAATTCATGTTGAAACAAAAAGTGATACGCTGTCGTATCAATCCTAATCATTCATTTAGACGCCATCTCAAAAATATCCCGTCATGTCGAACAAAAGTGAGACATCCCTATTTGCAGTGCTGCCATCAAAGACTTCTCGGTCGTATCTCCCTCGGGGTGACGCTTTTCATATTTTTAAGATGGCTTCCAATTTCTTAGGAATGAAATCTCTATTCCTGCTCATTCCGGTCATTTTGTTGGCTTCATGCACGTCAACGAAAAAAATCAAAACAAAAAATGGCATCGCTGAAATCAGCTATTTGAACATCAATGGAACCAGGCAATATGTTTTGATTCGAGGTAAAGATGTAGGCAATCCCGTTTTACTGTTCTTGCATGGAGGTCCAGGCGCATCGGCAACAGCGTTACTCAGAAAATTTAACAGCGAGCTCGAAAACGACTTCACAATGGTATATTGGGATCAAAGAAACGCGGGCAAATCATTTCATAGAAATACCTCAAAAGACGAAATTAAGGTTGCCAAATACATTCAGGATGTTGATACGCTTGTAAATTATTTAAAGAAGAGATTCAATAAAGAAAAGATCTTGCTGGTCGGTCATTCCTGGGGATCGCGACTTGGATTGTATGCAATTCACCGGCATCCTGAAAACTTTATGGCCTATGTTGGTGTGGGGCAAGAGCTGGCCTCTTACGAAGGGGAACTCATTTCTTATCAGTACACCCTGAACAAGGCACGCGAATTAAAAAATGAAAAAGCAATTAAAGAATTGGAAGAAATTGGCGAACCCCAATCGGGTGACTACACGAAAATGTATAAAAACGGTTTTTGGGGATTAGTTCGACAAAAAGATTGGCTTCTTACATTAGGAGGGGAACGATACGGTAGAACAAACTACACGGATTGGATCTTCTCAATTTGGTTTTCTCGCGAATACTCATTTGCTGACCTCATCAGATATGGCAAGTCTTCAGGATTTTCTGCAGGGAACATTATTTACGACCCCGATTTCAACAATATAAACCTCTTCAAGGAAATTCCTGAAGTTAAAGTACCTGTCTTCTTCATATCAGGAGCATCGGATTATAACACCCCTTGGACACTGGTCGAAGACTATTGCAAAACATTAAGGTCTCCCCATAAAGAGTTCATTACGTTTGACAAATCTGGACATAGTCCAGTCTTTGAAGAACCGGAAAGATTCAATGCTGAGATTGTCAGGATTTACACTACGATTAAGAATGAATAGCCATGGCATCTACAAGCAAAATTAAACTCCGGTGCCGGTTCAATTCATAGAGATTTCAAAGACCTGCGAGGTATTGTAGACAGCGGCCAACACAATAACAGAAAGCGAAAAAATGACAACTATTGTAAATTTTTTAGTCCGCCTTACTCTCACCGGACTTTTAGTTGCGTGGGCCGTTATGCCCTATTTTGAAAATTCAACAAACGATAGTGTATTGAATGAAATATTCAGAATAGGAATACTGCCAAGTTTTTTAATCATTGGCGCATTTTTCACTATGGTGGGCTTTTATTGTAGCACCTTACAAAGGTGTTTGACTTTAATACGCCCTGAAAACAGGAAAACCAAGCCAACTTCTGTTTGGTATATGTTTGCCATTCCATTTAACTTCGTAGAAGATTTTTTTATTGTAATTCACCTTGCCAATTCTTTAGCCGAAGAAAAAAAGACGAATAGTAAGTTAAAAGACATTTCAGACTTTGGAATGATTTCGGGAATAGGTTGGAGTATCGCACAAGTCCTGTCATTCATACCAAACTATGTAGGACAAATCGCAGGACTTTTAGGAATGGTCTTGGTGATTTATCATTGGACACAAATTGCCAAAATCAACAAATTGCTTGCTGATCAATAACTTAAAAAAACAAGTGTAGTTCCAAACACCCGCCCGAACACCGACGGAAAACAAACCAGATACAAAAACTAAAAACAAACGTTAGGCTTACACCAGACGAGCATAGAAAATAAAATGAAAATAACTTACCGAACTGACCTGACTCCAGACACCGATCAAATCATTGAGGTTTACAATAGCGCTGGCCTTAACAGACCAACGGCAGACAAAGCGCGAATTAGCAAAATGTATGCCCACTCAAACCTAGTTATCACCGCTTGGGACAACGAAAAATTAGTAGGTATTTCACGCTCACTTACCGACTTCTGCTACTGTTGTTATCTGTCCGACCTTGCCGTTAGGAAAGAGTACCAGGCGAGCGGGATTGGAAAAAAACTGATTGAACTTACCAAAAATGAAATTGGTGAACAGACCGCATTATTGCTTCTTTCTGCGCCAACAGCAATGGACTATTATCCTAAAGTTGGATTCCAACAAATCAACCACGCCTTTTTAATTAAACGGACAAAATAAGAGCTACTTACCCTAACAAAGGGCTATCCCTCCTGATTCTCTGAGGTCACGGCGCTTTTGCGAACCGGCTTCCCGACCAGCGCTCCGAAAAAGACGAAGATGTGCTGATTGGATCGCAACGTTGTTTCCCGGCAGGCAACAAAAAGCGTCTTTTTGTAAACTTCGTTCAGTATACGATGCGCAGCGCAACATCTTCACGGAACGGTAACATGCATTAATTGGGTGGACTTCGTTGACGAATTTTCTTAGCGGGCTGAATAGGAGGTATGGCTGGAGGTTTTCGAAGTTTCAACGTGCGTGCAAAATTGTTACTCGCATTTCTATCGATCATCGCGCTTTCGGTTGTACTTGTTTTCTTTAGCCTGCGTGCGATCCGCACGATTACGGAGAACAAAACGATCAACGAAAAGCTTGAAAACCTGGAGTTGCAATTGGTAAGGCAGGAACTCGCCATGAAGGAATTTATGTACGAGGGGTACAAAGAAACCGCCTTTCAAGAGTCGGACAGAAGCAGTTGGATTGATACGTTGAGAAAAAACCGGGCACAATCGCTTGTTGTCCTGCATTTTCTTGAACAGCGGGCCCCCGAACATCGATTGCGTTGGCAGGAACTCGGAGCTTTGATGAACGAAATAGACCTCGAGTTCGACTCGGTACGTATCAACCTCAAAGCCCGCGGCTTTAAAGATTTTGGCCTGGAGGGCTCCTTGCGGCAGGCGATACACGCGGTAGAGAACGGAACAACACCAGTAAATAAAGAGCGCCTGCTCACCCTGCGTAGAAACGAGAAAGACTTCTTTCTCCGTAAAGACCTGAAGTACCAGGACGACTTCAATAAAAACATGGAGGTGCTGAAGGCCGAATCCGATCCCAACTCGCCTGCTTTGGTACAATTGGCGCGCTATCAGGAGCAATTCAACACGGTGGTCGCGATAGAAAAGAGAATTGGGCTGAGAACCGATGATGGCTTGCGTGGAGAGTTAAAAAAAGAACTGGAGGCCACCAAGCCGTTGCTGGCCAGCGTGAAATCGCAAGTGATGGCCGACAACCAGGCCGAGATCAACCAGGCACGGTGGGTATTGGTGCTGATCTTCTTCGCGCAGCTTGTATTAGGCCTTGTGTTGGCTGTTTTTTATAGCAACGCAATCACCCGGGCCATCCGCGAAATTCGTGACGCCATGCAACAGTTGGCCAGCGGCACATTCCCACAGAAGCTGCACGTAAAGACACAAGAGGAATTAGGCCAGATGAGGACGGCTTTGAATCATTTGGTTGACCAGATGGCGGTGGCCACGCAGTTTGCCGACCAGTTAGGTAACGGAAACCTGCGTGCGCAGTACGATGAACGTTTTGCCAACGATGTGCTTGCAAGGGCCATCGTACGCATGCAGACCAAAATGCTGGAAGCGGAATCTGCGCAAGCGCGCATCAACTGGACTAACGAAGGCCTCGCGCGGTTGAGCGATCTCCTGAAAGATGACACGGTTGAACTGCGGCAGTTAGGAGACAGGCTACTTCACCTCGTGGTGACGTACCTGGATGCAAATCAGGCTGCGTTATATGTTAAAAAGGAAGACGAACTCTTACGGATTTGCACCTATGCCTACGGCAAGAAACGGTTTGCCGAGGAAACCATTCCACTCGGCCAGGGTCTGGCTGGCCAGTGTGCGCTGGAGGGTGAGACCATATTCCTTACGGACGTGCCGAACGGCTACGTCAAGATTACCTCTGGACTAGGCGAAGCCACACCGACCAACGTTGTGGTAGTGCCGCTCAAGCTGAAGCAAAACATTTTTGGGATTTTAGAGCTTGCCTCTTTTGAGAAGATTACAGATTTGAAGATCACATTCCTCGAAAAAATTGCCGAAAACATGGCGGCGTTAATCGCGAGCAAACAGGCCAACGAAACAACCCACCGCCTGTTGGAAGAATCAAGACAGAAAGCAGAAATGCTCACGCAACAAGAAGAAGAAATGCGCCAAAATGCAGAAGAACTGCAGGCCATTCAAGAACAGCAAGACCGGCAGCGCATGGAAATGCAGAGGGAAATTCTACAACTAAAAACCAGGTTATTGGCGTTTGAGCAACGCCATGCGCCCGCCACTCGGCAGACCGATCTTTAACGGGTGACTAACGGCCATGCTCACTCCGTGCGGCCACTGAGTGTAAAGTCATATCGTTGTAGCCGGTCGCACCCCGGTACAATCGTTGCATTTCTTCCAGTTGACGCGTTCTTTAGGATGAACACTACTACGTGGCGGAGCGAATGCGGCCGGGATGGCAGCGGCACCCCGCAGCAGCGTTGGCCATGTGCGCGGTGGCGAGGAGTACAGCGGACAGCCCGAAAAGCCGCCCAAAAAATAATCTGAACTGATTCAACGCCACCACACCACCCGCTTCATCAACTTCATGTCCACCGCTTGCTTTATGAAAAACCGCGAACACCAATGCCATTTTCTCGCGGTAGCTACCCGAAGCCGTCTCAAAAATATCCCGTCGTGTCGAACGAAAGTGAGACATCGCTATTTGTGGCGCGCAATCAAGGATCTCTCGGTCGTATCTCGCTCGAAATGATGCTTTTCATATTTTTGAGACGGTGTCTAGACCGATTTCAAGTTGGGGGCGCAGGACCGTTGCGTTTGGCAACCGAATCAAAAACTTTGTGCCCTCTTTCACTACAGACTCCACCTGCACCTGACCCTTTAGCCGCTGAATGGTTTTCTTGAAGATGAATAACCCGAGGCCGGAGCCCTTGCTTTCGGTATGGGCGCGGTAGAACATATTAAAAATCTTACCCACATGATCGGCAGCTATGCCAAGGCCGTTGTCGGCAAATTCAATGTAGGCTTCGCATTCGGTAATGGTTGCGGTAACCCGGATAAACGGTTTTTCTTTCGCTACGTCGGTATACCGAATGGCATTAGAAATAAGATTATTAAACAAAATGGTGAGTCGCTGCCGATCGGAATAAAAAGGAACTTCATTGCGTATGGAAACCGAAATCGCGATGCGACTGGCACCATCAATGAACAAATGGTCTTCCACAATTTTCTCAATCAGTGCCCGCAGATCGATTTGTTCAATTTGTAATTCCAGCTTTTTGTTTCGGGTATAGGTTACAATCTGTTTTATGAATTCCTCCTGACGCTGAATGCTATCGCGCATCATCGAAAAATAAAAATTCATCTCTGGTTGCCGATTTTCGAGCTCGGCCAGCCGCACGAGCCCGGCCAGCGAACTGAGCGGGCTGCGCAAATCATGCGCGGTACTGTATAAAAAATGATCGAGTTCCTGATTTACGCGCTTCAACTCCAGATTGCGGTGTTTAATTTGGCGAGACTTCTTCTTGATCACCTTCATCTGCGCTTCGGTTTGCTCGAACAGCGAGCGGAAGCTGGAGGTGAGGGCGTTGATCTCTACCGCAGCGGTGTTCATTTGCATGTGGTGGGTAAACGCCTTTTTGCTCTTCATGGCTGCATGAATGACCTGTGATAGTTGTGCAATAGGTGCGGAGAGGCGCTTCGATACCCAATAGCCCCAGAAGATCATGAATACAATTGCGGAAAGGATCATAAAAATATAGTAGGCGATGAATTGATCCTGTTCATGCGCGACAAATTCATTTGAACGAAGCGAGAGTACGTCAAGTTCGTTACTTAGCCGTGCAGTAAGTGCGTTGAGTTTGTCGCGCAGGCCGTCTGCGCTGGTGAGCCCGATGGTAATCACGATTTGCGCCAATCGGTTAAACTGATCGCGGTATTTCGATAGGTAGGTAAATGCTGGTTCACGCAGTTGTTTGCCGCCTTCAGGAAACAATAGACGGTCCGCCAGCTCATTGAAGCGGTCACGGTACTGCAAGTCATGGCGAAGCAAAAAGTCTTTTTCGTTTCTGCGCAGGGTTAGTACATCGGCAAGCTTTAGTGGTAGGCCTGCCACTTCAAGCGCATGGGCGTTTTTACGCATTTCCCCTTCCAGCCCATAATCGCGAAAGCCACGCTCAAACAGCAAGCGCTCAAGCTCGTGAAAGGTGGTGTGGTAGGTCCTAAAATCAGCCTCAATGATTTGGAGCAGATCCTCCGCGGGGTAGTTGCTTTTGGCTATAGACACCTTTAACTCTTCGATGTGCTGGTGAACTAAAACAACAAGGCTGTCATGGCGTTTAAGGAAGCTGCTTTGATGGGTCTGGAAATAACTTTCTTCCAGGGTGCCGATATCAAAAAAATCGTTGTCAATCCGGATGAGGTGTAACGCAAGCACCTGCACATGGTTGATTGCGGCTTGTGTTTGGGTAATGGCGGAAGACCTGCGAAGCATAAATAACGAAGCCACCAGCAGCAGGCCGATGAGGAGGGTAAGGAACAGGAACCCCAACAGCATGCGGCTTCTAATGGAGTTCATTTCAAAGAATCGGCTCATCCCACTGCGATCAGGCGGTAAAATACAAGCGACCAGTGGTACCGCGAGATTTGTCTATGTTACCAAATTATTAAAGTACGGGCCGGAAGGCCTGCGGCGGGCACCAAATTTTCTTTACCTTAGTCAACACATGAATCACCTGGACGCGATCCGCCTCAACTTTAATCCGGAAAGTCTGCACGTGCTGAATTGGATTTTGGCCTTCATCATGTTTGGTGTTGCGCTGGAATTAAAGGCCGCAGATTTCATACGCCTGAAAGACCAACCGAAGGCATCGGTGGTGGGCATCGCTGCGCAGTTCGTATTGTTACCGGCGCTTACCTTTTTGCTGATTGTGGTGTTGCGCCCCCACCCGAGCCTGGCGCTGGGCATGATGCTGGTAGCGGCTTGCCCGGGCGGCAACATCAGTAATTTTTTAACCCATCTGGCCCGTGGTAACACGGCGTTGTCCGTCAGCCTTACCGCCTTTGGCACGGTGCTGGCCATTGTGTCCACACCGGTAAACCTGAGTTTGTGGGCGGGGCTTTATGCGCCTACCTCGGGGCTGTTGCACAATATTTCGCTGGATGCGTGGAACATGATCGAAACCATTGTTACGCTGGCGGGCATTCCGCTGGTGTTGGGCATGTTGGTAAACCATTATTTTCCGCGCGTAGCCGCCTGGATTTCCAAAGGCGTTAAGCCAATCTCTATCGTGATCTTTCTGGGGTTTGTGGGGATTGCGTTCTCTAACAACTATGAACACTTTACCGCACACATCAGCAAGGTAGTGGTGTTGGTGTTGGTGCATAATGCCGTAGCGCTGGCCACCGGATACTTTGCGGCGCGATGGGCGGGCCTGCCGGTGGCGGACCAACGCACGATCAGTATTGAAACCGGCATCCAGAATTCCGGCTTGGGTTTGATTTTGATTTTTCGCTTTTTCGATGGCATGGGCGGCATGGCGCTGGTGGCCGCGTGGTGGGGCATCTGGCATATTGTGTCGGGCCTTACGCTGGCGCTGCTTTGGGCGCGCTTTACACCCGCTACCGTAGCGGCAAAATGATGCAGCGGCTTTTCTTTCGATTGCTGCGGGCCTATGTGTGGGCTGCGTTACATGTATTTTACCGACACATCCGCGTAAGCGGTACCGAAAAAATACCTGCCGGAGCCGTGCTGTTTACTGCCAATCATCAAAATGCATTTATGGATGCGCTGCTGATGGTTTGCTCCTCCGGCCGCTATACGCACTTTCTCGCGCGTGCGGATATTTTTAAGAACCGCTGGGCCCGGGCACTGTTGCAACTGATTAATCTCATTCCGATTTATCGCTTGCGCGATGGCTGGCAGTCGCTTGCACAGAACCGCGAAACGTTTGAACTGTGTACGTCTATTCTGGCGAAACAAGAGCCAGTGGTGATTTTCCCGGAGGGCAACCATGGCAGCGCGCGGCGCCTGCGGCCGCTGAGCAAGGGTTTTACACGGGTGGCGTTCGAAACGCTGCGTGGCTACCCCGCGCTGCCGCTTTACATTGTGCCCGTGGGTGTAAACTACACCGCGCCGCAGTACGCGCGAAGTGCAGTGCATGTAATTTACGGTGCGCCCTTGCTGGCCAACCCATTTTTTGAGATGGGCGAAACGCGTGGTGCGCACGAATTGCGCGAGGCGCTGAGTGCTGCATTAAAAAAGTTAATCACGCACGTGCCAGAACATCAGGAGGCCGTTGCCGCCACATTGGCCCAGCAGCCTGTGGACTATTTGGAGCCGGAAAAAATCAATGCGTGGATCGCCAACCCAGAGCTGCCACTGCCATTGGCAAAACCTTCGCGCGATCCGATCGGCACGCTTTGGCGCGTGCTGTTGTTTCCGGTGATACTCCTTTGGAGACCGTGGGACGCCCGCATTAAAGACCGGGTGTTTGTGGCTTCACTCAAATTTGCTTTCGCGTGGGGTGTGGTTACACTGGTGATGGGAGCACTGGCTCTTGTTGGATTATTCGCCTTGCTTACTTGGCGATAAAAACCGGAATTACGCCCACGGCACCGCGAGCGTTAGCCAGAAATGGGCTGATTGCTGGTTGATGTTTATCTCCGTTGCTGCTCCAGCCGTGCGGCTACGAATGCAGCACACCTTCTTTTTCCAACTCTGGAATCAACCGTAAGTTGGCCTCGCAAATCGTATCCGGCACAAATACAAAACGTCGGTCGTAGATCTGGTTGCCGATGTAGTAGCTCACCCAATATTCGTTTGTGAGGTGAAACACCGCAGGATCAATCGTCTCGATGATCACCGCATCGTGGGCAGGCACTGTTTGCAAAAAATGGCGGAGAATGGAGGTGCGCTGTGCTTCTCCATTCTTCTCGCCATAGCCTTTGCTACTTACGAGTGTATTCTCAATCGGATGATCGTTCTTGTTCAGCAGGTACACCTTCCATTCTTCTTTGTTGAGCAAATCGCGCTCGCGCACAACGGCCACGGTTACATTTTTTACTTCGGGAATGTGAATATCTTGCTTCATACCTCAGGTGGTGATTGCCGCTGACTCGTTTTTTAGTTCCATACCAAATTGCGCAAGCAGATGCTGCTGTAGTTTGTGCTGGACCACACCTACGTCTACCGGGCGGCCAAGCTCATGGGCCAACGATGTCACCGCTTTATCGGCAATACCGCAGGGAACGATGTAGTTAAAATAGGTAAGGTCTGCATTAACATTAAACGCCAGCCCATGCATGGCTACCCAGCGACTGGTCTTCACCCCCAGCGCACAAATTTTCCGGGCTGCGGGCCCGGTGCCCAGCCACACACCGGTGAGACCAGCAATACGGCCGGCATCCAAACCAAAATCGCGAAGGGTAAGGATAACCGTCTCTTCCAGCAACCGCATGTAGCGGTGGATGTCGGTAAAGAAGTTCTCCAAATCTAAAACCGGATATACCACCAGTTGCCCGGGGCCATGGTAGGTGATGTCGCCTCCACGATTAATCGCATAATACGTGGCCCCGATGGCGGGCAACTGCGCCGGTGGAATCAAGAGGTTTTTTGCGTCTCCGCTTTTGCCAAGCGTAAACACATGCGGGTGCTGGCAAAACAAGAGGTAGTTGGGTGTAGCGACTTGCGCCGCCGCCGCCCGGTTGCGGTTCTCGGCTTTTATTTTCAGGATGGAGTTAAACAACCCGGTTTGGTAATCCCACGCCTGCTGGTAATCCATCAAGCCTAAATCAATACACGTTACTTCGCGGTTGGGCCGTGTGTTCACTTCAACTTGGCAAGTTCTTCTTTTACATAGTCCTCCGTGCCGATCACATCCGGATCAACTCCGTTTTCTTTGGCCAGGTAGTACGAAATCCAGTCGGTGAGGTGAATGAGGTAATAAAACTGTTCGAGCAACGAAGCCCCTTCGGCAACGATATCGATAATTGTGTTCGATCGTTTCTCAAAGATTTCACGGCAGATTTCCATACGCTTTTCCACGCGTTCGTGATCGTGGTCGCTATATAGATACACCACCTGCCCCTGGGGCAAAATGCTTTCCGGAAACCGCCAGCCTTCAATTTCGTTATGGTTCATTTCCGGAAAGGTATTGACATGGGCCAGCTGCTTTGCATTTTCGTTTAGCTGATGCTGGAAGCGCGTGGCCATGGCATGCAGGCGGCCATCGCAATAAATCATGGGCAACTTGCCTTTCAGTTTTTTTGCAATCAACTCGGCTTCTGCCTGGATGGCTTTCTCGCCGCGGTCGAGATACTCGATGGCGTTCTCGGTTTCCTTAATGAATGCGGCTCCGATTAAGTTTGTGTGGTACAACGCGTAGAGTAAAGAGATGATCATGTACGGCAACATGCCGCGGGCAGATTTGGCACCGCCGGGAATCTGAATCCAAAACAGATTATACTCTTTGGCCAGTTCCAGCAACTTACCGCCGGAAGTAATGCAGATGATATGCGCTCGTTTCAGCATGGCTTTTTGCACAGCGGCTACGGTTTCTTCGGTATCGCCACTGTACGAGCAGGCAATAAATAACGTGTGTGGGCTAACAAACTGTGGAATGTTGTAGCCTTTACTTACCGTGATGGGAATGGGTACACGCCCAAACGTGAGCGACTCCACGAGATTCGCGCCAATGCCGGAACCGCCCATACCGGTGATGAGAATATTGCGAATGTCGCTACCGGGGCGCACCAGGTCTACCGCCTGCCCAATGCGAAGCGCATCGGCTAGCTGGCGGGTAAAACCTTCGATTAATTTTTTCATGGATTTGGATAACTTCGAGCATCAAAGGTAAGCCGCGTGACTTCGAAAATCAAAAGAGGCCAAAAAGGTGAAGCGCAAGCCGCTGATTACCTGGTGGCGCAAGGCTACGAAGTGGTGGCGCGCAACTTCCGGCACAAACGTGCGGAAATCGATCTGATCGTGAAAAAGGAGAACTGGTTGGTGTTTGTTGAAGTAAAAGCCCGCTCATCGGTTGCTTTTGGCCATCCCGAAGAATTTGTAGATGCCAAAAAACGCACGAACATTCTGGCCGCGGCCGCACATTATCTGGAAGAAACCAACTGGAGTGGCCACGTGCGGTATGATGTTGTGGCGGTAACCTGGAAACCGAAATTAGCAATTGCGCATCTGGCAGATGCGTTTTACTGACCTTTGTTATTGGTGTAAATCTCGCGCCCCTGGGCATCCCATTCTCTGCGCACAAACGGGCGGGCGTCTTCAAAAGCTTCTTTGGCATAGGCCACCACTTTTTTGCGCTTGCCGTTGGGGTAATACTCGGTCCAATCGCCTATTCGTTCATTGAAGCGGTACTCCCCGGTAACGGCTACGGCTCCATTTTCGTGGTACATTACATAATAGCCTTCGCGTTCGTTGTATTCCACCGGAATCATTTCTTTCACTTTCTTGCGCTCCACGGGGTCGTAGTAGGTAACGATGGATTCCTTTGGCCAGCCTTTGTAGTATTTCTCTTTGTCCTCCACCAAATCGTTCCGGTCGAACTTCATCCAGCGGCCGTGCTTGGCCCCCACATAAAAGATGCCTTCTTCTAACACGATATTGTTTTGCATGCGCTTGTAAGGCCCGTGCAGCAACACGCCTTTTTTGGGATCGTAGTTGGTTTTGCGCACTTCCGCACGTCTAAAGTCGTACCAGTAGATGTCGCGCACAAAAGGTGTTGGGGGTTGCGGCCGCTTTAACACATAGAATAATTCAATTACGGTTCGATCGCCCGCGCCTTTTCGGGTAAATCCTTTTTTGGTTTTGATGCCATAAAACGTTTTTCTCCGCGGCTTTTTCTTTTTGGTAGCGATGGGGGCAACTTCTTCTTGCGTGAGCTCCAGCAGCTTAAAGGGCTTATCGGTTTCAAACGTAAATGCGCCTTCCTTACCAAAAGGCTGCTGCTCTTGGGCGTGGGCACCCAGCGCTGCGAGTAGTAGAATTGCGGCTACGGTTGTCTTCATCGCCAATCGGAAACGAAAAATCCGGAAAAAAATTGTTGGAAAAAAATGATCAGGCAAGTGCTTACGCTGCCTGATTTTTAGGCATCGCACTTTTTAATTTGGAGAACTGATCCAGACCCGGCAATGCGCGACCGAGCAGCCGGGCCAACACGTTGGTCTGCTGCACAAGATCTACAAACCGGTAAATGTTGGGTGAGATGCGAATGCCGAGATAGCCGCTCACCTCGCGGCCCAGGTACCAGGCCAGTTGCGCTTCAATCGCACGCACATCTTTGGCGCCCGTAAGGCTTTGGTAAAACAGTATCAGCTCTTGCGCAAGCGCAGCTCCCTCGGGCGAGTGCTGCAAGTTGCGCGCGCGGATGTGTGTGGTGAGGGTGCGGGCCGCGGCAAAACTGTCGGGCAGCAACGCCTCATCGATGTGCAATTGGAAGCCAATGTAGCGCCAAAGGTGCAGGAAGCTCTCCTTCTCAAACGGTGTAAGCAAGATTCCCGATTGCTGCAGGCCCAGCAGCACGAGGTACGAAAACGCCAGGTTGGTGCCGGCCATGTCTTCCTGATTGATCGGCTCACCCCACTGCATATTCCACCCATGGCTATGCAAATGCCAACGGGCGATGGCATGAATAAGCCGGGTTCGGTTAATCGCAAAAATAAATGCTTCTGGTGTTGCGGGCTGGCAAACCTCCTGCACGAACTGTGCCGTATCCATCAACCGCTTCCCGGGCGCCTTTCGCATTTTGTCCGACAAATACAACGCTTTATTTCCCGGGGCAGCCGCATAACAAAACGGTAGCGAAAAAGCACCCAGTACGCCCATGATCGCTGCCGTGTGGGCCTTGAAGAGCGCCTGTGCGGTGCGCATCTTTTTCGCATCCAACCACGCGGGCTGGCCGCGGGTAGAACGCAGGAAAACGGAAAGCTCATCGGTTTGGTGCATGAGTTGTTCCGGCTTGCGCCGCAGCACCTCGTACACCTCGCTGGCACGGCCAGCCGCAAAGAAAGCCCGTACTGGTTCGTCTGCCGCCGGGTCGGCCTGCAATCGAAATCGGTTGAGATCGTGGTGGGAGACAGCCATTTCACTTTACATAAGCGCAGCGCCGGGTAAATTGTTTAACCGCTGCAATTTTGTTTAGTCGTTTTTCGCGTGGTTTTGTATAAATTGGTGAATGCCTTGGATGATTGTTAAAACCGGCTTGCACCGGTTTTCATTGGCCTTGCTATGCCTGGCCTTACGGCTTGTTGCCGAAGCCCAACCGACGGATAGTCTTGCGGCGGCCTTGGCGACAGCAAAAGGAGCCGATCGGGTCGCGTTGAGTTTAACGCTGGCCAGCGCATATGCCGGAAAAGACTGGGAAAAGTCGGTGGTTTTCGCGCAGCAAAGCCTGGAGACGGCCCGCGCGCTGCGTAACGACTCGCTCATTTTCGAGAGCAGTTTCATGCTTTCAAAAAGTTTGTTAGGCATGGGCGACAACCAACAAGCGCTTGGTTACGCCCGCGATGCGGTTACCCTCGCTTTTGACAGCGCCAGTCGCGTTTCCGCCATCGGGCATCTGGGCTCCGTGCACGAGCAGCGCGCAGAATACGAACAAGCACTGCAAAATTACCTGGCGGCCATGGCCATTCACCAAGCCCGGGGCGATGTGCGCGGCGAGGCCAATATGCTCAACAACATGTCGTTCGTGTACAAAGGAATGGGGCAGTTCGACAAGGCCATTGCCGTACTTCGGCAAGCCGGCAAACTATATGTTGCCAGTGGCAACGCGAACCGCGAGGCCGGCACCAAGTTCAACATTGGCCTGATGAAGATGGAAATGAAGGAATACGACACGGCCATTGCGTACTTCCGCACAGCGGTGCGTGGGTTAAACGAAACAGCCGAACCCGTAAAATTCAGTTCGTACTATAACAATCTGGCAAACTGTTTTGAAGCGATGATGAAACAAAATCCCGCTTTTTATGATTCCGCATTACGTTATGGCAAAAAAAATCTGGCGCTAAAGAAACAGCTAAACGACCATCGCGGCATTGCCAATGCGCACAACACACTGGCTGCCATCTACGAACGTTCAGAAAGCTATACGGAGTCGTACATGCATGCTTCCGCAGCCCTGCGGCTGGCAGATAGTTTAAACCTGAAGCGGATCAAAAAAAATGCGCTGGACTACCTGATTACGGCCGAGATTGGCCTACGGAAATTTGATGCATTGAACGCGCACTTTGTTGCGTTTACCCGGGTAACGGAAGAACTGAATAAAGAGGCCCACTCCCGCACACTGGCGGAACTAAATACGAAATACGAGAGTGAGAAAAAGGAGGCCGAAAACCAGCGCCTGCTACTTGTCTCCACCCAACAAACACGCCTCAACTGGATACTTGGCACCGGCGGGCTCGTGCTGCTTGTACTGCTGGGATTCCTCGGCTACTACTATCGCGGCTCGCAGCAAGCCAATCGGCAGCTCGCGGTTCAAAACAAGCAGATCGAAAACAACCTGCGCGAGAAGGAAGCCCTGCTGCGCGAAATCCACCATCGGGTAAAAAATAATCTTCAGGTGATCTCCAGTTTACTAAATATGCAAAGCCATTACCTCGATGATCCGCGAATGGTGAGCGCGATTACCGAGGGGCAAAATCGGGTAAAGGCAATGGCTTTAATTCACCAGAAGTTGTACCAAACAGAGCAGCTCTCCGAAATTGATTTTCAAGAGTATGCCGAGCAACTGCTCGCGCACTTGTCGTCTGCCCTCAGTCCGCCCGGAAAAAAAATCAGCAACAGCGTAACGGGCACCGCCATCAAACTTGATATTGATACCGCCATACCGCTTGGTTTAATCTTAAACGAATTGATTACCAACGCCTACAAATATGCTTTTGAAGGTGTAAGCGAAGGAACGCTGAAGGTGGAGCTGCAACGCGATGAAACCGCGCTTTATCACTTACGAATTTCAGACAGTGGCCGCGGTTTACCAGCCGATTTCAGCGAAAGCAAGCTAAACTCGTTGGGCCTGAAACTTGTGCGAATGCTCATTGAACAACTGGAGGGCTCGCTTACGATTAGCAACGAACCCGGCGCAAGCTTTTACATTCGTTTTAAAGAAACCCGGCTAACCGCATGAGTCGTGTAAAACTACTGATCGTAGAGGATGAAATGATCATCGCTAACGACATGCGGCTAATGCTAGAGGCCGTGGGCTATGAGGTGTGTGGTGTAGCGCGCACACCCGAAAAAGCGCGGGCACTTCTGGCGGCAACACCACCAGATTTAGTGCTGCTGGATATTCATCTGGGCAGCGGCACCGACGGAATAGCGCTGGGGCGCGAACTGATGAACACCTACCGGCTGCCCTTCATTTTTTGTACTTCTTACTCCGACAGCCGCACGGTTGCAGAGGCAAAGGAAGTACGGCCCAACGGGTACTTGCTAAAGCCCTTCACAAAAGACGACTTATTTGTAGCGGTGGAAATTGCCTTACAGAATTTTGCCAGCAGCCCGCCCCAAAGCACGGAGTTGCTTCTGGGAAACAGTCTTTTCGTGAAGGAAGGCAACATGTTTACCAAAGTGTTGTTTGATGAGGTTCTGTACGTAGAACAAGACCGCAACTACGTAGACATTTGCACGGCAGAACGCCGCCACCCGGTGCGAAGTACCTTAAAAGACTTCGCCAAGAACCTGCCGCGCGGCACGTTCATTCAGGTACACCGTTCATTCATTGTAAACACCAGCTATATCAGCAGCGTAAATGCAGACGTGATCCGCTTAGGCGATAAGGAAATTCCCATCGGCCAAACCTACCGCGAAGAATTACTGCGGGTACTACGGCTGATGTCTTGATTTTCGTCCCCGGAAAACACGGTTTCGTCCACAACGGCTGGTGGGTTTGTCCCACAGCGTTGCCCTATCGTAATGCAAGGGGTACATTGGATGGAAAGAAAAAGTGCTTCCGGGCCGGAAAATCGGGCCGCCTTCCGAAATTCCGTACCGGCTGCACGTGAAAACCCCATGAAGAAGATAACGCTGTTTTTTGCCCGACAATGGTTCTTGTTTGTTACGATGGCGGTGATCGGTTTGATCATCTTCCTGTTTGAGGCGTTATAATGGCCAACAAAAGGCAACGCCGTAGTGCAGCAAGAGCCGCACGCAGCAGGCTGTGCGCCTGCTAGAACCCATCGTCCTCCACTTTGGTTTCCTTCTTTTCTTTCTTTTTAGCGGCAGAGCTGCCCGACAAATCGTACAACGTTTCGATGCCCAGATAGTCTTTGCGGAAACGATTGACAAATGCCAGCGTCTCATCGTCTGAGCCGGGAATCGTAACCAATTCGCCCGCTTTGGCTTTAGCTGCATTGGATTTCTTGGCGATGAGATCATTCAGGTTCTGGATGGACGAGTGCACCATCAGCCGGTTATCCTCCATGCCAAAGTAACACCACACTTCTGGCGATGCTTTCAGAAAAAGATGAAAAACCGCACTGCCGTCTTCGGTTCTGCGCAACTCCATAAATCCTTCGTAGGCCCCGTTTACATCCGTGCGCCCGATGTGGCTTAGCCCGAGATTGCCTACACTATAAAACGCTTTGAACTTCTGCGACCATTTGAAGTTTACATCGGCAAAAACCATCGGCTTTGCCAACCCCGGCACTTGCACCAGCGGCACCGCACCCTGCAGCGATTTCTGTTCGTAGTCTTTGGCGGCACGCTCTCCGGCAATGTCGGCAATTTTGTAGAGCAACTCCGTGGGGTCGCCCAACCCTTCAGGCACGCTTTCATTTTTGATCACCTCACTGATCTGGGCCGCCAGTACATCCAGCGCGCCGGCAGGCGTAGCCATATCGAGCATCAAAAAACTATTCAGTTTAATTTCGTTGGTTTCGAGATTGCCCGACCCGAGCGAAGTGGCCATAAGATTAAAATCTTTGGAGCCTCGAAAAAACGAGATCGGGCCTTCAAATTTTACCTCCTGCTTTTCTTCGTTATAGGCAAACACTTTACCCGAAAGTTTCTCGCCCGCCGCTTTTTGGCGGTCTTCTATTTTAAACTCGTTGGTTTCTTTATCGAAAAACAAAGATCCATTGGGAACAAAGAAGTCTTCGTCTTCCGGATTTTTCTTGTCGAACACAAACGTGATGTATAAACTATTGTCTTCCCCAAAATGCAGTCCGGCTTCCGCTTTGCGCCCCTCTTCGGTGATGGCATTGTTGAAATCCAGAAAAAAGTCTTTTTCGTCACCGCTTTGGCTGTGTTTAATCCACGTGTTGTAATTGGGAATCTTCTTCAAATCCATCTTTACATAACCATTCAACTGCAAGGCCGGCTTGGTGGCATACATCACCATATCGCCCTTATAAAAAATGCGTGGCGAGATGCTGATCTTATCTTGTTCTGTTACGGCCCCGTTGGCCACGGTTTGCTGCACGGCCACGGGCGTCTTCCCCAGCCGCTTGGTTTTCGCAGGCTCCGCGATGTTTTCCAAATGAAAATCGGTCATCTTAATCGCGAAGGTGTCGTTCAGGGCATTTACAAACTGGTACGTAGCGTAGCCGGAAAACTCCTTTCGGGATACAATGGTTACCACACCTTCCGTAAGGCGGTGAAACCCGTTGAGCGTATCCATCACAATGGTGGTATTGGTGAGTTGCCCGATTTTAGAATCCTCCAAAATCAGAATCTCATTTTTATCCGGTGTGATCTTGGCATCTGCTACCACAATAAACGGAATACCACTTACCCGTAGCTGTTGACTTTTGAAATCGTACTCCGCCTTCTCCGCATTAAACACGAGGGAATCAAGATCTTTGCGTGTTGTATAGAAATACGAGTTCTCCAACGGCACATCCGCATCTTTCGTCATGGAGATTTTCTGGGTGGTTAAATCCCAGCGGGCATCGGTAATCGAGGTTTTGAATTGTGCATAGGGAAATTCAATGGCCGCTTCACCCTCAATTTCGGGGCTGATGTCGGCATAGCTTTTCTCCAGATTAAAATTCAGGCGCACATCTTTACCGGCCAATGCTGGTTTTTCCGGATCATTGCTGTTCACTTTAAAATCGGCATGCCGGGCGCCAAATTCTTTAGACGAAAACGTAAACTGGCCGGAGGTAGCTTCGGTGCCCCGGGTAACCAGGCGGCCATCGCCCGCTGCGCCTTTTTTTGAAAGGGTAAGGTTGCCTTCAAAATCGGCAGTACGGTTATACAGCGAAAACGGTTCGCGCAGGTTCTTGAGGCTAAACCGGTCTTGCTTGGGCAACCAATTCAGCTTGTACTCGGTTAGCGTAACCTGTGGGAATTGTGCAGTGCCTATTTGTTTTTCTTTTAACTCGCCCACGGTGCCACGGCCTACCACACTATCCGGGTAAAAAACAAAGTCGCGCGACTCCACCGTGGCCGCGAGGTAGTCGATCCTGCCTGCGGCGCGAATACCGTTGTTGTCTAACTGCATGGCGCCAAACAAGCGGCCGTCGCTCCCGTAAAGCGGATACCCCTTGGCGGGCACCTCGTGCATAAAGCCCAGCGATTTGTCGGACATGGTGTGGAGCTTTTCTTTAAAGCTGGGAAACATGTTACTGGATACAAATGTGCCTTCGAAGTTGATGGCACCGGGATCGGCATCGCTCAAGCTATCCAGCTTAAACGGTGGTACTACAAAAAATACGGAACGATCGTACGCGCCATCCAACACTTCCTCGCGATCGAAATAAATCACACCCCCGGCGGAGGCATCCAGCCGCGGGTAGTTGGGCAACTTCAATTTACCGCTTTTGTTATCGGGCCGATTGATGTACAACGTGCCGGAGGTTTTCTTGGCCCCTTCGCTCATGGCGAGGCCCCCGGCGGCAGCGGCAGTGGAGTCTGCACCCACCATGGCATTGTTTACTCTGCGCCGTACCATTTGGCCTTTGGCGTTTACTTCATTCACATAAAAGCGGATGGAATCGATGTGGTTAAGGCTGATGAAAAAGCTATCGTACTTGAGCGTAAAGTCTTTGCCCATGATTTCAAAATTTCCGGCGGTAATCTTGCCGTTGAAGCGCAGATCCCGGTCTTTCAAGAGCGTAATCACGCTGCTATCGGGCTTAATCACCACGTTCAACGAATCGCTCACGTTAAACTCTTCCACCCCGCGAATGGTGAGGTACCGTTTCTTCAGATTCATGGATGCGTTAGCCGTGCGTTCGCTGTACGAGTGAATTTTCAGGTTATCGTAGTCGATCTCCCCCTTGTTCGCATCATAAAACCGCAAGAGTTGATCTTTTACGATGACTTTGCGCGTGGCCGGATCGTAGTTAATCATGCCTTTGGCCGCAAGCAACTCCATACCCATCCGCGTTTCGTTGGGTTTTAACCCATACTGGATGGCGAGGTCGTCCGGATAAAATTCCATACGGCCGGTAGCACGCACAAAGTTGGTAACGAGTGCAACCGGATGAAAGCCGAGGTTGGTGCCGCGCAGCACCTGGTAATCATTGGGATCGTAATGGTCGATGGACTCGATGATCATGGGTTCCTGGCTCACACCGGCGGTGGTGAAAATATTCAGGCTGTCGGATTTTAAATCCCATTTTAGAATATCGCCCGAGAAATCCACATTGTAGAAGGAAGAGGCAAAGCCCACATCTTTAAACAAGCCTTTTGAGCGATGCAGCGTAAGTTGGCGCGAGCCGGTGTGGTACCGCACCTGCACCGAAGGGTGGTAGATGGAATCGTTATCCTGGTAAAGAGTTACAGCCGCTGCGGTTGATGAAATCACCGAATCCTGAAAGTCAAAGCGTTTGCCGCGCGCAAAAAATCGCTTCTCTACCTCATCGCCCACTTTCACAAATGAGCGCTCGCCATTTACACAGGCGCTGTAGACATGAGGGCCGCTCAGTGCAAAACCGCCGCGATACTCCAGCCCGGCATCGCCCCAGCCCAAGATGGCCAGATTGCCCTCGTACGAGATAAACCTGGGGTAACTTTTTGTCTTACCCATGGGGGCTGCACTGCGAAATTCCAGAATGCCTTGTACCGGTGCCGCCAGTTTGCCCACGTACGTGAGCTTGACTTGTTCGGCTTTGAACTCGGCTTTTGAAATGTCGAAACTGAATTTATTGAGTTGGGCAAAGACGGAGTCGGTACTTACTCCGGCCGACCGCCAATCGAAGCGGCCACCTTCTGCGGCAAATGTTTTCTGTGTGAGGGAATACGTGCCGCGTGTGCCTTGAATGGGCGTGGAATCGTAGCGGGTAACAAACCACAAGTCGGTCTGCTCAAATGTAATCACCGGCCCGAGCAAGGTTGGCAACACGATGGGCGTTTGCCAAAACGGAGGCGGCGGCGGTAACAGCGAATCCGCGGCAGCGTCATCATACTCTTTCCACGGGTCTTCCTCCACCTGGATGGTGTCGGGCGGCGGCGGGGCTTCGGGCTCTACAAATTCAAATCGGTACGCATCGTTGGCGCATTTCAACCGGAAAGAACGATCTGCATGAAGTGCGTGAAACTGGAAAAAGACGCGGCTTTGGTTGAGAAACACCACTATTTTGGGCTTGGGCAACTGCTCCAAGGATTTGTTCACTACTTGCAGGAACTGCGTGAGTTTATCGGGCGAGACTTTTTCGATGTTCACCGCATCGGTAATCGCGCCGTAGTAGGCCACCATGTGTGGACGGATGCTGTAGCCCTGCTTTTTCATCAGGCGAGCCTGCTTGATGATGGTAAGTTGCTGATCCTGGCCTAATGCGGTAAAAATGGTACTAAATGCTGCCCCCACGGCCATGGCGTCTACATTGCGGGTGTTTTCCAGCACCAACCGTAAGCTGTCTTGAAAATTGAGACGCGGCACCTGCGTGGGCTGTGCAAGAAGCCCGCCCACCATCAGCATCAAAAAACCAGGAATTAGTCTCTTTTTCACCTTCGAAAAGCCTTCCAAATTCGGAAAATATCGGGTAATGTACTAATGCCCGATTTCTGGGGTAAAAACGTTAGCTGATAACCGCTGGTATTGATGTGGAGCGATAAATTTCATGGTGAGGCTGCTGTTACCCCGCATCCTTTTGCAACAACAAGGTGGCCCAGGTTTCGCGCTCATCGCGGCCGAGTTCGCGCAACGCCAATGGCTCCGCCGCGCGCAGCAAATCGGCTATGTCGTGGGTATAAAATCCGCTTAACAGCAGCTTGCCGCCAACGGGCATGTAGCGGGCGTACTCGGGCAGTTCGTCCAACAAAATATTCTTATTGATGTTGGCCAGAATCAAATCAAACATCCCCGTAAAGGGTAACTCGCGGATGGTGCCCTGGCGGATGCGCACATTTTGTACGCGATTCATCTCCAGATTTTCCTTGCCGTTCAGCACACTCCATTCATCAATATCAAAGGCCTCTACTTCCACCGCGCCGCGCAGCACCGCCATGATGGAAAGAATAGCCGTGCCACAGCCGGCATCCATTACCCGCTTGCCGCGATGCTCCAGATCCATCTGCTGTTTCAGCATCAGGTGGGTAGTCTGGTGATGGCCAGTACCGAACGACATTTTGGGTGTGATGACGATTTCGTAGGGGTATTTTTCTTCCACGCGATGAAATTCTGCGCGCACAAGGCACCGCTCGTCTACCACAATAGGCGTAAGACTTTTTTCCCACGCCTCATTCCAGTTTTGTTTTTCGATGCGATCGTAGAAAAAGAGCAGCGGGTTAACGTGTTCGTATTTTTTCTGAACCGCCGCGAGCGTGGCCCGATCGAAGCGCTCGTGCTCTACGTAGGCTTCAAATCCCTGCTCGGTTTCCATGAATGTATCAAAGCCTGCCTCGGCCACCTCGGCCATAAGAATTTCTGCGAAGTCGGCCGGACAGACTACCTGCAACCGGGTGTAAAACATCAGCCGATGGCTTTGATGATGTCTGTAAACTCGCGCGACTTGAGCGAAGCACCGCCCACCAGCCCGCCATCCACATCGGGGCAACTAAACAGTTCTTTGGCGTTATCCGCTTTTACGCTGCCGCCATACAAAATGGAGATGCCATTGGCTACACGTTGGCCATAGCGCGCCGCCACGTGCGTGCGAATCACTGCGTGCATTTCTTGCGCCTGCTGGGCGGTGGCCGTCTTACCGGTACCAATGGCCCACACGGGCTCGTACGCAATCACCACTTGCGCCACGGCTTCGGCCGGCAAGTGAAACAGGCTTTGTTCTACTTGCTCTTTCACCAATTTTTCGTGTTCGCCTTTTTCGCGTACCTCCAGCGGTTCTCCGCAGCAGAAGATCGGCACAACTTGTGCCCGCAACGCGGCATCTACTTTTTTCGCCAAAAGGGTGTTGGTTTCTCCGTTGTACTGCCTACGCTCGCTGTGGCCAATAATCACATACGGCACCTGCATACTTTTTAACATCAGGGCAGAAACTTCGCCCGTGTAGGCGCCCCACTCGTGCTCGCTGCAGTTCTGGGCCCCCACCTTCAGGCGGGCCCCGGCGCCCAACTGGTGCTGCACGGTGGGCAGGTACGGAAACGGCACACACAGCACCACTGTGGCATTGTGTGTTACTTCCGCGGCTACCATTCCCATCAATTCCGCGGTGAGCGTTTGAGCTTCGGCCAGCGTCTTGTTCATTTTCCAGTTACCGGCTACGATTTTTGTGCGCATAAGCGTATCTCGTTTTAGTTTTCGTTTGCAAAGAGAAGTTTACCCGACGGTTGGTCTGCGGTAAGCCGCAGGCTTTTTACGGTTTGCTGGTAGTTCACGTTTACAATGTTGTTTTGGTCATCGTAAATCTCGTGCATGCACCCGTTCAGCACTTCAATGGATTTAAACTTTCGGGCTTTTTCAATTTCGATGTAGGCAATCAGCGCGGGGCCTTCTTTCTCGTGGCCCAGGTAGTTCCACGATTGGCGCTTGCCGTCCAGCGTTACCGTAAAGCGCTCCTGCAGGTAAGCGGCCACCAGTTTATCGGTAGTAGTGCCTGCCGCGGGTGCCAGCAAATCCAACTCCGGCTGGCGCGTTTGCTGGCGCACGGCTGTTTCCAAATCGTCAATGAAGAGCCGCACCGTAATTTGTAGTGCCCGCGCCTGCGTGTTGTAAGAAATCTCGGTAATCGACACGTGGATCGGGTGAACCATCAACAAAACACCAAGTATCCAGGCCATCATGGCATCAAAAATAGCGGTTAAACCCCACGGCAAAAAACAGCGTACATAAAAAACCATTTTACCTGTATTATTGCGGTAGATTACTTCACGCATGAATACGTTTGAACTTTACTTCGGGCTGGGCAAAGACCACATTCTGGACTATGCCAATGGCTACGACCACATCTTGTTTGTGATCGTGCTGTGTGCCGTTTATGTGGTGCGCGATTGGAAAAAAGTGCTGATCCTGATCACCTCATTCACCCTTGGGCATTCCATTACGCTGGCATTGGCAACGCTGCAAATCGTACAGTTCGATGCGGCGTTGATTGAGTTTCTGATTCCCCTCACAATTTTTATTACCGCCGTTGCCAACCTGTTCCGGAGCGAAGCCTCCGTGGCGGCCAGCCCGGTGCAGATCAACTACCTGTTCGCGCTGTTCTTCGGGCTCATCCACGGCCTTGGCTTTTCCAACTACCTGCGCGAAATTCTGGGGCAGCAACAAAACATCACTGTGCCTTTGTTGGCCTTTAATCTCGGTTTGGAGTTCGGCCAGATAATTGTTGTTGCAATCTTTATGGCCATTAGCTTTATTTTGGTCGATTTGCTTACGCTCAACCGCAGAGATTGGAAGATGATCATCTCCTCGGCCATTGCAGGCATTGCGTTTATTTTAATGAAAGACTCTACTTACCTCAATTCATGATCATGCAAAAACTAGCAGTACTTTTTGTTTTTTTAAGTTATGCGGCGCTCGCGCAACAGGCGGGCTGGCAAGGCAAATTTGAGCAGCTCGAACAAACGCTGCCCACGCCAAATGAATACCGCACCGGCTCCGGCGCACCGGGCCCCAAGTATTGGCAACAACGCGCGGATTATACCATGAGCATCGAACTGAACGATGACAACCAAAGCATCAGCGGCAGCGAAACCATTACCTATTACAACAACTCGCCCGATGTATTGAAGTACCTCTGGCTGCAGTTGGATCAGAACCTGTTTGCGCAAGACAGCAACACACCCAAAGTATCGTCCAGCACGGTGCGCGATTCCGTAGCCACCAAAACCATTGCCGGCCAATTAGGTCTGTATGATTTTGATGGTGGTTTTAAGATTAAGTCGATTAAAGATGCCAGTGGCAAAGCGCTGCCTTACACCATCAACGCCACGATGATGCGCGTAGATCTGGCGCAACCCCTGAAGTCGGGCGAGAAGGTGGCGTTCAGCATCGATTGGTCGTTCAATATTGTAGATCGCAACCTGCTGGGCGGCCGCAGCGGCATGGAGTTTTTTCCGGAAGACGGCAACTACGTATACACCATTGCGCAATTTTTCCCACGCATGTGTGTGTACGATGATGTGGTGGGCTGGCAGAACAAGCAGTTTTTGGGTCGGGGCGAGTTTACGCTCCCTTTCGGGGATTATAAAGTGAAAATCACCGTGCCGGCCGACCACATGGTGGCGGCTACCGGTATGTTGAAGAACCCGGCCAGCGTGCTTACCAAAACTGAACTCGAGCGTTTCGAAAAAGCGAAGACCACGTACGATAAACCCGTGATTATCCGCACGCAGGCCGAGGCGATTGAACGAGAAAAGACGAAAGTAAAGGAAAAGAAAACGTGGGAGTTTGAAGCCGCCAACGTGCGCGATTTTGCCTTTGCCAGTTCGCGCAAGTTCATTTGGGATGCGATGGCGGTAAAAATCGGCAATAGCTCGCCACTGGCCATGAGCTACTATCCCAAAGAAGGCAACCCGCTCTGGGAAAAAGAATCCACCATTGCCGTAAAAAACACCATCGAAGTGTACAGCAAGTACACCATCGACTATCCGTACCCGCAAGCCACCTCTGTTCACGCGGCCAGCATTGGCATGGAGTACCCGATGATCTGCTTCAACTTTGGAAGACCGAACAAAGACGGCACCTATTCCAACGCCACACTCATGCGCATGCTCGGGGTGGTTATCCACGAAGTAGGCCACAACTTCTTCCCGATGATCATTAACAACGATGAGCGCCAAACCACGTGGATGGACGAAGGCGTAAACAGCTTTGTACAATTGCTTACCGAACTGGAGCGCTATCCGCAACTCGACTGGAGCCGCGGGCGGCCCGCAGGCCTCGTGCCCTACATGAAAGGGGATAAGAGTTTGATGCGCCCGTTGATGACCAACTCCGAACAAGTGATTCAGTTTGGCCCCGAACAATATGCAAAAGCTGCCACTGCTCTCTTTATTTTACGCGAGACCGTTATGGGCCCGCAACTGTTCGACAAAGCGTTTAAAGAGTATGCCCAACGCTGGGCATTTAAACACCCCAAACCGGCCGACTTTTTCCGGACCATGGAAGACGCCTCTGCTGTAGATTTGGATTGGTTCTGGCGCGGCTGGTTCTACACCACCGACAACTGCGACCTGAATCTTGAAAAAGTGAAGTGGTACCGTGTGCGAACCCCGCAGGTAGACGTGGAAAAGAAACAGAAAAATGTGAAGGCCGGGGATTTAGCCGCGAACACAGAAAATAAGACCACCGATTTCAGCAACGGGCCCGAGTATTTTTCGGTCGTGCCCACAGACGATCGTTTCTACGGCGAGTTTAAAAACCGTGTAGACGACAAAGCACTGGCCGACAAACTACAAAACAAAAACTTCTACGAAATCACCCTCACCAATAAAGGTGGGTTAGTGATGCCGGTAATTATTGAATGGACGTACAAAGACGGTAGCAAGGAAATCGAGCGCCTGCCGGCGGAAATCTGGCGCATTAACGAAAGCAGCGTAACGAAAGTGTTTGCCAAAGAGAAAGAGGTGGCCAGCGTGGTGATCGATCCGCTAAAAGAAACCAGCGACATCAACACCGATGACAACGTGTTTCCGCGTGCGCAGCAAGCCAACAAGTTTGAGGAATTGAAAAAGAAAGGAACGAACTAGCAGCCGGTCATCCGATCAAAATGCCCCCCTCGTAAATATGCCGGAACTTTCCGGCATATTTGCGTTTAAATCGAAGCCCATTATCATTAAAACCCATTATCGATGAAATCAATTGCTTTTTGCTTTTTAGTCGTTTTGCCCGCAAGCCTTTTTGCACAAACCCAAGGCGCGTGGAAAGGCAAGTTCGAACAACTGGAGCAAACGCTGCCCACCCCCAACAGTTATCGAACGGCTTCGGGCGCCCCTGGCCCCGGCTATTGGCAAAACCGGGCGGACTACGTCATCAATGTGGAGTTAAACGATCAAAACCAGCAAATCACTGCATCAGAAACCATCACCTATTACAACAATGCCCCGGAAGCCCTAAGCTTTCTTTGGCTGCAACTTGACCAAAACATTTTGCAGCGCGATGGCATCGACTATAAGGCCAGCGGTAGCCGCATTACAGACTCTATCCCCACCCGCTTTATTGCCGGTGCAGTACAGGCATACGACTATGATGGCGGCTATAAAATTCTGTCGGTGAAAGATGCTACCGGCAAAGCCTTGCCGTATGTGATCAATTTTACCATGATGCGGGTAGACCTGCCGATCCCCTTAAAGACAGGAGAAAAATTTGTGTTCTCCATCGACTGGACTTACACGGAGTACGACCGGATGAAATTCAGCGAGCGGGGCGGTTATGAGTTTTTCCCCGAAGACGGAAACTACTTGTATACGATGTGCCAGTGGTTTCCGCGCATGTGCGTGTTTGATGACTATGAAGGCTGGCAAAACAAACAGTTTTTGGGCACGGGCGAGTTTGCACTGGTGTTCGGTAACTACCGCGTGCGCATTACGGTACCGTCCGACCACGTAGTGGGTGCCAGCGGTTGGCTGCAAAACCCGAAAGAAGTGCTCACCAAAGAACAAATCGAGCATTTTGAAAAAGCCCGGAAAACGTTTGATAAACCCGTGTTCATCGTTACCGAAGAAGAAGCCCGGAAAAAAGAAAAAGAACGCAGCGCCAAAAAAGCAACCTGGGAATTTGTAGCAGAAAATGTGCGCGACTTTGCGTGGACGAGTTCGCGTAAATTCATCTGGGATGCCATGGCCGTGAAAGTGGGCGACAAAACCCCGCTGGCGCAATCGCTCTATCCAAAAGAAGGCAACCCGCTGTGGGCAAAAGAATCTACCCTGGCAATCAAAAACACGTTAGAAGTATATTCCAGCCGCACCTTTGATTATCCGTATCCTACTGCCTACTCGGTACACACCGCCAATCAGGGCATGGAATACCCGATGATTTGTTTTAACTACGGCCGCCCTAAAGCCGATGGCACCTATTCGCAACGGTTGTTGGAAGGAATGGTGGGTGTGATTGTGCATGAAGTGGGCCACAATTTCTTTCCGATGATTGTGAATAACGATGAACGCCAGTGGACCTGGATGGACGAAGGACTCAATACCTTTTTGGAACGGGAAACCATTCGCACCCGCTACGAAGGATTTGATGTAACAGACGCATCTCCAAAAGGCATTGCCGCCTTCATGCGGGGCGACAAAACCATGATGCGCCCCATCATGGCCTCGGCCGATAATCAATCGCGGTACCACGGGCCCAATGGGTACACCAAACCGGCGGCTGCCCTCTCGCTACTGCGCGAAACGATTATGGGCCCGGAGCTGTTCGATAAAGCGTTTAAAGAATATGCCTTGCGCTGGGCATTTAAGCACCCGCGCCCGGCGGATTTTTTCCGCACGATGGAAGATGCATCCGCGGTAGATCTGGATTGGTTCTGGCGGGGCTGGTTCTACACCACCGATAACGTAGATATCGAGTTGGATGAGGTGAAGTGGTATCGCGTAAAGCAACCCGTTGCAGACCCTGAAAAGAAATCAGTAAAAACGCAAGCCGGTGATTTGGCCGCGAAGAAAACCGAAAAGGCCAACGACTTTACCGGCGGGCCGCAAGAGTTTACGGTGGTGAATACTCCGGATAATTTCTATGGCGAGTTTAAGAACCGCATCAACGATAATGATGTTCGCCAAAAGCTGGAAGGAAAAAATCTGTATGAGATTACGCTGAAGAACAAAGGCGGGTTGCCTTCGCCCGTGATTGTTGAGTGGACCTTTAAAGACGGCTCAAAGGAAATCGATCGACTGCCGGCCGAAATCTGGCGTATCAATGAAAATGAAGTGAAAAAGGTATTCAGCAAAGAAAAGGAAGTAGTAAACGTGGTGGTGGATCCAAACTTCGAAACCGCAGATGTGGAAGTGACCAACAATGTGTTTCCGAAAAAGGCAGGCGACACCAAGTTTGACCAAATGAAAAAGAACTAGTTTGATAACTGGTTATTATAGTACCTTTATTCTATGAGTTATCTCAACAGAATCACCGTAAACCCGGCCATTTGCCATGGTAAACCATGCGTACGCGAGATGCGTTGGCCGGTCGAGGTTGTGATTGACATGCTTAGTTCCGGAATGTCCATTACGGAAATTGTAGCAGATCATCCGGAACTACAAAAAGAGGACATCTTGGCGTGCCTGGAGTATGCGAAGCTTTTCCTGTCCGGTCGCCCCATTCAGGAGGTGGCATGAGGTTTTTGTGTGACGTTCACATTCCATACCAACTCGTTAAACAGCTTAACGGCATGGGTTATTCAAGCCAGCACGTGAATGACTTGCCGAACCGGTGGCACTCCACAGATGACGAAATTGCTGAGTTTGCCGATCGTCTAAATTGCATTTTGATTTCAAAAGATATTGATTTCAAGAACAGCTTTTTTATTCGACAAAGCCCCAAGAAACTATTAAAGATCAACCTTGGAAACCTTTCAAACGAAGCGTTGATCCGATCGATTGTAACGCTTTTACCATTCATCTCTTCGCTTGATCAGCGGCCTCGATTTCTAATCGAACTTGACTCAACTGGAACTACAATTTTCTCCTAGCTTACTCCGGCTCCAAGTTTTAAGACCACACCTAGCCAGCGCGGCCTATTTGATAGGCTACTGCTACCGGCAGCGATTACAATGTTCCCGTTAATCGATAAAAATCTGCCAGTGTAACGCGAAAGGCTTCGCGCTGATCTTCGTTTGTGAGCCACGGATGCGGCTCGCTGCCCACCAAAATTGCAAATGAAGCCTGTGCCTGAATGGCTTTGTAAATGGTGGTGGCGAACTCCAGCATTTGGTCGCGGCCGCGCGTGCTCAGCGTTACTTCGGTAACCTGGCTATTTTGGGTGATGGCCACCCGCAGGGCCATTTCGTTATCCAACGGCGCATTGTTTTCAATCAGAATTTTTGCCTCGTCTTCCACCGTACTCAAAACAATCGCTGGCCACAAGGCAGGTTGTTGCGCATCGGGTGCGCGGTCGGGGTGACGAAAAACGGTAACTTTTGCCGCCGGCAGCGTTTCCACATCGTAGTAAATCTGCCGCACATTTTTAAAAAACAATTCTGCGTCGTCTGCTACGGCAAATCCCAGCCGCTCCTTTTCAATTGGGCGGGTATGATCTATTTTACAAGCGGCCAGTGCCAGCACAACACCAAAAATCAGGTTTTTCATACCCTATAAAACCACACACATGCAAAGTTGTTGATTCTGTTTGTTACATGTAACTTCGCGGGTACAAACAACGAATTATGGAAAGCTTTAAGAAATTTTTGCCCTGGATCATCGTAATTGTGATTGTGCTTTGGGGCATTAGCGTGTACAACGGCATGGTAAGCAAAGACCAAGTGGCCAACGAAGCGTGGGCAAACGTAGAATCGGCCTACCAGCGCAGAATGGATCTGATTCCCAACCTGGTGAACACCGTAAAGGGATATGCTAACTTCGAACAAGAAACGCTTACGCGGGTGATTGAAGCCCGTGCCAGCGCTACACAGGTAAAAATTGATCCGAGCAATTTAACACCCGAGAAGCTACAGGAGTTTCAGGCAGCACAAACGGGCGTAAGTTCTGCGTTAGGACGATTACTGGTGGTTGCCGAAAACTATCCGGATCTAAAGGCAAACCAGAACTTCCTTGATCTACAGGCGCAGTTAGAAGGAACCGAAAACCGTATTAACGTTGCACGTAATCGCTTTAATGAAACCGTGAAAGAATTTAACACGGCTATCAAAAGGTTTCCCGGAAACCTGATTGCCGGCATCGGTGGCTTTCAGCCGAAAGGCTTTTTCGAAGCGCAAGACGGTGCTGAGAAAGCTCCGGAAGTGAAATTCTAAACAGCCCGCACAGCCATCCATGGCTGAACTTATTCATTCACACCACGCCCTGCGGCCCTCGCCGCGGGGCATTTTTTTGTAGTATGAACCTGTTCCGCGGCAAGTCGTTACGCCAGCTGGTAGCAAACTTTCGCAATGAGTACCTGTCGGACGGTATTCAGGAGAACCAACTGTGTGCGCATCCAATGGATCAGTTTGAGTTTTGGCTGAAGGAAGCCGTAAACAGCAAGGTGCCCGAGCCCAACGCGTTCCACCTCGCCACCGTTTCCGCCGCAGGGCAGCCGTCTGGCCGGGTGATGCTCTTAAAAGGGTTTGATGAGCAGGGCTTTGTTTTCTTCACCAACTATGCCAGCCGAAAAGGCGAGGAACTCACCGCCAACGCGCAAGCCGCGATGACGTTTCTTTGGCTTGAGCTGTTTCGGCAAGTGCGGATTGAGGGCCGCGTAACCAAAGTTTCGGATGAAGAGTCGGAAGCGTATTTCCACAGTCGCCCACGGGGCAGTCAACTCGGGGCGTTGGCATCGCTGCAAAGCATGCCGCTCGCCAGCCGCGCAGCGTTGTCGCGTGCTTATCAGGAATTAGAGCGCAAATACAACGGCCGCGTTATTCCAAGACCTGCGCACTGGGGCGGCTACCGGCTAACGCCAGAACGCGTGGAGTTTTGGCAAGGCCGCGCCAGTCGCCTGCACGATCGGGTACACTACACGTGCACACCCGCGGGTTGGCAACGCGAATGGTTGTATCCGTAATCGTAAAAAATTGCACGCAACAGACGCAGCCGGACCAACGCGTTGATACACCTGAAACGAAACTATTATTTGATGTTCTCCGGCAAAATCTCCATGCTTTCGTGGAAGATAATTTTTGACTGGCTGCTAAAGCCATTGCCCAGGTAATCCTGCTGAATCGTAAAGAAATTATACAGAATATACTGGCCTTGCTTGTCCTTCGCTGCAATCGCAGCACGCTGGGTGCGCGCTTCCAGAACGCCCGTTACTTCATTACGAATGGCTTTCCAATCGCGGTCCAGCAAGTGGATTTTCACAATCGCCTCGCCCCAGCCCGCATCCTCAAAAGCTTGCCGAAACACTTTTTCCATTTCCGCATTCTGCAGAAGTGCGGGCGGCATCTTGGTGTTCTTGACGATCTCCTTTTTGCGAACCTCCCCTTTGGCAATGATGCCTTCTAGCGAGCCTAAACGGTTTACCATGTCGTTCATCTTTGTGTAGCCTGCCTCTAACTCAGCTTTCTCGGCAAATGGTCCTTTTCGAAGTGCATCCCAATGCGCAAGCTCATACTGGATCATCAAATAATACGCCCGAGCGGGGCGCTCGTCCACGATCATGTTCATATTCTTCTCCCAAAGCTTTACGTTGCTGTCAATCGTTCGCAAGTCGGCAGTAACGCGGCTTTTCACGTTGCTCAAAATGGCCGCATTCATCTTGTCCGTGGGATCGAGGTTCATGGCTACCAACTCCGCAGTCTTGGCTTTGTATTGTGCAAGCTCTTGAGTCTTGTTCTCAATTTCTTGCTGCGCCACGTTCGTGTTTACATCGTACAAGAGTTTGACCAACCCCGCCAGATCGTTATTCGCAGTGCGCTGCATGCTGCCTCCATTGCGCACCTCTTCGTAGGCTTGTTGCCACTTTTTCAATTCGGCTTCCAGAGGTGCTACGTCATAACTTTTGTCCTTGGTTTTGATGTTGTTAATTGATGTAGCCGCAGCACGACTGTTCGTACCCAAAATATTCAGGTCGTTCGGTGCCGCTTCCATTTTCTCAATGTACTCCCAAAACTTTTTGATGTATGATTTTGCCGGACTGCTCGACTCAGTTTCTCCACCACCTCGGATTTCGGAGGTCATTGCCTTCGTCTCTTTTACCGCGCCTTTTACTTCGCGACTCGCTCCGCGTACATCGCGTGCGGTGCCCCGTACATCGCGTGCGCCTTGCCGAATATCTCGCAATTCATTTTGTGCCATAGTTTGTGTTGTGATTACCGTGAGAATAAGGAGTGTCGTTTTCATAAGTTTCAGTTCTTTCTTAGGGCGCTGCGGAGCGCCTCTCGCAAAGCTTGTGACAGGGCGTGGCTGATGTTCCGAACGAATTGCCGAATCACGCCGTCAAGTCCCCATTTACGTAGCATCGAATCTTTGCCGGGCTTGGACTCGGAAGGGATACGTGGTGCCACTTAGATTTTGCTAAACGTGAACACGTGATTCCCCGCCACACTACTTGTTCGGCCGGACCCTAAAGCACCTTTCGCCCATTGAAGCTGCAACCGCAGCGTGGTTGCCGAAATTTCTAGAATAGTAATTTCTACGCCATCGTTGCGCCTTACCTTTTGTCCGGTTTCATCGGTAAATGTCCATGTACCACTGGCTGGCCAAACCAGCCCGCCGTTGGTGGTTGTGTACGAAGTAGCCGTAAACGTTAAGGTAAAGTTGGTAAAGAGCGCCGTGCGATCTGTGTTGTCCACCGTTACGTTTTGAATGCGCCACCCGCCTGCCGTGAGTTGCTGCCCGGCGGTTTCGTTTGGCGTGGGGCCATCATCACCACCACACGACAACAAGAACATCAGTGCAGCGAAAAAACAAAGTGAGATCAGCGCTTTCGCGGATGTGTATGAGAAAGAGGATTTCGGTAGCATGTGTTGAATTAGTTGGTTTTGATAAATGATTGGCTGCGTTGTTGAGTGCCTTGCTGCACGCGAACCAGGTAACGACCGATAGCCCACGTATTGATTACGACTTTCAATTCCTCGCGACCAGATATACTTTCACGGTGGAAGGTTCGGCCCATCAGGTCAACAATTTCAACCAGGGCTTCTTGTTTTGTATTGAAGAGGCTGAGGTTGATCACGATGTCGGTCGATGCCGGGTTGGGATACAGCAGCAGATCGTTGGTATCGTTAGCCAGGTCTCCGGTTACGATCAGCGTCTGTGCGTTAGAGAGTTCGCTCACACAATCATCCACGCGCACCTGCACGGTAAACTGGCCCGCTTGCGTGGCCGTGTAGGTGGCGTTCGTTGCACCTGCAATGGCGGTGCCGTTTAAAAACCATTGGTTGCCGCTGCTGGCGCTGGACGTTAGCACGGGTGTTTCCGTGTTGAGATTGGACACCGTAATGGTGGGCTTGGCAGGTTTGATGCAAAAGCTGCGGTCGACTGCAGGAGCTGGGTTGAAGTTGGTGTTGCCGGCTTGTGCGGCGGTGATCGTTGCACGGCCTGCGCTAACCAAGGTGACCTGAGCACCACTGATTGAGATTTTATTCGATGCAGTACTAAACGTAACGGGCAAATTTGAGCTGGCGGTAACGCTTAAACCAAACGCGGCATCGCCAATAGTCTTGTCGGTGATGGCGGCAAAAGTGATCGTCTGGGATACTTTATTGACGGTGAGGGTTTGGGTTACATCGGGTGCCGCATTGTAGTTGGCATCGCCCGCTTGAGAGGCGGTGATGGTGGTTGTACCAGCACCCACAATCGTTACAGTATTGCCGGACACAGTCGCTATTGCCGTGTTGCTGCTTGCGAAGGTTACCGGCAAGCCAGCGGAAGAAGTTGCGCTAATGGTGAAGGCGGCATCTCCAAATGCTTTCGATGGAAGCTCGTTGAAGGAAATGGTCTGATTTGACTTTGCTACGGTTAGTGTTTGTGTTGCGCTAGCAGCATTGTAGCTCGCATCGCCTGCTTGCGCGGCAGTGATGGTAGTGGTACCCGCGCCCACGATAGTAACGGTATTGCCGGAAACAGTAGCCACAGCCGTGTTGCTACTCGTAAACGTCACTGGCAATGCTGTTGAGGAGCTCGCGGCAATGGTGAACGCGGCGTCTCCAAATGTCTTTGTTGGGAGTGCTGCAAACGTGATAGTTTGCTCGCCTTTCACGAATATGAATCGCTGATATAAAATGTGCGCCCCATTCGTACCATTAAAATCATGCTTCTTGGTGAACGTGCTGGTGGTGGGGTCGTACTCAAAAATAATTCCGAGACCGTTAGCACCACCATAGTTCGTGCCTCCATATAGTTTTCCATTGGGCGATAGTGCCAAACTGCCTGACGGCTGCACTCCAAAGGCCGCCCCGTCAAAATCGACCTTCTTGGTATAGGCATTGGTGGCCGGGTCAAACTCGAACAGAACACCCGCGGTATTAGCACCACCGTATCTGGTCATGCCGTACAACTTTCCGTTGGGTGCCTGCACCAGATTACCTTCCGGGTTTTCACCGTTGAGCGTAGAAAAATTTACCCTTGGCGTCTTGGTATTGGTGACGATGTCATACTCAAATAAAGTGCCCGATGCATTCCCATTATCACCTCCCTCGCGAGTCATGCCGTATAGTTTTCCATTTGTGGCTTGTATCAAATCTCCATAAGGTTCTGAGCCGGTGTTGTATTCAAATTCAACTTTACTGGTCAATGTGCCGGTGGCCGGGTCGTATTCAAATAAAACGCCATCGCCCGTTTGTCCGCCGCTATTGGTCATGCCATAGAATTTGTTGTTGGATGCCAATAACAAACTTCCTTGTGGTTCACTGCCATTGCTGTTGTAGTCAAAATCAATTTTTTTGGTAAACGTGTTGGTGGCCGGGTCAAACTCAAACAAGGTTCCTCGGTCAAAGCTGCCTGCGTTGGGGGTCATGCCATACAGCTTGCCGTTGGGCGCTTCCGCCAGGCTTCCCGTAGTATAGTTTCCGGAGGTTGAACTGAAGTCGTGGCGCTTGGTGTACACATTTCCATTGGGGTTGAATTCGAACAAGGCTCCTTCATCGCTGGCTCCCCCAATTTGAGTCATTCCGTAAAACCTTCCGTTCGCTGCCCGCACGAGTCCACCAAACGGATATACACCGCTTGGTGCCGAATTGAAATCAATCTTTTTTGTATAACTATTGGTAGAGATGTTGTATTCGAAGATGACACCTCCGCCGGCTAGGCCGCCCTGTGACGTGGTGCTATACAAAAGTCCGTTGCCCGACAACGTAAAATTGCTAGCCGGTACCATGCCATTAAGCCCTTTCCCGGTAGCGGGATCGAAGAAAAAATCAAGTTTTTTGGTGAGCGTGTTGGTCGTTACGTCATATTCGAAAATAGTACCCACGCTGGATATTCCGCCAGCATTCGTCATTCCATAAAGATTACCATTGGCCGCTTTGACCAAACCGGGATACGGAGTTTCGCCATTGGTTGTGTTAAAATCGATCTTCTTGGTAAAGGTGTTCGTGGAGAGATTAAATTCAAACAATGTTCCTCTTCCGTTTACACCGCCCATTCCTGCTGTGCCATACAAACGGCCATTATTGGCCTCCACCAAAGCGGCCAACGGAAACCGACCATCGGCTGACGAGAAATCTCTCCGCTTGGTGAGTGTATTGGTTGCAGGATTATACTCATATAACGTTCCATTATTGCTCGTACCCCCTTGACTTGTCGCACCAAACACTCGTCCGGTGCTGGTCATCATTAGCGTGGTATAGGGATAACTACCGTTTGCAGTGCCGGTAAAGTCAATTTTCTTGGTATAGGTATTTGTGGCGGGGTCGTACTCAAACAAAACGCCCAACCCCGAGGTGCCACCTTGATTGGCAACCCCGTAAAACTTATTGTTAGTATGCAAATACAAAGTGTTTGCAAAAGGAAATGCTCCGTTGGCACCTATAAAATCTACTTTCTTGGTGTAGGTATTAGTTGTCAGGTCAAACTCAAACAGTACACCCAAATTAGCACTACCTCCGGCTTGAGTCATGCCATATAACTTACCGTTAGGGGCAAGAGCAAGGCCACCAACTGGATTTCTGCCTGTTGACTGAGCAAAGTCATAAAGCTTGATATAGGTATTAGTTGCTGGGTTGTACTCATACAACACCCCGCTTGAATTAACGCCACCGTACTCGGTTACCCCATACATTTTGCCATTGGCCAACTGCAACATCTGGCTTCCAAAACCCGGCCTTGATCCGGGTGTTTCAACAGCAAAATTATGTTGAACCGCGTACCCCGTTCCATCGGGTTCCATCTTAAAAATGGTGCCGGCACCAGACGCGCCGCCTTGGGAAGTCATGCCCCAAAATGTGGGAGACTGCGCATGGGCGGTGATTGAAATGAGAAGAAATAAAATCGGAACAAAAAAACGAGAAGCAAAAGGAACTAGTAAACGTGGTTTCATGCAATAATCCATTTTTAGTTCCGCTAAACTGACGAAACTGAAGATGGTAAAACCAGAAGATGAGGATTCGCCAGTACTTCTTGAGGAAGTGATGGATTTGGCCGAGTCAAAAAGCCATTAGCTCTGGTAGAAAGATACCCGAACGATGGCCAGCAGCCAACACGAATAACAATCTGGAGATAAACTAAGAAATTTTTGCTAACTCTGCCAGCAGCACTTCCCGCTTGCGCGAAGAAACAGGCACTTCAGTGCCATCCTTCATCAACACGGTGCCACCTTCGCGCTTGTTAAATTGTTTCATTTGATGCAGGTTCACTAAATGGCTCTGATGCACACGCACAAACCCGAATGGAGCCAACAGTTCATCGTACTCTTTCAATGGCTTTGACACCAGAATGGGCGCCTGATCTGTGCAGAAAAACGTGGTGTAGTTGTCAGACGCCTCACATCGAATGATCGTGTTCACCGAAACCACATACAGCGAATGCGCATCTTTCAATACAATCTTGCGGTCCAGCTCCTGCGCCGGGTGCACGCTTTGTCGCAGCACATCTAGCACTTGCTGCCACGGCGGCTGGGCCAACTTTTGAATGCGGCTTAACGTGATTTTCAGCTCGTCCGGATCTACCGGTTTTACCAGGTAATCGATGGCGCTGAACCGGAAGGCTTGCAGGGCAAACTCGTTATGACCACTTACGATCACCAGTTTAAAATCGATGGCCGGCAATTGCTGTAACAAGTCAAATCCACTACCGTCGCGCATCTTCACATCCAGAAATACCAGTTCAGGACGCATGCTTTCAATCAACTTCAGTCCATCACGCACGCCATCCGACTCCACCACATGTACTTCCGGCAGCAACTGTTGCAGGTACAGGCGTAACGTGTAGCGTGCGTCTGCTTCATCATCGATAAGGGCCACCTTCATGGCCGCAACTTACGAAGAGATTGGCAATGTCAATACTACCTGGGTGCCGGTGCCGTGGGTAACCGGGGCCACGGCCAGCTGAATGTCTGTTTTGTTTGATTGATTCAGGAGCACGATACGCTCGCGAATGATTTTGGTGGACAACGATACGTGGCCCGTATTTTTCTGCACATCAATGCCTGGCCCATTGTCGATTATTTCCACCACAAGTCGCCTTTCCTTCGCCCGAAAAAAGATCTCAATTTTGCCATTCGCCAAGCCATTTACCCCGTGTTCTACCGCGTTCTCAACAAACGGCTGGGCAAACATGGGTGGAATTTTTTGCTCGGCCACCACAAGCTTTTCATCTACGTGAATGGCGTACTCAAACTGATCGCGCAGACGAAGTTTCTGCAAGTCCAAATAGTTGCGCAGCAAATCGATTTCTTCTTCAATGGTAATCAGCTCCTGCCGCGAATACTCCAGCAGTTGGCGCATCAGGCGTGCAAATTTGGTGAGATACGAAGAGGCCAACGCCGCATGGTTCTCCAAAACAAAGCGCTGTATGGATACTAACGCGTTAGAAAGAAAGTGCGGATCAAGCTGAAAGCGTAACAGCCGGTTTTCGATTTGGAGCAGGCGCTGCTGCTGCCGGAACGTGCGCTGCCGGTAAAACAGCAGCAGCACAGTCGCTACCAGCACCGCAGCCATTACGGTTCCAAAGAGCAGCAGATTTTTCTGGCGCAACGCCAGGGTTTGCAAAGCAGCTCGCTGCTCCAGATCTTGAATTTCCCGATCCTTCAATTCGGTTTCATAACGGGTTTTCAGCTCTTCAATTTTTGCAAAGTTTCGTTCGCTCACCATGCTGTCTTTCACTGTTACGTAACGCTGGTAATGCGTCATGGCCGCGCGATGCTCGCCAGATACCTGCGCCAGTTGGAATAAAAGCAAATGGCCCGATCGCTGATCGTTTAACGATCCGAGTTTTTCCGCTTCCGCCAGTGCACTTATTGCGATCGCTTCAGCTTCCACACGCTGACCTCGTTCGAATAACAGGCGCGCTTTGTCTAGCTTCGTAGACACCGCAGTCATCGGGTTCAGGGCGAGCTCGGCCTCTGTGTACGCGACGTCTAAAAAGAAAAGTGCAGAGTCTTGCGCATTTTTCAATTTTGCTTTGACCCGAAAGGCGTTGCTCAGCAACTCATGGAAATTAAGTTCTTTTCCTACCCGTATCGCCTCATTTAAATATACGGTGGCACTGTCAGCCTGCCCACCCTCCTGATACAATGCACCTAAGTTAAATGCGGTGGCGCCACGCGTCATTTTGCTGGCCACCCGTAGGCTGGTTTCGTAGCTTAGGCGCATGTACTTTTTTGCCTCAACATAATATCGCTTACGATCTTCAGCCGTGCCAAGATTATTTTCGGGAGAGGATAACTCGCCATACAAGCCACTTAAATTGAAGTAGGACTTCAGGCGTTGCATCGGTTCGCGACTTTCGTCAGCCAGACGACTTCCCTGCAAGCCGTAATCCAGCGCCTCTGCATATTGCCCCTGATGGTGGAAAACGGCCGAAACCGTACGAATCAAATCAGATTTTAACGCAAGCTCCTCCGGCGTGCCCGTGTCGCTAATCGCGTTGTATCCGCGTAGCAAGTACGTTTTGGCTTCGCGGTATCTTCCCAGCGTTAACAATCTAGACCCGATGCCAAGGCACATCAGCCCGGTGCCAAACACGTATTGTTGCGCCGCTGTCTTCGCCAACACCGCTTCTGCCTGTTGAAAAAAAAGAGCTGAATCTTTCCGTGCATAGCCCTGCGCAAGGAATACCTCCGCAAGCAATTCCATTTGCGGATCATCTTGTCCACTCGCCACTTTTTTCAATATCGCACCGTAGGTAGAAAGCGAGTCATATTGCGATCCGTAGAAAAAGGCTTTACCGATACCCGCCGCCAATTCCATCTGTAATGTGGCAGCCGTAGCCTTGCGTAACTGGCTGCGCATGGAATCAATTTTCGGCTGTCCGGTTGCGATTGTAAGCAGCGCCGTTAACGCCAAAAGAGAAAAAAATATGCGCATGATGAGTCGAAAGTAGCAAGAAAAATCCGGCACGTACAAAATCCGGCTTCGACCAACGCAAATTAACTCAGCCTACGATCGGATCGAAAAGTGAAATCTGAACATACTGCGGCCTGTCAGACTTTGCATCGCCCCCCAACTCTACTACCGCACTTTCTTCGTAGCGCGAAGCGATGATGATTTGTGTATCGCCCGCCACGCGCGTAAACATTTCTTCTACAATCTCCGGACGATTATTGTTTTTTGAGAGATGTCCTAACAACAAGTGCGACATAAAAGGCGGTCGGTGCTCTAAAAAAAGCTGGAGAGCCTGATGATTGGAGATATGGCCGTAGCCACCTCGAATGCGTTCCTTCAAATGCAGCGGGTAACCCCCGGTTTCCAGCAAGTGCGCATCGTAGTTCGCTTCCAGCACGGCAACGTGGCAGGTAGTGAACGCGCTAACCAGGTTTTTGCACACGCGGCCCATATCCGTAAAAATTCCCACGCGGGTGCCGGCGTATTCTACAACAAAGCTATGTGGGTCATGCGCATCGTGGAATTTGGGGATGGGTGTAACCGTAAGCGCCCCAATGGAAATGGGCACGTGCGGCTCAAAGTGAATCCCTCTGCCTTCCGTCCAACTCAGCAATGCATGGCGTCTCGTGTGGTGGGTAACGTACACGGGCATGGGATGGCGCTTTACTAAACGATGCAACCCAACAATATGGTCGTTGTGTTCGTGCGTGACGAATACGGCCTTAACCTTCGTCAGCGAAAGTCCGAGCCGTTTCATGCGTTTTTCGATCTCGCGGCACGAGATGCCGGCATCAATGAGTACCGCTTCCTGGCGGTTGCCGATGTAGTAACAGTTGCCGTTGCTGCCGGAATTAAGTGAAGCGATTTGAAGACTCATGCCAGTTGCAAAGTAAACGCTTTCGCGCGAATGTATTGCGTATGCGATTAAATCGTGCGATGACTAAACCGTTCCAACCGCAACCCAGGGCGGTAAGACAAGCATGCTCCAAACGAATGTGTTTAAAACGAGGTTTGTGCCCCGCCGCCGCCACTGGTGCCACCTCCAAAATTTTTGCCTGGCGCGTGGGTGCCGCCCAGCGTTTGCGAAATGACCAACGCCTCGGCGTGCAGCGCTGCCCAGCGAGATGAACGCAATGCTTCGCGCGTGTAGCCGTGGCGCATCGTTTTCAAGTACCGCAACAGGCCAAACGTGATCAACAACACGAATGCGCCCGCAACGGTAAGCGTAATTTCAGGATGACCAAGGCTGAAGTAATATTTGAATGTAAATACAGAAAAGGCGATAACCAACAAACTGACCCGCAACAGCACCACATCTTTTCTGCGAATCCCAAAATAGAGATACAATACTGGAATCGCCACAGTAGTAAAATAAAATACCGGCGCCAGCGGGATGTCTTGGCCCGCCTCGAGTTGCAAGTCAAGCAAATGCTCCGAAAGCATGCGTATCACCAAATAATTTCCGGCCGCGTACATTACCAGTAAACTCAAAGTCTCTAGCCAGACGAACTGTGTATGCCACGCGGCCAGACCCTCTCGCAACTTTGCCCGGCGGCAAAGCCAGTAGACAGGCGTAAACGCGATAAGAAAAATCAGCGGAATAAATGTGCGCAGCGCAACGATGGTATACAGCTCATAAAACAAAAAACCAGCCCACGCCGCCGCCGCACAAATGGTACAGACTACATCCAGGTACCGAAAGGCAGCCCACACAAAAACTACCGTGGCACTAAGCAGCAAGATGTGCTCATTTCCATCAAAAATTCCGGCCATACCACCGATGCAAAAGCCGCAGCCGTGGTAGATCAACGCTTCGTTTACTCCCGATTTATAGTGGTGCCGTGCAATGAACAGTTTCTCTACCACCACCCAGCTCGCCAGGCCATACAACACGCAGCCGAAAAAGATGAAATCTTCGGGGAGATCATCAAACACCAACGCCACAAAACCGGTTACCCCCGATAGCGCAAAGAGCGTCGCAAAAAACAGCAGCAGCCGAATCATTACATTCGGATGGTAGAACGGGCTTGAATACACCGTTGAAATGGCGCGGTATTGCGACTCGTCTAGCCATCCTTCCTTCCACCAGGCCTTACACTCTTTTAGTTGCCATAAATTAAACAGCCCTGCGGCCTGATAAGCAAAACGTATTTTCATTGGCGGAAAGCGTTACGGTATTTGGTAACAAAGTATATCAACGCGCCGCATGAAAAAGCGGAATAGAAAAACCAAAGCGTTTCAAACTCGCTGAACAAAACATCGGCTAACCAGGTGGTGGTGGCGATATAGGCGGCAAGAAACGCATACAACAGAAAGAGAAACGATTTTTTCCAGCGTGCCAAATACCAGGCGGTTGCGCACCCCGCATAAATTAAGATCACATAGTACCCGTAGAACGCCTCATGATTCCACATGGCCGAAAATGCGCCAATGAAAAACAAAAGAAGGCCAAAATTTTGATAGGTGAACGTAAAATGAGGTTTAATTCCGCGCTTATCCAGCAGCGTGCTAATCAATGTAAAAAATACACCGAGCGCAATGGCCACGTGGGCCAGCGCATCGTTAAAAAAATCGCCTTGTGCCCAACGGGCAATAGACGTACGAATCCCCCAAAACGAAACAAATGCAGTAATGGCCATAGACAAAATACCGAGGTGATCGAAACGATAGGCCACTGCAAAAAACAAAAGTGCGGTGAAAAGTGTAATCCATTCCAACTGCCCGCCCACAACACCAAATTGAAACTCTGCGTAGCCAATTACAGATACCAGTAACAGGCAACCAAGCAACACCACGTAATCGTAATAGGGTGAAGGCGCCACTGCTTGCCCGTGTGTATATGCCACGCGCTTCAGAATAACGTATGTAAAACTGACCACGGTGAGCACCGCGAGCAGCAAAAGGCTAAGGATGTGGCCCAGTTGCCCGATGTTTTGATAGATGAGTATGCCGAGGCCGGATGTAAACAGCAGAATTCCCAGATAAAGCAATGTGCGCAGCTCATAAAAAACCGAAATGATTTCGCCAGATACCACCGGCTGCATGCGGTCGAACTGCTCCTGGGTAATCAAATTCTTGTCGTACAGGTCGCGAAGTTGTTGTTGTGTCATTCTAAACGAAGGTACAATACCGATTGTAATTATTCCATTACCCACATCAAATCGCAGGCACGTTTACATGCCTTTTTTCGGTCACTTGCGTGCGATGCGTGCCCGAATCCGACTTAACGTCTCCAACGAGATACCTAAGTATGACGCCACATGCGTTAGCGGAATCTGCTGGATGACTTCGGGCTGCCCGGCCACTAATTTTTCGTAACGGGCGGTGGCATCTAAGGTGTGAAACTCCAACAGCCGCTCTTCCAGCCAGGCCGCATAGAGCTGCGTAAGCAGCAAATCTAACCGCTCAAGAGCCGGATGCGTGGCCCGTAACAATTGAAATGCCACAAAATCCAGCCGCTGCGCCTGTACATCGGTTACCGCATGCAAAAACTCGCGACTAACTCCTTGTGTGATGTGGCTGCCAAATGAAACGGCCAAATCGCTGGCAAAGCACAGTTCAGTAACAATTTCTTTCCCGTCGGACAGATAGTATTTCCGCACCACCCCCGCTTCAATCCAATAGCAAAAACGGCTCCACTCGCCCGCACGCAACAACATTTCGTTTTTGCGGAAATGTACCGGCACTAGGGCTTGGTCGAGTGCCTTGCGTACAGCATCCGGCAAACCGCTCAAAAAGGTTTTTAGCTGCTGTGTAAGTTGCGTAAGTGTTTCGCTCATGCGCCAAACGCTTTGAGGAGCTCTACAGGCCAGGCAGGATATTCCACACCCATGCGGTTGGTTAATGGATGGGCTTTAGATCGTATATCTTACGAATGGAGGCAAATTCAACTTCCATGTTGATGTGAAGATCGCAAATCTGGCCGGTGCGCACATCAAACACCCAACCGTGAATTTTCGGGAAGCCGGTTTTGTACCACGATTTCTGTACGTGATCCAGCTTTACGATGTTGATGCATTGCTCACGCACATTCAGCTCCACGAGCCGATCGAAGCGCGCTTTAGGATCGGGTAAGCTGTCCAGCTCCTGCTGATGATATCGGTAAACATCGCGCAGGGTTTGCAGCCAACTATTCAATTGCCCCATGTCCGACGGATGCAGGGCCGCTTTCACCCCACCACATTCGTAGTGTCCGCACACGATAATGTGTTTTACTTTGAGGTACTCCACGGCGTATTGCACCACCGCGTTTACGTTGTTATCGGTACTGATCACCAGATTGGCCACGTTGCGGTGAATAAACACTTCGCCCGGTTGTAGCCCCATAAGATCTTCGGCCGTCACGCGGCTGTCTGAGCACCCGATGTACAAGTACTCCGGGTGTTGACCTTCCGCCAATTTTTTGAAGTAGTCGGGATCAAGCCGCGTTTTCTCGGTGATCCATTTTTTGTTGTTTTCGAAAATTCGTTGAAACATAGGCAAAAATCAGACAAGAATGTTGTTTTCGGGTTGAATGGGTTCGGGCACATCGCCCAAACGGAGTGTTTGCCGCAAATCAATTTCGATCGCGCGACTAATCGTGGTGATAGGCACATCGTTAGCACTGCCTTCAAACGGGTTCTCAGAAGACTCACCGATTTTTTCCATGGTAGTGAAAATCCAGGCGGCTAACGCGCTGAAGGGAACGGTGAGCCACACCAGGTAATCGCCCATGGCGTGAAACTCCTGCAACATGCCCAGCGGAATAAGCAAAACGAAAACACGCGTGAAGTATTGATTTGCCGTTGCGTACTGGCGCGGATAGGGAAAGTTTTTGATTCGCTCGCATCCGCCTTGTTGGTCAAGAAAAGCCATTACGGTACGTTCCATTTCAATAAAGCGAAAGTTGTTCAGCACCTGCTGATTAAACAACATCCGGAGATGCTGCGATTGCAGCGCCAACACGGCAGCCGCGCGATTGGACTTCTGCAACACCTCTTCCAACTCCGCGGGCGACAGGTATTTTTGCAGTTCAGATTTCAGCGTACCGTTTTGCTCTTCTACGTGAAACCAGCGTTCGCGAAATGCGGTGTTCTCGGGTTGGTAAATGGTTTCCCACGTGCGCCGCTCGCGAAGGCTAAATCGCAACGCGGTAAGCCAGGCGAAGTGCCGCAGAGCGAGTTGTTCCTGATGTGCGCGGAGCTGTTCCTGCGGCGGTGTGCCCGCGTCTGGCTGTACAAAGTCGTTCACCATCAAACCCCACGCGCGGCTGGTGTTTACAATAGCACCCCAGATTTTACGGGCCTCCCAGAGGCGATCGTACGATGCATTGTTTTTAAACCCGACAATAAATGCCACTGCAGTACCCAATAAAGCAACCGGGTACCAGGGTATTGCCAGCCACTGCCAGCCAAGCAGGGTATAGGCCGCGGTGGGTGCAAATGCAATGGCAAGCAAAATCAAAATGTCTTTACGCGTCCATTTTAACACTTCGCGTAAAGGGTATCGTTTTCCTACGTGCATGGCGTTAACCGGATTTAGTTACTCAATGCTTGAAGGTTTGGTTTGTTAATCCCATCCGCGGGGTTGGATCAGTTTGGCCACCAGCGCAGTCCAACCAGTTTGGTGGTTAGCACCCAGGCCCCGGCCGGTATCACCATCAAAATATTCATGGAAGAGCAGCAGGTCGTCAAAGTGCTCGTCCGACTGAAACAGCACATTCGTACCGTAAATCGGGCGGCCACCACTCTCATCTTTTTTAAACATGGATACGAGCCGTTTCGAGAGATCATCGGCAATCTCCAACAACGTAAGGTGGTTGCCCGAGCCGGTAGGATGTTCAATCTTAAACTCATTTCCATAAAAACTATGGAAGCGATGAAGCGACTTTATAATCATGTAGTTTACCGGGAACCAGATGGGCCCGCGCCAATTTGAGTTACCGCCAAACATGTAGGAGTCGCTCTCGCCCGGCTGGTAGCGCACAACGAAGTCGGTGCCATTGGTAAACAGGCGATAGGGATTTTCCAGGTGCACCCGCGAGAGCGCCCGAATGCCAAACTGCGAAAGAAACTCGCGTTCGTCTAGCATGCGCTTGAGCAAACATTTCATGCGGTGGCCGCGCAGCAGGCCGAGCAAGTGGCGCTGGTTGGTGCCGCGCTCGCCCCAGCGCGAAATGAGATGCGCCAAGTCCGGTCGGTTTTGCAAAAACCAATCAAGACGTTGCGTAAACTCCGGCATTGTGTTAAAAATTTCTTCATCCAACACCTCTACCGCAAACAGTGGAATCAATCCTACCATGGAGCGCACTTTCATCGTAATTCGCTCATGGTTGGGGAGGCTCAGTACATCGTAAAAGAATTCGTCTTCTGCATCCCACAGATCAATGCCCTCGTTGTTGATGTTGTGCATGGCGCCCGCGATGTACAAAAAGTGCTCGAAGAATTTGGTGGCCAGACTTTGATACGTGGGGTTCTCTTTGGATAATTCCAGCGCAATGCGCATCATGTTTAGCGTAAACATCGCCATCCAACTGGTGCCGTCCGACTGTTCAATGTAACATCCGTTGGGTAGGTGGGCGTTGCTGCGATCGAACACCCCAATGTTATCCATGCCCAAAAATCCACCTTCGAATACGCTGTTGCCGTTCTCGTCTTTTTTATTGACCCACCAGGTAAAGTTGAGCAGCAGTTTATGAAATACTTCCTCTAAAAACTGGCGGTCGCGCACGGGGTCTTCCATGAACGTTTTTGTTTTGTAAATCCGCCAGGCGGCCCAGGCGTGTACGGGCGGATTTACATCGCTAAACGCCCACTCGTAGGCCGGCATTTGCCCGTTGGGGTGCATGTACCATTCTTTGGTGAGCAACAGCAATTGATGTTTGGAAAACTCCGGATCAACCATGGCAAACGGAATGGCATGGAAGGCCAGATCCCATGCGGCATACCACGGGTATTCCCATTTATCGGGCATGGAGATGATGTCTGCGTTGTTCAGGTGTTTCCAATCCTTGTTGCGCCCATGTTTGCGCGCATGCGGGGGCGGCGGTTGGTTCGGGTCGCCATGCAGCCACACATCAATATCGTAATAGTAAAACTGCTTACTCCATAACAGGCCCGCCAATGCCTGGCGCTGAATCAGCCGTTCGTCTGCATCGGGCACATCTTTCTGCAGCATCAGATAAAAGTCGTCTGCCTCGGTTTTGCGCTTCACCCATTCCAGATCAAACTGTTGAAAAGGCTTTACATGATACGTGTGCGAAAGCCGTAGGCGCACAGATTTCGATCGGCCCGCGGGTACCGTCCAATCCAGCCGGAACGATGCCTTCGTTCCTTTCGGGATTTTGTTGATCGCACCGGGGTCACCAAAAATGATGTAGTCATTAATGCCGTCTTTCGTAGTGCCGGTGTGCGGGTGTTGATATAAGCGTAGCGTGTTCGTTTCGTTTTCACAAAACAGTGCCTCTCCTTTTTGCTCGCACCACAGGTAGTAGTCGCCCAGTTCGTCATGGTGCGCTTTCATGGCCCCTTTTTCGTCCAGATAGATTTCTGGTTTGCCGCCCGGCCCGCCCCAGGCCCACGTATTCCGAAACCACAGTGTGGGCAGCAATTCAATGGCTGCCGGCTGCATGCCGCGGTTGGTAACCGTAATCTGCACAAGCCAATCATCAACATCATGTTTGGCATACTCCACCATCACATCGAAATAGTTGTTCCCGGCAAAAATGCCGGTGTCCGTCAGTTCGTACTCTGGCTGTTGTTTATTGCGCTTGCGGTTCTCTTCTGCGATTTGTGCATACGGGAATTCCCCGTGTGGATACTTATACAACATGCGCATGTAGGCGTGGGAAGGTGTGTTGTCCAGGTAGTAGTACAGTTCTTTTACATCTTCGCCATGGTTTCCTTCCGGGTTGGAGAGACCGAAGAAGCGTTCTTTTAGAATCGGATCTTTCTTGTTCCAGAGCGCCAACGCAAAACACAAACGTTGCTGCTCATCGCTGATGCCGGCAATGCCCTCCTCGCCCCATCGGTAGGCTTTGCTGCGGGCCATGTCGTGGGTGATGTAGTTCCACGCATCGCCATTGGCACTGTAATCTTCGCGCACGGTGCCCCACTGGCGGTCGCTGAGATACGGGCCCCATAAACGCCAGTTTTTGATCTTGTTCCGATCTTCTACTAATCTTTTTTCTTCGGCTGTCATAGCTCAGGAAAAATAGGCAAAAAATATCAGCTTCTTGGTGCGGATGAAATTCTTCATACCGATCTAATTTCCGGCGGCACTGGCAAAACGGCCAAATGCCGGTAGGGATTTACCCCTTGGCGCAACGCTGCAAAAAACAACACTAGCGGCGATGCGATTTTTCTTATCTTGGTGAGATAAATTTTTCCTGTTATGCGAATCATCACATGGCTGTTTGTACTCGTTTCAACCTGCGCGGCTGCACAAAAAACTGATTTCGATAAAAAGCTGAAAGAATTGGGTGTAGAGCTATTCAACCCCAGCGCGCCCATGGGTAACTACGTAAAGGCCGTGCGCACCGGCAATTTATTGTACCTGGCAGGCCATGGCCCCACGCGTGCCGATGGATCGAACATCACCGGCAAGGTGGGAAAAGACCTAACGCTGGAGCAAGGCGCCCAGGCGGCAAGGCAAACCGGTGTGGCATTGCTTTCTACATTGAAAGCGGAGCTAGGCGATTTGAATCGCGTAAAGCGAATCGTTAAAGTACTTGGCATGGTAAACTGCACAGAAACATTTACCGACCAACCCAAGGTAATGAATGGCTTTTCTGATTTAATGGTGGCTGTTTTTGGCGAGAAGGGTAAGCATGCCCGATCGGCCGTGGGCATGTACGCGCTGCCCAGCAACATTGCGGTAGAAATTGAGATCATTGTTGAGGTGGAGTAAGGGATGTGGACGTACATACTATTTGTCATTGGCTTTGTTCTGCTCATTAAAGGGGCGGATTGGTTGGTGGACGGTGCCTCTTCGATCGGCCGAAAGGCGAGGATTCCAGAAATGGTGATCGGATTGACGATCGTATCGTTTGGAACATCCTTACCCGAACTTTTGGTAACTACCATGGCCAGCCTCGAGGGTAAGTCGGAACTTGGGGTGAGTAATGTGCTGGGAAGTAATATTGCCAATATTCTAATCATCCTGGGTTTGGCGGCCATTGTGCGTCCGCTGCCAATCCATCGCGATACCTATCTGATCGACTTACCCATTTCTATGTTTGCCATTCTGTTATTTGGCTTTTTGGCCAACACACATTGGCAAACGCACGAACAAGCCCTGGAGCTAACGCGTGGAGATGGCGTAATTCTTTTGTTGTTTTTTGGATTCTTCCTGATTTACATTTTTGCCGAAGTAAAATCAAAAAATTCAGAAGCCAGCCCTGGTGTAGTACCCGTAAATTCGGTGATTGCGGTTGCTAAAATTCTTGGCGGCGCAGTATTACTTTTTTTTGGCGGCGAGTGGGTTGTAAACGGAGCGTCTGCGTTGGCACAATTGGCCGGTTGGAGCGAAGCCTTCATTGGCCTCACGGTAGTTGCCGTGGGCACATCGCTGCCGGAATTGGTCACTTCAGCCGTAGCGGCCTACAAAGGCAATGTTAACATTGCTGTGGGTAACGCCATCGGGTCAAACATTTTCAACGTACTCTGGATTCTCGGCTTCACTTCTATCATTAACCCGATTCCCTACTCGCCCACCAGTAACCTGGACATTCTGATGATTATTTTTGCGTCTGCGGCGTTGATCGTTGCTGTGATTGTAGGCAAACGCCCATTAATTAGCAGATGGGAGGGGGTTATGTTTATTCTGATCTACGCCGGCTACGTGTTCTACCTACTTCGCACCCAAGTACCTGCCTGAGCGATTCGCAGCCCGATTTTCTCCGGTTTCGATTCGATTACTTTTGTCTACAATTTCAGTAGATTAATTACCTTGCGTGCCATTTTACTGCTTTACACATGGATTTTCTCTACAAACCCTGGCCATGGTATGTAGCCGGCCCTTGCATTGGGCTAACCGTACCTTTATTGCTTTGGATCGGTAACAAACGGCTCGGCATTTCGGCCACGTTCCGCCAAATCTGCGCGGCGTGTGTACCGGCCGCCATCCCGCTCTTTACCTACGATTGGAAAAAAGAAAGTTGGAATCTTCTTTTCGCACTGGGTTTAGTGGCCGGTGGGTTTTTAGGAGGCGTGGTATTCCGCAATCCCGATCCGGTAAACATCAGCGCGCAAACGGTGGCGTACCTGCAATCGAAAAACGTGCCGCACGAGCCGGGCCTGCTGCCGCCTGCACTTTTCAATTTTAATCAACTGGCAACGGTAAAAGGCTTGCTCTTGTTGGTTGTTGGCGGCATCATGGTTGGCTTTGGTACGCGCTACGCGCGCGGCTGCACATCTGGCCATGGCATCCTCGGGTTGTCTGCCTTGCAGTGGCCCTCCCTTCTGGCTACTGCGTGCTTCTTTGCGGGCGGAATTATTTTTTCAGCACTTGTCTTACCTTGGATTCTATCCCTATGAAAAAACTGGCATTTGTTTTAGCGGGTGCATTTTTTGGTCTTGCCCTCGCCAAGGGCGAAGCCATTTCGTGGTATCGCATGCAAGAAATGTTTCGGTTTGAGGGGTTCCACATGTTTGGGATTTTTATGACCGCCATTCCTACCGGAGCACTTGGAATTTTTCTGCTGCAGAAATTCAAAATCAACACGTGGCAAGGTGAGCCAGTGCATCGCCCTGAAAAAGTGTATCACCATGGCATTGTGATCGGGAGTTTCATTTTTGGCTTTGGTTGGGCACTCACCGGCGCGTGCCCCGGCCCACTCTACGTGCAAATTGGTTCCGGCTTTTGGGTAGCCGCTGTGGTACTGCTGGCCGCGCTTTTCGGTACGTGGCTCTACGGCCGTTTTCAAAAATACCTCCCCGATTAACTGTGCAGGCACGGGTAGCGTACCCTGCCTGCGGCTGACGAAAGTCCTTTTTTTATTCTGCGCTCGCGTTGTAATATTGACTGTGTGAAATTGCTCATGTAAAAAAGCAAGTTTCACCTCAAGATTAAAACACAACCTTCGCTATGAATACCACCGAGCTATTATCCCAACTTCAGCAACGTAATCCGCATGAGCCTGAATTTCTGCAGGCTGCGCAAGAAGTAATTGAAAGCGTAGCCCCGGTTTTTCAGAAACATCCTGAATTTGCCCGGCTAAAGATTTTGGAGCGCATGCTGGAGCCCGAACGCATGATTTCATTCCGCGTTACCTGGCAAGACGATCGGGGTGAGGTACATGTTAACCGTGGCTACCGCGTGCAAATGAATAGCGCGATTGGGCCGTACAAAGGCGGGTTGCGCTTCCATCCCTCCGTAAATGCCAGCGTGTTGAAGTTTCTGGCATTCGAACAGATTTTCAAAAACGCACTCACCGGTGTGCCCATGGGCGGTGGGAAAGGCGGCAGTGATTTCGATCCAAAGGGTAAGTCGGACAACGAAGTGATGCGCTTCTGCCAGGCGTTCATGACGGAACTCGCTCGCCACATCAGCCACCGCATGGATGTACCCGCCGGAGATATTGGCGTGGGCGCACGCGAGATCGGGTACATGTTTGGCGCCTACAAAAAAATCAAGAATGAATTTACGGGCGTGTTCACCGGCAAGGGTATCGGGTGGGGCGGTAGCCTGATTCGCACGGAAGCCACCGGTTACGGTTTAATTTATTTTGCAGCGAACATGCTGCAAACAAAAGGTGACTCCATACAAGGTAAAACCTGCCTGGTATCCGGCTCGGGCAACGTGGCACAGTACGCCATTGAAAAAATTATTCAAATGGGAGGGAAGGCCGTGACCGCTTCGGATTCCAACGGCTTTATTTATGACGAAGCCGGCATTACGCAGGAGAAGCTGGAGTTCATAAAAGAGTTGAAGAATAACCGCAGAGGCCGTATCAAGGAATACGCAGACCATTACAAATGCCTGTATCAACCTGTGGCGGCGCATGCAGACCACCACCCACTGTGGGCCATCCCGGCCCATTGTGCATTTCCCTGCGCCACGCAAAACGAATTAAATGGCAAAGATGCACAGGCGTTGGTTAAAAACCGGGTAACGCTGGTAGCAGAGGGTGCCAACATGCCGGTAACGATTGACGGAATCAACACACTCATTGAAAACGGGGTGATGTATGCACCCGGTAAAGCGAGTAATGCGGGCGGGGTTGCTACCTCCGGACTAGAGATGACCCAAAACTACATGGGCGCCAACTGGACACGCGAAGAGGTAGATGCCAAGTTGCAACACATCATGAAAGACATCCACGAGGCCGCACTAAAAGCAGCACAGAAATACGGCAAGCCCGGCAACTATATGGTGGGGGCCAACATTGCCGGCTTCTTGAAGGTGGCCAATGCAATGCAGGCCCAAGGTGTGATTTAATGCTACCTTTGCGCCCGTGAACTCACGCGAAGAGGAAGTAGACGAGCGCGATGACGAATTATTCGAGCATCATCGGATTGTAGCAGATCCCAAACAAGGGTTGTTGCGCATTGATCGGTTTTTGATGGACCGTTTACCTAACGTTACGCGCACCAAACTGCAGCAAGCGCTGCACGAAGGTTTTATTCGTGTAAACGAAAAAGAAATAAAGCCGAATTATAAGGTACATCCTAATGATGTGATTACCGTTTCGCTGCCCGAGCCGCCGCGCGACACGGATGTTGTGCCCGAAAACATTCCGTTGAACATCGTTTACGAAGATGACAGTCTGCTTGTGGTAAACAAGCCCGCCGGCATGGTGGTGCACCCGGCGTACCAAAACTGGAGCGGCACGCTTGTGAATGCGCTGAGCTGGCATTTCCAGCATTTGCCCACGCTGCCGAACAACGATGGCCGCCCGGGCCTGGTACACCGCATCGACAAAGACACGTCGGGCCTGTTGGTGATCGCCAAAACGGAGGCGGCCATGACGCATCTGGCGAAACAGTTTTTTGATCATACCATTGAGCGCACCTACTGGGCGCTGGTGTGGGGTGAGCCCGATCCGGAAAGCGGCACCATTAACGTGAATGTCGGGCGCAGCCTGAAAGATCGCAGACTAACTACCGCATTCCCCGACGGAGATTTTGGCCGCACGGCCATTACCCATTACCGTACGTTGCAAACCCTGCGTTACGTCTCGCTCATTGAATGTCGGTTGGAAACGGGCCGCACGCACCAAATCCGCGCGCATCTCAAGTACCTGGGGCATCCGCTATTTAATGATGAGATGTACGGTGGCAGCGATATTGTGAAAGGAACCGTGTTTTCAAAATACCGCCAGTTTGTGGAGAATTGTTTCAAACTCATTCCACGGCAGGCGCTGCACGCCAAAACACTTGGGTTTGTTCATCCGGTAACGGGTCAATTCATGCGGTTTGATTCCGAACTGCCCGCAGATTTTAAAGCGGCCATCGAGAAGTGGGAGCACTACGTGAAGTACACGTAACGTAGTTGGCAATTCATCCGCGAAAGCGAAAAGCCACCGCAGGCCGGGCCGTACCCGTTAAACCCAACTCAAATTTCGCAGGACCGTTTTTACTGCAGGTTGCGAGCGCTTGTTGGAACTATTCAGCTGTGCCGCCAGCAGCACATCGTCAAAATCCAGTCGGGCCGACTTCACGCCGTAGAACAGAAAACGAACCTCGCGTACGTGAATCGAGTCATCCGCCTCGGCCAATCGGTACAAGTGCACAAAAGCACAAAGCTTTTGTTCCTCGGTACATTGGTTCATGTAATCAATGCCTTCGCGGTAAAGATCGGCTTCTTTGGTTACGTCCGCCTTCCGAATAAAATCGTTTACCGTTCGTTCATCCATGCCCTCCTCCAATTGAATTTGCTTTAGCACCGCGCGTTCTTCATCGGAGATACGACCGTCCACACTGGCTAACAGATGAGCCAGATGCAAAATGCCAATTTGGTAACTTGTTGCCATAGGATTGCGGGTTGACCATTCAAAGGTCAGCGCGTTTCAGCAGCGCAACAATACCTCTAAAGAGGTATTCTGGGGAAAGAAAGGTAATGCAAAGGGGGTATTTTTCCGGTACTCGCTTGCTGCCAGGAGTTTTATTGTAACAATCTACTCCACCGTCACACTTTTTGCCAGGTTACGAGGCTGATCTACGTTACAGCCGCGCAACACCGCAATGTGGTACGACAGTAATTGGAGCGGCACAACGGCCACCAACGGCATCAATGGCTCGGAGGTGCTTGGCACCTCGATCACGTGGTCGGCCATTTTCGAGATTAACTTGTCGCCTTCGGTAACGATCGCAATCACCTTGCCTTTGCGGGCTTTTACTTCCTGAATGTTTGAAACCACTTTCTCATAGGTGCTGTCTTTGGTGGCGATGAACACCACCGGCATGTGCTGATCGATCAACGCAATCGGCCCGTGTTTCATCTCAGCGGCCGGGTACCCTTCCGCATGGATGTAGGAAATTTCCTTCAGCTTAAGTGCGCCTTCCAGCGCAACCGGAAAGTTATATCCGCGGCCGAGGTAGATAAAGTTGGTGGCATCTTTGAATTCTTCGGCAATCGCCTCCACTTGCTTATTCAGCAGCAGCGTCTTTTCTACTTTGGATGGAATTTGTTCCATTTCCACCAATAGTTCGTGTAGTCGCTGTTCGGTAATCGTGCCTTTCTTTTGCGCCACGATCAACGCGATCATGTTCAACACAGTAAGCTGTGCCGTAAATGCTTTTGTACTGGCTACACCTATCTCTGGCCCCGCATGGGTGTAGGCCCCTGCATGCGTAGCGCGCGGAATGGAGCTGCCCACCACGTTGCAAACACCAAAAATGATCGCCCCTTTCGATTTGGCCAACTCAATCGCGGCAAGCGTATCGGCCGTTTCGCCCGATTGCGAAATAGCAATCACCACATCGCCTTCGCGGATAACCGGATTACGGTAGCGAAACTCCGAAGCATATTCCACTTCTACGGGTATCCTACAGAATTCCTCAAAGAAATACTCCGCCACTAAACCCGCATGCCATGACGTACCACACGCAACAATTAAAATCCGATCGGCATTTACCAACCGGTTTAAGTATTCGCGTAAGCCGCCCAGAATCAACCGACTTGAAGCCGAATCCAACCGTCCGCGCATGCAATCCATGATCGAACGCGGCTGTTCAAAAATTTCTTTGAGCATAAAATGCTCATAGCCGCCTTTTTCAATCGCTTCCAGTTCCAGATCAATTGTCTGGATGTAGGGCGTAAGCGGAAGATTTGCGGTGTTCTTAATCGTTAGCTTGCCGTTATCTACAATCGCAATTTCCTGATCGTTGAGGTACACCACTTCATTTGTGTATTCGATAATGGGTGTAGCATCTGACGCCATAAAGAACTCGCCTTTGCCCACGCCCAACACCAACGGACTGCCTTTACGCGCCGCGATCAATAAATCGGGATTATCGAACGACATCACCACGATGGCGTAAGCGCCTACCACCTTCGTCAGTGCCAGCCGCACCGCCTCATCCAATCCACAGTTTTCCGTTTCTTGAATGTGCTCAATAAAATGGACAAACACTTCCGTATCGGTCTGGCTCAAAAAACGGTGACCTTTTGTCAACAACTCCTGCTTCAGGCTGGCATAGTTTTCAATGATGCCGTTGTGGATAATCGCCAGTTTTTTGGTTGCGGAATAATGCGGGTGGGCGTTTTCGTCATTGGGCTCACCGTGTGTAGCCCAACGGGTATGGCCCATACCAATGCGACTATCCAGCTTTTCGTTGCGGATAAATGCTTCCAACTCGGAGACTTTGCCTTTCTTTTTGTACACGTTCAGGCCCCCGTTCATGAGCGCAATTCCCGCGCTGTCGTAACCACGATACTCCAGGCGTTTTAGACCTTTAATAATGATTTGTTCGGCCTGGCGGTGGCCCACATACGCAACAATTCCACACATACATTAATCGGATTCAGGAAGCGTGTAGTACACGCGAAGTTTCACTTTGTTTTTTTGAAATGAAAAGCCATTGAGGGATTTCTGGAAATCCGGATTGGCCGCAATCAATCCCAGGTTTGACAAACGATCGGCCGCGGGCAGCCGCAGCTGCGTTTGAACGAACGTGGTGAAAAACCCGCGGAAGAACGTGGTGTTCGCCTCCGTGGCAGAACGCAATTGCATTGGGGTGTTATCGTCACCCAGCACATCCAATGTAAAGTCGCTGTTTTTGATCACGAAGAACCGGCTCTCAAACGTAAGGTCTTCCACTACACTGGTACCGCCGTCTGTGCCCACTACGTTACGCAGTGGCAGTCGGTTTCGATTATTCGGGCGCAAGATGCGCAGCCGGATACCATTGGGGATGCGTAAATGCGTAGCCGTGCTTTGCAACTCCATCTCTACCGAGTTCAAAATCGGAAACCGCAAAGCATCAAAGAAAGAATAGACTTCAGTAAAATCGGCACGTGCCATCAAGCCGGTGCCGGCCTGCGTTGCCGCGATTTCACCCAGATTGAACCCGGTGTAGTGATCATCAAAGGCCGGTAGCTGTGCGCCGTTTCGCGCGATCTCGAAACTGGAAAAGCCGGTGATGCCTTCGCCAAGAGTCAATGCAAACCGCTTGCTCACACCATCTTCGCGATAGAAAATGGTGATGCGCGTGTTTACGCTGGTGCTGGAAGAAGGCGCGATACCGAACACATGACCAAACGACACCGGCACAATGCAAATACCTTTGAAGAGTTGGCGGAAGCGGGCGAACTGAATGTAGTCGTTAATGCCGTTATCGCCACCGTCTTTGGCCAGTGAGAAAATACGCTGACCAAAATCCGCACTGAGCTCAGTGAATATGGTATCGATCACATCATTGCGGGTATCGCGGTCGGTGTTTTTAATAATCGCCTCGTCAAACAACGAAGGGTTTACCAGGCTAATGGCCTCCCCGATTTTTGCCCCCAGCGCCAGGTTGGAGTTGAAGTAATACCCACTGTTGGGATCGATGGAATCCGCTAACTCAAAAAGCTGTAAATCCAGCGATGCTGCCTCTTTCGGGCCGTAATAATAATAATCGTAGGCCAGGGTGATGGTTGCTTTCTCAAACGTAGCAGAGGCCGCAAAATTCGGGCGGGTGGAGGGCAGAATCTGGGTGTACACCCGGCTTTTAATTTGACCAAACACGGGGTCGTTCACCGCACCCGCTAACAATCTTTTCGTGGGGCTGCCGGCAAAATTTACCGTATTGAGCGAATCCACCTGAAAGGTGCTTACCGGAATCTCAAACTCTTTGAAACGTACCTGAAATTTTGATTCCGATGCACGAAAGCCCAGCTGCGCGAGTGGATCCTCGCACGAAATCAAAAAAGCAAGAACAGGAATGAAAAGGACGAGGACGAACCTACCCCACCAGTTCTGTATAGAGGTTGTAAAATGACTCCGTGTAGTTATCGTCTTTTTCGATGGTCTCAACTTTCTTCTCTTTAATCTTCTTAACTAACCCTTCCAGCTTTTTATTGTCTCCCGCAATGGAAACCAAATCCGAAAACTGCGCGCCCAATTTAATGAATGCTTCGTAATCGGCAGTTTTCAGGTTGGCCAGCATGTTGTCCTCAATGTCCATCATCTTCACCTTGCCGGCCAGATCGCCCTTGAACTTATGGGTGAAGGCATTATTATAAATCGTAAAGACGGTCTTCGCGTTCTTGAACAACGGATCGTTTTTGTACGTGGTTTTCAGGTACAACGGAATAAAGCTGGTAATCCAATCGTTGCAATGAACAATATCCGGAGCCCAGCCCAGTTTTCGTACGGTTTCAATTACCCCTTTGCAGAAGAAAATCGCCCGTTCGTCATTGTCTTCGTAAAACCGGTTTTCCTTGTCGTGGAACATCGACTTGCGGTGGAAGTAGTCTTCGTTGTCGATAAAATACACCTGCAATTTTGCGTTGGGGATTGAGGCCACCTTAATAATGAGCGGCTTCTCTTCATCACCTACCGAGATGTTGATCCCCGAAAGGCGCACCACCTCGTGCAGCCGGTTCTTACGCTCGTTAATGAGCCCAAACCGCGGCACCAGAATCCGAATCTCCATCCCCTTTTCCTGCATGGCCTGCGGAAGCTTGCGCACAAATTCGGCTACCTCCGTGGTCTGAAGAAAAGGGTTGATTTCGCTGGCAACGTACAGGATTCTGATTTTTGACATAAATGCTTTTTTTCGGACCGGCCACTAAATGGGCCCACAAAAGTACGGAAAATTAAACCCTTATTCAACTTATTTTCAACTCTTTAGCCTACCTTTGTTACCCTTTAAAATAGGTCAGAAATGCAGGTTTTTACGGAAATCAAGCCGCTCCGGGCCTATTTTGCCAACCTCCGTAATCCGGGGTTTTCGCTGGGCCTGGTACCGACCATGGGCGCCCTGCACGCCGGCCACCTTTCGCTGGTGGCACACGCCAAAGCGCAAAACACCGCCGCCGCCGCCACCATTTTTGTAAACCCGATTCAATTCAACAACGCAGAAGACCTGGCCAAGTACCCCCGCACGCTGGAAGCGGATCTTGCAGCGCTGGAAACCGCCGGGTGCGATGTGGTTTTTGCGCCCACGCCAGCCGAAATGTACCCGCACACCCCCGCCATGCAACTGCATTTTGGCGATCTGGAAAGCACGCTGGAAGGCGCCTTCCGCCCGGGCCATTTCAATGGCGTGGGATTGGTAGTGGCCAAGCTGCTGCACATCATCGAACCCACACGCGCCTATTTTGGCCAAAAAGACTATCAGCAACTTCAGGTCATCTCCCGGCTGGTGCGCGAGTTGGCCTTTAACGTAGAGATTGTGCCGTGTGCAACCGTGCGCGAGGCGGATGGGTTAGCCATGTCATCGCGCAACCAGCGCCTGCAAAAAGACGAGCGCAGCATGGCCCCGGTGTTGTTTCAGGCACTGCAGTTTTGCCGCACGGCCTTGATTGAGGGCCGCGCATGGCCGGCCATCCGCCAGCAGGCAACAGAAAAAATAAAAACAGCCGGTGCCCGTCTGGAATACCTGGAACTGGCCGATGCCGAGAACTTACAACTCACGGACCGTGTTGATAAACGTCCAACCGTTTTGCTGATCGCTGCGTATGTAGGAGCCGTGCGGTTAATCGATAATCTTTTGGTGTAATCCATGACCATTCAAGTTCTCAAATCCAAAATCCACCGCGCCAAAATCACCCAGGCGGAACTGCACTATGTGGGCAGCATCACCATTGATGAAGTGTTGATGGAGGCCGCCAACCTGATTGAAGGAGAAAAAGTGCAGGTGGTGAACATCAACAATGGCGAGCGGCTGGAAACGTACGTGATCCGCGGCGCACGCCACAGCGGCACCGTGTGCCTGAACGGCCCGGCCGCACGCAAGGCAGCCGTGGGGGATATTGTGATCATCATTTCTTACGCCGCCATGGACTTTGAAGAAGCCAAGCGGTTTACGCCCGCCATTATCTTTCCAGACCCAGACAATAAGCTCCCGTGAAAAACGTAAAAGCAGTTTTGCAGTACATAGTATTGCTGGCCATTGCCGGCGTGCTGATCTGGTTTTCGTTGCGCGGATTGGTGGTAGGCGAGGGCGAAAACAAATTTGATTTTTTATGGAACACCTACCGCCAGGCCGACCAGTTTTGGCTGTGGGCCATGGCGGCCGTAGCGTTGGTGAGCCACATCATCCGCGCAGAGCGGTGGCGCATGCTGTTAGCCCCCTCGGGTAACCACATCGGCTTAGCCAACAGTTTCTTATCACTCATGATTGGCTATTTGGTAAACCTGGTTGTTCCGCGCGGGGGCGAAGTATCGCGCTGCTACAACCTCTACAAGCTGGAGAAAACGCCGGTGGAAATTTCTTTTGGCACCGTAGTGGTAGAACGGATCATTGATGTAATCTGCCTGCTGGCGCTCATTGGTTTGGCGTTTGTCATCGAGTGGGATAAACTCATGGGTTTTTTAGATACGCTTCCCATCGGCAAAACGGGCGCGGCCATCCCCTCCTGGGTGTACGTTGCCGTGGTGGGCGCCGCGGGCCTTGCCGTGTTGATCTACTTGTTTCGCAAAAACGAAAAGCTACAAAAGTTGTGGGCCGGATTTAAGGAAGGGCTGATCTCCGTTTTCAAGCTGCGCCAAAAGGCCCTTTTCATTACCTACTCCGTGTTGATTTGGGTATTGTATTTCATCACCAGCTACTGCGTCATCAAAGCGTTCCCGCAAACGGCCGAGCTGGGCTTTAGTGCTGTGCTTACGCTCTTTGCGCTGGGCTCCATTGCCATGGCCGTGCCCCTGCCGGGTGGCACGGGGTCGTATCACACCATCGTACCGCTGGGCCTCACCGCGCTCTATCACCTGCCAAAAGCCGATGCCATCGCTTTTGTGTTTATCTTTCATGCCTGGCAAACCCTGCTCATGATTGTTGCCGGCGTTATTTGTTTACTCATCAGCTATTGGATCATCCGTTGGAAAACACCGCAGCCAAAATAAAATCCTGGGCCCAGGCCAAAGCGCAGGTAGATGCGTGGCGTGCCGCCGGCAAACGCATTGTGTTTAGCAATGGCTGTTTTGATTTGCTGCACCTCGGCCACGTAGATTATCTGGAAAAAGCCCGCCAGTTGGGCGATGTATTGGTTGTGGGCCTGAACACAGACGCCTCGGTAAGCCGCTTCAAAGGGCCGGAACGACCGTTGCAAGACGAGCAAGCGCGCGCCCGCATTCTGGCCGCCCTGCAATTTGTTGATCTGGTGGTTTTGTTTAATGAAGACACCCCGCTAGATTTGATTTCTTTGTTGCTTCCCGATATTTTAGTGAAAGGAAATGACTATTTGGCAGAAAATATCGTTGGCGCAGATGTTGTTAAACAGCAGGGAGGCAGTGTAAAAACCATCGCACTCGTGCCCGGTTACAGCACTACCCGCATCGTAGAAAAAATTAAACGAACATAACAAACAAACTATGGGATTTATCATTGGTATCTTCTTCATGATTGTGGGCATGATCGTGTCCGCCCGCCTGAAGAACAAGTTTAAAGAATACTCGCAAGTGCAACTCACCCGCGATCTCACCGGAGCGGAAGTGGCGCGCCTCATGCTGGCCGACAACGGCATTCAGGATGTGAAAGTGATTAGCGTAGAAGGCCAGTTAACCGACCACTACAACCCGGCCGATAAAACCGTAAACCTGAGCCATGACGTATACCACGGCCGTAATGCCGCGGCCACCGCAGTGGCGGCGCACGAAGTAGGCCATGCCGTACAGCACGCTACCGCCTACAGCATGTTGCAGTTCCGTTCTGCCATGGTGCCCGTTCAAAACATCAGCGCCCAGATCCTGAACTTTATCATGATGGCCATGATGTTTGGCGCCTTCTTCGCGTCCAGCGTGTTACCCATGAAGATGGCACTGCTCATCATCATCGTATGTTACGCTGTTTTCTCCCTCTTTGCGCTGGTTACGCTGCCGGTAGAATTTGATGCCAGCAAGCGCGCCTTGGCCTGGGTAGAAAGCCGCGGCATCGTTACCCGCGGCGAACACGACATGGCCAAAGACGCCCTGAAGTGGGCCGCCATGACGTATGTGGTAGCCGCCATCGGTGCGGTAACGCAGCTCATTTACTACGTGATGATGTACCTCGGCTCCGACCGCGACTAAAAACCCACGGCCGCTTCGAGCAACACCACAGAAAAGCTATTTTTACGGGCCTGAGTCAACACTCAGGCCTTTTTATTGTTCTACCTCAAACTGCGCATCATGGATTTTAATCTCTCCGAAGAACAACGTGCCGTACAACAAGCCGCCCGCGACTTTGCCACCACCGAATTATTGCCCGAGGTAATCGAGCGCGATACCCATCAGAAATTCCCCGCGGAGCAAATCAAAAAAATGGGCGAATTGGGCTTCATGGGCATGATGGTAGACCCCAAATACAACGGCGGCGGCATGGACACCATCAGCTATGTGCTGGCCATGGAAGAGATCTCCAAAATCGATGCCTCCGCCTCCGTTTGCATGAGTGTAAACAACTCGCTGGTGTGCTGGGGGCTGGAAAAATTCGGCACCGAAGCGCAAAAGCAAAAATACCTTAAGCCACTCGCCGCCCACGGCATCGGGGCGTTTTGCCTCTCCGAGCCTGAGGCCGGCTCAGACGCCACGAGCCAACGCACCACAGCCGAAGACAAAGGCGACTACTATCTGCTCAATGGCACCAAAAACTGGATCACCAACGGCAACAGCGCAAACACCTACATCGTCATCGCACAAACCGATGCCGCCAAGCGGCACAAGGGCATCAACGCGCTGATTGTAGAAAAAGGCACGCCCGGCTTTGTGGTGGGCAAGAAAGAAGATAAGATGGGCATCCGCGGCAGCGATACCCACTCGCTCATGTTTCAGGATGTAAAAGTGCCCAAGGCCAACCGCATTGGCGAAGATGGCTTTGGATTTACATTTGCCATGACCACCCTCAACGGTGGCCGCATTGGCATTGCTGCCCAGGCACTCGGCATTGCCACCGGCGCGTTTGAACTGGCGCTGAAGTACGCCAAAGAGCGCAAAGCCTTTGGCAAACACCTTACCGAGCACCAGGCCATTCAATTCAAACTCTCCGAAATGGCCACAAAAATTGAAGCCGCCCGCCTGCTGCTGTGGCAAGCCGCCACGCTCAAAGACGAAGGCAAAGATTTTATCCGCGCGGCCTCCATGGCCAAGCTGTACGCGTCCGAGATTGCGCAAGAAGTGACCACCGAAGCTGTGCAAATTCATGGCGGCTACGGCTACGTAAAAGAGTTTCATGTGGAGCGCCTCATGCGCGATGCCAAAATCACCCAGATCTACGAAGGCACCACCGAAATTCAGAAAATGGTAATTGCCCGCGAGCTGTTGCGTAACTAACATGGCCGCCGGGCGCGCAACCAAAATCCTGCTTGCTCTGCTGGCGCTTACGCTGGGCTCCTGCACAGTGGGGCGCTTTGCATGGTACAATTTCTCTAACATTACCGATTACAAAATCTTTCCCGCACGGCCCATGGCCGCGGCGGCAAAGCCCTTCACCTTCCACCCCGCACCCGTGCGTGCCCGCGTGGGTAATGCCCGCCGCCACGTTATCGACAGCGTGGCGCGCAACAGCCACACCGTGGCCCTGCTCATCATCCGCAACGATTCGCTGCTCTACGAAAATTATTTCCACGGGTACGATCAGCAATCCATCATCGCCTCATTCTCCATGGCCAAGAGCTTTACCTCCGCACTGGTGGGTGCCGCCCTGGCCGATGGGTTCATCAAAAGCATAGACGAGCCCATCACGAACTACCTCACCGAGCTAAAAGCAAAACCCGGCTTCGATGCCATCACCATCAAGCACCTGTTGCAAATGACCAGCGGCATCCGTGGCAGCGAAAGCTACTACAACCCGCTGGGGCAAGCGGCAAAAATTTACTACGGCCGCACGCTGCGCAACTATGTGCAGCGGCTGCGCATCGATTATCCCCCCGGCACCCGCTTCGCCTACCGCAGCATCAACACCCAACTGCTGGGCATGATTGTAGAACGCGCCACCGGCAAAACGCTTACCGCATATTTAGACACCCGCATTTGGCAACACCTCGGCCCCGAGTACGATGCCTCCTGGAGCATCGATAAAAAGAAGAACGGCGTGGAAAAAGCATTTTGCTGCATCAATGCCCGCGCGCGCGACTTCGCCAAGTTTGGCCGCTTATATCTGCACGAAGGCAACGTAAACGGCCAGCAACTCCTGCCGCAAGCGTGGATACACGCCTCGCGCACCTCCGCGCGCGAAGAGGGTGCAGTGCCCTACTACAAATACCAATGGTGGCTCACCGATAAAGGCTACACCGCCAACGGCCACCTGGGCCAATACGTGTACGTAAGCCGCAGCAAAAACCTCATCATGGTGCGGCTGGGTAAAAAAGAAAGCAAAGTTTCGTGGCCCGATTTTTTTGATCAGCTGCACGATTACCTGTAACCGTACCACAGCTTGTAACCGCGGGTAACACCCGGGCGGCCCCGCGCCCCGCCCACCGGCGCCCCTGCGCGCGGCCCGGCTTTCCGCTGCTACTCCGCGCCCCCGCACCTGCCCACCCCTGGCGGGGTATCCGCTGCAATCCGTGGCCGAAAGCCAGCCTGCAGAAATCGCTGCATATACCCAGCTTAATTCAAGCGACTATGTGCGATTGGGGTTACACAGCTGCAGAGGAAATAAATGCAATTGTTTAAATTCGGGTGTTGCCGGCAAGCTTTTGGGACAGTGTTAACTTGAAGCGGACTGCATAAGATTGACAGACATGAAATCGGAACTCAACAAAATATCAACTATCAAAGACAGTGAAATAGCTCTCTTTAGAAATATGGGTTCAATCTTGTCAGTCAAGTATAGTGTTACATTTATTGGAAAAACACATCAGCAATATGTTTCTTACAAATCAGCCCAGGTTAGACAAACAGTGACAAGAGAAATATCTGACCTTTGGATTATCGCTTTCTCTCCAACAAAACGCAAAGTGAGAATGACTTTTCTTCAAGCAAAATATCACCGGGGAATTTTGGATAATCTTAACCGAACTTTTGTTGGCGACTACTTTCAATATGAGTTACTTTCACAAAGACCGACTTTGACTGCAATTATTGGGCTTCGTTACAATTTCCCATTGGACATACTTTCTTTTAGCTGTTGTAATTCAGTTGGCTCATACGGTATTTTCTTCATTGACAATAAAAACCAAATTGACTTGGCATACTGTTGTGCAAATAGTCTTTCAACTACAACTGTATTGCCAAACTCTTATTCATCTTATCGTGTGGATTTAGACATCCCTTTCTTTAATACTCACTCATTTAACTCATGCAATTGTAAGACCTGTAGCGAACTCATTTCTTGCTTTGACATTGACACCTTCACCAACTCAATATTAAAATTAGAAATTGGCGCAGAAATTACGTACCATCCGCCAATCCTTTCATTTGTTCGTAATGTTTTGAAACAACAAATTTCGAATACAACAGTAAACCAACTCACCAATTTTATTGACAACTCTGGAATAATTACAGCGACAGCCAATGACAGTGTATTTGACGGATTACCCACAAATCTTTTAATAATAAATACTGATGAAGAGTAAGCCAGCCGCTACCACCGCGTTTATACCCGCTGCGAGTGACACTCTAAATTTTAGTTTTGTTTTATTAATTTAGTTCGCCCTAACTGGTGCAATTCTTGGGGTGAGCGAGAAAAGTGCGAGACTTGCGCTAGTTATTTGTTGTGAGAAACAGAAAAAGTAATCATCATGCCTGTACAAAAGTTTTTTAGACTAAATCGTGCTTACGGAACGAATCGGGAGCTTATGACTGGTCGTAGAGCCGTTGACTTAGCAAATAGAATAGCAGCACGTCCGTTAATTATCCCCTCTTTGACAAATGTAAGAGTACAAATAAATTACAGAGACAAACAACTGAATGGAACACTTCAACAGGCTCAAGCAGACTTATTAGAAGTAAACGAAGCCGAGATTTTTGAGTTTGGCTTTTTGTCATTTCAAATAAATCAAAACCCAATTACTACCCTTAATATCAATATACAACATGGCCTATCTCAAATCAATATTCAATCAAATAACTTTCAGCAGCAGGAGTTTGATGAAATTGTTCATTTGGTAGAAGAAACCTTTCCGGTTTCTCCGAAAGTTCCTCAACCGCGACAGCAAAATCAGCAACCAATTCAAAATACTACAATTGATGAAGAGAAAAAGGAAAGAGATGTTAGACAAATTGCAAGTAAAGATGTTTTTGTCATTATGAGTTATAACGATGACCATCGTGACGCCTATTTTGTTGCAATACAACCAACATTAACAAAACTTGGCTTTAATCCAATTAGAGTAGACGAAATACAACATAATAATACTGTTACTAAGGAAATTTACGAAGCGATAGACAGGGCTGCGTTTGTCGTTGCTGATTTGACCGGCGAAAGACCTAACGTATATTATGAAGTCGGTTGGGCACACAAAGCTGAAAAAGAGGTCGTTTTATTAGCGAAGAAAGATACCTCTGTTCATTTTGATGTTGCCGCAATTAACAGGATTGATTATAAAGATTACACTGACTTATGTCACGGATTAGAGAAAAGAGTTAGAGCCGTTGCTCAAAGATTAGGAATTGAAATCAACAAAAGTATCGTACAACAATAGGTTTGCTGCTAGGCTGCCTTAGCCCTCGTTGGTGTTCTTCACCAACGAGAAGTTCAAATCAAATCGCAAGTAAAGAACACTGGCCATAGCAAGTAGATATCCACCCCTTTCGGATGGATTTGTGCGATTGGGGTTACGCAGCTACAGAAGAAATAAATGCAATTGGTTAAATTCGGGTGTTGTAGCTTATGCGCTAATGAAGAGGAGACTAACTATATTGATATTTTTCTCGCTGACAATATCCCTTGATTCAAAGGGGGACGAATTCCCATGGGTTCAGCAAATCTTGTTTCAGGATACCATTACATGGATAGTGACTAATGAGGGACTTTATAAAATAATTCAAAAGAAAAATAGAGTTATTCAGTGGACTAAAGAACTAAATAGTGCTTCCAATATTTATATAGATTCGAAGAATACTATTTGGGTGACCGACTTTGGAAATGGAATTTATATTAACAAAAGCGACAAATGGACTCTCATTCAAAATGATACAGTTAAGCATATTTATAACATTTACGAGTATGATGCTAACATATACGCTTTAGCAAGCCTTAATAACGAAATGCGATATCTAAGATGGGATAATGGTAAATGGAAAGAAATTACAACATTCAATCCTCCTAATCAGAACGGCAAAGAAAGAGCCTACGGACTTGTTGTCAATCGCAATGGAATCTATTCGGCCAATTCTTTTTATGATGATTCAAAGAGGGATTGGATTGATAACTTTTATAGGTTTGATTTTGAAAAATGGCACATGCTCAAGCAAGGCGTTAAGAATTTTTATTTTGATAAGAAAAACAACATTTGGATGTTTTTCTTTGGATTCCATTCTGACAAAATAGAGGTTAACAACGCTATTGTTAAAATTCCTCATGGAGAATTAATTCAACACTACGATGTTGATAGAAATGGAACGCCCTGGATACTTACAAAGAATGGTTTGTTTTTCAGTTATAGTAATAATCAATGGATAAAAAGAAACGATGTTATTAATCCTGTCCAAAATTCAAGTCTTAAATTTTGGGTTAAGAACGAAAAGGAACTTTGGGTAGGCGGTTATGCGTACGTAGCCTATTTCCTGAATAATCAGTGGGTAGAGTTATCCTTTTTAACACCTCAACCTGATCACGAAGAACCCGAAGACGAATCTGACGCAGATCAATCAAAATCCATAACTGAAAACTATAAATGGGGAGTTATCAATGATGTCGATGGGTATTCAAATTTAAGGAAATCACCCGATAGTAAATCCGAAGTGATTGCAAAAATATTAACAAATTTCAAGTTCAAATATTATGAAGATAATAAAACGGACTGGTGGAAAGTTGAAACGGAACGAGGCACAACGGGGTACATTCACAAATCAAGAATTACAGCATTATAGCATGTCGTGACTTTTACGCAGAAAATTTGGTGAGGCTGCACAGGACTTTGTTCCGCGGACAATTTGCCAATGGTCGGTGTTTTCACCGACCATGTTATTTCCTTTAGCCGTCGTTGGTGATCTTCACCACCGAGGACGAGAGGAAAAATAAATGTAGCTGTTTAAATTAGGATATTAGCGCCAATACTAAAAAATGAGACTACGATACGAACTTTTGACTTTGATTGTGTTGATCGGCTGCTCTAGGCCTAAGCCAAGTGAACTTCACCCAGTGAATAATGACACTACGGACAATATTGCAGCCGACTTTTTGATAGACAATCAAAAGAACGACACCTTGAGTTATATTGGTTATATCGAAAAGTTTGAGGACAATAGTTCATTTTACACCGACCTATTCTTCGTTGACAACTTCGACTATGACCTTTACGAGGAAATCACAAAATTAGGTAATCAACCAATCTTTGAAGATGAGGAAACTCAGCGGACAAGAATAGAAATTAAAAAAGCAAATCAATACTTCAACTTAACCGGGCTTAAAGACATTGACATCTATAATAAAGAAAATATAAAACTTACAACTGGAAGACTAAGCCACATTGAATATGTTGAGGACATGATTGAAGGTAGGTTCGTTGCAGTATTTCAAGTTGAGAACCCAGACGTTGATGATCCCTTATTTTGTGTTGGAAACTCAAAAGAAGAATTGACAGAAATTGACTTTTCCGTGCATAAAGATGAAGGATTAACATCTGAACTAATTGACCTATTGAAATTAAACATCAATCGTATCAAGAAAATTGGACACTATAAACTTAGCGACCAGACAATTTTTTCGATCTTATCAGCTGATACAACAGCCTATATAATTGAGACTATAAATAACGGACACAAGACTTTGTATAAAAGTAAATCCAGCGAATCGATTAATAGTTTGAATGTGATCTCTAAGAAAGTTAACGGGCGGCCAATACTATTGACAGAATGCGCAATGCCTGAGACAGATATGATGTGGAATTCTATCCTAATCTTTAACGGAACAACCTATGAGCCAAGTAAAAATCATAGAATAAGTAGACAATGAAAGTAATCTTTTGCCAATGGTCGGTGTTTTCACCGACCATGTTATGTCCTTTAGCCCTCGCTGGTGATCTTCACCAACTAGCAGTTCAAATCAAATTGGCGGTGATGAACACCGGCCAAAGCAAGAAGATACCCACCCCATCTGGGTGGATTTGTGCGATTGGGGTTACGCAGCTGCAGAGGAAATAAATGCAATTGTTTAATTCGGGTGTTGTGGGTAATTGGGCCAGGACAGATGAACAATCAAGACAAATGACGAACAGATTTTTAGTCTTTGGACTTATTTTCATACTTACTGCTTGCCGGACAATTCCGAAGACTAATTATCAAGACAAAGGACTCAATTTTCAAATCACTGAGGACTTCAAGATAGTTGAAACCAAGACATGGAAGCATAATCATGCGACATACATAAAAATTGAAAGAAGAAATAAAAACCTGTATGCAAACTTCTCGGTGACTTGGTTGCCCAAAAAGTTTAATCTGGACAAAGAATTACAAAATTTTGTCGTTGGACTTAAAGAAGTTTATGAAGGTGACCCCTCGAACACGCCTGATTTTAGTGAAGTCAAATCGACCAAGTTTGGGACGAATGACTCGAGACAGATTGACTATGTAGTTGCTAATGATGGACCAAGAATTGGGTCTTATACAACGTTTCATTGTGACAGTCTCACTATCATAATAGGACAACATTTTACACCTGAGACGCAAGCAATGGCAGACCGATGTAGAAAGACTATTGAGGAGAGTTACGTTTGTGTGGGACGAGGTACTAAGTAGGGGTAGCAGTTGGCCCAACTACCCACAACAAAATGTATAATACATGGCGCTGATAAGGAGGACATTTTTTTATTTTTGCTCAGCGCCACGGCTTATACATAAACGTTAGCGGCAATGTTCGGACTACACAAACCAACATGCAGAAACTAAAATTTCAAAGAAATAAGTACGGCAAGGAAGTTCTCATAGACACAGTGCATACGTCAGAGTTTGCTGTTGACAAAATGGAGGTGCTCCCTGACTTTTACACAATTTCATTTCTGAAAGAATCATCGGGGACAATTAAAATTAACAATCAAATTATTTCGCTTGGTAAAAATTTAATCGTTTTTATTCCTGTTTCCCAGATAGTAGACATCAGTAAGGCAAATTTTAAAGACGGTTACTTTATTTTTTTTGAAGGGGAATTTTTGGATAAGTTTTTCAGTGAGCAGAACTTCATTTTCAAGTTCTCATTCTTTCATAATACCGACAACCCACTTTATTTACGAATAGACAATCAAAAACAATCCCGTGTCTATGAATTGTTTGAAGAAATCCATAAAGAAATTAGAAATTTTGAGCAGGATAGTGAACATCTCATTAGGGCCTATTTGTATCAATTATTGATAAAGTTGAACCGACTCTATACCCATTTGCATTTCGAATTAAATTCCAAACTACTTACAAATGAGTACTTATTGAGGTTTAGATATGCGTTAGAAAAGGACATAAAAAAACATAATAATGTCCAGCATTATTCCAATTTACTTGGCATTAGTCGTACTTATTTAAACAAACTTTGTGTGGACTTTTATGCTAAAACAAGTCTGCAAATTATTAAGGAACGACTTGCCTTAGAAATTAAAAAAGAACTTTTGTATACTTCTAAAACCAATGCTGAAATTGCGTACGAATATAACTTTTCTGACCCTCCAAACTTTACTCGCTTCTTTAAACAGATAACCTCTCAGACGCCTCAACAATTCAGAGAGTTATCAAAATGACAATACATTTGTTGTATTGACAACCTATACTTTTTAGCCCATCATACCTTTGTTTAAAATTTAAAACAAAGACAAATGAAAAGGTTATTTATCACATTCAGTCTCTTGGCTTCGGGCTTCATCACGTATGCTCAATCAGCAAAATCTACTGCCAGTCCTATATTTGAAATCGCAGTACGCACAGTAAAGGAAGATAAAAATGAAGATTTCGAGAAGGCCAGAAAAGCGTTTATCGAAAAACTTACAAAAATAAAAGGCGTATCCAACGACCGTGAGTTTCAGTCGTTTTATGCACTACCCACACCCGACAAATTGCCCGTATTTATAGGCATGACACAGTACGAATCAAACGCCACAGTAGGAGCCGTACAATCCAACAACGACCTGATGAGCAGCTTCATGAGCTTTGCCCAGACTATGGAATTGAAGGCGTATGTGTTTGTGCAACCAATTGAAGGAGGAGGGTTTAACCTAGCTACTCTTGCCAAAAAACAGGGGCAAATTTTAGAAATCGCTGTTCGTAGAGTGAAAGAAGGTCAGGAAGCTGAATTTGAAAAGATGAGGAAATCATTTGTTGCAAAATTAGGTACACAAGATGGTGTAATACAAAGTTGGGAATTTAAAGTTGTAGCCGGCCAAAATACCGAACGTTTAGCTGTTGGAATGACGGTATATGAGAACCAAGAGAAATTTCAGAAAATTGGACAAGCCACCCAAACCTGGGCAGAGAGTGCATTCTTTGGAACGTTTGACCCAGTTGCTCTTCAATACGCATATTCGATCAAATAAAAGTCTTCATTCCCCGCAGATTCTGTGAAAGCAAGCAACAAATTGTTCGATCAATCTTGTCTTATGGCAGTTTGAATCTAATCTGGAAATACGGGCGGTTTTGGCATGAAGCCGGAACCGCCTGTCCGTTTGATTGAGGTAGCGTATATTGAATTATTTTCAAAAAAATGTATTTTCGCATCATCTCGAAACTAAATTTAAATTTTATGAAAACGAGCATGAACCATTCCCATTTGTTTTTAATTCTTTTAGCAGTTACGCTAACGGTTACATCGGCCTTTTCAAAGGAAAATCCAGACGCGCCTGAATTTGAAATTGCTATGGAACGTACCGAAAATGGCGTAAAACTTCTTGGGCACAAAGGCACAGCTTTTGAGCAGCTGGAGTTTACGCTGAGAAACACCGGAAAAAAAGACATTGATGAATTTGGAATGGCCGGCAAAAGTCCAAAGCAAAATAGACGTGACAATAACTTGTCGGATTTCGAATTTTCAATCAAAAAGAGCGGCCAAACGTATACGCTTATTGGCAAAAAAGGAACTGCGTGGACAACGTTAACGTTTACCTTCCACGGTGGAAGCGTTGCCGTGATCAACGAATCCGGAGTAACGATAAAGTAGGCAACTCTTTAAATTGTTTTGCCAATGGTCGGTGTTTTCACCGACCATGTTATGTCCTTTAGCTCTCGTTGGTGATCTTCACCAACAAGAAGTTCAAATCAAATCGCAAGTAAAGAACACTGGCGATAGCAATTAGATATCCACCCAATTTGGATGGATTTGTGCGATCGGGTTTACGCAGCTACAGAGGAAATAATTGCAATTGTTTAAATTCGGGTGTTACCGGCAACCCTAAAAAGACAGTCCTTCAACATAAAATTCAATTTCACTTCACACTTGCTGACTGAATTGTGTCAAATGGACACAACACATAATTCAGACAAGTATGAAGCAAATCCTTTCTATTCTCATAATGACTCTTGCAAGTCAGACACTGCAAGCACAAATCATCTATGGAGAAGTTTTTGGCGGACATAAAAAGGCTCAACACGAAATCCTTATTTCCAAGCCCATTGACTCGCTTGGCATCGTCAGTTTTTTTAACTTGACTTACTTCACTGTTGACTACAAGGATAGGCAGACAGTTGACCCGTTTATCTATTCCGTTGCAACGTTTAATTTTAATCAGTATGTAGGTATTGCCACAGGTGGTTATATGACCAATCAGGGTTTTGTGCCTATTGCCGCCATTTCTCTACAATACTTCAATGAGAAGGGAGACCTTTACCTCAATATTTTTCCGACTATTGAATTGACAGCAAAACCAAACTACGAAATGTTTGGGCTGTTAGTGTATAATCCTTCTATTACAAAAAAGCTAAAATTCTTTTCACAACTGACTTTCAGCACCAATTTCAATTTTAAACAACATAATTTCAGTTTCCAACAAATCAGACTTGGACTTGATTATCGGGGATTTCAATTTGGCACCGGTTGCGATACACAAATTCCAACATTTAGAAACCCAGTTAGCAATGAATTGGAAACTACTTTCAACCCAAATGCAGGGTTGTTTATAAGAAAAACTTTTAATTAATAACGCTTAAATTCAGAAACAATGAACAAATTCAAAGACAACAACGAGCAACTCAACAAAATGCTTGAACAAGGTAAAGCAATGGAAGGGTTTGAACTTTTCTATGCTGAAAATGTAACAATGCAGGAAAATGAAACTGAACCACGAGTGGGCAAAGAACTCAATCGGGAACAATGCGGTGGTTTCGTAGAAGCATTCCCCGACTTAAAACTCAAAGTTTTGAGCGTGGCTTATGGTGAAAACCTTAGTATTCAGGAAGTTTTATTTGATTACACCAATGAGCAGGGTGAAAAAATCATCTATCCCGAAATAGCGGTTAGGCATTGGGAAAATGGCTTAGTGGTCAAAGAAAAATTCTATTATGCTTCTTAATTTTGTACTTGACAAAGTTTACTTCTTACAATGTCAAATATCAATCACATAGAACTCATAGCGAAATGTCTCAATGGTGATAAAAATGCTGTTGAGACGCTGATAAAAAGTATTCAGCGAAATGTGTACAATTTATCGGTACGCTACCTTTGGAATCCTATGGATGCCGAAGATGCCACACAGGAAATTCTTTTAAAGGTATTGACCAATCTTTCTAAATTCAGGAGTGAAAGTAGTTTCAATACTTGGGTTTATAGAGTAGCAGCTAATTATCTGCTCAATATGAAACGTAACGAAGTTGAAAACCTAACTTTTGAAGAAGGTGAATATCATCTTAAAGTTGGTGCAACTTACCCAGCATACGAAAAAGCCGATGCCCCATTATTGGAAGAAGAAGTAAAAATTGCGTGCAGTACAAGCATGCTCATTTGCGTTACCAGACCGTTGCGTTTGGCGTATTTGGTAGGAGAAATTTTAGAGTTTGACGGCAATGAAGGAGCATACATACTTGACATTGAACCAGCAACATTTAGAAAAAGACTTTCCTTGGCACGACAGCAAATAAGGGCTTTTATGGCAAACCAATGTGGGATTTATGACCCTAAAAATCCTTGTAGATGTAAAAAACAAATTAACTATTGCATTGAAGTAGATTGGTTCAAACCCAATACCCTTAAATTTGCAGACAAGGGGCAAGTGGAACAAGCAAAACAAGAAATTGAATGTATAATGGACGATGCTGCAATTTTCCAAAGCCATCCCAATTATTTTACACCCGACAACATTTTAAACAACATCAAGACGTTATTAAACAACGGAAAGTTTGCACTATTGACAAATGACAATTAAAAAGGGCAGCAGGTAACACTGGTTTTGCGTCAGGCGGGGTGACGTGCAAAATTGAAGTTTTGTGCTTCCTTCCCCGCAGAGTTACCCGTTTCGGGAACTCTGCGGGAGTGAAAGCCTAATCACACAAAGTGCTAACTTGCGTATATGGCCGTTCGCAGGGAGATAACAGAATATAGCGGCATTTACTTTATCACGGTCACCTGTAGTCGTTGGCTGCGGCTGTTCGAAATTGCCGACGCCTATGGTGAGGCGTACAAGTGGTTTGATCACCTGAAGGGCAAAGGGCACTACATGCCCAACCACATCCACGCCCTTATTGGTTTTCGGCAAACGCAAGGGGTATCTATCAATTCAATGGTGGGCGAGGGCAAGCGTTTCATGTCGTACGGTATTGTAAAGCGACTTAAAATCAAAGGCGAGGAAGAAATATTGACAAAATTGACCGAACCGGCGAATACAACAGACAGAAAACGGGGCAAGATACACGAAGTATTTGAGCCTTCGTTTGATTGGAAGGAATGCCGTGAAAACAAATTCATTGAGCAAAAATTGAATTACATTCACGCCAACCCCTGCCGAGGTGCTTGGGACTTAGTCGCGGATGAATGTGAATACCCGCATAGTTCAGCACGATTTTATGCTACTGGCGAGCAAGGAGCCTATGCGGTTACGAACTACCGCGAACTTGAAGATGTTGACTTAACGAAGTAAATTGAGCCAAAAGAGCGCAGAGTTTCCGAAACGGGTAACTCTGCGAAGAATGAAAAATCGACAATGGACTTAAATCCGAAAACTTACGAGCCAAATATTGAACTGACAGAGTTCGTTAAACGATATTGGACATTAGACGGTGAAAAGGAAAATATACCTATCAAAAACACCATCGTTCCAGACGGAACAATGAAATTGATTTTTCATTATGGCGACACTTACAAACATCACTCACAAAATGGTGAGATCACAGTTTTACCAAAGTGTTTTTTAATTGGACAACTGACAAAGCCCTATGTAATTGAACCCATTGGAGTAACGGGTAGTTTTGTTGTACAATTCAAACCAAATGGGTTTTTACCTTTTACGTCAATTCCAATCAAAGAAATGGAAAATACTGCGGTTCCATTGAACATTTTATTTGGAGAAGACGGAATAAAACTTGGCAATCAAATTTTAACCGCAAAATCTACACCTGAAAGAATTCAAATTGTTGAAGTCTTTCTTTTTGAACGATTAACCGACAGAAAGAACATCGACAATATCGTAAAATCAACTATTGAAACCATATTCAGTACAAATGGACATTTTTCGGTAAATGAATTTTCAAAAAACAATAACATAGACCGAAGACAACTAGCACGGAAATTTTCTTCTGCCATTGGGTTAAGCCCAAAACAACTTGCAAAAACGATTCGAATTCAAACGACATTGAAAATATTGTTGAATGAAAAAGTTACAAAACTAACTGACTTGGCTTATGAAAACGACTATTTTGACCAAGCCCATTTTATAAAGGAATTTAAAGAGTTCACAGGCTTGACACCAAAGGAGTTTTTCGGTGACGATTTAAAAATGTCTTTGATTTTTGATAAAAAATAGACTTGTCCCATTTTTACAATTTTGCCGTTTTGACTGAATTTAACTTTGCATCGCAATAATGCAAAAACTTAAAATTCATAGGAAAATGGCAAATGTAAATCCAGTTGGTTGGTTTGACATCAATGTAGCAAACTTAGACCGAGCAAAAAAATTCTACGAAACAGTTTTCAATGTGAAGCTGACTGATGCCCCCATTGAGTGGGGAAAGCAATCATTCTTCCCTTTCAGCCCTGAAAGCCACGACATTTCAGGAGCATTAGTGGAAAAAGCTGATTTTGTTCCAAGTAGCAATAACACCGTTGTCTATTTTGAAACTGAAGACAACATTACAGAAGAACAAAGAATTGAAGCAGCAGGTGGAAAAGTAGTGCAACCTAAAATGAATATTGGTGAATTTGGTTTCATCTCAATTTTTATGGATACAGAAGGCAACACCGTAGGACTTCATTCACGTAAATAATTTTTACTGATGGCTTACGACACCAATCTTGCTGACAGAGTCAGAGAATATCTTGCCGAAATACCAGAAATAGACGTTGAAGAAAAACTAATGTTCAATGTTCTAAACTTTATGGTCAATGGAAAGACTTGCGTTTGTGTAAGCGATGAAAAGTTAATGTTGCGTTTTGACCCAAGCCGACAGGAAGAACTTTACGAGAAAGATGGTTATGAGACAATGTTGATGAAAGGTAAAGAATACAAAGGTTACTGTTACATAAATCCTGAAGGGTTTAAATACAGAAAAGACTTTGAATTTTTCTTAAACATATGCGTTGAATTCAATAAAGTCGCAAAATCATCTAAGAAACGAAAGACGAAATAAAATAACGAACGGCTAACAGCGGTTTTGCGTCAGGCGGGGTTCAGTGCTTCGTCTGACGCTTTTTGCTATATTTAAACTTTGGTGATTCGTATCAAGTGCAGTGCTAAAAAGCCCGCCCGAACGCAAAGCCGCGTCACGTTGCTAGCAATACATTTTCAAAGTTCGGACTACTAAGAATAAGAGAAATTTGCCAATGGTCGGTGTTTTCACCGACCATGTTATTTCCTTTAGCCCGCGCTGGTGATCTTTACCAACAAGAAGTTCAAATCAAATCGCAAGTAAAGAACACCGGCCATAGCAAGACGATATCCACCCCATCTGGGTGGATTTGTGCGATTGGGGTTACACAGCTACAGAAGAAAAAATACAATTGTTTAAATTCGGGTGTTGGACACAAGTTTGCTTAGGCAATGAAGGACTACTATAAAATTTTAGGTGTTGACAAATGTGTTTCCGCCACCGAAATAAAGAAAACATTTAGGAGAAAGGCACTTCTAACTCATCCGGACAAATCAAAATCAAACACCAAGGAAGAATTCATTGAACTTTTTGAGGCCTATCAAATCCTTTCGAACAAGAAAAAGAGAGAGAGGTATGATAAGCTGTATCATTTGTTTTTCAATGAAACAACAGACGTCAAAGACGAAGAACTAAAGACAGACATAAAACAGATTTTAGCAGCGGGAAAAGTGTACGCTGACGACTTCAGGAAATTTGACAAAGAAATTCTAAAAGCAATTTTATGGGAATTAATTTTTGGCGTGGACGATCTGCTATTCGCAGCGGCCGTGACAACATTCTTTGGACTATGGACAATTTTAAAAGGGATAATCAACTTAGACTTTCCTTACACGTTAGTTGGCTGTTTCGTGACAATTGTTGGACTATTTCTCATGAATCTAAAGATAGATAGAGTAGAAAAGTCCAGCCGCCAACAAAATGAATCCGCAATACCTCGTTGATGTGTATGCCCCTAACGGGCGCAAGTCTTGGGGTGAGCGAGGGAAGCGGAGTTATTACCGAGAAAGAAAACAATACGTCTTACCGCCAGGCAATTTTGGCCATCCGCGCTTTAGCGCCTATTTTCGGACGCGAACCCGGAAATACGCGCAATCATGAAAAAGTCTCAATTACAACAACTGAAAGATCATGCAATTACGTATCGGTTAATGGAACAACAAGATCTGCACACAGCAGCCGATTGTTTTACCCATAGCTTTCAACGCGAACCGATGGTTCGCCACTTAAAAATTCGGAAAGAAGACTTTAATGCGTTTGCGTTGGTCTGCTGTCAGCAGGCCATTGACCAGGGCCTGGGGCTGGTTGCCGTAGAAAATGCTACGCAAAAGATTGCCGGCTTTACCATTTTACAAGACGCCCTGGACGAGCTTCAGATCGATCTTACGGCCTATCCTTTCCTGCTGCCTATTTTCGACATGCTCGGCCAGCTTCAAGGCCAATACATTTCCGATAAAAATGTAACGCAAAGCGGCGAGGTAATGGTCTCGTTCGTCACCGGTGTTTATCCGGAATTTGAAGGCTCTAAAATCGCATTTTCACTCTTTGGCCATTCCATCGAATTAGCAAAATCAAAACACTACAGAAGAATGATTACCGAAGTTACCGGAAGACTATCGCAAAACGGAGTAAGGCGACGGTATTCGTTCACGCCATATTCACGCATTTTGTACCGGGACTTTTTGTTTGAAGGAAACCGGATTTTTCACGGGCTGGAAGATTCAACCCTGTCGTGCGTATTGATGGAAAAGATTTTGGACTGACCCGTGCTGCACCACGCTCGGCAACAGCGAGGCTTATCTTTAGAACTAGTGGTGATCGATGATGTGCTCCATACCCCATTTCTCCATTTCATTGAGCACCGGCGAAAGACTTCTGCCAAGCGCTGTTAATTCATACTCAACGCGCGGCGGAATTTCATTAAACTGTTTCCGCTTTAACAAACCGTCTTCTTCCAGTTCTTTCAATTGCTCGGTGAGTACCTTTCTGGAAAGGCCGGGAATACGAGCGGAAATTTCTCCGAAACGCCGTTTTTCTGACTTTAAACAATACAGAATTACCGGCTTCCACTTACCCCCAATTAACTGAAGCATACCCGTTACGGGGCATTTCACTTTTCCTTTTTTTGCTGCTTTAGTTACCATTTCGTTACTACTATTTGATTGGTTACCCGTAGGTAACAAGTTACTTTTTAAAACTATTAACAGTTACTTCGCGTAACAAAAGTACTTACTTAAACGCAACAAAAAAATGATTTTAATTACCGGAGCAACGGGACCATTTGGAAAATCTGTAATTGATTTTCTGCTACAGCAAGGCATTTCTTCCACCCACATTGCAGCATTGGTACGAAACGAAGAAAAAGCAGCTGATCTTAAAAAGAGCGGGGTTGCCTTGCGAATTGCCGATTACGATCACTACAACGCGCTTGTGAGCGCTTTTCAGGGCGTGGAAAAACTACTTTTTGTGTCGGGCAGCGATATTTTCAGAAGGTTAACACAACACCAGCATGTGGTAAATGCCGCTAAAGCAGCGGGAGTAAAACACATGGTGTACACCAGTTTTTTAGGTAAAAACGAAACGGATGCTTCGCCACTTTGGCTTGTGGCGCAATCTCATCTTCAAACTGAAACGTGGTTGAAAGAAAGCGGTTTGAATTATACCATCCTGAAGAACACGCTTTATTTAGACCTTATCCCGGCCTTTCTTGGCGAAAACGTGCTGGAAAAAGAGTTGATCTGGTTACCGGCTGGAACGGGTAAAGTTGCCGCCGTTTTACGTACGGAAATGGCCGAAGCTGCTGCAAAAATCCTGACCGGTAGCGATCACGCTGGAAAAACCTATCGCCTTACTAACCAGGAAGCATTCTCCTATGAAGAGGTTGCCCAACATCTTTCTGAGATCACGGGCAAAACCATCCGCTATAGCTCTCCCACGGCAGATGAGTATGCCCACACCTTAGCCGGCCTGGGTGTGCCGGGGGAGTTTATTGGGTTGTTCTCCAGTTTTGCTGTTGCGCAGGCCAATGGCGAGTTGGAACTGGTTGCCTCAGACCTGGCGCAACTGCTGGGGCGTAAACCAACGTCTGTACAGACATTCTTACGCCAGGTTTACTCCGCATCAAAAAACTAAAAATACGTCATCGTTAAACTCAAACTGCATCAACACAAAAAACATGAAACCCATAAAATCTCTCTTATTCCTTTTTGTCATGAGTGCGTTAACAGCAAAAGCACAAAATATTCCCGTTGGAAGTTCGTGGACGGTTACTCAAAACAAAGCCGTAAAGGTGCATACGTACATGAGTCCCGCGCCCATGTTTGCCAACACCAGCCACATTATCGAACTAAAGAATGAACTCATTATCGTTGACGGCCAGTTCTTTGCACCGTACGCTCTCGAATTGAAAAAGTTTACCGATTCATTGGGCAAGCCGGTTACCCGGTTTTACATCAGCCACGATCACCCCGACCACTACATCGGCTTTGGTGATGCCTTCCCGAATGTAAAAGTGTATGCGTTGGCTGAAACAAAGGCATCGATTGAGCAAACGGGACAAAGCGTTCTTGAGCAGCGACAGGCTCAGTTTGGGCCTATGATCGCCACGAAATTGAATGCGCCTTCTGCCATTCAACAGCCGGGTGAGGAAACAATCGGAAATGTAAAATTCGTTTTTGAAAAGTCATTAAACAACGAATCCGCCGTTTCACTCGTCATCAAACTTCCTGAACTGGGTGTTTACATTGCCCAGGATATCGTTTACAACAGAATTCATTTGTTCCTGGAGGGAGATACAAAAGGTTGGGAAAATGCCTTGCGTAAAATCATGCAAGAGAAGTCCTATAAAATTGTTTTATCCGGGCATGGAAAAGAAGGCGGAACCGAACTTCTAAAAGAGAACCTTGCGTATTTGGCTTTTGCTAATGAAACCATCTTAAACTCAAAAAATAAGGAAGAATTCAAAGCAGCGCTGATCAAGAAATATCCTGAATATGGAGGCGAACAGTTGATTGACATCTATCTCAATTACTATTTGAAACCTAAAAATTGGGTGAATTGAACCCCTAACGGGCGCAAGTCTTGGGATGAGCGAGGGCGCGCGAGACGTGTGCCCGTTACTCGATAAATGAAGTAAAGACGGATGAGTACTACGCACAAGTTCCATCCAGATAGCCGCTGGTTTGCGTGATGTGTAAAAGAGAAGTTCCACGCATGCGATGCCCTGCCCACGACTTTCGCCCGTAAAAGCGCAGTCCAGAAGGACCATCTAGCTCTTTGGTGAAGAACCCCCAACGAGGGCGAGTGCTAATACAACCTGAATCGATCTTAACGGCATTCAAGCGCCCCAGCCCTGGATTGCCCCCTTTGCGCGGCGCGGTTTTGAGCGGCATATCGTTGCGAAGCAAGCAAATGAAGAAAATAAGCAACAGTGCAACGAAAATTAGAAACGCTTTCATGGGTGTTGGCATCTTTTATTCTCTGCCTGTCGTTCGACTATGCAAACCCCAGAAAGTTTAATGCAGCAATAAGCAACTAAAACTTCGCCTTTCCTGCCACGTTCCCCCAATGAACAATAATTTCAAACGGTTGAGTCGCCAGCCCACCAAGCCGTTTCTACAAGCGCTCGCCTTAGTTGGCTTTGTGCGCAGCAACAAAAGAATTTTCATAAATTAGAATTTTCATTGCTCGTTAGGCAATGGGAATAACACACATCTGTTTCTTCACCCGCTGGTTTTCAAATGCATCGCGTATTTATTGACTATATCAACAGCAAAATCAGCACCCCGCTAAGGCCCGAGGAAGAGCAGTTGCTTTTACAGACATTTGTTCAAAAAAAACTGCGCAAGCGTCAATATTTATTGCAGGAAGGAGACGTGTGCCGGTTTGCCGGTTTTATTGTAAAGGGGGCATTTAAGCAGTATTCCGTTGACAAAACCGGTAAGGAAAGTATTCTGGGTTTGTATCTTGAAAACTGGTGGGTTGGCGACCGCGAAAGCTTTATGATTGGCACGCCATCGCCCTATTTTATTGAGGCGGTGGAAGAGGTAGAAATGCTGATCGTAAGCCGAGAAGATTTCATCGATAAACTGAGCAGACAACCGTTTATTACCGAGATGATAAAAGTGTTGACTGAAAAGCAGTCTTTTAACCTGATTAAAAGAATTCAGGCAGCGCAAACCCTCTCTGCTGAAGAGCGCTACCAAGACTTTCAAAAGAAATATCCGGAGTTTTTACAGCGGTTTCCGCAACATATCATTGCCTCCTACCTTGGCATGACCAAGGAAACCCTCAGCCGCATTCGAGCGGGTGCTGCAAGAAAGTAATGCCGGTATAAGCAAAATCGTTGATCTAGATCAACGCATTTTTTTATCCTACCTCATCGCTTGAGGCAATGGGACTGCTGCAATTTTACGGCAGTAATTCAAACACATTTGTAAACAACTAGACCCCTGCAAAAATGGAAAACAAAACATCTTCAAAAGCAGTGCACATCACTTTATGGGTGGCCCAAGTACTCCTGGCGGCCATATTCATCATGTCTGGCTTCATGAAGGCCTCCACGCCAGTCGAGCAACTCTCCGCGATGATACCATGGGCAAGCGATGTGCCGTTAGCGTTGGTGAGGTTCATCGGCACCGTTGAACTGCTGGGTGGCATCGGCTTGCTGCTGCCATCATTGCTTCGCATCAAGCCCATGCTCACCGTTTTGGCCTCGGCTGGCCTCGCGATCATTATGTTCCTTGCCATCCCCTTTCACGTGTCAAGAGGCGAAACTCAAATGATTGGTGTAAATGCGTTGTTTATGCTCATCGCCTTGTTTGTAGTGTGGGGCAGGTGGAAGAAAGTACCGATCCTGGCAAAGTAAATATTGCCTTTCATCAAACGGTATCGCGATCGGGCTACCCATGCATACTTTTTAGTAATGAAACGAAAGCAATTCATGAAACGCGTAGTAACCCTGGCCACCGGAATCGGATTTGAAAGCAGTGCCGTAAACACATTTGCCGAAAACCTCAACCGTAATCACCTCGAAACGAATCTTGACCCGATCACGTTTGGAGCGGTTCACTTGAACAATACGAATTTGAAAGTTGCTACCCACTTCTGGACAACAGTGGTTGGCATGAAACTCCGAAGATCGACAAGCGAACTCGCCGCGTTTGGAAGCGAAAGCAAAACGCTGGTGGTGGTGCACCAAACCGCCAGCGCTGCTTTCAAAGAAGGATATAGCGGGCTCTACCATTACGCCATTCATGCGCCCAATGAGGTTGAGTTTGCGCGAATGATTCAGCGCCTCATCGATAACCACTACTCCTTTTCGCCCATCGACCACACGATGTCGAAGTCAATCTATCTGCGCGATCCAGACAATATGTTGTTGGAATTTACTTTGGAAACGCCGGAAAGGTTTAAACGGGTGATTTCAGCCCAGGGTCTCTTTATGGAAGACACAGACGGAACAATCCGCGGAGCTTCTGAAGCAATGGACGTGAGCGAGCAACTCAAAAAGCTCAATGATGCGAAACCTGATATTCTACATGCGGGCACAAAGATTGGACACATTCATTTCTATGCTTCCCAGCTTGACAAAATGAATGAATTCTATAAATCACTCGGGTTTGTTCAGTTTAATTATTTATCACAATATAAATACGCAGATGTAAGCGCAGGCGGCATGTACAAACACCGGGTAGCGATGAACAGCTGGCATGGCGTAAACAAGCCTGTTGCGCCCGAAGGAAATGCCGGCTTGCGGCATTACCATATTCTTTTCGAATCTGATTTGAAATTAAACGAAGCCCTAAGCAAAGTTACCCATTACAAAAAACAGGATGGCGGCTACTGGCTTACCGACCCATCCGGAAATAATCTGTGTTTAGGGTTAAGATAGTTTTTTTGAAATCCAATGACTACTCTTTGGATGGAGTGCGGCAAGGATTGAGCGGGTTTGTTTGAGCCCGCCGTGGGCGGTGCGGCAGGTGGCGAGCCGCGAAAGCCTGACCTGAGCTGCGCAGGCCAAGTGCGTGGGCGCGAAGGGGCCGCCCAATGCACGATTTGCCAACAACGGCCGTGCTTCATTTCTATTTCTGTACTTCAAAATCAACTACAAACGGCTCTTCTAAAATACCAAGGCGGCCCAGCAAGTCGCCAAACTTTTTATGTTCCGGATGGGGCAAATATTGATCGCGGGCGAGCGCATCTTTGAACGTGAGCAGGTACACGTGCGTAAATCCTTTATTGAAATTCTCCGGACTGTTGTTGACACCGTACTCAAAAGATGTGATGCCCGGAATTTTATCTTTCAATGCTACGAATGCGGCGGTTACCTCCTGAATTTGTGCAGGGCTTGCCGTGCTTTTGTATTTAAAAACAACGATGTGCTTCACTTCGCGACTTGTCACGTTTGTGCAGGCTGTGAATAAAATTGCGGCAGCGATCACCACCACCCAACGGCTACTCTTTTTCATGCGTGGATTTTTAGACGTATAGTTCAAATGTACGCGCTCCGTTTTGATTACCCTAGCGGCAATGAAATGCAAAACCGGAAAACGTTTGGCCGGGCGGAACTGTGCGCGATTTATTTGCGCTGGCGTTGCAACCGCTTGATTTGCCACCGGTGGTGATACACGTGCTCGCGAAAAAAGATCAGCATGTGCCGAACATCTACAAGGCCGATGACGATGTGCCGATAGACTTTCTTGTTCACGTCTTGCGCTGCAAACCGGTTGAGTAGCGTGTGGAGGCGCTGGCGCTCGGCCGTCCACAGTGCAATTGCCTCTTCCAACGGGCAGGTAGTAGGTTCCGGCAGGCTGGCGCCCCGCGGTGCCGTGTACCGCAATGGCAGCCGTTGCGAAAGGATGAGCCCGCCTACTTTAAATAATTCCCACAGGGTAGACGGAGTAGCCTGCTCCAGGCCCCGCATTTTCTTTTCCAGATAATCCAGGGATGTTTTTTCTGAAATGCATAAATGCCCGATGACTTGAACCATGTTCCAATGCCCATCCGTTGTGCGGTAAACTGCCGGCTCTCCGTGCTTTCTGATCTCCGTCAAAAATACATCTCGTTGATGTTCTAATTCCAGGTATAACTTCTCCAGAACTGGTACCATACAGGGCGGTGCAGATAAAAAGTGAAAGATTTTTGCTTTTTCAAAGGTAAGTGATTGTAGATTTGGAAAAAGGCAGAGGGTAATAATAGCCGTAGTACGACAATGAATTTTTTCAGCGTTTGGTTAATCTTGCAGCTCCACGTGCCGGTAGAAGAGGCGGCATTACAGATTAAAATTTCTGGTTTCAACGATAACCGTGGCAAATGTGTGGTGATGTTGTTTCAGTCTGATGTCGGTTTCCCGAAAGACCCCGACCGGGCATTTCAGTTTTTTGCTGTGGCTATTGAGAACCAATCCTGTGAGTTGCCGATTCGGAATTTGGCGCCTGGGATCTGGGCGGTTTCTGTTTTTCATGACGCGAATGAAAACGGGAAGGTAGACACCAACTTTGTTGGGATACCCAAAGAGGGGATTGGCGTATCGAACAACAAAATTCCGGCCTTGCGGCCACCGCATTTTGATGAGTGCAAATTTCTATTGAAATCGGGTCGGCAGGAGGTACGCATAGCAATGACGTACTTGTAAAAATTTTGCAGCTGTACCCACTGTTCTTTTGGTTTTACTGACTGTCTTTCTGAAATTAAATATCGTTTTTTAGAAATGAATACCTACATCCCACGCGCGGCCGTTCACTTTTTGAAGATCAAGAACGTGTTGGTGCTTTGCCTTCTTTTCCAGCTTCACTTACTCCGGGCACAGGAAAAACCAGCGTTTGCGCCCGGGAAGATTCAACTTACCGTGGCCTTTAGCCTGATACCGGTGAACAAAACCGATGCACAACTGCGGTTTCGGTACATCGATGGCCCTCCTGCCGGCGCTTACCCACCCGACACTATTTCAGCTGGTTACCGCTTGCAGCGGCAACGCTTTGGCCAGGCGATAAAGGTTGGTATTGGGTACTTTGTAAAAAAAAATCTCCGTGCATCATTTAGTGTAACCCCGCAGTTGGCGGCGTTCAAATCAAATAAGGCAAAGAATACCAACGTCTATGGCGTTCAGTTTGATGTGGGGTTAGATTATTTTGCAGCCATCTCAAAAAAAGCGCATGTTTCTTTCGGCACTACTGCCTCAAGAATTATCGGGGGATTTGGCATTACCTCAGGCGGAGCGAAAAACAAGCCGTATCTGGCTGTGAACGGAAACGAACTTCATGATAACGATATCGGATTCCATATCATCGATACGCAATGGGCCGCAAGTCCGCGGATTGGTCTGCACTATCACGCAACAAATAAAATACTATTCTCTGCGACCAGTGGTTTTCAGATGACCTTCGGCCGCGGGAGCAGATTGAATTTCGCTGGGCTACAAAAAGACGGAACGGTAAAATGGAATCGAAAAAACTTTACCGATGCGGATGTAAACCTAACGATAGACGAAACGAAGATTACTCCTGAAACGCAACATGCATTGCCCTACCGGTTTTCCGGATTGTTTTTCGAACTGGGCACCACGATCAATCTCAAGTAACCTGCGGGTGCGGTAGTTACTGCCTTGCCGGATAGACTGATTTCTTTACGGTTTCTGAGCGGACTATTTTTGCGAGATCTTTCATTGCGAGGCCATCGACCTGAACGATGGTGTGGTTTTTCCGAATGTTTTCAAATGGGCCGGCAATATCTGCGTAGGTGCCTTGCGTGAAGTACTCAACGGCAACGATAAAATCCCAGTCGGGTTCAGTCTGCGGATTGGCCTCGACATGTTCAATCAATTCATAGGTTTTGATGAGGCCCTGCGCCACGGCAATACTATCCATGGCCAGCCAGTTTTTCTTCAGAAATTCTCTCAGTTTGCTTTTCGAAGAAGGGGTTGCTTTCAGATACGTGAACGTCCAGGTGAGGCTGTTTGCAGCCGGTACGCCAGATTGAGCCTGGCCCATGAGGGAGACCAACAACAAAAAACCAAAACAGAAATAACGGCATTGCTTTTTCATGTGTTGATTTTTAATTTTCTGTTGCGGAATGGCCGCCTGTTGTTAGCGCGGTTCTTGAGTTAGTAAAGCCAGAGAACATCATGACGAAATTGCACGACATTGTTATGAATACCTGATGTTGAGAACAAACTCCGGCCAGAGCCGATCAGCATATTTTCGTGAGAGAAAGCCCGTATGGCCAATTTTGCTTTTACCCACATCACTTGGATTAATCTCGATCCGCTGCACCGATGTCGTTTTGAAAAGACGCGCAAATTTTAGTGTTGTAACTTCATTTGCTATGGGATCATCGGAAAACCAAACCAAGACAACTTTCCTCGAATAATGATTATAATTATTGATTTGTGTCTGGTCTAATTCCATTTCGAGATATTCTTTGTTCATGCACCATTTCCGCCACTGCAAGGCGGGCAACTTTGGATAGTTCTCCCCTTGCCTGAAAAACCTGGCATTGGTGTAGCCCCAAATTGCATTCGAGATCGGCAAAATGATGTTAAGTAAAAAATAGTTCACCCATTTACGTGGGCCGGGTGTATCTTGCCAGTAGCCCGTGGAAGAAGCCAACATTACTGCTTTATCGAAAAGCAAGGTATCGCTAACGAAACCGAATAATTGGCTGCCGATGCTGTGGCCCAGAAATACTGTTGAAGACCCCGGATAAAGCTCCTTCAACCACCGCCCGGCAATTTCAATGTTTTTTACCCAATCGGAAAGGGTAATGGAATCGCGGATCTGACTCTCTGACATACCGGTTCCCTGGTAATCGATAACAAGCACTGAAAAGCCCTGTTCGCATAACCAGTTGGCCAGTTTGCCGTAGTAGCGTGCGGTTATACCCATGGCCGGGGCAATTAACAGGTTGCATTGACTTTGCGCGTTGGAGTACAACATGCCGCTAAACGGCTTTTGTTGATTCAGAAAATGGATAACCTGTCCTTCTGCTTTCATTAGGTCAATTAAACGATTCTAAGTGTGGCGTGTTTAAATTCCCAGATACATTTGTAAACAAATCGTAAGAAAAAGTTTGAATTCAAAATGCAATTGCTGCCTCTAACATTCTGTCTTTTTTTGCTGCAAAATCCTGAGGTGTATTTTCGATTTTAACATCTGGACTTACTCCCTCCTCAATATGATTTCCTTGGACGTCCAGGAAATAGTTGGCCGTTACTCCCAGCACCCAACCATTCGGTAATTCAAATGGTCTGACACCTCCACCACCACCGCCTGTGATTTGCCCCATTTGGGTAACATTTGGGAGGGCTTGCATCATTCCACTGAGATACGAGGCTGCGCTAAAGGAACGGCGGTTGGTTAATAAGATCACCGGGACATCACCCAAATACGGTTGCCTTGGTTGTGTGGTTAGCGTCAACGGTCCAATAAAGTCGTTTTGCCCTTTACCACTTTTTTGAAACATAGAACCAATAACGGTTGGTGTTTTAACAAAGAATCCGCAAAGCCATTGTGCAAGCTGTGGATTTCCTCCACCGTTATTCCGAATATCTAAAATAATCTTTTTTACATTTTTACTTTTGAAATTATCCATGATGGATTGCCAGGCTGGACCATCCAAGGCAATTGATCCAAATCCGCCAAAATAAACATAGCCAATAGAAGTATTGGTGCTGATTAAGCCTGATACAATTTCACTATTCGAGGTACTTAAATCTTTGGTGTCCGTTATAAAAGACAATACAGAAGAGACATCTGGCTGAGCATAATATCCTTGGGTAATATCATAATATGAACTGTTTTGTTTGCTACTTAAATAGCAGTGACCATCCTTTAGCTCCAACATTAAATCAGCACAAACTGCGAACAGACTTTCTTCACTCATATTGTCTTGTATTTTCGCTTTGTGCTTATTGTGAATGGTTGTCCAGTTGAGCTGCTTAAGAGTTAAGTAAGCGTAATTTTCTTTTATGTACTTGGATGCCTCCTCAAAAACAGCGGTTGGAGTGTTTTTGGGTTCAATCAAATCATTGTTGCACGATAAAAGCAACATCAACACTAATATTGAAATGAAGTTTTTCATTGTTGTTACTTTTTTAAGTTGAACTTTGAGATGATCGAAATTTGATTTTGCCAATCGGCAAATGGCTTTTCCCCGTTAAAAAACAGGTATCCGGTTTGATATTGAATGCCTATTTGATGCCTGCGGTTACCAAAGCCTTTGTGAAGGCCACAAGACAATTGCAGATTCATGAAGTTATTTAGCGTTTGAAATTTTCCGCTCTTGATGACCTCTTTGGTCATACCTTCTTCAATAAAACTGAAGCGACCTTCTTGCAAAAAAGACTCGGGGTAAGGAAAACCATAAGCGGGTCTCACCGTGTAGGCTAACAAGGGAAGTCGTATGGATGGGTCTATTGACCACCCATTACCAAAGTTTTTTCGCAGACTTGCCGATACCCCTATCGAAGACCATGCACCCCAAGTAGGGTTATCTTCTGGATTCGCCCATTCTCCGCCTCGGTTACCATAAAATGCCCCCAGGTCATAGTATCCCCCAAGCCATATATGGTTATTGATTTTACGAAGATGCTCGTAATACAAGCCGCCTAAAATGTTGCTGATCAGTGAGGCAAATTCCTGATTGGAATTTGTGGAAGCGAAGTTTATACCAATTACATGCTGTCTTTTTTCATTCATTGCACGGTAGGCAAGTCGGTAAGAAACACCTCCCGCATTACGATAGATGCTGCTGTGGCGCACATCTTTAAATCGTTGAAATTGGTAGCCTATGCCAAACTCAATGTAGTGCCCTTTTTTCGGGGCGTTGTCGGCAGACTGGGCGGGGGAAAGGAAGGGGAGAAAAAATGAAAGCGAAAGCGCAACCAAGGTGGGTCGGCCTGCGATGGGGTAATGGGGAGGAGCCATAAATTCTTTATTGACCCAAAAAAACCAAGCCTTGTCTGCTTGCGCTACTCAATTCATGATTTGAGAATGATTTTTCTGCAGATACTCCGTTGGTGTTTGGCCCGTATGCTGTTTAAATGCGCGCTGAAAGGTGGCAATCGAGTTGAAGCCGGCGTCCAGGCCAATGCCGGTAATGCTCAGGTGAGGCTTACTCGTGTTCGTCAGGTTTCTTTTCACTTCCTCCACGCGAAACCGGTTGAGGTATTCGTTGAAGCCCATTCCAATTTTCTGATTGAGTACCGCTGAGACCAATTTGGGAGATTCGCCCAATTGCTCTGCCAACCGGGAAAGCGTCAACTGCTGGTCGCGATAGCATTTTTGTTCCCGGAAGGCAAATTCAATTTTTTGAAGGCAGTTGTCGATTTCGCTCGCTTGCAACGAATTCCAGTAGAACTGCTCACTTCGCTGACTCTCTACAAACACAGTTTTGGTGCGTTCATATCCAAAAAAAGCGAGCCAGTAAATTAAAAAGCTTACGATAACGCCAATGGCAAAGATAACATTCAACATAAATTCATCCGTGCTGAACCAATTGATCGCCAGCAGCAATACGATCACGGCATTTGCACCTGATATCATCCAAATGAAAACGCTTGTCCACGGTTTCAGGTGATCTTCTATTTTCGACTGTCGGTATTCGATCAAAATCTTGATCATGTAGGCAATCAAATTCACGATCAGCAACGGCTCGAATGCCACCCGATAAATGTCAAGTGCCAGCACATTTGCCGGCTCCAGCGATGGCTCCACTACTGGCATCAGCACGATGCCCGATCGAACGGTAAGCAACAACAGAAATGGTAAAAAGTAATGCCATAGCGGTCGGGGCCATGACTGTCTCCAATGCGAGCTTGCGTATAGATAGAGGCAGGCAGGCGCGGCATGAGGTATGGTGAAACTGAAAAAGTCAAAAATTACCACCCCTTGCTGAAGGTAGGCGTAAAGGTAGGTATCAAAGTTTTCGTAGGAGAGTACAAGCAAAAAGCCAACAAGCGCGTAAGATCGTACCTGGGGATCCTGTTTCTTAAGCATAATGATGACAGACATGATAATCCCTTGAACCGCTCCGACAAGAAGTAAGGTAGACAGAATGAAGTTGGTAGACATGGAATCAAAATACTGCGCAAAAAAATGAGGAAGCTCAAAGCCGGTTATACGTGTCGGTTCGGGTTTGGTTACGCGTTGCGGCCGTTCTGGTCTTCAGAAATTTTATCCATCTACTAAATCTACCCCTGACCGAAAACTCAACGGTAACTGCCCGGGCCAGCGAAAACGGATCATAAGAAATTTGTACCTTGTTAGAAGCCGTGTTAAAAACATCCCGTCATGTCGAACGAAAGTGAGACAGCCCTATTTGCAGCGCTGCAATCAAGGATTTCCCGGTCGTACCTCCCTCGAAATGACGCTCTTCGTATTTTTGAGATGGCTTCTAAACGTTGTTAAACCCTTAGAGAAAAATGAAAAAAATCTAGTGATCATCGGACTCGCCCTTTCTACACTTGCGGCGCTTGCCTTTGGCTTTTACCAAAAACAGCAGGCCGACAAATTGGAGGCACTCGGTATCGAAAATGAACAAAAAGCCCGCGACATACTCCTCCGCGCGCAAGAGGCCGAAGTAAATGCCATGCGCATGCGGGAACTGGAGCGCCTGCATGCAGTGCAACTGCAAAAAGCCTACGACAGCATGCAACGCTTGCGAAGTGCAGCCGAAGCGAAGCTGGCCAAATCAAGGGCGAAGTAAGTTCTGCACGGCGCCGCGCAGCTCGGGGAACTGAAACGTGAATCCCGTCTGCAAAATCTTGTCGGGCGAAACACGCGACCCGCCCAAGACCATCGCGGCCATCTCGCCTACCATCAATCGCAATACAAAGCCGGGCACCGGTGGCAGCCACAACGGCTTACCCAGTGCAGCGGCAATTGCTTTTGTAACCTCGCGATTCGTGGCGGGCTGGGGCCCAACCGCATTGTAAGCGCCGTGCATGTTTTTGTTTTCCAACGCGTGGATAAACATTCCGCACAGATCATCCATGTGGATCCAACTCATGTATTGACTCCCCGTGCCGAGCGCAGCGCCCACGCCCCACTGCACGGGTTTCGCGATTTCCGCCAGGGCACCGCCCTTGGCACTCAACACAATGCCAATGCGCAACTTCACGATACGCAGGTGGGGTTGGGCCAGTTGGTCGAGCTCCGCCTCCCACGCCCGGGTTACCGTTGCCAAAAAATCTGTGCCCGGGTGGGCGGTCTCCGCCAACCAGCCTTCGGATACGTTAAAGCCATAGTAGCCAATGGCGGAAGCGGAAACAACGGCGGTGATGTTTTTATGTTTTGGCAAATACGTGCCGAGCAATCGCGTGGACTCCACACGGCTATCTAAAATTTCCTTCTTGCGCGCGGGCGTCCACCGCGCATCGGCCACACCGGCACCGGCAAGATGAATAATGGCGTCCGTATTTTCCATTGCACGCTCATCTAACTTCCCTTTCTCTACATCCCATGAAAATGCCGGAACAGCACCCGCCCGGGCCTGGCGGCTCAAATGTGCCACGGCATAACCGCGCTGCATTAGCAACTCAGTAAGTCGGGTGCCCACTAACCCGGTGCCGCCGGTAATCAAAATTCGCTGGCTCATTTTTTGTAGCTTTGGTATCTTAAAAATAACAGGATGAACTCCATTAAGTTATTGACTGCCGTTGTTTTCATCTTTTTGGTGAGCATTGTCCCCGCACAAAAAGTGAGTGTAACTGCCAAGAGCGAAAAAGTGCGGGGTGAAAATGCCCCCGGCACTGCCACGGAGCTGAATGCAGCCCTTGAAACGGTGAGTTCCAGTTGGAACAAATACCTGAAAGATCTCGGCAAAGGAAAAACCCAGGGCGATTATACCGCCATTAGTGCACCGGTGTTGGGCGCCACTGTGTACGACAAAGGTATTGTGTATGCGCGCGTGCAGGGCGATGCACAAGCCGCGCGGGTTTGGCTGGGGTTGATTGAGTCCGAATGGGCCGTAAACGACATTACCCTCGTACAAAAAGAGATTGAGCAGCTCGTGTACCGGTTTGGTGTAAAGTTCTATCGCGATCAGATCCAGCTACAGATTGACGAGGCACAACAGGCAGTAGAAGCGGTGGAACGCAGCCAGCAACGGCTTACCAACCAAAACAAAGACCTTACGAATAAGCTCACCAGCAATGAAACAGAAAAAATCCGATTGGAAAAACTGCTGGAAAACAACAAGCTGGAGCACGCGGCTTTGCTTACGCGGATAGAAAACAATCGAAAAGCACAAGACTCGGTGGCGGCAGCCATGATTCCAATCAAGAAAATTCTGGAATCGCACCAGGAGCGGCAGCGCAAAGTCAACTAGAGCTTCGCCAAAATGATCCGGCCGTTTGGCTGTGCTTTCTGCATCCTGATGTTGGCCTTGACGGGCTGCAATCAGGATGATCCAAATGCCAACTGCCCACCGGAAAGTGACGTGTTGGATCGATTTACTACGGACAAAGAATATCTCCTTACCGTTAACGGAAAAGCGTACGTTCGGGAAGCCGGTGGCTGCACGTTTCTGCTCGACTACTTTCCCGCCACCTTCGCTGACAACTACCGCGCTGCCGATGGCGAGATTTTTACACGCGCCGGAGAACTGCCCATCAAAACCGTGCGTAGCCTCACCGAAGATTTTGAAAAGGCAACACGATACACTGACTTATTCATCACAAGTCCGGCCACACTCAACCGCAACTGGACGGATGTTGTGCTGCAAAGCCCGTTGAGTCCAACCGTGCCCGAATACGTTGCGCTACGAAAATGCCTGATTGAATCCACGTGCGACTTTAAGGATAATCGAATTGATCTTATTCAAAACATCGGAGGCCGGCCGGGAAACAGCTTGCGGTTTACCGCGGTGGCGCCCTCGGCGCAAATGGTAACCTCAAAAGCCTCCATTGAAAACACACTTTGCCATGCCGATGCTGACGATGAAGTGGTTATCGAGGCGGACTTCTTTATTGAAAAAGGTTTTCCGTTCAGCCTCTTTGATTTTGAAAATAAGTGGTTTAACGAATCGCCCGGGCCACGCCTTGTGTTTCGCAATTCCAATCAATTAGCGGTTGAATTGAAATATGGCACGAAGCCCGATTACCGGCAACCGCCCGGAAGCGAACAAGCTTTTCCCACCGGCCGATGGGTTCGCGTAAAAGTGAGTTACGTATTAAAGAGCGACTTCACGGGGTCCATTCGCGTGTGGCAGGACAACATGCTCATCATCGATCAAACGGGGAAGACCTTGCCCACATCCAATTCGATTCAAACCAGCCTCGAGATGGGCATTACCGCCACCAGCACCAGCACCGTATTGTATATGGACAACTTGAGCTTCACGGTGAACCGCCGTTGAACGCGCGGGCTAGTTTTCCATCCTGCTTAAAAAAATCAGTACTTCAAGGTGTACGTGGCCGCCGCGCGCAGGCTTCTTCCCACGCCATCTACGCCCGAGCCATATACCCGATACGCGATGTCGAACATATTGACTGCCGCCACGTGAAATCCAAGCCGGGTGTTTTCGTAACCGGCGTACAGATTCACCACCCGCCAGCCGGGCATTTGGCCGTCTACCAGGCGCACCGCAATGCGGCCATCACTCCGGTCGCCAGCGGCCAGGCGATCCTGCGCTTCCGCAAAGAGCATTTCTGCTTTTACCCATATCCGCTTTTGCGGCCGCCACGTTAGGGCTGCTGCACCGAACAGCGGCGGAATTCTGCGCATCGGTTCAAGCCTGCTCAGGTTGTGGCCATACGTGTAGGTGGCGTGCGCTGTTAGCATCCAGTTGCGATGCGGATTCCATTCGCCCTGGAATTCCCACCCGTAGATTTCCGACTGTCCGACATTTTGTTTTTGATACACCCCGCGATTCTCAGCCGTGGGCGAGCCGTTATACAACGCAGGCACCCGATCGATTTGATCTTGCATGCGCGTGTAGAAACCGGTAAACGAGGCGTGCCACGCAGCGCCTGCTTTGCGCACCCCGCTCTCGAATGTGCGTGCGCGTTCCGGGCGCAGCGCACCACTTGGCACTTCAAAAACGGTGCTTTCTACCGGGCCGAGCTTGCTCATGTCATCAATATTGGGCGCGCGGAAACTACTGCTTACCTGAGATATCCAACGCCAACTGGGGCTCATCCGCCATTGCACCCCGGCATGGCCCACCCAGGCCCCAGTGGTAAGCGTAGTGTTGGGAAACAGATTTTCGTTTACCGAAACCTGCACGCGGTTGAAGCGCGCGCCACCCGTAAACGAGACGTTACGCCAGTCGTATTGATGTGACGAAAACACCGCCGCAGTCTGCCAGGTAGAGCCATCGGCATATAACCCGCGGATGGCCGTGGCGGTGTTTTGTATGGGATCAATTTGGTATGCTTTACTGCTGATGCGATCGTGATAGACTTCAACGCCGTGCACGGCGCGCCACAGTTCTGTAGGACGCGCCTCCGCTTCAATCTGAGCGCCAAGCGTGCCTACGCGATCGTCATTCCAGCGACTGGCAACCGCATTCACACGCTGCGACACAACGCCCTCGCGGGTATGTTGCCAAGAGCCCGTGGCACGAAGCGTGCCGATCCATTTGCTCCTTGTTGCTTGCTCCCAGCGCGCGTAGCTAAGTTGCCGGTCTTGCGGATCGAAGTAAAAGGTTTGGAATCCCCCTTGCGCCACCTGGTCGTACCGCGGCACTTTGTGCTGCGCTACCTGCTGGTGCGCAAGTGTAAGAAGCCCGGCGTGTCCCACGCGGAATAAAAGCTTGCCGCTGGCGGTTCGTTGCGAATAACCGGAGGGTGCCTGCGTACCGATGCCGCGCCCGGCTACCAGATTTCCGAAATCGCTATACGCAACATTTACATACGCCGCCACCCGTTCGGACGCGCCCATCCATTCCGCATGTGCGGTTTGCTCCATGGCCGCACTCATCCACACCGCGCCTGCGCGCGCCTGCTGGCGAAATCCGGTGCTGCTAAATGTTGGTGTCTTCGTTAGCGTCTGCACCACACCCCCCATCGCATCCGAGCCGTACTGCACGGAGCCATTTCCGCGTAAAACTTCCAGCCGCTCAATGGAGAATGGATCAATGGTGGAGAGGTATTGATTCGGACCGTACCGGTAGGTGGAGTTGTTGATACGAATGCCGTCCGTCATCAACAATACCTGGTTACCCACTAACCCGCGGATGATGGGCGAGCCGCCACCGTGGTTGGTTTTTTGGAGCCACACCCCAGCTGTGCCGAAAAGCAACTCGGGTGTTGTACGGGGCACCTGCTGCCGGATGTCAGTTGCGGTTAGCACCGAAAGTGCCTCGCCCGATGCCGCCGCCGTTTGTTCAAACCTCCGGCCCGAGACAGTAACCCCGTTTTGCAATACCAAGGCAGTGGCCCGCAGCACCACCGTCACGTTCGACTCCTCCGCCGGGAGTTCTTGCGTAGCATAACCCACAGAAGTAAAACGCAGCACTGAGGTGTGCGCTTCGGGCACACGAATTACAAATCTGCCGTCTGCATCCGTAATTGCTCCAATGCTGGTGCCCACCCAAAGCACATGCACATCCGGCAACGGTTTACCCGCTTCATCCTTCACCGTACCGCTGATGTCGCGCGCAAATACCAGCGCTGGCAACATCCAGAGCCAAAAAATGCGTACCATGTCAGTGATTCACTTTCGTACGGCCATCGTCTTCTTTGTCTTTTTTCATCACGGCCGGGTCGTCCATCTTTGGCATGTCGAATGCAGACTCCCAATCAAAATCTTCATCGAACGGATCCAGCGCCTTTTGCGGATCGAAAATGCGTGCATCTACGGGTAACGCCTGATAGGGCGCGAAATCGGGTTTGTTGGTGAGACAATCGGCCAAATCGGTCGCACCAAAATCGTATTGATTCAGGTTAGGGATACCCAGCAGTTTCCAAAACGTTTTGAAGATGCTACCAAAGCTGGTATGCGTGTGGCTCACGTGGTTCTTCTTGGCATACGGAGAAATCACCATCAAAATACTCCGATGGGCGTCTACGTGATCGTTGCCCCCCTGCGCATCATCTTCGGTAACTACAATCATCATGTTCTTCCAATACGGGGTGTGGCTCAGAAACTCCACTACCCGCCCGAGCGCCAGGTCATTATCGGCCATGTAGCTTTCGCGGAAGGGGAATCCGGCGTGCGCGCGTTCACCAGCACCGTGGTCGTTCAACAATTGGAGTGTGAGTACACCCGGTAGTGGCTTTTGTGTGTCGAGGTATTTCTTCGTGATTTCTTCAATAAAGACATCCGCGCGAAACTGATCCGGAATGTTGGTGTTGTAGGTGGGAAACAAACGCGAGGTACGATCGTAGAGCGGCCCGGGTACCGGGTAGTTCACCAGGTAACGTACCCCTCCATTCTTAAATGTTGAATCCGAAAAACTGCCAGCGTCAAACTCTACCCCAAATCCAAAATTGTAAAACTCGATTTTGTTCCGATAAAGATGATCCCACATGGAGCCGTGCTGATTATAGTCTTCGGGGAAAATCGCCCCCGCTGCACCGGTAAACGCAAACTTACCCGGTGCTTTCGATTCTTCTTTCAAGCGGCGTTTCCCACCATAGGCCGCGGGATGGTGGGTTTCCATCCACTCGTTGGGATAGGTGTTTGTTAACCACACGTGGCCATCGGCCGATACATCGGCATCCACATAAAAATTGTCGCTGATGCTAAACTGCTCGGCCAACGCCAGGTGATTCGGCATCACCGTAGCGTTGTCTACTTTCACATCGCCCTTGCGATTTGCGAACGACACATTGCGGCCGAACCGCGCAAGGGCTGCTTCGCCTTTTCCTTTTTGTACCTGGCCAAACACCTCATCGTAGGTACGGTTCTCTTTCGAGATGAACACGATGTGTTTAATGGGCGGCAACGCCTCCGCTGCAGGCGTAATCTGCCGAAAGGCGAAATTGTTATTCACTACGCGGGCGGAGAGGTTCGGTAGCGCTTCGTCTGCGGGCAGATCTATGACGGACACCGTGCCGCGCATGAGTGCACCAATGTAGCTGGCAGAAGGATGATCGAACGGTGGCGTGAAGGTAGATCCCCCGTTGGGGCCGCTGCCAAATCCTTTTGCGTTGGATACGATCAGTTGCTTACCATCGGGTGTAACTTTCAATTTCGATGGGAACCAGCCCGTGGGGAGGTGGCCCAGCACTTTTCGTGTAGCCACATCAACCACCGCCACTGCATTGATGCCTGCTTCCGCCACATACAAGCGCTTTTGATCGGGCGAGAGCGCCAGCCCGAACGGGATAACTCCTTTGAGATTTCCGAGGCGTGCGTCTAACTTCAGTTCAATGTGCTCCAATACTTTTTGCGAGGAAACATCAATGACCGAGACGTTGTCGTTATTGCCGTTGCTCACAAATACAAATTGATCGGTGGCTACCAAAGAGTTGGGACTTGAGCCCCCCACGGCCGGAATGCCTTCCACTTCTTCGCCAACCAATACACCCGTCTTTACTTTTGAAATCACTTTTGGCGTGGCCCCGCTCACATCTATGCTCCACACCGAAAACGACTCCGGTGCATTCGGATCGCCCAGTCCGGCTGCTTCCAATGAATCCGTTGCAATGCCTTCCACCATTTCCTTCGAACCGTACGCAAAGGCGGGAAACCTCTCGGCTGTTTCGTTCAGGTTTTTGCGATCCAATGTTTTAAAATAACTGTACTCAAACATGCCCACGTTGGCAACATGAACGGTTTTTTCATCGGGCGAAAGCGTAACACCAAACGGATACCGGCCGGTAGGAACATTGTGGACCACCTGGCGCGTCTTCACGTCTGCCACAATCAGGCGAAAGCCAATCTGATCTACTGCGTAAATGCGGCTGCCATCTTTGGTCAACACCAGATCGCCAATGTAGCCATCGCTGAAGTCGCGGTCGTCAAACGTTTTGTTGCAATTGATTTCGCCTTCCTTCTTGCCGGTGGCAAGATTGAAGATGTGAATTTTGTTTTCTTGCCCGCCGGCTACGTACACCCGCGCGTTGTCCGGAGAAACGGCCAGGCCCATAAACACAGACTCCAACACGCCCTCGTCTGGCTTAAATCCTTCCGGGATTTGGCGCACGTCCGGCTGATTGCTGTTGTAGTTGCGGATAACAGAAATAGAGAATGGACCCGTGCCGGAGTTGGATGTAACCACGGTTTGCCCATCGGGGCTTAACGTTAATCCGAACGGGTGTGGCGCAACCATGATCTGTTTACCCAGGGGAGTGATGATGCGGCCGTTGGGCAGAATGGTCTCACCGCTTTGTTGAATGGACGTGTAACGGGCACCTGCCGGTGCAGAAGCCACCCAAACCGGTGGTTCGTTTTGTTTGCATTGAGCAAGCGCCAATAGCGCAATGGCAGCGAGTAGGAGTCGGGTCATGGGGCTAGGTTTTACTGAGGAAAAGTTACGTTTTTTTACTTGGTTAAGTCGAGGTAATCGCGCATGCGGCCCTCCGTATCGTACATCTTTAAGTTCAGCGTGTTGTTGTGCACGCTGATGATGAAGTAATGATGGCCGCGATACGTTTTGGCGCTGAACCACGCGCGGGAGGGGGCAAAGTCTTCCAGGTTGCCGCCGCCGCCTCCGCCCTGCACGTAGATCACACCATTTTTTTGATCTACAAGGTTATCTTTAATCGGTAACGTACGCTGGTAGGTATGGAGGTGTCCAAAAAAAACCATGTCTACTCCGTACTTTTCGTACAACGGCACAATTTGCCGAATGGCTGCATCACCCAAATTTGTTTTTCCTTTCCAGGCGTTGCCGTAGTCATCCTCATCTGCTGAGTATGTGGCGTGGTGGTGGGCTACAAACTTCCAGGTGGCGGTAGAGCTTTTCAGTTTCTCTTCCAGCCATTGGTACTGCGCCCCACCGGGTGCAAATTCTTTGGGCTGATTGCTGTTGAGCATAAAGAACTCCGCGTTGCCGTACGTGAAAGAATAATAGGCTTCGCTTTCGGGCAACCGATGATAACGATTGTACCAGTGCAGATCGCCCTCGCCATTACCGGCCACTGGAAAAACCGGGATGCGGGATGCCAGTTGTGTTACCCCTTGAAAGAATTCGAAGTTCCACTCAAACTTATGTTCTTCTTTTCCGCCATCGGTTAAATCGCCCACAATCATCAGCAGGTTCGGGCGCTCATCCCACACCAGTTTACACACCCGATCGTTTACGTGCGGGCGCGCCTCGGTGTCGCCAATCACCGCAAAGGAAAAAGGCTCCTGCGATTTTACCGCGGTGGCAAATGTTAACACGCCGGACTCCATCTCGGAGCCATCGCGTGCTTTGGCTTTGATGTTGTAAAAGTAAGGTGTATGCGGTTCCAGATTCGAAAGCGTAACTTCGTAGATATTGCCTTGGGCTGAGCCGGGTCCTTCTTTTATTAGTGTTAATGTATTGAGTTCTATTTTTTGATCGGGCGGAACCTGCTTACCATACTCAATTACAAAATCCGCCGGACGATCGGTTTCCCAAACCAGGTTGATCGAAGTCTGCGTGGAGTAATTCAGATACGGACCCGCGTTGAAATGAAAAAGATCACGGTAGAGTTTTCCTTCCACCACCAAATTCTGCAACTCCTGATAGCGCTTTGCAATCTCGGGAGCGGAGAGCGCTTTCGGGTGAATCGCAAACATTTTTACCAGGTTGCCCAACTTCATGTAGGGCTCATTTTTCAGATAGGCCGCCAACTCCAGTTGTTGATCTTTCGGCACCGCCGCCCGTTTTCCTACGGGTGTTTCATTTACTTTCTCGCCGTTTACAAACAACTGCATGCTTGCGCCCGTGTACGTAGCTACTACATGGTACCAGTACTGCTTAAATCCCCGGTTTTTGATTTCATAACGGATCAGGTTTGCGTAGGGGTTGTCTGCCGTGCGCAAACTAAAAAACAGCGAACGTTGATGCACGCCCACCAACCACGAGGGCTCCTCCGAGGTAAAGCGAGGCTTTACTGTCGCCAACGCGCCTACGGGTTGATTTACATGATTGAGCAGCCACAACTCTACCGAAAACACATCCGGCGGCAACGAAACTGCCTCCGCAAAATCTTCAATACGTTCGGTGGGGTCTTCCCCAAAAAAGGTGAGTGGAACAGTTTGTGACTTTACGATTTCAGCTTTTGTCTGTGGATACGGCAGCCGGTTACCCGGATAGTTCCTGGCATTTTGCCCGAGCGTGTAATCGGGCCAGAACCACCACTCTTGCGCAGCAGCGCACAGCGAAAACAAGATGAAGCTATTGACTAAAATGAATCTTAGCATACACGTTCCGGTTTGGAAAAAAGCAAAGGGCGTATTGCTACGCCCTTTACCAAAAAACGCTACCGACTTAATTTACATCCCACCAAACGCGGGTGTTAATGTCATCCGGCCCCTGGCGCGTGATCGCAGCATTGCGACCAGCGGCATTTAGGGCCTGCTCGCTAAGCGGATAAATGTAACGCACCGGAATCCGGTTGTTATTCAGGTTAGAGGCGCCTGGCGTTAATGCCGGTAAACCTGACCTGCGCCAATCAAACCAGGCCTCCAGACCGTTAAAAAATAACGCGATCCATTTTTGTGTGGCGATCTTGCTCAACAGCTCCGCGTTTGTGCCTGTGTAAGCCACAGCCGACTGCGTGAAATAGGTGGCGGGTACGGTTAAGTTGATGTTGTATGCCGCAGGTACAATCGCCCGATAGTAGTCAAAATTCGCGTTGATGCCATTGAGGTAGTACGTTTCGGCCGAACCCGTTGAGATCAAGTTACGCTGGCGGGCCTCCGCGAGAATGAACTGAAGTTCCGAGAAGGTCATGATCATGCCACGGGCGGCATTGGCCACCGGTGCGGGTTGATTCGCATCTACGCATACCAAACAAGCAAACGTTAAACCCACGCGCGAAACTCCCTGCGGGCCTCCGTTAAAGCTAAGCGCTTGTGTATCTTCTAACCCATTGGGCACACCGGCAATTACTGGGCTACCAGCTGCTACGGAAGCCTGCGTGGGCCGACCGAATACGGCCAGGCGAGGATCGCTCAATGCAATCAACCGATCACTCAGTGTTTTGCTCAAACGAAATTCATCAAAAGAACCTACGCGAGCAAGGTACAAGGGCCACTGATTAGGAGCTGCCGCGGTGTACACCAACACGGCATTATCGGCATTGCCTGTAAAAATCGGGAACTGCGTGGGGTTGCCGATAATTTCCTGCATCTGAGCGCTCACATCACGGCGGCCGGACAAACGCATGAGGTACCGTAGGCGAAGTGAGTTCGCCAGTCTTCTCCAACGGATAATTGAGCCGGTACCGCCACCGAAAATCAAATCTCCGGCAAGGACTTCCGAACTTGTTCCCAGAATCTCGTTTGCTCTCCGGAGATCTGCCAGGATGCCATCGTATATCGCTTCCTGAGCATCGTAGTTCGTAACGTAAATGCTCTCCGATTTTCCTTTGATCGCCTGAGTGTACGGAATATCGCCATACGTGTCTGTAGCCAGCGAGAATAACCAGGATTTCAAAATCAATGCTACGCCCAGATAATTGTTTTGCACAGGCGTTGCCGTTTCTGCAAACGTGATAATGTTTTGGACATTACGCATGTTTCCGAACACGCTGTTCCACACCCCATTGCGCTCGCCCCAGAGGTAGCGATCTTCATTTACAAACTGGATCTTCGCGGTGTGTTGTACCACGATGTTGCCAATGCTCCATGCTTCATTTACCTGATCGTTGATGGTATTGCGGAGCACACCCGACAAGAGCAAGTCGGGAGTAACCTGCGTTGGCACGTTCCGGTTCGTGTTGATTTCCTCAAAATTCTGATCACAGGCGGTGGCTGCAAACACAAGCGCCGCCACAGCCATTGTTTTATATACCAATTTCATTTCTTCAGCAATTGAATGTTAGAATTTCAAACCTACGTTAAAACCATAGCTGCGCGAAGAAGGGATTGACATCCACTCGATTCCTGGCAGCGCAGTTCCTCCGGTGTAGGACAACACTTCCGGATCGATGTGCGGTACATCCGTCCACAACGCGAGGTTGCGGCCTACCAGCGTAACGGTTACATCGCGGAACGGCGTTTTTGCAAACACTTTGTTCGGGATGGTGTAGCCAAATTGAATCTCGCGCAACTTCACAAACGAGGCGTCAAACACGGCACCCTCAGCGATGTTACGACCGCCCGTCCATGCGCTATGCCACTGGCGGGGAAGAATTCTACGATCGTTTACACGGAAACTTCCGTCCGCATTTTGAGCCACACCTTGTCCGATGATGTACGTACCCGCAGGTGCATTGAGCAATTGCGGATCAGTAACTACAGACGCTTGTGGGTAGTATCCGTTCTCACGACCTTCCAGCGTTTCGATGATGATACCGCCTTCGCGACCCACAGTCTGCGTTTCGGAATACACTACGCCACCTTCACGAATATCGAACAACGCAGACAAGCGAAAGCCTTTGTAGCTAAAGCTGTTTGAAATGCCCATCATCCAATCCGGGTTGTAGTTACCCATCTTAATGCGCTCGGTGGTACGAATCGGGCGCCCTTGCGTATCGAACACCATTTGCCCTACCCACTGGCCCGTCGGATCGTAGTACGGCCGTGCCGGGTCGGTATTTTGCACCCGCGCGAAACCGATGCCGTACATATCGCCCATGCGTTCGCCTACACGTGCTTCAATGCTCACCCGGCGGTTCGCCATCACAAAGTTGGTCAGGCCGTCCGACAGACTTACTACCTCGCTGCGGTTGCGCGAAAAGTTTACATCCACGTTCCACTGGAAGCCGTTGGCCGCTTTTACCGGAATCGCATTCAGCATCACTTCCCAGCCACGGTTTTGGATCAAACCCGCATTAATCGAACGGGCATTATAACCACTGGTGATGGAAAGCGGGATATTCAAAATCTGATTTTTGGTATTCGACTGATAGTAGGTTACGTCTAAACCCAAACGACCATTCAAAAATTTCATTTCTAATCCGGCTTCGTAGGAGGTACTGATCTCCGGCTTCAAAGCAAAATTCGCCAGGCGATCGGTTTCACCGTAGATCTGCGCGTTACCAAACGGATCGCTAGGGTTGTACGCTTGCGTAAACGTAAAGGCATCTGTGTCGTTACCAACTTGTGCGGCATTCACGCGGGCCTTCACAAAAGAGAATACTTCGGGCAGCGTAACCATATCCGAAATCACACCGCTCAACGAGGCGCTGGAATAGAAATAGGAGTTGTCTTCCGTGCCGATGCCTAAGTCCTTCAACTCTTGCGGCAAAGTCAGTGCGCTACTCCAGTCGTTACGGGCGGTTAAATCCAAAAACACAATATTCTTATAACCAAATTGTGCCGAAGCATAAAGGCTATTAATTCGTTTTTCAACGTCGGATTGCGAAACCTGTAACGGCACGCGCGTGTTCGTAAGGTTGTAGATGCCCGGAATATTTAATTGGGGGGCGTTGATTTCTACAAAGTTTGAACGCTGGCGCATTTGGTTGCCACCCAAGGAAGCAGTAACTGTAAAGGTTGATGGTACCACTTCTTTGTTGAAAGTCAATAAGAAGTCGGAGTTACGTTCCTCCGTTTTGATTTGCACCTCACGATATTGTCCAAACGGAAAACGCTGTGTGCTGAAGGCGCGCTTGTACTGGCGGCGCTCATCGCCAAAGTCAGTAGCCGTGCGCAGTTGGAGGCTTAACCAACTCGTAAAATCATATTTAATCGCCACATTACCGATGATTCGGTCTACCACCTGCCCGTTCGTATTTTCGAACATGGTGAAGTACGGGTTATCGTGGTAATTGTAGTTAAAGTTGAATTGGCGTCTGCCCTCAAGACCCGGCTGCCAATAGTTACGCAAGTCGCCCATGTTTACCGAACGTGGCAACCAGCAATTGAATAAGTACATGATGTTCTCCGTGCCGTAGCTGATGGAGGGGCGATTGTCGCTTTCGCTCTTGATGTAGCTTACAAATGCACGTGCCGAAAGTTTCTTCGTTAAATTGTATCCGCCACCAAAAGAAACCGTGTTCCGGCGCAAATCAGTGTTAGGTACCGTTCCGGTTTGGTCCAGGTTAGTGTACGACAAGCGGAAATCACCAAACTGGTTGCTGCCCACCAACGCTACGTTATTCGTTAGCGTACGACCTGTTTGGAAAAAGTTCTTTACGCCATCCTTATCATTCAACCAGGGTGTTGGCGTAATTACGCTACCGGCAGGTGCATTCAAATCACCACCACGGAACGCAATCGGTTGGCCGTTGAGCGTACGCGGCGAGTTAAACTGCGGGTACGATTGGCCGTTAAACGCCGGGCCCCAGCTTTCGTCTACACCGTCGGTCAACCCGGCACCACCGCCATTCACAAAGGCAAAATCGCCACCATTTCCATTGCCCTGCCCGTACACATTTTGAAACTCCGGCAAACGCAACACCGACTCAAACGTAGTGTTGCTGTTGATTTCTACGCCAATGCCTTTACTGCCCTTACCGCTTTTTGTTTTGATTACGATTACGCCGTTCGCTGCGCGTGAACCGTACAACGCGGCCGCGGCCGCGCCTTTCAACACCGTCATCGACTCAATATCATCTGAATTTACAAATCCGGCTCCGTTACCAAAGTCAACTTCCAGGTTACTACGGCCAGAGGCGCCAGTGAATCCGTTGCTAATCGGCACTCCATCGATTACAAAAAGGGGTTGATTCTTATTCAGGTCCACAGAACGCTCGCCCCGAATGGTAACGCGCGAAGAACCGCCCACACCCGAAGGGCTGCCCACTACCGTAACGCCCGCCACTTTACCCGCCAACTGGTTGACCACGTTCGTTTCGCGCGCTGTAGTAATGGACTCGCTCGTGATACTTTGAGTAGCGTACCCCAATGCTTTTTTATCGCGCTCCACGCCTAAGGCCGTCACTACCACTTCGGTAAGCTGCTTGGCATCCTGCACCAGCGTGATGTCAATGGCCTCGCGGCTACCCACAGTTACCTCCTGGGTGGTGTAGCCCACATAAGAGAATACCAGCACATCGTTCGCACCAGGCACATTAATAAAATACTTTCCGTCAGCATCGGTAATGGTGCCGTTGGTAGTTCCTTTCACCAGGATATTCACACCCGGTAAGCCAGATTGATCCTCGCCGGACACCACGCGGCCAGCGACCACGCGCTGTTGGGCCATCGCCAACTGGCACAGCCCAAGCATGGCAAAAACCAATAGCCAACGGGTGCCCGCGGCCACGGCTTTTCCTTTTTCCTTCTGTAAAAATGTAAACATAGATTTTGGGTTTGTTTGTGTTTGCTATTGTTTGTCTAAGCGTTCACAAATTTTCAAACCAACCTTGACGTAAGGTTTAGACAGAAATTATTGATCGATTAAGAGAACTGCATTGGCTCTTTGGTTTTGATAACGCACGCATCATTGCGCGCAAGGAAACTTTACCGTTTGTTCACCTTCGAAGCCGTTGGAATTAACGTTGAAAAACGAATTTGAACCCGAAAAAAGTTTACCTCCATTCAACTGCACAGGCCATATGGTTGACAGAGAATCAGTTTTGCAAATTGCCGAACGAATTAAAGAAGCGCGGCAGGCCAAAAGTTTTACATTGCAACAGTTGGCTGAGCGATGTAATATTAGCAAGGGTCTTTTATCAAAAATCGAGAACTCGCGCACCATTCCGTCGCTGCCGGTCTTCATCGCCATCGTACAGGCATTGGATCTTTCGCTGAAGCAATTCTTTGAAGACATGATCTTTCAAAACGGCAAAACCTACCTGCACATTCCGGCAGCCGAGTACACTCCATTAATTAAAGAGGACCGCCCCGGATTCTCCTACCAGTTCATCCTCACCCAGCCAATTCCGGCCTGCGGCATGGAGGCTGTGGTCCTCACGGTAGATGCAAACACCACCGGGCAACCCACATCTACCGACGGGTATGAGTTTAAATACATCCTGTCAGGATCGTGCGACTATCAAATCCAAAACGAAATCATCCACTTGCAACAAGGCGACACCATTTACTTTGATGCCACCCGGCCGCACCGCCCGATTAACCGTAGCGCCAAACCGGTGGTGATGCTGGTGGTTTATTTTTTGATCAGTTAGAAACGATCTCAAAAATAGTTTCGCCATGTTCACCAATCGAGAGACCGCCCTGATTTCCGCGCAGGAATCAAAGCTGCCATGAATTCAAAAAATCTTTACGCCTTGGGGCGATCAACTCTGAGGAAAAAGCAGTTCCTTGAAATGTTTTTTTTAATATGCCATCGTACGACATCACCATTGTAGGGAGCGGAGTGCTGGGCGCGTTTCACGCGTATCATGCATTACAAAAAGGCCTAACCGTTTGCCTTACCGAAAAAGACAATCGCCCGGTTTCCGCCACCGTGCGCAACTTCGGCCAAGCCGTACCTTCCGGACTTTCCTCCGCCTGGCACGCGTGGGGCCGCCGCGGCGTGGAAATTTACCGTACTATTCAGCAAGAGTTTGATATCACTGTCCGGCAAAACGGATCGGTCTACATCGCTTCCGATGATGCCGAGCAACAGTTGCTGCACGAGCTGCAACAGCGCATGCGCGAAAAAGATTACCCGTGCGAGTTACTTACCGCCCATGAATGCCTGCAGCGGTGGCCAAGTTTACGGGCCAGCTATGTGCGCGAGGGGCTTTTTTTCCCGTTGGACGCAAGCCTTGAACCCGATACGATGATTCACCGGCTCATTGCCTACCTGCAACACAAATTTCCAAACCGGTTTCTCTTTCGGCCAGGCACTCCGGTAATTGGGTGCGAGCAAAAAGGCGACTCGGTAACCATTACCACTGCACAGGGCGAACACTGGCAGGCCCACCGCGCGCTGATTTGCAGCGGCAACGAATTTCGTCTGTTATTCCCGGAGGTTTTTCAGGCCAGCGGTCTCATCGCCGTAAAGCTTCAAATGATGCAAACCGTACCGATGCCGCACGTGACCCTTCGCAGCAATATCCTTACGGGATTAACCATCCGCCGGTACGAATCGTTTGAAGAATGTCCTTCCTTTGCTTCGCTCCAAACACCTGAGCATTTGCAAGAATTAAAAGCCTGGGGCATTCATATCCTATTCAAACAGGCGTTGGATGGTTCAGTCATCATGGGCGATAGTCACGAATACGCACCTTGTACCGCGCCCGAGCAACTTACGTTTGCCATTCATCAAAACATTCAGGATCTGATTTTGAAAGAAGCCGCTAAAATCGTAAGCTTCGATGTGTTTGCTTTGCAAACGGCCTGGGCGGGCTTCTACTCGCAGCATCCCGAGAGGGATATTGTGTTACTTGATGTGGACGATCGGATTCGAATCTGCACCGGTATTGGTGGAAAAGGGATGACCAGCTCGGCCGGCTTTGCCGAGCATCACCTCCACCAACTCCTGCAGGAATGAAATCCACGCCCCTTCGCCACTGGCTCAGCACCACCAACCCATTTCTGTTCTCGCTCTTCACCGCGCTTGCCGCGTTTTGCTTGTACACTTGTGTGTACGCCTTCCGTAAAACATTTGCCGTTGCCACTTTTGAAGGAATGATGCTGGCAGGGGTGAGTTACAAAGTGTGGCTCGTTACCGCGCAGGTGTTGGGCTATGCTACCTCCAAATTCATCGGAATAAAAATTGTTTCTGAGTTGCCGCCGGAGAGGCGATTTACGGGCATTAGCGTAATGGTGCTTATCGCAGGTGTTTCATGGCTGCTCTTTGCCATTACTCCCGCTCCGTACAACATCGTTTTTCTTTTCTCCAACGGATTGCCGCTGGGTATGGTGTGGGGCCTCGTGTTCAGCTACCTGGAGGGGCGTAGAACCACGGAGGTACTGGGCGCCGCGTTGTCCGTTAGTTTCATTTTTTCTGCCGGCTTATGCCGATCCGTCGGGAGCTTTGTGATGCAGCAGTGGGGCGTAAGCGAATTTTGGATGCCGTTTGTAGCCAGTTGCCTGTTTACACTACCGCTGATTTTGTTTTTGAAACTGTTGGACCAGGTGCCCCCGCCCGATGCGGAAGACCAGCGCCTGCGCACGAAACGCCAACCGATGATGGGGGCCGAGCGTATCGCATTTGTAAAGATGTTCGGCCCGGGCATTGTGATGTTCACCTTAGCGTATTTGCTGCTCACGGTGTACCGCGATTTCCGCGACAACTTTTCCGCAGAGGTTTGGAGTGCGCTGGGCTATGGCAAATCGCCCGCCATTTACAGCACTACCGAAATTCCGGTAACGATCATCGTGCTTCTCATCATCGGCAGTTTGATTATCGTAAAAAATAACCGACTGGCCCTGCTGCTGAATCACCTGATCATTGCCTTGGGATTATTGCTCATCGGCATCAGCACCTATCTGTTTCAACTCGGAATTTTGCCGCCCGTCAGCTGGATGATTCTCGTAGGCGTTGGCTTGTACATGGGCTACGTTCCCTTTAACAGCATTTTCTTCGATCGGATGTTGGCCGCGTTTCAGTACGTAGGCACCGTTGGGTTTATTATGTACGTGGCCGATTCGGTAGGCTACCTCGGCAGTGTAAGCGTGCTGTTGGTGAAGGAATTCAGCGACCTTGAAATTTCGTGGTTAGACTTTTACATCCAAACGGGCTATTGGGTTTCTATCGGAGGATTTATCCTCATCTCCGGATCGATGTGGTATTTCTACCGAAAGATGCAATCAATGCGCCAGGCCTAGCAGCTTGGGGATTTCATCAAGACGATCAATAATGTGCGTGTGGGGCTCGCGGCCAAGTGCTTCCCGTGTGAAGTTGCCGGTAATGCCAATGATCCAACCACATCCGGCGGCCTTTCCTTCCTGTAAATCAGAAGGGGTATCGCCCACTTTCATCACCCGTGCCGCCTCGCTCACGCCTGCAAGTTCCATCGCACGTAAAATTAAATCCGCAAAAGGTCGGCCTTGTGCTACTTCATCACTGGTTACGCTGCCATTTACTAAACCATTCCAGCTCATGCGTTCCAGCAACGGATCCGTAATGGCGCGGTCAAAGCCGGTATCTACAAAAACCTTAGTACCCGCAGCATGCAAGGCGCGAAACACTGCGCTCGCACCTGCAATTTCCCGCACATTCGGCTCGGTGAGATAAAAATGGCGCATGTTTTCAACAAACTCAAGATGCATTTGGTTGATCCACGCCGGCTTCGGCTCAAGCCCTTTGTCTTGCAAAAGTTGTCGCATGGCGATGGGTTTGGGTATGCCCATTACCGCATTTGCCTCTTCGATGGTAATCGTAACGCCGTGCCCGGCCATCGTTTTTTGCAAAACCCGATGAACATATTTTTCATCCAGCACGGTAGTGCCGGCCAAATCAAAAACAGCAAGTTGCGGAAGAAATGAATTCATGGCTGTAAGATGTTAGGATGGAATTGATTTTCGGGCGTTATCTTGTAAAATAAATTTGAAGTTGCAGTACACAAATTAACCATACGATAATAACGGCGCATTTTCGGGTGGCGATGGGATGCCGAACTTTGAGCGTATGACAAAAGTAGACATAGAATCCATTCTTGACGATGTGTTTGCGCTTTACGCGGAGCACGGAAGCGCAGACTATATAGGCGAGCCGGTATCGCAGATTGAACACATGTCGCAAGCGGCAGAATTGGCGATGGAGCAAGGATGGGATGATGAAGTAGTGGTAGCCGCCTTTTTTCATGACATCGGCCACCTGTGCGTACATCGTACAACCGACAACGATCTGCATGGATTAGGCACGGTGTCGCACGAAAAAGTAGGTGCCGACTACCTGCGCGAAAAAGGATTTCCGGAGCGGGTAGCATTACTGGTGGAGAACCACGTACAAGCCAAGCGTTACCTTACCGCGCGGTTTCCGGAGTACTACAACAAACTCTCCGCAGCGAGTAAAAAAACCCTCGAATACCAGGGCGGCAAGATGACGGAGGACGAAGCCAACCGTTTCGAGCGCGACCCCCTGTTTAAAGAGTATGTGCAAATGCGCAAATGGGATGAGGAAGCAAAAGAAACTGAACGTGCACTCTTACCCATGAATGTGGTGCGCGATCGCGCCCGGCGGGTGTTGTTTCATTCGATGTTGGGGGAGTTGCCGCTGTAGAACACTGCACGCCACAGGCTTCACGCCACACGCTGCACGCTTTCAGAGCTTCGCGTGAAGCGTGCAGCAAAAGGCATGTAGCCTGGGCGTACAGCCTGTAGCAACGTCTCACTGCCGCTGCAGCCACCGCCGGCTCGCCTTATCAAAATAGTTTACATCATCCGGGAACTCGATATATTCTTCCGGCCAGGAGTTTTTGGTAAGGTACTGGTCTAACGATTCGCCCCTCACCATTTTATCAAACAAAAGCACACCTTTTTTGGCCAGGTCTTGTTCCGGCATTTTCCAGGTGCGAAATACCTCTTCGTACTCGGCCACTTTGCCCTCGGCATCCAGTTTCAACCGCCCGCCCGTAGCCACGCGTTTATCGTAGATGCTGGGCGCCCTGCGGCTGATGAGAAAATAGCGATAGCCGTCTTGTTCAAAGTAGGCATCCAGCCGATGTAAGCCCATTTGCTCCTCGTAATGGCTGTCGTATGCTTTGTAAAAGCGCTCATCAAACGTAAGCCCTTCTGGTGCACGACCGATGTAGCGGATTATTTTCCACTGCAAATCATACTGCTCTTTCTCGGAGAGATGGTCGGCCGGTGTGTAGGATTTTGTGCATCCGGAAACGAAAAGCAAGAGCGCAAAGGATAAAAAAACAGACTTCATAAATGGTTTAGCAAAGCTAGGATAAAATAGAAAAGACCTGCCTTGCGGCAGGTCTTTTCAGTAGAACTGAATGAGATATTAATAGTTCCGGTTGATCGGCTGGAATTCGGCCCAACCGTCGGTCCAATCGGTAGATCCGAAAGCACCACGGTACGTTACAGTTGTAAAGAATGTGCCAGCACCCGTCAGTTTTGCATCTGTGAATGCAGCCCCTGAATTCAAGTTGTTGCCACCTGCTACACCCGCGCTCAAAGCAAAGTTCGGATTTGAAGGATAATTTGCTGCGGTGCTACCGGCCCAAAAGGTATTAGGAATACCCAAGTCCGTAAGCGGCGTAATTGCAGTAATGTTATTGATTGCTGCATTGCCATTGGTAGTCCAGTAGTTCGAAATAGCTGTGGCATTTCCAGCAGGATCGGGAGCGATGGTTAAGCCAGTCGCGAAAGCAGCATCAGACGCTGTTGCAGAAGTGCCGATCAATGTGGTACCCGGCACAGCCAACACATTGTTTGCATGCTTACCTGCACCTGAAGTGAGGTTATCAAGCGTACCTTGATCGTCCACGCGAACGCCTATGCGGAAGCCGGAGATGAACGAATTGAACAGTGACATGGCGGTACGTCTACGGATGTGAATCGCGTTCTGATAGTTAGCCGAAATGCTGCGGCTTTGGATGTCCCGGGGACCAAGCACCGTAATGTTTGAGAACACTCCGCGCGTACATCCTGCCTGTGTGGTAGCATCGCAAATTCCTGCTATGGTATTACCATTCGCCTGGTTATCGCTTTCGAATGCGTTTGAACCTGACTGATCAGCGAAGAATGGATTGCGTACAACCAATCCAAATTGCACGTTGCCACCCCAACCGAAATCAGTATCGAAATCATCATCCCAAGTGGAATGCGAAACAAGCCATTTGCCATTTACCGTACCACCGAACCACTCGAATCCATCATCGCCACCAAAGGATACTTGTACGTACTCCATAAGTGTTCCGTTTCCAACACCACCCATGGTTAAGCTGTTTGTCTCGTTGTTAGGCGTTAGTTCAATTCCTGCATACTCAATACGAACGTAACGTAACGTGCCTGAGTTCGCGTCTGCATTCGTTGCGGGGGTTGCACCGTCTGCAGCGATTGCGCCATAGCGCTGTTCAGGAGTTACTCCTTCAATGGCAGGACGAGCCGTTTGGTTAACAAACGCGTTTCCGAGTAAAACGATACCAGCCCAGTCGCCACGATCACGTTCGCCTACACCCTGAGAAGAGGTGAAAACGATCGGTTCAGCCGCGGTACCATTCGCCACCAAGCGGCCGCCGGGTTGAACGAGAATAAGTCCTTTCGTGGCCTTATCGCCTTTTACAATCGCACCAGGCTGAACGGTAACCGTTACTCCTGTGGGAATAATGTAGGTACCTTTTACCAAATACGGCTTGCCTTTTTCAATCGTCAGGTTACCACTTTGTGTACCGGTCAATTCATTTGTTGCAGCGGTAACGGTAAATGTTACCGGCGTAGAATTGAGATTTTGATTGTCTTGAGCAGTGAAGACTGCGGTAAGCGTAGAACCAATTGCAGCGTTAGCCGGCACGGTGAAAGTAAACTGTTGGGTAGCGCTTGTTCCACTGATCGTTACCGGAGAAACAGGAGAGCCGGTAAGGCCGCCGGTAGTAGTGTAAGAAATGTTACGCGCACCGTTGGCTGCGGCAATAGTGGCCGTAACCGTAACGGTAGCACCTGGGAATCCTTGTGCAGTTGCACTGCTAAGTGTAACGGCCGGAGGCGCGCTGATTGTTTTGTTTAGCGTACCGGTAGCGGTAACGGTTTGTTGTTTCGCGTCTGTTAAAGTCAACGTCACCACAGCAGCACCGGGTGTATTATCAGCCGTGAACTCAACAACCACTGACCCTTCAGTAGCGCCGGCCGTTCCGGGAGTCTTCACCGTTGCAGTACCGCCGGTAGCAGAAACAGTTGCCGATGCATACCCTTCGGGAGCGGTGAAGCTGAAGGTTACATCTGCCTTTGCACCAATTTGAACCGATGCCACGGTGGCGGGGCCGGTAAGTGTGGGCGGAATTGGGGGATCTTCTTCATCGCAGCTCTGAATCACCAGAATAGATGACACGGCTACTAGGAATGCCATGAATCGGATAAATTTTTTCATGCAGGTTTTTGTTTGATTTTAGCCCCAAAAATAGGCTGACACAGCACGGCAGGGGTTACGACCGAATTAACAATTCTTTACTGGAATGTTACCATGTTCATGATTTGTTAACAAAAAGGGGGCGCTCCTGCGAACGCCCCCGAATTAGATGAAAACACGAACTGAAGAAGCCTACTCCTTCATAAATTTCCAATTCAACCCCAGAGAAAACTGAGAGCCGATGCGATAGCGCTGAATCAGCGACTCGTTGTCTTGAATTGTATTGTCGCTGTTGTTATCCTGATAAAGTTGATACGGGGCATTTAGTGCATTTTGGATGTTCAACTTAATTTCCAATTTCTTATTCCACGTTTTTGAGATTTGAAAGTCCAGGGCATGGCGGGGCATCTCAATCCAAGATGGGAATACAAAATCGCCTACGGAAAAAATGCGCTGACCAAATACATTGTATGCTGCGTTCATCGACCAACCGCTTACATCATCAGCATAATATAAGCCAAAGTTAATTACGTAAGGCGATTGGCCCTGAAGTGGCCGATTACGTACCTGATTCGTAGCGATTGCTCCGATGTCAACCGTACTTTGAATAAGGGCTCCGTTAAAGTTAAACGATGTGTTGCGCAACCATTTACTTACACCCAAACTCGCCAACGATTTTCTAAACTCCACTTCAAGACCTGCGGTGGTGGCAGTGAGGGCGTTACCATAAAAAAACTGCGGGTTTTCAGTAGTAATTTGAAGATATGACTCAATGGGATCTTTGAATCGCTTAAAAAAACCACCGATGCTGAACATCTCTCCAGGGTTGGGGTAGATCTCGTAGCGTAAATCCACATTATCTATGTATGCAGTGCGCAAGTTAGGACTACCAATCAAGCCAGCCTCTAACTCAAACTGGTAGTAAAGAAAAGGCGCCAACTCGCGAAATTCCGGGCGGTTGAGTGTACGCCCGTATGCCATACGTACCAAAGACCTGTCAGTTAAATTGTAGGCAACATTTACCGACGGGAGAGCGGCAAAAATCGGATTATCGACATTCACCGGTGCTGCATTGGTAAGGGCATTTAGCTTCTGGATGTTGTATTCCGCGCGAACGCCGGCGCTGATATCAAACTTTCCGAGAGGAACCATGGCCGACACATAACCCGCGCTTAAAAAATTGGTGCCATTGTAGGCATCTTGGGGTTGTGTTCCCTCTTCAACTACGAAGCCATCTTGCTGGCGAATGTTGGCTGGACTAAATATCGTTGATAATGGCTGTCGAATCAATTCCTCGCCAATCAACGGGTTAAAATTACCGGGATAAAGGTAATTCATGTAGCGGGCGGCAAATGAACGTTCGCGGTATTCAACCAGATAACCCGCCTTCACAGTGGCAACGCGTTTCTGCTCAGTATCTCCAAACTTCTTTTCAAAATTCAAGGCATTCGTGAACGTGCGGTCTACTAAACCCGACCAGAACCGCCCGGTTTCAAATAAATTGCCACTAGGCGGCAGCTGCATTTGAAACGGTTCTTCGGTGCCCCCAAAAGTCTTGTCACGGAACGTGCGGAAACGCCTGTAGTCCGGTTCGTTTCTGCGAATCCAATTCATACCAACCACCCAATCAATCTTCGCAGAGCCATCCCCTAACTTATGCATACCCTCTAACTGACCTGAATAAATTGAGCGGCTTAAATAATGGTATGCGTAATTTCTACGGTCAAAGTTGGGGTTCTGAATTTTGTCATCGCCCGTCCGGACGATGGTTTCATTTTCGCCTAATTGTACGAACAGGTTTTTAAACTCAATACGGTTACGACTGTTCAAGTCAATCAGCCAGTTGTGCATGCCGGTTACCCGGGTATCATTAAAATAGCCGTTATCCCGATATTCAAAACGTAACGTGGCAGGCACGGTTTGAAAATCGTTATAGCGTAAGAACGGCGCATCTGTGAATCGTTGGTAGCTATTTGAATACGCTACCGCAGTAAGATTGCTTAACGTAACCTTACCAATGGAAAATTTCTGGTTTGTAGCGACGTTAAACCCAAAATCTACGGGGGCCTGCCGGGTACGGAATCCAAAATTGTTTGTTAACGACTTGCCCGCAGTTTCGCGGAGTTGGGAGTTGCGCGGAGCAGACCGAAGCTCATTAATGCCGGGGAAGGCGCTGGGCAGGTCGCGGAAGCCATTATCAAATCCAAGTAAATCAGTTGGGCTACCGTCAGTCGTTACAAAATCCTGAAACGTTGTGTTGGTACGGAACCCCACGTTAAAACCAAAGCTGGTAAACTCATCGTAGCTTGGTTGCTTCGTAATAATTTTAATCATACCTCCCGCAAAATCGCCCGGCAATTCGGCTGTGGGAGACTTAAATACCAACAGCTGATCAATCAATCCCGCGGGAATCAAATCGAAGGAAAATGAGCGCTTGTCGATTTCGGTGCTGGGCCCGATGATGCCATTGATCATCACCTGATTGTACCGCTCGGGCACACCGCGCACGAGAATAAACCGGTTGTCTGTAATCGTTACCCCTGAAACGCGTTGTGCAATTTGCGCCGCATCACGATCTGGAAGCTTCACAATCTGCTCGCTCGAAATACCACTCACAACCATCTTCATCTCCTTAATGGAGTTCAACAAGTTAATGTCTGTCGCTATTTCCTTCTTGGCCGTAATCACAATCTCCTGCAACTCCGCCACGTCTTCGGGCAGGTCGATAGTTAACGTAGTTTTGTTTCCGGATTCTACCAGTACATCCGGGATGGTCTGAGTTTTGTATGCGATGTAGCTCACCACAATCGTATAGGTGCCGGGCTTCACATTGTTGATCAGGAAATTTCCATCGATGTCGGTAGCGCTGCCCACAGTTGTGCCTTGAATCACTACGCTGGCACCAATAATTGCTTCTTTGGTTTTGTAATCCACCACGCGGCCGGCAATGGAGCCGTTCTGGGCGAAAACAAATCCAGACATAAGCAGCAAAAACACGAGCGAAAAGTAGCGGTTAGGCATAGGCAGGAATTTGCGGCAAAGGTGCCCCAACAATATTACCCGGCTACTTCGGCTATGTTACGGAATTGTTAAACGATTGGGGTGCCGCCTAACGCCCGTTCTGCGGTTTCATTCAACAGTGTTTTTGGGATTCTGAAATCACAGAATTGAAAATGAGTTACTTATCGACTTTACCCACTTAATATTTGGGTAAGAATTCCGTAACAGATATAAAGTTTGGGTAACGTTACCCAAGCCACGAATGACCTAAATCGATGCCTATTTATTGATCGGCACTTTCGTTAAAATTGCTTTGATGATGTCGGTCGTGCGCACGTTATCGGCCTCGGCCTCGTAATTCAGTAAAATGCGGTGGTTCATCACGTCCAGCGCTACTTCTTTGATGTCCTCGGGCAACACATAGTCGCGCCCATCCATGTAGGCCATGGCTTTCGCAGCCAAATTGAGATTGATGGTAGCGCGTGGCGAAGCGCCAAATTGAATGTATTGCGCCTCGTGGTCGAGTTTGTATTCTTTTGCTTTACGCGTAGCCGTAACTAACTCTACGATGTAACGCTCCAACGATTCAGAGATCTTCACCGCATTTACCCCGCCACGAATGGAAAAGATATCCTCCTTGGTGAGCACGGTATTCACATCATAGTTGTATTGCATGTTGGAGATTCTGCGCATGATCTCCAATTCCTGTTCTTTGGTAGGATAATCCACAAACACCTTCATCATAAACCGGTCTACCTGGGCCTCCGGTAGCGGGTAAGTTCCCTCCTGGTCTACCGGGTTTTGGGTGGCCAATACCAAAAACGGCTTGTCCAGCGTAAAGGTGGTTTCGCCAATGGTCACGGTTTTTTCCTGCATGGCTTCCAGCAACGCACTTTGCACCTTGGCGGGCGATCGATTAATCTCATCGGCAAGAATGATATTGGCAAAAATGGGGCCCTTCTTTACTTCAAACTTGCCCTCTTTCTGGTTGTAGATCATGGTACCCACCAGATCGGCCGGCAGCAAATCGGGGGTAAACTGAATGCGTTGAAAATCCAGATGCAGCACACGGGCCACGGTGCTGATGGTAAGCGTCTTGGCCAAGCCGGGCACACCCTCCAGCAAAATATGGCCGTTGGTAAACAAACCGGCCAAGAGCCGATTAACCATATACTCCTGCCCCACCACTACTTTGCCGACTTCATCGATTACCTGCCGGATTTTGTGCTTGTGTTCCTGATGAAGTTCGGAGGTTCCTGCCACTGACATGATTGCGCTTTTGTTAAGGATGAACAAACCGCAATATTAAATAATTGGAAGCAATAACTTTGAGCTGTTTTTTAGAGCGTGCGATGCGGACGTTTGTGATGGGTGATATACACGGGGCTTTTGCCGCGCTGCAACAGTGTCTGCGGCGCGCCCGGTTCGATGATCAAAATGACATGCTGATCTGCCTGGGCGATGTAGCCGATGGCTGGCCTGAAACAAAGGCCTGTATTCAAGAACTGATGAAAATCAAACATTTGGTGTACATCCTTGGCAACCACGACTGGTGGACGCGCGGGTGGATGGAAACCGGCGTTGCTGATCCCAACTGGCTAACGCAGGGCGGCGCGGCCACCCTGGTGTCGTACAACAACAAACCCGACGCACACCACCTGAAATTCTTGCAAAAGGCGGCACCGTTTTTCCTACTCGAAAACCGGTTATTTGTTCATGCTGGCATCCACCCCAATCAGCCGTTGGATGTGAACGATTGGGATACTTTTCTGTGGGATCGCACGTTGGCGAATCAGGCACTTGAGCGCGTGGGCCAGACTGGGGCGCAGAACCTAACGCAATTCGATGAAGTGTTCGTAGGCCACACACCCGTGTTTACCGGCACACCCGTGCAAGGCGGCGGCGTTTGGCTGATGGATACAGGCGCAGGCTGGCACGGTGTGCTGAGCATCATGAATGTACATACTAAACAAGTCTTCACCAGCGACCCGGTGCCGGGGCTCTATCCGGGTGTGAAGGGGCGGGAAAAAAGAGTCGCATCAAATTCATAGTCACAGCCCAAACTCACTCAATGCACTGGCATCTGGACTGCACGCGGAAGTGAGTTTGAAGGTAGTATTACGTAGGTAGCGTATGTGCCCTCTCAAACTATGTAAAGTCTCATTTCGCGGGAGACATGACCGAGAAATGCGTAATTGCAGCGCCGTGACTTAGAATGCCACAATTTCGTTCGACATACCAAGTTATTTATTGAAATGGCGTTTAGTCTAACGAGCGTACCGTTTGATTTAAGGCGCCTACGATGCCAAATCCGTTCGTCACATTGCTAAATACCAACACGGGCTGGGCAAACGGATCGCCCGTTGTTCGATATTGAAGCGAGGTTGTAATCATATAGCGATAGTATTCGGGCGATAGGTGTTGAAAGAAAACCCGAAAGTCTTGTTGCGATCGCGCATTGACGCTAAACCGGATTGTGATGGCGTGTTGCTGCCCATCGAAAAACGCATCGTCAAAGAGCAATTCTCCAAAAGATGTATTTACGTCTCCAAGGGCAGCATCAGATATCCGAAAAAACGCTCTTCTGGTTGAAGGGTTAACATAGAACGTTGTGTCTCCATCGGGTCGAACGAAAAAGAAACCTTTATCTTTATAGAAAACAAAAAGCTGGTAAAAATTGCGCTGGCCTGGCGGATCAGTAAACCGCAACTGAAGTTGCAACTCATCGATTCCCTGATCCGATCTCACGGTGTCTATTTGTAGATCGGTTAACGGTATGGGCGCAGGCACCGTAACTGTTGCGTGGGCGGTTTTGCCCCGTTGATCCGTTACGCGAAGTTCGTAGGTTCTACCCGCCAGCGGCCGAAAGGGCGATTCCCAAATGATCTCTCCAAAACCATTCTGTGTTTTGATTGATTCTGCTACGGGCTGGTTGGTGGCCAAATCGCGAACCGAGATCTGCACGGGGGCTGGCGTAACGCGTCCTTCGTCCAGAATATGCCTGCTATACGATACCGCACCGGTTAGCGCGCTGTCGGGATTGAAAACCGCGTTCAAGACCAATCGTTGATCGCTGAGTGGCACATCAATCTCCACCACCTGACGGCAACCCCAAAAAACAGAAACGGCTATAAAAGCCCAGGCAAAAGACAACTTTAACACAACTACTGGCCTCATCGATCAGAATTTAAATGTATAGGTAGCAGAAGGAATAATCGGGAACAGGCTGTACTGAATAAACTGCGGGCGTCCGTTTTGCTCGCCAAGTTCGATGAAGAATGGATTCATTCGGTTATAGGCATTATAAATCCCCACCGTCCATTTTCGCAGCCCGTGTTTTTTCTTTTTCCACCAACTTACGCTTACATCCAGGCGGTGGTAATGCGGCATTCGGTAGCCGTTACGCGATTCAAAATACTGCAACTCCGGCACCACGCGCATAGGGCTATTCAGTCCCTCGATCATCGAATCAAATTTCTGCGTAGCAAGGGTAATTGCATTGCCCGTGGTGAAGGTCCACGCCAGCGAAAAATCCATCTTGTCGTTCCAGGTATGTGCTAGTGCAATATTGATGTCATGGCGGTTATCGAATTTGTAAGGAAAAGGCTGCCCGAAATTCAGATTTTGAAATTGCCGGTCGGTGTATGAAAGGGTGTATCCTACCCAGCCGGTAAGCGCCCCCACCTTCTTCTGCGCCAGCACTTCAACACCGTATGCAGTGCCAACACCGCCTTTCTCAATCTTATCTTCCCACGATTGCTCCTGCTCCACAAAGCTTGCGCCATCTTTGTATTCAATCAGGTTATTCATGCGCTTATAATAGGTTTCCAGGCTAAACTCGTAGGTGTTGCGCACCGTTTTCGCTATGCCAATGGCGGCCTGGCGGGCTGTCTGTGGCCGAACGGAACCGGTACTGGGCACCCATAAATCGGTGGGTAAACCCAAGCCCGCATTGGTAAGCAAATGAATAAACTGCGCCATTTCTACATACGATGCTTTCAAGGCAAAATTTGAAGTCATCAACCAGCGCCCGGATATGCGCGGCTGCCACGAATAGTACGAGCGGCCATCCACAAAAAAAGAAGAGGCATGGAGGCCCGCATTCACTTTCAAGCGATTAGAAATTAGCCAATCATCTTCCACATAGTGGGCAAGTTCGATGGCGTTTGTGATGCGCGCCGAGGTAGTTGTATCTAGCCCGCCACTTGATCGAACGGTGTACACCCCGGGCGCAAACCGGTGAAAAATGGTTTGCGTGCCAAATCGCACGTAATGATTGGGATTGGGCATGTAGTCAAAATCCAACTTACCGGCCCAGTCGCTAATGCCACTGATGTACTGATCTCGCGAAAACCTGCGTTCGGGCTCCTCGTTCACGCGCTCAATCGTTTCGCGGTATTCCGAAAAGAGATCAAAACGATACCGCGAATATGTGCCCGTTAAGTTCGCGAACAACTTGGGCGACAACACGTGATTCCAACGCGCGGCAGTTACCACATTGCCCCACCGGAGTCCAAACTCATTGCGGCTTTCGCGCCGCTCATTATTAAAGACGTACGATTGGCGCTCGCGCGAGTACGCTCGATCATCGCCCGTGTAGGTGCTCAAATAAAGGCGATTCCGCGAGTCGATGATGTGGTTCAGCTTGAAATTCAAGTCATAGAAATAGTACCCCGCTACCTGCTGGGTTGCCAACCGGATAATGGGCCGCGCCAACGCATCAATGTACGTTCTGCGCGCAGAAAAAATAAACGAGGTGCGGTCTTTGGTAATCGGCCCTTCTACTGTGACTTTCGAAGCAATCAGCCCGATGCTTGCTTCCCCCTGCACCTTCTTCATGTTGCCGTCTTTCATACTGATGTCGATCACCGAAGAAAGGCGTCCGCCATAACGTGCAGGAAATCCGCCTTTGATTAACTCTACCCGGTTAATTGCGTCAGCATTGAAGATCGAAAAGAACCCAAAGAGGTGCGAGGCATTGTAAATCGGCACGCCATCCAACAAGATCAGGTTCTGATCCGGCCCTCCACCCCGCACGTAGAGCCCGGTGGAACCCTCCGTGCCTGCCTGCACGCCCGGCATCAGTTGCAACGTTTTTAAAACGTCTACCTCACCAAAAAACGCCGGCAAGGCTTTGATCTGGTTGATGGGGATGGTGGTGGTACTCATGCTGCTGGCTTCATGAATGGCCTCCACGGCTTCGCCCGTTACCACCACCTCCTCCAATAAGGTTGCCTCCTCCAATACGATCACAAACGTTGTGTCTCGCTGTAGAAAAAACTTCTTCTTTACGGAGGTATAGCCCACATAAGAAAAAACCACCTCCACAGAATCCTGCGGCAGCGTAAGGCTGTAAAAACCGTATGCATTTGTACTGGTACCCGATTTCGTCACCGGCAAATAAACGCTGGCCCCAATCAGGCTTTCGCCAGTGGTGTAATCGCGAACAAAGCCACTGATCGTTGCCCGTTGCGAAAAGCCAACCGATGTTGTAAAAACGAGAGCCCAAATGCGTAACAATGATCTCATAGCCAGAAAAACGTCCGAAGGTGAAAACTAGAAAAAACGCGGATAGTATAAATTGATTTATTCTATATCAACCGTGAACAGCCCTAATTTATTGCGAATAAGCTTCACTTTCGTAGTCAAAAGACTATTTTTTAAACGCCACCTTAAAATAAATCAACAGTGCACTTAGCCCGCAGATAATGCCGTTGCAAATGATTACCGGCCACAAGGTGAGCGCCAGCCCATAGACCAGCCACACAATGGTGCTGGTAAACACAATCAGCATCATCGTTAAACTTAAGTCGCCCGCACTGCGGGTTTGCCAGGTTTTGTACACCTGCGGCAGAAAGGTTACGCTACTCAAAAAAGCTCCAAACAAGCCTACGGCTTCAATCCAGTTCATGATCGTTTTGTATTTTCACCAAAGAAAACGGTTTTCCCACGAACGGCCATCCAAAAAAATTCAATACGCCGTAGATGAAAATGCAAACCCGTCCGTCTATGGAGGGTACCTACTATGTCTAAATCCAAAATCACCATCGGCCAGGTTTTCAAAACCATTGTTTGGCCCCGAAAAAAATTACTCTTCATTGGGCTCATCCTCATCATCATCAGCCGCCTGGCCGGTCTGGTTTTGCCGGGCGCTACCAAGTTTTTGATTGATGATGTGATCGTGAACAAAGACGTGTACATGCTCAAACTGGTGCTGGCAGCGGTCATTGGCGCCATTATCATACAGGCGTTTACCTCTTTTCTGCTCACCCGCCTGCTGAGCGTAGAGGCCCAACACCTCATTAGTGTGCTGCGGGTAAAGGTGCAAAAGCAAGTGCTGCAGCTACCCATTCGGTTTTTTGATAATCAAAAATCCGGGGCGCTGGTGTCGCGCATCATGAACGATGTAGAAGGTGTGCGCAACATTGTTGGCACAGGGCTGGTGCAGCTTGTGGGCGGTATCCTCACGGCCATACTCAGCTTGGTACTGCTCATCCGCATTTCACCCCTCATGACGCTCTACGTGCTCGTACCCATTGCCATTTTCGGCATCATCTCGCTCAAGGCGTTTGCATTCATTCGGCCCATCTTTCGCGAACGGGGTAAACTCAATGCCGAAGTCACCGGGCGCCTCACCGAAACCCTCAATGGCGTACGCGTCATCAAAGGGTTCCATGCCGAGCAGCAGGAAATCCGCACGTTCGAACAAGGCGCAGAAAAACTTTTCCTCAACATCAAAAAAAGCCTTACCTCCACCAGCCTGGTTACCAGCCTCGGCACGTTCTTACTCGGCCTCGCCAGCACGGGCATCATGGGCTTTGGCGGCTATCTCATCATGCAGGGCGAGCTTACGTTTGGCGATTTTCTTTCGTTTACCATTTACCTTGGTTTCATGATTGCGCCGATCATCCAGATGAGCAACATCGGCAGCCAACTTACCGAAGCCTTCGCGGGGCTCGACCGCACCGAAGAACTGATGAACATGGCCATCGAAGACGATGGCACCACGCGCACCACGCAACTCGGCCGCATCGATGGTCACATCCGGTTTCAAAACGTTTCCTTCGCCTACGAAGAGGGCAAGCCGGTGCTTAAAAATATTTCATTCGATGCGCCCGCCGGCAGCGTTACTGCCCTGGTGGGCACCTCGGGCTCGGGCAAAACCACCATCGCGGGCCTGGCCGCCACGTTTCTCAACCCCGATCAAGGCATCATCACCGTAGACGGCACTGATCTTTCAAAAGTCTCCCTCGCCAGCTACCGCAGCCAATTGGGTGTTGTGTTGCAAGATGATTTTCTGTTCGAAGGCACCATTCGCGATAACATTCTCTTCCCGCGCCCACAGGCCACCGAGGCCGAGTTGCAACAAGCCATACGCGCGGCACACGTAGACGAGTTTACCAACCGTTTCGAAAAAGGCCTCGACACCGTGATTGGCGAGCGGGGCGTAAAACTCTCAGGCGGCCAGCGGCAGCGCGTTGCCATTGCACGCGCCATCCTTGCCAATCCACGGGTGCTCATTCTGGATGAGGCCACCAGCAACCTCGATACCGAGAGCGAAAGCTACATCCAGCAAAGTCTGCAACAACTCATGCAGGGCCGCACCACCTTCGTTATCGCCCACCGCCTCAGCACCATCCGGCAGGCCACGCAAATCCTCGTCATCGAAGATGGCCAAATTGCCGAGCGCGGCACCCACGAAGAACTCATCGCCCGGCAGGGGCGCTACTATCAACTATACACCTACCAGGCGCGCATCTAAGTTTTTGGTTGGGCGTGCCCACGCGAGGCGCGTGGTCGGGCTGCTCCGGGGTACGCTGCGCTCCCGTGGCCACGCGAAGCGCGTGGCCACCGGGCCCTGCGCATCCCTCACGCAAACACCCCACACCCAAAGTTTCATCCGTGTCCCACAGGCTGCGGGCAGGTAGTCGTATTTTCCGATCTTTACGGTTCATGAAGTCGCTGTCGTACCAGCCCGTACCCTGCGTTGCCTTGCCGCTGCCAGAAGCCACCGCGCAGGGCGTTACCGTAGCCGTGCTGCGCGAAGACGTAAATCATCCTTTTGTATCGGGCAACAAGTGGTGGAAGCTAAAACACAATCTGGAGGCCGCCCAACGCCAGCACCACCACACGCTACTCACCTTTGGCGGCCCGTACTCCAACCACATCTATGCTACTGCCGCTGCCGCGCGCGAGCTTGGGCTGGCAAGTATTGGTATCATTCGGGGCGAGCGCGTGCTAAACCCCACCTTGCAGTTTGCACAGGCGTGTGGCATGCGGTTACATTTTATATCGCGGGCGCAATACCGTGAAAAAGATCAGCCCGAATTGCTCAGCACATTCGCCCACCAGTTTGGCGATTGCTATGTGGTGCCCGAGGGCGGCACCAATACGCTCGCCGTGCAGGGTTGCGCCACGTGGGGCGCACAATTGTGGCAGCACTACCAGCCCGACATCATCTTTTTACCCGTGGGCACTGGCGGCACAATGGCGGGCCTCGCGTGCGGGCTGGCCGGCCGCGCGCAGATTCACGGTGTGTCCGTATTAAAAGGCCCTGATCTGCTTACCGCAGCCGTAACGCAATGGGTACAACGCTACACTACAAACACGTACAACAACTGGCACATCCATACAGCGTATGCTCACGGCGGGTACGGAAAAACCACCCCCGAATTACTCGCACTAATGGCCAGAATAAAAAATGATTTTGCACTTCCGCTCGACCGGGTGTACACGGCCAAGATGTTTTCTGCGGTTGTGGATTTACTTCAGCGCGGCACGTTTCCACGCGGTAGCCGGATATTGCTGGTGCACACCGGTGGCTTGCAGGGCAACGGCCATTACGTTTCTTAATTCCGAATCATCCCGCGCAAGCGCGTAAACAAACGAGAGCCACCCCGCTCCTCCGGAAAAATGCTGCCTTCCCCGGCCGCCTTTACTTTTTCAATCGTGTAGAACGCCGTAGGCAGAATCGCCCGCAGCTTTTCAATCAACTCATCCAAGCGCTCGCGATTCAGCACGGTAAACACAAGCGTTTCAGGGCCATCCGGCCCTTCCGCATTTACACGCGTGTACCTAAAGTGCTGCTCGTGCAGGTAGGCTAATAGCGGCAACACATCTTTGCGGGTAATGATGCGCACAATCACTTTTCCGTAAGCAATGCGCTCCTCAATGATCATTCCCACAAAAATACCGGACGCGAACCCGGCCGGATAGGCAATGTAACACACCCAGTTATCCAAATGCGAAAAAATCTGCCGAATGGCCATCAGCCAGATAAACGATTCAAAAAAACCGAGCAGGGTAGACGTGTAGCGCCGCCCGCCCAGCATGTAAATAATGCGAATGGTGTTGATGGATACATCGCAAATGCGGGCCAGAAAAATCAGTAAGGGTAAAATCAGGTAGCTAAAAATGTTTTCCGAGAAACCCAAATCTTCAATAAAAAATGCATCCATGGTCAGGGGCGTAACAGGTGTTGCAGCAGTTCGGGCAATTTTCCAAAAGCACAGATTTCAATCCCTGTTTTTGCCCGGTCCACCAGTTTTTCGTTGTAGCGGGAAATGAAAATCTTTTTAAACCCCAGTTTCTCGGCCTCACTAATGCGCTGCTCCACCCGGTTTACTGCGCGTAGTTCGCCACCCAGGCCAACCTCTGCTGCAAAACAGTATTTGTCGGACACCGGAATCTCCTCCAGCGAAGATACCAGCGACACACACAGCGCTAAATCAATTGCCGGATCTTCCACGTAAATGCCGCCGGCCATATTCACAAACACATCTTGTGTGCCCATGCGAAAGCCGCACCGCTTTTCGAGCACGGCCAGCAGCATGTTGAGCCGCTTTTGGTCGAAGCCGGTGGGCGTTCGTTGGGGTGTGCCGTACGAAGCGGGGCTCACCAACGATTGAATCTCAATCAGCAGCGGCCGGTTGCCTTCGATCGTGGCACCAATAGTAATGCCGCTCAGCGGCTCGTCTTTCTGCGAGATCAAAATCTCCGAAGGGTTGCTCACCTGGCGCAAGCCGGAGCCGAGCATTTCATAAATCCCGATTTCGCTGGTCGAGCCAAACCGGTTTTTTGTCGTGCGCAGAATGCGGTACGTCAGGTGGCGGTCGCCTTCAAATTGTAGCACGGTGTCTACCATGTGTTCCAGCACTTTAGGGCCGGCCAGCATACCGTCTTTCGTGATGTGTCCCACCAAAAAAACCGGTGTGTTTGTTTCTTTTGCAAACTTCATCAGTTCGCCTGCGCATTGCCGTACCTGGGCAACACTGCCGGCCACGGAGTCCAACACGGGCGAAAACAAGGTTTGAATAGAATCAATCACTACTACGTGGGGTTGTACCGCCTCCACGGCCGTGAAAATATTTTTCGTGTTGGTTTCGGCCAGCATAAAAAAATTCGGGGCTTTGGCCTGGGGCGCGATGCGCTCCGCGCGCATTTTAATTTGCTGATCGCTTTCTTCGCCCGATACGTATAAAATTTTTTGTTCGCTGAGGGCCAGGCCGATTTGCAATAGCAGTGTGGATTTGCCAATGCCCGGCTCGCCACCAATGAGCACCAACGAACCCGGCACAATGCCGCCACCCAGCACCCGGTTCAACTCCTGATCGGGCGTAAGCCACCTACGCTCATCTCCATTTACAATCTCGGCCAACGTTTTAGGTTGCGCGGTCTTCCGCACGCCCTCGGTGCGCCACTCGTTTTTTTCTGAATCCGGCTTCGTTACTACTTCTTCAACAAAACTGTTCCAGGCGTTGCACGATGGACACTTGCCTAACCACTTGGCGGACTCGTAGCCACAACTCTGGCAGAAGAAAAGGGTTTTTGCTTTTGCCATGGTGGTTTGTTAAAGATTTGCGGGGTTGAGTTTCAACAAACAAAGCAACCAAAAAATTTCAGGGTGACAAACCGGGCAAAAGTCATTTGTATAAAAAGCTGCGATTTTTATCTTTACTTCCAAAGTTACCTAACCTAATGAAAAACACTTTCACAATTTTGTTTTTGAGCGTGGTATTTTTTGTCCACGCACAAAAGTCGCCCATCAAGTTCGGAAATATTCCCATGGAGGATTTACGAATGACGCAGTACGATAAAGACACCACCGCCGCCGCCGTGGTGCTGGCCGATTTTGGCCACGCATACATTACCGTTACATCCGTAGGCGCCACGCTGCAGTTTGAGCGCCACGTGCGGATTAAGATTCTGAAAAAAGAAGGGCTGTCGTGGGCCAATGCCGGCATTCGGCTTTTTCATAATGGCTCAGACGAAGAGCGCATTGCCAGCTTAAAGGGCGCATCGTACACGCTGGAGGGTGGAGCTTTGGTGGAGACCAAAATGGAAAAAGGCAACACGTTTAAGGAAAAGATCAACCGGTATTTCAACAATACTAAATTCACCATTCCCAATGCCAAAGTGGGGTCGGTGATTGAATATGTGTACACCATCCACTCCGACTTTATCACCAACTTTCCCAACTGGCAATTTCAGCGTTCCATTCCCACCCGGCACAGCGAATACTACGCGACTTTTCCTGATCTGTTTACATTTAAACAATACATGCAAGGCTACGTTTCGGTGAATGATTATCAGGTGACTGATAAAAACTCGCCCAACCTGCCGGCCAAAATGCATCATTGGTTGGTAAAAGATGTGCCCGCCTTCAAGGCCGAACCGTTCATGACGTGCGAAGACGACTATTTGTCAAAAATAAACTTTGCGCTGGCGTATATCGATTATCCCAACCGGCCCACCCAGGAAATCATGGGTACCTGGGAAAAACTGAATGCCGATTTATTGGAAAGCGAAGACTTTGGCCGCGCGATTGAGCGCACCATGTTCCTCAAAGAAAAAGCATTGGAGATCACCGCGGGCATCACCGATCCGCTGAAGAAAATAGAGGCCATCCACACCTACGTAAAAAAGAACATTGAATGGGATGGTGAAAAAGATTATCTGCTGGGAAATCCAAAAAAAATCCTGGAAGAAAAAAAGGGTACCTCGGGCGATATCAACCTCATCCTTGCTTCGCTGTTGCAAAAAGTGGGGTTTGATGTTGACATGGTGCTGCTCAGCACCCGCGACCACGGTTTTGTGCGTGAGCAATTCCCGATGCGCCGCCAGTTTAACTACGTGGTGTGTGGCGTGAACATCGAGGGTAAACGTTACCTGTTAGATGCAACCGAACCACTATTGCCTTACCACGTGCTGCCCGAGCGTTGCCTGAACGGCAGAGGGTTTGTTGTTTCCGCCACAAAATCGGGCTGGATTCCGATCGTGCCCACAGCAAAAGACCGGCACGTAGTAAACGCAGATTTGGTGCTATCCCCAGACGGCGAGCTGAAAGGACAGGTTACGCAGGTACACGAAGGCTATGGTGCCTATGAAGCCCGGCGTGCGTTAAAGCAACACGGTAAAGACAATTACGTAAAGAACTACTCCTCTCACCAGAACTGGACGGTAGAAAAAAGTGAGTTGGTTGGCCACGAAGAGTTTGATAAACCAGCAAAAGAAGTACTCACCGTATCGATTCAAGACCACGCTACCGTGGCCGGAGATGTAATTTATGTAAGCCCGTTTGTACACGGCCAGGAAACCGAAAATCCGTTTCGTTCGGAGAATCGGGAGTATCCGGTGGATTTTGGCACGCCACAGGAAAAGCTGATGATGACCAAAATCAAACTCCCGGCCAACTATGCCTTAGAAGAAATTCCTGCGAACAAGTTGATTATGTTACCCGGCAATGCCGGCCGCTACACATTTAGCGTAACCAAGGTTTCGCCAACGGAAGTAATGTTGGTAAGCAACTTCCAAATCACGAAGAATCTTTTTTCGCAGGATGAGTACACGAACCTGCGTGAGTTTTACAACCAGGTAGTGGCAAAACAGGCCGAGCAAGTTACTGCTAAAAAAGTAGGGCCATGATTCATTTCAGTCTATTGCTATTGCTGTTGGGGCCCGGCTCGCCACCCGCAAAGGATATTAAATACCCGGCGTTTACGATCAGCGAAGAATTGAAGAAAGACGCCCACGCGGTAATTCGCGTGAACGATGAAAAGTTTATTATCGAAACTCCAAAAAATGCACGGTACAAAGTACACCGTGCCATTACCATCCTGAACGACAAGGGGAACAAACACGCCATTGAAGTCATCGGCTATGATAAACTCACGAAAGTTACCTCGCTCTCAGCAACCATTTATAATGCCGTGGGCGAACCCGTGAAGCGCCTGAAGAATGCCGAGATTTTGGATATGAGTGCGTTTGATGGGTTCAGCCTGTACAGCGACAATCGCCTGAAGGCGATGGACCTCACGCAAGCCAGTTACCCCTACACCGTTGAAGTTGAATACGAGTTGGATTACCGGGGACTGCTGTACATTCCCGGGTTCTACATTCAGGAAGGCGATGCCGTTTCAATCGAACGTCAGTCGTTTGAACTTACCTATCCCACATCATTGGAAGCGCGGTATAAGTTGATCAATACCAATCAACAACCACGTGTATTTACTGCCGAAAACAACAAAAGCCTCCGTTGGGATTTCAGCAACCTTACGCCGCTTAAGCTGGAGCCGCTTGCGGCAAGCAAACGTGAACAGCTGCCCCGCATTCTGATGGCCCCCAATACGTTTGAGTACGATGGTTACCCCGGCACACTTACCAGCTGGAATGAATTCGGCAAATGGATTCGCACGTTAAATGTGGGCCGGAACGGGTTACCGCCAACCACGATTGAACATCTCAAGAAAATCACCGCCGGTCTGCCCACGCGCGAAGAAAAAGTGAAGGCAGTGTATGAGTACATGCAGAATAAAACCCGGTACGTTAGCATCCAACTGGGTATCGGGGGTTTTCAGCCGTTCGATGCCGCTGTAGTAGATCAAACCGGGTATGGCGATTGCAAGGCGCTAAGCAATTATATGGTTAGCATGCTGGGCTATCTCAATATTCCCGCCAACTACGTCTTGATCAGCGCTGGCGAAGATTATACGCGGCTGCAGGAAGACTTCCCCAGTACACAGTTCAATCATGCCATTGCCGCGGTGCCGAATGGCAAAGACACGCTCTGGCTGGAATGCACCAGCCAAACCAATCCCTTTGGGTACCTGGGTTCCTTTACTTCAAATCGAAAAGCACTCTGGATTACAAATGAAGGCGCCGCTATTGTAAAAACTCCGCGCTATGGACTCGCGCATAACCGCCAGGTTCGTTCAGCTCACGTAACGTTGGATGCCAGCGGCAATGCAACTGCTGCAGTGGCTACTACCTATCAGGGCCTGCAATACGAAGCCCAAGGGCTGCACCAGATCATGCATGAGACCCACGAAGACCAAAAGAAATGGGTATTGAATTCCACACAAATCCCGATTTTCAATGTCAAGTCTTTCGAAATCAAAAATCAGGGTGGCAAAATTGCATCGGCACAGGTGCGACTTGAGTTGCAACTCGACCGGTATGCCTCGGTTACCGGCAAGCGGCTGTTTTTTCAACCCAATTTGATGAATCGCATCACCGAAGCGCCGGAGCCACTGGAAAAAAGAACCAGTGCCGTGGTACGAAGAAATGCATACGAAAAGATTGACAGCATTCACTTTGCGTTTCCGGAGGGGTTGTATCCGGAGTTCCTGCCTCCACCCACCAAGCTGAGCACCCGTTTTGGCTCATACGAAAACGAATACCACATGGACGCGGGCAAGTTGGTATTTGTACGGCGGGTGAAAATGCTGGACGGTGAGTTTCCGCCGGAAACGTACAACGAGTTGGTGGAGTTTTACAAAAGCATCGTGAAAGCCGACAAAGCGAAATTGGTGCTCCTCAACAAAACCTAACTACTTCAAAGGCGAATTCGGTTCTTTCTTCAACGCGTTGTACACAAGCCGATCGGCCAACCAGGGCCACCACTTGTTTAAAAAAACAGCCAGCTTACCATTGGTAGTAAGGATGATTTCGCGTTTGCGTTTCACCACTGCCATATAAATGTGTTCCGCAACCGCTTCGGCTGTCATGATTTTGCCCTCGTCCAGCGAAGAATCTCCCTGCGGTGTTCCGTCTTTCACCAACGCCCGCGTGCGAATGTTGCTGGCCGTAAACCCCGGGCAGGCGGTAAGTACGTGCAGGTTGTCTTTCAGGTACTCTGTACGCAAGGTCTCCAAAAATCCATTCAAGGCAAACTTCGAGGCGGAATACCCGCTGCGCGCAGGCAACCCGCGGTACCCCGCAATGGACGACATACCCACAATAGAGCCGTGGTTTTTTTTGATTTCCGGCAGGCAGTAACGGGTGGCGTACACTACACCAAAGAAATTTATTTCCATGACCTGGCGAATCACTGCCAAATCTACCTCCTCAAATAATGCGCGCATCGAAATACCCGCATTGGCAATCAACACATCAATTCGTCCAAAAGTGCGCACGGCTTCTTGGGCCATCTGTTGGTTATGCGCTTCTATGCTGGCATCGGCTACAAGACTGGCGGCCGCAATCCCAACGGCCTGTAGCTCTTGCACTGCTTTTTTCAGCTCCGTTTGGTTTCTGCCGGTAATAAAGATCTTGGAGCCGCGTTTGCCGAATGCAAATGCCAACGCCTTACCAATTCCACTGCTGCCCCCGGTAATAATCACTACTTTGTCTTTCATGTTGGATTCGGTTTAGCTTCCTCGCAAAACTAATTAAAAGACTATTTTTGAAACCATGTGGGCGCTTAAACTCCTGTCGCGACTTCCGTTGCGCGTACTGTATGCAATCGCTGACCTTCTTTTTGTTTTGAGCTTTTATGTGATTGGCTACCGCAGAAAAGTGGTGCAAGCCAATCTGGCGCGCGCACTGCCGGAGCTTACCACAGCCCAGCGGGCAAAAATTGAAAAAACATTTTTTCGCAACCTGGCCGATTACGGTGTAGAGACATTGAAGTTACAAACGATCTCGCCCGAGGAACTGCGCCAGCGCATGGTGTATAAAAATCCGGAAATCCTCGCACCGCTTCGCGATCAGCAACAGCCGTTCATGGTGTTGGCTTCGCATCAGTTTAATTGGGAGTGGCTGCTGGCCGCGGCGGGCCTGCACTTGTCCGTGCCCTTCGATTATGTCTACCAGGCCCAGCCCAACGCGTTTATCGACCGGCTCACCAACTTTGGGCGCAGCCGCTTTGGGGCCTTCCCCATTCGCAGGCAAGTGGTAGCGCGCGAAGCACTAAGACGAAAAGACATTTTTCGAGGCATTGCCATTGTAGCCGATCAGTTTCCCGGCCACTTGCACGACAAACGGTATTGGAGTTCGTTTCTGCATCAAGACACTGCCTTTTTTCAGGGAATCAATCAGTTGGCACTGCTTACCCAGTACCCGGTGTTGTACGGGGCCATTCGTAAAGTAAAGCGGGGCCATTATGAGATGGAATTCATTCCGCTTACGGCTCCGCCATACGCCCGCGATTCGTATGAGGTAATGGATCGGTATATTCAGGAAACGGAAAAAGCGATTCGCTCCCGGCCTGCAGAGTGGTTGTGGTCGCACAAACGCTGGAAAAAAACGCGCGCGGAGTGGGGCGATCGGTAATCGGGGTGCCGGCCTATTGCATCAGCATTTCAATGTCTTCGCGCGTAAGCGATTTCACTACACTTTCCTCTGTTTGAATAAGCGTGTCGGACAGCTTGAGCTTATGCTTTTGCAACTGCAGAATTTTTTCCTCCACCGTATTGCGCGTAATGAACTTGTAGATGAACACCTGCTTGGTTTGCCCAATGCGGTGCGCGCGGTCAATGGCTTGCGCTTCCACCGCCGGGTTCCACCACGGATCGAGCAGAAAGACGTAATCGGCTTCCGTAAGATTCAATCCTAAACCTCCGGCTTTAATCGAAATCAAAAATACTTTCAGGTTAGGGTCTTTGTTGAATTTCTCCACCTGATCTTTGCGGTCGTTGCTGGAGCCATCCAGATACGCAAAGGCGATTTTCTTCTGGTGCAGCATTTCCCGCACGATGTCCAGGTGCTTCACAAACTGGCTAAAGATGAGCAGCTTGTGGTTTTCGGCCAATGCACTTTCCAACATATACCACACGTCTTCCAGCTTCCCGCTGTCGCCCTTATACTCAGGGTCGATCATCCGCGGGTGGTTGGAGAGCTGGCGTAGTTTGGTAAGCCCTTCCAGTAACATCATGCGCGAGTTGCTGAGCCCTTCTTTATCAATCTTGTCCAGAATTTTGTGGCGGTAGAAGTTTTTGGTCTCTTCGTATTTGGCCTCCTGCTCGGCCGACATGTTGGCGTAATGAATGTTCTCCACCTTCTCCGGCAGATCGCGCGCCACTTGCGACTTCAGCCTGCGCAGCAAAAATGGTTTGATGACCGCATTCAGTTTTTTGGTTTTGGCCTCATCGCCCTTTTTCTCGATGGGCAGCTGGTATTCGTTGCGGAAGAACGTACTACCACCTAACAAACCGGGATTGATAAACGTCATCTGGCTCCACAAATCCATGGTGGTGTTTTCCAAGGGCGTACCCGTAAGTGTTAAGCGGAAACGCGACTTCAGTTCCATCACCGCTTTAGCGATGTTAGACGTCGGATTTTTGATGACCTGCGATTCATCCAAAATGATGTAGTGGAAATAAAATTTCTGCAACGCTTCGCTATCCAGCCGCACAATCCCATACGAAGTCAGCACCACATCGTACTTTTCAAAACGGCTTACATCTTTGTTACGCAGCGTGCCTGTGTAGGTATGAATCTTCAGGTCGGGTGCAAACTTGTGCGCTTCCATTTCCCAGTTGTAGATAAGCGACGTGGGCATCACCAGAAGGGAAGTACCGTGTTTACCTTTTTCTTTTTCGGCCAACAACAGCGCAAGGGTTTGTACGGTTTTTCCCAAACCCATATCGTCCGCTAAGCACCCGCCCAGATGAAATTCGTTGAGAAAGCGCAACCAATTGTAGCCGGCTTTTTGGTACGGGCGCAACTCTCCTTTAAAGCTTGCTGGTAATGGATAGTCTTTAATTCCCTCAAAGTCTGTAAGGCTGCGGAGCTTCTCGCTGATGTGAATCTTCGCCAGGTTGCCATCTTCCAACTCCTGCAGCAGATTGATGTGATGTTTCTTCAGCACCGGCTTTTCTGCGTCGCCATGGGTTTCGCTTAGCGCGAATAAGTCTCCGTACTTCACCAACCACGCCTCGGGAATGATGGCGATTTCGCCATTGGGTAGTTTAAACTCCACTTTCTTGCGGAGAACGAGTTTGCGCAGCTCTTTGAACGGAATTTCAAACTCACCAAAACGAATCTTCGCGTGGATATCAAACCAATCGATGTTCTCTTTTACTTCCAACTCGAACACCGCCTTGCCTACAAAATACTTTTTATCGCGGTTTTCCGGTTGGCTCACCTCAAAGCCGAGGTTCAACAGGTTCACGCGGTTTTCGTTTAGCCAACTGAACGCCTGGGCTTTGTCCACCGCACAGCGAAAGCCTTTTAGCGGCAAGCCCAGCTTCATCAGCGTCTGCGCAAATTTTTTCTCGGCATCGATGTTTCGCTTTACGCGATGAAAAACATAATCGTTCTCCTTTTTCTCGATGGTTACACTCACGGGCATGTGGGTGTCTCCGCGAAAGCGGTGTTTGCCGTATTTAAACGACAGATCGAAAAAGATTTTTCCTGTCTCGTCATCCGTTCGGGCGGCGCCTTGATTACCGAATAAGTCGGGCGTATCGGATTGGGCGGTGCTTTGCAGCTCGCTCAGCGTAAGCAGGGGGTGTGGTTCGTACGTGCTTTTGTTGATCTCAAAACCTTTTACTTCAACATCATCAAACGAAGCAATCAAAGGGGCTACAAACCGGTTGTAATAGGTTTCTTCCAGATTTTTTGGAATCACCACGAATTTCTTATTCAGAAAGGGTTGCAGTTTTTTACCGTCCACGTGTTTATCAAACCCATAGAGTTTGCCGGACACCACCAGCCAGGCGGGGTCTTTGCAGACCAGGTAGGCGTTGGGGTTAGGCAGGTCGATGCGTTTGCCCTCGTGCGAGAGTGTGGGGTAGTAATTGGTGCTGTCTTCGCCGCGGGTAAAATGAAATTGAATGCTGGCGCGCCTTTCCACCACCTCCAGTTTCTTCCAGGTGGGCTCGCCATCGTTGCCCATTTCAAACAACTGCTTGCCTTTGATTTTCTCCAGAATGTCCGACCGGCGTTTTTCCAGGTAGCGTTCAATCTCTTCCTGCACCAGCTCGTTGCCTTTTTGCTTATCGTACACCTTGGCAAAAAACTCGCCCGGCTTCATCTGCTTTACGGAGAATTTCTTGAGGATGGCGTCTTGGTTCATCTCGTCCATCAGCGCAATCAGTTCATAATCGCGGGCATCCAGGCCTTTTGCAAACTCGCGCGCGTTCTTGCCTGAAATATTCTGGTGCTGGTAGGTGAGTTTTCCCTTCTCGTCCAGATGCACAATGAACGACTCGAACAAATAGCCCAGGTATTCGTGCTGGTACAGCGAATAAATGATCTGGAACGGTTGTGCGGCCGAAACTTTCATGATGTCATCTGCCTTTTAGTTGGCCTGTACGCTGGTTTTTTGCATTGGCACAACAGGCGGACATGCAAGGTAGTAATTATGAAAGCCAAAAACCCGTGCTTTTCAGGCCTTTTTGGTACACGTTCATTACATGCCGTGCGGGCTACAAGTGCTCTACGGAGAAGGTCTTGGCCGCTTTCTGGGCCGGATACAACGCAATAACCGCAGTGGTGATGAGCAACATCGCTCCGGTGATTAAAAAGTCGGAGAGCTGCATCTTTACGGGGTAGCTCGTAACAAGTGAACTCTCCAAGCCCATGCCTACCAGGCCAAACTGATCCTGCGCCCAGCAGATGGCGCCACCCAGCAGCAGGCCAACCGCCGCTCCCGTAAAGGAAATCAATGCCCCTTCCAACAAAAAGATCTGGCGAATGGTTTTTTCCGAGGCGCCCATGGCGGCCAGAACCGAAATGTCTTTCCGCTTATCAATGGTAAGCATCATCAGCGAGAAAAAGATGTTGATGGAACCCACCAGTATCAGCAGGGAGAGCGCCAGAAACATGAACAGCTTCTCCATCTTTAATATGCGATAAATGTCTTTGTGCTGCTCCTCGTTGGTAAGCACGTGGTAGCTTGCCCCCAGTACCTCTTTTAACCTTGACTGCGTGCGCGCTACGGAGGCGCTGGCGGCTACCTTTATCTCCAAACTGGTGCGTTTGTTTCCGTATTGCAACAACTCTTGCATAAATGAAAGCGGCACAACAATGTATTGATCGTTGAACTGTTGCTCGATCGCAAAAACGCCCACCGGCAAAACGGTTTGCCGCGCATACAATCGCGAGGGATCGAGCGCTGCCCCGGGTGTAATGTTCTTGATGTAAAACACCTGTAGCGGATAAAACGCCTCTTCCACATCCACTGTAAGTATCTGCTGCACACCCGTGCCGATGATGGCGCACGGAACGGAATCACCCTGCATCAGTTGCAGATTACCCTGAACGATACTGTTATCCAGTCGTTTTTGATCCAAAAAATTTGCGCTCACACCCCGCAGAATCGCCACCATGTCGGCATCGCGGTAACGCACATAGGCGTAATCCTGTATCACTTCCGTTACCACCGCCACGCCCTCCACGGCTTTGATCTTTTGCAACAGTGCATCGTCTACTAAAAATGATTTGCCCCGCGCGGCCTCAATTTTCAGCGGCGGATCGAACGCGGAATGCAGCGAGCGGAGCAAATCGCCTAAACCGTTAAAGACAGAAAGCACGATGATTAACGCGGCCGTGCAGAAAGCTACCCCGGCCATGCCGAGCAGCGAAATGATATGGATGAAGTTTTTCTTCCGTTTAGAAACAAAATACCGGCGGGCAATGAAAAACGGAAAATTCACGCAGCTACTTTTCTTCGGGCGCGGGCGGAATGTGCAGGTTGCGCAGCAGATCGTCCATGCGCTGGGCATTCTCTTCCACTTCGTCAATCAGGAATACCAACTCGGGCACGATGCGTACCTGGTTGCGGATGCGATCGCCCAAGGCTTTTCGGATTTCCTTTTTGTGAAGATCCAATTTTCGTAAGATGCCTTGCTTGTCTTTGGCCAGCAACATGCTGATGTACACGCGGGCCACAGACAAATCCGGACTGATGCGCACTTCGGCAATAGAAACGAATGCGTTATCCAGCACACCCCGCTTGTCGCGCTGAAACACATCGCTTAGTTCTTTCTGAATTAGCTTGCTCACCTTTTGCTGCCGTACCGTACCACTCATGGCGCAAAGATAGCTATTCTGCAGAAAGGGTTATTTCGTTTTGCAATGCTTACGCATGGCCGCCTTGGCATCGGGTGCGCCCAGATCATCGGCCCGTTTTAGGTCGAGGCAGCCATCGTAGTTGTTGTTCATGGCCAGTTTGGCGAGGCCGCGTTGCAGATAGGTTTCTCCATCGGAGGGAAACAGCTCAATGCTTACTGTAAAATCCTCTATGGCTCCGGCATAATCTTCCTTCTCCATTTTGGTAAACGCGCGGTTGTCGTAATAATCTGGGTTGGCATCATCCAATGCTATGGCTTTATCAAAATCCGCCAGAGCGCCATCAAAATCCTGCTGGTTATTTTTAAGCATGCCGCGCAGGTTATAGGTGTCGGGTTCTTGCGGGTTGAGCAGAATGGCCTGGTTGTAATCTTCTAATGCGCCTTTAATGTCCTGCTTGGCCGTTTTGGTCAGCGCCCGATTCTCAAATTTGATCGGGTCTTTTGGGTCTAGCTTGATGGCCAGGTCGTAGTCGGCCAACGCCTGATCGTAATTGCCGGTGTTAAAGTAGGCCACACCGCGTAAGTTGAAAAGCGTAGCATCGTTCTTTTCTAATTCCAGTGCTTTGGTGTAATCGTCTATCGCACTCACAAACTCGCCCAACTCCGCTTTTACAATCGCCCGGTTGTGGTATTTGTCGGCATCGATGGGGCCTAATTCAAGTGCTTTGGAAAAATCAAAGTAAGCGCCCTGCAAATCTTCCAGGTTGTATTTCGCAAAGCCGCGGTTGGTGTACGCATCGGTGAGCTTTGGCTGAAAACGAATGGCTTTGTTCAAATCGGCCAGCGCGCCTTCATCATCGGCCAGCCCAATCTTGGCCTCGCCGCGGTAATTGTACGCTTCTGCCAGTGTGGAATCAATCTCCAGCGCAAAGGTTAAATCCGCTACAGCGCCATAAAAATCAGAGAGGCCAACGCGCGCCCGGCCGCGGAGCACCCATGCGGCTTTGTTGCGCGGGGCTGCCTCCAACACTTTTGTTACCTCCGCCTGAGCGGCAGCAAACTCGCGGGCACTCAATTTTTTGCGGACCGGCTCAAGCGCATCCGTAGGTTGGCCAAAGAGCAAGGCGGGCAACAAAAACAAAACAAGTAGACGCATATCTTTTTACCTGCAATGATGTAACAACTTTTTTCGGTAGGCGTGAGACGGCTAACATCTTCGGCAAACGGCCGCGAGACGCGTAAACCCGGATTCTCACAACATCTATCCTTTCATTCAGCAAGTTAAAAAGTTTTGCGCACGATTGTGTAAAACCTCGCGTTGCGCTTTCGCGGATGATTACCTTCGTGGCCATGAAGTTATCTCCCAACACGCTGGCCGGGTTCTGCCTGGGCTTGGTGGTTTCAAGCACGTGGGCACAAGAGCGCCCGCTGGACATGAAAATGGATTTCGAAGCGTACGATCCGCCTTCTTCGCTCGTGGTGGCCGAGCACCGTGTTACGCGCGCCAAATTCCCCTTTATCGATATTCATAACCACCAGTTTGATATGTCGCCCGGCCGCCTGAAAGACCTCGTGGCGAAGATGGATCAGCTCAACATGGCGGTGATGATCAACCTGAGCGGCCGCGGGCGGGGCAGTGCCGATCATTTGCAAAAAGGGTTTGAAAATATTCAAGCCACTTACCCGGATCGGTTCGTGAATTTTACGAACGTGAACTTTGACGATATGGATCACCGCGACTGGACGAAGCGCACCGTGCGGCAACTGGAGGAAGACGTGAAGCTGCGCGGAGCCAAGGGTTTGAAAATCTACAAGAGCCTGGGCATGTTTACCCAAGACAGCAAGGGCAACCGCATTTCCATAGACGATGTGCGCATTGACCCGGTGTGGGCGAAGTGTGGCGAACTGGGCATTCCCGTGTTGATTCACGCAGCCGACCCGCCTCAGTTCTGGCAGCCGATCGATAACAAGAACGAGCGGTGGCTGGAATTAAAACTGCACCCCGGCCGCCGCCACGATACCGACCCAGTGAAGTGGGAAACGATCATTGCCGAGCAGCACAACGTGTTTCGCAAACATCCGAAAACGAAATTTATTAACGCCCATTTGGGTTGGTTTGGCAGCAACCTGGCCAAGCTGGGCGAGTTGATGGAAACCTTTCCGAACATGTACACAGAAATTGGAGCTGTGATTGCCGAACTGGGCCGCCAGCCGCGCGCGGCAAAGGCGTTCTTAACCAAGTATCAAGACCGGGTGTTGTTTGGCAAAGACAGTTGGGTGCCGGAAGAATACGAAACTTACTTCCGGGTGTTGGAAACCGAAGACGAGTACTTCCCTTACCACAAACGCTACCACGCCTTCTGGCGGATGTACGGCATTGGGTTGCCCGATGACGTGCTCAAAAAGATTTATTATAAAAACGCGTTGCGGCTGCTGCCGAATATGGATGCTTCGAAGTATCCGGAGTAAAAAACTACAAGTGCCGTAACTCTGCCACCTGATCCAACATCCAACCGGTAATACTCAACCGCGGGCGCGTGGCGGGCAGCACCTCATGCTCCAGCAAATCGCTGCGGAAGCACACCAATCGCCCGGCGAGTGGGAGCACGTCAACACTGGTGCCCTCGTGGTAGATGCGAAGCTGGCCGCCCTCAGCGGCGGTCCAATTTGGGTTGAGATAACAAATTACCGATAGCCTGCGGTGGTCGTCTTTTTTGAACTGATCCAGATGGCGTTTGTAGTACGCACCCGCCGGGTAAATGGTTTGGTGCACTTCTACGTCCACCAGGCGTAGAAACAACGCCTCCTTGAGATAAAGACGAAGGGCCTGAAGCCGGTCTAAATAGACCTTGATGGCCGCGGGTGCGTCCGGGCCGTTCAGCCATTGAATCTGATCGCCCCGAATGGCTTCATTTACCTGGTGCTGCTGCCGCTTGCCGATGCCGGCCGGGTGGAAGCCCTCGTTTTTAGCAAAACTATCCAGCGCCAGAATATGCGCTACTTCTGCGGGGGAGAGGAAGTTATCCGCCAGCGCGTAACCCTGTTCGGCAATTCGATCGGCAATAATTGGGAATGTATTTTGTAGTGTGCTTTCCACGGTGCAAATTTAGCGCGAATGAAACGGTTGTTGATAATTCTTTTCGGAGCGGGCCTGGCGGCGGGCTGCATCCCGAAAAAAGAGGTGAAACTGGTGCGGGTAGAAAACGTACAGCTACAAAACGGGGCAAAGGGGGCCACATTGGCAGGAAATGCAGTGTTTTTTAACCCGAATGCGGCACGATTGAAGCTGCGCGAGGTGAAGATTGATGTTTTGGTAGACAACAAGAAAGCTGCGCGCATCGACCAGCAGCTCTCGGCATTGGCCAAAGGCAACAGCGAGTTTACTGTGCCGCTGGAGGTGCAACTGAACCTGAAAGAGTTTGGTTTACTGGATGCGTTGCAAGGCATCTTTGGCGGAAAGAAATATCAGATTCAATATGTGGGGTACCTGAAAGTGAAAGTCAACGGCCTGCCCATGAAAATTCCGGTGAATCATCAAGAGGAATTTAAGCTCCGTTTCTAATTCCGGTGCGTGAGTAACGAGGCGATCATCATCGCATTAACGTTAGCGCTGGTCGCAGCTTTAGCCGCGTTGCTCTGGCTGGCGATGAAATTGCGCAAACAGCAGCAGGTGCTCGAAATCCAAAGTCGTGAGATGCGCAAACAACTGCGCGCGATCAACGAACAGAACGCGCGCCACGAGGAAATCCTCCGCCAGCGGCAACAACTCATCAGCATTGTTTCGCACGATTTGAAAGGGCCGTTCAACCGCATTTTTGCCCTTACCCAGTTAATGGGCATGGGCGAGCCGCTGACCGAGCAACAGGCGGTGTACCTGAAGCACATTCATCAACTGGTGGCCGATGGTTTGAGCATGGTGCGCAACATGGTAGATACCCGCAAGCTGGAAGGCGATCTGGAAATCCACCCGGAAGAGGTGTCGCTGCCTGATCTCATCGAATCCTTAGTGCAGCAGTTCCGCGTACTGGCCGAGAAAAAGAAAATCCGAATTCAATGGGAGAAACCCCCGACCGCAACGTTTAGCACGGATCGCGCCATGCTGAACCGGTTATTGGAAAACCTGATTTCCAATGCCATCAAATTTTCGAAAGAGGAAAAAGAAATTTTCGTTCGGGCGGCGGCCGATGCCGGGCGGGTTTCGATTTTCGTTCGGGACCAAGCCCCCGGTTTTACTGCGGAAGACCAAACCCGCATGTTCAAGAAGTTTCAGAAGCTTTCAGCCCGGCCCACGGCAGGCGAAACCAGTACCGGGCTAGGGCTTTGGATTGTGAAAGTGTTGTGCGAGCGGCTGGGCGGACAAATTGAATTGCACACCGAACCGGGCGTGGGCTCGGAGTTTGTTGTGCACTTGCCGCGGAAAATTAATTGAACAGGTAGTAGTCGTCTTCCTTGCCTTCAAGGATTGCCAAGAGCGACTCAATTACGTTCTCGTCTTTGATCACGTAATCGCGCACCCCTTTTTGAATAAAGCTAAGTACCATTTGGCCGTCATCCAGGGCGCTGAGCATAATGACCTTATTCGTATCGGTAATCTTGTCTTTAATCTTTTCGTACAGTTCAATGCCCGAAATGCCCGGTAGTTTATAGTCGATGATCATCACATCGGGCATTTGGCCGTTGATTGCCTTGAGGGCATCTTCAGCGCTGGCGTAAGCAGCTACCTGATAGCCTGCATGTTGGCTCAAGGCTTTCTTGATGAACTCCGCATAAATCTCATCGTCTTCTATCAGGCAGATGTTCATAAGGTTTGCAAACTTTTGGGGTGGCAATATAGTAAGCTTTTTGGTGTGATGCGCAGCGGCTATTTCGGGAAAATTCCCCGCTTTTTCGAGCCCCTGGGGCGGTGAAATTCGGGTTTTTGGCCCGATGCCAGCCAGTGCCCCTAAAGCTTTTGTTGCCTCGTGCCGGGGTGACGCGGCGTGATACCCGGGGGATACCCCCGGCTAGGGATGCGGAGGGCCTGGTGGCTGCGCGCCTCGCGCGGCCACGGAAGC
>CAYLWU010000002.1:0-191032 GCA_964387475.1 uncultured Ohtaekwangia sp. | reverse complement strand
AAAGCAAATCACAACGATTTGACTCATGATGTTTGTTCGCTTGCTTCTGCGAGCAATCTATCAAAGAACACAATCTGAAAGCAAATCACAACCAAGGCAAAGCCAACGATGCCGCTGCCGAATCTGCGAGCAATCTATCAAAGAACACAATCTGAAAGCAAATCACAACTGTCCGCGTAGTATTGAAGCTCGCTGTCAGTCTGCGAGTAATCTATCAAAGAACACAATCTGAAAGCAAATCACAACTACCACCAACACTTTTACGCGGGTAGCGTCTCTGCGAGCAATCTATCAAAGAACACAATCTGAAAGCAAATCACAACTTTGTTGACAATTCGAGCGGGTGAATAAATCTGCGAGCAATCTATCAAAGAACACAATCTGAAAGCAAATCATCCCGCGTCTCGCGGGACAATCTATCAAAGAACACAATCTGAAAGCAAATCACAACCGTGCCGTCCTCATCGACTTCTATAAATCTCTGCGAGCAATCTATCAAAGAACACAATCTGAAAGCAAATCACAACAGCAGCGCGGTACGTTCTTCCACCTGCTTGTCTGCGAGCAATCTATCAAAGAACACAATCTGAAAGCAAATCACAACCCGCCCATTGCCGTTGGGCCAGCGTGCCAATCTGCGAGCAATCTATCAAAGAACACAATCTGAAAGCAAATCATCCCGCGTCTCGCGGGACAATCTATCAAAGAACACAATCTGAAAGCGAATCATCCCGCGTCTCGCGGGACAATCTATCAAAGAACACAATCTGAAAGCAACACGAGCGGTAAGAAGATAACGTTCGACCTGACAGGTCTGCGAGACCTGTCAGGTCGAACGTTACCATATAACAAAACAAAAAAAAACTTACCACGCCACCATTTCTTAACTTGCATCAACCAAAGCCCCCGGCCTCGGCATTGGACTGTTTCCTCTAAGCTAAGGCACTCGGGGGCTTTGTCCCCGAACACCTGCGGATTGTTCCTACAAATCTGCCGCGCAGGCGTTACTTCAACCCGCTCGCCTTTGGGGGCTCGGGCGCAATGCCGGTAAGCTCCCACTGCGCTAACGACACGGGAATGTCGTCAATAGCATTGAGCTGATCGAAGTACTCCTTAAGCTGAAACGGTTCGTTCTTTAATTCCTTGGCGCGTGCCAACTCGGCCATGGCATTTTCCAACAGGTATTTGCCGGTAATGTAGCTGGTGCCGTAGCCCGGCTGCCGTAAGTACAGGTGTTGCTCAAAAATCAGCAGCTCTTTTTCGGTTTTCATCCACCCGCGTGGAGTATACTCTGAGTGAATCTTACCCGCCTCTTCCATGGTGAGTTGATTGGCGTGGGCATACAACGAGCCCAACCCCCGGGCCGCCCGCTGGGCAATCATGATGTACACAATCTCGCGCACCCGCGGATCGTCATCATACAACCCGGCATCCATAAACATTTCCTCCACGGCTGTGGCAATGCCTTCGTTGCGCGAATCGAAAATATTGTACAACAACGGCCGCCTGCGGATCTCGCTGGCGTGCGGCTCCCGATCGATGCGGGCCAACTCAAACCAGTGGTAAAAATGGGAATAGAGCGGGCGCGGATCGTAATGCATGGTAATGAGAAAGAAATTTCTTTTCTCTGCCGGCACAAAACGGCCGAGGTGCGCGCGCAGCGCAGGCTCGAAATAGTCTTTTACCGTAACGATTTCTTCTTTCTCTAAAAACGTAAGCAGGCTTTTGGCCGACCGATCGGCCAGCGCGGCAAACGCTTCGGGCGTTTCCACCGGTGCAAGCGCGGGGAGTTTTCGGTTGCGGTGTTCCTCCAACTTCAGCGAAGCCCACGCACGGGCCAACTCCCGCTTCAGAATCATCACTTCATCTTCCCACGTAAGTGGAACAAGATGTACGTTTTGCAAATACCATGTATAGTTTTCTTTACCGATGCCCGAAGGACCGTTCTTCGAGGGGGCTTGTGCTTCCAGCCAGGTGGCCAATGCATCGGTAGCGGTAATGGCTGCTTGTATGGCCGATGTGATTTCGGTGTGTTCAGTTACTCCGGGTAGCGCGAGCATACCGGCCAGGTCGCGGCTCTGTGTTTTAATATCGCGGATACCGGCCACCCACAAGTCGCGCGCGTTGCCGGTAAGATTTTGTTTGGCTTGTTCGTTAAGTACCGGTATCACGCGCAGCTCACGCAACAGTTTTTCTTGGGCCGTAGCGTCCAGCGGGAACTGATACGTCCACAACTCGAGCGTGCCATGGTGCGTAGGCCCTTCATGCGCGGGCACATCGCTGCGTTCCAGCCAAAGTGTTTTATAAAATGCCGGGTCGCGCGTCCAGGGTTGCAACACACGGTGGTTGAAATCGAAGCCATTCATCTCGGCCCATACCACGTGCCAATCTACTTTATGCGGCACCGGCCAGCCGGTGGTATCCATAGCCAACAGCCGGGCGTGCAGTTTTTTAAACTCGGGCATGCGCGCGGTGAACGTTGCTGCCGTGTAATCCGGCGCACCGTCTTTCAAGGGCGGCTGCTCAAACGTGCGCCAGTCGTTGTATAGGGCAACTAAACTGGGGTAGTCGGACGTGGCCGCAACCGGAGGTGTTTCGGATGGGTTTTTACAGGCCACCAGCAGGGCCAGCAGCAGAAAAGCAAAATACTTCATGCAAGGTGTAGGTTTGAACGAAAGCGAAAATACGAAATCCGGATGCGAAAACCCGCGCTGTATTTTACGATCAGGGTAAACCACCGGCGGCGCTGGTTGCGCCTGTGGGTTAGCGCCTGCGCTGGCCGCGCCACGACTTGCTGCCGGAGCGATGGCTTTCTGTTGTATGGCCCGAAGGCGAACTGCCGCGCGAGGCATTGGGGCGGCCGCCTTGCTGAGGTTTGGGGGGCGCGGGTGTGTGGATTTGCATGGGGTACGGATGCCCCTCTACCACAGGCACAGGTTTGCCGATTAGTTTTTGAATATCGCGCAGGTACTCCTTCTCATCGAAATCGCAAAATGAAATGGACTGCCCACTTGCCCCAGCGCGGCCCGTACGCCCAATGCGATGCACATAGGTCTCGGGTACATTGGGTAGCTCGTAGTTGATCACGGTGCTCAACTCTTCCACGTCAATGCCACGGGCGGCAATGTCAGTAGCTACCAGCACGCGGGTTTTCTGCGCTTTAAAATTAGAGAGTGCGCGCTGGCGTGCTTGTTGTGATTTATCGCCATGAATGGCTTCCGCATGAATGCCGGCTTTGTTCAATTCGCGGCTCACGCGGTCGGCCCCGTGTTTGGTGCGGGTAAACACCAATGCCGTAACGATGGAGCGGTCGCTCAACACTTCCAATAACAGCGACTTCTTATTCTTTTTGTCAACAAAGTACACCGACTGCTGAATGCGGTTAGCGGTGGATGAAACGGGGGTGACTTCCACGCGCACGGGTTGGTGCAGAATCGAGTCGGCCAATTGCGCAATTTCGCGCGGCATGGTAGCTGAAAACAAAACCGTTTGGCGCTTAGTGGGCAGCGCGGCAATCACTTTGCGCACATCGTGAATAAAACCCATGTCCAACATCCGGTCGGCCTCATCCAAGACAAAGATTTTGATTTGATCAAGACGAACGTAGCGCTGGTTCATTAAATCCAACAAACGGCCGGGTGTGGCAATCAAAATATCTACACCTGCGCGTAGCGCATCGGTTTGTGGTTTTTGCGACACACCACCAAACACCACGGTGTGAGACAACCGCAGGTAGCGGCCATAGGCGGTAAAGCTCTCGCCAATTTGGATGGCCAACTCCCGAGTGGGTGTAAGAATCAGGGTTTTGATGCCCGCAGGTGCTTTTTTGTAAAGCTCATCCTGGTGGAGCGTCTGTAAAATGGGTATTGCAAATGCGGCTGTTTTACCTGTACCCGTTTGCGCACAGCCCAGCAAATCTCTGCGCTCTAACAGCATGGGTATGGCTTGTGCCTGAATGGGCGTGGGTTGGGTGTATCCTTCTTTTTTTAATGCCTGAAGGATCGGCTCAATGAGATTTAGTTTTTCGAACGACATAGTTTTTTGCGTAACGAGGTGAATATAATGAAAGAACACCTCTAGCTTAACGGCCCGGATTCACCGGCAAAACGCGAAATGATGAGGAGTGAGCCGCAAAGGTAACGAATTACTGCGAAAGGCATGCGGTGCACATCAAAACGGTAAACTGCCAATGAGAAACTCGAAGTTGGAAACGGCAGGTGTGAGACCGTAACTATACCGCACACCAAACTCCAACTGCGGGAGCAGGCGCATGATATTGACGTCAAATCGCAGCTCGCCACCTACCGAGGTGTACGTTCTGCTGGTAGTATTGCCACCAAAAACACTGGCGCCAAATGAATAGTCAAAAAAAGCAGTTGCCTTCACACGTTGAATGTTCAAGATGGGCCCTAACGCGATATCGGGGCACCACAGCGGAAAAGTGTAGTTTACCGATGCACTGTAAAAATTCTGGAACCGTCCGACAGCTTGCCCTCTGGCGAAGGGCACCCGATTGCGAAACAGGTAGTTATCAAGGCCGTCGCCCGTGTTGATGTTTGCCCGGTCGATTTGCGCAGATTGATAGGCATAGTATCCGTGCAGCGAATGGTGTTTAAGCAAACCCGGAAAAAACAATGGCAGATACACGGAGACCTGCTGGCCGGAGAAATCGCCCCCGAAAGGCGTGCTGTAGTAATCGAGGAACAACGCCTGGCCCCACCTGCTATTGATGTCGCGCGGGGCGCGTTTAAGCAAGCGGAATGCCGACATGCTAAACTCATTAAAAATCAAGCGCCCATTGTCCGCAAAGTTCCGAAAGAAAAACTGCGGTAAGTTACCGGGCAGGAGGCGCCCGCCGCCATCGATACTGTTTTCGAAGTCGCGCACAAAAGTATTGCCCACGTAATTGCTCACCGTAAAATTGCCGATGAATCGCGATGTGGTGGTAATCAGCGGCAACCGTAATCCGGCACGAACGGTGCGTTCATCCCACCGAAACGTAAGGTCTTCGGATACAGTAATGGTATCGCCCGGCACAATCTTGTCGTACTCAATCAAACCTTCGTTAGACGTGCGTTGGTTGGCGCGGAAATCCACATCAATAATCGGATAAAAACCCTGGTAACTTACGTTTGCACGCCACCCGCCCGTGCGCTCGAGGATATCAAACTGATAACCCGCTTGAATGCGCGTGGTACTCAGCACGTCGGTAGAAGAAATCCCGATGTCTGCATTGGTAAGCGAACTGGTAAAATACGGGCCCCAACTGTGCACATTCAACATGCCTTTTGCGCGGCTGTAGGGCTTTGAGGTGTACACGTGTGCAGGTACATTCCCTAATAAGTTGGGCACGCCCTCCTGCTCCACCAATCGTTCCAAAAAGCTGCGGGCCGGGCGCGGAATTGCCGTCTTGGGAAGCCAGGCGCCGGGCTCCCACGAGGTATATACCACGTCTAAGCCGTTACGGGTTTGCTCGTTGTAATAGATCACACCTTTGTCCGACACGGGTGCGGGATTATACGCCCCATATTTGCTGCTGGTTACGCGGTAATGGGTTTGCGTGGGCAGGTGAAAGGCGTAGATATTATCGATGCCCGAGTAGGGCGAATTGTAGAACACATAATCGCCATGCGGAACCGGGTAGCCTACGTTTTCCGTGCCGCAATCCCACACCAATTCCTGCGCACCGGTGGCCACGTCTACCCGCTGCACCGACTTGCGCTGCTTTACCGTTTGCAAAAAATAGATGTACCGCCCATCGTCCGACCAGCGAGGCATGCTTAGCAGCGCTTCTACCGCATTGGCGAACCGTTTTATTTCCTGGCCACTGAAAAAATCGAGTACCACCAACTCGGTGGCATAATTGGTAGTGGTTTCGATCGTTGCTACCTGGTAGCCATCGGGTGAAATGGCGGCTGCGTTGAACCGCGAATTTTTGGTAAGGGTAGTTTCCTTACGTGTTTGAAAGTCAAACGCCTTTACTACGGTGTACGTGCGCATACCCCACCGCGGGTCAAACCGGTATTCATTCCACACCACACGCTGGCGCGCAGCGGAGAGCATGCCGGTGTTTACCATTACCCCGGCTACAAAACGCTGCACTTCTTTGCCATCGCGCAACGCCACCATGGTCTCAATATCGCCAAGACCTTGTTTCTGGGCTACCACCAAACCATTTTCCAGCAATTGCGGATAGTGATAGTTGGTATAGATTTCATTCGTGCGTTGCGTTACCGTGGTAAAAGCAGTGAGCCGCAGCGTGTCCGTCATTTGGCGCCACGCGTTCGTACGGGTGTCGGCCATGTCGTTAAACAAATCGCGCACGTGCAGGCCGGTTTCTTTGTGAATGGCATTGGAAAACGTAAACGGAACGAACGGCCAGGCCCAGGCACGACCGGTGATCCGATCCCACACCAGCGGGTCGTTGGTTTTATCGCGCAGGTGCGACACCATGTGGTAACCCAACACATAATGATCGGGAATAAAGTGTTTGTACGACCGGAGGTACTGTTTATGATAATTGAAGCGCCTGCCTTCCAGAAAATTTGTACGCAGCATGACATCAAAATTCGGAATGCGTCCGCGCCCGGCTGAAGTTACAGCCGACTCAATCGCTACCGCATCGCCTTCCCAAAACCAGTTGGGCACGGCCGCGAACGACATTGCCGCTAGCCCAAACTGGCCGAGCGTGTAATAAATTAGCTTATTGAAACCCGTAATGGATTTTTGAAATTGTACGATGTGGCGGTACTCGTGTGTGGCGAGTAGGTCGAGCCAATCGTTATTGCCAATGAAATTGTAGTTCTGTGGCGGCATCCCAAAAAACTCCGACCGGCGCGGTGCGAGTGCAACAAAACCATTGGAGAGCGCACTTTGGTTTTGCAAAATGATGGGAATTTTGCGCGGCCGTGCAGAGAGGGTGCGCGCCTCGGGCTCGTACACGTGTTCCAGCGTGTTGGCCATGCGTTGCGCCTGCGTATCGTACCCCACGGGGTACATGATTTTGAAGTGCGGTGTGTTTACCTGACGCCACCGAACACGGAAGGGGTTGGTCTCCTCCACGGGCGCGTCTTGTGCGTGGGCAGCAAAAAATCCTACCCCGAGGAAAAAAGAAAAAACAAAAAATCTCATGATAGCCTGCAATCAAAAAGGCAAGATAAGAGAAAGCGTTAACGGATCAAGCTCAGCTTGCCCTGCGTAGTAAAAACACGCGTAGCCGTTTCTACCGTCCATGTGTACAAAAAGAGGCCGGATCGTAGCGGGATACCCTGCGGATCGGTTGCATCCCACGTGAATGCATTTGTTCCTAACGTCAGGCGCGAAAAATCCGTAGTTTCAAATTCCCGAACAAGACGCCCGTCCAGCGCGCGGATTTGCAGCCGCACAGCCCGCGGGTTTTCCACGCCAGACACTTGCCACTGGAACGTAAACCCCTGTGCGGACGGATTGGGGTATGGCGCCACAAAAACGTTTCCTTCCTCCGCTTTTACTTGCAGTTGCAATTCGTAGGGTTGCCCCCCGGCCAGGTTACCCGATGCATCTGTTACTTCAAACCGGAAAACGTGAATGCCATCTGTTAATCCCATTGGCCGAAATATAATTCGATACGGTTGGCTCGTGGTTTGTCGCGACCATTCCACGGTGCTGCCGCGCAGCGCAACCCGTTCGAACGGACAATTGGCGGCAGCGCACGGCTTCTTCCAAAACACGTTCACGCCCAACGTATCTTCCTTCAGCAGAAAGGGATTCTCATCGCGCAACTCGAGCACAATGCTGGGGTTGGGGGAAACAAAATCAAGATGCCGCGGCCAGCGCCCATCTACCGTTACATCCAGCACCGGCGATTGGCGGTCGCGTACTACCTGAATCCGATCAACAAATTCGATCTGATTATTCTCGTAATACTGTTCCGGTCGGATTCTTGGGTTAACCGATGCGCTCAGGGAATTTGCACCCACCTGCCCGCGGGTAACGATGGGCACTGCAAAAAAGGTGGTATCGCCCGGAGCAGGCCCCCGAATCTTTTGTGCCCGCACAAATGTGTTACGCGTATTGCGCTGTGTGGTTTCTACCTGCAACGAATCGGTAAACGCGGTTGTGGAGATGTTGGTAAAGCCCAGCGTAACCGCCAACGGCTGTCCTTCTTGTACCGTTACCGGATCAAAGCGCCGGTACGCAATCAATCCTTCAGGCACAGGTTCAAAGTCCACCATCCAATAACGCAACTGCGCCGCAGACAAGTTGATGGAATCGCTGGCTTGAAACTCGAGTTGTAAAAAAGGATAAGCCGCGGCAGACACGGCCTGGAGATCGAAGAAATTTGCAGCGCCGCCCGCCACCTTGGTGCGGTCCCCTGAGGCGGCTATTCCGTACACGTCCACTTGTGTTGCGTCTACCGACTCTAAACGCCCCAGCTGATACCGGGCACGGCCCCAACGCGCTGCGGGGCCAATGCGCGATGATACCATCTTACCCGTTGTTGCTTTTCCTGTTAGGGCCGCGCCAACAAACAGGGGCTGTTCCGCCCGGGGTTGAGCGGCCGCACGAAACACCCGCGCAGTTCCGGGTGCAGCCCCTTTCCGTCCGAGCACGGCAATCGGCTCGCCCGCATCTAACATGTCCCACATTGCAGGTGTGATGCCCAGCTCCGCCAGTTTATTTTTAGCCGCTGCGGGCCAGTTGCTAAAGTCGGCATTGCCGATAGTGAACAGCAGCACCGAATCGCTTAACGCAACATTTGATATGTACTTGACCAAATCAATTCCTGTGGCTGACACCATTTCCGCCGCGGTAAACGAGTTAATCACCTGCGACTCCCGCCCACAAACACGCGGATCAAAAAAATTCACATCAAGGGCAAGGTAGGGCACCAACGAGGTTTTGTTAAACGCCACCAGGTTCAGTGTATTGTTCCGACACGGCCTTCGTGTGGTGTTGTACTCCAGATTGTCAATTTTTAACGAGGTAGTCGGTGGGAACGGATAATTGCCCCCATAGGTGTTTACTTGAAGATCTAACGCCCGGCTGATAAACTCAACCGTGTTGGCACGGGGCTCAAGATTGATGAGTTCGGCTTCCGATTTTTGCGCCTGACTAAATTGGCCCCAGCCGCTCGCGGCGGACTGAATACGCGTGAAGGAAAATAAAGACCACTCGCTGCTCTCGTCCGGGGTGGGCACCGCCAGCCGGGTACGCCAATAATACGTAACAGTATCCTTGGCAAGCAGCGAAAGGTTGCTGCGCAACAACACTTTACCGCGCACCGTGCGGCGGATTTGAAACGGACTGGAAAACGTAATGGTGGTATCAATCTCCAAGATGTAATCTCGTTCGGTATCGGTTGCCAGATTGGCGTTTTGCCAAACCAACTGTACCGAACCTGAAGCGACCACAGCATAATTTATCGGATACAGATTTTGAGTGCCATTGAGCGGGATAAGTGCATTGAACGTGGCGCGATTATTCGCCTCATCGGATTCCGACCACCGGTTATTGTCATCCACATCAATTAAAAATTGATTACTACCAGCATCTTGGCGCGATTGGTTGGTGAGCCTAACCAGCAGCGTGTCTTGATTGAAAATGGGCGGAAACTTTTGAAGATATACTCTCTGTGATGTGGGGGAGGTACGCGTTACTTTAATGCGAACGGAATCGCTCCGCACTAAGCCGGTATTACGCACAATAACCCGAATCGCAAAAGAATCCGACTGCGCGGTAACCAGGCGCCCATCCAATGACTGCAGCGACACGTCTTGATCGGTAACACACAAATCGGGCTTTGTGGCCCCCACCAACTTTACTGCCGGATCGCCCAACAAGAACATTTGTTGCACTTGGGTGGCATTTACCAGCGAGGTGCCAAACTGCTGCAAATACTGGCGTGCCACCTCGCGCTGCACATCGCCTACCCCGCGGCCAACAAAAGTGGAATCGGCAAAGCCAATCTGATAAAACAAATTACTGTAGCCACGCAGGCCGCCCGAAAAGCCAAAAGAACTATGTGCAATAAACGCCCGCGCACCGCGGTTGGGCGCCAGCATCCAGTCTTCGCCAAAATTATTCCAACCAAAAAAGAATGAGCCGGCATTACACCCGTTCACCAGAAACACCGGGTAGCGCCCCGGATTGTTGTACCCCAGTAACGGATCGGTTACAAACCCAATATCAATGTCAGTGGCATTGGAAGACGAATGCCCAAAAAACGTAACGAGGTTGATACCATCGTTCACCTGCCGCGAAATATTGATGAACTCCACCGGCTTGGGATCGCGTTTGCTGATGGTAGCCACGGTAGCACCCCAGAATCGGTCTTGCGCAACACGCTTAAACTCGTCTACAAAAATCCGGAACTGCGTTAACTCGCTTTGAAACGTACCGCCACTCAGGTGCAAGCCGCGTTTCCGCCACGCATCGCCTACATTGCCTGTCTCGAACTCGCGCACTTTGTTCAAATAGTTTACTACTTGTTGCGGCGTTGAGGCGGACAATCGGCCGGTGGGTACCGCCGGATCGAACGTGGTGCCCAGCAACCCAGCCGTAAATGCCATGTCTGCCACGGGAGTACCGGCAGGCGGAACGAGACAACGCAACTCGCCGGTGGGCACTGTCGTCTTGCGGTAAAAACCTTCGTACACCTCGCGGCCTTTGCCAACTAAAAACAAGTACTTGGGTTGGCCCGCCACCATAAACTTCATGAACTCATAGATTGCCACTGGCGAGATCTCACCATAGTTAAATTGGTTATAAAGCAGATCAACATTCACCGTAAGGGTATCGTAACCGCCACCGGCTGCGGAGGCCCGAAAACCCGCGTAGGCCGCAACGGGGTCGGAAAAACCACCGGCCGGTTTACGCAACGCGGCGTGGCTAACCACCAGGTAATTGGCCTGCTGCGGAAGGATGGGCCGGAACGACACTTTGCGAATGACAGGCGTGCGAAAAGCGCTGGCCGCCCACAACTTGCGCACCTGCGCGGTGTTGCGCACGATGTAACGCTGCACACCGCCGGTGAACTGGCCGCCCACCAGAATGGGCTCATCGGGCGAAGTGATGTCCCACAGGCGCGTACCCGCCGGTGTATTTTGAAGTTCGATGTACGATCGGTTAGCGGCATTTTCGGCTAACGAAAAAGACTTCTCCGAAGCTCCCGCGATATCAAACGACTGCGGGTAGGTAACTTTAAGATAGGATGCGCTGATCCGATCGCGGCCACCGCCCACCCCATTTACCTTGATGCGAACCACCAGTTCAGTAGCAGCAATGTCTGACCAGAGCAAAGGCAAGGTAACCGTTGGTGTTTCATAGTCGGTGAAGTTTACCGTCTCGGCCACGCGCAGGCTACCCGAGTTGGCGCCCACCAAAATCTCCACCTCGTGCGGCAGATCGTCACGACCGTTCAATTGCACTTCCAGCACCGGTGGCGTAGCCGACGTTACCAAACGCGGCAAGGTGAAAGTGAAATCCTGAAAACCCGTGCAGCCGGCATTGCCCACACAAATGATAGGGCCCGTCCAGCCTTCGCCCTGATCGAAATGGGTGTATTGTAAAACATCGGCCACCGTAACGCCACCCGAATAGTCGGAGGTTTGCACCTGCACGGCTTCCGAACGCTGAAATGGCTCGGCCACCAATGCGCTGGTGTTTACCTCGCTGTACGTGCTCATGCGCTTGCCTTGCACCGGCAGCAAATTCCAGGTAAGAAAAAACGCGGTGGTATCAGAAAACAGATTATATAGTTTATGCGGCTGCAGCGTTGCCGGCTTGTACAGGGCACCATCGCGTGTGCCATCGTTTCTGCGGCCGTAGAATTCAAAAAATTCATTGCTGTCAAACTTGCCATCCGGCGGCGTTTGCGCATGTTGAAACAAAATGGCTTGCTCGCTACCGCGATGAAATACCTGGATCACGCGCGGATCAATTGCATTTACCGGCACACCGGCAGCAAGCAAATCGTTGTAGGTAACCCGGTAGATGGCATCCTGGGCGGTGGAGAGCTTATAATATGTTTGAGAAAAGTTAATCCAACTCTGAGGCGACTGCCCCAAGGCCGGAGTGTACCCGATCAGCAGCCCCAACACGCAACCCACCCAACTCCGTTTCATGCAAATCACAAAAAAATAGACCTCAAAGTTAATGGATGCCTCGGGAACTGCATTGAATACCTGCTTTTGCAAAACGGAAACCAGCTTGCCAGAAAATACATTTTGTAACTCATCGGAAACCAACCAGTGAACCATCAAAATCAACAGTTCAAAACCTGGATTTGATAAGAGGGTGCCGGTAGTTCTTGCCTTTGTTTATGGGATAAAATCAGTAATCGAAAAAATAGATACTGTAAATCAAGCTGTTACAAAAAAAGGTCAAAATTTTTATATAGTACTTGGCCATACATGGTACTTTGCCCGTATTAGTACCTTAGGTGCAAATACCTGAATGATTATGAACCTCGAAAACACGCAAATACAAATGCGCAAGGGCATTCTGGAGTATTGCATTCTGCACATCATCTCACGGGGGGAAGTGTACGCCTCGGATATGTTGGAGGAACTTACCAACGCCAAGATGATTGTGGTGGAAGGCACGCTCTACCCCTTGCTTACCCGATTGAAAAATGCGGGCCTGGTCGATTATAAATGGGTGGAATCAAAATCGGGCCCACCACGTAAGTACTTTACACTAACGGACGAAGGCGTGCAGTTTTTACGCGGCCTTACCGAAACGTGGAATGAGCTGACCCACTCTACCCACATGATTACCGCGCGAACCCAAACCATAACTCCCGTTTCTTAACCCGACAGCCCGTTCGATATGAAAAAGAACATCAGCATCAACATTAGCGGCATTATCTTTCACATTGAGGAAGATGGCTACGACAGCCTGAAGCGATACCTTGACTCCATCCATTCTTACTTCGGCACGTTTGAAGACAGCAGCGAAATTCTGGCCGACATCGAAAGCCGGATTGCCGAATTGTTCCTCTCCAAACTCAATGAAGGCAAGCAGGTAATTACCGCGGAAGATGTGGATAACCTGCAGGCCACAATGGGAAATGTAAACGACTTTAAAGCAGCCGAAGCGCAGGAAGTGCCACTGGGCGATACGGGGGCCAGCGCGCCACGTAAGCCCGAACCACAGCAGCAACAGGAAGCGCCACGTTATACCTCCCGCAAACTTTACCGCGATGAAAAGCGGAAGATTTTGGGTGGAATTGGTGCCGGTCTTGGCAACTACTTTAAGATCGATCCCGTGTGGCCGCGGTTGATTCTTGCCCTGCTTGCCATTGGCACGTATGGAGTGGGCATTTTACCCTACGTTGTATTCTGGATTTTACTGCCGGCATCCAATTCCCTCGAAGACGAGCCTTCTGTGCGAAAAATGTACCGCGACTCCGGCAACAAAGTGCTGGGCGGCGTGGCCTCAGGTGTGGCGGCCTTCTTTGGCACCGACGCCACGCTAATCCGGGTGCTGTTTATCGTGTTTGCCATCTTCGGGGGCGCCGGTATTATTGTCTACATCATCCTCTGGCTGAGTTTGCCAGAGGCAAAAAGCATTACAGAGAAAATGGAAATGCAGGGAGAGCCGGTAACGCTTTCGAACATCGAAACATCTATCAAAAAAGGCATCAACGAAAAGGAAGGCCAGGAAGAAAGCGGTTTGGCCAAAATACTCCTGTTCCCGTTCCGGCTGCTGGCCACGCTCATTAATGGCCTTGCCCAATTTCTTGGGCCGGTGTTCAAAACCTCTGTAGATGTGATGCGCATTGCCATTGGTGTATTGATTGCAGCCATTGCGGTGCTCACCATTTTTTCGTTGGTTGTCGCTTTTGGCATGACGCTTGGCGTTCTCGGCCTGCCGGATTGGACGTTGGTGCAAGATTGGCAAGTGCGCGCCCCTAACATTCCATTACACGCATTTCGCAATACATTTTCAGGTTGGATACTGGGTGCCAGCTTCATCGCGACTTTAATTCCCTTCGTGTTTATGGCGCTGTTGGGTATATCCATTATCGTTCGGAGAATCGTATTCAACTCGTACGTAGGTTGGTCGTTATTTGTGGCCTTCTTCCTCACCGTGGGTTATCTGGCCATCGCCATTCCGCCCATTGTGTACAGTCTTAAAGAAGAATCGGAATTCAAAACCGAAGAAACATTTGCCGTAAACTCAAAAACGGTTGTGTTAAAAATTAAGGAAGTAGGATTGGATGACTACGAAGTGACTGACCTTTCGCTGCGCCCGCATGACGCCAACACGGTACGTGTGGTGAAGCGGTTCCGTGCGCAAGGCCGAACCAAAAAGAACGCGATTGAAAATGCACAGACCGTAACGTACCAGGTTGCGCAGCAAGACAGTGTGTTTACGTTCGATAGCAACATTCAGTTTGCCGACTCGGTAAAATTTCACGCCCAGCGTCTGGATGTTGACGTGTACCTGCCCACCACCGCGGCCTTCGTGATCGAACCGGCATTGTGGCGCATCATCACCAATTCAAACTACCGCTGGCGGTCCGACATCCGTGTGAATTCCGAAACGTTAACCTTCCGGTTTGAAGATGGGCAGCTCATCTGCGCAAGCTGCCCAGCCGAACCCGAACCGACTGAGCCACCTTCAGAGGAACCCGAGCAGCTTGAACGTGCGCCAAATGCATCCATCAATAATGAACTGGGATTAGAAGGCTTTGATGCGATCGACATCCGCGGGCTGGCCGAAGTTCGGGTTGAGCAAGGGAAAAACTTTGCGGTGAAGCTGGAAGGCCCCGAAGCCCTGCGCAAGCGCTACGACATTTCGGTAGTAGGCCAGACGTTGATTGTGGATTACGATGATGGCCGGCGGCTTTTCTGGAAAGGGTATGCAGACGATGCCGAGCGGGTTCAAATCTACATTACCTTGCCCAACTTGCATGACTTTGAAATGACGGGTGCGGGCGATGCGCAGATCAACGGGTTTAAAGAAGACGAACTGGACATTGAACTTGCCGGGGCAGTGGCGCTGAAAGGAAACTTCAACGCGCAGAACCTAACGCTGGAGATTTCCGGCGCATCCAGTGCAGACGTGAACGGCAGTGGCGAGTTTATGGAAGCCGATGTAACCGGCGCCTCCTCGCTAAAAGCCTTTGGCTTTGAAGTAAAAAAAGCACTCATCGAGGCGCACGGCGCTTCAAGTGCAAAAGTGTTTGCTACCGAGTCGGTAGAGATCACAAAAGGCATTGCCAGCAGTGTTTCTACAAAAGGCGGAGCACAGGTAATTGAACGATAACCCATGCGCAGGCACACAAAAGCCATTGCTTACAGCACGATCCTGGCGCTAATCGGGTTCGCGTTCAGCACACATGCGCAAATGCTGCGCGGAAAAGTGTTTGATGCGCAAACCCGACAGCCCCTACCCTACGCAAATCTGGGTGTGCGCGGCAAGAGCGTCGGGGGTATTACCGATGCCACTGGTGCTTTCGCGATTGATTTTTCCAAAGCCACTGCCAACGACTCCGTGGTGATTAGTTATGTGGGTTATCAATCGAGGGCATTTGCCCTTCATTCTCTGGCGGCTGAAAAAAACCACGTCTTCTATCTCACCCCCACCTCGAAAGAGTTAGCGGAAGTAGTTATTCTGAGCAAACAGGAGAAAATCATTCTCGGAAACGATTCACGATCAAGCCGCCACACAGGTTGGGGCGATTTTACCAGCGCAGCCGGGCGGGCCGTAGGCCTGCAAATTCCACCACCGGAAATCCCGGTAAAAATCAACACCGTGTTTTTTCATTTGCACGAGAATGAATTTGATAGCGTACGCCTGCGGATCAATTTCTTCCACGTGCAAGGCACCGGCATCGTTCCGCTTGCGGGGCAACAAACCAATGTATTTCTTACCACTCGGCAACGCAAGGGCTGGGTGGCTGTACCACTGCCGGAGGCGTTGGTGTTTGATAAAAAAGACCTGGTCGTGGCCATTGAATGGTTGGATGCCTGGGCCAAACCGCGCTCGCTGGATGAGGGCGGCAGTTACATGTTCACGCTCTCGCTTGGCCGCTACGAGGGGCTGCACTACCGAAGAGAGAAACCAAACGAAGTGGTGCAACTCACGCCCGAAGCGCTTACGCCCTCGATTTATCTGGAGTGCCTGGCAATTAAAAAGTAATTTCCGCCCATACCGGCAACACTTCCAACTCTGGCAGCGCTTTACTACCTTCCGAGCATGGATGTGGTGTTGAAATTTTTGGGCGGGGCGCAAAGCGTTACCGGATCAAAGTATCTGCTGGAGATTGACCAGAAAAAAGTGCTCATTGATTGTGGGCTTTTCCAGGGAAAAAAAGAACTGCGGTTACGAAACTGGTACCCCTTGCCGGTTGCCGCGGAAGAAATCGACTTTGTGCTGATCACGCACGGGCACATCGACCACATCGGGTTTTTGCCTCGATTAATTAAGGAAGGTTTTAAGGGTCGCATTTTGTGTACAGACGCCACACGCGATCTCATGAAAATCATGCTGCTGGATGCCGCCAAGCTGCAAGAAGAGGAGGCACTCTTTGCCTTCAAGCAGGGGTATTCCAAACACAGCAAACCAGAGCCACTCTTTACGGAACAGGATGCCAAACGGGTGCTCGATTTCGTGGAGGGCTATCCGCTGCAAAAGAGTATTTCATGTACCGCGGGCCTCTCACTTACATTTCATTACGCCGGGCACATTTTGGGTGCGGCTTCCCTTGAACTCACGCTTGCCGGATCAACACAAACAAAGAAAATTGTTTTCTCAGGCGATCTCGGCCGATACAACGACCCCATCATGCGCGAGCCTGCCGAACTTGTAACTGCGGATGTTTTGGTTGTTGAAAGTACCTACGGCAACCGCACGAATCCCGTGGCGGATGTAGAAGAAAATCTGTCGCGCATCGTACACGAAGCCGTGGCACGCAACGGAGCGTTGGTTATTCCGGCCTTCGCGCTGGGGCGTACGCAAACACTTTTGTATTACCTGCATAAACTGCAGGCAGAAAACAAAATCCCCACGTTGCCTACCTACATCGATAGCCCCATGGCCATTAAGGTTACCGACTTGTACGAAAGCCACGCGAGTTATCATCACATCTCGGTGGAGCGGGCCCGCGGCCAGCTGATCAGTTTGTTCGATTCGGCAAACATGCACTTCTGCCAAACCGTGGAGAGTTCAAAAGCAATTAACGAAATCAAAAAGCCCATCATCATCATCTCGGCAAGTGGTATGAGCACCGGCGGGCGGATTCTGCATCACCTCTATCACCGCCTTCAACGGCCAGACGATACCGTGTTGTTTGTGGGTTATCAGGCGGAAGGTACGCGTGGTCGCGATTTGCTGGAAGGTGCAAAAACCATTCGCATGTTCGGGCAAGACGTGCCGGTGCGGTGCCAGGTGCGCGAAGTAAGTGGCCTCTCGGCCCATGCCGACCAGCCGGAGTTATTGCGGTGGCTCTCCGCTTTTCAGGGCAGTCCAAAATTTACGTTCATTACCCATGGCGAAGTGGAAAGCGCAAAAGCACTACAAACCGAAATCACTTCCCGCCTCGGGTGGCGCACCTACATCCCCTATTACCTGGAGTCGTTCGAGTTATTTAAAGGAATATAAGATATGCGTAGTGGTATTTTTCTGATCGTATTGCTGATTGCCCCTTGCCTCGCTGCTGCTCAACAAGGAATCACCGGCTCGGTAGTTGTAGTGGAAGGCAACCAGATGCCGGGCCCCGGCCAAAAACGGCCCGAGGCAAAACCCGCGAGGCGCAACGTAGTGGTGTATGCGCTTACAAATCAACAAGAAACAACCCTGCGCGACGGCCTTTTCTCTGATCTCAAAACGGAACGCATTGCGAAAACGCGCTCCAAACGCAACGGCCGCTTTCGTATTTCGTTGCCACCGGGCCGCTATTCAATTTTTGTTGAGGAAGCTGATGGACTTTACGCCAACGTGTGGGACGCAGAAATGAATATCCATCCGGTAACGGTAACGGCAAAAACATTCTCCAACGTTAAAATCGAAATCACGCGTAACGCATCCTTTTAAGCATGAATGATCCCAAACCCCGGCTCTATTCCGTAGATGTTTTTCGAGGTCTTACGGTGGCCGCAATGATTCTGGTAAATAATCCGGGCAGCTGGAGCGCGGTGTTTCCGCCTTTACTACACGCGCCCTGGCACGGCTGTACACCAACGGATCTCATCTTTCCGTTTTTCCTGTTCATCATGGGATTCTCCATCCACCTGGCATATGAAAATAAGCGCGCCGGTGGGTTAAACAGCAAGTTGGTACGCAAGCTGCTGCAACGCACCGCCATGATTTTCGCCTTTGGCCTACTGCTGAGTTTGTTCCCCAAATTCGATTTTTCTACCGTGCGGATTCCGGGCGTATTGCAACGCATCAGCCTGGTATTTCTTGCCTGTTCGTTGAGTTACTTCCTGTTATCTACCGTTCAGCAAGTGCGGCTTGCCAGCCTGCTGCTGGTGGTCTATTACCTGCTGCTTACCGTGGTGCCGGTGCCGGGTGTGGGCGACCCGAACTTCGACAAAGAAACCAATCTGGCCGCATGGCTGGATCGCCTTGTGCTCGATGGCCACCTCTGGGCGCAAAGCAAAACGTGGGATCCGGAAGGCCTTCTTAGCACCCTGCCTGCAATAGCAACCGGACTGTTAGGGCTACTGGCGGGTCAGTTCTTCAGTGCCGGCAAAACCGTGGAACGCCAAACCATTTTCCTGTTCATGACCGGCAGTGCGCTTACCGTGGCCGGGTTAGCGTGGGGTTTGATTTTTCCCATCAACAAAGCACTCTGGACGAGCAGCTACGTGCTCTACACCGCCGGGCTCGCGATGCTGTGCTTTGGGTTTTGCCATTGGTTAATCGAGGGGTTGCACGTGCGCAAATGGTCCGCACCATTTCAATGGTATGGCGTAAACGCCATTTTTGTTTTTGTTGCCTCTGGCCTGCTGGCCAAAATATTGCTGCGCGTAAAGTGGACGGCGGGCGGAAACGACTATTCGCTTTGGAGTTGGTTATACGAAACGCTTTACGCCTCGTGGCTCCCCGCAAAAGTAGCGTCGCTGTTTTTTGCGCTCACCTTGGTGGCCGCATTTGGTTTACTGCTGCGGTGGATGTTCCAAAAAAACTGGATTTTGAAAGTCTAGGCCCCTGCGGGCACCGTTGGCCTGAAATCGGGGCGGCAATCTTTATTTTTTTTACGACCATGCAACGGTCTGAACCGTTACTACATCTTACTGTTGAAAAGGCCAATTGATGGGTGTACACCTCTACCGCGATCCGGAAACTGAATTGATTGAGCGTTGCCGTGCGGGCAACGGTCAGGCACAGCGCCAGTTGTACGAGCGCTATGCCGGGCGGCTGTTTGGCCTTTGCTGCAGGTACATTAAAGATCGCATGGAGGCGGAAGACGTACTCGTTACCGGATTCACCAAAATCCTGAGCAAGCTGGACCAGTACAAGGGCGATGGCAGCTTTGAAGGCTGGATGAAACGGGTAATCATTAACGAGGCGCTCTCCCACTTGCGGCGGTCGCGCAACATGTACCTGGAAACCGATTTGGAGTGGGCACACGCGGAGCCCGACTACCAACGCCTGCACGATGTGCTGGAGGCCGAAGACTTGTTGCAACTAGTAGCCGAGTTACCACCCGGTTACCGGATGGTGTTTAACCTCTACGCCATCGAGGGTTATAATCATCAGGAAATTGGTGCCATGCTGGGCATTAGCGAAAACACGTCCAAATCGCAGCTAAGTCGCGCGCGCGCCATGCTGATTAAACAACTGGAGGCGTTAGAGCTGCCCGCCAAAAAAAAAGTGACAACTAAAACTGCCTGAATAACAAGGCCAAGCAAATGAACCCGTTAGATCAACTTTTCCAGCAGAAACTCGAGCCCGTGGCTGTGCCGCCATCGCCCGAGGCATGGAACCGGATCGAAGCAAACCTGGCAAAAAAAAATAACGGCGTGCTCTGGTTCCGCTGGGCAGCCGGGTTGGGCATTTTGCTGTCACTTACGGGGATTGGGTGGTACCTTCAGACCAAACCCGTGGTAGAAACGCCCGCGATTGCACAACCGATGGCAACCCCCGCATCGAAAACACCAACGGCTACCAATCAGGTGGAACTGCCACGCATAGCTGCCGCTTCAGAACAACCCGCCCCGCAGGTGAAGCGCAATCCGCGGAAGCGTGAGTCGCAGCCGCCGGTTGCGGTAACAGTAGAACTTGTGGCCGAAACCACAACCATAACAGCACCCGAAGCACAGGCCACAACAACCACGCAACCCGTGAGCGAAAATGCAACAGCGCCGGAAACTGCGTTGGTGATTGAATACAGTCTGCCGCCCATAGAACCGGCGGCAACTGCAGCCAACGAAGCGGAACCCACCGGTTTGGAGAAAATCAAAAATGCGGCCCTTGAGCTAAAACACAGCGAAGGCTGGTGGGGAAACTTGCGGATGGCCAAAGACGATTTACTCGCCCTTGATTTTAAGAAAGACAAAAACAAACGACTAGAATGAACCGCTTGATATATCCTTTTTTACTGTTCGGCATCACTCACATTGCCATCGCGCAAAGCAAACCTGCCGATACCATTGTGGTAAAAATCGGGAACGCCAGCAAGATGGTGCTCACGATTAACGACCGGCGCGACTTGGAAACCATGAAGTACTATAACTTTCAGGCGTTGATTAGCGACTTGATTAAACGCCTGGAAGAAAAAGATTCGTTACGCACTGCAAAACCCGCGGATGCCTATCTGCAACCGCTGGAAAAGACCGAATCCATTTCAACCGAAACACGCACAGCCGAAAGTGCGCCAACGATTACGACCGATATTACGTGGAGCCATCGGTACCGCGACAACAACCGGCGCAGCAAGCGCACGTATCAATCGTGGAACTTTGACCTCGGTACTAACAACTACCTGCAGGGCGGCAATTTTGTAGACGGTTCCAACAGTGCCTATACCGTACGCCCGTGGGGCTCCTGGTACGTGGGCCTTAACTCCATACAACGCACGCGGCTGGCAAATAAGTTGTTTGTGGAATGGGGTGCGGGTGTAAGTTGGTATAATTTCAAATTTCAAAATGATAACCTGCGGGTATTCAAAACACCCGACGAGGTTACGTTCGTAGAAGACAGCCGCGGTTTCAATGCTGTAAAAAGCAAACTCACCGCCACCTACATTAACGCCTCCCTGGTACCCGTGCTCGACTTTGGCGGCAACCGAAGAAAGCCAAGTTTGGTAGACGGTTACAATGGTGCAAGTTCGCTGCGTGTAGGAGCGGGAGTGTATGCCGGTTACCGGATTGCCAGCTACACCAAATTTGTGTACGATGATGGCGGGGACAATCGCAGAGACCGCGACAACGACAATTATTACCTCAACAATCTGCGGTACGGGGTGCGCGTGCAAGTTGGTTTTGATGATGTAGACTTCTTTTTCAACTATGATCTGAACGACCTCTTTATTGCCAACCGCGGCCCGCAGTTGAATGCATTTAGCTTCGGGGTAACCTTCTAATTCGTTGTACACAAGTAGACCTTGCCCAACAATTACTTACAATTGTTAGGGAAGGTCTTTGCTTTTTTCGTTCGTCAAAGTTGGGCTGTTTCTGGAAGTTCGCCCTTTCTTGCCTACCTTTAAGGTCAAGAAAATTTTTTCAGCTCTGGTATGGACGTGGCGAATTTATCCCGTAAGGAACAAGTAATTAGAACTGCAGCAGCCCTCTTTCGCGAAAAAGGGTACGTGGCCTCTTCGATGCGCGATCTGGCGCAGAAACTAGGCATCGAGGCGGCCAGCTTGTACTCGCACATCAAATCCAAAGAAGAAATTCTTCACAGCTTGTGTTTCGACATGGCGGCTGAGTTTCGCAAATCGCTGGATGCCGTAGAAAAACTGAACGTGCCTGCGGGCGAAAAACTTAGGCAGGGCATCATCGGCCACATCAATGTAATGGCCAAAGACCTGATCGCCTCCGCGGTATTCATGAACGAGCACCGGCACTTGAGCCAGCCTTACCTGCGCGATTTTCTCCTGCTGCGCATCAATTACATCAACCGCTTTAAAAGCATCATCGAAGAGGGTGTGCGCAGTGGCGATTTTAAGGACACCATCGACAAAAAACTGGCGGTAATGACCCTGTTCTCATCATTGAACTGGATGCCGCAATGGTACGACCCCGGCAGCAACATCAACTCCAACGAGTTGGGCGAGCAACTGGCCGATATGCTGGTGAATGGCCTTAAAAAAGGGCGTTAAACACTCCGTTTTACGTATTCATTTTTTGCCCGGATGCGAACTTCGGGGCAGGTTCTTTGTTATTTTTGCAAACGATTGTTAGGATTCATTCCCACCAAAAATCTAACGGCATGTACGGAGGCGGAACCATTTTCGAAAGTATCAAAGGAACGGAAGTTGAACATGAAGACCCGGCACAACTGGCAGCCTTCGAAGCGCGTATCGACCGAGGGGAAAAGATTGAACCCAGAGACTGGATGCCCGCGCTGTATCGGAAGCAATTGATCCGCATGATTGAGCAGCACGCCCATAGCGAAATTATTGGTGCGCTGCCGGAAGGGACATGGATTACCCGGGCACCCGGTTTTAAAAGAAAAATGGCGCTCATGGCCAAAGTGCAAGACGAAGTGGGCCACGCGCAACTACTCTACAGCGCAGCGGAGACACTGGGTAAGCCGCGCGAGCAGATGATTGATGATTTGATCAACGGCAAGTCCAAATATTCCAACATCTTCAATTACCCCGCCTTCACCTGGGCCGATTCGTGTTTCATCTCATGGCTGGTGGACGCGGGGGCCATCGTAAACCAATTAGCAAACGCGAAGGGCAGCTATGGTCCGTACTGCAGGGCGCTCGACCGAATCTGCGCGGAAGAGTCGTTTCATTTGAAATACGGGCACCATTGCGTGATTTACCTCGCCACGGGCACTGCAATTCAACGTGCCATGTTTCAGGAGGCACTAGACCGCTGGTGGGCACCGATGATGCATTTTTTCGGTCCGTCCGACAAGATTTCCGCACATACAGAAATACTGATGCGATGGCGGGTGAAAATGGCCACGAATGACGACATGCGCAACCAGTTTCTGGACATGTACGTGCCGAAAATCCGCGAGCTTGGTTTCATTATTCCAGATCCGAACCTGCGAAAAAACGAAACCACTGGTCGCTGGGAATATACCGAGCCTGATTGGGAAGAATTTAAACGGGTGATTAATGGCGACGGCCCATGCAACAAAGAACGTTTGGCGGTGCGCAGAATTGCCGAAGAGCGCGGGCGCTGGGTGCGCGAAGCACTAAAATCAAAACAAACTGCTTACGTTACCCCGTTGGCGTAATGGAAGCACCTTCGCTTGATCCACGCGTAAACCGGCTGCCCCACGTGGGCGATTTGCAGGGCGTGTACCGCAAAGCACCGTTAGATCAATTTGGCACATTCGAGGTTTTTGTCCAACCCAAGGAGGGCAAACCGTTTCAACATGAAGGCATCGTACACGCGCCCAATCTGGAGTTAGCCTTTGTACTGGCGAAAGAAACATTTACCCGGCGATTTACCTGCGTCTCCATTTTTGTTGTGGACACGCGCGAAGTATTTGTATCACCCCTGACAGAAGGAAACCTGAATGCGTACGATTTGCTTGCCGATCCAAAGGCTTTGGATACCGGGGAACAGCCGTTTGAAATTTTCCATTTACAGAAAAGAGGAAAGCAACATGTGCATGCGGGCCAGGTACAGGCGGCAACCGCCGAGGCCGCCATGTGGGCAGCAAAGCACACGTTGCGTGGCGACAAAACCGTGTACAACATCTGGGCCGTTGCCACGGGCTTAATACGATTTACACAACCCGAAGAACAAGATCTGTGGCTCACGCTGCCAGAGAAAAAATTTCGCGACGCGGCCGACTACAAAGCCGGTGATAAATTGAAGACATTTTTGGAAAGAACATGAATACCGACCGTTTTATTCGCTGGGCCGAGTTGGCGGGTGCAACGCTTACGATTGTTGGGGCCGTCCTCAAAATCATGCATTGGCTCCCCTCCTTTCACAAACTATACCTTGTGGGGATACTCGTCTATCTTATCGCTGAATTGGCGCGCTATTTTTTCCGATTGCCGATCAAGCACGGGGTACATCATTTTCGTTTCGGGGTACATGCCATAAGCCTTTTGTTGGTGGCGTTTACCTTGCTGACTTCGTCTGATTTGTTTGCGTTTGCGTTGGTTATGCTGGCCGTAGATTTTGTAATCAGTGCATTTTTCCCGGTTCGAGAACCTGCCGCATGAATACTGTTGCTATCAAAGAACTTCTTTACAAGATGGCGGATGACCAGTTGATTCTCGGTCACCGCAACTCCGAGTGGACGGGTTTCGGTCCCCTACTCGAAGAGGATATTGCATTTTCATCGATGGCGCAAGACAAAGTGGGCCAGAGCTACGCACTCTACCAACTGCTGCACCAACTCGGTGAGCAGGAACCCGATACGGTAGCCTTTACGCGCAATGCAAATCAATTCCACAATTGCCAGTTGGTAGAACTTCCCAACGGCGAATACGACTTTAGTTTGATTCGGCATTTTCTGTTCGACACGGCCGAGGCCGCGCGGTTTGAGTTGCTTACACGTTCGAGTTATGAACCGCTTGCCCTGCTGGCACGAAAGATCAGAGGCGAACTGCGGTACCACACACTGCATGCGAACACGTGGATCAAGCAATTAGGCACCGCCAACGAAGAAAGTATCGCACGGCTGCAACGCGCGTTAGGCGAAGCCTTTCCGTACGCACTCGGCATTTTTGAACATTCGCCCCTCGAAGCCGAGTTAATTCAAAATGGAGTTTTTGCAGGCGAAGCTGCCCTTCAAGACATCTGGTACGACCGCGTGCGCACGGTGCTGGCCGAAACTGCGTTGCAGCTACCCGACCGTGACCACGTTAACCCCGCATTTGGTGGCCGCATGGGAAAACACACGGAACATTTGCAGCCACTGGTGGAAGAAATGAGCGCCGTATTTCGAATTGACCCGACAGCCGAATGGTAACCACATTTTCCATCGAGCAAATTCGTACGTGGCTAGAGGAAGTGAAAGACCCGGAGATTCCGGTTTTGTCGTTGGTGGATTTGGGTGTGATTACCCATATTGAAGGATCTGAGCGCAGCGTGCGCGTTGAAATGACCCCTACGTTTGTTGGTTGCCCCGCCATGGAATACATGCGAGCGGAAGTGATCGCCTGTCTGCAGAAACATGGCGTAGAAGAACCCACCGTGGAGATTAATTTTCGCGAACCGTGGAGCTCCGACAAAATCTCCGATAAAGGTAAAGCCGCATTAAAAAAATATGGACTGGCGCCGCCGCCGGATAACCGCCTCTTCACCGATTTAGAAGTACTGGAACGCGCCGTTTGCCCACGATGCGAATCGGACAACACCGAGTTAAAGACCCCCTTTGGCCCCACACTTTGCCGGGCTATTTACTATTGCCATAGCTGCCGGGAAGCTTTTGAGCAATTCAAACCCGTGTAACACTTCCGGTTTTCTTTCGTTTATTTCGGACTTTGAAAATGAGCCCGGCTTTTCTTTGCACCCTTGTTTTTGTACTCGTAACGGTGGCCTGCACCACCACCGAACGCGAACATCCGCAAAGTACGTTCTCCAAAGCCGATACGCTTACCGATCAACTTCTGGTGCTTCAAGACTCTTTACACCACCGCTGGCTGCACGTATCCATGCACGAGCAGCTGCATAACGAACAACTGCGTTCGCTTTTTGAGCACCTGCAGGTTTTGGTACCGTTACCTGCGGCCGACCGCACATCCATCGAAATCCAAATTGAGCAACTCCACCACCTTCAGTTAAACCCGCGCAACATTACCAACCCCGATGTAATTCATGAACACGATCTGGCGCGCCATGCGTTAACCACCGACCTGTTCCGCCTCATTCAGGCCCACCGTATACATGAGCGCGATTCAACAATCGCACATACTGCCCGGCGCATTCAGGAATTTCAGCAAAACACGTGGCCGGTAAGAATGCAGTATGATTCGCTGGCCCGGCAATACAATCAATTCCTCTTGCAACATCGCGAAACGCTGCGCCAGGGCGATCCGGAAAACAAGTACCAACCCCGGCCGTTGTTCCAGGCCGTGTTTAAATAATAAAGGTCACCCTTGCGGATGACCTTTAAACTAAAAGCGTGTTTGTTGCTAGTAGCGGTAATACTCCGGCTTAAACGGTCCTGCTACTTCTACGCCAATGTACCGGGCTTGTTCAGCCGTTAGTTCTTCCAGTTCCACACCAATTTTCTTGAGGTGCAAAAAGGCCACTTTTTCATCCAAATGCTTGGGCAGTGTGTACACCTTGTTCTCGTACTTATCCGAGTGGTTCCACAATTCTATTTGCGCCAGCGTTTGGTTGGAAAATGAATTCGACATCACAAAGGAAGGATGCCCCATGGCACAGCCAAGATTTACCAGTCGGCCTTCTGCCAATAAAATCACCTCGCGGCCATTCTTGAGCGTGTAAATATCAACTTGCGGCTTAATCGTATCTTTTTTCGCATTCTTATTCAGCCACGCCACATCAATTTCATTATCGAAATGACCGATGTTACACACGATGGTTTTGTCCTTCATCGCGGTAAAGTGCTTGTCGTTTACAATGTTCACATTGCCGGTAGCTGTTACTACAATATCCGCCTCAGGGATTGCGTGACTCATCTTCTTCACCGCATAGCCGTCCATTGCCGCTTGCAGCGCACAGATCGGATCAATTTCAGTAACGATTACGCGTGCGCCCGCACCACGTAGCGAAGCAGCTGAACCTTTGCCTACATCTCCGTAGCCGGCTACCACAGCAACTTTTCCGGCAATCATCACATCCGTTGCTCTGCGGATGGCATCCACCAAAGACTCTTTGCAACCGTACTTGTTATCAAACTTGCTCTTCGTCACCGAGTCGTTTACATTGATTGCAGGCAACGGCAGTTTGCCATTTTTCATCCGCTCGATCAGGCGGTGAACACCCGTGGTGGTTTCTTCAGAAATTCCGCGGATACCGGCTACAAGTTCCGGATAGCGATCCAACACCATGTTCGTCAGGTCACCGCCATCATCCAAAATCATGTTTAAAGGTTTGCCACCTTCAAACGCGGTTAACGTCTGCTCAATACACCAGTCAAACTCTTGCTCGTTTTGGCCTTTCCACGCAAATACAGGAATACCTGCGGCAGCAATGGCCGCCGCCGCGTGATCTTGCGTGGAGAAAATATTACATGAAGACCAGGTTACTTCTGCACCCAATGCCGCCAACGTTTCGATCAGTACGGCTGTTTGAATCGTCATGTGTAGGCAACCTGCAATGCGCGCGCCTTTAAGCGGTTGCTTCGGGCCATATTCCTCACGAATAGCCATCAAACCGGGCATTTCCGCCTCTGCCAGTCGAATTTCTTTGCGGCCCCATTCGGCCAGCGACATATCTTTTACCTTGAATTTTTCGGCTGCTTTTACCATGCTTTTTAAAATTTTGCCGCAAAAATACCACTTTACATCCTTAATCACTACCGGTGGTGGCGAGCGTTGAACCAAATCGAGCGGTACGTGGTTTTTACACCAAATCAAACGCGTGCATATGGCGAAAAAGAAAATCACAGTTGAGGTTGTTTCCGATGTTGTGTGCCCGTGGTGTTACATCGGCAAACGTAGGCTGGAGCAGGCCATGGAGATGTTGAAAGATGACTTCGAATTTGACGTAACCTACGGCCCGTTCGAGCTTAATCCGGATATGCCCAAAACGGGTGCAAATCAACGCGACTACCTGACCAAAAAGTTTGGCAGCGCCGCGCGGTATGACCAAATCACACGCCATGTTGCTTCCATCGCCCGGGAAGAAGGCCTGCATTTTGATTTCGATAAACAGCATGTGGCACCCAACACACGGCTGGCCCATCGGCTGTTGTTATTGGCAAAACAGAGCGGGCAGCAGCTGGCACTCAAGGAAGGGTTGATGAAAGCCTATTTTACCGATGGCATTGACCTTTCAAAACCAGAGGAATTGAAAGCCATCTGCGCACGTGCGGGTTTAGCACCAGAAAAAATTGATGCGGTACTCGAAAGCAACTGGGGCGAGACCGAAGTGGTGCTTGCCGAGCAAATGCAACAGCAGCGCGGCATAACGGGTGTGCCGTTTTACATCATCAACAACAAATATGGCGTTTCTGGTGCGCAACCAGCCGATACGTTGCGCCAGATCTTTCAAGAGATAACGGTAGACGCAAACGCCGCAGCCGCATGCGAAACCGACAAAAAGAACTGTTAAGGTTTAACTAAGTCTTCCTGTTTGATGATGGCAGTCCACACGCTTGTGCGCCCCTCGTCCATACGCGTCCAGATCGGTGCAATGATGCCTTTGTGGGCAGAAATATTGTTGTAGTCTCCAAAAAATTTCTGATCGGAGGGCACAAACGGAGACTCACTGATTTTCACTTCGGTAAACTTATTGCCGCCATCCGTGGAGTAAGCCAGGTACACATCAGTCTGTGTATCATCGTACGCTCTGCGGTCGTAGTACACAATGTAAATGTAGCCGTTGGTTTGGTCTACCGCCATCCAGGGCAGAAACTGGTGTTTGCCGGGGCCATCCTGATTGATGCGCACAGGGGCGGTCCAGTTATCGCCACTGCTGGTGGATCTGGAAAACCAGATGTCCGTATCGTTTTCACCATTCTTTTGGTCGGCCCAAACCAAATACAAACTTCCTGTGAAGCGCGAGGGGCTGTTATCAATCATCAACACGGGCATGCCATTGCAGCGGCTCAGCCCGGGAATCTTCATGCTCCAACCACCATGAATTCGTTGAATGGCCAAATCGTTCCTCAACCAACGCTCGCCGCCATCGTACGAGCGATCAAAGAAGATGGCATCCTGCACCGCCCAGGTTACAAAAATCCGGCCGTCATTACTGATCGCGGGCACCGCGCCTTCCGTTGTGTTGTCATCATCAATACAATCACCCTGAAGTTGATTGATGCGGACGGCTCTCGACCATTTTTTGCCGGCGTTTACTGATGCGCTAAACATGATATTCGAGTGGCAGGTGGTATCCTTCGAACCATATTTATCAAACTGCGTCCAGGTGGCATAAATCTGTTGCTTTCGCGGATGAACAGCTGCCCATTGTTTGTCTTGATCTTTTGGAGGGTTGTTACCAATCGATTCGCCCTCACTCCAGGTAGCACCGCCATCGGTAGATTTCTGTACCACGATGCGGTCTAGCCACGCGTCATTGCTGCGCCCCTTCCCGCTTGGATCAGCCAGGTGAAAAAAGTAGAAATGTCCTTTATTATCGGCAACTAACGCCGGATCGCCAAACACGCCATAAGGCGATACCAGCTTGGATTCTTGCCACGTCTGCCCACCGTCTTTCGTGTAGATGGATCGATCGAGCACAACACCGGCAACAATATTTTTTGGATTCCTGGGGTTAATCGCAATGCTTGGCTCCAGGGGCGGGTACACACCATCCACCTGGCGTGCCAACGAAATATTTTTAAACTGGGCGGTTGCACCACATACGGTTACCGCGAAAATCAAAAAACAAAGTATACGCTTCATCGCTCCACAATTCGAAACAAATCTATAAGTGTTTTGCATCTTTCAAAACCTTTACCCACCGCTGATAGCCCGCTTCGTTCAAATGCAGTCCATCGTTAGAATACTGGGCGTGCAGTTGTCCGTCTTTGTCGGTGAATGCCGCATGAATATCCACGAAAGTGAAATTAAACCGTGCGGCAATCTTTTGTAGTTGGGAATTAATTGTAAGTACGGCATCGCCCACGTTATACCCGGCGGGAAAATTTTTGAAACCGGGATTCACCGGCAAAATGCTCTGTACAAAAATCTGTGTACTGCCTGAGCGGGCCTGCACTTGCCGTACAAAAGTGAGGATGTTTTGCAAGATTACTTCCTCCGGAATTTTCTTCGACAGGTCGTTAACACCGATTAACACAAACAGTTTGGCGGGCTTTCGTTGGGTGATGTCATCCACGCGTTGGAGCAATCCAAAGGTAATGTCGCCCGAAACCCCGCGATTGATCACGGTGGTATCCCCAATCAACTTCTTCCAGTTTCCGCCCTCGGTAATGCTGTTGCCTACCATCATGATTCGACCGGTAACCACCTTTTGTTTTTTGAAAAGGGCTACCCGTTTCTTGTAGTGGTCGGGCATGTTTGGAATGGTGTCCCACGTGCGCTGGCCAAAGGTGGTGGCCGAAATGATACACAAAAAGAAAAGCAGGCGCATCAGCGTTTACTGTTATCGATTTTTGTATCCAGTTTTTCACCACCGCCAACTTCCACTACCGAGGAGCCGTACACCCGAATGGTGGACTTGATAAAATCCTCCTCGTTGGCTTTATAAATGTTATCCACATATTTCTGCGGGTTGCGGTCGATATACGGAAACCAGGTGCTGTGAATCTGGATCATGATGCGATGGCCCTTTTTGAAAGTATGCAACACATCTTGCAACCGGAAGTTTACCTCTGTGATTTGATCGGGGGTAAACGGCTCCGGTTTTTCGAAGCTGTTGCGGAACCGCCCGCGAAACACCTCGTGGCGCACGAGTTGCTGATACCCGCCCATTACAATATTGGCTGGATTGTGCTTATAGTTTGGATGATCTGGCGGATATACATCGATTAACTTAACAATGAAGTCGGCATCGGTGCCCGTCATCGCCACTTTCAAGCGGGCCATAATTTCTCCGGCCAGTGTCATCTCATCGGTAAGCGGATCGGTTTCAAAAGTCAACACATCGGGTCTGCGGCTTGCATCGCGTTGATCATCGCTCATGAATTGGCGCGGGGTAAAAACCAGGCGCTCGGTTTGGGAGGTGTAGGGCACCGGCTTTGCGGGATCGCTGAGGTACTCAAAAACGGCTTGTTCCGGCTGTGGCTGATTTACACCCAGTTTACCATTTGCCCCGAAGTAAAGCTTCGCGGGGGGAATTTCTTTGGGCGGCCACGCGTCAAACTTTCGCCACTCTTTCTTGCCGGTATCGAACATGAGTGCCTCGGCAAAGGTGCCGTTCCCCTCGCCTTTTAAATGGTAGGCAAAAAATTTGCGTTCCACTTCACGCTGGTAAAAGGTATTGATGCTGTCGCCAAAGTTGATATGGTTATGAATCGTGGCTCCGCGGTCGGGCGATGACCACTGCCCGTGGGCCCACGGGCCCATGACGATGGTGTTTTTTGCCGCGGGGCTGCTTCTCTCAATTGATTTGTAAATGTTCAACGGGCCATACAAATCCTCAGCATCAAACCACCCGCCCACGGTCATTACCGCGTGGTTTACGTTCTTCAGGTGCGGCAGCAGGTTGCGTTGTTGCCAGAATGCATCGTAATTCGGATGATCCACAATTTGTTGCCAGAAAAAGTTGTCGTTGTGAAACTTAGCAGTGGCGTTCTTCAAAGGTCCAATGCGCAGGTTGAAGTCGTAGCCATCGGCTACCGGTTGATCGCGGAAACGCATCAACTTATCATCGTACCAGCTTTTGTCGGTAGGCGTATCTTTTTGGTAGCCAAATACCGCAAAAGCGGCAAGGTAACTTTGCAAAAACGCGCCGTTGTGGTGAAAATCGTCAAAGAAGAAATCGGCAATGGGTGCCTGTGGCGAAGACGCCCGCAGCGCCGGATGGGCATCTGGAATAGCAGCGGCGGTGTAGAAGCCGGGGTAAGAAATACCCCACTGCCCCACTTTACCGTTGTTTCCTTTTACATTCTTGATTAACCAGTCGATGGTATCCCACGTGTCGCTGGCCTCGTCAATGGCCGTTTTATTTTTGCGGTCGTTACCCGGAATATTGGGCCGCATGTTATCAAACGTTCCTTCCGACATCCAACGGCCGCGCACATCCTGATACACAAAAATGTAGCCATCGTACATGGCATACTTCGAGGGGCCAAGCGTGCGTTCGAATTTGTTCGCACCATATGGGCCCACATTGTAACAGGTGCGCTGCATCAAAAAAGGATACGATTTGGTTTTGTCTTTGGGCGTGTAAATGGTGGTGAACAACTTTACACCATCGCGCATGGGGATGTACACTTCCTGCTTTTCGTAATGGGTACGCACATACACCGAGTCTGGCACCTGCGCAAAAGCCACTCCACCGAGGAGAAGTACGACACAAAGAAATAAAGAACGCTTCATATCTGTTTTTACTTGTAAAAGTTGAAAAGTAGGAACTTAGCAACCGAATCGCAACCCGATTTTTGCAAACCCATGCCTACCCTTACATTTGCGGCCGGATGAAAAGTGCTCTGCTTGCTGTAGTGTGCCTGTACGCCTACGTGGTGGGTGCCCAGGATCAAACTGTAATCGCTTTTGGTTCGTGCAGCCGCCAGGATGCGCCCGAACAACTCTGGAAAGAGGTGATCGCACAAAAGCCTGACCTATGGATTTGGTTGGGCGACAATATTTATGGCGACTCGCACGACATGGCTGTGCTGAAACGCAAATACGATCAGCAGAAATCGCACCCCGACTATCAAACCCTGATGAAAACATGCCCGATTATCGGCACGTGGGATGATCACGACTATGGCGTAAACGATGGCGGAAAGGGATTTGTAAAAAAGAAGGAAAGCCAGCAACTGATGCTCGACTTTTTGGATGTCTCGCCCGGCAGTGCGCGGAGAACGCGCGCCGGGGCCTACAGCAGCTTCTTACTTGGCCAGGGTTACCGCCAGGTGAAAGTTATTCTGCTCGACACCCGGTTCTTTCGCGACACGGTTTATCGCACCAGCGGGCCCAACGCCAACTACCAACCCAACGAAACCGGAACCATTCTGGGGGAAGCGCAGTGGCAATGGCTTGAAAAAGAGTTGAAAAACAGCACGGCCGAATACCACATTATAGGCAGTAGCATTCAATTTCTGTCGGCCGAGCATCGGTTTGAAAAATGGAGCAATTTCCCGGCGGAACGGCAACGGATGTTACGCTTGCTGGCAAAAACCGAGGCCAAAAATGTGGTCTTCATCAGTGGCGACCGGCACATTGGCGAGGTTTCGAAAATGACTACACCCGGTCTTCCCTACCCCTTGTACGATTTTACCTCCAGTGGGCTAACCCACACCTGGCAAAGCGCGCGGGAGGAGGCAAATCAATACCGCGTGGGGCAATTGATAGTCGAAAAAAACTATGGCATCATTCGCATAAACTGGAATAATGTTTTGCCGCCCATGCAGTTGGAGTTGTATGGAAAAGAAAATCAACTCTGGCAGAGTATTCCTATCCGTTTCAATTAAATTTGCGGGCCCAAAACAATACGGGCGAAATCCTGTTTCAAGAACGTAACTAATTTTCTAACCAAAATAAACTATGAAGACCACAAAGTCCCTGATGCTTGTAAGCGCTTTCGCAGTGTTTGCAATCATCGTTTCAAGCTGCGGCAACCAGGCAGCTAAAGAAAAAGCAAAGCAAGATTCTATTCGCGTAGCGGATTCTATCGCTGCAGCTGAAGCCGCTGCGAAGCGCATAGCTGATTCCATCGCAGCATTGCCGAAGCCGATCACGCAATTTGCTATTGCTACACCCAACCTGAGCACGCTGGTAGCAGCATTGCAGGCAGGCGAACTGGCCGAAACCCTGAATGGCGCTGACGCTTTCACGGTATTTGCGCCCACAAACGATGCATTTGCAGCGATCCAGGCAACAGTAGATAACCTGTTGAAGGCTGAGAACAAGAGCAAACTGCAGAGCGTATTGAAATACCACGTAGTAGCAGGTACGGTAAAATCTGCCGATTTGAAAGACGGCCAGGAAATCGTTACGCTGCAAGGCGAAAAACTGAAAGTTTCCATTAAAGACGGAAAAGTAACAGTAGGCGGTGCAGAAGTAACCAACCCCGATGTTGCAGTAAGCAACGGTGTGGTACACATGACCAACAAAGTATTGGTGCCTAAGAAAATGTAATTGTTCCCTTACGGGGATAATTTGAAAGGCTGCCTTAACGGGCAGCCTTTCTTTTTTTAGTTTGCATACATGAATTCGCACAAAGCGGAGAAATACACGTTACCGGTGGGCATCGCGCTGGTCATGGCCAACATGATTGGTACGGGTGTATTTACTTCACTTGGCTACCAGGTTGAACCCCTGCCCTCCGGATTTACCATCTTGTTACTGTGGCTCGTGGGCGGCGTGGTAGCCATTTGTGGAGCGATGACGTATGCCGAGATTTCGGTTACGCTGCAGCGCTCTGGCGGTGAATACTATTACCTTTCAAAAACAGTTCATCCCCTGCTGGGATTTCTGGCCGGCTGGACGAGCGCGCTGGTGGGGTTTGCCGGGGCGATTTCAGCCGTTGCACTGGCGATTGGGGAATACGCGTCCGCGTGGCTCGGAATCCCCGTAAAGGGCATCGCCATAGCTTCCATTGTTTTCGTATCCGCCATTCACTGGTTTGGGGTGCGCGTGGGTGGTGCTGTACAAACCCTGCTCACGTCAGTAAAAGTGGGGTTGATCGTTTTCTTCTGCCTCGCACCGTTATTCTTCTCGTCTGACGCCAGCGGTATCTCTTTTCTGCCCACCGCGGCGGACTGGGAGTTGATACCCACCGTAGGTTTTGTAACCTCATTGGTATATGTGGTTTTTGCCTACACCGGCTGGAATGCGGCCGCCTATGTGGCTGGAAACATGCATGACCCGGTGCGCACTGTGCCGCGTGCACTGCTTATCGGCACCACCGCCGTAACGCTGATTTATCTGGCGCTAAACGCCATGTTTTTGTACGTGGCTTCATTTGATGAATTGCAAGGCAAGAACGACATCGGCAATGTGGTTGCGTTTAAGTTGTTTGGCCCCGCGATTGGCACCGTGTTTACATCACTGTTCAGCATGGCGCTGCTCTCCACGCTAAGTGCCATGACCATTGCCGGCCCGCGGGTAACGGAGGCCATGGGGCAAGACTACCCCCGGCTACAGTTCTTTTCCCGGCCCAACCGGTTCAACATGCCTTATGTGGCCATTTTGTTTCAGCTGGCGTGGTCTGTGGCGCTGGTGGTGGTCAGCTCTTTTCAGGAAATCATCCAATACATTTCCGTGAGTCTGTCCTTTTTTTCCATGCTAACGGTACTGGCCATTTTCCGGATCAGAAAAACGCACCCCGCAAGCTTCACCACATTCCGGATACCGGGCTACCCGCTGCCGCCGGTGTTGTTTGTAATCGTCTCGGCCTGGATGATGGTGTTTGTTTTTACCACCAACCCCGTGGTGCTGTTGTATGTGGCCGCCACACTGCTGCCGGGGGTCGCCCTGTATTTTTGGTCGGCCCGCGAAAAGGCAATTTTTTAGATTAATCTAAATTATTATTTTTGCGGCACAAATTATGCGATTCGGCTCGTTTAAATATTTTTTGTTCTGTTTTTGGGTGTCAGCTGCATTTGCCCAAACGGGTGTGGTGCGGGGGGTGATTGAATCGGGTAAGCAACCGGTACCCTACGCGCAAATTTTAAAAAAAGGAACCACGCAAGGGGTGGCGGCCGACTCTCTGGGTAGGTTTATGATGGAATTGACGCCGGGCACACATACCTTGGCGATCTCGGCCATCGGTTATGGAAAGGCAGAAAAAGTGGTTTCCATATCTGCTGGTCAATCGATCGTGCTGGAAATTGCGCTCGCAGAAGACGTTGCGCAGTTAGAAGAAGTAGTGATTAGCGGCACCCTGCGCGAGGTAACCAAGATGCAATCGCCCATTCCGGTGGAGGTGTACTCGCCAACGCTATTCCGAAAAAACCCCACCTCAAATCTTTTTGAAGCACTTGCCATGGTAAATGGTGTTCAACCGCAGCTGAACTGTAACGTGTGCAGTGCGGGGGATATCCATATCAACGGATTGGAAGGTCCGTACACGATGGTGCTGATTGACGGCATGCCCATCGTAAGTTCGCTGTCCTCCGTATATGGCTTTTTTGGTATCCCCAACAGCATAGTAAAACGTGTAGAGGTAGTGAAAGGACCGGCTTCTACGTTGTATGGCTCAGAGGCGGTGGCCGGTGTGATTAACATCATTACGCAAGACCCGGGGCAGGCGCCGCGCATTACAGTTGATGCGTTCGGTACAAGTGTGGGCGAGGTGAATACCGATGTATCGATGGCGGGCAAGGTCGGTCGGTCGTCTGTGCTGGTGTCGGGGAATTACTTCGACTATCAACAGCGCCGAGACATCAACAACGACAACTTTACGGACGTGGCCCTGCAACGCAGATACTCACTTTTTAACAAGTGGAATTTCTATCGCGCCTCGGGCCGACAGTTCTCGCTTGCCGGCCGGTACATTCATGAAAACCGGTGGGGCGGCCAAATGCAATGGACCGCAGCCGACCGCGGAAGCGACCAAGTATATGGTGAATCGATTTTGACGAACCGTGGCGAATTAATTGGCGTGTACCAGCTGGCAAAAAATCTGCATTGGGATTTGTCGTACAATTTTCATTTACAAGATTCCTATTATGGCGTTACGCCCTACATGGGCCGCCAGTACGTGGCCTTTAATCAGTTGCGGTGGGCCAAAAAAGTGAACGGTACCGATTGGCTCGCGGGAATACCGTTAAGGTATGTGTATTATGATGACAACACACCCGCCACCCGCACCTTTGACGGCAGCAATATGGCGCAACGCACGTTCCTGCCCGGCATCTTCGCGCAAGCAGAGACGCGCTGGAGCTCAACGCTGAGTACACTTACCGGCCTGCGATACGACCATCACAATACCCACGGCAGCATTATTACGCCGCGCCTGAGTCTGAAAATAAACCCCACCAAACAAGACGTGATTCGCGTTACCGGTGGCAGCGGTTTCCGCGTGGTCAATGTGTTTACCGAAGAACATGCCGCGCTTACTGGTGCACGTGTGCTGCTCATCCGCAATGATTTGCGGCCCGAGCAAACCTGGAACCTAAATCTAAACTATGCGCGCACCCTCACCCACCGAAATGGTTTCACCACGCTGGATGTAAGTGCCTTTTACACCTATTTCACCAATAAGATATTTGCCGATTACGATACCGATCCAAACCTCATCATCTACGATAACCTCAATGGTGAAGCCATTTCGCGCGGCATCACCCTTAATGCAGATCGATCCTGGACGAACGGGCTGAAGGTCATTACCGGCATTACGCTTTTAGATGTATTTCAGCGCGAAGTGCTGCCCGATAGCGAGCGCACCGTTCCGCAGTTTTACGCGCCCGGATTTTCCGGTACGTTTGCCGCCTCGTATACGCTGCCCAAAAGTAACTGGAGCATTGACCTCACCGGTCGCGTGTATGGCCCGATGTACTTGCCCGTAGTACCAGACGATTTCCGCCCGCCCCAGTCGCCCTGGTTTAGTTTAATCAACGTGCAACTAAACAAGCCCATTCAAGAACGTTGGCAAGTGTACGGTGGCGTAAAGAACTTGTTAAATTTCATTCCGAAGCATCCGATTCTCCACCCGGAAGATCCGTTTGGCGAGCGCTTTGATGCTTCCTACAACTACGCGCCGCTGCAAGGCATGCGCGGATTTTTGGGCGTGCGCTATTTGCTGCGGTAGCACTACTGCCGCTTAAAACGGATGTGCCGTACCGCGCCCGGAGGTTCGGCATAAGGGGCATCAAGAACCACTTCTAAATCTGATTTTGAGATGAGGTGATAAATGATACGCTGCGGAAAATCATGTTCGGGGTTTTCAAAAATAAATCGGTTGTCGTTGATACCGGTTAACGTAAACGAGACTGGCTTTCCCTCATTTTGATTCGGAACCCGCGCTGTATACTGCATGGCTCCGTCTTTCCAAATGAGTTCGAGCGTTTCCATCAACAACGAATCACCACCATCTAATCGAACGCTTTTGCCCACCAGTTGGGTGTCGCCCGCGCGCTGCCAGATTTCAAACGTAGCGGCGGACTCATCGATAGGAAGCAAGCGCCATGTGCCGATTAAAAACTGAAATCGCTTAAAATCTTTTTTCGAGATGTCGTCCTGGGTGAAGCCTGCCAGGGTGGCGAATACCAGCGGAATGGCAAGCCAACGCATTATTTGATGAGGACGGCTTCCTGAATGATGAAATTACCGTGCTCAATATCCGCGTCGTTCAACTTTAGTTTTCCTTTGATGCGGATGTATTGATCGGGCTCGAATTTGGCTTGCTTTTCTTTGAAGTACACTTCTGAAATTGATTCAGGACCGGCGCCGCCGCAAAAAAAGCACTGGCTGAATGGATATTTTGAGAGGATGATATAGGCATCATCCTCAACATCAATCGGCAAGTGATACCCTTCCAACGTGATCTCCTTACCTACGAGTGCTTTCAGGTCGGCCGGAAAATTGGGATACAGAAAATACTCACGTGCCTTTTCGTTGTACTTGGCCTCAAATTTCGTTTTCGCGAACAGCGACCAGCCTTCCGCAGTTTGCGCCTGTGCATGACCAGCAACCACAACTACGAATGCAAACAGAATTTTTCTCATGTCATTCAAATCGGTTCAAATCTACAAAACTTTACCCCGCCAGTACATGGTGAATATTGGTACGGTAGGCCTGCACGGCCGGAATGAGCGAGCATACAAATCCTAAGAGCAAACTCCCTGCCAGCATCCAAAGTTCCTCCTGATAGAATACAAACGCAGTGAACCCGGTTTGACTGCTTTGCTGCACGGTTTCCGTGAACAACCATAACACCCCATGCCCCAACATCAATCCGAAAAGACTACCCACCGCAGTAAGGGTAATCCCCTCCGCCACGATGCTTACAAAAAGCTGGGTGCGCGATGCACCCATAGAACGCATAATGGCCAAATCATACTGCCGCTCTTTTAACGAGTTGTACAAGGCAATAAAAATACTCAGCCCGCTGATGAAAATGATAACATACGCAAAGCCCATCAACACATCTGCACCAACCCCAAGGAGCGAAAACAAGCGCGCGGTTTCAAACGCAGGTGATGCGGCCTGCATGTTTGTTTGCGTGTTGATGAAGCGGGGTAGTTGAATGGCTGCCATTGGATTGCGGAATTCCACCAAAAGCGATGTGATTTCCCGGGTACTATCACCGGCGGCAATCGTGGGCACTAAGGGCGATGGGTTGGTAATCGAATCAGCAGTGTGATGATCTTCGTGCTGCCCGTGCTCTTCGTGCACCGCCCACACGGTGCCTACATTCGTAAAGAGCAGGTTATCCAATACCGTTCCCGTTTTCTTCAATACACCTGTGCACACCATTTGGTGCGCATCATGGGCGTGGCCCTCCTCACTCAACCCGTGTTGGCTAACCAGCGTATTTCCTACCTGCACCCGCGCAAAGGCGGCAACATTTGCTCCTGCCACAACCTCAAGGTCTTTGCTCCACCAGGTGCCGTTATCCAATTCAGCACCATACAAGTCGGTATAGGCGCGGGTTGTGCCCACAATTCTGTATCCCTGGTAACTATCGCCCAGCGCCAGCGGAATCGCACTTTTAATGAGCCTGTGCCGCGCGAGTTGCTCCGCCTCGTTCAGTTTGATGTTGCCTGTGGGAAAATCCACATGAAAGATGGAACAGAGGATGAGTTGCAGCGGACTTCCCTTCGCGCCCACCACCAAATCGATTCCTCTCACATTCTCTTCAATTTTTTGCTGGAGCTGACGGTTGAAGAGCAACAAAACGGTAATGACGGCCATACCCAACGCCAGCAACAAGCTGTTCAGAATTGTATTCAGCGGCTTTGCCTTTAGGTAACTTCCGACCAGCTGGAAAAGATTCATAGTTGGATGCGGTTTTGGATTTTCGATTTCAGGCGTTGATCATGAGTGGCTACGATCAGCGTTGCGTTATTGTCGCTCGCTACCTGAAGCAAGAGTTGGGCTACGCGTTCGCAGTTCTGATCGTCCAACGCAGACGTAGGTTCATCCGCCAGAATGACGTCGGGTTTGTTTAAAATGGCGCGCCCAATCGCCACGCGCTGCGCCTGCCCCTGACTAAGCTGATTGATGCGGGCATTTTTTTTATCACTTAAATTCAATGCACCTAAAACGGCCGCAACACGGGCTTCCTCTTGCGGCAAACCCGCCAGAAACGGAGCCATCAGCAAATTCTTTTTCACCGACAAAGCCTGGATTAAATGATTGCGCTGAAAGATAAAGCCATAATGCCTGCCTCGAAACCGGTCAAGCGCAGTCTCCGACAGTGTAGCCAGGTTGGTTCCTGCTACCTCAATAGTGCCCACGGTTACTTTCAACAATCCACCCAGCAGGTGCAGCAATGTAGTTTTACCACTGCCGGATTCCCCAAGCAGTAACATGTGCGCTCCGCGCGCGGCAGTAAAATCCGGAAAGGTAATTTCCTTTCCAGTAGCATATTGGTAGCGCAATCCTGAAACCTGAATCATGAGTTTTGCTGTTCTTGTGTAGGATGTTTTTTTTCGCCTCGGGCGATGTAACAAAAAGTTTTGGGAGCGGATCGAAAAATAGACAAACCTGCTAAAAACAAAAAACGCTGTTGACCGATGGACAACAGCGTTTTTTCACTGCTCATTCAATCGCGTTTCAGCGGATCATAATTTTTAAAGGGCGAAAGCACTACCTTTTCCATCATGGCGCGATACTCCGGCCACTGCTTTTCGTAAAATGCATTCACGCGGGCCACAACTTCACCGATTTTTTGCTCGGCTTGTTGCAGCACCCGGCGGTCGGTATCGTTAATGGGCTCGCGCGAGCGGTTGATGTAAGAGGCTGCACGGCCGATGTACGAATACCGGCTGTCGGTATCGCGTTTAATACCCTGGCGGGTATCTTCCTTACCAAGAATAAAATCAAACACCGCGTTGATAGAATCTTTCATTGCTTTTGATTTATCGATGGCGTCCTTCAAATCCGTGCGCTTGGAGTCTTTCATACGCTTTTCGAAATCTTCTACCAACTCTCGGGATTCGCGTAACCGATCCGTGGCCTGCGTAGTTACTTTCGTGAGTTTTTGGAGTTGCTTGCTCATGGCATAGCGCTGCTCAATCACCGCAGGTGCAGCATCAATGCGCGGATCAGCTTTTACAGTTACCAGCGTGGAGTCTTTTCCATCGCCAAAAGTAAACCGCAGTTTGTAGGTGCCCGGCACCACTACGGGCCCAAAGCCACCAAAGCCGCCGCCACCACCGCCTTCCCGCGGTTTTTCACGCGATGGCCCGCGCTCGCCTTTTTCATTCAATGCCCAAATCATGCGCTGCACGCCGTTGTCCTCCGGTGCCTTCTGGCGAACGGTGTTGATCAATTCATTCTTACTGTTAAAGATTTCTACCTTAACCGAATCGTACTTCACGGCGGGTTTCTCAGATTTTTTCTCCTCGGGTTTGGCGGCGGGCTTCGCCTCCGGTTTGCTTTTCGCTTTGGGGTCGGCCTTCACTTCAGCCGGTTTTTCCTCTTTCTTCTCGGGTTTATTAGCGATGTACGTGATGCGTGCGCCATACGGCCGGTTTTGGCCTTCGTAAATCGCATTGGCATCGAACCGCGGACCGCTGGGCTGTTGCAACGAGGCGAGGTACGCATCGGGTGCGGTAAACACTTTCACGGTGTTGCTTAACGCAGCTGTTCCGGATTTCACCAAGTCGCGCAACGGGCGGATATCATCCAACACCCAAATCGCCCGGCCAAACGTGCCGATCACCAGATCGTGTTCGCGTGGGTGGATGATCAAATCCATTACCGGTACACCGGCAGGAAACTCGTTCGTCCACTTCGTCCAATTTTTCCCGTCATCAATGCTTACAAAAAGACCATTCTCGGCACCGATAAAGATCAGTTTGGACTCCACGGGATCTTGCGCAACGCAAAGGGTGTAGTTACTCTCGCCAAATTGCGCTACGGGCGCGATGTTTTCCCATGTTTTTCCAAAGTCGCGCGTACGGAACAAATAGGGCTTGTAATCAAATTGGCGGTAGTTGTTCACTACCACAAAAGCCTCGCCTGCATTGTGCTTGCTTGCTTGGATTTGCGGAATCCAGGCGTTTGCAGGCATCCCCGCAATCGTGGTTTTCGTCCAGGTCTTGCCGCCATCTTGTGTGAGTTGCACATTGCCATCATCGGTTCCCACCCAGATCACGCCCTGCTGTGCGGGGCTGGGGGCAATGGCGAGAATGGTGCAATGATTCTCGGCACCGGTGGCATCCAGCGTTAGCCCGCCGCTGTCGCCTTGCTTTTGTTTATCCGGATTGTTGGTGGTAAGGTCGCCCGAGATTACCTCCCACGTTTCGCCTTTGTTTGTTGACTTATGTACGAATTGGCTGCCGTAATAAATCGTTGCATTGTTAAAGGGATCTTGTGCGAGGGCTGCATTCCAGTTAAATCGCAATTTGGTGCTTACATCCGGATGGGTGGGCTTGATGAATTTGGTATAGCCAGTTTCCAGATCGAAACGGCCCAGGTTTCCCCCTTGCGACATGGCATATCCGTAGCGGGAATTATCCGGATCGGGCGCTACGTCAAAACCATCGCCAAAGAAAACTTCTTGCCAATACGAGTTACGGATACCCGTGCTGCGCCAAACGTACGCCGGGCCAACATACGAGCCATTGTCTTGCAGGCCGCCATAAACGTTGTAGGGCTGATCCATATCCACGTTAATGTGGTAGAACTGGCCTACCGGTATGTTTTCTGAATACACCCAGGTTTTGCCCATGTCGCGTGTGATGTTCACACCACCATCATTACCATCGATCATAAAAGATGGGTCTTCGGGATGAATCCACCATGCGTGGTGATCGGGGTGTACACCCGAATACGGCAACAAACTGCGGAATGAGCGGCCGCCATCTTCGCTCACGTTTACTACCGAGAAAATGGAATACAGTCGGTTTTCGTTTTTTGTATCTACATAGATTTCATGGTAGTAGAAAGGGCGGTCGCCAATCTCGGCTTTATCGTTTACCTTCATCCACTTTTCGCCACCGTCTTCCGAGCGGTAAAGCGCGTTCTTTTTTGCTTCTACCAATGCATAAACAATCTCTGGCTTGTTGCGGGCAATGGCCAGGCCAATCCGGCCCAGCTCGCCTTCCGGCAATCCTTCTTTGTTACCTATTTTCTTCCACGTCTTTCCGCCATCGTAGGTAAGAAACAAACCAGAGCCCGGACCTCCCGACTTGAACGTCCAAGGCTGTCTGCGGTGCTCCCACATGGCTGCAAGCAGTTTGTTGGGGTTGCCGGGATCCATCACCAAATCCGCACAGCCGGTTTTCTCGTTGGCGAAGAGAATGCGCTCCCAGGTAGCACCCCCATCGGTGGTCTTGTACACGCCACGTTCCGGATGATCGCCCCAAGGCGAGCCAATGGCCGCTACAAACACGGTGTTGGTGTTCTTTGGATCGATGATGATGCGATGGATGTGGCGGGTTTTTTCAAGGCCCATTTTCTTCCAGGTCTTGCCGCCATCCAGCGTCTTGTAAATGCCTTCGCCTCCGTTTAAGCTGTTGCGCGGGTTGCCTTCGCCCGTACCTACCCAAACTACAGCCGGATTATCTTGTTGAATGGCAATTGCACCGATGGACTGGGTGCTTTCCTTATCAAAAATGGGTTCCCACGCGGTGCCACCACTGGTCGTTTTCCATACACCGCCGGAGGCCGCGCCCACGTAAATCACATCAGGGTTTTGCACCACGGCATCGATCGCAGTAATGCGACCACTCATGGCCGCAGGGCCAATGCTGCGGGGTTTCATGCCCTTGAACTTCGTCATGTCAAGCGTTTGTGCCGAGGCCAACGATACAGCGGCTAGCACACACAGTAATATTCGAATCATATTGAAAAGTTAGCGGTGTAAAGATACGGGGTGGGCTCGCCCGGCAGAGCTCCGGGTGCAATAATTACATGAGTGGTTGGTGCGGTGCGTACAATCCGCGAAAGCGAATTTCCTTCAAGCCATATGCGCACACGGTATCGCCTTTCCGTACCTGCAGTTTGCCCTCTTCGTTCACGTCTTCAATCACACCATCAAAATCGCCCGCGGCATCGGTTAACGGCACCCGCTCGCGCCAACCATACAGACGGTGCAGGTAGGTTTCTCTCAAGCGTTTGCCCGCACGAATTTCCAGGTAAAACTGTTCCAAACGCTCGCACAGCACTTCGAAAACGTAGGGCAGCTCATGTGGCTGGCCGGTGGCATTGCGCAAAGACGTGGCACCGGCAAAGTCAAACTTTTGTTGGTTTACATTCAACCCAATGCCCACGATGGATTGCCCGATTTTTTTGCCACTCAACGTGTTTTCAATCAATACGCCACACACTTTTTGCTTGCCAATCAGCACATCGTTGGGCCACTTGATCTGTACTTGCGTGGCCCCGAGCTTTTCCACCGTTTCGGCAAGCGCAACCGCCACCCACTGGGTAAGCAAAAATTGACGGTGCGCGTCCAGAAAATGTGGTAGAATCAAAAAAGACGCGGTGATGTTTTGGCCCGGTGCTACCTGCCACTGTGTTCCGCGCTGGCCGCGGCCCGCAGACTGATGCCCGGCGATTACCACGGTGCCTTCGGCCAGATTTTGCCGCCCCGAAAGCTCAGCCAAGAGTGTGTTTGTGGAGTGACATTCTGGCACGTAAATCAGATTTTTGCCCACGAAAAGCGTTCTGGCAGGGATTTTATACACCGGTAATTGTGTTAGCTTTGCAAGTTTACATGTTCACCCTCGGAAAGAAACAAAACCCGTCCGGAAATCGGTTAAGAATGAATGGCGAAAGCAAGAACTAAGAAGAAAACAGACTTCTCTCAACAACTCAGCGACGCCATTGTCAAGGGCATGCAGGAAAAAAAAGCACAGGACATCGTGGTGATGGACATGAGAAAAGTAAAGAATGCGGTGGCCGATTTTTTTGTGATCTGCTCCGGCAACTCGGATAAACAACTGGAGGCCATTTCTGATTCGATTGACCAGGAAGTGTACAAAGCCATGCAAGAAAACCCCTGGCATACCGAAGGGAAAAACAATAAAGAGTGGATGCTGCTCGACTACATTAACGTGGTTGCGCACGTATTCCGCAAAGATAAACGCCAGTTTTACGCGCTGGAGCAACTTTGGGGCGATGCCGAGATCACAGAAATAGAATCGCAATGAACCAAAGTGGTAGTAACTCGTTATTCAACTTGAAAAAACAAAGTAATGGCTGATAAGGAAAGAGAAAAGATCACCCCGCCCCGTTTACCCAAACCCAATTACCAACTCTGGGTTATTTTGTCGTTGGTGGCGGTGATTCTGCTGGTCACGATTTTCAACCGGTCGCAAGAAGTGATTGAAGTACAATCGAGCCGGTTTGAAGACATGATTCAGCGCAGAGACATCAAGAAACTGGTGCTGGTAAAGAACGAAGAGAAGGTTGAAATCACACTAAAACCCGAGGCCCTGCAAAACTCGGTGTACAAACAAGAACTGGAAAAAAGCACACCCCTTGGCGTGAACTCCGGTGGGCCTCATTACGTGCTGCGAATCGGCTCTGTTGAGCGCTTTGAGGACAAATACGATGAGTTGAAGCGAAACATCCCGGCCGACCAAAGAGTGGATCTCCAGGTAGAAGACCGCACCGATTATGTGGGGCCGCTAATGAGTTGGGGCTTTTTATTCTTGTTGCTTTTTGGATTTTGGATGCTGATGCGCAGAATGACGGGCGGCGCGGGACCCGGCGGGCAAATTTTTAATATCGGCAAAAGCAAAGCCGCACTATTTGATGCGGAAAGCAAAGTAAAAATCACGTTTCAGGACGTGGCCGGTCTGGATGAGGCCAAAGAAGAGGTTAAAGAAATTGTTGACTTTCTAAAAAGCCCCGGTAAGTTTACGAAGCTAGGGGGTAAAATTCCTAAAGGGGCATTACTGGTTGGCCCTCCGGGTACTGGCAAAACTCTGCTTGCTAAAGCCGTGGCCGGAGAAGCCGGTGTGCCCTTTTTCTCCTTATCGGGATCGGATTTCGTGGAGATGTTTGTAGGCGTTGGCGCCGCTCGGGTGCGCGACCTTTTTAAGCAAGCCAAAGAAAAAGCACCCTGCATTGTATTCATCGATGAGATTGATGCCATTGGCCGAAGCCGCGGCCGCGGGGCGATGCCCGGCGCGAATGATGAGCGTGAAAACACTCTCAACTCGCTGCTGGTAGAAATGGACGGATTTGCTACCGACAGCGGGGTGATTATCCTGGCGGCTACAAACCGCCCCGATGTGCTGGACACCGCCTTGATGCGGCCCGGCCGGTTCGATCGGCAGGTTTCGATTGATAAGCCCGATATCGTAGGGCGCGAAGCCATCTTTAAAGTGCACTTAAAGCCGATTAAAATTTCCAAAGAAGTGGATGTTAAAAAGCTAGCCGCACAAACCCCCGGCTTTGCAGGCGCAGAAATCGCCAACATCTGTAACGAGGCAGCCCTGATTGCTGCGCGCAAAGACAAAAAGGAAGTAGAGATGCAAGACTTCCATGACGCGATCGACCGGGTGATTGGCGGGCTGGAAAAGAAAAACAAAATCATCTCGCCAGAAGAAAAACGAATCGTGGCCTACCACGAGGCGGGCCATGCCGTAGCCGGTTGGTTTTTAGAACATGCCGATCCGCTGGTAAAAGTGAGCATTGTGCCACGCGGCGTGGCTGCATTGGGGTACGCACAATATTTGCCCAAGGAGCAGTTTCTGTACCAAACCGAGCAACTCATGGATGAAATGTGTATGACGTTTGGCGGACGCGCAGCTGAAGAACTGGTGTTCGAAAAAATCTCCACCGGCGCGTTGAGCGATCTGGAACGCATCACCAAAATGGCGTACAGCATGGTAACCGTGTACGGCATGAACAAAGAGATTGGTAACATGTCGTTCTACGATAGCAAGCAGTCGGAATACACCTTCAACAAACCGTACTCCGAAGCAACCGCGGAGAAGATCGACAAAGAAGTAAAGAAGATCATTGAGTCGGCTTTCGATCGCACCAAAGCGCTGTTAAATGAGCATCGCGAAAAGCTGGACATTGTAGCCAAAGAACTGCTGGAAAAAGAGATTCTATTCCAATCGGATCTGGAGCGTCTCATCGGCAAGCGCCCGTTTGGCACGCTTACTACGTACCAAAAGTTTACTGAAAACGGAAACGCAGAGCAGCCCGCGGCAGAACAGCCCGCAATAGAGCCGCCCGCGCCCGCAGAGGTGTAACCAACAAAAAGGCCAATTCCGGAATTTGAGGTCGCTTGCAGGCACTTCGATTTCCGGAATTCCTTTTTATGGGATGTCCATTCCTTGACCCTTCCGCCATTTACACGTACTTTTCGGCAGCATGAAAATCTTACTTCCCGAGGGCAAAAAGATCTACTTCGCGTCTGACTTTCATCTCGGTGTACCCGACGCAGCCACAAGCCTTGCGCGCGAACGCAAGATCATTGCCTGGCTGGAATCCATCCGCCACGATGCCCATTCGATTTATCTGGTTGGCGATATCTTTGATTTTTGGTTTGAGTACAAACACACAATCCCCAAAGGGTTCATCCGCTTTCAGGGCAAGTTGGCCGAACTGCGCGATGCCGGCATTCCCATTTATTTTTTTACCGGCAATCACGATATGTGGATGTTTAACTACTTCCCACACGAGCTGCAAATCATCATCTACCGCGAACCACAAGTACTGGAAATCAACCACCAAAAATTATTCGTAGGTCATGGCGATGGGCTCGGCCCGGGCGACCACACGTACAAATTCCTGAAGAAGTTTTTCAATAGCCGCGTTTGCCAGTGGCTTTTTCAGTGGATACACCCCAACCTTGGCATGGCCATTGCACATCGTTGGAGCAGGCACAGCCGCCTGGCCAACATCAAACGCGAGGAAGCCTTTAGAGGCGAAGACAACGAGTTTCTGCTGGCCTACTGTAACGAAATGGAACGCACACAGCACCACGACTTCTACATTTTTGGGCATCGCCATTTGCCGTTGGATTTGCACGTGGGCAAAGACAGCCGGTACATCAATCTGGGCGAGTGGGTACACTTTACCACGTATGCTGAATACGATGGCAAGACCGTGCAGTTAAAAAAATTCTAGCCGCATGTACAAAATCATCTTCCTGTTGCTGGCGGTAAACGGCTGGGCGCAGCCGCGGCTGATTGCCACTGTGGATTTGCCCGAACCCGCATCACAAATTTTTATTGACCGTGCCGGTGATATCTATTTGCAATTGATCAACGGAAAAATTGAAAAACGAAACAAAGACCTGCGCCCATTGGGCGATAATCAGCCCAGGCCATCACTCACCAATTTCGATCCCACCAATGCCATGCGGCTGCTCGGTTTTGACCGTACCAGTAAACGCGTAACCTGGTTCTACCCGGATCTTTCCGTGTACGAATATTTTACGTTAGATGAGGCCTTCGCGGTGGAACCCTGGTGGCTGTGCACCTCTGGTGAACGCGATTATTGGGTAGCCGATGCGGCGGATCAATCACTAAAAAAAATCCGGGCAACAGACCAAACCGTGAACCGCGAATTCAGACTACCCGAAGTTGTGCCATCCGTAAAAGAATTTACCGGCATTCGCGAATACCAGAATTTCTTATTTCTGGTGCATCGGGAAGCCGGCATTTTCATACTCAACAGCTTTGGGCAACTGCTCCGCACCATTCCCGAGAAAGGGCTCACCGAAGTGCAATTTCTCGGTGAAGAACTGTTTTACGTGCGCGAGAACCGGGTGGTTTTCTTCGACTTGTTTTCGGCTGAGAGCCGAACCCTGGATTTGCCCCGCGCGGCACAAACCGCGCTACTCTCAGACGAGCGCATGTTTTTGCTTTCAGGAAAAGCGCTTAGTGTTTTTGAATTTAAGCCGTAACACTACTTTTCTAACTGTTCATTTTTGAACATCTTTGTACAATTCAGTACAAATTCGTTCGCAAAAATGCAGTTTGCGGGCTCCTTTTGTGTTGGCACAATTTTTCGATCATGAACAAAGACCTAATCCAAAATCCAGTGACTGAAGGCGGAAAAATCCTAATGATTGATGATGATGAGGACGTGCTGCTGGCCGCCAAAATGCTTCTCAAGAAATACAATTTTCATGTAATCATTGAAAAGAATCCCAATAAGATTCCTTTTTTGCTCAACAACGACACCTATGATGTGATTTTGCTGGACATGAATTTCAGCAAAGACACTACCAGCGGCAAGGAAGGTTTTGAATGGCTGGGGCAAATCAAGCAACGCGACCCGCAAGCAGTAGTAATTATGATCACGGCATTTGGCGATGTGGAGATGGCCGTGCGCGCACTGAAAGAAGGCGCCACAGATTTTATTCTCAAGCCGTGGCAAAACGAAAAGCTCATTGCTACCATTTCTACCGCCATTCGCTTAAAAAAATCCTACAACGAAGTAGACAAACTCAAAAAAGCTAAGCAACTGCTGGAGGAGCAGATCAGCCAGCCTTTTCGGGATATTATCGGCACCAGCCCCGTGATGAAAGACGTTTTTGCCCTGATCGACAAAGTGGCGAAGACCGATGCTAACATTTTGATTCTTGGCGAAAACGGAACCGGAAAAGAGTTGGTGGCGCGCGCCATTCACCAGAAGTCGCTGCGCAAAGACAGTTCCTTCGTGGCCGTGGATATGGGCGCAGTGACGGAAACGCTTTTTGAGAGCGAACTATTCGGCCATAAAAAAGGCGCGTTCACCGATGCGCGCGAAGATCGGCCTGGCCGTTTCGAGCTTGCCAACGGCGGCACGCTGTTCTTGGATGAAATCGGAAACCTGAGCATGGCGTTGCAAAGCAAGTTGCTCAGCGCGTTGCAATCGCGCCAGGTTACCCGCGTAGGTGCAAACCAACCGATGGATGTAGATATCCGCCTGATTTGCGCCACCAACATGCCCTTACATCAAATGGTAAAAGACGGGCGCTTCCGGCAGGATTTGTTATACCGCATCAATACGGTTGAAATTGTTATTCCCCCGCTGTGCGAGCGCGTAGACGATATTCCGATGCTGGCCGAACATTTCCTTACCTACTACAGCCGTAAGTACCGCAAAGAAGCCAGTTCAATTGCACCCGAAGCGATGGTGAAGCTAAAGAAGTATCCGTGGCCGGGCAACGTGCGCGAGTTGCAACATGCCATTGAGCGCGCCGTGATTATGGCCGATTCGGCCACGTTGCAAGAAAGCGATTTCCTGTTTAGCCGGAAGGGCCAGGATCCCATCTCCGCAGATACCCTGAATCTGGATGAAGTGGAAAAAGCAGCCGTGGCAAAAGCGATTCAACTTCACAACGGGAATATCTCCAAAGCCGCAGACGAACTGGGGCTGACACGCGCCTCGCTGTACCGGAGAATGGAGAAATATGGACTTTAACTTCAATTGGCGCTCGCCTCTGGTTACGCGAGTCGTTATTTTGGCGGTTACCCTTTTTGCTTTTGCATTTTCGATTTTAAAACCATTGGATGGTTATGTAATTGGCATTCTGGCGGTGGCCGTGATTTTTCAGGTAGGCCAACTGATCCAGTCGATTGAAAAAACAGACGCGCCACTCATGGCGTTGATGGATTCCGTTTCTTTTGACGAAAACAGTCTCACGTTTTCCACTCATTTTACAGAACCACATGCCCAGCAATTTGTAGGTAGGCTCAATCAGGGGCTGCAGCGACTACGCGCTTCGCGTAAGGAAAAAGACTCGGAGTATCAGTTTTTCAAAAATATTGTGCAATACATCGGTATTGGCATTCTCACCTTCCAAAAAGACGGTACCATCCAAATCATCAACAGCGCCGCAAAAAAACTACTTCGCATCAACCGGGCCGACCATATGAACGACCTGCGCGAGGTGAGTGAATCGTTGGTAGAAACCTTTTTAAAATTGAAGACCGGGGGCCGCGAACTCGTTACCCTAAAAACGGGCGAGGAAAGTAATCAGCTTTCTGTTTATGCCATTGAGTTAACACTTCGCAATGAGGAAGTAAAACTCATCTCCATGAGCAATATACAAACCGAATTGGAAGAAAAGGAAATGGAGGCGTGGCAAAACCTGGTGCGCGTGCTTACGCACGAAATCATGAACTCGGTTACGCCCATTTCTTCGCTCGCGGGCATTGTAGAAGATGAAATCCGGCAGCACATCCAGAAGGAACAAGCAATTGCCCAGAGTGAGTTAGGCGATATGCACCTGTCCTTACAAACCATCAGCAAACGGAGCAGCGGCTTGATTGCCTTTGTAAAAGAGTTTCGCAGCCTAACCCACGTGCAAAAACCGAAACTTGCAACCGTGGCCGTGCGCGAGTTGCTGGACGAAACGGTGCTGCTGCACAAAATGGAGTTGGCCGAGCGTGGCATTTTAGCTACCGTTACCGTTACACCCCACCACCTTACGGTGCAGGCAGATAAGACCATGATTGAGCAAGTGCTCATCAACCTGTTTAAAAACGCCATGCAAGCATTTGATGAGCAACCACAAAAGCGCATCGAGCTCATCGGCCATACAGACGAAAAAGGAAACCCCATCATTACCGTGGCCGACAATGGGCCCGGCATTGACCCGGAAGCGCTGGAGAAAATTTTTATTCCGTTTTTTTCAACAAAGAAAACCGGTTCAGGCATCGGGTTAAGCTTGTCGAAGCAAATCATGCGCGTACACGAAGGGCGCATCACGGTGAAATCGGAAGTAGGGCACGGCACCGAATTTTCGCTTCGGTTTTAAAAAGTATTGCTTAGCTTTAAGGCGTTTTTAGAATCGCCATGCCTGAAGTACAGAAAAAGATTGCATCCATTCTCATCGAAAAACTTGGAATTCCGGAAAGCAAAATCACCCCTGATGCCAGCTTTGTAAAAGATCTTGGGATTGACTCGCTGGATTATGCCGAACTCGTTATGGAATTTGAGCAAACCTTTGACATCAAGATTCCGGATGACGATGCAGAAAAAATGCAGACCATTGGCGAGGCTACCGAATACATCCGTACCAAGATCAAGGGCTAGCGCAGCTCGTAGTAGTTACAGAAGCGTTTCATACCCCCGGTAATTGCCGCCGTGAGTGGCTGTTTCGATTCCATGCGTTTCACGGGCGCATAGTACCAACCGAGGGTATCACTATTCCAGAAGGTAACGTATTGAGTGTAGTTTACCAGCAACACATCCAGCTCGTAAATCTCCTCCCCTTCTTTGTCGTACAGGCCGGTAAACTGCAATAACACGTGGTTTGCCTTCTGCAATTCCCCTTTTTCGCAATCAATGGAATTCAGGCGCATGAGCAGGCGGGCTTCGGTATTCCAGGCTTTAAATTTAATTTTACGGGGCGTAAGGATGTCCATCGGGCAATGTAATGAGCGAAAATAAAATATTCTTTATTATCAACGCGAAGTCCGGGGTAAGCTATCATCCTGCAGTAGAGGGGCGGATTGTAACCGCCTGTTCACAATTGAAGATCGGATGTGAACTTCAGTTTACACAACATCGTGGTCATGCAACGGAATTGGCAACTGCGGCGCTCGCGGCCGGGTACCAGCGGATAGTAGCCGTAGGCGGAGATGGAACCGTAAATGAAACCGCGCGTGCTTTGGTTGGAAGCAACGCAGCATTAGGCATTTTACCCAAAGGGTCGGGCAACGGCCTGGCCCGGCACCTCGGCATTTCCATGAACTTCAAAAAAGCGCTTCAACAACTTTTACAAAGTCAAACGGTTGCCATGGATACGTTGAGGATTAATGATCAGGTGTCGATTAATGTTTCGGGCGTAGGTTTTGACGGGCACGTGGCCGCTCAATTTGGCAAAAATGGTAAACGGGGCTTTTGGAGTTACCTGCGGATCGTTGTGCGAGAATACATGCGCTTCCAGCCGTTCTCATTTGCCATGAAACCCGCACACCCGGCGCAACCTCAGCCGATATTTATGTTGAATTTTGCGAACGCCTCGCAATTCGGAAATGGTGCCCGAATTGCCCCGGAAGCTTCCGTGCGCGACGGCTGGATGGATGTGGTGGCACTCCCTAAACTCTCGCTGGGCCACGCGCTGCGCTTGCTTGGACAAAGTTGGCTGCGGAAACATGATTCGCGGCTCGCGCCGCATCAACATGTGCGTGCAGCAACCGTTGAACTACCAACACCCATGGCTTACCACATAGACGGTGAGCCCTACCCACCCGCTAAAAACTTTTATGTTGAACTCCTGCCGCAATCACTACATGTGCTGATTCCAAGAGGTGTTGCGCAGGTGTAACCTGCTTACAACAGCGAAGCGACTTGCTTTTTTCTCGGCACGGACTCCGCCCCGGCCAGCACCAATTTAAATGAAAATGTGGTGCCCTTGCCATGTTCGCTCACTACTTCCAGCCGGCTGTTATTTTTCTCCAGAAACTCTTTGCACAACAACAGCCCGATGCCTAGCCCTCGCTCCTGATATGTGCCCCGTTGCGACCAAAGCGCATCCTTCACAAACAACCGGCTCAAATTTGCCGGATCAATGCCGAGGCCATTATCCTTCACGTATACGCACGCCTCGTTGTTCTGAACGTCCACGCCCAGTACCACCAACCCGTTCGTATTCGAAAACTTAATGGCATTGCTCACTAAGTTGCGTAATACCAACTTAATCTGCTCACGATCGCCCAGCACCAGCACATCATGTGTCATTTCGGTACGAATAGACACACGTTTTTGGGCGGCAATTTCAGCATACAAACCGGCTATGTCGGTAAACAACTGATGTACCTCCAAAATCTGCAGGTTGGTTTTAATGCCGTTGATTTGTGCCACAGACCAATGCAGCAGGTTATCAAGATTATCATACACAATATCGATTCGCCCTTTGAGATCTTTCGAGTAGTGGGCAAATTCTTGCGGAGTTAAAGAATCTTGATTCATCAGCGCCAGCAACCCCCGCAGGCTCTGTAACGGGCTACGAAAGTCATGACCAATGATTGAAAACAACTTATCTTTTGCAGCATTGAGGCGTTCCAGCTGAAGCCGTTGCTGCTCAATTTCCTGATTGCGTTGTGTTAGCTCCCGCTCGTGCTCTTCAATCTCCTTTTTTGCCAGCCGTAACTTTCGCGTACTATTCCAAAACAACACACCTGCCAACGCAATAATCACAAACCCAACCGATACGCCCCACAGCAAAACACGTTGCCGAAAAATCGTGGCTTGGTGTAAGGCCGTTTCTTTTGTTAACAAATCAATACGTGCCTCTTTTAAACCCAGCTCGTAGAGCGTTTCCAGTGAGGCTAGTTGATTCGACCATCTTCGGGCGCTGATGGAGTCGTTCAAGGCAATAAAATCCGCCTGCACCTGCGCCGCTTGAACAAATTTCTTTTCCGCAAGTAATGCATTGGCCAAGGCCCGGTATGTTTGAAGCAACTCTTCATCGAAGCCTTTCTCACGGGCGATCAACATATTTTGCTCGAGTAAGGCAATGCCGCGCGCTCCTTCGCCAAATTCAACCAACAGCGAAGCAATTCGGGGTCGCGTGGCCACCTGCATAGAAAGGGCATTTCCCGCCTCAGCTAATTGCATAGCTGTTTCAAAGCTGGTGAATGCCTCGCGTTTGCGGCCGGTGGCGCGGTAAATATCACCTTGGTTGCGGTACGTAAATGATTTCACGTACCAACTGCCTTCGGTCTCTGCGGCCACCATGGCTTTATTTGAATAGTATTCTGCTGAGTCGTATTGTTTCAGCAAAAAAAACATGTACGAAGTATTGTTGAGACTGCGGGCAAGGCTGCGAATATCTTGCGTTCGGGTAGCGATGGCGAGCGCTTTTCTAAATTCGTTCGCAGCTACAGCATATTGCTTTTGTGCATAATACACCGCGCCAATATTGTTGTAGAGATTAGCGAGTTGTATGGAATCCTTCAAATGGGCCGCCAACTTCAGCGCCCGAAACGAATACTCAATCGAATTATTAAAATTACCCTTGCGGTAATAAATCCAGCCGGTGTTCTCGAACGCTTTTGCTATACCTGGGAAATAGCGCAGCGAGTCCGCCAGTGTTTGCGCCCGTAGCGACAGCGCCAAAGCCGAATCGAGGTGTGTTTCGCGAATCGAAAAAACCTGTTCATTCAACCTGTTTACCTGCGCGGTATCCTGAACCAGAGTTGAAGACACGAAGAACAACGACACCAGAAACAGCACAGCTTTGTTTTATTTTTTACAACGTTAAGTACACAGGAATTCTTATTTCCCGGAATTCATAGCAAAATCTTACACTGGAGAGATCGGGCAACTACCCGGCGCGCTTTACGGAATAGTTAAGTTTTTTTAGCGCATCAACCACTTTATCGCGTACATCACCTTGAATCAGGATTTCGCCATCCTTCACGGAACCGCCAGTACCCAGCTTGGTCTTCAATACTTTTGCCAGGTTCTCCAAATCATCCGTTTTTCCTACATAACCGGTTACCAACGTAACCGTTTTACCGGCGCGGCCGCTGCGGTCGAGCCGCACAACAAGGCGTTGCGCCTGTGGGGTGAGCGCATTCGGTTCACTTGTTTGCTCGGTTTGAAATTGAAATTCAGCGTTCGTAGAATACACCACGCCAACGCGGTCTTTCCAGTCGTTTTTCTTCGCCATAGTTACGGGATAGATTGAAAAAGAAAAAAAATCGTAAGTAATATCACAAAAACGCCAACAACAGCCAGGTTGAATACAAACTCAACACGCCGGGGGTACATCAACCCTAAAACGGAAACAATCAACAAAACAATGGGTGCAAAACTATAGTTGCGATAAACCGTAGCCAAGTTGCCCGTGCGCTGATTCGAATCTGTATTGTGCACACGGATCAGAATCGAAAACAGTTTAGAGATCTGCACATCTACGTTTGATCCCTCAGGAAACAAATGAATATCGTCTACCGCCAGTTCAATTCGTTTACCCGATTCGGTAACGAGTGCGGTCTTGGTTACGTTTCCGCGGATATGCACCGATTCGTAGGCATTGGATTGCACACGTTCGATAAGGTGATTTGATGGCAACAGAAAATCTACCGCCAGTGCCAGGCACAAAAAAGATCCCACATAAAAAACATAGCGCACGTACGGCAGCACGGCCTGCATGGCCAGATACGTTTCAGAGGGTCCTTTTGGCTGTGGCCGATAGCCCGCCGGGCGTCTGCGGATGGCCGGATCGGGATGCACGGGCGAAGTGGGTGTTGCCGTTAAACGGTTATCGTATTCCCACCGCTTCACCGGATCGCCTAACACTTCGTACGCGGCGTTGATTTCCTTGAACAGCGCCTCCGCATGTTCGGAGGAATTCCGGTCGGGATGATACAATTGCGCCAGCCGCCGGTACGACTTTTTAATATCGGCAGCAGTTGCGGTACTGGCTACTTCTAATATGCGGTAGTAATCTTTCAAAATGGGTAATCGCAAAGAAACGAAATTGGGTTTGCTTTTTGTGCACGCTTTTTTGCACCCAGGCTCCAACAAAAATCCCGCCCCAGATACTGGAGCGGGATTTCGATATCAACGCCACGCGGAATGACTATTCGCCACCCCCGCCTACCTGCACTTCGTACGAACTGAGTTTAGCACCAAAATACTCGCGGTTCATTCGGGCGATGGTAGTTATTTTAATTCCCTTGGGGCACTCGGCCTCGCAGGCGCGTGTGTTTGTGCATGCACCAAATCCTTCAGCATCCATTTGCGCTACCATCTTCTCCACGCGCTCTTTCCGCTCGGGTTGGCCCTGCGGCAGCAACGTAAACTGAGAGACTTTGGCCGCTACAAACAACATGGCCGACGCATTTTTACATGCCGCCACACAGGCGCCGCACCCAATGCACGTGGCCGCATCAAAGGCCTCATCGGCTACCTTCTTTGGAATGGGAATCTCGTTGGCATCGGGTACGCCACCGGTATTAACAGACACATAGCCGCCCGCTTGCTGGATGCGATCAAATGCTGTGCGGTCTACCACCAGATCTTTCAACACGGGGAATGCCTTTGCACGCCACGGTTCTACAGTAATTGTATCCCCGTCTTTGAAGCTGCGCATGTGTAACTGGCACGTAGTGGTTTGCAACGGCCCGTGCGGATGCCCGTTGATGTACATGCTGCACATGCCGCAAATGCCCTCGCGGCAGTCGTGATCGAAATGAATTGGCTCCTCGCCTTTCTTCACCAGATCGATGTTTAATACATCGAACATTTCCAGAAACGACATATCGGGCGATACGTGGTCGAGTTGGTAGGTCTTAAAACCACCTTTCGCATTCTTGTCTTTCTGGCGCCAAACTTTTAATGTGATCTTCATAGTGATGCTATTCAGGTACTGCGATATCGTTGGTTATTTGTAGCTGCGCTGCGTCAGCTTTACATTTTCGAAGCGGAGTTCTTCTTTGTGCAGCGCCTCGGGCTGATTTTCGCCTTTATACTCCCAGGCGGCTACATACGCATACTCATCATCTTTACGCATGGCTTCGCCATCCGGCGTTTGCGACTCTTCACGGAAGTGTCCGCCGCAAGATTCAGAACGGTTTAGTGCATCGTCCACCATCAACTCACCCAACTCGATAAAGTCGGCCACACGGCCGGCCTTTTCCAATTCCATGTTGATGTCGTTGGCTTGGCCGCTCACAATTACGTTGCTCCAGAAATCCTGTTTCAATTGCTGAATTTTCTGCTTGGCCAAAACCAGGCCCTTCTCGCTGCGCGACATGCCGCAGTACTCCCACATGGTAAGGCCCAACTCGCGGTGAAACTCGTCCACCGTCTTCTTACCTTTTATATTCAGTAACTGTTGTAACCGCTGGTTGACGTTGGTTACAGCCTCTTGAAACACCGGGTGTTCCGTGCCAATTTTATCCGCCCATCCGATATTGGCGAGGTAATCACCAATCGTGTACGGAATCACAAAGTAGCCGTCAGCCAAACCCTGCATCAATGCGCTTGCACCCAAACGGTTTGCGCCATGATCAGAAAAATTGGCTTCGCCCAGCGCGTAGAGTCCGGGCACGGTAGTCATCAAATTGTAATCTACCCAAAGGCCACCCATGGTGTAGTGCACCGCCGGGAAAATCATCATCGGCACTTCGTACGGATTATCGCCGGTGATCTGCTGATACATATCAAACAGGTTGCCGTATTTTGCTTCAATGGTCTTTTTTCCATCGCGCTTAATCGCGTCGGAGAAATCCATGAACACTGCGAGACCCGTTGGCCCTACCCCACGGCCTTCATCGCACATGTACTTCGCATTGCGCGAGCCTACATCGCGGGGCACCAGGTTTCCGAACGAGGGATACTTACGCTCCAGGAAATAATCGCGTTCTGATTCCGGCAGGTTTACTGCGTCTTTGGCGCGTAACCCGGGCATCGGTTTCTTCGGCACCCAGATCCGGCCATCGTTGCGCAACGACTCCGACATCAGCGTAAGCTTGGATTGATGATCGCCCGACACCGGAATACACGTGGGATGGATTTGCGTAAAGCAGGGGTTACCAAACAACGCCCCTTTTTTGTGCGCGCGCCACGCCGCGGTTACGTTGCAGCCTTTTGCGTTGGTGGAGAGGAAAAATACGTTGCCGTAGCCACCCGTGCATAACAAAACCGCATGCGCACTGTGCGCCTCGATTTTGCCGGTGGTGAGATCGCGCACCACAATGCCGCGGGCTTTGCCATCGTGCACAACCACGTCTAACATTTCGGAGCGGTTGTACATCTTTACTTTACCGGCTGCAATTTGGCGATTCAGCGCCCCGTAAGCACCCAGCAAGAGTTGCTGGCCGGTTTGACCGCGGGCATAAAATGTGCGCGATACCTGCGCTCCACCAAAAGAGCGATTGCTCAACAACCCACCGTACTCGCGCGCAAACGGTACGCCCTGCGCTACGCATTGGTCGATGATATTTACACTCACTTCAGCAAGTCGATACACATTGGCCTCACGTGCGCGGTAATCACCACCTTTAATGGTATCATAAAAAAGCCGGTAAATACTATCGCCATCGTTTTGGTAGTTCTTGGCTGCGTTAATGCCGCCTTGCGCCGCAATACTGTGTGCGCGGCGGGGGCTATCCTGGAAACAGAAAGCTTTTACATTGTAACCCAACTCCGCCAGCGAAGCTGCCGCAGAGGCACCTGCCAAGCCGGTACCTACCACAATTACTTCGTACTTCCGTTTGTTGGCCGGGTTTACCAGCTTTAAATTAAACTTGTGTTTGGTCCACTTCTCGGCCAACGGCCCTTCCGGAACTTTCGAATCCAGCTTCATTCTTGAATTGATTAAGATTTCAATTGAAATTACCCTACTTCATTAAACAAAAAACATCATCACCGGGATCAGCGCAAACAATGCAGGAACAATTACTGCAAAGGCTTTACCCACTGCGTTAATAACAGGATTATACTTCATGTGGTTTAGGCCAAGTGTTTGAAATGCGCTGGCAAAGCCATGCCATAGGTGAAACGCCAGGGCAACCATGCAAAAACAGTACAGCGCTACATACCATTCCTTGGCAAACCAAAAGCTAACCAAGCCGTAGAGATCGCGCACTTCCTTGCCATCGTAGTTTACCGTGGGCACACTACCCCAATGCACTTGCGCGTAAAAATCTTTGATATGAATAACAATGAAGATCAAAACCAACGTGCCCAGCACAGCCATGTTGCGCGACGCCCAAATGGATGACTTGCCGGAAGTAACCGCGTAGCCTTCGGGCCCACGCGCCTGCCGGTTTTTGATGGTTAGCAGCACCGTTACCACAATGTGCAGCAGAATGAAAAAGAAGTTGAGTTTAGACACTGTCTGGATGAGCGGGTTAGTGCTCATAAACTCTGCGTACACATTAAACGATTGCCCATTGTCTGATTTTAACAACTGCAAGTTGCCAATCAGGTGAACGGCCAAAAACAGGATCAGAAAAATGCCCGTAAGCGCCACCAGCACCTTGCGGCCCAGGGTGGACGAAAACAATTCAAGAAGCCACTTCATAGTTGGATGGTAAAGTCAAAATTGAGGTGGCCAAAAATAGGCCCCAACCTTTTACCAAACAACGGCTGCAACGAGAATAACCCCTGAACAATGCACTACAAAATCCTGTACGCTTTCGCGCTCAACCTGGCCCGTCAGGAAAAGAACTCAAACAACGTAATGATGGCGGAGATGACCACCACAATGATGATTAAAAACCACTCCCTTTTAATCGCACGCCACATTCGGTTCAACCAAGACTTGTTGTTCATATCAAACCCAGCTTTAATTTTTTGTGATTGGGTTCGCAATGAGAGGATCAAGATGATGACCATATATTTAAATATCTGAAAATCTGATGTTTATATTTTTTACGGTGTACCTTTTTTACAAAATCAAGAAGATATTCCCAAAATAGGAATGATTCCAAAGGCGAAAACCATTTACCTTTACCCGCAACCACTACGTTATACATGTATCTCATTTTTGACACGGAAACCACCGGGGTTCCGCACAATAAAACCGCTCCCGTTACCGATCTGGAAAACTGGCCCCGCGTGGTGCAGATGGCCTGGCAGTTGCACGATGCCCAAGGCAAACTCATCCGGCAACACAACGCACTGATCAAACCGATTGGTTTCGACATCCCGTTTAAGGCCGAGCAAATTCATGGCATCTCCACGCAGCGCGCAATGGAGGAAGGAAAAGAACTGGAAGCCGTGCTTGCACTTTTCCTGGCGGATATGGACGCGGCTGGGTTTCTTGTGGGACACAACATCGAATTTGATCTACCGATTCTGGCGGCAGAAATGGTACGCCTCGGGCAAGATCCACAACGCATTCTAGCCAAGAGCAAAATCGATACGGCCTTGGTGGCCATCGAATTCTGCCAGTTGCCGGGCGGCATCGGAGGGAAACTGAAAATGCCGCGCCTCATTGAGCTGCACGAAAAACTCTTTACGCAGGGCTTTGCCGATGCGCACGATGCGGCGTATGATGTGGCCGCCACGGGGCGTTGTTTTTTTGGATTGATCCACGCCCGCGTAGTGGCTCCAGCCGAAGGCGTAGCATTGCCCGACATTGTGTACCAAGAGCCCGCGTTGGAAGCAGGCAACGCCTCAAAACGAAAACAACAGCAGGCAACGGTGCAGGGTACTGCCGCCCCTGCCGATGGATTGCGCGATGTGCCTTTCTTCCATGTGCATGTGCACTCGCAATACTCCGTGCTGCAAGCCACCCCCGACGTGGCGGAGATCATTGCGCAGGCAAAAGCACAAAACATGCACGCGGTGGCACTCACCGATTTTGGCAACATGTACGGGGCGTTTCAATTCGTTACCGAAGCGCTAAAGCATAACCTGTTACCTATTGTGGGTTGCGAAGTGTACGTGGCAGAAGAGCGCAAGAAACTAAAATTCACAAAAGACAATCCGGATAAGCGCTACCAACAAGTGCTCATCGCAAAAACAAAAGACGGATACCACAACCTGGCAAAACTGGTTTCGCTTGGGTTTACCGAGGGCCTCTACGGCATCTACCCGCGGGTGGATAAAGAACTCATCACCACCTACAAAACTGGTTTGATCGCCACCACCGGAAACCTGGCCGGCGAGGTACCACACTTGATTCTGCACGTGGGCGAACGGCAGGCGGAGGAAGCATTTCGCTGGTGGCACCACACCTTTGGCGAAGATTTTTATGCCGAGCTTAACCGGCACGGCCTTCCGGAAGAAGATCACGTAAACAAAACACTGCTGCGCTTCTGCGAAAAATACGGGGTGAAGTACATCGCCGCCAACGAATGCTTTTATCTCAACAAAGATCAGGCAAGTGCCCACGATGTACTGCTGTGCATTAAAGAGGGTGAATTTAAATCCACACCCATCGGCAGCGGCCGCGGCTACCGCTATGGCCTGCCCAACAACGAATTTTATTTCAAATCGCAGGACGAGATGAAACACCTCTTTCGCGACCTGCCCGAAGCCATTACCAACCTGGCCGCGTTGGTAGCGAAAGTCGAGAAGTATGAGCTGAAGCGCAGCGTGCTGCTGCCTAAATTCGAAATCCCAAAAGATTTTGCCAGCGAAGATGATTACCTGCGGCATCTAACCTACGAGGGGGCCGCCCACAAGTACGAAAGCATCACGCCCGCCATTCGCGAGCGACTGGATTTCGAACTTGAAACGATTCGCAAAGCCGGGTATCCCGGGTACTTTCTGATTGTACAAGACTTCACCTCCAAGGCCCGGGAAATGGGCGTTTCCGTGGGGCCGGGCCGTGGGTCGGCTGCCGGATCGGCAGTAGCCTATTGCATTGGGATTACCAATGTTGATCCCATTGCGTACGACCTGCTGTTTGAGCGCTTCCTCAACCCCGACCGGGTGTCGATGCCCGATATTGACATTGATTTTGATGACTGGGGCCGGGACAAAGTACTGAACTACGTGATCGAAAAATATGGCGCACAGCAAGTGGCGCAAATCATCACCTACGGCACCATGGCCGCGAAGTCGTCCATCCGCGATTGCGCACGCGTGATGGAACTGCCACTGGCCGAAGCCAACGCCCTGGCAAAGCTGGTGCCGGAGCGGCCCGGAACATCGCTGGCGAAAGCGTTTGAAGAAGTAAAAGAGCTCAACGACATCCGCAAAGGCAATGACTTGAAAGCGCAGGTATTAAAACAAGCCGTGATTCTGGAAGGCTCCCTGCGCAACACGGGCACGCACGCATGTGGTGTGATCATCACCCCCGATGAACTTACCAAGTTTGTACCCGTTGCCACCGCGCGCGACTCCACCATGCTGGTTACGCAGTTCGACAATAGCGTAGTAGAAAACGCCGGGCTGCTCAAGATGGACTTCCTCGGCCTCACCACACTAACCATTATCAAAACCGCACTGGCCAACATAAAAAAACGTCACGGCCTCGAAATTGATATGGACCAGGTGCCGCTGACGGATAGCAAGACATTTCAATTATACCAACGAGGCGATACTACCGGCACATTCCAATTCGAAAGCGAGGGGATGCAGAATTACCTCCGGCAACTCAAACCCGACAAGTTCGAAGACCTGATTGCCATGAACGCGTTGTACCGGCCAGGCCCCATGGAATACATCCCCAATTTCATCGCACGCAAGCACGGGCGCGAAGCCATTCAGTACGACTTGCCCGAGATGGAAGAATATCTCAAAGACACGTACGGCATTACCGTGTACCAGGAACAGGTCATGTTGCTCTCGCAAAAACTGGCTGGCTTTTCTAAGGGCGATGCCGACGTGCTGCGCAAAGCCATGGGCAAGAAGCAGAAAGAGGTGCTCGATAAAATGAAGGACAAATTCATTCAAGGTTGCAAACAGCGCGGGCACGAAGAAAAAATTGCCGATAAAATCTGGAAAGACTGGGAAGCCTTTGCGCAATATGCCTTCAATAAATCGCACAGCACGTGTTATTCGCTGGTAGCTTACCACACGGCTTACCTGAAAGCAAACTACCCGGCGGAGTACATGGCCGCGGTATTAACACACGCGCAGTCGAACCTCGAAAACGTAACCTATTTCATCGAAGACTGCCGTAAAATGGGCCTCGAAGTACTTGGCCCGCACATCAATGAATCCGGGGTAAACTTTGAAGTAAACGCACAGGGCAAGATCCGCTTTGGCTTGGGCGCGATCAAAGGCACGGGCGATGCCGCCGTGGAAGCCCTCATTCTGGAGCGCGAAGCCCATGGCCCCTACAAAGACCTGTTCGATTTTGCCAAACGCTTAAACAGTAAATCGGTAAACAAAAAAACGTACGAGTGCCTGGCACTTTCCGGCGCGTTCGATTGCTTCACCGAATTCCACCGCAGGCAATACATTTTTGCCAAAGAAGGAGACATCACGCTGATTGAAAAAGTAACCCGTTATGCCGCCCGCCAGCAACAAGAGGCGGACAGCGCACAAACCAGTTTGTTTGGCAGCACCGCCGGGGCAGAAGTTCCGCGCCCCCGCATAGACACCATCGAACCCTTCAGCGAGTTGGAAAAACTCCACTTCGAGCGCGAAGTAGTTGGCGTCTACATCTCCGGCCACCCGCTGGATAACTTCCGGCTCGAGCTCGAATCATTCAGCAACGCACCGGTAACCGCACTCAGCAATTTAGATGGGCAAGAGGGCAAAGACTTTAAAGTGGGCGGCATTGTAGGTGCCGTAGAGCACCGGTTTACAAAAACCGGAAAGCCCTTTGGCAAAATGTCCATCGAGGACTACTCCGGCAAGACCGAGTTCACCCTGTGGAGCGAAGATTACATCAAATATAAATCGTTTCTTACCCCGGGGCTGTTTGTATTTATCGAAGGTGTAGTAGTAAAGAAAAACTGGGGCGACATGGCGTTGGAGTTTAAAATCAGAAACATTGAACTGCTGAACGAACTCGCCACCAAACGCGTGCAAGGGTTGGCGCTGCGCCTCACGCTGGATGACCTCGCGGCCACCACGGGCGAGGCCCTTGAGCCCATCCTGAAAAAGCACACCGGCACATGCCCGGTGCGATTCTACGTAAAAGATGAAGCCGCTGCGGTGCACGTAGAACTGCTTGCCCGCCAGGTGCGCGTAAAACCCACCAACGATCTCGTCCAAAAAATCAAACCATTAGCCGAAGTGGGTATCCTTACCGAAAAGGGCGATGTGCGCTGGCTTACCCATGCCGCCCCAAAGGCCGAAACGCGCGAAGCTGAAGTTGGAACATTTTCCGCTAACTTTGTGTTGGAAGCAATAGAAAACGATTAATCACCTCTTTAACACTTTACATTTATCATGGGAAAAACTCTTGTACTTACTGATTCAACCTTCGAACAAACCATCAATAGCGATAAACCTGTGCTGGTAGATTTCTGGGCCGAGTGGTGTGGCCCATGCCGCATGATCGGTCCCGTAGTAGAAGAATTAGCATCGGATTACGAAGGCAAAGCCATCATTGCCAAATTAAATGTGGACGAAAACCCGGAGACCACGGCTAAATTTGGCGTGCGTTCCATCCCCACACTGCTCGTTTTCAAAAACGGCCAGGTAGTAGATAAGCAGGTAGGCGCTGTGCCCAAATCGGTGCTGGCTTCCAAGCTGCAGGCCCAGGTGGTTTAGAGGGCTAAAAAAATGCACGTAGCCTCACGCCAAAGCGTGAGGTTTTTTTTTGGACTTATGTTTTGTGGGCGTGCCCCCGCCCGCGGCGTGCGGGGTCGCGTTTTCCGCTACAAGTCCGCGCCTGCGCGCCAGGTCACCCTTGGCGGGCTTTTCGCTTCAACCGCTCACGCGCGCACCAAGCACGGCAAGTGCGGCAAATCTTGCGGATACGGGCCCGCAAAAACTTCTTACCTTCCCCTTATTATCGAACGCCGCGTTGCCATGAGTAAAATGTTAATTTCCGCAAAACAACGTGCAGTGCTATTCGAGACGTTACAAAAACGCTTCGAAGCACATCCGCAGCGCCACAAAAAATTGGTTTGGGCTGCCGTGTTGGCAAGACTAGAAAGTAAGCCCGATAAACTTTGGGCGCTCAACGAAATGGAACAAACCGGTGGCGAACCTGATGTAGTAGCCCACGACCCCCAAACCGGTGCTTATATTTTTTTTGACTGCGCCCCCGAAAGTCCGGCCGGACGCAGAAGCCTTTGTTACGATCCACCCGCGCTCGCATCCCGTAAGGAAAACAAACCCCGGCACAGTGCGCTGGGCATGGCTGCCGACATGGGTATTGAGCTCCTCACAGAAACCGACTACCGCGCACTTCAACAACTCGGCAGTTTCGATACAAAAACCTCCAGCTGGATTGAAACACCTGCCGCCATCCGAAAACTGGGCGGTGCGCTCTTTGGCGACTTCCGCTATGGCCAGGTATTTGTTTACCACAATGGGGCAGAATCATACTACGCTGCCCGCGGCTTTCGGGGCAAACTACACGTATAATCTTTCGCCTGCGTTACGGCATCATCTTTTTTAATCGCTCCACCATTTCCAGCACAGCGGGGCACACCAATGTGTTCTTGTGCGTAAGCTCCAGAATCTGTACCATCTTTTTCCGATTGGTGTGCGGGTATTCGCGACAGGCGCGCGGCCGGTCGGCATAGATGGCACAGTAGTTATCTGCGCCTAGAAATGGGCAGGGAGCCGTTTGTAGAACGTAGTCTTTATCCTCATCTACCCGCAGGTACCTGGTGATAAAATCACCCGCCTTCATGCGCAATGCTTTGGCGGCACGCTCAATGTCCGTCTGATAAAAAATCGGACTCGTGGTTTTACAGCAATTGGCACAGGTAAGACAATCCGTTTCGGCAAAAACCGATTCGTGCGCCTCATGAAAAACATCATCCACCTCGCGCGGATTTTTCTTTTTTAGGCGCTGCAAAAACTTCTTGTTGTCGGCAGACTGGTCGGTGGCTCGTTTCCGAAAAGCAATCAAATCCAACTCCATCCGGTTACACAGTAAGGTCGATATGCAAGCCTACCGGGCAGTGGTCGGAGCCGTGGTACTGATCAAATACAAAAGCGCGCTGCACCTTGGGCGCAAGCTTTTCGCTCACCAAAAAATAATCAATGCGCCAGCCCACGTTTTTGGCACGGCCGTTGGTAACGTAATTCCAATACGTGTAGGCCACTTGGGTAGGATGCAGCGCCCGAAACGTATCTGTAAACCCTTCGTCCAACAAGCGTTGAAAGCCGTCAATTTCGCGCTGCGTATACCCGGCGGATACGTTGTAGTTTTCTTTCGCGCGGGCAATGTCAATTTCACGATGGGCAACGTTTAAATCGCCACAGACAATTACCGGCTTACGTTTTTTTAACCAGAGCAAATAGTTTCTGAAATGATGATCCCACTGCTCGCGATAGTCCAGCCGAACCAGGTTCTCGCCTGCATTTGGTGTGTACACGGTAACCAGAAAAAAGTGTACATACTCTGCGGTAATCACCCGCCCCTCCTGGTCGAACGCCTCGCGGCCGATATCGTAGGTAACCATTACCGGCGCCTCGCGGCTGAAAATGGCTGTGCCCGAGTAGCCTTTGCGCGCCTTCGATGAATTGGCGTAGCAATGGTACTCCGGAAACACGGCGGCTACGGCAAGGACGTCATCTTCCGCCGCCTTTGTTTCCTGCAAGCAAAAAACATCCGGGTTCATTTCGCGGATGTTCTTTTCGAAGTCTTTTTTCAAAATGGCACGGATGCCATTCACGTTCCAGTTTACCAGCTGCAAAATAATGAGGCTTAAAAGTGGTACCGCACAAACGCTTCAATAGCTTCGTATTCGGCAAGGCCCAGTTTGTTGTAGAGCACAGCCGTTGCGTGGTTACGATCCTCGGCCCGCACCCAAAACTCGCGCGGGTCGCTGCCGGGAAACATGGCGCTGTCTTTCTGCGACTGATGCTTGAAGATTGCCTTGCGCTTCCGGAACAACTCGTCCGGACTCAACGGTACAGCCATCTCAATTTGATCGATGTCCCACTCCTGCCACGCCCCGCGGTACAGCCACACGTAACAGTCGTTCATCCACGGTTGGTTTTTCAACCGGTTTACGGCTTCAAAAATTGCGGCCAAACACACGCGGTGGGTGCCGTGCGGATCGGATAAATCGCCAGCAGCATAAATCTGGTGCGGCTTGATCTTCTCAATTAAGTCCGCCACCACCTTAATGTCTTCCTCGCCCAGAGGTTTTTTCTTCACCTTACCGGTTTCATAAAAAGGCATATCAAGAAAATGGGCTTGCGTATCGGGAATACCGGTGTAACGGCAACCCGCTTTGGCCTCGCCTCTGCGAATCATGCCTTTCACCAACAAAACTTCCGGCGTATCGGGGTCGCCCGGCTTTTTGTTTTTGATGTCGTTCGAGACCTTTTCATAAAACTTCTTGCCCTGCTCCACGCTCAATCCAAAGGCCTCGTTATAATCGCGCACAAAATCTGCGAAACGTACTGCATCGTCATCAAACACAGCAATGTTACCCGAAGTTTGATAGGCCACATGTACCTCGTGTCCCTGATCAACCAAGCGAATGAAGGTGCCACCCATGGAGATCACATCGTCATCCGGGTGGGGGCTGAAGATAATGGCCCGTTTAGGAAACGGCTTGGCGCGCTCGGGGCGGTTGGTATCATCCGCATTGGGTTTGCCGCCAGGCCAGCCGGTAATGGTGTGTTGCAGCTGGTTGAAGACTTTGATGTTCACATTATAGGCGGAGCCAAACTCGGTAATCACATCGCCCATTCCGTGCTCCATGTAGTCGGTGTTGGTGAGTTTTAAAATCGGTTTATTGATTGTCTGGCAAAGCCACACCACTGCTTTGCGTACCATCTTGTCGTCCCACGTTACGCTGTCGAGTAACCACGGCATTTTTATACGCGTAAGATGGTTGGCGGCTGCGGTATCCAGCACCACCAATGCGTTGGGGTGGTGTTGCAGGAAGGTGGAGGGGATTTGATCGGTTACCGGGCCTTCCACTGCTTTGTTCACCACTGGGGCTTTGCCTTCGCCCCAGGCCATCATAATGATGCGCCTGGATTTCATGATGGTACCCACACCCATGGTAATGGCTTTCGTGGGCACGTTCTCCTCGCCAAAAAAATCGCTGGCGGCATCCAGCCGGGTAATGTGATCCAGCGTGATCATCCGCGTAAGCGATTTCTCTGAAGACCCGGGCTCGTTAAACCCAATGTGCCCAGTGCGGCCAATACCCAACACCTGCAAATCGATGCCCCCCAGCTGCTCGATCTTCGCTTCGTAGTCGCGGCAAAACTGCGCTACTTTTTCTTTTGGCAAGGTACCGTCCGGGATATTGATTTGGCTTTTGGGAACATCAATATGATCGAACAACAACTCGTTCATAAACCGCACGTAGCTCTGCAAGGAAGACGGTTGCATGGGATAGTACTCATCCAGATTAAACGTGTGCACATTTTTGAACGAGAGGCCCTCTTCTTTGTGCATGCGGATGAGTTCCGCATACACACGTGTAGGCGTTGAGCCCGTGGCCAGACCGAGTACACAGGTTTTGCCTTCTTTTTGGCGCGATAAAATCAGGTTGGCGATTTCGCGCGCCACAAACGCAGAAGCTTTCTCGGACGTGTCAAAAATCTGGGTAGGAATTTTCTCTCTGGATTCGCTATTCATAGCAACGGTTTTTATGTACGATTTTAAAGAATGTTATTCGGCTTATCAAAATTAATCGGGCAAAGAAATCTTACCCATGCGTACGGAAGGCACTTTGGAGCGGCGGCCAAAATCTACGCGGCTATCCGTAAGCACTTCATTGGCCAGCACCGCAAACAGAACGGCCTCTTTCGCATCGCCCGGAATTCCCAGTTGAATCATCGGTTGCAACGAGAGCCCGGGCAACGCTGCACGTAATCCGGCTACCACCAGCGGGTTATGTGCCCCGCCACCACTTAAAAACACCACCGGCTTGCGCTTACCTATTTGTCGCGCCATGGCCTCGCTAATCGTTTGGGAAGTAAGCTGGGTTAATGTAGCCATGAGGTCGGCCACGCTTAAATCCAGCGTGTTGCTCTGGCGTTGGGAGGCGTGCACCCACGCCAGGTTAAACAACTCCGGACCGGTGGTTTTTGGAAACGGTCGCGCAAAAAAGGGATCAGCCTTGAGTTGGGCGAGAAGTAGTGGATTACTCGTGCCGCTGCGCGCCACTTCTGCATTACGGTCGAAATCCCGGTGGAGGTAATGGCGCATGGCTTGGTCGATGAGCGTGTTGCCGGGCCCGGTATCGGTAACAAATACTTTTCGGGCATCGGCCGATGCAGGCAGCCAGGTGAAGTTGGCAATGCCACCCATGTTTAGCAGCAATCGGTCTTCGCCCCGTTTCGTAAACAGTAGATAATCGCCATAAACCGCTAAGGGCGCACCCTCGCCACCGGCAGCCACGTGCTTCTGGCGGAAATCACTCACCACCGGAATGCCCGTAGCAACCGCCAAATGGTCGCCATCGCCTATCTGCAACGTGGCGTCCCGATCGGCCATTGGAAAGACCGACCGCGGCGCATGAAAAACCGTCTGCCCGTGCGAGGCAATTGCGTTAATTTCTGCCGCACGTACTTTCCATTTCTTCAATGCCCGATTCACGTACCGGGCGTGCAAATCTCCGATGAAGGCATTTAGCGTTACCAAGTGGTGAAAATCAACCTGAGGTTTGGCAAACACCTCCAGAATAGTTCGCTTTACGGCCTCCGGATAGGGCTCGGTATGAAATGCCTCCAACCCGCATTGAGTTTTGGTGCCGTTTCCGCGAAAGCGGCAGAGGGCAATATCAAGGCCGTCCAGCGACGTGCCCGACATGAGGCCGATGATCAGTTTTGGCGTGGTTTTTTTGATTGGGAACCGAAAGGTATTCATGGCAATACGATGCGATAAAAGTAGGCTTTACTGCAAATTCTTGCGTAAAAATTGCAAGAATTACTAAAACGTTTGCGGTCTTTTGCTATTTTCACGTCCATTATTTGCAAAAAGTAGCATACCAAAAAACAAAACAACGTATGGAAAAACTCTACACGACCCAGGCATTTCGGCCTGGCCATGCATCTGGTGGGAAGCTGTTGTTGCTGGCCGTGTGGGCCTGCCTGCTGCTCCCCATTGTTGCACTTGCTCAAGAACGCTCGGTTTCCGGGCGGGTAACCAGTGCGAGCGACAACCAACCGCTGCCGGGGGTAAACATTTTAGTGAAAGGCACTACTACAGGTACGATTTCCGATGCCGATGGCGCCTACAAGATTAACGTAAGCGACGGTGCAGTGCTGGTGTTCAGCCAGGTGGGTTTGAAAACATTAGAGTTGCCGGTGGGTAACCAGCAAGTGTTAGATGTTTCCATGGAGGAAGAAATCCGCAACCTGGATGAAGTGGTAGTAGTAGGCTCTACCCTGCGCCAGGCCAAGCGCGAGTTGGGTAACAACATTTCGTCTGTTTCTGCGCAATCGCTTGAGCGTACAGGCAGCAGCGATTTATTTGGATCGTTGCAGGGCAAAGTGCCGGGGGCGCAAATCACACAAAATTCTGGCGATCCTGCCGGGGGTATGACTATCCGCCTGCGCGGCGTAAAATCATTGCAGGGCGGTTCAGACCCGCTGTATGTGATTGATGGTGTGATTGTAAGCAATAATACAACCAACGTTTCGCAAACGGCGTTGGCCAACCAAGTGGGCCAGGCGACTTTGGGTAACAACCGGATGGTGGATATTAACCCTGCAGACATTGAGAGTTTAAATGTGATCAACGGTGCAGCGGCAGCTGCGCAGTATGGATCGCGCGCGGCCAATGGCGTGGTAATCATTACCACAAAAAAGGGCCGTTCCGGAGCGCCACGCGTGTCGTTCACAACCAGTGTAAACACCAACGAGTTGCGCAAGCGAGTTCCCTTCACCACGCTGGGGCGTCAATACGGTTTTGCGAATTTGCGCTTGCACCCCATCGGCACCCTGACAACGGCACAATTCAACAGCATTGGCACAGGCGCGCCGGGTGCGTACGTACCCCAACCGGGCGAAACATTTGCACCGATTGTACGCGATGGGGTAACGTCTTACCTCCGCACCAATCTGGTGGATGTGCCGCGGTTTGATTACCAGGATTTCATCTTCCGTACGGGTGTAGGCACAGACAATAATCTTTCTGTGAGTGGTGGCAACGACAAAACCCAATACTTTGCGGCGTACAGCTACACCCGCAATGAGGGTATCATTAAAGGTACCGATTTTACCCGCCACAACTTTCGCGTGCGCGTAGAACAACGATTGGCGGATTGGGCCAAGCTAAGTGCAGGTATTTCTTACGCCAATTCATTCACGAATGAAAAGGCGAATGGCAATGTGTTTTACAGCCCAATCAACTCGATCAACATCACGAATAATATCTACGACTTAAATCAACGCGATGCCGCCGGCCGATTGCTGGCAGTAGAAGCCACCCGGGTAAACCCGCTCTCTACAATCGAAGACATGAACTTTACACAAGATGTGAATCGGACCATCAACGACTTGCAGTTGAACCTGACTCCCGTGAAAGGGCTTGGCATCGACTGGATCGTTGGCATTGATGCATTCAATCAGGTTGGGCGCGGACTCATCCGCCCCTACCCCTATCAGGCACAGGCTGGTTTACCACCCGAGCGCTACCCGAACGGGTTTACCTCGCACGCCAGCAACACCCAATTGCAATTCAATACCGATTTGAACATTACCTATGAACGCCAGCTTACCAACGACTTGAAGTTGAATTTGATTGGCGGCACGAGCTATCAATTTCTGAAATCGGATTTCATTCGCACCTCAGGCGAAAATCTCGCACCCTTTATTGAAACCATCAACGGCGCAGCCAGCACTACCGTTACTTCCGGTTTTGGTATCGATCGTTTTTATCTCTTTGGATATTTCGGGCAAGCTACCGTAGGTTACAAGAACTATGCGTTCCTAACGGCGGCCGTTCGCCAGGACGAATCGAGCAAATTTTCTGAAAACGAACGCCGCCAAACCTACCCCAAAGTGAGTGGCAGTTTTGTACCGTCGGACATGGACTGGTTTAAGAATGCCGTGAACTCTAACATCCTCAGCTCCGTGAAATTACGTGCCAGCTGGGGACAGGCCGGTAACCTTTTGGGAATTGGTTCGTTCGACCGCTTCTGGCAATTTAACCCCACCCCTTTCCTGGGTAGAAACACAATTGTACCCAGCTCGCAACTTGCAAACCCGAGCGTGCGCCCCGAACGCATGGAAGAATTGGAATTTGGTGGCGACTTTACCTTCTGGCAGAACAAAATCAATTTAGGCGTTACCGTGTACAACCAACAAATCAAAGACCTGGTGGTGAACCGAAACATCGCATCATCGCAAGGCGGTTTGAGCATTGTTACAAACGTGGGCCAGATGGAGAACCGAGGCGTTGAAGTGGTGTTGGGCGTTACTCCGGTGCGTACCAATAACTTCTCGTGGGATGTAACCTTTATCTACAATCGAAACCGCAACAAAGTAACACGCCTGGGAACACCCACTATCGGATTTAGTAACTCCGCGGGTGCACCCTCCTTCCTGGTTGAAGGCCAACCCGCCTCCGTATTCTACGGAACCGCTTACGCCCGGAACCCCGACGGCAGCCTGCTGCTCACTCCGGCTCCTCCCGGATTCCTCGGTGGTTTTCCGCAACAGGAACGCGGCACGCAGGTGCCCACCTCGCCGCTGGAGTTTTCGGCCAACCGCGATGCCAACGGCCAGCCAACCGGTGGGGTGATTCGTAGTATCATTGGCGATCCGAACCCCGACTTCACCGGTTCAATCATGAACACCCTCAACTACAAAAACCTTAGTTTCAACTTCCTCTTTGATTTTGTACAAGGGGTAGAGGTGTTCAATGCCGATAAGCGCACCCGCCAAAACGTGGGCGTAGGCGAAAATGTAGAAAAAGAAATGACCGGCGAGTTACCCCGCGGCTACACGTTTGCCGTGCTACCCATTGAAGAATGGCGCGTAGACGATGGCTCTTTCGTGAAGCTACGCGAAGTAGGCCTAACCTACAGTTTCTTAAAGCCGATCAAAGGCATCAATACGATTAACCTCGGCTTGTTCGGCAGAAACCTGATCTCTTGGGATAACTACAACGGCTACGACCCGGAAACGAATGCCGGTGGTAACAGTGACTTGGTACGCGGGATTGACTTTGGTAACGTGCCAATTCCCCGCACTTACAAGCTGCAGTTAACCGTTACTTTTTAATCGCTAAATGCTGATAACATTATGAAAACAAGAATTTCCGCACTCGCACTAAGCCTTACCGTGCTGCTGGTAAGCTGCGACAAAGAATATCTCAATCCCAGCGCAGCCTCGCAAACCCAAGTAGTGAACGATGTATTGGGGCTGATTACACTGGCGAACGGTTTGCAATTCCGCTACTCGGTAACCCGTGTGTCACCCAATTACACCGTAACTACCGCAAGTGGTATCTTAACCCGCGAATTAACAGTTCTCAATGCCGGTAACACCGATGAGGAGAACCTGCGTTTAGGGGGTAACAACGTAATTGGTTCTAACGGAGTGATTACCAATTTGTGGAACCAAAGTCATTTGATTCGTGCCACAGCCGATCAAATCCTCGATAACCTTGGCATTGTAACGGATCAGGGCATGAAGGGCGGCCTGCAGGCGCACGCCACGATTTACAAAGCGCTTTCGCTCGGCAATCTGGCCATGTTCTGGGAGAGTGCCCCGATCACAACCCAAGTAAATGCCCCTTTTGTATCGCGGCAGGAGATTTTGAACGAGGCCATTCGTATTTTGGAAGACGCTTCCGCGGAGCTGGCGAAAGCAGCTTTGCCCGCAACGTTTACCTCGCGCATTGTGGCAGGCATTGATTATGCGAACACACTCAATCTACTTATCGCCCGGTACGCACTGATGGCGGGCCAGTACGATAAAGCCATTGCTGCCGCCACCCGGGTTTCTACGGCAACCACGGTGCGGGCGGTCATGAACCATGATGATGCGTCGCCTAACGCCATGTTCTTCACCGCGTTCTCGAACCGCAACGTAACCGAACCTCCGGATGCGTTGTTTAGTTTGCCTGCTGCACTCCAAACACCAGCGGGCGACCGCAGAATTGCATTTTTCTATAACCCAACCGGCGGTACCGCCGCAGTAAACCGCGCACGCGCAAGCTTCTTTACGGCCAATACAACGGCCGTACCGATCTACCGCCCGGGCGAGGCCGCACTGATCCGTGCCGAAGCCAACATTCGCAAGTCATCACCTGACCTCAACGCAGCCGTGACCGACATCAACCTCGTGTTGCAAAAAACCGCAGCGCAAGATGCTCTGGGCATTGGTGCAGCGTTACCAGCCTACAGCGGGCCCGTAGCAGCGGCTGATTTGTTGAACGAAATCTACCGGCAACGGTGTATCGAATTATTTTTGTCGGGCATGCGCCTGGAAGACAGCCGACGGTTTGGGCGCCCCGCCTCCGAGCGCGGCCGCACTTTTTTACCGTATCCGTTCTCTGAGCGCGACAACAATACCAACACGCCGGCCGACCCTGCTTCTTAACCTATTGATATGTTAAAAGAAGAAAGACACGATTTCATTCTGAACGAAGTAAGAATTCGAAATCGTGTCTTACTTTCTGATCTTGCTCAGCAACTCAATGTGTCAGAAGACACCGTTCGTAGGGATTTAGCCGATTTGCACAATCAGGGCAAACTGAAAAAAGTGCATGGCGGTGCAATTGCCAAATCGTTTACGCCCTTCTCGTTTCATCAAGAGGAAATCTACGATCACCAGAACAAACAAATCATTGCCCGTAAGGCAGCACAACTGCTAAAAAAAGACATGGTGGTGCTGATTACCGGAGGCACAACCAATCTTGAGCTGGTTACACAGCTTCCCGAAGATCTCCATCTTACATTTTTCACACCCAGCTTGCAGGTAGCCATGCAACTCGGCCAAATGCAGAGTGTGGATACAATTCTGCTGGGTGGAAAGGTGGCTAAAGATGCGCAGGTAACTTTTGGCATGGATGCACTGAAAACCCTGAGCCAAACCCAGGCCGATATCTGTTTTCTCGGCACCGGCCATCTCGACCCGGTGAACGGAGTTTCAGAGTTTGATTGGGAAGTAGTGCAACTCAAAAAGGCGATGATCGATAGCTCAAAGAAAATTGTGCTGCTCACACTTTCAGCAAAACTGAATTCCACGCAACGGTACAAAATCTGCGAGGTAAACCAAATCCATACACTCATCACCGAACTCGACCCCAGCGACCCTGCGCTGGCACAGTTTAAAGCCGTAGGACTGGAAATCATCTAGCGCCCTCCGCAAAAACATTTCCCGATATTTGCTCATCATGAGCACGTTTCGAACCGAGTGGAGCCCGCGTAAACCACTAGAGCGTGAGCTAAAATTTAGCGACACGACCGTGACGACCGGCAGTTGCTTTGCCGACCGCTTCGGAAACTGGATGTACGATAACAAGTTTTCGGTGCTCCAAAATCCGTTTGGCGTAAGCTACAACCCCGTTTCCATTCATCATCAATTGATGCTTGCCCTTGGCGGGGAAAGGCTTCGTCCAAATCATGTAGTTACCCGCGAGGGAACGTTTGTTCATTTAGATTTCCATTCAGATTTCAGGCACACCGATGAAGTTTCGCTGGTTGAGCAGATCAAAACAACTACCGAAAATACAGGGCGCTTTTTAAACTCTGCCTCGTGGCTGATGATTACCTATGGCACCGCGTGGGTGTTCGATTACCTGCCCACCGGCTGCACCATTAACAATTGCCACAAATTACCAGCAAAGGAATTCCAGAAGCGGCTGCTAGCCGTTGATGAAATCGTAGCGTCTTTCGAGCGGCTTCGTCAACAAATTATTGCGCTTCGGCCCGAAGTGCACTTACTCCTTACCGTTAGCCCGGTGCGCCACGTGAAAGACACGCTTGAAGGAAATTCGGTGAGCAAGGCCGTGCTGCGCCTGGCGGTGGATAACATCCAAAGAAAATTTCCAGACGTGGTCTACTTCCCCGCTTTTGAGATCATGATGGACGATTTGCGCGATTACCGGTTTTACAAAGACGACATGATCCACCCCAACACGTTGGCCGAAAACTATCTGTGGGAAAAGTTTGAGCACCAGTTTCTGGCGAACACCACGCGAATGCAGATCGAAGAGTGGCAATCGATCAAAAAGGCACTTGCTCACACACCGTTTGAACCCACCAGTGCACATCATCAACGTTTTCTGGAAGCGCTCTTGGTTCGACTGAAAAACATTGCGGTTGCGCTGCCGGTGGCGGCCGAAGTTGAAGCGGTTGAACGGAAACTCGAAGCACTAAAAAATCGCTCGACAAAGTCGTAATTTTGAGCCTTACTTTAATCCCAAAAATATGAGTCGCGAAGTTTGGATCGTTTCCGGGGTGCGCACCCCGATTGGAAGTTTTGGCGGAAGTTTGGCTTCGCTTACCGCAGTGCAATTGGGCGCGCAGGCGGCCCGCGCAGCGTATGAGCGAATTGGGCTGGCGCCAAAAGAAATCCAGGAGGTTTTCTTCGGAAACGTGATTTCTTCCTGCCTCGGGCAGGCACCCGCCACGCAAGTAGCCGTGGGTGCCGGGCTGGGATATGAAATTCCGTGCACCTTGGTGAACAAAGTGTGCGCCTCGGGCATGAAGTCGATCATGTTGGGCGCACAAAGCATTCAGCTTGGCCAAAACGATGTGGTGCTTGCCGGTGGAATGGAAAGCATGAGCAACATCCCCTACTATCTCGCGAAAGCGCGCTACGGCTACAAATACGGAAATGGCGAATTGCTGGACGGGTTAACCTACGATGGTTTAACCGATGTGTATAACCATTGCGCCATGGGCGTTTGTGCCGATAACACAGCAAAGGAAATGGGCATTACGCGGCAGCAGCAAGACCAATACGCAATCGATTCTTACAAACGCTCGGCCGCATCGTGGCAAGCCGGTAAATTCAAGGACGAAGTGATTCCCGTGCAAATCACCGGCCGCAAAGGCGAGGTAACGGTGTTTGCCGAGGACGAGGAATACAAAAACGTGAACTTTGATAAAATTCCCGGCTTGAAGCCGGTCTTCACCAAAGACGGCACCGTAACCGCGGCAAATGCCTCGACCATTAACGATGGTGCCGCAGCGGTGGTGTTGATGAGCAAAGAAAAGGCGTTGGCGTTGGGTATAAGACCGCTTGCGCGGATTCGGGGCTTTGCCGATGCAGCGCAAGACCCGATGTGGTTTACCACCACACCCGCATTGGCCATCCCCAAAGCAATCAAAGCCGCCGGGGTAGCCCAAAAGGACGTAGCGTACTACGAAATCAACGAGGCGTTTTCTGCAGTGGCGATTGCCAACAACATGAAGCTCGGGCTTGATCCCACACGCGTAAATGTAAATGGCGGGGCGGTTGCGCTGGGGCATCCCCTGGGCGCATCAGGTGCGCGCATTGTCATTGCCCTCGCCAACATCCTAAAAGAAAAAGATGAATCTGTAGGTGCAGCCGGCATTTGTAACGGTGGCGGTGGTGCCTCAGCAATCGTAATTGAGCGGGTGTAGCGCAACATCTGCGCCCGTCCATCGTTTTCATTTGGTTTTATTATGCGTTTATCGATTTGGTTTCTCGCGCTCTGTTCCGTTGGCTTTGGTCAGACCCGTGAAGTAAAAACCTATCACGATGGCCCGGGCCGGGTGTTGAAAGAGCACTACTTCGTTTCCCCCGAGAGCAATCAACCCGTGGGTACCTTTAAGCGCTACCACCTGAATGGACGGTTGGAAATGGAAGGAACCTACACCGACGGGTATAAAGACGGTCTTTTTCTGGAGTATCACGATAACGGCGCGCTGGCCAGAAAAATCATGTATGTCAACGGCCAGCGCCACGGCTCCGTAGAAGTGTACGACACGAACGGGAAATTTCTGCAACGCGCGTACTACAAAAACAATCTATTGGTGGACTCGGTAAAATCGTTTTACGAAACCGGAACGGTGAAAATGGAGAGCCGGTTTGTAAAAGGTAAACCCGATGGCGTGGTGCGCGAATATTATCCTACCGGGCAGGTACGAAAGGAAATCCGGTACGAACGCCAAAAGCCGAATGGCATTACCCGCACGTTTTATGCCTCCGGCCGAATTGAAACCGAGGCCAACTACGTAGACGGAGTAAACACCGATTACTTTAACACCTACTTCCCCAACAGCCAACTGGAAACCGCCACCGTAATGAAGGCGGGCGAAAAAACCGGCAACTTTAAAAATTACGACTCGCTCGGGCGGCTGCTGTTAGACGGTTATTTTATGTCTGGCCGTTTGCACGGTACTAATCTGGCCTATTACCCTACTGGGCAGTTGCGCCATCGGTATGAATACAAAGAGGGCAAACGCGTGGGCACCAATTACGATTACTTTAAAAATGGAGCCGTAAGCAAAAAAGAAACGGTTAGCCTTACGGGAGTGGACACACGCGAAGAAACGTTCGACAGCCTGGGCATGCCGGTGTACGAAAAAAACTTTCGCAACCTGAAGCCACAAGGCACGTGGCTCTTTTACTTCCCCGGCACACGCCAACCCAAACTGCGCGAAGAGTACGATAACGCCAAGCTGCACGGGGTGCGGGTAAGTTACTACCCTTCCGGGGAGAAGCAATTGGAAGAAACCTACCAGTTTAACCTGATCGCCGGGCCCGTACGGGCGTACGATGAAAACGGTAAGTTGAAATGGGAATGCCAATACCGCGCCAACCGGCAACACGGGGCATACACCGCTTTTTTTCCGAACGGCAAGATTCAGGAACAAGGCGAGTACGTGGCAAACAAAAAGCACAACGAATGGAAAACATTCGATGCGCAGGGCAACCTGGTGAAGACGGAGCTATTTAAAGCCGGTATCCCACAAAAGAAGCCGTAAAATTCTCGCCCGAAACGTGGGCAGGCGCATAGCGATGTGTTTATTTGCAACACAAACAATCGCTACGGTATGGCCGCCCCATTCGCCATTAAAGAAACCCACTTCCAGTTTGCCGGCCAGACCGGCTTTTATCGCGGCAAAGTTCGCGATGTGTACTATTTTGGCGATACCATGGCCATGGTCGCTACCGACCGCATTTCTGCATTTGACGTGATCCTGCCAAAGGCCATCCCCGATAAGGGGCGGGTGCTCAATCAGATTGCGGCCATCAACCTGCAGGCCACAAAATCCATCGTACCCAATTGGGTGTTGAGTACGCCCGATCCTAACGTTACGGTGGGCAGAAAGTGCGATCCTTTTCGGGTAGAAATGGTGGTGCGGGGGTACCTGGCCGGCCACGCGGCGCGCGAATACAAAGCCGGCAAGCGCCAGATTTGCGGCGTGCCGCTGGCCAACGGACTCCATGAAAATGATCCGCTTCCAACGCCCATCATTACGCCTACCACCAAAGCGGCGGTTGGTCATGACGAAGACATTAGCAGGGAAGAAATTCTAAGGCGCGGAATCGTTTCTGAAGCACACTACACGGAATTGGAAAACTATGCCTTGGCGTTATTTAAAAAAGGCACTGAAATGGCCGCCGCACGCGGCTTGATTTTGGTGGATACAAAATACGAGTTTGGCCTCCATCAGGGCACAGTGTACCTGATTGATGAAGTACATACGCCGGATTCTTCGCGGTATTTTTATGCCGATGGGTACCCGGAGCGGCAGCAACGTGGCGAACCCCAGAAACAGCTTTCCAAAGAGTTTGTACGCCAATGGCTGATTGAAAACGGGTTTCAAGGCAAAGAAGGTCAGCGGGTTCCGGAAATGACGGCGGAAATTGTGGCCGGTATCAGCAGTCGGTATCAGGAACTGTACGAGCAGGTTACGGGCAAAAAACTAGACGCGATCAATTACGATCACATCCTCGAACGGATTCAGGAAAGTATCGTTAAATCCCTATAATTGGCTACTTTTACACCGATTCAAGCACGATGAAATACACAATCGATAAGCAGGAAAAATACACGTTGGTAAAACTGCACGAAGAAAAAATGGATTCGAGCGTAGCCCCCAACTTAAAGTCGGAGTTGGTTACGTTACATGCGGAAGGTACCCGCAATGTGATTCTCGATCTTAGCGAGGTGAAATACACAGATTCATCGGGATTAAGTGCCTTGTTGGTAGGCAATCGGATTTTCCAGGAAGACAATGGCATTTTCATCCTTGCCTGCTTATCGGATCACACCCTGAAGTTGATCAAGATTTCGCAGTTAGACAGCGTGTTGAATATTCTCCCCTCAGTGGAAGAGTCTATTGATGCTGTGTTTATGCACGAAATCGAAAAAGACATGAAGAGCAACGACTAGCCGTTACCGGTGTTGCCCGAATTTCAATCCCTTCAAATCCTGATAGCACCCCCCGCGGATTGTCGTTTACGGTAACGATCCTGGGTTCCAGCGGGGCGTTGCCCGCCTACGGCCGCTTCCCCTCCTGCCAGTTTGTTCAGGTTCAAAACCGGCATCTGCTGATTGATTGTGGCGAAGGTGCCCAGATGCAGCTGATGAAAATGGGCATTGGCTTCCACAAAATCAGTCACATTTTTATTTCCCATTTGCATGGCGATCATTTTTTGGGCCTGATGGGTTTGCTGTTTTCAATGCAGTTGAACCGCCGCGAAAAGGAACTGCACATCTACGCCTTTAAAGGCTTAGACGAAATCATTACCACACAATTGAGATACTCCATGTCTGCACTGCATTTTCCCGTGCAGTTCCATGTGCTCACACCTGAAGTAAAATGTGTTTGGGAAGACCAAGCCGTTTCGGTAACCACGCTGCCGCTGAAACACAAGCTGCCCTGCGTTGGGTTTTTGATTCGCGAAAAGCCAAAGCCCTACCGCATCGACAAAGAAAAAATTACCCCGGATACCCGCTTGCAACACCTCGCACTTTTTCAGCAAGGCAAAGACGCGGTAAATGAGCGTGGCGAGGTAATTGCCCGGTTTGAGGATTACACGCTCCCGCCAAAACCCGCACGCGCGTACGCATATTGTTCTGATACTGCCTACACGCCAGCACTCATCCCCCACCTGAAAGAAATCGACCTGCTGTACCACGAGGCCACTTTTCTTACTGATGAACTGAACAAAGCCAACGAAACGCTGCACAGCACCGCAGCCCAAGCGGCTGAAATAGCCCGCGCGTGTGGCGCAAAAAAACTGCTGATTGGCCACTTTTCGGCCCGCTATAAAGAACTGGAACCCGTGCTGGCCGAAGCCACTGCGATTTTTCCTGAAACAACTCTCGCCACGGAGGGTTTAACCATAGAACTCGACACGTGATGCTGACCATCGAACAGAAAAAAAATCGCCTTTTTGTAGTGCTGGCCGGCATCTTCCTCTGCAATGCACTTGTAGCGGAAATGATTGGCGTGAAGATTTTCTCAGGCGAACAAACGCTGGGCCTCGCCCCTGCGAATTTGAACATCCTGGGGTTTACGATGGACTTTAACCTGACCGCGGGCGCTGTGATCTGGCCAGTGGTTTTTATTTCTACAGATTTGATTAATGAGTACTTCGGCAAACCGGGTGTACAACGCATTAGTTTTCTTACCGCGGGGTTGATTGCCTACGCTTTTTTGGTGATTTTCCTAACGATGGAGTTGCCCCCGGCCCAATGGTGGCTGGATGCCAACAGTAAAGACGCCAACGGCAATTATTTTGATATGAATTTTGCTTTCAACAAAATTCTCGGGCAAGGGCAGCGCATCATTCTTGGCTCGTTGGTGGCGTTTCTGCTGGCACAGTTGGTGGATGTATTCGTCTTCCAGAAACTGCGCAGTATAACCGGCCCAAAAAAGTTATGGCTGCGGGCCACCGGGTCCACGCTGGTATCGCAGTTGGTGGACAGCTTTGTGGTTTTGTTTGTTGCCTTTTACGGTACCTTTTCCGTGCCGCAGATTCTTGCCATCGGTATTACCAATTATCTCTACAAGTTTGTTGTGGCGCTGCTGCTCACGCCACTAGTCTACATCGGCCATTATCTTATCGACCGGTATCTGGGCAAAGCCGAAGCACTGCGGATTTCCGAAGAGGCTGCCGAGAAGAGCCAGTCGTTACTGTAACCGTTTCAGGTTGTCTAACACTACGGCCGCAGCAATGGCTGCGTTTAGCGACTCGGCCCGGCCAAACCGCGGAATGGTTATGCGGTGCGTAATTGCACGGCTCACGGCATCAGAAATACCGCTGGCCTCGTTACCGATGACCACCAGACAGGGCGTTGCTACCTGTAGTTCGTGCACGTTCTGGCCCCCAAGAAATGTACCGTACACCGGCAACCGCTGCGCGCCAAGAAAGGCAGGAAGCTCCGTGTAATGTACCTGCACCCGTGTGAACGAACCCATGGTGGCCTGGATGGTTTTGGGATTATAAAAATCTGCGGTGGTAGGCGAAGCAACTATCTCCGTAATGCCGTACCAATCTGCGGTGCGTATCATCGTACCCAGATTACCCGGATCGCGAATATCATCCAATACCAAAGTTACCGCGCCCAAAGCAGCAGCGCTTGTGGTGGACCTCATCCGCACAATCGCAATGGCACCATCGTTGGTTTGGTAGGAGCCGGCGTGGGCCAGCTCCTCGGCCGTGGCCGTGACTACCTCAGCAGGAAATTTTTTCCCCGCTCGTTGCCACTCTGCCAGAAGCTGCTCATCTCCGGCAAGCCATAACACCTCAAACGCAGAACCAAGCACTTCTGCCACACTCTTTCTCCCCTCTACCAAAAAGCATTGTTCTGCGTGCCGGTATTTCTTTATTTGCAAGGATTTGAGGTACTTTAGTCTGGCTTTGGAGATCATGAAGGGCAACGGTAACAGAATCTGGCTGCGCGTGGCCTGGCTATGCGTGCCGCTGTGGGCCAGCAGTTGCCTGGGTACTCGCTACCTCGAAGAAAACCAAAAATTATTGTACCGGCAAACCGTTGAGGTACCACGCAAATTCCCGAGAGAGGGATTAGACGAATTGCCTGTTCAAAAACCCAATCGCAGATTTTTAGGTTTACCCATTCATTCACTGGTTTGGATGCACCACGAAGGTTTGGTGCGGTACCAGGATTCCACTTCCAAAAGCAGTAAGCGCGCATTCGAACAAAAAAAAATTCGCATCGCCCAGAAGTTCGATCGTAAGATTGCCAGCGGTAACGACCCCCGCAAAATCTCTTCGTATCAGTTTCGAAAACAAAAGAAGATTGACGCGCAGAATAAAAAGATTGAGAGCGGAAACAATTTTATGCAATGGGGCGAACCCGCCACGCTTTACGACTCGGCAAAAGCACAAACATCCAGCGAATACATTCACACGTTCCTTTTCAATAAGGGTTATTTCAAAAACACCGTGTCCACACGCGTACAGGAATTCAAAAAAACCAAACGCGTGCACATCACCTACCAGGTTGTGCCGGGGCAGGCGTACGTGATTGACTCCATTCAGCTCAACGCAGCAGACCCGGCCATTGACTCTATTCTTCGCAAAAGCAGAACCGGCGCAAAAATCCGCAAAGGCGAAATTTATACTCAGGCGAATCTAACGGCCGAACGCGACCGGATCGAGAATCTGCTGAAAGACCGCGGCTACTACGATTTTACCCGCAAATACATCGACTTCGACATCGACACCGCTTTTCGCAGTGGTCGGAAAATTGCTATTCGTATTAACGTTAACAATCCGCCACGGAAGCAAAGCCACAAGCAGTTCTTTATTGACTCCGTTTCCATTACCGTAGATGCAGGCCTGCGCATGCCGGCCGGTACCAAACGAATTGCAAAAGTCTACAAAAACATTACCTACAATTACTTTAACGACTATTTCAGCGAGCGCATTCTGAACCACCGTATTTTCATCCATCAAGACAGCTTGTATAGCCGCGCCAACACCTTTAGTACCCAACGCCAGCTCGCCAACCTGGATGCCTTTAAGTTTGTGAATGTAAACTACGATACCTCGCAGGGCCGATTCATCGCCAATATTTTTACCAGCCCGCAAGACCGCTATTCGTGGTCGAACGAAGCTGGCGTAACGGTTACCCAGGGTTTCCCGGGCCCGTATTACAGTTTAAGCTTTAAAAAGCGTAATATTTTTCGCGGGCTGGAAAGCTTCGAATTAAACGGCCGTTTCGGATTTGAAGGTGTGGCGTCATTTACACAAATCGGAAACATCTATCGCAGCACAGAAGCAAACGTTACGGCCACCATCACCTTTCCGCAAATCATTTTTCCGATTGGCGATCGCATCGCCACCCGCATTGGTAACTATAACCCGCGTACCCGCATGGTGGCCGGATACACGTTTACCGACAGGCCGGAGTACACCCGCAGTATCTTCACACTTTCTAACACATTTAATTGGGAAAATGGCAGGCGGCTACAATACTCTTTTACGCCCACGTCTTTAAACATTATTGAAACCCGTTTTATTGGGGCCTTGGGAGCGGAGTTCTCTGATTTGCTTCTCCAATTGCAAAATGAACAAGGAAATAACCTGATCAACTCGTTTCGGCCTTCGTTCGTAGGCAACATGGCATTTTCTGTACTGTGGAATCCGGACAACTATGGAAATGCCGACCGCAGTTCGAAAATGTTGCGCGCACAGTTTGAAAGCGGCGGCACGCTCTTCAACCTGATTAAACCTACTTTCGCCATCAACCGCGGTCTGGAAGTATTTCAGTATGTGCGTGCGAGCCTCGACTTTCGGAAAAACATCGTCCTCAATAAACACACCGTGCTGGCCTATCGCGTAAACTCCGGGATTGCATATTCGTACGGAGCCAATAAAACGCTGCCCTACGAAAAATTCTTTTTCGCTGGTGGCAGCAACAGCATACGCGCGTGGCGACCAAGACGTTTGGGCATTGGCACATTCCCCAACCGGTTCGCGGCCAACCAAGAGGCCGATGGGTTGTTTGATTACCGATTCGAAAAACCGGGCGAGATTTTGTTGGAGGGCAGCGTAGAACTGCGTAAGAAACTTTTTGGCTTTGTGAATTTCGCCCTGTTCGTAGACGTGGGCAACGTATGGAACTTTAGCCAGGCCGTGATCGCGGACGATTCTGATTTACCCCCCTGGGCCACGGAGCGCTCTACGCGTTTTCAAACGAACGAAAACCTTTGGAACCAATGGGGCGTAGGCACCGGCTTTGGGTTGCGATTTGATTTCACCTTTCTTGTCTTACGCTTGGATGCCGGCATTAAAGCCTACGATCCGGCGCGCGAGGTGGGCGATCGGTTTGTACTTAATCGCTTCAAATTTTTCCGGCCCTTTAACAACCGCGAGCCGGTAATTTACAACATCGGCATCGGCTACCCTTTTTAAACGAATTCCTATCAAACATGTCGGCCCGCGAACAACTACAACACACGCTGCAATTGCTGCAACAAGAGCGGCAGGCCGATCTTGAACAGTACCGGCAAAAAATTTTATTGCTGCCGCTTCATCGCAAAACCAAAGAAGGAAAGTGTTGGTACCCCGTGCGGCTACGCAGCCACCACATCGGTACTGGCGAGCGGCTGATCGTTGAATTGGAACGCACCCGCGAGCTGGATCAGCCCCACATTTTTGGCTCTGGTAAACTGGTGAGCATCTTCTGCAACGCAAACGGCACACCCGAAAAGCAGAGCGCCGGGGGCGTAATCAATTATGTGCGCGATAATATGATGACCGTTACGCTTCACGCGGATGAATTGCCCGACTGGATTGAAGAAGGTTTGCTTGGCGTAGACCTGATGTTTGATGAAACCAGCTACCGCGAGATGGAATTCGCGATGAAAGCCATAATCAAAGCGGAGGACAACCGCAGCGCGGTGCTGCGCGAAATTCTTCTGGGCGAAGAAAAACCTCAATTTAACGTTACCAAGCTGGATCTATCGGCTAGCCCACTGAATGATAGCCAGAAAACCGCGTTGCAAAAGATGGTTCAGGCACAAGATGTAGGCATCATCCACGGCCCACCCGGCACCGGCAAAACCACCACACTGGTGCAAGCCATCGTACTGGCCGCACATGAAGAGAAACAAGTATTGGTTACCGCACCGAGCAATGCAGCAGTAGATCTGCTGGCGGACAAGTTGAGCGACCAGGGGTTGCGGGTACTTCGCATTGGTCATCCCGCCCGCGTTACCGAACAATCGCTCAGCAAAACACTGGATGCGCGCATCGCGCAACACCGCGACTACTCCGAACTGCGCAGCCTGCGTAAGCGCATTGAACAATTGCGCGACATGGCCTTTAAATACAAACGGAAATATGGCTGGGCAGAAAAAGAACAGCGGCGCATGTTACTGGAAGAAGCCAAAGTGGCAAAAGCGGATGCCGATGTGCTTGAATTCTACATTGTAAACGATCTGCTGCAAAACAGCGATGTGATTACCTGCACACTGGTGGGCGCCAGCCACCCCCTGTTAAAGGGCAAGCGGTGGAAGACTGTTTTTATTGACGAAGCTGCCCAGGCCCTCGAGCCCGCCTGCTGGATTGCGATTCAAAAAGCGGAGCGGGTGATCTTTGCGGGCGATCATCAACAACTTCCGCCCACCATCAAATCCGCGGAAGCGGCCCGGCAAGGTTTGGCCACTACGTTGATGGAGAAATGTATCGCTCAAAAAAACCACGCGGCTGCCATGCTGGGTATTCAATACCGCATGCACGAGGCGATCATGAATTTTTCCTCGCAGTACTTCTATCAAGGGCAGCTACATGCCCATGAATCTGTTCGTAGCCACCACCTCCCGGGGCAGCCACCCGTATTGTTTGTTGATACGGCCGGTTGTGGTTTTGCCGAATGGCAAGACCCCGAAACGCTTAGTCGAAACAATAAAGAAGAAGGGCGTTTATTACTGAAAATGATTGAAAACCTGATTGAACAGGTGGGTATTGATGTCTGGCTGGACAAATGCTACACCCTGGGCATCATCACACCCTATAGCGCGCAGGTGGAGTTCTTGCGCCAGGAAGCGGAAAACTCACCCACACTGGGCGCCATTGCTCATCTGGCTACCATCAATACCGTAGACGCGTTTCAGGGCCAGGAGCGAGACGCCATTGCGGTGAGTTTTGTACGGAGTAACGACACCGGGGAGGTCGGCTTTTTGGCCGATATCCGCAGAACCAACGTAGCCATGACGCGGGCGCGAAAAAAATTGATACTGGTGGGCGATAGTGCCACATTAGGTGCTCATCCGTTTTATCTGGAACTAATCAACCACATGCAGCAACAGGGCAACTATAAGAGTGCTTTTGAGCTCTCTTAAAAGCACTTTCAATCGCGGATTTTTTTTTCGTTCTTGAAAGAAAACTCGCACGCCATGAACCTGAACATCCGCGCCAACGCGCAAAATACATTTGATGCGATCGTGGTTGGCTCCGGCATTAGCGGCGGCTGGGCCGCAAAAGAACTTACGGAAAAAGGCCTGCGCGTTTTGTTGTTGGAGCGCGGCGGCCCGGTGCAGCACCCGAACTATCCAACCGCCACAAAACATCCGTGGGAACTGGCACATGGCGGCCGTCTTACCCAAGAAGATCGCACCACGAGTTACGTGCAAGCACGGCATTTTTCTTTTCAAGGCGATAACAAACATTTTTACATCAACGACCAGGAGAACCCGTACGAAGAAAAGCAACGATTTGACTGGATCCGTGGAAACGTGGTGGGCGGCCGCTCATTGTTATGGGGCCGCCAGAGTTACCGTTGGAGCGATCTGGATTTTGAAGCCAATCTCCGCGATGGGATTGCGGTAGACTGGCCGATCCGCTATAAAGACATCGCACCGTGGTACGCCTATGTGGAGCAATTCATCGGCATCTCCGGGCAGGCCGAGGGCATACCCCATTTGCCCGACAGCGTGTTTCAGCCCCCCATGGAAATGAATTGCGCGGAGCTTGATCTGAAGCAACGCATGCAAAAGTTCTTTCCGGAGCGGTACATCACCGTTGGGCGTGTCGCCAATTTAACGGCCCCCGTAAAAGGACGCGGATTGTGCCAATACCGAAACGCGTGCCACCGTGGCTGCCCGTATGGGGCGTATTTTAGCACAAACTCCAGCACGCTGCCCGCAGCATTTAAAACTGGTCGACTTACGTTACGGCCAAACTCCATCGTGAACCAGATACTTTATGATGACCAAAGCGGAAAGGCACGCGGGGTGGAGGTGATTGATGCCGAAACCAACGAAACAATGGTGTTTTCTGCAAGCCTGATTTTTCTTAACGCGGCTACTCTGGGCACCACGTTCATCTTACTCAACTCACGCTCCAATCGGTTTCCGAATGGATTGGGGAACGACAGCGACCAGGTCGGCCGCAACATCATGGACCACCACAAACAAGCTGGTGCCAACTGCGATGTAGAGGGTTTTGAAGATCAATACTACAGTGGACGCAGGCCCAATGGGCTGTACATTCCGCGGTTTAGAAATCTCACCGACAAGCATCCGGATTTTATTCGCGGGTACGGGTTGCAAGGGGGCGCCACCCGTGATGGATGGTGGGACCAGGCAGCCGACAAACTCGGTGCAGAATTGAAGGCCGCAGTGCAAAAACCAGGGCCTTGGGGTTTTTGGTTTGGCGGTTTTGGCGAGTGTTTGCCATATGCGGAAAATCGCGCCACGCTAAATTCCAACTTACGCGATAAATGGGGTCGCCCCACACTTACACTGGATGTCTCTTTTAAAGAGAACGAGCAAGCAATGAACAAAGATATGGCCGTGGCAATGGCCGAAATGTTGGATACGATGGGCTATAAAAATGTGCGGCCGTACCAAAATATCTCGTTCCCCGGCAGCGCTAACCATGAAATGGGGGCTGCCCGCATGGGGCGCGATGCAAAAACGTCCGTACTGAATGGATTCAACCAGATGCATGCGGTAAAAAATGTGTTTATCACCGACGGCTCGTGCATGACTTCATCCAGTTGCGTGAATCCGTCGTTAACCTACATGGCGCTTACAGCGCGGGCGTGCGACTATGCCGTGAGCGAATTGAAAAAAATGAACCTTTGAGGCAAGTATGAATAGCTATTTTTTGATCGGCCTGCTTTTGCCGCTGGCAGGACTGGCATCAAAATATGTGAGTCTGGCAATTGTTTGTATCGCCAAACGATCAGTGGATGCTTTCCGTCAAAACGATTTTACGGAAGATGTGATCATGTATTTCATCCTCGCTTCATTTTTTTCGTTTGCGGCATACCTCTTACTAACTGTAGAAACCGCCAGTGAAGTCATTATCTACGGATTTGCGCTGGCGTTCATCTCGCTTGCTCCCGTTTGTAACTCCATCTTCATCCCGCTGCTCGCGTTACTTCGCAGGCAAAAGAATTTAGACGAGGATGGCAAACGGCTTACCGAGCGAACCCAGCAATTAACAGGGCGACGGTACCCGGTTTACGTGTCTCAAAAAAATATCTTGAATGCTTTTGCATCGGGGGTATTACCATTCTCAAAAATTATTGTCTTCGGAAAACCACTACTTGAAAAACTTGATTCAACAGCAACCAACGGCATTTTGTGTCACGAAGTGGCTCATCTGAAAAAACACCATTTGTTGAAAATGCTGCTGGTAAATCTGTTGTGGATCTACATCACTTTTGGCGGCTTTCTGCTGCTTCGCCCCGCAGTACCAAATGAATACATGGTTTGGTTTGTTGGCTTGTATTATGGCTTAATGGCTGGCGGGGGAAGCGTTATGTTGCTGGGTAGGTTCCAAAAAAAGCTCGAACTGGAAGCCGATCAATGGGCTGCAAAAATTGTTGGCACTGAAGAAATGCAGCATGCACTTCTTCAGCTAAACGAAGTAACTGGAAACGAGATGGAAACCTGGTCGTGGAACTATCCGCAGCTATCAGAACGAATTAACGCGCTTCGAAAATCCGCTTAACATGCCCCGCTTTTTTATCTTACTGTTCCTCTTCACTTCCGTGGATACCTTCGCGCAAGAGCGGGTAAAGGAAAAGGAATTATTCAACAAGATCGACTTCACCGGCTGGAAACAGCTAGGCGGGCCTGCCGTTTTCGAAGTTGTGGATGGCATGATCGTGGGTACCACGGTAGCAACCACGCAAAACTCCTTTTTAGTAACGGAAGCAAGCTACGATAATTTTGAATTGGAAGTAGAGTTCAAGATGGATTCAACGAACTCGGGCATCCAATTCCGAAGCGAAGCAAAAAAAGAAATTCAAAACGGGCGCGTAACGGGCTACCAGGTTGACTTCGATCCTACCCCACGACAGTGGACAGGCGGTGTGTATGAAGAAGGCAAGCGGGGCTGGATCTACCCACTTACTTATCACCCAAAAGGAAAATCCGCATACCAGCCAGGCACATGGAATCAGTGTCGCATCCGGTGTGTCAAGGATAAGATTCAGGTGTGGATCAACAATCAACCAACTGCATCGGTCGTTGATGATGCGGCCGCCAGTGGCTTCATTGGCTTGCAGGTGCATGGTGTGTACCGGCCCGAAGACGTGGGTAAGAAAATCTATTGGCGAAACATTCGACTCAAACACGTGGCACGGCCAGACGCACAGACCAACATCTTCACGGCAGATTTGGTAGCCGCCCGCACACCCGCCGCTTTTCGCGTGATAGAAAACCCGGAAAAGAAAAAAGTAAGTTTGTACAAAGGCGAAACGCTCATTACGGAATACATTTATCCCGATTCGCTTTTTAAGCCGGTGCTGCATCCGTTGCAAACCCTTACGGGGATTCCAGTTACCCGAAGTTTTCCGTTAACGAGCGTGGTTGGCGAGCGGGCCGATCATCCACACCAGGTGGGCGTATTTTTCACCCACGAATCAGTGAACCAACTCGATTTTTGGAATCTGAGCACCGCCATCCCACCGCGCGAGCGCGCAACGTATGGCCGCATTATGCACACCCGCACGGTGTGTGCCCAGGGGTTGTCCGATCGGGCCACGCTCATCACCACCAGCATTTGGCGAAGCTATGATCAAAAACAATCGCTATTGGAAGAAATGACAACACACGTTTTTTCCAGTACCGGCGGCCTTCTTCAATACGACCGCAGCACCGAGCTACGCGCACTACAAACGGTGCAGTTTGAAGACAGGAAAGACGCACTTCTGGGCCTTCGGGTAGCGCGGCCACTCGAACTCCAATGTGCGTGGGCTGATCCGTTTGTAGAGGCTGATCTCACACTGAGCACGCCGCGAATCGATAACGCGGCAGCTACCGGCAACTTCCTGAATCAAGAAGGCCTAGCAGGTGAGGCCGTATGGGGGAAGCGGTCGCCCTGGCTGGCGTTAATCGGCCGCATGCAGAAAAAAGAAATTTCCCTCCTGGTGTTCGATCATCCCGATAACCTGAATTTTCCAACACATTGGCATGCGCGCGGGTACGGGCTAATGGCGGCAAATCCGCTGGGAACTCATTTTTTCACCGAGCGTCAATCACAAACAAATCTTGAACTTAAGCGAGGCGAGCGCGTGGCATTCCGTTACCGGTTGCTGGTGGCAGAGCGGGCACTCACGCAAAGTGAAATCGAAAAGCTATTTCAACAGTTTACGCATTAGCCGCGTTTTGAAAACAAACAGAGTAAACCAAACTCAACCCTGATCATGCATCTTGTAAAAACCTGGAGCTTGCGGTTGCAAGTAACTTTTTATGGATTTGCGGGCATCAACCACTTTATCAATCCCGATTTCTACTTGCCCCTGATTCCCCCCTATTTTCCGTACCCTGAGGTGATTAACTGGATGAGCGGAGTAGCCGAGATACTGCTGGCCGCCGGTCTGGCTTTTTCGCTTACGCGGAAGTGGGCCAGCTATCTCATCATCGCCATGCTGCTGGCGTTTATTCCTTCGCATGTCTATTTTATTCAGGTGGGCGGCTGTATTCCGCAAGGCTTGTGCGCGCCCGAATGGGTGGGATGGTTTCGATTGATTGTTGTACACCCGCTGCTCATCGCGTGGGCGTGGTGGCATAGTCGATAACGCGGCGTTACGAACTCGTTCTGCGCTTTGCACCCCGCACGGCTTGCGCAGTCCACGGATCGTCTGGCCAGGAGTGCTTGGGGTAGCGCATACGAAGTTCTTTGCGAACCTCATAATACGTTGTATTCCAAAAATTCCTGAGGTCTTGCGTTACCTGCACGGGTTTGTAGCCGGGCGACAGCAGGTGCATCGTTACCCGTGTACGGCCTCCATTTACCGTTGGTGTTTCGGCCATGCCAAATAGCTCTTGTAAACGTACTTCCATTACCGGTGCACGACCGTCTGCAAAATAGCTTACCGCGATATGCGATCCACTTGGCACTTCCAGCCGTGCGGGGCAGAGTTTTTCCAGCGTTTGCTGCTGTGGCCATGTGAGCTGTGCATGAACGATCTCCGACCAATTCAATTTCAGCAGCTCGGCCTGAGTTACAATACCGCTGAGATAAGGTGCAACCCAGTCTTCCAAATGATTGAGCAAGCCCTGATCAGAAACATCCGGTAGGTTTTCTTCAGGGCGCCACACGCACAAACTCAACACCCTATCGCGCCACGCGGCTACCGAATCGGGCCATTGCAAAAATCCAAGACCGTGGGAACGAATTACCTCACACCAGATCGGGATCACCGCATCGGCATCAACCAACGGTTTAGGGCGTTGTTGTACCAGCAGGCCGCCCACGCTTTTAACTTCGAGCGAAAGTATCCGCATCGTAGTTTCGTCCCACCGCAGTTCCATACGCGATTTACTCTCACGCAACAACGTGTCCTGATCAAGTGGGGCCGCAGAAAAAATTTTTCCTTCGCCGCTGCCCATGTCAGCTTCGGCCACTGCCAGCCACGGATTGCGCATAAGCGGATCGTGGTCGGGCAAACGCACCGCACGGCCATTAGCCAGCTTGTAGCGGGTGCCGTGTGCTTCCATTTGCCGGGCAATACGATCAGGATAGGCCCAGCCAATAAGCTGTCCCACGGCAAAATCATCTACGGCACCGGCATCTGGTTTTATCTTAAACAATGTACGCCATTGCGCAGCCACCTTCTCAATGCGTTGCCACGCGTTACGGTCGCCACCTACGCGTTCGTGCTGTCGCCATTTACGCAGCATATCAATGCGCAGTGCAAGATCAGCGCCCTGTTCTTTACCCAGCGGATCGCGTTCCTCCAGCACTGCTACAAGATCGGTAGCAAGTGCAAGAAGCGAAGGTTCACGCTTTGCTTCCAGCAGCATGTGCGTTAGGCGCGGATGGTTAGGCAAGGCTGCCATGGCCCGGCCCTTGGTCGTAATCCGATTGTCGTGCACCGCGTCTAACGCGCGGAGCAGTTCCAGCGCCTGGCTGAGTGGCCCCGGAGGCGGGGGCGTCATCCAAAGCAACTCAGCCGGATCGCGCACCCCCCAGTTAAAAAGTTCAAGCGCAAGCGGTGCCAGGTCGGCTTCCAGAATTTCCGGTTTGCGCTCGGCAAGAAGATGTTGGTGACTGGCGGCGCTCCACAGCCGATAACAAATACCCGGGCCTAAGCGCCCCGCACGACCGGCACGCTGTTCGGCTGCATCTTTCGTAACCGGAATAGTTTCCAGCCGCGTAAGCCCGCTGCGCGGATCAAAACGAGGTACTCGCGCGAGCCCGGCATCCATCACCACGCTCACACCTTCAATGGTCAGCGAAGTTTCAGCTATGGACGTGCTGAGTACAATCTTGCGTACGCCGTGCGGATGGGGTTGTAGCGCATCCTGTTGGGCAAGGAACGGTAAATCACCATATAAAGGATGAACGGAAGGATACGGCCCCTCAGCGAGTAATTCCATCGTGCGTTGAATTTCGCCCGCACCCGGAAGAAAGACGAGCATATCTCCGTGTGTTTCGTTCCACGCTGTGCGGATGGCGCGCGCCACTCGCTTTGGCAATGGTTCTGTTTGCGCTTCATTCCAATAGCGGATTTCTACCGGATGTTGCCGCCCCTCGCTTACCAGCAAAGGAGCCTGCAAGCGATCGGCTACTGCCCGGGCATCCATCGTAGCCGACATCACCAGCAGTCGAAGGTCATCGCGCACCACGCTTTGCATTTGCAGGCTCAACGCCAACGCAAGGTCGGTATGCAGGCTTCGTTCATGAAATTCATCAAAGATGATGAGTCCAAAGTCCTCCAGCGTATTGTCGGCCTGGAGCATACGGGTAAGGATTCCTTCCGTTACCACCTCCAGCCGGGTACGCGCGGAAGTAATGGATTCAAACCGAACGCGATAGCCAACGGTTTCGCCTGGCGCTTCACCCAATTGCTGCGCCATGCGTACCGCCACTGATCTTGCTGCCAGCCGCCGCGGCTCAAGCATGATTATCTTTTTATCGCGCAGCCAGGGTTCTTGCAGTAACGCGAGCGGTAACACGGTGGATTTACCTGCGCCCGGTGGCGCTTGCAACACCAGCCGTTGTTGTGTGCGCAATTCCTCACGCACCCGGGGAATCACCTCCGTAATCGGATACTCGGCCATCATTCTTTTTTCTGACGCTTCTGCTCACGAAACTCCCACGGCGCAACAGCACGTGATTGACGCCACAAGCCTTTGCGCTGTTGCCGTGCCAAATCCTCTAGTCGTCCAAGCGCTGCGCTGTTGCTGTAGCGGATAAAATGCCACGCCCAACCTTCGGCAATCATCTGCGCATTGATATGCGTGCCATCCTGCAGATAAACATCGCCCACCACACGTTTCCAGCGATCAACCCGATTCGCCACTACACGCACCGTTTGGCCAGCCACCTGCGATGCCAGGAATTGCTTCGACTGATTGTAAAAATCCTGACCACGCTCGGGTGCATCAATCGCATAGAGCCGCACACGCGTTTTTGTTTTGCCCTGAAGCACTTCAATGGTATCGCCATCGATTACTTTTACCACCCGACCCTGAAGTTCTTCGGGCGGTAATTGGCACGCCATCAGCAGAACAAAAAGCGGAATACATCTCAACAAAGAAAGGTCACGACAAACGAATTTAGGAGCGTGTTTAACCTGATCCGAGGACGAAGACATACGGGGTGGTTGACAGGTGTTACCGGTTCCTGATTTATGTGAGCTGGTTTTCAAAGAAATCCTCATGGCGTGTTTACTTCCACCATCCGGCGGATACAATCAGAAAAATACGTGCCGTTGCCAGGCCCAAACCAGTTCATCAAGCGGGTTTCGTAGTGGTTTTTGTTGTAGTACTGATCGGGTGTAACGTAACCCATGTAGCCACCATTAAAAGATGTAATGATCAGTTTTACATTTCGTTGTTCGGCAAAACGATAAAGCGGCACGGCAAGCTCTGCCGAAAAATCGCAAGGGGTGCCGATCATCATCAGGGGTCCGGCTTTAAGGGTGGTGAGGCTGTTATTGCTTTCGCCCATGAGCGCACGAAAAACCCACGGGCGCAGCCGCCAATCTCTGGCAATTTTAGCTTGCGGCTCTGGCATCTGTAACGTTAGGTGCTGCATCCGAATGTCGGAGGCGCGAAGGGGCGTGCGGTTTGCGGAGTCGCGTAGAAATGCGTGCATCAACGTTTGTGCGGTCCATTCCACACACGAGGCGACATCATCCGGCACATTTGTACTTTGGCTGCCCACTGCACCCGCCAAAAACTGGGCATGGGTAAACCCGGCATCCTCCAGCAGGTCAACAAAGCGGCCAGGATAATCCCGCGAAAGCGTAATGCTGTCCGACGGGTAGCAGGTGGCGTGGGCGGCAAACGTAGTAAGTATAAACTGTTTTTTATCTGTTCGGTCAATGCGTACGGCATGCAGCAGTGAATCAACTACTCCGCCTGCGTTCAGCCGATTGCGTACCGCTTCGGGCACGCGAATGCCCTGGTAGCTAAGTTGCGCAGGTTGCAAATCGGCCGCAGCGCGCGCGATAGACGTGAGGATTTGCGCGGTAATGAACTGCACAATAGAATCGGAATAGGTGCCATACAAAAAAGCAGTAACACCGGTCGACCAATTGCCGATACTGTTATGCGAATGGGTGGCCCCGAGGTACACCTGGTCAATCGAAAAACCGATTTCCGGAAGCCGTTCTACCAATGCCGCACGCACCACCGGTGGCATGATCAGCAAATCGGCCGCCACAATTGCCACCGGTTTCGCACCGCCTGCCATGACGATGGTTCTTACAAACACCGAATCATCAACGTGCGCGTACACCTTGCCACGCCTTTTACCGTAGCCCGCAGTAGCCGTACGTTGCGCTGGCGTAAGCCTCACTTTGGCAGCACCCGCAAAAAATAGGGATGAGTCTGCACGCACCGGCAGCGCCTTTACGGAGGCAAGCATTTTTTGGTAAAACGGTTGCTCTTGTACCGTGTACCGATCTACCGGTGCAACAGCAGCAAGCAACAAGAGCACCACTGCCACAAGTAGAATCAATGAAAAGCGAAGTATCTTGCGCATGAAAAACGTTGGCAAGATGCTACTTTTAAACGGAACCTGCCACCCGCGCCTGGCCCCGCAAGCCGCAAGCGAAACCGAACTGCCGCCGGTAAAAACTACGCCAAAGGTAGATGTAGATGTGCTGGCCGCCATTGAAACCGAATGGTTGGAAGATGCATTCATCTACGTACATTGCCACGTGCCCCGGCATTGGCGCGATATGCTGATCCGCATCTGGCGAACCACCTTTTTAATTGATCAAAATAGCGCGGCCCGAGCCGGATTACTCCACGCCATCAACATTACCTACGCGCCGTTATGGACGCAGGTGCCGCACTCGGGCGAATATACCTTCTTGCTCATTTTTGAAATGCTACCCAAGTCTACCCTCGTATTTGATCTCGTGGAAGAAATTCCTCAACCCGGAGGTTTCCATATCAAGAGTATCGCACGCAACCAAACGGATGTGTATCACATCACGATCGATTAAAATCAGCCGTACCATTTCAACCTGCCGTTATGAAAAACCCCGCCAACTCCTGGCTTGAAGTAAAACAGTCGGGCTTACCAAACGCAGGCCTGGGGCTTTTCGCGAAACGCACGTTCCGCAAAGGCCAGCGCATTACAGAGTACAAAGGCGTTTTGAAAAAATGGCGGGAAGTAGCCCACGAAGATGGTATCAATACGTACCTCATGCGCGTGAATCGGTTTTGGGCGATTGATGCAAAACCGGCAGTACAGACCTTTGGGCGATACGCCAACGATGCAGCCGGAACTACGGGCAAGTCAGCGTCGCACAACAACGCAATTTATGTTACCGAGGGCAGACGCTGCTTTTTAGAAGCAGCCAAAGACATTCAGCCCGGCGATGAGATTCTGGTAGATTACGGCAACGAATTTTGGCAAATTCACCTTACCGGGATTCCAGCGGCTGCACCAACGTAATTGCCTCTTTATTAATCGTACCGTACACATGCGGAAACAGCTCGCCCGCAGTAGCCGCCTCAAATTTGCAGGGGCTGGTGAGCCGGGTTTCGTCTATGTGTAGCACCATTAAATCCGACACGCCCGAATAATACCGAAGCAAAACACCCGAAATCTGTGCTTGCGTACTGCAATGAATAAAGCCCTCCGTGGCGAGAGATTCGGCCACATACACCAACGCCTCTGCTTGTGCATGCCACGACCGAGCGGTGGTGATATGATAGATCATTTTTGTTGTTTAAAGGTGCAAGATAGAAACGTGCTGAAACTCTAAAAACGCCACCCTACCAGTTGTTAGCAAATGGCTACCTGAATCCGTATTTTTGGCGTTCCAAAAAATCCACTCGTTCATGAGCACTGCCGCTGTTTCCCCTTCGAAACAAGAAACTTCTCAACGCTTGGCCGGCCATCAAGCGCCTGCTCCGTACCAACCCAAAAACAAAGTGCGGATTGTTACCGCAGCAAGTTTATTCGATGGGCACGATGCCGCCATCAACATCATGCGCAGAATTATACAAACCACAGGCTGCGAAGTGATCCACCTGGGCCACGACCGCAGCGTGCAAGAAGTAGTGAACACCGCCATTCAGGAAGATGCGCAGGCCATTGCCATGACGAGCTACCAGGGTGGCCATGTAGAGTATTTCAAATATATGTACGATCTGCTGGCCGAGCGGGGCGCCAGCCATATTCGGATTTTTGGTGGCGGTGGCGGTGTGATTTTGCCCGAAGAGATTCGCGAACTCATGGCCTACGGCATCACGCGCATCTACTCACCCGATGATGGCCGCGCCCTTGGGCTACAAGGCATGATTAACAACCTTGTGCAGCAAAGCGATTTCCCTACCGGCGAGAACATCACCAATCAAGAACCGCTAACGGTGCACAACCACCAGCTCATTGCGCAACTCATTTCTGCTGCAGAAAACTATGCAGACCGCCACCCCCAACGTTTCCTGGAAATAAAATCGAAAGCAGCGCAGGCCACCACGCCCGTGCTGGGCATTACCGGTACAGGCGGCGCGGGCAAATCCTCGATGGTGGACGAAATCGTGCGTAGATTCCTGCTCGACTTTCCGGAAAAAACGATTGGCTTGGTTTCTGTTGATCCATCAAAACGAAAAACCGGTGGCGCGTTGTTGGGCGACCGAATCCGCATGAATGCCATCAACAACCCGCGGGTCTACATGCGTTCGCTCGCTACGCGGCAGAGTAATCTCGCGCTTTCGGCTTATGTAAAAGAAGCGGTAATGATTTTGAAAGCCGCCGGGTTCGACCTCATCATTCTGGAGACCTCGGGCATTGGCCAAAGCGACACCGAAATTCTTGACCACAGCGATGTTTCCTTGTATGTGATGACTCCTGAGTATGGCGCTGCCACGCAGTTGGAAAAAATTGATATGCTTGATTTTGCGGACGTGATTGCGCTGAACAAATTCGATAAACGCGGTGCATTAGATGCCTTGCGGGATGTAAAAAAACAATACCAGCGCAACCATCAACTGTGGGATCAAAAACCGGAGGAGATGCCGGTATTTGGCACCATTGCCTCGCAGTTTAACGATCCGGGCACCAATCAGCTCTACAAACATCTGATGGATAAAGTTGCTGAAAAAACAGGTGCGCCGCTGCGCTCTACGTTTACGATTACGCGCGAGATGTCCGAAAAAGTGTTTGTTATTCCTCCGCACCGTACGCGTTACCTCAGCGAAATTGCCGAGCAAATCCGCGCATACAATCAATGGGCGGAAGCGCAGGCAGACGTGGCAAATACGTTGTATGCCATTGATACTACGCGGCAATCGCTGCAAAAAGACGAACAAATTGCAAAGGTACTCCAGGCCGAGTTCGATCGTGTAAAGCTAAACCTCGCGCCCCTCAACTGGAAGCTGTTGGAGGAATGGCCCGCCCGGGCGGAAAACTACCGGGCGCCGGTTTTCAAATTCAAAGTGCGCGATAAAGAGATTGGCATTCAAACCCACAGCGAATCGCTCTCGCATTTGCAAATTCCTAAAGTGGCGCTCCCCAGCTACCGCAGTTGGGGCGATTCGTTAAAATGGTTGTTGCAAGAAAATGTACCGGGCGAATTTCCGTACGCTGCAGGCATCTATCCCTTTAAACGCGAGGGCGAAGATCCGACGCGAATGTTTGCGGGCGAAGGCGGCCCCGAGCGTACCAACCGCAGATTCCACTACGTTAGTCTAAGCATGCCCGCCAAGCGGCTTTCCACCGCGTTCGACTCGGTAACGTTGTATGGTAACGATCCAGACTACCGGCCAGACATCTACGGCAAAATCGGTAACTCCGGGGTGAGCATCTGCTGCCTGGACGATGCCAAAAAGTTATACAGTGGATTCAACCTATGCGATCCAAAAACATCGGTTTCGATGACGATCAATGGCCCGGCGCCCATGCTGCTGGCTTTTTTTCTTAACGCAGCCATTGATCAGCAATGCGAAATCTACATCCGTGAAAACGGACTGACAGAAAGTGTAGAAAAGAAAATTGCAGCCCTGTATCACGGTAAAGCACGGCCCTCCTACCAGGGCGCCTTGCCTGAGGGAAACAATGGTTTAGGATTGATGCTGTTGGGTGTTACCGGAGATCAGGTTTTACCCGCAGAGGTGTATCAAAAAATAAAGTCGAATACACTTACGCAAGTGCGGGGTACGGTACAAGCAGACATTCTAAAAGAAGACCAGGCACAAAATACCTGCATTTTTTCGACCGAGTTTGCCTTGCGGCTGATGGGCGATGTACAACAATACTTTATTGATCAGCGGGTGCGTAATTTTTACTCCGTGTCAATTTCCGGATACCATATTGCAGAAGCGGGCGCTAATCCCATCACCCAGCTCGCTTTTACACTTGCCAACGGGTTTACATTTGTAGAGTACTACCTGAGCCGCGGGATGGACATCAACGAGTTCGCGCCCAACCTATCTTTTTTCTTTAGCAATGGTGTGGACCCGGAGTATGCAGTAATCGGCCGCGTGGCCCGTAAAATCTGGGCCAAGGCCATGCGCGAGAAATACGGCGCCAATGCCCGCAGCCAAATGCTGAAATACCACATCCAAACCTCCGGCCGCTCTTTACACGCACAGGAAATCGACTTCAATGATATTCGCACCACACTCCAGGCACTTTACGCAATTTACGATAACTGCAACTCTCTCCATACCAATGCGTACGATGAAGCAATAACCACGCCCACAGAAGAAAGTGTACGCAGAGCCATGGCGATTCAGCTAATTATAAACCGGGAATTAGGACTCGCAAAAAATGAAAATCCATTACAAGGCTCGTTTATCATTCACGAACTAACCGAATTGGTGGAAGAAGCCGTATTGGCTGAGTTTGACCGTATTACTGAACGGGGTGGTGTGCTTGGCGCGATGGAAACGATGTACCAACGCGGAAAAATTCAAGAAGAGAGTTTGTACTACGAAACACTAAAGCACACGGGCGAACTACCGATTATTGGCGTAAATACGTTTTTGAGTTCCAAGGGCTCGCCCACGATTATCCCGCAGGAGGTAATCCGGGCTACAACAGACGAAAAAGAGTACCAAATCCGCATGTTGAAGGCACTTCATTCCAGCACGGCACCCGTGGCCGCCGCTGCAATAGAGAAGTTGCAACAGGCAGCCATTCAAAACCAAAACATTTTTACACAACTCATGGAAACATCCAAAGTGTGTTCATTGGGCCAAATCACTCATGCCCTTTTTGATGTAGGTGGGCAATACAGAAGAAACATGTAGCGCCGTATTCATAAAAAAGAAAAAGCCGCGTTGCCTTTGGCCACGCGGCATTTTTATTTCTACTGGATTAGTAACGAATTACCCGGGTATTTCCCGTTTTGTCCGTCACTTCAAAAGTGGGCGCTCCAGCCACTTGTTTCAGGTTATACACCAACCCGAAGTTACCAGCCACTTTCACCGTTTCTTCGTGCACCTGGTTGTTGTTTCCATCAAAAATGCGCACGTTAATGGTTTCTTCCTGATCGTTCGCCACTGCCAGCAGATACTTCGCCTCTGCACCCGTAATCTTTGCTACGTGCACATTCTTTATGGTCGAATCGTTCTTGTAATTTACTTTTTGAATCTGCTTACCATTGGCATCTACAATTTCGATGGTGTATTCGCCTGCTTCCATGCCATTAAAGTTTACCGGTCGCACGAAGCCATCTACACCTTTAATTGTCTCCGTAAAAACCAATTTGCCGGTACTGTTCAGCACATTCATCTTTACTGCACCCGCCTGGGCACCCTCGTAGATCACTTTAAAGATACCGGTGTTCTTGCCGGACATCACCACCAGCTTTGGATTCACCGGGTCAATCGCAAACGCTGCTACACTTACTATAAGTGCAAGAGCAACCATAACATTCTTTTTCATACGTGTTGTTTTTGTTGTTTTCATTTTCTGTTTACGATGCAAATGTACGGGCAGGTATCGGCACCGGTTGCCTTGCTGTAAGTAAACTTGATTTTTGAAATGAAAAAACGTTTGCGGTGTTTGCATCAGTTTCACTTGACCGAAAAACGGTTGCAAACCAAGTTGTTTTCGTGTTTCTACCCGCAACAAATGTCGCACACGATTGCGCTCTCACCAATAAAAAAAGGGCACTAACGCGCCCTTTCTATTGTCTCACATCCTGCGGATGCTACATCGTTATCAGCTCGGCTTTACCGTTTCCGCGCACCACTTCAAACGTTACGGCGCCATCAAGTTTTTCGATGCGATAGATCTTTGCAAAATCACTATCCACCGCATGCGTTTCTTTATGCAGCAGTTGCTGCCGTTGATTGTAAATGCGAATGGTGAGTTGCTCTTCTTGTGTAACCGGCGCAGACACTAAAAAACGGTCACCCACCAGCTTCGTTACAAATGCACGCTTTTGTGATGTGCCTGCGAAGTACGCAATCTTTTCCACCTGCTTCGTGCCCTCACCTTCAATTACAATGGAATAGTTTCCCTCCGGCAAAGTGGAAAAGTTGTAGGGCCGAATAAAACCATTCACGTCTCGCAATACTTCAACGAACACCAGCTTATTTGCTTCATCGCGAATGGAAACCTTTACCGTGGCTGATTCCTCCGCCTGATAGACCAAAGCAAATGTGGACTCGCTTTTCTTAATGATTGCTGTGTTGGAAGTCTTTGTGGGTTCCTCCGCCCCGCGTGCAAAAACTGCAGCACCCGCAAGTGCCACACATGTTGTTAAAAAAATTTTTCTCATACCTGAACCATTTTGCCGTTAAAACGACTGGCCGCGGGTATAAGTTGCAAACCAACTGTTAAAAAATCGTAACGAAAAAAGAAACCTGCGAAGACGAAACCCGGTAGGGTTTCCTCCGTTTGGTGGAGCGCGGTTAGTTCAAATGAAAAATATCCTTTGATTTTTCTACTTGCTTATTGAGCAAGATGTGGTATCGAATACGGCTACTGAGAAAAGCCTCTTGTTTTTCCGGCTCGGTCAGCACAAATCGCAAACGCTCATCAAAGTCGAGGCTGAGATCGTTTGCCATCTGGTACAAGGAATACGAACTGTGCCCGCCGGGAATTTTCAATAAGCTGAGGTATTCCGAGAACTCCACGCTAAGCTTACTGTTGACCGGTTTTTGAAGATCTACGTTCCAAAAACGGACATCTCCCCCCGGATATAACTTGTCTTTAAAGTTGCGATAGAGGGTATCCATGTGAAACAGATCGACACATTTCACAATGATGTCACTTTCTCCACCCTGATAGCGCTTAATCACGCTTTCCAGTTTTACCAAAGACCCCAACTTTTCTTTATTGCTTTCGTGATTGAAATAAATCCCAAAAGAAATATCGCGGGTCTCGCAATCGTTCAACAACTGCCGATACCGCGGCTCAAAAATATGTAACGGCACCAGTTCCCCGGGCAACGGGAAAATGGACAATGGAAACATCGGTATCCTCACAAAGCTACTCACAACAGTTAAACAGGCCTGAAAAGGAATTGTTACCCGCCATACGAAACGATGGAAAACGGTGAAATCCCAAAATTTTGTTGCAGTTTGTCTGCTCCCGGCAAAAAAGAAAGGTTGATGATGAAAGAAAAACCAACCAATTCCGCCCCCAACTGACGAATAAGCCGTGCCGCTGCATTAGCGGTACCGCCGGTGGCCAGCAGGTCGTCATGCAGCAGCACCCGTTGCCCGGGCAAAAAAGCATCTGCGTGTACCTCAATGGTAGCCGATCCATACTCCAGATCGTAGGACTCGCGCACGGTTTTGTACGGCAGTTTGCCGGCCTTCCGAATGGGTACAAACGGCACCCGTAGCCGCTCGGCCAACAACGCGCCAACAATAAATCCGCGGGCTTCAATACCTGCTACAACTTCAATTTTCTGGGCCTCGAAATTTCGTGCTATGGCTGTTACCAGTTCATCGCGCAACGTAACATCCGCCAATACCGGAGTGATGTCTTTAAATAGAATACCGGGCTGCGGAAAATCGGGAACATCCCGGATTGAAGTACGTAAACGGTCTTGCAGCGTCATTTGTAGATGTAAATAAAAGGTCGAAATAACTATCTTTCTATCGTAAAAAATAATCTTGTTAATCGGATTCGATGCTTTCGATACGGCAATTCAGCAAAAGCTACTATCAACGCACGGTACTGCAAATCGAAGAGCTTGTGTTCGCCCCCGGAGCACACTGGATTCAGGGCGAAAACGGCTCGGGTAAATCCACCCTTTTCAAGGCCATTGGTAGCCTCATTCCGTTTCAGGGGTTTATTTCTTTTCAACAATTTGACAATCGTAAACACCGCGTACCCTTTCAGCGGGCGCTGGGTTTTGCAGAAGCCGAACCGCTTTATCCTGCGATGTTAACCGGGCTCGATCTGATTTCATTTACCCGCCAAATAAAGAAAGCAAGCACCGCCAGCACCTTTGAACTAGTTGAATCGTTGGGCATGTTTGATTACTTGCACCAACCCATCAGCACCTTTTCAAGCGGCATGCTAAAAAAATTATCGCTCGCGATCGCTTTCGTTGGCGAACCCGATTTATTGGTTCTGGATGAGCCTTACATTACGCTGGATGCAGACGCACGCGGGGTGCTAAACAACATCCTTAGCACATACTTGCAACAAGGTGCTACACTCCTTTTCTCATCGCACCAAGCTATTGAGGGCATTGAAATCGCTGCGATTAGCCATTATAAAATTCACCAGCAGAGGTTGATCCGGACATGAATTCGGTTACCCATGTCTTTAAAAAGAGTGTAGTCACCACTTTTTATGTGGAACACGTCATCATCATTTTGGTCCTACTCATGGGTACTTTCGGGTTCATGAAGGCAGCTGAGCACATTGCGTTGGCCGAATACTTTGTAAGCTCTCCTTCGGCCATGGTTATTCCGTTCGTATTCTGGGTGCTGGTTGGCTTACGGATCGTTATTTTCAACCGGGAAATTGTGAGGCGATCATCCTACCAGTTTTTATGGATGCTGCGATCGCTAGAGACAATTCAACTATTCAGGTGCTTTGTGCAGTTGGTGGCGATGCAGCTGGGGCCGATTCTGGGTTACGGACTATTTCTGATTGTTATTGGCATCCGAAAGGAGGCAGGGTCGGTAATTTTTCTAATCGGAATAGGATTAATGGCAATTGTACTTGCGGTGGGCTACGCATCGATGCAAATCCTGATCCGGCCACAGCCTGTTACCTCACACCGCGTTTCAGCTCCCCGTTGGCACCAATGGAAAAAGCCATTTGTAACGTTCTTTCCGTTATGGTTAATGAACGTTGCGTGGTTCACCTATCTTTTCTGCATCACCGTAAGTTTTTTCATCCTGGCGGGTACGGGCTACTTGTACGCGTTTAGCGATTACGATTATCGGCTTTACGCGTTCGCTGCGCTTGCGGTAAGCGTAGTGATGTTTCAAAGTACAATGACGCGGATCAGCTTTGAGTCTCAGTTTTCATTTTTTCGAACGCTCCCGATTTCAAACGCGAAACGCTTTATGGAGCTGATTGGCAGCAAAGCGCTTGTGGTGGTACCCACGTTTGTTGCTTTGGTTCGTAATAAACCAGATCAACTAACTTGGTTTACACTGGTTGAGCTTGGTGCCTTGATCATCGTTCTTCAGGCATTTTGGTATACTTTGCTGTTGATCGAAACGGAGTCTGCAGCGCAGTCGCTACCAAACGTTTTTTTTAGTGGTTTACTGATTTTTGTGATGATTTTGAGTAAGGTAAATCTCCTGCTGCTTATTTGCCTGCTGCTGTTAACGTCCTATCTAATCTACCGCAAATACTATCCAAAGTACGTGTGGGTTCCTGATCGCAATTTATCGTAGAATACGCTTTCCGTTTAGAATCACCGCTTCTACGCACGGCGTTCCAAATGCGTAAGGTAAAAATGCTACCGAAGGCATTGGTCGGCTTAAAAACACATTTGCGATTTTGCCTCGGGTGATTGAGCCCAGATCCGTTAACAAGCCCAATGACCATGCGGTGTTGATGGTTGCGGCGTTGATCGCTTCTTCCGGTGTTAACCGCATTTTAATACACGCGAGTGCCAGCATTAGCGGCATGTTGCCGGTGGGCGAACTACCGGGGTTGAAATCAGTAGCGATGGCAAGCGGCAGGCCCGCGTGAAGCATGGCACGTGCAGGCGGAAAGGGCAGGTTAAGGAAAAAGGCTGCCCCAGGTAATGCTGTTGGCATAATGGACTTCTGCGCGAGTGCATGGATTTCTTCCTCGCCTATGTTTTCGAGATGATCTACACTAACAGCGCCCACTTTTATGCCTACCTGTACACCCCCCGACCGATGAAGCTGGTTGGCATGTATTCTGGGAATAAGCCCATAGCGCTTGCCTTGCTCAACCACACGCTCCGTCTCATCCGGAGAGAAAAAGCCGGTTTCGCAAAAGACGTCAATATAGTCGGCAAGTTTTTCCTCGGCTACTGCGGGAATCATCTCATCGATCACCTGCGTTACATAGTCGTCCTTCAACACATTCGTGGGCACTGCATGTGCACCCAGAAATGTGGTCTTTACGGTTAAGGGTGTAATCTGGCCAATTTTTTTGGCCACGCGTAACATTTTTAGTTCATCGCGTGTGGTGAGGCCGTAGCCGCTTTTAATTTCAACGGCTCCGGTACCCGTTCCAATAATCTCCCAGGCGCGCGGAAGCGATCGTTCCAGCAATTCTTCTTCCGACATATTCTGGAGTCTTCGCGCAGAATTTAGAATACCGCCACCTTGTGCTGCAATTTCCTGATACGAAACACCCTTTATCTTTAGCTCGAATTCTGCTTCGCGACTTGCTGCAAAAACAAGATGCGTGTGCGAATCAACAAAAGCGGGAAATACATAGCGGCCGGTGGCATCCATTTCTTCTTCACCCGAATAACCGCACTCGGCCATCGGGCCATAATCAAGAATTTTTCCGGCATCTATAGCAAGAAAGGCATGTTCTAACAACGGCAACGCTGCCATCTCGGAACCCGCCACGAAGAAAGGGGTTGCAGTGCGTACTTGAACCAGTGCTTTGCAATTACGAATGAGTAAGTCGCAGCGCATGCGGCGGTTACTTGCCGAACGATTCTACTTTATAATCAAGGTTGGTGCCGTAGATCGGGAAACTGATCTTAAACATGGCAAAGAAAGTGCGGCCGGTAATGCTCGGGCGGTAGCCAAACTCGCCACCATAGGCCCAGCTTAACGTACGATTGAACTTACCATCAATCCCCAGCCGAAAACCAAACGGGCTTGTTTTAAGTGCGTCGGTAGAAAATGTGGTTCCCTGGTATCGCACCGCGTCTATCGTTAGCAATGGACTATACAAAATATCCATGTACAGTGTGAGCAACCCATCGTCAACACCTTCTTCAAACTTATCGAAGCTAACGGCCACATTCCGAATCCACGAATACGAGCCGCCCACGGCAACTGCCACAGAGTTTACATTACTAAAGACTTCTAAGGGACGTGTAACGCCCGAAAAACTCTGCAGGCCCTGTCCGTTTTCAGTCACCAGATCATCAAGTCCAAGACCTTGCGAATCCAGGGCACGGCCTACGTCTGTGGTGCTGTTCCACGCAATTCCGCCTAAACGCACACCATAAATTTTGCGGAGTTTACACGGTACCTCGGCCTGCAACGGCACACGCGAAGCCCACTTATTTCCCTGATAGCTTTTTTTGTAAAGCACCATTTTTGTTTTCGAACTCGATTCAAAGTCTTTGATGTGATAGGTGCCACCCAATTCGTAATAGTTGAAGACTTCCGGCGTATTGTCTACATCACTGTTTCGAAGCGCTACGTCTCGGGTGAAATCAAAAAACTGGCGGCTGTACGTCTTTCGAAAATGCGCACGAAAGTTGGCCTTATCACGATAGTAATAGCTCGCTTCAATGCCAAACCCGGCATTTACATTTGTGGCAAATACTTCCCCGTACAAGGGTTGAAATCCCACAAAAAGCTTGTTGACCGAATACGGCTCATCGTACAGCTCTTCAAAAGTTACGGCAGTCTTGTCTTTGCGATCGCCCTGCGCGGCACTGACGTATGGCAGGCAGAGCAGCATCCCAAAAACTAAAAAAAATGTTTTCATCTGTTCGGCAACTGTCGAAAGTTAGCTAAAACACCCCGCAGAACAAGCGAGGTGTAATATTTCAAAGCCTTTTACGGATTTAGGTTGCGCCCGATGGGTGTGAAATTACCCTCTAAAAGACGAATAAAGGGCACCTGGAGGTTGTCTTGAGCGGGGCCTAACTCGTAGGCCTCCAAAAACGGGCCCTGAACTGCACCTGCTTTGAGCAACCCCGGTTGAAAATAGGCGCCATGGCGATGCAACACCTGCCCATAAATCATCATGAACTCATAGCCAATCCGTGCACTTTGTGTGGGAAACTGTGCGTGCTTCCGAACAAAATTACGAGCAAATGCGAGGTATTCTGGCGACTGTGCCGGGTAGTAGTTGGGCGACCAAACCACGATGCCCAGCCGCTCAAAGTTATCGAGGCTGATGGCGTTCGATTCAGAGTTAATCCAGCTTTCCGACCCAATTACGCGCGTAGAGTCATCGCGGGTTTGAACACTGTTTACCACTTTGGTGTAAATCAGCGGATCATCTGTAGCAACAAAAATGCTGCCGATGCTATCGCGTTTTAACGTGAACTGCGTCGGGTTTTTAAATTCATCGTACTCCGTGGGGGTAGCCAACGTAGTGACAATTTGGAAGGCCGTCTCTTTTCGCACTTCCTGCGCTAAGCGCACGTTCACGCCCGCGCGCAGGGCCTCTTTAATAAAATTAAATGCAAGTACGCTATCGCGCACGGACTCGCCGTAATACACCAGGCAATTCTTGTTTTTCACATTTGCGGCCACCCATTCGGCCGACTTCCGCCCGAGCGTTTCAAAACTGGGCTGGTATAACGTAGCAAAAGGATTTCCGCCAAGGTAATCGGAGTTATTGGTTACCGGATTAACCATGTTTATCCGATTGGCACGAGAAAACTGCCGGACAAGCGGGTATTCTTCTGTAAAGAGCGGCCCCACGATCAGATCTGAATTTTTCAGTTCATCCGCTGCCAGGATCGCCTTGAGCTTTTCAATGTTTCGCTCAGTATCGTATGCCCGAAGCTCAACCGGAAAACCCGCGCGAGTAAGAGAATCTACAGCCAGCTTCATGCCTTGATACAATTGTAAAATTGACTGGTTCGGCTTGGGTTGTGGTGTAGGTTGAATGGTATTCGCCAAAAAGGGGAACAACATGGATACCACGTACTTTTCCTTCTTGGCAGCTGCTGCCGCCTCGGGAATTTTAAAGTCTGCGCGATTGAGTTGGTGGGCCACTACCAACGAATCGATGAGCGGCTGATCGATGGGTGTAAACTCGGCCACCACTTTTTTCAGCAGCGACTCCGCCACTACACGGTTTTGCGGGTTCTCCTCCAACAGCATGTGTAGCATTTCACGGTCGGCCACCGGGTTAAGATGTTCGCGGGTGATTTCATCTGCTCGCGCCCGGGCCGCGGCATCAGCTATTGGCTTTAACAGCTGTAATGCGCGGAAGTAATCACCTTGTTCGAAATGGACCTTGGCGAGCCAAAGCAATGCGTCGTCTATTCCGGGCCAATCCGGATACAGCTTTGTAATTTGAATCAGTACCTCTTTTGTTACCGCCTTGTAGCCAAGTTGATAGGCAGAAAGAGCGTAGAAAAAGTTGGCGTAAATGTAATATGGGTTATTCTTGTCGTACACCAACAAGGGCTTAAAGCCTTCGAAAGCGAGTGAGTAAAGACCATCGTCATAATGCTGGCGTGCAGATTGATATTGGCGCTTCGCGTCCTGGGCGACCAAAGTCGTGAAGTAAAAAACAGCTAATATGGTGATGGTGTAACGCATTACTCCCATTCAATGGTTGCCGGTGGTTTGGAGCTGATGTCGTACACCACGCGGTTTACCCCTTTTACTTTGTTAATAATCTCTGAAGAAACTTCGCTCAAAAATGCATAGGGTAAATGCGCCCAATCCGCGGTCATGCCGTCCACGCTCACTACCGCCCGTAATGCCACTACCTGTTCGTACGTGCGTTCATCGCCCATTACGCCTACCGATTGTACGGGAAGCAGTACCGCGCCGGCCTGCCATACTTCCTTATACAAGTTGCTCGTTTTCAAGTGGCTGATGAAGATGTGATCTACCTCTTGCAAGATTCGTACCTTTTCTGCGGTAATATCGCCCAAGATACGAATGCCAAGCCCGGGACCTGGAAAAGGATGCCGCCCGAGAATGGCAGGATCAATTCCAAGCAAGCTGCCCACTTCGCGCACTTCATCTTTAAACAACGTGTTCAACGGCTCTACCACCTTCAACTTCATCTTCTCCGGCAACCCCCCCACGTTGTGGTGCGATTTGATTGTAGCCGACGGGCCCTTGACTGACACTGACTCTATCACATCCGGATAAATCGTGCCCTGCCCAAGCCATTTTACCTCTTTGAGCTGTTGCGCCTCTACATCAAAAACATCGATGAACGTTTTTCCAATGGCTTTCCGCTTTGCCTCGGGATCGGTGAGGTCTTTCAGGGCACCGTAAAACTGGTCGCGCGCATCAACACCTTTAATGTTTAATCCCATGTGCTGATACGAGTCAAGCACTTGTTGAAACTCGTTCTTGCGCAGCAGGCCATTATCAACAAAAATGCAGAACAAGTTTTTTCCAATGGCTTTGTGGATGAGGGTGGCTGCCACGGTGGAGTCTACCCCACCGGAAAGTGCCATCACTACCTTATCGTTTTTCAGTTTATCGCGAAGCGCAGTTACGGTAGATTCCACAAACTGATCGGGTGTCCAATCCTGTGCACACCCGCAAATGTGCACCACGAAATTGCGCAGCAGATTTTTACCCTCCGTGGAGTGGGTAACTTCAGGATGAAACTGAATGCCGTATTGAGGCCGGTTTACATGCTGAAAAGCTGCCACTTTTACGGATGATGTACTTGCAATGATTTGGTAATCGGGATGTAACTGGGCAATGGTGTCGGAATGCGACATCCACACTTGCGACTCCAAAGAAATTTCTTTCAATAAAACAGAGTGATGATCAACATACGAAAGGCGCGCACGGCCGTACTCTCGAATTTGGGAGGGTAACACCGCACCGCCGCTCTTTTGCGCCATCAGTTGCGCACCATAACAAACACCCAACACGGGTAAGCTTCCAAAAGTGTTCATGTCCACATCCGGTGCACCGGCATCGCGCACCGAACACGGGCTGCCCGACAAAATCACACCTTTGATGGCCGGCGTAATGGTAGGAATTTTATTGAAGGGGTGGATTTCGCAGTACACGTTCAACTCGCGCACGCGCCTGGCGATAAGTTGGGTGTATTGAGAGCCGAAATCGAGAATGAGAATTTGTTGGAGCATACACTACAAAATTAAACCGATCGCGGAACGAGACAACATGGACTCTAAGCCGCTTACATTCAGAGCATTAGAGCCCACATTTGATGGTTACGTTCTTTATACGTTCGAAAGCGCTTTGTTACGGTCGCGCTTGCGTTCATTTTCGTTTAGCAAAATCTTGCGCAGCCGGATGGATTTGGGAGTTACCTCCACATATTCATCGGCTTGAATGTATTCCAACGCTTCTTCCAACGAAAACTTCACAGGCGGAGCAATACGCATTTTTTCATCCGCACCCGATGCGCGCATGTTGGTGAGTTTTTTCGTCTTCGTCACGTTCACCACTAAGTCGCCCGAACGGCTGTGCTCTCCAATCACCTGGCCTTCATACACCGCCTCACCCGGATCGATAAAAAACTTGCCCCGATCTTGAAGATTGTGCAAGCTGTACGGAATAGCTTCGCCTTGTTCCATTACAATCAACGAGCCGTTAATGCGGCCCGGAATTTCACCTTTGTACGGTTGATATTCGAGGAAACGATGCGTAACAATCGCTTCGCCAGCGGTTACGTTTAATAAATAATTTCTTAAACCGATGATGCCACGCGAAGGGATCGTAAACTTGAGATTCATCCGATCGCCTTTAGGCTCCATGTTCGTCATCTCTCCTTTTCGCTGCGATACGGTTTCAATTGCCTTGCCCGCATCGGATTCAGGCAAGTCGATGGTTAGTTCTTCAACTGGCTCGCATTTCACGCCATCGATTTCTTTGAAGATTACCTGCGGCTGGCCAATCTGAAGTTCATATCCCTCTCGGCGCATCGTCTCAATCAATACAGACAAGTGCAACACGCCACGGCCAAAAACCATGAAGCTATCGGCCGAGCCGGTGTCGCCCACACGCAACGCCAGGTTCTTTTCTAGTTCCTTGTCGAGGCGATCTTTGATGTGGCGCGAGGTAACGTATTTTCCTTCTTTACCATAGAAGGGAGAGTTGTTAATCGTAAACAACATGCTCATGGTAGGCTCATCAATCGCGATGGACTTCAGCGCTTGCTGATTATCTACATCCGACACCGTGTCGCCAATTTCAAAGCCCTCCAAACCCACCAGCGCACAAATTTCGCCCGCACTTACTTCTTCCGATTTCTGTTTTTCGAAGCCTTCGAACACATAGACTTCTTTGATGCGCGATTTCACCACGTTAACGCCATCGCGTTTCATCAGCGCAATGGTCTGGCCGGGTTTTACCGTGCCGCGGTGTACGCGGCCAATTGCTACGCGGCCGATATACGACGAGTACTCCAACGATGTGATGAGTATTTGGAGCGTGCCTTGCTCAATTTTGGGAGCAGGAATGTGTTTGATGATGCCGTCTAACAGCGGCGTGATGTCTGATGTGGGTTTTTTCCAATCTTCGCTCATCCAACCTTGCTTGGCGGAGCCGTAGTACGTAGGAAAATCAAGTTGATCTTCGGTGGCATCGAGCGAGAACATGAGATCGAACACCGACTCGTGTACTTCATCGGGTGTACAATTTTTCTTGTCCACTTTGTTTACTACCACAATCGGCTTCAAGCCGAGTTGTAAGGCTTTTGAAAGTACGAAACGGGTTTGCGGCATGGGCCCCTCAAACGCATCTACCAGCAACAGACAGCCATCGGCCATGTTGAGCACACGCTCTACCTCACCCCCAAAATCGCTGTGGCCCGGGGTATCGATAATATTGATTTTATAGTCTTTGTACCGAACGGAAACGTTTTTTGCCAAGATCGTGATGCCGCGCTCGCGTTCAAGCTCGTTGCTATCCATAATCAGCTCGCCCGGGTTTTCATGGTCCTTAAACAGCTTGCCGGCGTGCAGCAGCTTATCTACCAGGGTGGTTTTTCCGTGGTCTACGTGGGCAATAATGGCGATATTCCGGATTTTGGTAACTTCCATACGATTCTAAATCAGCTGATTATAAAAAATGAGGGCGCAAAGATAGGCAAAAGCACGGCAGCGCCCTACTGGCGGGCGATTAGGAATCGTTATCTGGGGCGGGGGGTTAGTTTCTCATTCGAGCGAATGTGCCCATGGGGAGGTTTACACCGGCTGGGCCACCGAGAAAAAACTCACCGCAGTCGGTTAACGGGCCCAGGTGGTTCTGTACAATATTTCCGCCCACTACGGATGAAAGCCCCACCGCGTACATCGACAAGATGAAGAACCGGCGTTCTTTATCCAAAAGTTGGGCCGCAAGCGCTACCAACTCGTTTAGTTTTTCTTGCAAGGTCCACTTTTCGCCATCGGGCCCACGCCCGTACGGGGGTGGATCCATAATGATGCCGTGATAGCAATTGCCGCGCTTTACCTCGCGTTTCACAAACTTCAGCGCATCTTCATATACCCACCGGATATTGTCAAGGCCATTGAGTTGCATGTTTTGATTTGCCCAGTTTAGGCCGGGCCGTGAGGCATCTACGTGCGTAACTTCCGCCCCAGCACCGCGGGCCACCATTGAGGCGGCGCCGGTGTAAGCAAACAGATTCAGTACCCGCGCTTGCGGATGGCGCCATTGCACCAGCGTTTCGTGAATAAAGTTCCAGTTGTCCCCCTGCTCCGGAAACACGCCCACATGGCCAAAGCTGGTTAGGGCGAGCCGTAAGGTAAGGTGCAGGGTTCCGTGCTGATAGCCAATCTGCCAGGAATCGGGTATGGATTTCAGTTTTTTCCAGCCGCCCTTTACGTCATCCGAAAAACGATACTTATCCTGCTGCTCGCGGTTAAAGTGCGCGTGTGCCAACTGTAACCATTTTTCGTACGGCCAAGCTCGCGACCAGATGGCTTGAGGCTCGGGCCGGATCAGTATATATGCTCCGAACTTTTCTATTTTCTCGCCATCGCCCGAGTCGAGCAGTTGGTAATCTTTCCATGCGGTAGGCTGAACTTGTCGGATAACCATTGGTATAAAACGTGAAAGTTATAGACTTTTGAGCACGAATGCACTTTCTCATTACCAGCACGCAAAATCCCAAAATAAAAAGCATTCTGGCTCTAGATAAGCCACGCGAGCGCCGGAGGCAACAATTGTTTACAATAGAGGGCACCAAAGAACTGACGTTGGCATTAAAAGCCGGATATCAAATTGGAAACCTCTTTTTCTGCGAAGAATTGATTTCGCTGCGCGAAGTGCAGCAATTTGGCATCGAAGAAAAAAATCTGATTCCTGTTTCGCGCCCGGTATTCGAAAAACTTACCGTGCGGCAAGGCTCGGGTGGTGTACTGGCCGTAGCGGTAATGAAACAACATGATCTTTCTGGACTTCAGTTACCTATCAACCCGCTAGTTCTGGTGTTAGAATCGGTAGAGAAACCAGGAAATCTGGGTGCCATTTTACGCACAGCAGATGCAGCCGGGGTACATGCCGTTATTTGTTGCGACACGCAAACCGATGTGTACAATCCAAACGTTATCCGGTCGAGCATCGGGTGCGTCTTTACGGTGCCCTTAGCATTGGCAAGCTCAACCGATACTATTGCTTGGCTGCGCGTACAAAAAATTGCCATTTACGCCACCTATCTGGAAGCCTCACAACCGTACCATCAGGTTGACTATCGTTCGCCCACGGCATTTGTGATGGGCACCGAAGCCACTGGAATTTCGGAAGAATGGGTACGGAACAGTTACCGTAACATCATTATTCCGATGCATGGAAAAATAGATTCCATGAACGTGTCCACGGCCGCGGCAGTGGTAGTTTTCGAAGCCGTTAGGCAGCGAGAAACCTCGTGATTCTAGCGAATCACGAGGCGCTCTGTAACGCGTTGATTACCCTGCACCACCTCTACCAGATACACGCCGGCAGGCAGATTACCGGTGAGATTAGCCGTGTCTTCGATAAGCTCGTTTGAAGACAAGTATGTGCGCTGGAAATGCGTGCGGCCCTGCAAATCCAACAATCGTACACGAACTTCGGTATCACCCTTTCCGGAAATCCGGAAGTTGATGTTTGAAAGTGCTGTGGGATTGGGATGCACCCGCAGCGCCAGCTTAACCGTGCCATCGAATGCCACTCTACGCACTTCCGAAAAAGAAGATGCACCGTCAAAGTCCACCTGCTTAAGTCGGTAATAGTTCATGCCCACACGCGGTTGCGGATCGCCAAAGAAATAGCTATTGGTTTTGCTCGTTGTGCCCGCGCCTTTTACGCGGCCCAACGTTTCGTACTCAACACCATCTATGCTTCGGTGAATCTCAAAGAAATCATTACCTGTTTCTGATGCAGTTTGCCAGAACAACTCTACCTCAGTGCCCGCCAAACGTGCCTCGAAGCGCGAGAGCTCAATCGGCAGGGGATTAGCCACTTCGGTGGAGCCCAGGGTAACGATGTTTTCGCTGAAGGACAGGCGGAAAGGAATTGCAAACAAGGAACGAAATGTTCCACGGCTTTGCGTATGGCCGCCCGAAAACAACTCTCCGCCATGGTTAGTCCAATTTGTGCCATTCCAACTCATTACTTTCATTGCTTCGCGTTCAGCAAAATTTGGAGATACATCGCTTTCGATGCCCCAACTCAAGCCAACAATCGCTGTGCGACCTGAACTTGTTGAAGTCCCATCGGACACGCGCCAATACTCGGCCCCTGAAAGTCGCAAAACAGAAGCATCGGATGATGTGAAGTTATTTATCGGATTGTTACGCGGCGGAGGAGCGTTGGCCACTACACCGGTAGCAATAGAGCCAAAATACTCCATATCCCAGGTAACCCCTGCTTGCACTGGCAATACTCCACCACTGCGCCAGCGACTTCCTTTGCCAATCGGGAACTCAAAAAACGAAACCGAGGGAATCGTCTTAAATAACTTACCATTAACAAACGAAGTAGCACTGCCTGCAACTGGTAAAACGGTTGCGGGGCCATCTAAAAGGAAGTTACCACTTGTGGGAGTTATCAAACCATTGGTTAAAAGCAATTGATTGGCGATCGTCACGTTACCAACAAGCGTGAGCCCAGCGCTATTGTTTATCTCAAGTCGATTGAACGCCCGGCCTCCGGTAAACGATCCGGTGATGACTTGAGGGGTAGTGCCGCCAAATAAGAACCGCTGACCGGTTGCGCCACCCAAACCGGTGACAATAGTTGCGCCGCTTGCCACCGTCATGTTCCCATTTACTCGAATCAAATTTGTTGTGCCCGATCCGGGTGTAAATGTCCCTCCGTTTACAACGAGATTTCTCCCTATCGTTTTTGTACCGCCAGTGCCCCCATTAAATGCGCCATTTCCTTGTGTGAAATCGCGCGTAATGGTAAGTGTGCCCGCAGAGTTATTAATTGTTCCGTTATTCAAGAATACATCTCGTTGTACAGTGATCGCCCGATTGGACGAATTAAATAACGCACCGTTGTTGATCGTGAGATCCTCGCAAATCGTAACGTCATTATTAGCCAATGACTTATCTCCAATGCCGTTTAATGTAAGATTTCTCAGTGCGATAATGCCCCCGAGTATTTCATAACTGCCACTACCTCCAAAGATCAGGCCGCCACCTGCACATGAAAAGAAAGTGTCGTATTCAGCAGCCGGTAAAACCGCGCTTATGTCATCGCTATTGATGGCAAGATTGCCCGTGCCCGACACGGTACCCAAACTGTTTCCAATTGAGCCACTAGGTATTGTAATTTGCGCACCCGAGTTTATTACCGTTTGATATAGGATTACCGACCCGGTATTAAATGTAACGTTGTGCCCCGGAGAGACAATCACGCGAGACCCTGAAATACCCCCTAATACCGGAACATTGTAAATGTTATCCCCCACGTTGCCAGAGGTGACCGTGGTATACGTACGCACATTGCTAGGGATAGCCGGATCCACACCGGCAAAGTAATCACCTGTAATGTCACGCTGATCATTCACCGTAGCAAATGAAAATGTAATCCGATTATTTGCCGCATCCACTTCAGCTGCGGAAAACTTCTGAATATTCAGTGTAGGATTGATTACCGGATCGGTCAGAATTCGTGCGGCGATGTAATCGAGTTCTTCATCAAATCCAGATTCAATAGCCACCAAGGGCTGAGTATATTGCAGCGTCATGGTAGATCGGAATGTATTGGAAATCCCCGAAGCACTCACAATCCAGTAATACTGCAATACGTTATCTGTATCATTCGCGGGAGCAGGAGGGCCATCCACGATCACAGGATGCGCTCGATTAGTCGGGCGTATGGTGATGGTAGGTGTACCAGATGTACCCGTTGTGTTTGCTCCACCGAAATTAAAGGTAACGGGCGTGTAGTTCGACTGACCGACCGGGAATACAAAATCGGTGGTGTAATTCAATGGAAAGCGTTTGCGAACGCCTTTGTCTGTGAACGAACTATTCGTCTGAATGAGATTGGCTCCAGAAAATGGATTTACCGGCGTGATCAGAGCAGTTTCGCCCAGCGACAACAAACTGCCACCGATATCAAAAACCCCGGATTGTAACCGAAGATTATTTGTCACCGCAAAATCATACCCATTGCCATCCGGGATGATCACACCGTTTGGATTGTTGATGGTAACGATACCCAGGGTGCCCGTGCCAGAAGCCGATCGGGTAAGTCGCTGCTCTAGGGATGTTCCTGCGAAAATTAATCCGCTACCGCTCGTACTTGAAATTGTAGCATCCACTTCCGCGTGACGCAACAGTGAGGCAGAAAAGGCACCGGTGGCCAACTCGCCAGCGCTTACGCGCAAATCGCGACCGATCGAAATATCCCTGGCCAACGTAAGTACACCGCTGCCGGTTTTTGTAAAATTATGGAATGCTAAAACCGATAGCGCACCACCAATATTTGCCGCCGCTGTGTTATTGAAAATAGTAGTATTGGTGCCCGAAGTGTAAGTTCCATTTACCGTAAAGTTGCCGCCAATTGTCAAGTCTCGACCCAACGCGTTCAAGGTGTTCCCTGTCGCTACAATTACATTTCCGGTTACGGTAAGCGGAAGGGTGTACAAACTGATTTGTGGCGTGTTGGCAGCCGCTCCCGCAATAGTCAGGTTATTCAAAGCGGGGATGGACTGAATGCCGATCGTGCCTGCGGGTGTTGTGCCGTTACCCAGCGTAATCGTTGAACCAGCGGTAACGGTGCTGGAGCCTGGCTCAAGCCAAAATGAAGGGACAGTTGCACTGCCATTTCCTCGCACAATTGTGAACGATCCACCAGAGTGATTGAATTGGCTACCCGGATTAAGCACTTCAAAGACACCGCGAAGATTCACAGGCGCAGCCTCGTTACCCACGAGTACTGTGCCACCCGATTGTGAATACCTCAAAATGCCCGTTGCGCTGGTAAGGTCTCTTCGCACCTGCCCTGCAACTGTTAACGTACCAGCGGTTACGTCAATGGATGCGTTACCGGAATTAGTGTATTGGATGAAATTCGAATCCGTTGCACCTCCACCATTGATATCCACCGTACCGCCGCTCACACGCAAGAGGCCATCCAAAACGATATTTGCATCCGTACTGGTGGAAGTGGTTCGAGCAGCTCCCAATCGTACCTCCAATCCGGCCGTACCGGGTATTCTAAAATCACCACCACCCGAAGTAAGCGTATAATCAATCGTGGCATTATTCAAAACCAGTAAGCCGTTTTGCAGTTCCAATGGCTTAACCGCCCCGTCAAAGGGTCCATTCAGCGTCATGTTGTTCGATAACGTGAAGGTGGTGGCCACTGAGTTACCCTTGTTTACTACGAGGCGGAAAAGGCTCGGTGTCGTTCCAGCAGTGTTCGTGTATACGCCATTCACGGTACCATTCACTTCGAGTGTTGCATTATTGGCCGTGCCTGTACCATTAAATAGCGTCAGGTTACCATTGCTGATCGTAATGTTTCGCCCAACCTGTAACCGATGGCGCAACGATGAGGGCGTGGTGTTATTCACCACGAAGTTATTGGTGCCGCCCCCCGCACGGAGCAGCAGATCCTGCCCAATGGAGAAGGTAAGGTTAGCACCCGTACTCGGAAACTCGATGCGTCCCTGGGTTCCATCATTAAATAAAACATCATTGGTCACAGTCACATTACCACCCAGCACAAAGTTGGCAGAGCGGTCGATGTTAATGTTTCTTCGTACGATGATATCCGCCGGGATCGTCATGCGGCGCTCGGTGCCGCCACCCGCATCGCCACCCTCAAACCGAAGGTTGGGAAATACTGTGGGGTTAGTTGGTAACACAATAGGTGTAACCGCATCCTGCGTAGAAGTGTAATTGTATTGACTTGTAGCCTCCAGAGCAAAGTCACCAAAATCGCCCGTTACTACCGGTTGTTGGGTTGTATTTACCCGGATCATCACGGTGCCAGGTCCGCTTACTCTGCCAAATGTGATGTTTCGGTTTGGCTGAACGGTTAAGCGCGATTGGAATGTGCCCGGTGGTACAGCTACAAAAATAAGCTCCGCCGCTACTGCGTTCATGGCCGTTACGTTTACCGAGTGATGGTTGTTTGCGCCTGTATTTCCAGATCCAATAATCGCAATGCTCCCCGCTGTAGGGAATGACCCGGCTGCGGGTCCAGTATGCGATACGAACGACCACGAATTACCGTCGTGCCAATTTAGCCCGGGGAAGCCGGTGGCGCCCGCGGATCTGCTGTAGTACACCGTAGGCGAGCCGGTGAAGCGTGCGGGAGTGCCCGCGGTATAGTTTGCTGCCTCTAAATTAAATGGTGTAGCGCCTGAACCTGTATTACCGTTAAAAGTAATCGCAAACGCAGAAATGTTTCCGATCACTTCGGCTGATCTAGTAAACGGTGAAACATCCAACACCTTTCCCGGCACGAAACCTGCAGCCAATCCGCCCGCACCAACGTCCGGGTCATCGAAGTTATCGGCATTAAACGTGTAAGAACTTACTCGCGGCAGCACGGTAAACCCTGTGTGTTGCACCCGCCAATAATAGCTGAGGACTGTATTTGCGCCTGCGGCACCGTTTGATGTGGGTAACTCTGCATCACCCAGACTAATGCGCACAAAACCATCATCCGAAAAATTTTGAAATACTGCGGTAACCGGTGTGTATCGAGATAGGCCGCCGGCATTGGTCCCAATGGGGTACTGTAAGGTCTCGTTTGCATCCAAATACAATTCAAGACCGTCGTCCGATGCATTTCCTGCCAATCGAATCATCTTGGTTGAACCAAATCCCGACCCACTAATCGCGGCAGCAGGATTTGCCGATGAACCGATCGTCAACCGATAGATACCAATATCAAAAACACCGTTCGTTAACGTTAACGTGCCTAAAATAGTGAGATTATTGTTCGTTAGCGTAACGTTGTTGGTGTTGTTCAGCTCGAGATTGTGAATGGTGGCTACAGACGAATTGATGGACTGCGCAGCGGCCCCGTTCATTAGCAAGCGGCCTGTGCTGGCGGTCTTTCCAACCGATACACCATTTGCCAAACTGAGATTCCCTTGTGCCGAAACAACAAACGCGCCATAATCAAAAATACCGCGCAAAACCGATAGCGTTCCGTTTACCTGGAGCGCTGCATTTACGGGGCCCGGACGCCCCCCGGCCACTACCACCTCGTTTGTTGCACTCGCTTTGTTAATCGTAAGATTATTGAAAACCTGGGTGGCAGTAGTATTGCCGAAGATGAGCGACCCCACACCCCCGCCACTCATGCTTGTGGTGTTGGTACCGGGCGTATAGGTAGCTCCGTTTTGAATTTCGAAATTACCAGAAACAACTACATCAGCATTGTTTGTGACGAAGTTGATCGGGCTCTCGATCACCAAATCATTCAAAACTTGCAACGGCTGGATACTGCTGATAGCCGTAAGCCCTCCGCCATTCCCAGACTCACCGGAATTCAATTCCACTACAGTGGCCGCACCGGCAGTGCGCCTCATCAGCACGTTCCAAAAAGGTGCCCGAGACGTTACTCGGTAAACATTACCATTGCTGATTTCAAAAATTACCCTGCCACCGGTTACAGAAATGTTACCCGGGTCGCTGTTGATGTAGATTGCACCGCGCGTACCGCCAGTCCCGGCTCGGGCACCGCGCACGATCAAATCACCCCCACTCATATTAAACACATTACCGGGGTATGTGAGGCTAAATACATAAAAATCTAACCCAGTGCCCCCTGGGCCGCCTCCGTCTACGGTAACGGTTCCGCCGGATTGTGTATACGAGCCAACATTGGCCGAGCCAAGCACTGACGTGCGAATTTGATTCGTTGTAACCGAGCCGCCCTCAACCAAAATAGACCCACCATCGCGGGTGGTGATGCCTGCCGAGACGTTTGCGGTTAACACACCGGAAGTAACCCGCAATCTGCCATACGGAACAAGGGAATTACCCGCATTTTTGTTTAAAGTGCCTCCGTTGATCCACAATTGAGCACCAACAGAAATATTGTAGTTACCGTCAGTGCTTAACACCGGAATAGCCACATTAGACCCTATTTCAACGGTGCCAAAAATCAATCCTAATGCATTCGCGTTGCTCGCCAATTGGGCAACCGAACCATGACCTTGATTTGCAAAACCCAAAAGTGCAAAATGCGTGGGGTCAGCGGCCGAAAGTGAAGCCGTGTACGTATCATCGCTGCCTTTATTTATTTCGAGCCGATAAAAGCGGGTTACACCATTACAAGCTACCAGTTGATCGCGGCTGCCACTGCGAAAATTTACGTCCACAATTCCATCCGTTGCCTCGGCAGCGTAATTGGGTGTTACCCGATTGGTGAAATAAGCGGTACCATTATTTACAAAATCGCCAAACAAGTCAAACTCGTGTCTGTTGTTTGTGCTTGCTACACGAATACCCCCAGTTGCGGCAACCGTTGTATGTCCATTAACCGTTAGCGTTCGGTTAGCAGGTGCAGCAGCGTCTTCAAATTGGAATAGCCCTTGCGAAATCGTGAGGTCTCCATTAACCGTGAGATTATTTTTCAATACAACGGTACTCGAAGTAGAGTTCATGTTTACTACTACGTTCTTGAAGGTGCGCGGCACATTCAGTACCAAATTAGCGCCATTTATTTCCAGTGTGCCTCCAACCGCGACATCAGCAAAGTTGGTGGCAGCACCACCAGGAAAATTATCAACAGCACCTGCAATTCGAATTCTACCCGTTCCGGAGATATCCGTAAACTGATGACCCGTGGTGGCGGCTACGTTCAGCGTGCCGATCACATTAATCGAGTTCACCTGCGCGTTGTTGATGTCCATTGTTACTATTTGACCCGATTTGATCACTACGTCATCCGAGGGACCGGGTATTAAACCCGGGGCAGGGTTAACGTAAAGCGGAAACGAGCTGCCATCGGTTGTCCACGTGGTGGGATCGCTCCAATTACCGGACTGATAACTGTACCAAGTAGTACCATAGGCGTTGGGCGTACCGATGGTAAAATAGTAAGTATCATTTACAAGCGGCCGAGCAGATGCCGGCGCTGTGAAAACCGACAGCGTTGGAGCGGTAGCAGTAACGCCGGGGGCGGGGCCGCCCGGACGCGTCCAAATGCCGTTCGATTCTCGCTGGTACCAAAACGTGTTGTAGCTCGCAATGGGCTCCACACCAGAAACATCTGTTGGGCTGTAATAATTGAATCGGGCATTTGTAAACGTTGTAGCAATGCCGTTGCCCGTTACCCGGAGCCGGAACACACGTTTGAGCTTGCCCGGCTCGTCCGGGCCAATAATTGCTTTTGCGGCTAGTGCGCTGTTAATCGTTGGTGCATTAGTGATAGTTGTAGTTGGGGCGGTCATGTTCACCGGCGAATAGCCACCAACGGTAGTGCCGATTGGGAAAAGAAACTGCCAACTCGCGGTAGTACCATCGCTTATTTTGATGACCTGCCCGGTCGCACTAGCAGTGCCATCGGAGCGGATAAATCGAGTTGCCGTTGGAGCTGTGACCACGGCCGCACCGCCAAACGTCACGTCCACTGCACCGAGAATCAACAACCCATCCGTGGTCCAGTCCAACGTACCGTTGACCCTAAGGTTAGTATTTATGTTGAGCGGAGCCGCACCAACGGTACTCATGCCCAAGTTGTGAACCGTTGACGATCCAGTGCCGCTCAATGTCTTTGCGCCGGCACCGGTGAAAATCAGGCGCTGAGCGGTCGCCCCGTTATCAGAAAAGTTCATGGTACCATTGTTGACAAGGTTACCGGTGAGGTTGATGGTGTGGGCTTGACTCGCGGTGGGGCCTGACAGCAGCGAACCAGCAGAAACCGTCAGGTTGTTTGTGATGCTGACCGTGCGGGCATTGGAGGAATTAGAGCCGAAAAGTACCGTTCCGCCGGTGATTTCCACGTTAAAGAATGTTGTAGTTGCCGCGCTCGTACCCGTGATGCTTTTTGCACCGGCACCAGAAAAAGTGACGGTGTTTGTCCCCGCGGAAAAAGTACCGCCATTAGCGACAAAGTCGGCCGTTATATTCGTATTCGTGCCTGAATTAAACGTTCCCGCTGTCAGTGTGAGCGTGGCAACATCAATGGTTGTAGTGCTTCCGCCCACCGACAACGTCAAGGGTGGGGTGCCGGACTTGTTCACTGTAAGGTTATTAAACGTCTGGCTTACTGCCGTTCCGTTTATTTGTTGAGGCCCGGTGGTGCCGTTGAAGTTTACCGTGCTCACCCCGGGGACTACTGTGGAGTTATTGTTTGTCCAGTTACCCGTTACGTTCAGCGTGATAGCGCCAACAATACTTAATGTGCCGCCCGACTTAGCAATAACGATATTCGCAAAAGGCTGAGGTGACAATGAACCATTAATCGCCTGCGCGCCCGCGCCGTTGAAGGTGACTGTATTCCCACCGGCCGCAAACGTTCCACCATTGTTCGTGAAGTCTCCACCAATGTTTGTGTTCACACCAGCGTTATAGATGCCTGCAGTGAGAACGAAATTTCCAGTCACGTTCATCGTGGCTGGTGCGGTGAAGGTGCCTGCCGTACGTGTAAAATTTACGACATTTAGCGTACCAGTACTGCCACCAACAGATAACGTACCCCCAGATTTATTCACCACCAAATTGTTAAATGTCTGGGTTGTAACAGTTCCGTTAATTTGATGAGTGGCTCCACCAACGAAAGCGATCGTACTGACTCCCGTATCAACTGTGCTGGCATTGTTCGTAAAATTACCGGCTATATTGAGCGTAATAGCGCCAACCACACTCAACGTACCAGCCGTTTTCTGAATTACAACATTATTGAAGGGCTGTGGGGTGAGGGTACCATTGATGGCCTGCGCACCCGCGCCATTGAAGGTCACCGTATTCCCACCGGGTGTAAATGTTCCCCCGTTAATTGTAAAGTCTCCACCTACATTCGTATTTGCTCCCGCGGCAAATGTTCCTGCTGTAAGTGTGATGTTCGTGGCATTAATGGTGGCCGTCGTGCCCGTTAATGTGCCACCAGATTTATTTATGACTAGGACGTTGAAAGTCTGTGTGGGTGCCGATCCATTTATCGCTTGAGCACCGCTTCCAGTGAATGTAACCGTTCCCGCGCCGGGAACGAACGTGCCGCCGTTATTGGTAAAATTTACTCCAACATTTAAGTTGGAAGGGGCATTGAAGGTTCCTGAAGTAAGGATGATTGAGCCGTTTGCCACAACCGTGGTGGTGCTGCCGCTCACGCTCAAAGCGCCACTTGACTTATTGACAGTAATGTTATTGAACGTCTGGGTGACGACCGTGCCAGTAATCGCTTGGTCAGTCGTGCCGTTAAACGTGACTGTGCCAGAGCCTGGTGTAAACGTGCCGCCATTATTTTCGAAGTTCCCGGTGACGAGAAGCGTTTGAGCGCCGGAAGTTAACGTTGCAGTCGAGGTAATGATCAGGGTACCGATGGCCTGCGTTGGAGAAACGTTGAGTGTAACGGTATGTCCTGCTTGAATGGTAACCGTGCCGGTGCCTGCATTTTGCCCCGGAAAACCCTGGCCTGGGTTACTCACCCAGGTTGCCCCGTCCCACCGCTGCCAACTGGCCGTTGCGTTCCAGTTTAAGGTCGTTGCGTTTGTACGATAGTCTCCAATGGCTTGGGACTGAGCAAACAGCGGAAACATTACAAGAACGGCCAAAAACAAACGAGATCGCATGTTCAAACAAGATTTAGGTTTTTCTAGCTTGCAAAGAAACGAAACGATGCCCAACAAATTCAGGAAGCGAAACAAAATAATCGCAATAAAAAATTGAGGAAGTTGGTTACCTCCTAACTACCTCAATCATTACCCGCTCTTGTGGTTTACCAACATGGTAATCGTATTCGCGAGAGCTGGCTTTCGCGGGGATTCCGCAAACGTTTTCGGAATACTCCTCAATCCCTCGTCGCCCCCGGTTCACGTTTCAAAAACTCGTCATACAACTGGGTCTGGCGGCTCACCATCGGCACTTGCCAACCATTGATAAATACGTGCCTAACGTTTGTTTTGGTCTCGAATGGGTCGCCATCACAAACAAAAAGCGTAGCGCTCTTGCCTACTTCAATGGAACCTAACTGATGGGCCACGCCAAAAATCTCAGCGGCTTCAATGGTGATGGCCCGTAAGGCCTCGCTTTTATCCATGCCGTAGGCTACGGCAAACCCAGCCATATACGGCAGATTTCGCACATTCTCCGTCTGGTTGGTACGCAACGCCAGTTTCACCCCGGCTTTCTTTAACACGCCGGCATTGGCATACGCTTGATCATACCGATCGTACTCGCGGGTGGGCAGCGCGATCACTGGTCCGGTTACCACCGGGACTTTAGCGTCTGCAATTTCCTTTGCCACGCGCCACCCTTCGGCAACGCCGGTAAGAATTACTTTCTTCAGCTTACGTTCCTTTATCCACTTCATCGCGGCAATAATATCTTTCTCCGCATTCGCCTCAATCATCAACGCCTGTTGCCCGCGCACCACGGGCAAAAGCGCTTGTAATTCGGGGTAATATTCCAGTTTGCCGCCGGTTGCTGAGTCAAGCTTATGGTACTGTAGCGCCTTTTCCCACACTTCGTTCAGTTGTTTGAGATTCTTTTCGGTGTCTTTTTTGATATCGTCATCCGTGCGTCGGTCAAAAAAACCTCTGCGGCTGCTGCTGGGAAAGTTCATGACTACAGCATCAAATCCTGCAAACATCTGGTCTGGCGTGTAGCCATAGAGGTTGATTAGCGCGGCTGTACCAGGAAACAAACCTCCCTCGGGTGTCGCAATCACGGTGGTAACACCACTGACGCGGGTCACTGGAATGAGTGCCGAATTCGGGTTAACCGCGGTAAGTGCCTTGATCTGGGGGATGACATCTCCAACCTCATTGAAGTCGTTCGTGCGGGGCTCGGATCTGATTTCACTGATGCCCAGATTGGTACCCCCATCGATCATGCCGGGGTAAATGCGGAGGCCTTTACAATCAATTACCTGTGCCCCGGCAGGCCATTGCACGTTCGTACCCACAGCAGTAATTTTTCCATTGGCAATCACCACCGTGCCATTGGTAATGGTGCCCTTTGTTACCGTTTCAATCGTGGCATTGGTAAGCGCAAATGTGCCATAGGTGCCTTTCGGCATTTGCGCAACAGCTGCCACCGCGCACACGCAAAAAAGAAATATGTATGTTGATTTTCTCATGATTACTCCTGGTTAAATGCCCCAAAAATCTTCGCAGTAAAGAGGAACTCCGTGTTTTGCAAACATGCATCGTGATTATGCCCGTTATACTCATGTAACGTGGCCATCTCCAGGTTTTCTTTCGGATCAGGCATTATGCGCATATCGGCCGCATCGTTCTTCCGATCGAACCGAACCACGCCATCTACCAGCGTGTATTGCGGCACCGCGTACACGGAAAGCGGATGCGCATTGAAGATGGCAATGTCTGCATCTTTGCCTACTTCAATGGAGCCTACCCGATTTTCAATACCCAACTGCTTTGCGGGATTGATGGTGATGAGCGCAAGTGCCTCATCATCCGTAAGCGCGCCATACTTCTGTGTTTTTGCTGCTTCGTGGTAGAGATGGCGGATCAAATCGTTACTATCGGAATTAATAGACGTTACCACGCCATTCTTTACCAAAATGGCTGCATTATATGCTGTGCTGTAGTACACCTCAAACTTGTACGCCCACCAATCTGCAAACACAGAGGCCATGGCCCCGGCAGCGGCCAATTCGGGCGCAACTTTAAATCCTTCGTTTACATGCTGAAACACCAGCCGCTTGATCCCAAAATCCTTACAAACTTTTAGCAACATATAGATTTCGTCTGCGCGATAGCTGTGGCAATGAATGATAATGTTACCACGCAAAATATCCGCGAGCGTTTCCATCCGTAAGTTGTAGGCGGGCGGTGTTCCACGAAATCCCTTCACCAATTTGCTTTTGTTGTACTGATCCCACTTCTCCATGTACTCTTTTGCTTCAGAAAATGCCTGGCGAATTACAAACTCAACTCCCATGCGCGTGCGCGGTACAATGTTGTTGCCGCCATGCACGCGGGTAGGATTCTCGCCCAGCGCAAATTTGATGGTGCGTGGGGCGCCCTCCATTACAAGTGCATCCGCTTCGTAGGTGCCATAGCGGTGCTTCAGCGTTTGACACTGCCCGCCTATGGCGTTGGCGGAGCCGTGCATGGCATGCGAAGCAGTGCATCCACCCGCCAATGCGCGGTAGATATCCATATCAAAAGGGTTAATCACATCTCCTTCCCATACCTCTGCGGTTACCGGACTCGTGGCCTCGTTGATGGCGTCCAACGCAATGTGCGAGTGCGCATCGATAATGCCTGGCATCACAAACAGGCCGGTAGCGTCTACTACTTTTATACCCGACGGAGCGGCCAAGCCCTTACCGATTTGCGCGATCTTGCCATCGCGCACCAGCACATCGGTGTTCTCCAAATTTCCTTTTGTAATGGTGAGTACCGTTCCGTTTTTGATCAGTACACTACCTTTTTCTACCTGGCTGAATGCGTTTGTAACAACAAATGCACTCACCAACAAAAATATCTTCTTCATCATCGTTAATGACATTTAGTTTTTTGGATCGCGACTGGCCTTCATCGGAAAATTTCCGAATTGACCCACAACCATGCTACCGTCCATTGAATCGCCTTCAATCGTAGCCGATACATTGATCGTGATCGGGTTGGCGCCCATGGCAAAATCAAACGAAAACGTAAGCGTCTTGCCATCGATCTCCAGATTCTTCAAATCTGTTTCGCGGTTGGTGGTGGAGTTAGTGATGGTTCCCGTAAGGTTACCCTTGCCATCGTCTTTAATTACGATTTTGCCCGAACCCCCTTGCGGGGATTCCACTTTATACGACCACGCACCCCCGGCATTTACTTTTCCGTCTGCCTTTCTCGCTTCTTTATTTTCTAATTTGAATAGTTCACCGTCCACCATCACGTACCGTACTTTCGATTTCTCATTGAAGTAGGGCTTATCGCTAATTACCAGATTCGCCATTTTACCCGGATCAATTGAGCCGAGACGGTCGCTAAGCCCAAGCAGTTGAGCCGGGGCTGTAGTGAGTGCCGCTAAGGCAGCATCCTCCGAAAGCCCTGCGGCAATCATTCTACGCACGTGCGCAGGAATGGCCGACGCTTTTACCGTAGCCGTAGAAAATCCAAACGGCACTGCCGCTTTTTGAAACTCTGCCGCTTGCGCCGTGGCTTTTGCAATCATTTCTGCCTTGCGTTTTTCCAAGGCTTCGCGTTCTGCGTTCGGTTTGTCTTTCTTTTTATCGTCTTTTTTAATCTCTTCGGGCAAGTCGAGCGACAAGAACACCTTGGCCCCACTTGCCTTCACTTTTGGCACCAACGGCCACGCCTCTTTCACATCGCCCAACAGCACCGGAAATTTTAAATCGTTTTTTAGTGCCAGTACTCGCTGCATTTCCAGAATGCGTTCGCTACGAAAAAGCACTGGAAGCCGCTGATCAATCACAGGATAAAATGCCTCCAACACGCGGTCGTTCGCGGGGCGCTCCAGGCCGGCACGGTTGGTGGCGTAGAGCGACTCGTAGTTCTTTGCCTGCACAGCCTGCCGATACAGTTCGCGCCACTTTGCCATGACGGCCATGATGGTGTTGGGATAGATGTTCTGATTACCGGTCAATTCAGAATACAATGCGGCCCGACTTTGTAGCACCATTTGATCGGCCGATTTACCGCCTAGGAGTATGATCGCTGCCTGGCCCGGCAAAAAGTTACCATACGGAACAACCTGGGCCACAGTAAAACCAAGATTCCGTAATTCTTCAATTGATTTATCCGCGGGGTTTAATGCGTAGCGCACATCGTTTTGCGGGGTAATACCCGCGCGCTCGGGTGGCGGATTGCCAGGATCTTTCAGTCGTTCGCGTTGTTCTTCTTTTGGTTTGGTTACGCCCACGCGCGAAAAGCCGTCAATGAAGCCTGCATACACGTGCATTGAGTCGGCCTTGATCACGATCGCGCCCGGGGGAATGGCGATGCCCTTGCCCACGGCAGTAATCAATCCGTCTTTCACAACCAACGTGCCCAGATCAACTTTTCGGCCGGGTGCTTGAATGATGTTAACGTTTGTGAACGCATACGTTCGGGTTACCGGCGGCAACGCCTCTTGCGCCAGCGCGGCCCACGCAAACGCTACCAGCCCACAGGCCACCAAAAGCCGTTGGGAAGTTTGGGAGAAATTCATGAAATGGTTCGTTTTAACGGAGTAATAAAAAAAGAAAACCGCTCCCGCAGAACGAAACCTACAGGAGCGGCAAAGGAACCCAATAAACGGAGTTGATTACCAATCGCAATCCATGGCAGCTGAACCAATCGGCTGGCCGGGCGGCGCGGGCAGCAACGTCTCTACTTTGAATTCCTCAGGGCTTTCTTGCAGTTTTTTGATTTGAGAAATCAGATACAAATAAAATCCTTTCCAATCTTCATCGGTAGTAATGAGTTGGCGTTGCATGAGTGTAGCTTGAATTTGCTGCAACTTGAGCAGCGCAATACCGCGCACAGGCGCAGCGGCGTCTTTGCTTAGTCCGAGTTTGATCAGGTTAACGATAAACGCGTGCTGTGCGGCCATCTGCACTGCACCTTCATAGCCGGTTTTCGATCCACTGCGAACGGTAACCGCGGCCAGTCGATCAATCACAGCCTCTAAACTGGGCAGCTTTGCTTCGCGCGCATGATGCTCCCACACGCGATTGGCTCTTGCCGGATAGAGAATAAGACTAAAGGTCAAGTCCGCCGCGGTCTCGGCTGCGGTAATGGGATCGAACGCGAGATCAGTACGCGACTTCACCAACTCGCGGTGGCGGGTGTACCCTAAAGGGCGCGGGGGCATTTGTTGCAAGATGCTTTCCGGAATGAGCAACGCCGCGGGTTCAATGGTTTTCATCAGCGCCTCCAGTGCTTTTAGCTCCTGCTGTGGCGAGAGCAATTGCGCCACCGGCTGCCCATCGCCACGCAAGGCGTAACGGTAGTTTAAACCACCAATCATTTTGGCAGCCGCCTCGGTTTGGTACCGATGGAAGAAATACATGGGCACAAATACTTCTTCCAGTGTAGCCATAGGCGCACCGGGTTTGATGTTGCGCTCGCCAAAATTCCTGAGCGCCAAGGCGCGCACACCCATTACACGATTTAACTCATCGGCCGCATCGGCCCCATTGTCCCACAGGTGGGCATACGGATGCGCAGAGCCCATCGGCCGGGCATCTTGATCGCTGAGAAAGGTGAGCCCGTCTTTTAATGATTTCTGAACGATTGCATTTAACGCCGCGGCCTCATCGGTGCCGGGCGGAAAGTGTGAATAGCCGTACGTAATGGCCACCTTATCAAATGCGCCAATCTTATCATCATACGCTTTTGATAGATCGATTTTTCCGTTAGTGATGTTCACCACCGGATGCGGGTAATCCATTACCGAGGCGAGGTTCTCTGAACTGGAGGAGTACGCGTGCGACAATCCCAGCGTGTGGCCCACTTCATGTGCTGCCAATTGCTTCAGGCGGTTCAGCGCCATCTGCTCCATCTCTTTCGAGACCGGTTTACCTTCCTCGTAAGGCGCAAGCAACCCTTCGGCAATCAAAAAGTCTTGTCGCACGCGCAATGATCCTAATGCCACGTGGCCTTTGATGATTTCGCCCGTACGCGGATCTACCACTGAACTGCCGTAGCTCCACCCCCGCGTTGAGCGGTGCACCCAGTTAATCATATTGTAGCGCACATCCATCGGGTCTGCATCCGCGGGCAACACTTCTACCTGAAACGCATTTTTATAACCCGCCGCTTCGAACGCCTGGTTCCACCACCGCGCGCCTTCGATTAACGCACTACGAATCGGTTCAGGCGCGCCCGGATCCATATAGTAAACAATCGGCTTTACGGGTTCGCTTACTGCCGCTGTCGGATCTTTCTTTTGCAGGCGATGGCGCGTGATCCAACGCTTCTCTAACGGCTCGCTAATGGGCGTAGCGTAATCATAAAAAGACATGCTGAAATACCCGGCGCGCGGATCGAACGCACGGGGCTGGTAGTTATTGTCCGGCAGCCGCACAAAGGAAAGATGCTGCCGTAACGTGATGCTGCCCGGTGTAGGTGTAACGCTGCGTACAAATGCGCCCGTAGCCTGACCTGTGAATGTAAGCGTAACTTCAAACTCGGAATTGTCAGGGAAATTTTTGGTGCGCGGAAGGTAAACTGCAGAGCGCGATTTATCGAGCGTGTACGTGCCCTGATTCGAGCTGCGCAGCGTACCAATTACGTCGTGCGCATCTTGCATAAAAAAGTCGGTGGCATCCACCAGCAACTTACCGTTCTCCTCTACCGAAATTGGAAAGCCAAAAAGCACCGACTGTGCAAACGACTGCTCCACGGCTTTGCGCTCTAACTCGTTGCTGCTATTGGCCCGGTAGAAATAATTGGGTTGTACCAGCAACACCTTGGGGCCTCTACGATCGAATTTCACGATGCGTTCTGCACCCAACTGGTTGCGATCGAGACCGATATCGTTGGAGCCTAACCCGGCCGTGAGCGACTCGATGTACAAAAACTCAGTGCCGAGGTTTTCGATCAATAGAAAAATTTTGTCTTGCTTGTCGTCATAATAGAATTCGATAAAGCCGGGATACTTCACCAAGCCCTTAACACGGGTTTCAAGTGCAGATGCCGGGGGTGCCACCGGTGCGGCCACTGCTGGCGCCTGGTTTTTGCGTTGTGCGGTAGCACAAACGGAAACAAACACTACAACAAACAAGATAGAACGATACATAGCTTCTTTTTTTCGAAAGCTAATCAAAAACCAAAAACCAGATGCTTTTTTCCTTTCGCTTACGCGGATGAAATGAATCGCGCGGCAGCTTGTGACTTCCGTAAAATCTTGGCATTATTAACTCAGATTTGATCGCCATGCCTGCTGCCTTACCCGATGAGCCTGCCCTTATCGAACGCGCGAAGAAAGACTCCCGGGCCTTTGGTCAGCTTTACGAATTTTACTTCGATCGGATTTTTAACTACCTGTTGCGCCAAACAGATGATGAAGATATTGCGGGCGACTTGTGCTCGCAGACTTTTGTGAATGCGCTGAACAGCATCCATAAATACGAAATACGAGGCGTGCCATTCTCGGCCTGGCTCTACAAAATCGCCAGTAACGAAGTAAACAAACACTACCGCAAGAACAAGGGCAAGGCGGTGTTTAGCATTGAAGAAGTGCGCGTGCGCGAGTTGATTGAGCGCAGCGATGAAAACTGGGACGAAGAGTTGATCGCGCAGTTGCTGCAATTCATGAAAGATTTACCTACCGACATGTTGCAGGTGCTGGAGTTGCGATTTTTTGAAGACAAAGACTTTAGGGAAATTGCATACATATTGGATATTACCGAGAGTGGCGCCAAGATGCGCACCTACCGGGCGTTGGATAAACTACGTAGAAATTTTAATCTGAAAGTGAAGTACGATGAGCCGAAATGAAATTCGCTTACGCAGAGCAGCGCGCGGGGCCGATCGCTTTCGGAATTATGGAGCGGTGCTGCAACGGCACGAGCGCGACACGCGCCTGAAGCGCATCGTTCGCGTATTCACGCTCTTTGCCATCGTGTTGGTGTTGGTGATGCTGATCATCATTGTAACACGTCTCGAAAAGCGTACGACAGCGGGTGAAAAAACTTCATCGCGGGAAATATTTTTTTCAACTCATACGTGACGGACATCTGGTTTCCGGATTATGGAAGCAAAACCAAATCCTATGGAAACCAAGAAGAACCCCGTGCACGATGTGCACCGGAGTAGAACTGCTTTTTTCGTTTTGGGGTTGTTGATCAGCATCGGCAGTATAATTACCGCCTTTGAGTGGAAAACGCTGCGCCGCACGCCGGTGCCACGGCCCGAGGCGATGGACGATCTCATTTACGCGCTGCCCGAGATCATTCGCAGCGAGTTGCCCGAGCCTGAACTACCAAAGCCTGCACGCGCCAAAGCCATGACGCACTTCATTCAACTTGAAGTGAGTGAGGGCGCGGAAGAGTTTGAGCCGGAAATCGCATTTGCACCTGACGAAACATGGTCTTCCCCCTCTGAGAATCCCTTTGTTGAACCAGACGACACCGCCACGTATTTCGTGGGCACAGCCGAATTTGCCCCACAGCCGCTGGGCGGCTACGAGGCATTCTATAAAATGATTGGAAAGGAACTAAAGTATCCGCGGGCGGCGATTCGAAATAATATCGGTGGAAAAGTCTTTGTTGAGTTTGTGATTAATACGGACGGGCGGGTTCAAAATGCCCGTATCGTAAAAGGCATTGGCGCGGGGTGCGATGAAGAAGCTAAGCGCGTGATTGGATTGAGCCATTGGGAGCCCGGGCGGCAGCGCGGGGAAGCCGGTGAAAGTGCGCATGGTGTTGCCGATTCAGTTTGTAATCCAGTAATTGGGATACGCCACTGGTTCACGTTAGGAGTGTACACTGTGGTTTAAACCGCGTCCGGGCGAGGGATAGAGCGGATACCCCGCAGCGGCCACGCCCGAGGAGTGGCCGCGAGGAGTAGAAGCGATAGCCCGGTGGCGCGCTTCGCGCCACGCCCCAAAAAATAAAATTAGGGAAAGGTAGAGCGAGTTGGGCTGACCTCACCCCTAACCCCTCTCCAAAGGAGAGGGGAACCCTCACCCCTAACCCCTCTCCAAAGGTGAGGAGAACGCTGACCGCTAACCCTTCTCCAGAGGAGAGGGGAACCAGCCCTGAGCTAGTTTCCAAACGACCGGAGAATAAAAAAAGAAGCCCTTTCCGCGTCTCGGAAAGGGCCTTCCTAAACCTAAAACCCTGAATGAGAAAATAGCAAACTGTCTGCCTCAAAAGTAGCCGGGGCGCCAACATGGGTAAATACCTCTTTTGGGGTATTTTGGGGGGTGTTTTCCCCGTTCGGGAGGATGAGCGGCCAGCTCAAAAAACAAGAGAACTCAGTCAATTAAGGCGTCTGACGGCTTGCTCTCTGCGGCCATCAGCTGTGTGACGCCTACGCCCCGATTTTTGGTATGGCCTCTATTAAAAACGGGCGGCCATGAGCAAATCGATGCTCTTGTGTTTGAGGCCGAATTTCTGCGCAATGGTTTCGTTGGTAACGCTGCCTTTGTAGGTGTATACGCCTTTCATGAACCACTTATGGGTAAAGATCATCTCCTCCACCCCGCCTTCTTCGGCTGCTCGCAAAATTGTGGGTGTAAAAATATTGCTCAACGCCGTGGTAGCCGTGTGTGCCACGCGCGAGGCTACGTTGGGCACGCAATAATGCACTACATCGTACTTTCTAAACACGGGCTTATCGTGGGTGGTGATTTCGCTGGTTGCTACACACCCGCCCTGATCGATGCTGAGGTCGATGATCAGCGAATTGGGCTTCATTCGGGAAACCATTTCCTCGCTTACCACGTGGCGGGCGCGGCCCTTTTCTGCGCGCAATGCCCCAATCAGTACATCGGTGGATTTTAAACTCTCGCTCAGGCCCACAGTATCAATAGTGGAGGTGTACACTTGGTTGCCGAGGGTGTGTTTTAGTCTGCGCAACTTGTACAACTGGTTGTCGAACACCTGCACTTCGCAGCCCAGGCTCAGCGCGGCGCGCGCCGCATACTCGGCTACGGTACCCGCCCCAATGATGACCACCTTGGTGGGCGGCACACCGGTAATGCCACCCAAAATAATTCCCTTGCCGTTGCGTGTGGTGCTGAGGTACTCGGCCGCGATGAGAATGACCGTGCTGCCGGCAATTTCGCTAAGCGCCCTCACAATGGGGATGCCCCCTACTTTGTCTTCAATAAACTCGTAGGCCAGTGCAGTTACTTTTTTACGATTCAGTGCTGCGATGTATTCCGGACTGAGATGACCCAGCTGTAAGGCCGAAATAAGTGCCTGCCCCGGCCGGAAGTAGTCGATCTCCTCCAGCGTAGGCGGTTCGATCTTTAAAATGATTTCGGCTTTGTACACCTCAAGTGGCGAGTAGACAATCTTGGCGCCGGCATCGCTGTATTGTTTGTCCGCAAACTTCGATCCCTCCCCGGCTTTGGTTTCTACCCATACTTCGTGGCCATTGTTTACCAGCAGCGCCACAGCATCGGGGGTGAGACTAATGCGGTTTTCTTGTAACGAAATCTCGCGTGGCAGCCCAATGGCAAAACTCTTCTTTCCTTTTTTTACGGCCACCAGTTGCTCCTGAGGCGAGAAGCTGGTTTTTGCAAGCGCCTCGAAGCCGGATTTTTTTTTCTCGCTCATGCGTGATAGGTAATCAGACGCGTATTCGCGTCTTGTGTACGAAGGTCGACAACAAAATGATGATCTGGAAGCAGATGCTCAATTTTCTCCGGCCATTCAATGAAGCAATAGTGGCCAGAGGCAAAATATTCTTCGATGCCAATATCAAGTGCCTCCCACTCGTTTTTTAGACGATAGCAATCGAAATGATACACACAACCGCCGTCCGGCAATGCATATTCGTTCACGATAGAAAACGTGGGGCTGGAGGTGGTGGCCACCACACCCAGGGCTGCACAGAGGTGTTTTGCCAACGTGGTTTTGCCACTGCCCATTTCACCCCGCAGCAGCCAGATGCGTTCTGTGCCGGCCGCAGCCAGCAAGTTGCGGGCAAACACCGCCAGTTCGTTGAGGTGCACGGCCTGCGTATGCTCCTGACGAAGTGAAGCGCCGTTAGCCATTACCGGTTTTCGAGCTCATAAAGATTAACGGAACGATCATTTCTTCCAGGCTGATGCCACCATGTTGAAATGTGTCTTTATAAAAATTTACGTAGTAGTTGTAGTTGTTTGGATAGGCAAAGAACTGATCCTCCATGGCAAACACGTAGGCGGTGGAGACATTTAGCTTAGGCAGGTAAAAGCGTTCCGGTTTGCTGGCCACCAGAATTTTGTCGCCATCAAAGCCCAGATTCTTGCCTTGCTTAAAGCGCAGGTTGGTGTTTACACTTTTATCGCCTACAATTTTAAATGGCCGCTTTACGCGGATGGTGCCGTGGTCGGTGGTGATGGCCAACCGGTGCCCTTTCTCTGCCACTTTTTTAATGATTTCGAAGAGCGGTGAGTGTTCAAACCACGAGCGCGTGATGGAGCGGTACGCGGCCTCATCGGGTGCCAGCTCGCGAATCATGGCCATATCTGTGCGCGCGTGCGAGAGCATGTCTACGAAATTGTAGACAATCACATTCAAATCGTTTTTGTACAAGTTCGCGAGGTTATCGGCCAGATCGCGGCCCTCTTCCAGCTTTTTGATTTTGATGTAATGGTGCCGGATGGGCAGGTTGTTTTTCCGAATCTGCTTTTCGAGCAGCTCGCCCTCAAAGTTGTTTTTGCCTTCTTCCTCATCTTCGCCCACCCACCAATCCGGAAACGTGCGTTGAATTTCGGACGGCAGCAGCCCGCTAAAAATAGCGTTGCGTGCGTAGGCCGTGGTGGTGGGCAGAATGGAATAGTAGGTTTCTTCGCGATCGATGGTGAAGTAATCGTCAAAAATTGGTTCCAGCACCTTCCACTGATCAAACCTGAGGTTATCGATCAAAATCATGAAGAGCGATTTGCCCGGCTTAATCTCCGGGAAGATTTTTTTCTTCATCACCTGATGGCTCAGCAGGGGTTTATCTACGTTTGGGTTATTCAGCCAGTCTTCGTAGCGCTTGCGCACAAACCGGCAAAAGTTAACGTTGGCCTCTACTTTCTGGCTTTCCAGTACTTCGGCCATCTCACTATCGGCCCGGTCGAGCTGCAAATCCCAATGCACCAGCTTTTTGTAAATGTCAACCCACTCTTCGTGGTTCATTTCATCCAGAAAGGCCATGCTGATTTTACGAAACTCCTGCTGGTAGCTTTGGTTGGTTTTTTCCGTTACCAGCCTTCGGTTGTCGAGGATCTTCTTTACCGAAAGCAGAATCTGGCTGGGGTTGATGGGTTTGATCAGGTAATCATCAATCTTGGCCCCGATGGCCTCTTCCATGATATGTTCCTCTTCATTTTTAGTGATCATCACCACGGGCAGGTTGGGCTTGTAGCTTTTTATTTGGCTCAGCGCCTCCAGCCCCGACATGCCGGGCATGTGTTCATCTAAAAAAACCACATCAAAGTGGCGTGCTTCGCTCAGTTCCACCGCTTCGGCCGCGTTGTTCACCGGCACAATGTCGTACCCCCGTTGTTCCAGAAAGAGGATGTGGGGCTTCAGCAAGTCGATCTCATCATCCGCCCACAAAATGGTATATCTTTGCATAGGGTAAATCCCCTCCAAGTTACAAGTATTCTCCGGCCTGCCACGTGAATAAAAAGAAAATCATCAACGATCCGGTGTACGGATTCATTACCATCGATCACCCGCTCGTTTTCGACATCATCCAACATCCCTACTTTCAGCGGTTGCGCCACATCCGGCAGTTGGGCCTGACGGATATGGTTTACCCCGGGGCACTGCATACGCGCTTTCATCATGCCTTAGGCGCCATGCACCTCATGAGCCAGGCGTTACACGTGCTGAGCAAAAAAGGAATAGACATCAGCCCGGAGGAACACGAGGCTACCCGTATTGCCATCTTGCTTCACGACGTGGGCCACGGTCCGTTTTCGCATACCTTGGAAGAAACACTCTTGCCCGACGCCCATCACGAAAGCCTGAGTTATTTGATGATGCGGCAGTTAAATACACACTTTAACGGCGCGCTTGATCTTGCCCTTAAAATTTTTCGCAACAGTTATGAGCGCAAGTTTCTGCATGATTTAATGAGTAGCCAGTTGGATGTAGACCGGCTGGACTACCTTACCCGCGATTGTTTTTTTACGGGTGTGATGGAGGGCTCCGTGGGGGTAGAGCGCATCATCCACATGCTGCATGTAGTGAATGACGAAATTGTGGTGGAAGAAAAAGGAATTTACAGCGTTGAGCATTTCCTGCAGGCGCGAAGACTGATGTACTGGCAGGTGTACCTGCACAAAACCGCGGTAAGTGCAGAACGCATGCTGGTAAACATCATTAAACGGGCACAAAGCTTAAGCCGCGCGGGCGATGCACTTCCTGCCAGCAGTGCGCTCACGTATTTTCTGCGGCACCGGATTACGCTTGAACAGTTTCAACAAAACAGCACCGCTTTAACACATTTTGGACTGTTGGACGACCACGACATTTGGGGGGCAATAAAGCTCTGGCAAAACCACCCGGACGAGATTCTGGCGCGCTTGTGCCGCATGCTGTTGGAGCGCCGGCTCTTTCAAATTCAGCTTTCCACTAAACCCATCAGCAAAACGTTTATTGAAAACCTGCGCGAGGCACTGGTGGCCGATGCGAACATGCTTAAAGCCGATGCTGTTTACTTTTTTTCGCACGGCATGCTTACCAACGCCGCCTACGTAAGCGAAAAGAAGCCGATCCAGATTTTGATGAAAACAGGCGAGGTAAAAGAAGTCTCGGCCGCCAGCGAGTTGGCCCATATTCAGGCGCTGGGCAAAATCGTTCGAAAAAACTACGTTTGCTGGCCGAAACACGTAAATTTGAAAGATTAGCCTACGCAACGTTGAGGAGTAGTTTATGGAGTTTACCATTCAGCAAATTGCCGCCTTATTGAAGGGCGAAGTACGGGGAAACGGCTCGGAGAAAATTACCATGCTGGCCAAAATTCAAGAGGCGCAAAAAGGGCAAATCTCGTTTCTCTCCAACCCGAAATACGAGCCGTTTATTTACACCACGCAGGCCAGCGCAGTAATTGTTAAGAATGATTTTGTGCCCCGAAAGGACATTACCACGAACCTCATTTTGGTGGATGACCCGTACCTGAGTTTTACCGTGTTGTTGGAAGAATACTACAAACTGGTGAGCTTCCAGAAAACCGGTATAGAACAACCAAGTTTTATTGGTGAAGGCAGCGTTACCGGCAGTCACCTCTACCGGGGCGCGTTTTCGTACATCGGCAGCAAGGTTACCATCGGCAACAACGTAAAAATCTACCCACACTCGTTTATTGGCGATAACGTAACCATTGGCGATAACACGATCATCCATGCAAATGTGAAAGTGTATGCAGGCACACAAATCGGAAAAAACTGCGAGTTACACTCGGGTGCGGTAATCGGTAGCGCGGGCTTTGGTTTTGCGCCCCAACCGGATGGCTCTTACAAAACGATACCACAACTTGGCATTGTAATCATTAAAGATAACGTGAGCATTGGTGCCAATACCGTGCTGGATTGTGCCACCCTTTTCGGGGATGCCACCGTTATTCACGAAGGTGTAAAACTCGATAATTTAATTCAGGTAGCCCACAACGTAGAAATTGGTAAAAACACCGTGATCGCAGCCCAAACCGGCATCTCCGGTTCAACCAAAATAGGCGAGAACTGCGTATTTGCCGGACAAGTGGGAATTGCCGGCCACCTCACCATCGCCAACGATACCAAAATTGGCGCCCAGTCGGGTATTCCCAAATCCGTGAAAGAAGAAGGCCAACGATTGCTTGGGTACCCCGCCATCGACTTGAAAGAGTATTTCCGTTCCTATGCGGTTTTTAAACGGCTTCCGGAGTTAATGCAACGTTTGCGCGACCTGGAAAAGCGCGAAAAGGGTACGCACGTACCTGCCAGCGAGGACCAGGCGACCAACGACTGAATTGGTTTATGTGCCGTCAGCCATTAAATTTGCTGACTTTTTCCTAACCAATGCTCAATTACAAACAGCAAACCATCCAAAAATCGGTCACGATTTCTGGGGTGGGGCTACACACGGGCGTGCAAACAAACATGACGTTTCTGCCCGCCAAGGCCAACCACGGTATCAAGTTTCAACGCATCGATGTTCCCGGTTCGCCCATTATCGATGCCGACTGCGATAACGTAGTAGACGTATCGCGCGGTACCACCATTGAACAGAGTGGGGCGCGGGTCAGCACCATTGAGCACACCCTGGCGGCATTGGTAGGTCTAGAAATTGATAACGCACTGATTCAACTTGATGGCCCGGAGGCCCCGATCATGGATGGCAGCTCCATCCAGTTTGTGAACGTACTAAAGGAAGCCGGCACCGAAGAGCAAAACGCCCTGCGCGATTTCTTTGAGGTGCAAGACAGCATTTTCTACCGCGATGCGTCACGCAATATTGAAATTGCGGCCCTGCCGCTGGATGACTACCGCGTGACGGTAATGATTGACTACAACTCGCCGGTGTTGGGCAGCCAGCACGCATCCATTACCAATATTCGCCAGTTCGAAAAAGAGATTGCCTCTTGCCGCACGTTTTGTTTCCTCCACGAATTGGAGATGTTGTATAAAAACAACCTCATCCGTGGGGGCGACCTGAACAACGCCATTGTAATTGTGGATCGTGTAGTGGAGCCCCACGAGCTGGAAAACATCGCCAAGATGTTGAACAAACCCACGGTAGAAATTAAAAAAGAAGGCATTCTCAACAACATCGAACTGCGCTACAACAACGAGCCCGCCCGCCACAAACTGCTGGATATCATTGGTGATTTAAGCCTGGCAGGACGCCCGCTGAAAGCGCAGATTCTCGCTGCCCGGCCAGGACACGCCGCCAATGTTGCATTCGCAAAGAAGTTGAAGCGTGCCATGCAAGAAGCGGACAAAAAAGGAATTCCCCGCTACAACCCGAACCTGCCGCCCGTACTGGATATCAACCAGATCAGCAACATCTTGCCCCACCGCTACCCGTTTTTGCTGATCGATAAAATCATCTACCTGGATAACGAAAGTGTAGCGGGCGTAAAAAACGTAACCATGAACGAACCGTTCTTTCAGGGTCACTTCCCGGGTAATCCGGTAATGCCCGGCGTACTGCAAATTGAAGCCATGGCGCAGGTGGGTGGAATTTTGGTGTTGAACACGGTGCCCGATCCTGAAAACTACTGGACGTACTTTTTGGGTATTGACGAAATTCGCTTCCGGAAAATGGTGTTACCAGGCGATACCGTGGTGATTCAATGCGATTTGCTGGCGCCCATCAAGCGTGGCATCGCAAAAATGTACGGCCGCGCGTACGTGGGCAACACTCTAGTTTGCGAAGGAACCATGACAGCCAGTATAGTTAGAAAAGATGCATAGCAAATATCCATTAGCCAACGTTCACCCCGAAGCACAGATTGGCGAAAACGTAGTAATCGAGCCGTTTGCTACCGTTCAAAAAGATGTAGTGATTGGTGATGGATCTTGGATTGGCCCGAACGCCATTATCTGGGATGGCGCCCGACTGGGAAAAAATGTGAAGGTGTACCCCGGCGCATCCGTGTCCAGCGTGCCACAAGATTTAAAATTCGAAGGCGAGAAAACGGAAACGCTCATTGGCGATAACTCCGTCATCCGCGAGTGCGTCACCATCAGCCGCGGCACAAAAGACAAATTCAAAACCGTAATTGGCAAAAACTGCCTGCTCATGGCTTACGTGCACGTAGCACACGATTGCCTGATCGGGAACCACTGCATTTTGGTGAACACCGTGCAAGTGGCCGGCCACGTAACGATAGACGACTGGGCGATTATTGGCGGGGCCAGCGCGTTACATCAATTTGTGAAAGTGGGTGCCCACGTGATGATCTCCGGAGGTTCATTGGTACGGAAAGATGTGCCGCCCTACACCAAAGCGGCGCGCGAGCCACTGGCGTATGCAGGCATCAACAGTGTAGGGTTGAAAAGAAGAGGCTTCAGCTCGGAAAAAATTAATGAGATCCAGGAAATTTACCGGTATATCTTTTTGAAAGGCCTGAACAACTCCAAGGCCATCGATTTAGTGGAGCGCGAGGTACCCGAAAGTTCTGAGCGCACCTACATCCTCGACTTTGTGCGCGGTTCAGAACGCGGCATTATGAAAGGCTTCACTGCCAACGGAGCGGTTGCGGAATGAAGATTGTCGCTTCCCAACTTGGTAAGCGGTACAATCGCGATTGGATTTTCAAGAACCTCAGTTACGAGTTTCAACCTGGCGCTACGTACGCCATTGTTGGCCCCAATGGCTCGGGCAAATCAACGTTACTACAAGTGCTCTGGGGCCAGTTACCGCCTTCGCGGGGCGAAACCCGATACGAAACAGACCAACAGGCGGTACCGGTAACTAACATCTTCAAGCACGTAAGCATCGCCACCCCTTATTTGGAGTTGGTGGAAGAATTCACGCTGGATGAACTGGTGGCATTTCACTTCCGCTTTAAGCAGCCGCGCACCGGATTTTCGGTAACCGACGTGATTGATGCAATGGAGCTTACCCATGCGCGCAAAAAGTACCTGAGCCAGTTTTCCTCCGGAATGAAACAACGCGTAAAACTGGGACTTGCCATGTTTTCGCAAACCGAGCTTTTGTTCTTAGATGAGCCCGGCACCAACCTCGATCAGGCTGCTTTTGCCTGGTATTTAAATTTGCTTAACCACGCACGTAAAGACCGCCTCATACTGATTGCCTCCAACCAGCCGGACGAATACCCGGCTGATGCAATCCGGCTGAACATCATGGATTTTAAACCGGTTACTCCGGCCGTTTAACTGGAATTCAACCCCGTGCTGAGGGGTGTGTTTTTTTGGAGATGATATTTTTGTAGTTTTAACGTTCAATAAATCAACTGTATGAAGCGTATTCGTGAAGTTTTGGGAATGATGACTGTTCTGGGCGGGCTTCTGTTTATTTCAAGCTGCGGTCCGGATACCCCGGCACGCCCCATCGAAGAGGTGCAATTAGAAAAACTTGTAGCCACGTGGAATTTGAGTGACGTAACCCTGGACGGTACAACGAAAAGAAGTGACTACACCAACTTTAGGCTAACCGTTGCCGGCACTGCCGGACAAACGACCTTCAGCTATACCACCGCAGGGGCTACGGCGTTACTCACCCCTTGGCCACGAACCGGCAGCTGGAAATTCGGAGAACCCGTAGAAACAGTAATTATTCGCATGGATACCCCGGAGCTACCGATGACATACTCCGTAACCGATACGCAACTGCAAATCAGCTTTAACTTCACCGGCAACGGATTTCAGCCTACGCGCACATCGCAAGTAAAAGGCCAGTGGGTGTTTACGTTCACCAAATAGAAGAAAACAGACATGATAGTAAGGCTGCCCGAAAACGGCAGCCTTTTTTATTCTCGGCCAAGCGCAAGCAACGCCCATGCTTCAGGCAATCGGCCTGAGTTGATCCAGGCCTTGGCCAGCGCGTGCACCGCGGGAAGTCCGGTATTCAAAGCATGGTTTACCTCTGGTAGCTGCTGCACAACTACCGCCACCTCGGGGTCAGGCAGCACGTCCAGATTTCCGAGGCGCCCCAAATCGTTACCCGTCAGGCACTCGCTGGTCCACACGTGCGGTGGCAACCGATCAACACCAACGCCCAGTTTTTCGCTTGGCTTGGCTACTTCAAAAACCGCATGCCCAGACGCACGGCAGTAATAGTCTGCCCCCATTCGTGCAACGGCATCTAGTTTTTGTGGATCAATACGGCCGTGCACATCCAGAATTTCGTCTTTGATCCGCACCAAAACGATCTCCGAAACAATCAGGTTGCCTGCGCCGCCCTGGTCACCCAAAGCGATAATCTCCTTCACCCGGCATTCGAAACTCACGGGCGACTCGGCCACGCGCGGCGGCTTGATCTGTGTGGACGGCTCCTCTGTAAAACCTGCTTTCACAAATTCGTTCACACCGGCCGGATATTCGCAACTGGCCAACGAAGCTTGTTCTACCATCGCGAAGTTTACGATATTGATGCACACCTCCTTTACCTGTTGCACATTCTGCAGCGTATGCTTGGTAGAATTATCGCGCACTCTCCGTGCTGGGGAAAAAATCAAGATGGGCGGGTTGGAACTAAACACATTAAAAAAACTAAACGGGCTTAAATTTACCCGACCCGCATCATCGATGGTGCTGGCGAATGCAATGGGCCGGGGCGCCACGGCACCCAACAAATAGCTGTGCAGTTTCTGCACCGGAATTTCTTTGGGATTGATAATCATCGCTACAACGCCGGTAAAACTTTGCCCTCGCAGGGTCCAAATCCAATACGAACGCCAGCCGCCTCAGCCCAGCCTTTAAATTTGATGGTGTCGCCATCCTGCAAAAACGTGCGCAACTCTCCGTTGGACAGGTGCAGTGGCCGCTGACCGTTCCAGGTCAACTCTAACAGCGAGCCGTACGATCCGGGCGAAGGACCGCTAATGGTGCCACTGGCAAACACATCGCCTACGCGAATATTGCAACCATTTACCGTGTGGTGCGCCAGTTGCTGTGCCATATTCCAATACAAGTACTTAAAGTTCGATCGGCTGATTTCGTTGTTCGCGCCACCCGGCGTCTCCAACAACACTTCCAACCGAATATCGAAATTCCTCGCACCTTCAAATGCCAGATAGGGCAACACGTGCGGCACTTGTTCCGGCCCCGCTACGCGAAACGGCTCAAGGGCATCTAGCGTAATCACCCAGGGCGACATCGTGCTTCCAAAATTCTTCCCTAAAAACGGGCCAAGGGGCACGTACTCCCATTGTTGAATATCGCGGGCCGACCAATCGTTAAAAAGCACTAACCCGGCGATGCATTCTTCTGCATCGCGTAAAGCCACAGGCTTGCCCAACTCGCTGTTTTTGCAACTTACGAAAGCCACCTCCAACTCAAAGTCAAGCTTTTGCGTGGGACAATACACCGGCACAGGGTTATCCGGAGGTTTAATCTGGCCTTTCGGCCGATGCAACGCAGTGCCGGAAACAACAATGGAAGAGGCCCTGCCGTGGTAGCCTACCGGCAGGTGTTTCCAATTGGGTAAAAGTGCATTTTGCGGATCGCGAAACATCGTACCCACATTGGTAGCGTGTTCTATGCTGCTGTAGAAATCCGTATAGTCAGGAACAGAAACCGGCAACATCATACGTGTTTCCGCCATGGGCACCAGCGCAATCTCGCGCGATGCGGCATCCATTTCATCATTCCCGCTGCGCATGAGTTGAGAAATCCGGTTGCGCACGGCGCGAATGGCGGGCCTTCCGAGGCCAAAAAAGTTGTTGAGCTGCGGTTGGTTGAATACGCCCGCAGGTAGATTCAAGCCATCTAAAAAACCGTGTTCATGCAAGTACACCAAATCAATCACCGTGTTGCCCAACGCAACGCCCGCCACGGGCGAGAGATAGCGGGTTTTGAAAATTCCGAATGGAAGATTTTGTATCGGGAAGTCCGAATCTTGGGGAATCGGCAACCAACTGGTAAGTTTAGGATCGTTTGCCTCCAACATGCACCAACGCGTTAGCTGGCAAGTTACAAATTCGCATGAAGAACCTGCTGCCCGAAGCCTTTGTTGAGAGCGTGAACGCGCGTGCATGGATGAACAGCGCTTTGCTGATTCCGGCATTGGATGCTGATCCACCCGTTACGGTTCGTATCCATCCACGAAAAAAAAACCTTTGGCCCCGCGAGCGCCCGGTACTCTGGTGCAGCGATGGTTTTTACCTGGACGAGCGCCCCATTTTTACGCTCGACCCGCTCTTCCACGCGGGCGGCTACTATGTACAGGAGGCCAGCTCGATGTTTCTGGAAGTTGTTTTCCAATCCCTTCAATTGACCGAGGCATGCGTGTTGGATGTATGTGCTGCGCCCGGAGGTAAATCCACCCACGTGGCCACACTTTTGGGTGACTCCGGCTTACTGGTGAGCAACGAGGTGATTCGAAGCCGATGCAGTGCTTTGCTAGAAAACCTGGCGAAATGGGGCATGGGTAATGGGGTGGTAACGCATAACGACCCCGCGGACTTTCAACAACTCCCTGGCTTTTTTGATGTTGTACTGGTAGATGCGCCATGCTCCGGTGAGGGGATGTTCAGAAAAGATATAGACGCCCGCGCGCAATGGTCGCCCGAACACGTAACCCATTGTGCTTTACGGCAAAAACGGATTCTGGAAGATATCTGGCCGACCATCAAAGAAGGTGGTTATTTGGTTTACTCCACCTGTACGTTTAATGAAACGGAAAACGAAAAGCAATTGGAGGCCTTACGCGAACATCATCGCTTCGACTCGCTGCGGATGCCGCTCCGCCCGGAGTGGAACGTGGTGGAGACAGATATGAACGGCATTTTTGGTTATCGCTTTTTTCCCGGCCAGGTGCAGGGCGAAGGATTCTTTATTTCGGTATTAAAAAAAACGGAATCGGCCCCCGGCCTTGTCCTGCGAAAAAACAGCAAGACCAAAAACACGATTTTCGGTGCATTCCGGCAAAGCCGAATGCCTTGGCTCACGGATTCCTTCTCCTGCGAGTGGCTTACGTTTCGCGATCAAGTACTGGCGCTTCCCGCGCGCTGGGTAGACGAAATAGAAGCCATGGCCAGTCGGCTAACCGTGCTGCAAGCTGGTACTCCGTTGGGCGCCATCAAAAACAACAAGATTGCACCCGCGCATGAACTTGCCATGAGTGTGCACCTGGCCGGAGAAGTACCCCGGCTGGCGCTAAACCACGAGCAAGCACTACGGTATCTCCGGAAGGAGGCCCTGGATGACATCGCTGCGAACAAAGGCTTTTACCTGGTTACCTACCAGCAACAACCATTAGGCTGGATCAACCATCTGGGTAACCGCATCAACAATCTTTATCCGGCCGATTGGCGAATCCGCATGCGGAACTAGCCTGCCCGGTTTTGCGTATTTTTGCCGCCTGAATTTTTAGCTGACATGGAACTGGCCACGAAGTATAATCCCGCAGAGGTTGAATCAAAATGGTACGATGCCTGGTTGAAGGCTGGGGTGTTTAAAGCCCACGCACAAGCGGGTAAAGAACCCTACTGCATCGTGATTCCGCCCCCCAACGTTACGGGCGTATTGCACATGGGCCACATGTTGAACAACACGATTCAAGATGTGCTCATCCGCAAAGCCCGCATGGAGGGAAAAGTAGCATGCTGGGTGCCCGGTACCGATCATGCCTCCATTGCTACCGAAGCCCGCGTGGTGGCGATGTTGCGCGAAAAGGGTATTAAAAAATCAGACCTGACACGCGATGAATTTCTGGCATATGCCTGGGAATGGAAGGAAAAATACGGGGGCATCATTCTGGAGCAACTGAAAAAACTAGGCGCCTCTTGCGATTGGGATCGCACCCATTTTACCATGGACCCAGATTACTACAAAGCCGTAATCCGGGTGTTTGTTGATTTGTATCGAAAGGGCTTCATCTATCGCGGCCTGCGCATGATTAATTGGGACTGCGAAGCGCGCACCGCGCTCTCGAACGAAGAAGTACTCTACAAAGAAGAAGGCGAAAAATCCATTTTATATCACATAAAATACCAACTCGTTGGCGCTGCCGATTATTTAACCATCGCTACGCAACGCCCGGAAACCATCATGGGCGATGTGGCCATCGCGGTAAACCCCACGGATGCCCGGTATCAACACCTCATTGGAAAAAAAGCGCTGGTACCACTGATTCAACGTGAGATTCCCATCATTGCCGATACCTACGTGGATACTGCATTTGGAACCGGGTGCCTCAAGGTTACCCCCGCGCATGATGTAAACGACTATGAGATTGGACAACGCCATGGCCTGCCCGTAATCGATACAATCAATGATGATGGCACACTTAACGCCAGTTGCGAGATTCCAAAATTTGTGGGGGTTGATCGGTTTAAGGTTCGGAAAGAAGTAGTTCGTGAGCTCAGCGCACTCGGCTTGCTGGTGAAAGAAGAAGAATTCATTACCCGCATCGGTCGGTCAGAACGTACCAACTCGGTGGTAGAGCCCAAGCTTTCGTTACAATGGTTTGTGAAAATGAAAGAGATTTCCGTGCGCGCAAAAGACGCGGTGGAAACGGATGAGGTAAAGCTCTATCCCGCGAAGTTTAAAAATACGTACCGCCATTGGATGGAAAACGTGCGCGACTGGTGTATCTCGCGCCAATTGTGGTGGGGTCATCGTATCCCGGCGTACTATTATGGTGCGGGCGCTGATGATTTTGTTGTAGCGGAAACCGTAGAAGAAGCATGTACACTTGCAGCAGAAAAGTGTGGCAGAAAAATTTCCGTTTCGGATTTGCGCCAGGATGCCGACGTGCTGGATACCTGGGCATCTTCCTGGCTATGGCCGATGGAGGTATTCGAAGGCTTGAGCGATGCCAGCTATAACGATCAAACCGGCAAACTTGATGTTCGGCCCAACTCCGATCTGCGTTTTTTCTATCCCACGCAAGTGCTTGTAACCGCGCCCGAAATCCTGTTCTTCTGGGTAGCCCGAATGATGATTGCCGGATACGAATACATGAATGAGAAACCATTTCACGATGTGTATCTCACCGGCATTGTACGCGATAAACAAGGCCGGAAGATGTCGAAGTCGCTTGGCAATTCGCCCGACCCGCTGGATCTGATTGCCAAATACGGAGCCGATGGCGTGCGTACCGGCATGCTCTTTAGCTCGCCCGCGGGCAATGATTTGTTGTTTGACGAGAAACTGTGCGAACAAGGCAGAAACTTTGCAAACAAAATTTGGAATGCCTTCCGGTTGCTGCAAGGCTTACCCGCCGCCGCTGCGCCTGTACCCGCCGCCAACGAAATTGCCATGCGCTGGTTTGAGTCGCGTTTTAACGAGAGTGTAATTGAGCTTAACGACTTGTTCGGCAAGTACCGCATCTCCGAAGCATTAAAACTGGTATATACCTTGATTTGGGATGATTTCTGTGCGTGGTACCTGGAGATGATCAAGCCCGCGTACGGCAGCCCGTTAGATCAAACAACGCATGAATTTACGCGCCGCTATTTCGAACAATTAATGGCCCTGCTGCATCCGTTCATGCCGTTCTTATCCGAAGAATTATGGCAAGCCCTTGCCACCCGGCAGCCGGATGAATTTTTGGCGCAACGCCCGTGGCCAAAAGCGGGAGCTGTTGATGCAGCCGTCAACGCCGAGGCGCAAATCGGTTTTGAAATTGTAACTCAAATCCGAAACGTACGCAGCAGCAAAGGGCTCTCCCCAAAAGACGCACTGGCATTAGTGGTGATTCAACCTGAGAAACTGGTACGTGGTTTTTGGCCGGTCATCCAAAAACTGGCCAACATTTCGAGCGTTTCGGTGGGGACTGAGTCCGTACCCAACGCGGCTTCTTTCCGGGTGCGCACAAATGAGTTTTTCTTGCCGTTGGGCGACCGGCTGGATCCAGAAGAAGAGCGGGCACAACTCCAGAAAGAACTCACTTACCAGCAAGGGTTCTTGCAAAGTGTGTTGAAAAAACTATCGAACGAAAAATTTGTGGCCGGGGCCCCTGAAGCAGTGATCGCCAACGAGCGCAAAAAGCAGGCCGACGCTGAGGCAAAAATAAAATCGCTTACAGAACGTATTGCTCAACTCAGTTCGTGAGCGAATTGTAGTAGCCAATCAGTGCACTTAGGTGTCCTTCTTTGGCAAGGTCAAGCTGATTCACTTTAATGAATGTGTTGATTTCATCTGCCTTGGATGCGAATAGTTTCATGCCCTGTTTTTTACCGGGCCACAGAAGTGCTTGCTTTCCAACGGTGTAATACAAAGAGCTCTTTTTGTTAATGCGTATATCCCGGCTTCCCACATTAAGTGCGGGATGAAAATCCGGATCTTTTACGAAAATCTCGGTTTTCTTCAGCAGCATCATACTGCCTTGGTTGATGATTTGAAAAAAACCGGTGTACTGTACGTTCGCTTCGTTCAAAAACTCTTTACCGTTCACCAAGTATTGCGGCTGCTTGCTTACGGAATCCATCCAAACGATACTCTTCACCTGGTCACCCCGCAATGCCCGGATGCCTTGCTTGGTAACCAGATCAAACTCGTTGCTCCGAATATCAAAGCGGGAAGGGAATCCCTCCACCAGTTTATCGTTCTCGTAAAGCTGAAAAGTAGTAATGCGGTAATCCGGATGGAGGTACACGTCCCCTAACACTTCGGGCGGCGGGGCAGCAATGCCGGGAACAATACCCGATTGAGACGCCAACTGCCCGGAACCCATGCGCTCAATAATATTATAATTATGTAGGTATGAATTTTGGTTGGACGATGGTACCTTTTGCGCGTAGGTAAAAATTACCGAGAACACAGTGAAAACGAAAATACACGGTTTCATATTGATCGGGTTAATGCATGCAAATTAAAGATAATCTCATTGTACAAACAGGCTGGCCAAATTACCATTTGCACACCACCTATTGTGATGGAAAAAGTACGATTGCCGAGAGTGTAAACGAAATTAGCAAACGGAGGTTGCGCAGCGGGGGTATCTCCTCCCACGCCCCCCTCCCCACCCCGATTGCGCGCCCGTGGGCCATGCGGGCTGGCGAGTTGGAAAGTTACGTGGCCGAGATCCGAACGCAGCAAACGCAGTTTCCGGAAATCGAACTCTACATCGGGTTGGAAGTGGATTTTTTGGAAGACCTGATTGGACCTAAAGACATTCACGCGCAGGTAGATTATACCATCGGTTCCATCCACATCGCGGGTCAGTTGGATGATACGCCTTGGGAAGTTGACATGAGCACAGCGCTTTTTACACGGGGCGTGGTGGAATTATTTTCCGGCAATTACCCGGCGGCTGTTTCGCACTATTACGGCCAAATGCAAAAAATGCTTCAGACCTCACCGCCTTCCATTGTGGGCCATCTCGATAAGATCAAAATCCATAACCGAGAAAAAATATTGTTTGACGAAACCAGCAAGTGGTACCGCGAGCAGGTAATGGAAACGCTGAAGCTGATTGCCGCCACAGGAGTTATTTTGGAGATCAATACCCGCGGCATTTATCAAAAAAAGACCAGCGAACCCTATCCCTCCGCATGGATCATTCGAGCGGCCCATGCGATGAAAATACCGGTAGTGATGAGTTCGGATGCCCATCACACCAGCGAGCTACACCACAACTTTGCAGAGACCGCACGGTTGCTACGGCAAATCGGCTACCGCGAACTAATGGCTTTAAAAAACGGTGTCTGGCAACCTGTGCCGTTTGATGATCGCGGGGTTGCGTGGGAATAAAAAAGGCCGGAAACACCGGCCTTTTACGTGGGCTCGGAGGGATTCTATTTTCCTGGGCGGATTTGAAAACTTGTTCTATGGAAGCCGTCAGGAGACATCCAACGATAGAAAAGGTCGCGACAAAATATCAATACTCGTTCATGGCTATTGTCCGGGGCGACTTCCAGCCGCTGCGTGAGTAAAGCCTCGGTCGGATTATTGGTATGATTCCTTAATTGGACTTTCTTCGGGGAGTATTTTTCATATCCTTTAATTGTTTGTTTCGGAAATGGGGCGTGTGGGCCCCATTTTTTGTCCGGTACGTTCATTTTTTCGGGAGTCGCTGTTTGCAACAGCAGACATTCTAATTCTAAAACATCGTTATAAAGGCGTAGGTTCCTTGCCTTCCCTCGATCTCTCCCAGGTAGTTCAAAAAGCCTTGTTCTGCTTGTTGGAAGGTGTGCGATCGGATGAGCGCAAATTGTCCGGTGCGCTTCAATCTAACAACCGTATCCACGGGAAAAACCTCATGATCTTTTGGATGTGCCACGTGGCTAATTCATCACCCCTAAAGACAGCAGTGAGAATCAAATTCGTCTGAATTGGAAAATATTTTATTACCCAAGTGGATATTGGCGGAATACTATTTGGGACGGTTGAAAATTACTAAGAAACTCAAATGAAACATTTGTGTTACAATTTCAGTTTATTCACATATATTTCGGTATTGATAAGGCGTTACCTGTTCACATTTCAACGTAGAAACTAATTAGTAAGCCCAATGCTAACTAGTGAAATAGCTATTTTAGAGGAAACCAATTCCTTTGATCGTGTCCTCCGACCCGTTATCAATTCTATCAACTGGATAGTCAAGGTAGTTAATAGTCTTTTCGGCCTAACCGGACTAGTCGTATTAACACCCCTACTCGCAATCGGTGCATTTGCCTTTTGGCTGACCCTAGTTCGTTTGAATTATAAGCTCGAAAGGCGCATTGCCAAATTCTTCTCAAGTATAGATAGCTTTGATAAAAGGGAATTAATGAAGCATCACGGAAAAATTAGGCAAAGAAAAATAGAGGGAGATGCTGTATTAAAGTCGGCAGCTCCTTTGGAAACCCTCTTCTTCTTCAAACCTATCATTGGCCAAATGAAACATGGTCGTAAAATATTCAATCAAGCAGAAGAAAGGCTTCGCAAGACCCTTTACCCTCAAGCTTATCAACCGCTATCTGAAGAACAGAAAAATCAATTATTAGAGTTGTCTAAGAATTTTGAATCAATTAAGGACGACCATTTCACATTCAATTAATCATGATTCTTCTTTATGATCGAAGTTGGGGACATTTTCTTTACCTCAGTTCCCTTCGAAGAAGATCCACGTCAAAGTAAACCTAGGCCAGTAGTTGTTCTTAGGAAAGAGGGAAATGGGTTGGTTCTGATCGGGATTTTTACCGGAACAAACAAAACCGGGTTCAAAAAAGGTTTGTGGATTTTGAAAGAATCAGAAGACGGAGTCAAGATGGGTTTAACCAAAGATACATTCATAATAGTAGATAAAAAGTATCGTTGGCCCGAGTATCAGTTAACCGACTACTTCGGACATTGCCATTTAGTCGAAGAGCTTCTACAAAAACTATAGTAACTTTTTCTCGCATCAATTTAAAGGTGCTTGTCTTGCCTCAATACCTGGCTTCAACCCGGGTGATGGTGTTCGCAGCTATTTTTGTTCTTTTGTTCCTAGCGGCCCAATGTTCTTGAATACTCCGGCGTGTTGAAATAGCTTTCATAGTTTGATAACTACCCCAGGGGGAGTGGTAAAAAATTGTGTGAGCGTCTTTGTAATCGTTACTTCTATCTCGCGTATCCGGCCTGTGGTAAAAACTAAAAAGGGGTGTACCTTTTCATGTACCCAAAAAGAAAAAGCAGTTGCCCGCATCGGGTACAACTGCTTGATATTCAACGTGGGCTCGGAGGGATTCAAACCCCCAACCTTCTGATCCGTAGTCAGATGCTCTATTCAATTAAGCTACGAGCCCAAAAAAGAGAGCGCAAATGTAAAAGAATTAATCGGATCAGCCAAAATGATCGTTGGGCACAAACCGAAAACAACTATTTTTGGGCTCTCTTCATCTTAGTACGAAACGGGAAAAATGAACATACAAAAAGCCGCGCTGTTGCTTTGTTTATCGGTAGCTCCCACGCTGCTTTGGTCGCAGGCAAATCCGGAAAAAAAAGTAGCCCGCCCTGATATTCCGGGCAATTTTATGATTGATGTGGGGGTAAACCGCGCACTGGATCGCCCCACTAATTTTCGGCAGGGGTTCTGGGGCTCTCGCACCGTAAACCTGTATTATCAATACCCGATTCGCCTAGGCAAAACAAAATTCAGTTTCAATCCCGGCATCGGGCTGAGCCTCGAACGCTGGAAGTTTACCAACGGCTTTACCTTACGGGATACCGTTGAACTTACCGCCACAGGTGCGGTAGCCGAGAATCAAGTAGAGCAATACAACCTCGTGCGCGGCAGTTCCATTCTGGGCGTATCGGCACGGAAGTCGATGTTTGCAACGAATTATCTTGAAGTGCCCATTGAATTCCGTTTTGACACCCGGCCGGAGGACATTGCACGCAGTTTTAATGTGGCCATTGGAGGGCGTATCGGGGTGTTGTACGATGCCTTTACCAAGCTGAAGTACGAGGAGGATGGCGAACTCATTACGCTAAAAAACAAACGCAATTTCGGCCTGAATCAAATTCGATATGGCGTTTACCTTCGGTTTGGAATCGGTGGGTTTAACTGGTTTGTGAACTACAATCTCTCCGAAACGTTTGCCCCTGGCAAAGGACCGGAGGGTACCACCATGAACTCCTTTACCGCTGGTATTTCCGTTAACGGCTTTTAACAAAATTTCGCTCCGTTGGGAAAATGGGCACATAGAGTAACTGCCCTTGGCGAAGCACGCCTACATCTACCGCGTGTAAAATTTCTTTTTTTGATAACTCACGGAATAACTCGTGCAACGACTGTACGGGTCGTTGATTAAATGAGACGATGATATCGCCCGACTCAATCTGCGACCGCGAAGCTGGCGAATCGGGCTCGGTGGCAACCACAAAAAGTGCCTTGTTGTTGGGCAATTGGTAGCGGTTTTTTAGTCGGGGCACTAATTCAATTTCTTGCAGGGCCAAACCCAAATACGCCTTGAAAACACGCCCGGTGCGCAGCAGTTGGTCTGCAATTTCCTTGGCCGTGTTAATGGCCACAGAAAAACTCAAGCCCTGTGCACCAAGCAGCACCGCGGTATTTACACCCACCACCTCGCCCGCCAGGTTGATCATTGGTCCGCCGGAATTTCCCGGATTTAGTGCGGCATCTGTCTGGATCACGTGATCTACCAAACTTCCGTTCTGCGCGCGCAAGGTGCGCCCAAGCGCGCTAACCACGCCCATGGTTACCGTGTGCTGATACCCAAACGGATTGCCGATGGCCAATACCATTTGGCCAATTTGTAACTGGTGTGCATCGCCCAGTTTGGCTGCGGCAAAACCGGTGGAAAAGATTTTTAACAGTGCCAGATCTGTGTCCGGATCGGTGCCAAGCACCTCGGCCTCAATCTCGTTTTCATCCGCCACAGCAACCATAATCCGGTCGGCACCCTGAATTACATGATGGTTGGTGAACAACAGGCCATCGGAGGAAAAAATGAACCCGGATCCACCGCCTGCTGGCTTTAACTTACCGCCCTGTCTGCGAAAAACATCAATCTTAACCACCGAAAGCTTTACTTGCTTTACGGCATCTACAATCGCCTGAGAAATCTGATCCATAGCAAAAGTTGAATTGAAGCGTGTGTTCAAAACACGCCCCACTATTTTGACGCGGCCGCCCGCCGTTTATTCTTGTTGCCGATGATATTTTTTGTAACTTTTCCAATCAATTCATCTTGTCTACAGCACATGGCTAAGCTCAAAAATATTATCAAGCAGTTGTCGGAAAAGGATTTCAAATCCATTCACGACTCATTGATTGAAAGTAATGCGGAAAAGTCGGCCTACCTCCTAAAAGCGCTTCGCGAGCGTCAGCTATCCGATAGCAAAATAATGGTGGAGTTAGATGTAAATGCCAACGCCTACTACACGCTTCGTTCTCGCTTAAATCAAAAGATAGAAGAACATCTGCTGCAGCAGATGGAAAGCCCCCGTACCGACATTCTGCGCAAAGTAGCCAACCTGAACGAGGTGCTTTTTACCAAAAAACGCACGATTTCTGTGGCCACGCTGAAAAAACTCGAAAAGGAGCTTTTGGATTACGATCTGGCCAGCGAGCTGACCATAGTTTACAAAGGATTGAAGAAACTACACATCAACTCGCCCGAGTACTTTAACTATTCGCAATTGTACAACCGCCACGTGGCGTATATGCTGGCCGTAGATAAAGCCGAAGATTTGCTTGCCGATTATTTCAAAAAGTACGGCAGCTTCTTTTTAAGTGGAGATGAAACCGAAAAACTCGGGCTGGAGTTACTCATGAAAGAGATGCAAAACGTGGCGAAGTTATACGAGTCGCACCGGCTGTACATTTACATGAGTTGCATGCTGGTTTTTCACCGTCTATTTGTGGAACGCGAAGACAACATGCAAGACGGGGAATCGATTGAAGATATCTTCCACCACGTGCAGAAAATCTTCGATACGTATAATCTCGACCCGGTGTATTACCACATCAACCTGGTGTTCGAGTTCCTGAAGTTGGAATACTACAACCATTACAAAGTATACAAGCAGGCAGAAAAGTATTTTGAAGAGGTTAACGATGCCACCTCCAACCTGTTGGTAAACTACCCCTACTATACTTTCTCCGCCCAATTTCTGATCTCGAAAATGGAAAGGCAGTTACGCCTGGGCACCGAAAAAGAATTGTATGCTGAGAACGAAACGCTCTTCACCGATTACGAACCAGATGTAAATGACGTGCCGCGCCAATTGGTGTACGTGGTCTATCGTGCGCTATCGTGTTACTACGTGGGCAAATTTGAAGAGGCTGCCCGTATGATTAACAACTTCCTGAATGAAACGAGCCTGAAGCGGTATCCATTTGCCCAAATGGAAGTGAAGGCGGTGTTGGCGTTACAATATTGCATGACACGCGACTTCGAACTGTTCAACCAATTGAGCAACTCCATTCAGCGCCAGATCCGTATGTTCGGGAAAGACGAGTGCGAAAATGTGCTTATGTTCCTGAAAATTCTGAAAATCGCGACCAGCGAAGCGAAAAAAGAAAAGCCGAAAAAGATCAACGCGGTAATCCCCAAGTTCAAAGCCATTTCGGTGAACTACTTCTCACCGGTTTCGCTCATCAAGATGGATGAGGAATTTGTAGAAAACCTGACGCGTTTAGAGGTGTAGATTAAACTTCCAGCTTGATGATGCTCTCATGCGAGAGCGGCTTGTTGAGATAAAGTTTTACGTTCGGGTATTTTTTTGAACGGTTGAAGTCTTGAGGGTTAATGGAGGAGGTGAGCATCACAATGGCGCACTTCTTTTTTGCGGATGTACTTAGCTTTTCAAACTCATCAAGGAACTGGAAACCATCCATTAACGGCATATCAATATCCAGAAAGATAACGTCGGGCAGCACTTTATCTGCCATATCCAGTTTTTCCATGTTTCGCAAAAACTCAATGGCACTTTTAGCACCGGTGTGGGTGTAGATGTTTTCTGCCACAGCCGCTGCCTCAATCATTTTTTGATTGATGAGATTATCGATTTCGTTGTCATCAATCAACATTACTGTGCGAAACTTCTTGGCTGCCATTGTTGTATGGATGGATTATAAAGGGTCTAAAATAGAACTTGGCAAACGGATTTGCAAACGGATTACAGATCGAATTTGATTCCCTGAGCGAGCGGCAAACTCGCCCCGTAGTTAATGGTGTTTGTCTGCCTGCGCATGTAGGCTTTCCACGCATCTGAACCCGATTCCCGGCCTCCTCCGGTTTCTTTCTCACCGCCAAACGCACCGCCAATCTCCGCACCGCTGGTACCGATATTCACGTTCGCAATACCGCAATCAGAACCGGCATGGGAAAGGTACAATTCCATCTCGTGCATATCGGTTGTCATGATGGACGATGACAAGCCCTGTTTTACGCCATTTTGCAATGCAATGGCCTCGGGCAGTGTGCGGTATTTCATCAGATAGAGTATTGGAGCAAACGTTTCGTGTTGCACAATCGGCCAGTCGTTTTGCACCTCGGCAACCGCAGGCTTCACATAGCAGCCAGACTCATAACCGGGGCCGGTAAGCACTCCGCCCTCAATCAAAAACCTACCGCCCGACTCGCGCACCTGCTGCAACGCCTGTAGATAACTTTGCACGGCTGCAACATCAATCAAAGGCCCCATATGGTACCGTTGGTCCAGTGGGTTGCCAATGTTGATTTGGGCATAGGCTTTGGTGAGGCGTTGAGTGAAATCTGCGTACACGCTTTCATGAATGATTAACCGACGGGTGGTAGTGCACCGCTGCCCGGCCGTGCCCACGGCACCAAATACTGCTGCCCGAATTGCCATATCCAGGTTGGCTTTTTCTGAAATGATGATGGCATTGTTGCCGCCTAACTCCAACAACGCCCGGCCGAGTCGCTCGCTTACCGTTCTGCCCACCGCCTTGCCCATGCGGGTAGAGCCAGTGGCGGATACGAGCGGCACCGCTTCGCTGGCGGCTAGCCACTGCCCCACTTCTGCGCCGCCATTCACAATACAGCTTACCCCTTCGGGCACATCGTTTCGTTCAAAAACATCGGCCACAATCCGCTGGCAGGCCACGCTGCATAACGGCGTCTTTTCCGAAGGTTTCCAAATGCAAGTGTCTCCGCAAACCCAGGCGATCATGGCATTCCACGACCACACAGCCACCGGAAAATTGAAGGCCGAAATAACTCCTACTACCCCCAGTGGATGGTACTGCTCATACATGCGATGGAGGGGCCGCTCGGAGTGCATGGTTACACCGTGAAGTTGGCGCGACAATCCCACGGCAAAATCGCAGATATCAATCATCTCTTGCACCTCGCCCAAACCTTCCTGATACGACTTGCCCATTTCGTACGACACAAGCTTGCCCAGTGGTTCTTTGTATTTGCGCAGTTCCTGCCCGATCTGCCGAACAACCTCGCCCCGCTGTGGAGCCGGCACCAACCGCCATTGCAGAAACGCCCGTTGTGCCGCGTCAATCACTTGCTGGAAAGAAGCCGCATCGGCTGCCTGCACAGCGCCAATCAGTTGGCCGTCTACCGGCGAGTGGGATTGGAGGTAAACGCCTTGGGTAGCCAGCCAGTTCTGCCCGGTAGAAACGCCCGGGTTTTGATTCGAGATACGCAACTGCGCCCAAGCTTCGGGTAGTCCAAAAGTTGTCATGGAATTTGGAAATTAATGTGCGGTAAAACTACAAAAAAAGGTGCCCCGGCTGGCCCAAAATTACCAATCGATGCCAGCAACTACCCGCGCGCCGCCTTTGGTCTGACCTTCAATCAGTACGGCACCGCGTTTCATGGCCAGCACGCGGTTCAAATCGCGCACATCATCAATGGCAACTTTGTCTACGTGTGTAATGATCACGCCGGGCTCCAGGTTTTCGTCTTTCCATGGCCCTTCGGTAATAGACGCAATGCGCACCCCGCCATCCAAATGCAATTCATTCAGCTCGCGGTAATTCAAGTCTTCAAACCGCGCGCCCTGCATCTCAAAAGTTACGGGTGGTTTGCTTGGCGCTTCGTTTCCATCATAATCTTTCAAGATTGCGCTCACCTGTTTCTCTGTGCCCGCCCTGCGAAACGTAACTTTTACCTGGTGGCCTGGCCGGTTGCGCGCCACCCACTCTTGCAACTCAGAAACAGAGTTCACCGGGTGATGATCAATAGCGGTAATCACATCGCCCGCGGCTAACCCGGACCGCTTGGCCGCGCCATCGCGGTTAACGTTGGTTACATACACGCCCTGCACTACGTCCAACTGCTGCTCTTCTGCCAATTCGGGGGTTACATTTACGATTTGAATGCCCAACATTCCGCGCTGAACGGAGCCGAATTCAAGTAGATCGTCCATTACCTTTTTTACCAGCGAAACCGGTATTGCAAACGAGTAGCCGGAGTACCCGCCCGTGGCGGTGGCGATGGCCGTGTTAATACCCACCAGTTCGCCCTGTAGGTTCACTAACGCACCACCACTGTTGCCTGGATTTACTGCCGCATCGGTTTGAATAAAGGATTCAACTTGTAAATTATTTCTGTCGCGCAGGATATCAATGTTCCTCGCTTTTGCGCTAACAATTCCGGCCGTAACCGTGGAGGTTAAATCAAATGGATTGCCCACTGCCAACACCCAATCGCCCGGCCCAACGAGATCCGAATTTCCGTACTTCACAAAAGGCAACCGGGTGGCCTTAATTTTTAGCAGCGCCAGATCGGTGTTTGGGTCTTTACCAATCACCTTGGCAAAAAACCTCTGGTTATTATTCAGCACCACTTCAAGATTCGTGGCATCTTCAATAACATGGTAATTCGTGGCGATGTAGCCATCATCGGAAATAATCACACCAGAACCAGACGAGCGGGCGTGGGGATTTAGAAACTGATCGATGGCATTCAAGCTAAAACTGCCCGAACCAAACGATGCGCGAATGTGCACCACGGCGGGCACCACCCGGGCCGACGCCTCTTTGAAGTTGAGGCCATCGGTTACGTTAGGTAGCAGTTCCGGGGCGCGGGTGGCTAACACTTGTTGTTGACGCACTTCGATCGATTGGTAATCGGCCACGGGTTCCAGCCACCGAATCGCCAACAGCCCGCCCACCACGGCGCCAATGCCCGAGGCTACAAAAACCAACAAAATCAACAGCGATCGTTTCATCATAATGCTCAATCTCCGCAAAGGCGCAGACAAGATACAGGTTTAACACGCGATTCATAGCGGAGGTTTTCGTAAAGAAAAAGGGGCGCACAGGTATGCGCCCCTTTTGCTTGTTGCGATTGTTCTTTAGTTACTTCACTTCAATCGCATGCTTGAGCACGCGCTTCTCGTCTTTAGGTACGCGGATTTCCAGCATGCCGTTTTGATAGGAGGCAGAAATGCCGCTGGCGTTTACGGTTTCCGGCAAGTAGAATGAGCGGGTAAACGCACCAAAAACGGTTTCGCGCGCATGGTACGTGCCGCTTTTCTTCTCGGTAGCCACTTTACGCTCGCCACTTACGGTGAGGTAATTGTCTTGCAGCTCGATTTTGAAATCTTCTTTTTTCAAACCCGGCACGGCCAACTGGATTTCGAATTCTTTTTCGAACTCCAACACATCAGCGCGGGGCACAAAAGTGGGTTCTACAATTCCACGGTTCAATGAATTGTCGAAGAACCGATCGACCAATGAAGCGAAAGACGCGGGCACAAATTCCGATGTACGATACTTTACAATGTTCATAGCTTTATTTTTTTGGTTTAACATGATTTTAAGCACGCATAGCTCCTCCTGAAAACTTGTACCAATCCTAAAAACAAGCCATAAAGTCATAAAAAGAGATGAATCCAATACAAAAAATGCCTTTTTGGCATTAATTGTAGTGATTTTTATCTGAATCGGATTTGAAACTTTATTTTCCGATCATCCGATTTTCTCGAATTAAATTTTAGAAAGCCAGTATATTTCTGCCCAAAGTTTCGAAATCCAATGAATCTGAATGTAAAAGCCAAACAAGAGAATACGTTTGATGCAATTGTTGTTGGAACGGGCATCAGCGGAGGATGGGCAGCCAAAGAGCTGACGGAGAAAGGATTGAAAACCCTGGTGCTGGAACGTGGCCGCATGGTAGAGCACCCCAATTACCCTACCGCCACAAAAGACCCTTGGGAATTCCCCAACGGCGATCGGCCTACGCAAGAAGACCTCAAACAACAGGGCGTGCAAAACCGAACGGGCTACACCGTGCGGCAGTCGTCTAAGCATTGGTTCGTTAACGATTTGGAGAACCCGTACACCGAAAAAGAGGGGAAGCGGTTCGACTGGATGCGGGGTTACCACGTGGGTGGCCGCTCCATCATGTGGGGACGCCAGAGTTACCGTTGGAGCGATTTGGATTTCGAAGCGAACCTGAAAGACGGGATCGCCATCGACTGGCCGCTGCGCTACAAAGAAATCGAGCCTTGGTACGACTACGTGGAGACCTTCGCTGGCATTAGTGGCCAGGCAGAAAACCTGCTGCAATTGCCCGACAGCAAATTCCTAGCGCCTATGGAGTTGAACTGTGTGGAGAAAGAGTTGAAACGCGCCATGAAAGATAAGTTTGGCCGCCTGCTTACCATCGGCCGCGTGGCCCATATCACATCTCCGCTACTGCATGATAAAAGTAAGCAACGCGGTTCGTGCCAGTACCGGAACCTTTGCATTCGCGGATGCCCTTATGGCGGATATTTCAGCAGTAATTCATCCACGTTGCCGGCAGCGGCTGCTACTGGAAACATGACCTTACGCCCGAATTCAATTGTACATGAGCTTATCTACGATGAAAAGGCCGGCAAGGCCACTGGCGTAAAAGTGTTGGACGGAGAAACCGGGGAACAAATTGAATTTTACGCCAAGGTGATTTTTCTCTGCGCCTCCACCATGGGCTCGACATTTATTCTCATGAATAGTATCTCTGCGCGTTTCCCGAATGGATTAGGAAACGATAGCGATCAACTTGGCCGTAACATTATGGATCACCACTTGGGTGTAGGTGCGAGCGGTGAAATGGATGGATTTGAAGACAGTTATTACACGGGCCGCAGAGCCAACGGCGTGTACATTCCGCGGTACCGCAACATCGGCAAAGACAAACGCGATTACTTACGTGGATTTGGATACCAGGGCGGTGGCAGTCGGCAAGGCTGGTCGCGCATGGTGGCAGAACTTAGCCTCGGTGCCCAGTTGAAGCAGGAAGTAGCTACACCTGGGAAATGGACTATTGGCATTGGCGGCTTTGGCGAGGTATTGCCCGATCCTACCAACCGGGTAACAATCAATCGCGATAAACAAGACAAATACGGCTTGCCCACGTTGTTGTTCGACACTGAATTTAAAGAAAACGATTTTAAAATGCGCAAAGACATGGCCACCGACGCAGCCGAAATGCTGGATGCCGCTGGCGCAAAAAATGTGCGCAGTTTTGATAATCCTTCAAGCCATGGCTTGGGCCTGGGTATCCATGAAATGGGAACCGCCCGCATGGGCAAAGACCCGAAGACGTCTGTGCTCAACAAATACAACCAAGTGCACGCTTGCAAGAATGTGTTTGTAACGGACGGCTCATTTATGACTTCGGCTGCCTGTGTAAATCCGTCGCTTACGTATATGGCCTTCACCGCACGTGCAGCCGATTATGCCGTAAGTGAATTAAAAAAGGGTAACTTGTAACACGCTAAGAACTGTACCATGAATAGAAGAGAAGCCATACAACGCACCGCAACCCTGCTGGGGTTCGCGGTTTCTGTGCCGGCCATGACCGCCATCTTGAACGGGTGCAAGGCAACGCCTGAGTTGAATTTTACGCCTGTGTTTTTTACGCCGGAGCAGGCACAAACCATACGGGCGGTAACGGATGTAATCATCCCCAAAACGGATACTCCGGGCGCCGTTGATGTAGGTGTGCCTGGGTTTATCGATTTGATGTTGAAAGACGTGTACAACAAGGAAGATCAAGACCGGTTCCTGGCAGGTTTAAAAGAATTTGAGGAGGGAGCGGAAAAAGCGGGCGACGCCTTTGTGGATATGAGCCCGGACGCGCAACTGGCATACCTGAAGTCCGTTCACGACCCGGCCGTTGAAGCTCAAAAGAAAGGCGAACTAAAGACCCGGCCGTTCATTTTGATGGTAAAAGAGCTCACGCTGCTGGGCTTCTTCACCTCAGAACCTGGGGCAACTCAGGTGCTTCAATACAACCCAGTACCGGGGGCTTATCATGGTTGCGTGCCGCTAGCCGAGGTAGGAAAAACATGGGCAACCTAAAAACGGGAGCTGTTGTTGAATTAAAAAAAGGGAGCCGCTGAGCGGCTCTTTTTTTATTCGCCAATGGCGGAATAGTCCGTATTGGCCACAAAATTTGGATAAATGGTTAAGTGCTTGTTTTTCACTTGCTCGAACAATACCTCACGCAGTGTAGCGATGTTAAGTCGGGAAGTGGCAGAAACAAAAACAATGCGCTCAAAACCCTTATCGCGATAGTAACCCGCCATCTGTTCTAAGGCTACTTCGCTATGATCGGGCAGCAAATCTGCCTTGTTTAACACCAGCACAGTTGGAATATTGCCAGCGCCCAACTCCACCAGCGTTTTCTGTACCACATCAATATGGCTATCGTGAAACGGGTGCGCCACATCAACCACGTGCAGGAGCAAGTCTGCTTCGCGCACCTCGTCCAGCGTGCTCTTAAACGATTCAATTAAGTGATGTGGCAGCTTGCGGATAAACCCAACTGTATCCGACAACAAAAACGGGATTCCGTGTAACACCACCTTTCTCACCGTAGCGTCAACGGTGGCAAAAAGTAAATTTTCCGCCTTCACCTGGGCTTTCGAAAGCAGGTTCATCAGCGTGGACTTTCCTGCGTTTGTATAGCCCACCAGTGCCACCCGCACCGTTTGGCCGCGGCCTTTGCGTTGCGTGGCCCGCTGGCGATCAATTTTCTTCAGCTCTTCTTTAAGGATGCTGATCTGATGGCGGATATTCCTTCGGTCGGTTTCGATTTCCTTTTCGCCCGCTCCGCCGCGGGTGCCCGTGCCGCCGCGTTGCCGCTCCAAGTGGGTCCATAACCGGGTTAAACGGGGAAGCAAATATTGATTTCGCGCCAGCTCTACCTGCACTTTTGCCTGCGCGGTTTGTGCCCGCATCACGAAAATATCGAGAATAAGCAGGCTTCGGTCATAGATTTTCACGCGGTTTTCCCGGCTGGGCGGGTTAAACTCTTTTTCCAAATTGCGTAGCTGCGAGGGCGTTAAATCGTCATCAAAAATCAGGCTGGCGAGTTCGTGCTGAAAAACGGCTTGTTTTATCTCGTCCAACTTACCCTTGCCAACAAAAAACCGCGGGTCGGGGTGTTTCAAACGCTGGGTAAATCGATTGCGGACTGCGATACCGGCGGTCTCGGCCAAGAATGCCAACTCATCCAAGTGCTCGGTTAATTCATCCTGATTAACCTCGGGAGTGATAATCCCCACAATTCCGCCTTTGTTCTGCAACATGGTCGTACAAACCTACGCTTTTTGCCCAACTGAATTTTACAACCCCGGTTACTTTACTTAATTTTGAAGAATTGACATTACCGTAGTTGGTACTGTTGATCTAAACCTGTCGCGTAAGCGAGAACGAGTTGGCCTAATGAGAATTGCAATCGTGCTTAACACGTCCTGGAACATCTATAATTTCAGGATGAATTTTATCCGGGAGTTGGCTGCCCAAGGCCATGAAATCCACACCGTTGCGCCAAACGATAAATTTACTAACCGACTGATTGAAGCGGGTTGCATCCATCACAATATCCGGATGGATAGCCGCGGGGCAAATCCGATTAAAGACTCAGCGCTTATTTTCGAACTCTGGGCCACCTACCGGAGAATCAAGCCGGACGTTATTCTTCACTATACCATCAAACCGAACATCTACGGTTCTATTGCTGCCTCCTGGTTGGGCATACCGGTAATCAACAACGTATGCGGGCTTGGAACCGTGTTTTTAAAAGAAAATCTGGTTTCGGCTATCGCGATTTCTCTGTACAAGATTTCGTTTAAGTATCCGAAAAAAGTGTTTTTCCAAAATAATGACGATTTCAAGCTCTTCGTATCCCGGGGCCTTGTGCCCGAGGGGGTTGCCGATTTGCTACCGGGATCGGGCGTGGATTTGGAACGCTTCAAGCCAACCGAGTTCAAACGAAACAATAAGTTCACGTTTTTGCTCATCTCCAGGCTCATTACCGACAAAGGTGTGCTGGAGTTTATTGAAGCAATTAAAACGCTGAAGCAACGGGGCGTAAATGCAAAGTTTCAGATTCTTGGACCGAAAGACCCCCTCCATAAACGCGGCATTAAATTGAAGACAATCGATAGCTGGCTGCAAGCGGGTTTGGTAGAGTACCTTGGCACCACAGAAGACGTTCGCCCTTTTATTCAGCAGGCCGATTGTATTGTGCTGCCTTCTTATCGTGAGGGGGCACCGCGTACATTGCTGGAGGCTGCATCTTCGGCCAAGCCCATCATCGCTACGGATGTGGCCGGATGTCATCACGTGGTTGAACACAACTATAACGGGCTGCTGTGTGAGGTAAAAAACCCATCGGATCTGGCGCTGAAAATGACGCAAATGATGAGTAAAGACGACAGCGAGCTGGCAAAAATGGGCGAAAATGGCCGGGCAAAAGTTAAGGCTAACTACAGCGAAAAAATCGTAATCGAAAAATACCTACGCGCCATTCATACCGTAACCGACCAGCCAGAAATGACCACTGTTTCATCAACTGTTGATTTAGTGTAAATCATTTAACTTAGCCACTTGATTATTTCCATGGCTAAACGGCTTGCCCGATCACGATTCCTTGTAATGCTTATTTTCGTTGTTGGATGTTCATCCTACAAGCAAAGCTTATTTCTTAAGGTTTCTGACAAGATGCCACAAAAAGGCCCTACGCGCGAACTATTGGTGCCCTCAAACCAAACCATTTTACCGTTCGATCAATTGTCGTTAGACGTGTATGCGGCAAACGGAGAGGCGTTGATTGATCCGGATCGGGCACTCAGTAAAACTTCCGGCGGACTTACCAGCCTCCCCGAGCGGCCCTCCTATCTGGTAGACAAAGATGGAAATGCAAAGTTTCCGTTGGTGGGAGAGCAATCACTAACAGGTTTAACCATTCGCGCGGCCGAAACCATGTTGCAGGCAAAATACAACGTTTACTATAAGGATTGTTTTGTGGTGTTATCGATTACAAACAACCGCGTTACCGTGATTGCAAACGGTGGTGTAGTGGTACCCTTACCAAACGAAGGTATGACCGTGCTGGAAGTGATTGGCCTGGCCGGAGACGTTACCCGCGAAGCGAAGACATCAAACATCCGGCTGCTCCGAAATGACGAAGTGATTTTACTTGATCTGAGTGACGTGGCAAACTATCCCACCCACAACGTTTTGGTACACTCGGGCGACATCATTTACCTCGAACCTGTAAGGCGTCCGTTTGTGGAAGGGCTGCGCGATGCATCGCCGTTGATCGGATTAGTAGTAAGCATCCTCACACTTCTGATCTTTTACAACTCAACCCGATAGCATGTCAGACAGTTTTCGGTCAGCCGAATCGCCTATCGAAGGAATTGACTTCCAGAAACTGGTTATACTCCTAAAAAAGTATGCGTTCGTTTTGCCGGCACTCTTCGCTGTTCCGATTATCTCCTCCTACCTCTATCTGCGGTACACAAAAAATGTGTACGAGTCTGAATCCGAACTGAAGCTGGAGATCAAGAAACAAACGGAGTTATCGCTTCTGCCTACCGTAGAAAACCAGCCCGGAAGCGAACTGTCGGGCGAAATTGAACAAATCCGCTCCAAAGTTTTTCTGGCCAAGGTTGCGGATTCCTTGCCCATCAAAATCAGCTACTATTACGTAGGCCAGGTTCTTGATAACGAGCTATACAAACAGAATCCGTTCGAAGTGGACGTGCTGCAAGCAACGAAGGGATTGTATGATACCCATTGGTCAGTTCAGTTTACCAACGATGGCGGAAAAATCCGCATCTCAGAAAAAGCCGTAGTACCGTTTCAATTTAATAAACCGGTAACGATAGCCGGTGCGCTCCTACGCCTGAAAAAAACCAGGCACTTTGAAGAGGGAAGCGATGCTACCTATTTTTTTATTGTACACAGCGAACAACAAGTATTGAATTATCTGCGCAACAATTTAAGTGTTGAGCCCATCAACCTCGAGGCCAGCACCATCCGCGTGGCGTTTCGCGACTTCAATGCGCTTAAAGCATACGATATCGTCAATACGATCGACTCTTTGTATCTCAGTTTTAGTAATGAACAAAAATCGCTGGCTACCAAGCAAAAAATCAACTGGCTGAACAATGAACTGGGCCAGATAGAAGCCAAGATGGAGGACTATGAAAATTATTTTGAACAGTTCATGCTCAACAACAAAAGCAGCAGTACCTCAGAAGAAATCCGAAAGATTATTTCCTCTCTCTACAAAACCGATTCGCAGCGGTACCAGGTACAGAAAAGACTTCGCGATTTAGAGGTGTTCCAAAAGTCGATTACGGATGGAGAGGTAGGGCGAATCCAAAATGCCAGCGCTGGGTGGCCTGACGCGCTGATTGAAAGTGTAAATGAACGACAAAAGCTTGTCCTCCAGAAGAAAAACGTTTCGTTATCGCATAACCCTAACACGTTTGTTTACAAACAGATTGAGCAAAATTTGCAAGCTGTATCCACCGAAATAGAAACTCAGATGAGTGACCTCCGCACGTCGCTGCAGGCAACGCTTCAGGATTTAAATAAACGAAAGGCCTCGCTCGAAACCCAGTTTGCCACACTGCCAACAAAAAATACGGAGTTCACAAAAAACCAACGGTTCTACAAACTGTACGAAGAATTCTATCTCTCAATGATGCAGTCAAGAGCGGGTATTGAAATCACACAAGCCGGTGCACTGCCCAACTTCGCCATCTTGTCGGCCGCTAACTTACCCATTGAACCCGTCTCCCCGAAACGGATGCTGATCTACGGTGTGGGCATGACCGCCGGATTGGTGTTGTGTTTCTTTTTTCTGGGTATCGCCTATCTGCTTCACAACAAAGTAACCGGCCTGCACGAAGTAGAAAAAGACACAAACGTGTCGGTATTGGCAGTTGTGCCGCAATCGTCAAAAAAAGGTGCACATGAACCGCTGCAAGTCATCCATCGACCGAAATCGCGCGTAAGCGAGGCGCTCCGAACCCTTCGCACCAATCTTGACTTCTTCATCGAAGGCAGGAAAAACATCGTTATATGTGTAACGTCAACCATTGGCGGCGAAGGAAAATCATTTATTGCGTCTAATCTGGCCGCTCTGTTTGCGCTGGCGCATAAAAAAACAGTGTTAATTGATTTAGACATGCGCAAGGCAAAAAGCCCTGCCTTTGAAGTTCCATCGCCCGAGGTGGGCATGAGCACCGTGCTGATAAAAAAATATCACCTTGAGGACGCGATATGCGCCACCCCGTATCCAAATCTATCCTTTATTCCTTCGGGACCCATTCCACCAAATCCAGCCGAACTGCTGGTAAACGGTGAGTTTAACGGCGTTATTGAAGCACTTAAAACGCAATTCGATTTCATCATCCTGGACACTCCGCCCTCTGGGTTGGTCACCGACGCCATTATGGTGATGAAAAAATCGGACATCAGTATTTATATCGTACGCGCAAACTACTCGAAGCGGGAATTTCTGCAGCATCTCAACCGGCTCAAACAACTCCATCAGTTCAGCAAACTCTCCATCGTTTTGAATGCACTGCAAGTGAATACGAAAGGCTATGGGTATGGGTATTACGATGAAAAAAGTTAGCCCAACGCAATACCGCTGTGTTCTTTCAACGGAAACAAAAAAAATCAGAAAAACGATTGGTGAGTGATTTTCACTCGCACCTCATTCCGAAAATTGATGACGGAGTAAAAGAACTCCCGGAAGCCCTTGAAATCATTACTCAACTAAAAGAGCTGGGCGTGCAAACCATTGTTACCACCCCGCACGTATCTCAGCATGCGTATCCAAACAAAACTACCGGTATTCTGGCGGCATTTTCAGAACTTCAACACGCCGCCACAGCTGCCGGTATAAACGTTGAACTTGCCGTAGCTGCAGAGTATTACCTGGATGACAGTTTCCAGACAGACTTGCACCAAAAAGAACCACTGCTCACGTTCGGCCGAAAACACCTGCTGTTTGAAACGAATTATCTCAGTGAACCACTACAACTAAAAGAAGTTGTTTTTCAGCTCGTCACCCAAGGCTATCGCCCCATGCTGGCCCATCCAGAGCGGTACCATTATATGTCTCTTGCAAAGGCCGAAGATTTACGAACGCGCGGTGTTAATCTTCAAATCAATCTGTTATCGCTCATCGGTTACTACTCACCCTCGGTACAACGGCTGGCCGAAAAAATGATTGATGCTAAAATTATCAACGCGGTGTCGTCCGACTGCCATCAGCCGCAGCAAGCGCGATTGCTGCAGAAAGTTGCCGTTTGTAAATATTATCAACGCGCCCTCGAATTACCGCTGATTAACTTTGATATTCACGCATGATTGCAGTTACAGGCGCGAATGGATTGCTGGGCGAAATCATCGTGAGCCGGCTCAAAGAAAACGGCGAGCAGGTAATTAAAGTAGTTCGGCAGCCCGGCGATGAAGACTGCCGAAGGGCAGACGTGGATGATCCGCAAGCGTTATGTGCAGCGTTTGAGGGAGTACAAACCGTAGTGCATGCAGCTGGCCTCGTCTCATTCAATCCTAGGCGAAAAAAAGAACTCTTTCGAACAAATGTAGAAGGCACAGCAAACGTAGTAAACGCCGCACTTCGCACCGGGGTGAAGAATTTGATTCACGTAAGTTCAGTAGCGGCATTTCCCCGACCCGTATCCGGCGAGGTGGTAACGGAACACACGAAACCAGCCGACAGTAAAGCGAATTTTCCGAGTTATTATGGATTCACAAAATACCTGGCGGAACTAGAAGCTTTTCGTGGCGGTGAAGAAGGCTTACAAGTTGCAATCGTAAATCCGGCGGTTGTGCTAGCCCCCTCGCTGGCGATGCGCAGCAGCGCCCGTACGTTTGAGTATGTACTGAAGGAAAAACCTTTCTATACTCATGCTACGCTCAACTACGTAGATGGCCGTGACGTTGCCCAAGCGATTGCGCTGGTGCTCCGCGCCATGCCCGATGGGCAGCGCTTCCTTCTCTGTGGCGGCAACGCGCGTTATATCGATTTTTTTGAATCCGTTGCGCGGCAACTGAATAAGCGGGCACCTTATGTTCGCGTGGGGCACAAATTAATCTGGTTGGCCGCGGCTGCAGAAGAGTTACGGGCATTTGCGTTGGAAAAAGAACCCTTAATCACCCGGCCAATGGCGAACTCCTTGCGAAAAAAAATTGTTTTTGATGCCAGCGATTCAATGGCCAAACTTGGCTTACAATACCGAAGTTTAGAAGATACAGTTAATTGGTGCTGTGGGTTTTACCGCGAGCACATTAATGCAAAGTATTAACAATTACAACTGGCTTTTTGCCCTATCTATCGCGAACTTTGCCTTCGGTTTTGCAGGGTATCGTTTTTACTCAAGTCATTTTTTCTCTATTTTAGGCAAACCTTTCTAGTACATGGAGCAAGAATTCAGAAAGCGCGAAGAGGAGGAATTAATCAAGCGTTTTGAAGAAAGCATCAAGCAGGAAACGTCTCCCTTTTTTGATGAAGAGGAATTCGAAACGATCATCACATACTATCAGGATAGATCAAAATTTAAGAAGGCACTATTGGCGGCTAACCGCGCAGTAGATCAATTTCCATATTCTACCGAACTACTCACCCGGAAAGCACAAGTACTTTCTTCGCTAGAAGAGTACGAGGAAGCTTTGCAACTTCTGGAACAGGCGCAAACGTTAAACCCGTCTGATGTAGACATCATTATGTCGATTGGCTCCGTGTTATCCTTGCAAGGCAAACACCAGGAAGCCATACAGGTGTATGAAAGCGCCCTTCTCTACAACGAAGAAGAACAAGACGAAATTTATTATAACATCGGGCTCGCTCACCAAAGCATGGAAGAATTTGAGCAGGCAATCGATGCATACAAAAAGTCGATTGACCACAACCTCACGCATGAGGGCTCTTTGTATGAGTTGGCATATTGTTTGGATGTTGTGGGGCAACTCGAAAGTAGCCTTTCCTACTACCGGAAATTCATTGACGAAGACCCCTACTCGGCACCGGCGTGGTACAATCTTGGCATTGTATGCAACAAATTAGAACGATATGACGAGGCCATAGAAGCGTACGACTACGCCCTGGCTATTGATGAAACGTTTGCCTCCGCATGGTTTAACATGGGCAACTCGTACATGAATCTCGAGCAATACACAAAGTCGCTCGATGCTTTTCGTAAAACGATTGAGATTGAGGGGCCAAGTCCCGAAGTGTACTGTTGCATGGGCGCGGCATACGAAGGTTTAGAACAGTACGATCTTGGTTTAAAGTATTTCCAAAAATCAATAAAGCTTGATCCCTTGTACGATGAGGCCTGGTTTGGCGCCGGCAACTGCATGGAAAAGCAAGAGAAGTGGTATCAGGCCTTGCATTTCTACAACCGAGCCGTTAAGCTGAATAGCCATTACGCGGAGTATTGGAAAGCAGCAGCCCACGCAGAGTTTAAAATCGGAAATACAATCTCATCGATCAGCGCATATGAAGAGGCGAGCCATTTAGCCCCGAACGACAAAGAAATCTGGCTCAACTGGTCGTTTATCTATTTTGAGCAGGGAACCCCGGAAAAAGCGTTGGAAATTGTATTGCAAGGTTTGGATGAAATGCCCGATGACCCCGAACTGATGTACCGCGCGACTGTCTATTTGATCGAATCCGGGCGCTTTAAAGAGGCCTTTCATTATCTCGAAAATGCATTAATTTTGGACTTCGAAGGACACCCGGTGCTCTTCGATTTTTTTCCAAAACCCGAAACCCAAAAGGCATTGTTCAAGATTATTGAACAATTCAGAAAAGAAAATCGCTGATGAATTACACATTAAAGAATTTACCTGAGCGCACAGCAAAGCCCAGGGAAATCGGCTTTACTATGGCCATGGACAAAGGCATGAGCGTGCGTGAAGTAGAAGACTTTGTAAGCGTGGCGGCCGACTATGTAGATATCGTGAAACTTGGCTGGGCCACCTCTTATGTAACGCCCCATCTCAAGGAAAAAATTAAGGTTTACAAAGAGGCGGGTATTCCGTGTTATTTCGGGGGCACACTCTTCGAAGCCTTTATCATCCGCAACCAATTTGACGATTACCGGAAGGTGTTGGATAAATACGATCTTTCTTTCGCGGAAGTATCGGATGGCTCGATTGATCTGGATCACGATAAAAAATGCGACTACATCCAAAAGCTTAGCGAGCAAGTAACGGTACTATCCGAAGTGGGCTCAAAAGACGCGGATAAGATCATTCCACCGTACATGTGGATTGAGTTAATGCAGAAGGAACTTGATGCCGGTGCATGGAAAGTAATTGGCGAAGCTCGCGAAGGCGGTAACGTAGGTCTGTTTCGCTCTTCAGGTGAAGTGCGCTCGGGCCTGGTACAAGAAATTCTCACTAAAATTCCCTTCGAAAAAATTATTTGGGAAGCACCTCAAAAAGCACAGCAAGTGTGGTTCATTAAGTTGCTGGGCGCAAATGTAAATTTGGGAAACATCGCACCAAACGAACTCATCCCATTAGAAACCATTCGCCTTGGCTTGCGGGGCGATACATTTCTGCATTTTCTAGGGTTGGAACGCAAGAAAGACAACCCGGCGCCTCCGTTTTACGCTGACTAACGATTTGCTTTGAGACGGTTTACCGACTATCTGGTTTTGTACATGAAGGGAGTGGGCATGGGCGGTGCCGATGTTATTCCCGGTGTTTCAGGGGGCACCATTGCATTCATCAGCGGCATTTATGATGAGTTGATCAATTCATTGAAATCCTTCGATATCGAGGCATTCCGGCTTCTTGGCACATTCAAGTGGGCAGCGTTTTGGAAGAAAGTAAATGCCAATTTCCTGCTCGCAGTGCTTGCAGGAGTTGCTACCAGTTTGCTTTCCCTCGCTAAGCTCATGACCTATTTGCTTCAGGCATACCCCATCCAAATCTGGTCGTTCTTCTTTGGGTTAATTCTTGTTTCTGCGCCATTAATCATGCGCGATATTCACAAATGGAATCTTGCCACCGTGCTCTTTGGATTAGTGGGGATAGCCATCGCTTATGCCATTACCATTCTCACGCCAACCGAAACACCAACGCACCTGCTCTTCATATTCTTCTGTGGTTCAATTGCCATCTGCGCGATGATCCTACCGGGTATTTCCGGCGCGTTTATTCTGCTGCTGATCGGAAAGTACGAATACATGATTACCGCGCTTACCAGCTTTGAGATTCCCATCATTCTTGTTTTTGTTGCAGGCTGTGTTATCGGCTTACTTAGCTTTTCCCATTTCTTAAGTTGGCTTCTCCACCATTACCGGTATCCTGCACTTGCACTTTTGGCCGGTTTTATGATCGGCTCGCTAAACAAAGTGTGGCCTTGGAAGGAGGTCATCGCCTACCGCTTAAATCATGAGGGCGTTCAAGTTCCGGCTTTCGACAAAAGCGTGTGGCCATCCACATATCTTGAGGTAACGGGTAACGATCCGAAGTTATTTCTGGCAATTCTCTTCGCAGCGCTTGGGGTTTTTCTGGTGGTAGCAATTGAAAAAGTAGCTGCGATTCTCAAATCAAATAAAGCATAATATGGAAAAACGGTTTGGCTTAATCGGTTCAACAGTATCGCATTCATTCTCCAAAGCGTATTTCGATGAAAAGTTTTTTCGGGATGGGCTACGCGATTATCACTACGACTTGTATCCGCTGGCGAATGTTGAAGATGTAAAAAAGCTGCTGGCCGATAATCCTGAACTCGTAGGATTAAATGTAACTATACCCTATAAAGAATCCGTAATCAAGTTACTTGATGGCATTGATCAGGAAGCCCGCGCCATTGGAGCAGTAAACGTCATTAAGATTAAGGAAGGAAAACTCACCGGATATAACACCGATAGTGCCGCATTTTTTGAGACGCTGGAACGGTGGTTCCCGAATGAGCCTGGTTCGCGGGCTATTGTTCTCGGCACGGGCGGATCGTCTAAGGCTGTACAGGAAGCACTACAAAAACTAAAGATCCCCTTTCAATTAGTTTCCCGAAATGCCAACCGAGGTGTCATCACCTACGAAGACATCGAAAAACAACCTGGGCTGGTAGCCGAGGCAAACCTGATCGTTAACACCACGCCGCTGGGCATGAGTCCTTCTACGAATCAATTCGCTCCGATTCCGTACGATGCCCTTACCGAAAACCACTATGTGTACGATCTCATCTATAACCCTGCACGTACCATGTTTTTACAAAAAGCAGAAATGCGGAACGCCAAAATCAAAAACGGTTTAGAGATGCTTCAAATCCAGGCCGAAAAAGCCTGGGCGATCTGGAACCAGTAATCCGGCGCCTTCGTTTAGAAAAATGGTAAATTGCTGTATTTACCATTCAGGCCATGCCATTCAAACTCACCAGCGAATTCAAACCTACCGGAGATCAACCCCTAGCCATCGAAAAACTGGTAAAGGGCATTAACGATGGTGAGCAACATCAAACCCTATTGGGCGTTACCGGATCGGGTAAAACGTTTACGGTAGCGAATGTAGTGGCCCAGGTAAACCGCCCCACGTTAGTGCTGTGCCATAATAAAACCCTGGCTGCGCAATTGTATGGCGAGTTTAAGCAGTTCTTCCCCGAGAACGCAATTGAGTATTTTATTTCGTATTACGATTACTACCAGCCGGAAGCATACATCCCGTCATCCAATCTCTACATCGAAAAAGATTTATCGATTAACGAAGAGATTGAAAAACTACGCCTCAGCGCCACATCTTCGCTGTTAACCGGCCGAAGAGATGTTTTAGTGGTTGCCTCGGTATCCTGCATTTATGGCATTGGCAATCCAGACGAGTTTTCAAAGAACAAAATCCAACTTCGGGTGGGCGAAGTCATCGCGCGCAACCGCCTGCTTTTTGCACTGGTTGATATTCTGTACAGCCGCACAGAAGCGGAGTTTAAACACGGATCTTTCCGGGTGAAAGGCGACACCGTAGATGTGTTTCTCGCGTATGCGGATTACGCCGTTCGCATCTATTTTTTTGGAGAGGAAATTGAAGCCATTCAACTGATCGATCCGAAATCCGGCAAGAAAATCACCGACCAAAAGGAGATCATCATTTTTCCTGCCAATCTTTTTGTTACCGGAAAAGAGGCGCTCTTCCAAGCTATAAAAGAAATTCAGGATGATTTGATGCTTCAGACACAGATGTTTGCCAACGAAAAACGACATCTGGAAGCTGCCCGCATTAAAGAACGAACTGAGTTTGATTTGGAAATGATGCGAGAGCTGGGTTACTGTAACGGCATAGAAAACTATTCGCGGTATTTTGACCGCAGACAACCCGGCGCGCGCCCGTTTTGCCTGATTGATTATTTTCCGGACGACTTTCTGCTGGTAGTAGACGAGAGCCACGTAACCGTGCCGCAGGTACGTGCCATGTGGGGTGGTGATCGTTCACGTAAAGTAAATTTGGTGGACTACGGATTTCGGTTACCCTCGGCACTCGATAACCGCCCGCTCACGTTCAACGAATTCGAGTCGTTAATCAATCAGATCATTTACGTTAGCGCTACCCCAAGCGAATACGAATTACGCAAATCCGAAGGCATTGTAGTGGAGCAGCTGATTCGGCCCACCGGATTACTCGATCCACTCATTGATGTACGCCCCAGCAAAAACCAAATCGATGATCTGCTGGAAGAAATTGATGAGCGGGTGAAAAAGAAAGAGCGCGTGCTGGTTACCACACTTACCAAACGTATGGCCGAAGAGCTCACCAAGTTTCTTGAGCGGGCGGCTGTAAAGTGCCGGTACATTCACTCAGAAGTAGACACGCTGGAACGGGTTGAGATTTTACGTCAATTGCGCCTGGGCGTGTTTGATGTGCTGGTGGGCGTAAATCTGCTTCGCGAAGGTTTGGATTTGCCCGAAGTTTCGCTGGTAGCCATTATGGATGCAGATAAGGAGGGTTTTTTAAGAAACCAACGCTCGCTGGTACAAACGATTGGGCGAGCGGCCCGTAACGAGAACGGCCGCGTGATTATGTATGCCGATTCAATTACGGAATCAATGCAACTGGCTATAGACGAGACCAATCGCAGGCGAAAGGTTCAGCAGGATTACAATCTGGCGCACGGCATCACACCGAAAACGGTAATCAAATCTAAAGAGTCTATTCTCGGGCAAACCAAAGTTGCCGATGCTCAAAAAGCGGCGGCGCGGTACTATATCGAACCCGAAGAAAAATCGCTGGCGGCTGATCCGGTGATGAACTATCTGTCCAAAGACGAGCTGGAAAAAATGGTGGAGCGTGCCCGCAAAGCCATGGAAAAGGCTGCAAAAGAACTGGAATTCATGGAAGCCGCCCGGCTACGAGACGAATATCTCGCACTCCAAAAGCAACTGGAAGCAAAAAAATAAGCTTACGCTTCGCCCATTGCACCGCCAAAGTTCATCGGAAACTGCGGCACGTCATTGGTTTGTTTAATCGGGCCAAAGGTAGCCTCGTACTTGCTGATATTGTCTTTGAGTGCGGCCAACAGTCGCTTCGCGTGTTCGGGTGTAATGATAATCCGCGACTTGACACGCGCTTTGGGCACACCTGGCATCAACCGAATAAAGTCGATGACAAACTCGCTATTGGAATGCGCAATCATCGCCAGATTAGAGTAGATGCCCTCCGCAATCTCCTCCGAAAGCTCAATGTTGATCTGATTCTGCGGTTGTTCCTCCGGTGTATTTGCCATAAAAGAAAAAGCCCCTCTCCTTACGAAGAGGGGACTTTGGTTTTGTTCTGCTTAATCTTGTAACTCTCTCTCCTTACGGGAAGGAGGCGCGCTTGTAGCATCCATCATGCGGCTGTACTCGTCTTCGGAACCAACGATGATATCGTTGAATCTCCGCTGCCCAGTACCTGCCGGAATCAGGTGACCTACAATCACATTTTCCTTCAGACCAATCAGTGTATCCGCTTTACCGCGAATAGCTGCTTCGCTCAACACTTTGGTTGTTTCCTGGAAAGACGCTGCCGACAACCAGCTTTCCGTCTTGAGGGACGCCTGCGTGATACCTTGCAACGTAGGGCGCGAAACGGCTGCAAGTGCATCGCGAACTTCTACCGGCTTTTGATCCTTGCGTTTCAACGCCGAGTTCTCATCGCGTAACTCGCGGGCAGTAATGATCTGACCCACCTTGAAGCGCTGCGAATCGCCTGCATCGGTTACCACTTTTTTATCCAGCACCTGGTCGTTCACTTCACGGAATTCAAAACGATCTACGTACTCACCGGGCAGGAATGTGGTATCGCCCGAGTCAATGATTTCAACTTTCTGCATCATCTGGCTCACAATCGCCTCAATGTGCTTATCGTTGATCTTCACCCCTTGCAGTCGGTATACTTCCTGAATTTCATTTACCAAATACTCTTGTACCGCTGTAGGCCCTTTAATCGCCAGAATATCCGAAGGTGTAATGGCGCCATCCGAAAGCGGCTGGCCTGCTTTTACAAAGTCGTTATCCTGCACGAGAATATGCTTACTCAGCGGTACGAGATAACGCTTCTGTACGCCGTCGCGCGACTCAATAAAGATCTCACGGTTACCCCGCTTAATACCGCCATACGTTACCACACCATCAATTTCTGACACCACGGCCGGATTAGATGGATTGCGTGCTTCGAACAATTCGGTAACACGCGGCAAACCACCGGTAATATCACGCGATTTACCTACCGCGCGAGGAATCTTGGCAATAACCTGTCCGGCACGAATCTCGTCTCCTTCATCCACCGTTAAGTGTGCACCTACCGGGATGTTGTACGATTTTGTATCCGTCTTGCCATTTACAATAATGGCCGGGTTCTTCGTTTTATCACGCGTTTCGGTAATCACCTTTTCGCGGTGGCCGGTCTGTTCGTCCGACTCTTCTTTGTACGTAACGCCTTCGATGATTGATTCGTAACCGATTGTTCCATCGTATTCCGAAAGGATCACCGCATTGTAGGGATCCCAGTTACATAACTCTTCGCCCTTATCTACCTTCTGGCCATCCTTCACTAACAGAAATGCGCCATAGGGTACGTTGTTGGTAATCAGCACGCGCGTTTTGCTTTCATCCATGATTCGGATTTCGCCTGTGCGGCCCATCACCACTTTCGTCTTGTTCCCTTCGTTATCAACGGTATCCACGGTACGGATTCCTTCGAACTCGATTACACCGCCAAATTTCGCTTTAATGCTTGCTTCGGTAGCAATATTGGAAGCAGTACCGCCCACGTGGAACGTACGGAGCGTAAGCTGCGTACCCGGTTCGCCAATCGACTGAGCCGCAATTACACCCACAGCTTCTCCGGCTTGTACCATTTTACCCGTGGCCAGGTTACGACCGTAACACTTTGCGCAACCACCAATCTTCGTTTCACAAGTAAGGAGCGATCGGATTTCGACCTCTTCGATACTGGTTTCGTCAATCTTTTTCGCAATCTCGTCCGTAATCTCTTGATTCGCTTCGCAGATCAACTGGTCATTGAGTGGATCATAGATGTCGTGCACCGACACGCGGCCTACAATACGTTCAGACAAAGGCTCTACGATGTCCTCATTATCCTTCAATGCGGTTACTTTCAGTCCGCGTAGCGTACCACAGTCTTCTTCGGTAATCACCAAATCCTGAGCTACGTCTACAAGGCGGCGGGTGAGGTAACCGGCATCTGCGGTTTTCAAAGCGGTGTCCGCCAAACCTTTCCGTGCGCCGTGCGTGGAAATGAAGTATTCCAATACATCCAAGCCTTCTTTGAAGTTCGAAAGGATCGGGTTTTCGATGATCGATCCTACAGATCCGGCCAAATTCTTTTGCGGCTTGGCCATCAACCCACGCATACCACCTAACTGACGCACCTGCTCGCGCGAGCCGCGGGCACCTGAGTGCATCATCATGTAAATGGAATTGAAGCCCTGTTGATCTTCTTCCAACTGCTTCATCAGCGTGTTGGTGAGCAACGTATTTGTACGCGTCCAGATATCAATTACCTGGTTGTAGCGTTCGTTGTCGGTGATCAAACCCATCATGTAGTTATTCCATACGGAATCCACTTCTTTCTGGGCATCTTCCACCAATTTGTCTTTTTCCTTCGGCACTTTTACATCGCCCAAGCCCATCGACAAACCACCCTTGTAGGCCATTTGGAAACCAAGTTCTTTAATATCATCAAGGAACTTGGCCGTCTTTGAAAGGCCACACATCTTGAACACCTCACCAATGATGGTTTGCAATTTTTTCTTGGTGAGCAGTTCGTCTACAAAACCAACCTCCGCGGGCACCACTTCGTTAAAAATAACGCGCCCCACTACGGTCTCAATCATCTTCCGCTCCAGTGCGCCTGTTTTCTTGTCGCGCACATTCACCTTCACTTTCACAATCGCGTGCTTTGCGAGTTTGCCTTCGTTATAGGCAACAATCACCTCTTCTGATGAATAGAATCGCTTGCCTTCGCCCTTCTCGCCTTTGCGCCCCTTCGTGAGGTAATACAATCCCAACACCATGTCCTGCGAAGGCACTGTAATGGGAGCTCCGTTAGACGGGTTAAGGATGTTGTGTGACGAAAGCATCAGCATCGAAGCTTCTAAGATCGCCTCCTGGCCCAGCGGCACGTGAACGGCCATTTGGTCACCATCAAAGTCTGCGTTAAAAGCGGTACACACCAACGGGTGCAACTGAATGGCTTTTCCTTCAATCAATTTTGGTTGGAAAGCCTGAATACCCAGGCGGTGCAACGTTGGAGCACGGTTGAGCAGTACCGGGTGACCTTTCAACACGTTCTCCAGGATGTCCCACACTACCGGGTCCTTCCGGTCTACAATTTTCTTAGCCGATTTAACGGTCTTTACAATTCCTCTTTCAATCAGTTTGCGGATGATGAACGGCTTAAACAGTTCCGCCGCCATGTCTTTTGGCAACCCGCACTCGTGCAACTTCAATTCAGGGCCAACCACAATTACGGAGCGGCCGGAATAGTCTACACGCTTACCCAGCAAGTTTTGACGGAAGCGCCCTTGCTTGCCCTTCAGCATATCGCTGAGCGACTTCAACGCACGGTTTCCATCGGAGCGAACGGCATTTACTTTCCGGGAGTTGTCAAACAAAGAATCCACCGCTTCCTGAAGCATGCGTTTTTCATTCCGCAAAATCACCTCAGGAGCTTTGATATCGATCAAACGCTTTAATCGGTTATTCCGGATGATTACGCGTCTGTACAAATCGTTCAAATCGGATGTGGCAAAACGGCCACCGTCCAACGGCACAAGCGGACGTAACTCCGGCGGAATTACCGGAACCATCTTAATGATCATCCACTCCGGCCGATTCTCTACACGCGTGTTTGCTTCGCGGAATGCTTCTACCACCTTCAAACGCTTCAAGGCTTCAGCCTTACGCTGTTGGGAAGTATCGGTTGCCGCCTGATGGCGCAGCTCGTACGAGAGCTCATCCAGTTTCAAACGGCCAAGCAACATCTCCAACGCATCCGCGCCCATCTTGGCAATGAATTTCTTCGGATCGTTGTCATCCAACATTTGATTCTCGCGCGGAAGTTTATCGATAATATCGAGATACTCCTCCTCGGTTAAGAAATCCAACCGGTTAACACCATCTTCCTCCTTGATACCCGGCTGAATCACCACGTACCGTTCGTAGTAAATGATCTGATCCAGCTTCTTGGTGGGCAGCCCCAACAAGTATCCTATTTTGTTGGGAAGCGAGCGAAAGTACCAGATGTGTGCCACAGGGGTAACCAACTCAATGTGGCCCATGCGCTCACGTCTTACTTTCTTCTCGGTTACTTCCACACCGCAACGGTCGCAAATGATGCCTTTGTACCGAATGCGCTTATACTTTCCGCAATGACATTCCCAATCTTTTACGGGGCCAAAAATCCGCTCGCAGAACAAGCCGCCCATTTCAGGCTTATATGTTCTGTAGTTAATGGTTTCCGGTTGTGTAACCTCGCCATGCGAACTCTCCAGAATTGACTCAGGAGACGCCAAGCTGATGGTGATCTTGGAGAAGTCGTTGTTGATTTTCTTATTTTTTCTGAAAGACATGCTGTGTGTTTTTTCAGTTAACTAACTCATTTTCGGTATTGAGATATGGGACTTGAAAAGTGAGCATCTTACGTCTCATCTTTCAAGTCCCGCATCCGTTTTTAATCCATCGTTATTTCAAGTGCGAGTCCACGCAATTCGTGTACAAGCACGTTGAACGATTCCGGAATGTTCGGCTTCCGCATGTTGTCGCCTTTTACAATGGCTTCGTATGCTTTCGCACGACCAATCACATCATCTGATTTTACGGTAAGGATTTCCTGCAGGATATGCGAAGCGCCAAACGCTTCGATTGCCCACACCTCCATCTCACCAAAGCGCTGACCACCAAACTGCGCTTTACCGCCCAACGGCTGTTGGGTAATGAGCGAGTATGGTCCGATCGAACGGGCGTGCATTTTGTCGTCAACCAGGTGACCCAGTTTCAACATGTAGGCCATACCCACGGTAACCGGTTGATCAAACTTATCCCCGGTAAGGCCATCGTACAAATAGGTACGGCCATATTCGGGAAGTCCGGCTTCTTTCAACTCTGCTGAAACTTCATCTAAAGTTCCGCCATCAAAAATCGGTGTTGCATATCTGCGACCCAACTTCTTGCCGGCCCACGCCAACACGGTTTCGTAAATCTGGCCCAAGTTCATACGCGAGGGTACACCTAGCGGGTTAAGGCAAATATCCACCGGTGTGCCATCCTGCAAGAACGGCATGTCTTCTTCGCGCACAATACGTGCTACCACGCCTTTGTTTCCGTGGCGACCTGCCATCTTATCGCCAACCTTCAGCTTACGCTTCTTTGCCACGTACACCTTAGCCAGCTGAACTATACCCGCGGGTAGTTCGTCTCCCACCTCAAGCGTAAAACGCTCGCGCTTAAACTCACCGGAAATAATGTTACGCTTGTTGAGATAATTCTTCACCAACTCGGCCACGAACTCGTTCGTAGCGTCATCGGTCGTCCAGCTCTCCAGACTAACGTCTGCAATCAGGTTTACCTCTTCCGGAACGTTGTAGTTACTCTCATCACGGTAGATGTTCTTATCCGGGAAGAGATTGCTCTCAATTACCTTTGATGAGAACTTCACCCCTTTGCTGATCAGTTCATCGCCAAACTTGTGTTTTACGCCCTGACTTGTTTTGCCAGTAAGCAGCGATGTCAACTTTTTGATCATGTCGTTACGCAATTCTGTAAGCTGCTTGCTGTAACGATTCTTGAGTGCATCCAACTCTTTCTTCGACTTACTCCGCAGATCTTTGTCGCGCTTCGGGCGGGAGAATAGCTTGGTTTCAATCACCACACCTTTTAGCGATGGCGGTGCTTTCATCGAAGCGTCCTTCACATCACCGGCCTTATCACCGAAGATCGCCCGCAAGAGTTTTTCTTCCGGGGTAGGATCTGTTTCACCTTTAGGCGTGATCTTACCAATTAAGATATCGCCTTCTTTTACCTCCGCACCGATGCGAATGATCCCATTCTCATCCAAATGCTTCACCGCCTCTTCGCTTACGTTCGGAATTTCAGAGGTCAATTCCTCTTCACCCCGCTTCGTATCGCGCACTTCCAATTCAAACTCTTCAACGTGAATGGATGTGTAGATATCATCGCGCACTACACGTTCAGAGATTACAATCGCATCCTCAAAATTGTATCCTTGCCAAGGCATGTACGCCACCAACAGGTTACGACCGAGGGCTAACTCGCCGTTTGCCGTGGCATAGCCCTGGCAAAGCGGTTGACCTTTCTTCACCTTTTCACCCTTCTTCACCAGCGGCGTAAGGTTGATACAGGTATCCTGATTTGTTCTGCGGAACTTAATCAGGTTGTAGGTCTTGTATTCATCATCGAAGCGAACGAGGCGTTGTTCCTCGCTCACATCGTACTTCATTACAATCTTACGGGCGTCAACAAAGTCTACCACACCATCGCCTTCCGCAACAATTAAGGTGCGGGAGTCCATGGCAATTTTTTGCTCCAAACCAGTACCCACAATCGGTGCTTCCGGACGCATCAGCGGCACGGCTTGGCGTTGCATGTTTGAACCCATCAGTGCGCGGTTCGCATCATCATGTTCCAGGAACGGAATCAACGAAGCCGCAATCGAAACGATTTGATTGGGCGCTACATCCATATAGCGAACCTCTTTCGGCTCTACTACCGGGAAGTCGCCTTCAAAACGCGCCTTGATTTTCTCCGCATCAAACTCGCCGTTGCTTTTCAGGCTTTCTTTGGCTTGCGCGATGTTAAAGGTATCTTCCTCCTCGGCGGTAAGGAAAATGATATCGTTCGACTTTACCCGGCCGCTTTCTACTTTGCGGTAAGGCGTCTCGATGAAACCCATTTTATTCACTTTGGCGTGAACGCAAAGCGAGGAAATCAAACCAATATTTGGGCCTTCCGGCGTTTCGATCGTACACAAGCGTCCGTAGTGCGTGTAATGCACATCGCGTACTTCAAAGCCCGCGCGCTCGCGCGAGAGACCGCCTGGCCCGAGGGCAGACATTCTGCGTTTGTGTGTGATTTCGGCCAGCGGATTGGTTTGATCCATGAACTGGCTCAACTGATTAGTACCGAAGAACGAGTTGATCACTGAAGATAGCGTACGCGCGTTGATGAGATCAACCGGCTTAAAATCTTCGTTGTCGCGCACGTTCATGCGTTCTTTAATCGTACGGGCCATGCGGGCTAAGCCCACACCGAATTGAGAATACAGCTGCTCACCCACGGTGCGCACGCGTCTATTGCTCAAGTGGTCAATATCATCCACTACGGCTTTGGAATTAATCAGACCGATCAGGTACTTCACGATCAGGATAATGTCCTGGGTGGTGAGTACGCGTTGATCGTAGGATAAATCCAATCCCAATTTCTTGTTGATCCGGTACCGGCCAACTTCACCAAGGTCATACCGTTTTTCGCTAAAGAACAAGCTCTGAATAATATCACGAGCGGTCTGTTCGTCTGGCGCCTCCGTATTACGCAATTGGCGATAGATTTGCTCTACGGCTTCCTTTTCGGAGTTGGAGTTGTCTTTCGCCAGTGTATTGAAGATGATGTTGTAGTCTGACACGTTAACATCTTCACGATGGAGGATGATCGACTTCGCACCCGACTCCACAATCACATCTACGTCTTCGGCCTCGATTACGTGGTCGCGCTCCAATAATACTTCGTTACGATCGATGGACACCACTTCACCGGTATCTTCATCCACAAAATCCTCGGTCCAGGTTTTCAACACCCGGGCAGCGAGTTTACGGCCCACGGTTTTCTTGAGCGTGTTTTTGTTTGCCTCGATTTCTTCGGACAACCCAAAGAGGTCCAAAATATCTTTATCGCTACCGTAGCCGATGGCGCGCAACAGCGTAGTAACGGGAAACTTCTTTTTACGATCGATGTACGCATACATCACCGCGTTTACGTCCGTGGCAAATTCAATCCAAGAACCTTTGAAAGGAATGATCCGCGCAGAATACAACTTGGTGCCATTGGTGTGCTTGCTCATGGCAAAGAACACCCCGGGCGACCGGTGCAGCTGCGATACGATCACACGCTCGGCTCCGTTAATGACAAAAGAGCCTTTTTCCGTCATGTACGGAATATTCCCGAGGAACACCTCTTGCTCAATGGTTTCGAAATCTTCGTTGTCCTCATCGTTACAGGTGAGGCGAAGCTTCGCCTTGAGCGGAACCGAAAACGTTAATCCCCGGTCGATGCACTCGTCTACCGAGTACTTCGGGGGATCAATGGTGTAATCCACGAACTCCAGCACGAAGTTTTCGCGCGAGTCGGATATCGGGAAGTTTTCCGCAAATACTTTATAAAGGCCTTCGTTTTGGCGTTTTTCTGCCGGTGTATCGATTTGCAGAAAATCCTGGAAGGATTGGAGTTGCACATCCAAAAAATCAGGATAGTCTAATACCTTTTCGATTTTAGAGAAATCGATTCGGCCGGAACTGGTTACTTTCTTTGCCAAGGGTATTGTTGTTTTAAGTGCCTGGACGAGAAAAAATCTATACTTCTTTGGGTGGGTACAAACACGTAAACCCACAACCCCTTCTAACCGAAATTAGAACGGATTGGGGTTTTCGTTTTTTAGGAGACGTTACCCTTCGTCTTCAAGAAATTACTTCAACTCTACTTCGGCACCAGCCTCTACGAGTTGCTTCTTGAGATTTTCGGCTTCGTCTTTCGGTAAACCTTCTTTGATGGTTTTGGGGGCACCGTCTACTACGTCTTTCGCTTCTTTCAAACCAAGACCAGTCAGTTCCTTCACCAATTTTACAATTTGAAGTTTGTTTGCGCCCGGAGCCTTCAATACAACATCGAAGTTTGTCTTTTCTGCTGCCGCAGCGCCACCGCCACCAGCTGCAGGGCCTGCTACTGCAACAGCTGCAGCCGCAGGTTCAATGCCGTATGTTTCTTTTAAGTAAGCTGCCAATTCGGTTACTTCTTTTACAGAAAGTTCTACCAGTTGATCGCCAAGTGCTTTAATGTCAGCCATTTTCGTAAGTGTTTAATTTTCGGTTCAACAATTATTTTTTCTTTTCTTCTACTGCCTTTACCAGGCCAGCCACTTTGTTCGGGCCTCCACCCAAAAGGGCAGAAAGCACGTTTTTCGCAGGGCTTTGGAGCAGGGCAATGATGTCGCCAATGAGTTCTTCTTTGCTCTTCAACTCACTGAGCATGGTTAAACTCTCCTCCCCAATAAACAGGTCGGAGCTGATAGATGCAGCCTTCAATGCCGGCTTGCCTTCCATCTTTTTGCGGTACTCTTTAATGACTCTAGCTGGTGCATTCGGAGTTTCCTTCGAAAAAATTACACCTGAGAAGCCATGCAGCACTTTCGCTAATTTCTCTACATTATTGTCGCCATTTTTCTCCAAGGCCTTGCGGATCAGCGTGTTTTTGTAAACACCATACTCCACTCCGGCATTGAAACAAATCCTGCGGAAAGCATTTACTTGCTCTACCGTAAGACCTGAAGCGTCAGTAATATAGAAGTGATTGTGCTGGGAGAATTTCTCTGCCAGTTCATCAATAATCTGAGCTTTTTCTTCCCGGGTCATGTACAATCAGTTAAACAGTGGTCAGAGATGCTTTATCGATCCGAATACCGGGGCTCATGGTAGAAGACAGGCTTACACTTTGAATATAAGTGCCTTTTGCCGAGGCCGGCTTCAGCTTGGCTATCATCGCGAGAAGTTCAGCTGCGTTGTCTCTGATTTTGTCCGCAGTGAAGGAAGCCTTCCCAATGCTAGCATGGATAATTCCTTGTTTGTCGATTTTGAAGTCTACTTTACCCGCTTTTACATCTTTCACTGCCTTACCAACTTCCAGGGTAACCGTTCCCGACTTCGGGTTAGGCATCAAACCACGTGGGCCTAACACCTTACCTAACTTACCTACTTTTGCCATTACGGTGGGTGTACAGATAATCACATCGATATCGGTCCAACCACCTTCAATTTTTTGAATAAACTCATCCAGCCCTACATGTTCCGCGCCTGCGTCTTTCGCCTCTTGTACTTTATCGGGCGTGCAGAGTACGAGCACACGTACAACCTTGCCTAAGCCGTGGGGTAGGGATACTACACCGCGCACCATCTGATCGCTCTTCTTCGGATCTACACCCAAACGAATGTCCAGATCTACTGACGAATCAAACTTGGTGAAGGTAATCTCTTTTACAAGTTTGGAGGCCTCCTCTAAGGTATACTCCTTCTCAGCGTTATATTTCGCAGCTACTGCCTTGCGATTTTTCGAAACTCTTGTTGCCATTGTTTTTCAACGATTAATTGTCCCACGGAGCTTTGCCGGTAACATTCACACCCATGCTGCGGGCGGTACCTGCCACCATGCGCATGGCGGACTCCACCTTAAACGCATTCAAGTCGGGCATTTTCAGTTCCGCAATTTTTTTGATCTGATCCCACGTAATGGAACCGACTTTGAGGCGGTTTGGCTCCTTTGAACCCGCCTGAATTTTAATCGCCTCTTTGATCAGAATCGCCGCAGGCGGAGTCTTGATCACAAAGTCGAATGACTTGTCATTATAAATGGTGATGAGCACAGGCAATACCTGGCCGGGTTTGTCCTGCGAGCGCGCGTTGAACTGCTTGCAGAAGTCCATGATGTTGAGGCCTTTCGAACCCAACGCCGGACCGATAGGGGGAGCCGGGTTGGCCTGTCCGCCCTTTACCTGTAGTTTTAAATAACCAATAACTTCCTTTGCCATAATACCGCCAAATCAAATAGTGATCACTCTAGTTTCTCTACCTGCATGTAACTCAACTCCACCGGGGTGTTACGCCCGAAGATCTTTACCATTACATTCAGTTTCTTTTTGTCTTCAAAAATCTCTTCCACCGAGCCGGTGAAACCACTGAAGGGGCCGTCCATGACTTTTACAGACTCCCCTTTAATAAACGGCTTCTCCAACTTCTCCTCGAACTGGTCGATTTCATCCACTTTTCCGAGGATCCGGTTCACTTCCGACTGCCGTAAGGCCACAGGATCTTTGGTAGAGCCCGTGCCATTGCTGCCGAGGAAGCCAATAACCCCGGGAATATTATTTACCGCGTGGTATGCTTCGCCGTTCGACAAATCTGCCGAAAGCAGCACGTAGCCCGGAAAAAAGTTGCGCTCGCGCACACGCTTTTTGCCACCCCGCATCTCGTACACTTTTTCGGATGGAATCAGCACTTGCGGAATCCATTCCGTGAGTTTGGAGCGCTCAACCTCCGTTTCCAGGTAAGATTTAATCTTTTTTTCCTGGCCGCTGATCACGCGTAGCACATACCACTTCAGCTCTCCCATTGCCCGCGGATTAAAATTCTTTATAGAACCAGGACAAACTGTTCTTAAATCCAAGGTCGATGAGACCGATTACCAGCGCAAAAATCAGCGAGGCCACCAACACCAGAATGGCGCTGCTTTGAAGTTCCATGAACTTCGGCCACGTAACCTTTGTGCGGATTTCGTCTATCGACTCAACGATGTAATTCTTCAGTTTTTCCATTCGTTTCTTCGTTCTTCGCACGGGTGGAGAGACTCGAACTCCCAGCCAACGGTTTTGGAGACCGCTACTCTACCAATTGAGCTACACCCGTATTTTCTTTTGGTATCAGGTTCTCCTTTTGAGCTCCACCCCGCTTAGTCATCTCAAAAGGACTGCAAAGGTAGAAGAAAACACCCTGAAAACAAGCGGCTATCCGATAATTTTAAGAAGCCCTTGGCTTGCGACATCATTCAGTGTCTAACCAATTGAATATAAGTAACTTAACCCTACCAGAAATGAATTCGCCCGCCGGTTTTACACCAGCGGGCGAATTTAAAAAAACAGGATCCGGAACTTAGTCCAAAATCTCCGTTACCTGGCCAGATCCTACGGTACGGCCACCTTCGCGAATCGCGAAACGCAAACCTTTTTCCATAGCGATCTTGTTGATCAATTCCACCTCGATCGAGATGTTATCGCCAGGCATAATCATTTCTACACCAGCAGGCAATTTGATCTCGCCTGTTACGTCTGTGGTGCGGAAGTAGAATTGCGGGCGGTACTTGTTGAAGAACGGAGTGTGGCGACCACCTTCCTCTTTCGACAGTACGTACACCTCAGCCTTGAACTTCGCGTGCGGTGTTACAGAGCCCGGCTTGCAAATTACCATACCACGGCAGATCTGGTCTTTTTCAATACCGCGCAGCAACAAACCAACGTTATCGCCAGCTTCACCACGATCCAAAATCTTACGGAACATTTCCACACCGGTGATGGTAGAAGTCAGGTCTTCAGCACCCATACCCAAAATTTGTACAGGGTCGCCCGTCTTAATTACACCGCGCTCAATACGGCCAGTGGCTACTGTACCACGGCCCGTAATGGAGAACACGTCTTCCACCGGCATCAAGAAATCCTTATCGATGGCGCGAACCGGAAGCGGGATGTACTCATCCACAGCCTTCATCAGTTCTTCAATTTTTTCTACCCACTTGGCATCGCCATTCAGACCACCCAACGCAGAACCGCGGATGATCGGAATAGAATCGCCAGGGAAATCGTAAGAAGAAAGAAGTTCACGTACTTCCATTTCTACCAGATCCAACAACTCGGCATCATCTACCAAGTCTACTTTGTTCATGAAAACCACAAGCGCAGGTACACCTACCTGGCGTGCCAACAGAATGTGCTCGCGGGTTTGCGGCATGGGGCCGTCCGTAGCAGCTACTACCAGAATCGCACCGTCCATCTGCGCGGCACCTGTAACCATGTTCTTCACATAGTCAGCGTGACCCGGGCAGTCTACGTGCGCGTAGTGGCGCTTTTCGGTTTGGTACTCCACGTGCGAGGTGTTGATGGTAATACCACGTTCTTTTTCTTCCGGCGCGTTGTCAATGGAAGAGAAGTCGCGCTCAGCCGCGAGACCTTTCTTTGCCAACACTTTGGTAATAGCAGCGGTAAGCGTGGTTTTGCCGTGGTCTACGTGACCAATGGTACCAACGTTAACGTGCGGTTTCGAGCGGTCAAATGTTTCTTTTGCCATGTTTGAAAATCCCAGTTAAAGTTTAAAGTGTATTGTTTAGTTATTAAGTAAAGTACTACTTACGAGTTTCTACGTCTAAGAAACACATACACCCCAAACATGGTAAGCCTCTCGGATGAGGGTGATCGGCTTTCGGATTTTTCTGCTTCCTTGTTGGTGTTCGCTACGCACCGGAAGAATAAACTCCGATAATGGTTCAATGATTCGTATGTCAAAAAAATCCGGATTTCACGTTACCCGTGTGCTCCTTGAACCTGGAACTCACGGCCATGAAACCGGTTGCCTCTCGGCAGAGCTGTTGATGAGGATTGAACTCACGACCTCTTCCTTACCAAGGAAGTGCTC
>CAYLWU010000001.1:456114-461509 GCA_964387475.1 uncultured Ohtaekwangia sp. | reverse complement strand
GGTGTCGGGGGACAATGACGCGCTTTGAAATCCCGCCACTGGTTATAGCCAAACGTTGGCTGCAATTTTCGTGGACGGAGCTGACATTAAGAGTTGACGTTAAATAAAGGACAGACGATAGATAAAAATGAAAAATACGAACGGCCTATTTTATGGGGACAAGTTTTAGAGAGCTAATGACTAAGAAATCAGACGATGGGCTGATGGAATACCTGACCAATTTTAATAAGTATACACCTGACGCGATAACTGCTGCAGTTGACGAATTAAAAAGACGAGGAAAAACTTTTACAGAACAAGAGTTAGCCGACATAAAAGGAAAAATCGAGACTCGTATCAAAGCAGACAAAGAAGAAGACAGTTTATGGGGTAATGACTCTTGGAAAGCAAATGTTGTAACAGATATCAATGCTCCGTTATTATACTCAAAGGGAGCGATCAGAGTTTTTTGTATTGCATTTACAACAGTCTTTGGTGCAGTTTTACTTTCATCAAATATCATTTATACAAAGCAAAAGTGGACAGTAATTGGGTTTGGCGTAATTTACTCCGGACTAACTATTGCCTTAGCGAATATCATTCCATCAAATACTTTTTGGGTACTGCTCCTAAATACAGCTGGCGGTCTAGGTTTAACAACGACCTTCTGGGACATGTATGTTGGAAAAGAAACTAAATACAGAGCGAAACCAATCTGGAAACCCCTGATAATTTCGGTTATCATAATGATTCCCTTCATCCTTGCATTAATTTACGGTTGACGAAAACTGCAGCCAACAACAGGTTTGGTCAATGGAGGAGAGAACAATGGCATAAATGAAAATGGATGACCAGACGACCATAACAATAAGAGAATCGATTTGGGCGCAATTCGGGGCGAGTCTTGATATGCTTGAGAACGCAATTCACATGTGCCCAGACGAGCATTGGAACACCTCGGCCAAATTTTGGTATTCAGCGTATCACTGCATTTTTTGGACCGACTATTACTTATCGACTGACCCGGGCAAATTTGAGCCGCCAACACCATTTACATTTTCGGAATTTGATCCGACAGGAAAAATGCCTGACCGAATCTACCACAAGACCGAACTGCTTAGTTACCTGAAACATTGCCGACAAAAAGCAAAGCGACTTATAGCCGGACTAACCGTGGAGAAGTTTAATGACCGTTGGATTAACGACTACAAGAACTTTTCCTTACTTGAAATTTTACTTTATAACATAAGACATATTCAACATCATTCAGCGCAGTTGAACCTGCTACTTCGGCAAACAATTAACGACGCACCGACCTGGGTAAGTCAGGCAGAGAGCTCGAGCGACAATTGAGAACAAAGCTGGTTTAGCCGTTTCATGCGCGGTGTTTTCAGGTGTTCTCACCCGCTACTTTGCGTTTGATCGTTGCAGTGGAACACCATGCCGCCGGAGACGAGCAGTTGCATACCCAGTGCATTCGGGTGATGATGTGTGATGAGGGTTACGTAGCTGCGGAATAAGTACAGGAGATTGCATACATTCGGGTGTTAGTGATGATGCCTGGGAAAAATGAAAGCAAATGTGAAAGATGAAATTGTAATCAGCGAGTTGAGGGATAAAAAAGCGATTCCTTTTGACCTTTTACTAATGGCTGACCCATCAAGAAGGAGTATTGACAAGTACATTTCTGAAGCTATTGTTTACACGGCTGACTTAAACGGGCGGACGATTGGTTGTTATGTTCTTTGCGAAGTGGACAAGGAGAGCATTGAAATAAAAAATATTGCAGTTGACGAGAAATTTCAAGGAAAGGGAATTGGCGCAATTTTGCTCAACGATGCAATGAAGAGAGCAAAATTGAGCGGTCGGAAGAAAATGATTATTGGCACTGGCAATTCAAGTATCGGACAACTTTATCTTTATCAAAAAGTTGGATTTAGAATGACCGAAATCAAGGCAGACTATTTTAAAATTAACTATAGTGAGCCGATTATCGAAAACGGTATTGAGTGCAGAGATATGATCATGTTAACACGCGAGTTGTGAAAGGACACATCGCCAGTAATGTTTTTTTCTACAGCCATGCGTTGGTTGTATGGGTTCACTCATTTGTTGGGCAACAGCGAATCAGCCAATGAGCAATCCCGAAATATTAATACGGCTTTCAAAATTGAGTGACTTGGCAGAGATGCAGGCAATGTTTGTGGACACCATTTGTGCAATATGTAAGCATGACTATTCGCCTGAACAAATCAGGGCTTGGACGTCTTCAATTAAGAACACGACACGCTGGACGGAAAAGTTGGCTTCGCAGTATTTTCTTGTAGCCGAGCTCAACACTAAAATCGTGGGCTATGCTTCACTGGAGAGTAATCATTACCTTGATCTTTTATATGTTCATAAAGACTACCAGAGAAGGGGCATTGCCGACAGACTCTGCTTGGAAATTGAAAACGAAGCAGTTAAAAGGAACGCGACTATTTTAAGATCAGATGTCAGCAAAACAGCAAGACGATTTTTCGAAAAAAGAGGCTTCGAGATTATCACTCCGCAGACAAAGATCATTAACGGCGTGGAAATCATGAACTACAGAATGGCGAAGAAATTGGTTTGATGGAAGGCCATTTGGTGAGCAGAAGGCGAAGTCTGGTGTTTGTCGGTACCGCGGTTTGTTTTGTGTGGTAATCAATTTTATCTTCGCTCTTCTGCGTGGGTAGTGCGGGCAATTCCCTTTTTCATGATGCAGCCACGGCAAAGCGCAGATTCGGGACGATAAAAGTATTTGTACACAGAATGCCTATGTAATGCATTATTATTTTAAGCCAAAGAAATTTGAGGTATACCGAAACAAAACAATTTACGAATTTGTAGGCATCAAAATCTACAAAAGATACCTGCCAACAACAGGTGATATTGCGAGAAAGTGGCGGGGCATCGTTCAAATTAAATATAGCAAGGCAAAACGAATAAGCGAATTATATCGATTTGAAAAGCAAACCAGAACGTATGAATGGCGGCACATCATTGGTGCCATTGGGTTTGTTGTATTATTTTTTTTGATCGACAAGCGGTTACGTTTGTTTGACATCATCTTTCTAACGGCTTTGAATTTGTATGTAAATATCTATCCGATTATTTTACAACGACACAATCGAATACGAATCATAAGAGTTCTTTTAAGATATGGTGAACGAAGTCCATATGAGTAATGAAAAGACAGACAACATGGTGCCACGGCAAGTAAGCATGCCCGCGGAGCGTTTGCCGATCCTAAAAACGATGGACAAACTGAAGCCGGCAAAACTTGCGTTACTATTGAGTATGGTTGCCATTTGCGCGTGCGGCCAGCGTGCCGTGATTGGTGCGTATGAAGGCGAGTTATTAAGCTCACGAAACGTTCTGGTAATTGACAGCCAGCAGGATTCGATCGTGCAGGGACAAGTTTTTACCAGTCATTTTGAGAGCGTGCCCTTCGTTGGGCTTTATTCTAAACATAGATTGCGCGGCACGATTATGCGTTCGGCAGAAAGTGGGGATATGGTGGTATTTCTGGGTTTGGTGAAAAGGGATACCATACACGTAACACTTTTTTCCTCCGTAGATTCAACGGACATCCGTACTTCAAGGCTTTCCAAAGTATCAGGGAGAGCAAATTATGATGTAGAGCGAACCTTTGGCCCGCCTAAGGTGGAGCTGGATGAGCGCCTTGTGGGGCGTTGGGACTTTCTTTTTTCGGAAAAAGCCAGTGGAGAGAAAATAGATACGCGGATTTCTACATTTGCGATAGAGTACTTTTCAAATGGCACTTTCGATGTTTTCTCGCCATTGCTGGACGAAATTCGAACGAGTCGAAATGCAGGGCAACAGATAACGATCACAAAAAAATGGTTTACCAGTAATGGTAAAATAATCTCTACCACCGTGATGCACATTCCAGCAAGTGTGACAGCGAAGATGGCTGCACATGGGATGCCGCTACCGCCCGAGACTTCGCAGAGCGTGGATTTGTATGAGATCAGGGGCGATACGTTAGTCACGACAACAAGCGCAAAGACGAGGTCGTATTACATCCGAAAGTAATTGAAACCTGGCCAAGGTAAAAGCATCATGAATCGATTTTTGAAAATTGTACGAGAAAACCCCGTGGCCGTGACCGTGGGATTTCTAATTGGGTTGGCTTTTTATAAGCTGATCAATTATTTGTACGGTATGTTGACGTGAGGTGCTGCGCTAAATAAGTCGCGGGGTTTCGAGGCGAAGAGACCGCTGAGGCCAGGCAGGCACTTCTCAGTCGCGGGTAACGTGCGCACTCTCGTGGATAATACCGGTTGCGCGCCTTGGAGGTGACCGGTTGGTATGGGCTTCAACGGCTGGAACGATCAAGATTACGGCAAGCACCGAGTAGCCGGACCGGATGAACCGCCAGGTGGCTACCTGCGGCAACGATTGGAGCGGAAACCGCAGGGGCTGGTGCGTGGGCCGTTGTAGCGTAAAGCGTGGCCCCGCCCCGGGGCAATTGGGGGCGGGGAGCCGCCCAAATACCTGTATAAAAACCGATCTGTTTTGATAAAATCCGCATATTTGCTGGATTTTTTATCCCACTCCATGACATACAAACGCATCTTATTGAAACTCAGTGGCGAGGCCCTGCAGGGTACACAGAAAACCACGAACATCGACCCGGCGGTGTTAGAACAGTATTGCGAAGAAATTAAGTTGGTGAAGGAGAGCGGGGTGGAACTGGCCATTGTTATTGGGGGTGGAAACATTTTTCGCGGCGGGCAGGCGGAGACGCTGGGCATTGACCGGGTGCAGGGCGATTACATGGGCATGCTGGCCACGGTAATTAACGCCATGGCGCTGCAGAGTGCGCTGGAGCGGCATGGGCTCTACACGCGGCTGATGGCGGGAATTAAAATGGAGGCGGTATGCGAGCCGTTCATCCGGCGCCGGGCGATTCGGCACCTGGAGAAGGGGCGCATCGTCATTTTTGGTGCGGGCATTGGCAACCCCTATTTTACTACCGATAGCACGGCGAGCTTGCGCGCGATTGAGGTGCAGGCAGATGTGGTGCTGAAGGGCACTCGGGTGGATGGTGTGTACACCAAAGACCCGGAAAAGCACAAAGACGCGGTGCGCTACGAGAGCCTGTCGTTTCAGGAAGCGTACGAAAAGGGGTTGAACATTATGGACATGACTGCCTTTACGTTGTGCATGGAGAACAAACTGCCGATTATTGTTTTTGATATGAACAAGCGTGGCAACTTGCTGCGTGTGGCAAAAGGCGAACCGGCGGGGACGTTGATTAGTTAGGAGTTAAGATTTGAGATTTGAGAATTTAGATTTGAGATTTTTGATTTGGAACGCGCCGTCATGGCGAGGGAGGAACGACCGAAGCAATCTGAGGTTTGAACTT
>CAYLWU010000001.1:0-456014 GCA_964387475.1 uncultured Ohtaekwangia sp. | reverse complement strand
GGGGTTTGGAATGGCGCTTGGTGATTTGAGATTTGAGAATTTAGATTTGAGATTTTTGATTTGGGGCGCGCCGTCATTGCGAGGGAGGAACGACCGAAGCAATCTGCAGGTTGGAGTTGGGGTTTGGAATGGCGCTTGGTGATTTGAGATTTGAGAATTTAGATTTGAGATTTGAGATTTTTGATTTTTGATTTCGAGTCGGACTAACCGAATATAACATGGAAGAACTGGAATTGTACCTTGAAGAAGCGAAAGATTTAATGGCCAAAGGCCTGACGCACGTGGGCCACGAATTGGTGAAGATTCGGGCGGGCAAGGCCTCGCCTTCGATGCTGGATGGCATCATGGTTTCCTACTACGGGGCGATGAGTCCGCTCAATCAGGTGTCGTCCATCACCACGCCCGAGGCGCGCACCATTTTTATTAAGCCGTGGGAAAAGGGCCTCATTCACGAGATTGAAAAAGCGATTATGGCGGCCAACCTGGGCTTAACGCCGCAGAACGATGGACAGCAGGTAATCATTAACATCCCGATCTTATCGGAAGAGCGGAGACGGCAATTGGTGAAGCAGGTGCACCACGAGTGCGAGCAAGGTAAAATCAGCATTCGCTCCGTGCGCAAAGAGATCAACGAGCAGATCAAGAAAATCAAAGGCGTATCCGAAGACGATGTGAAGAACGCGGAAGAACAAGTACAGAAACTCACGGACGACTACATTGGCCGCATTGATGCGCTGATGAAAAAGAAGGAAGTGGAGATCATGACGGTGTAACCGCCGCGCATGACGTGCTTCGTGGCGCTTGCCGCGGGCCATTAACCCTTTACCCACCCAGCTTATGCATCCGGTACTTTTTGAAGCAGGCGCCTTTACCATTTACACGTATGGCTTTTGTATTGCGCTGGGCGCAGTGGCGGGCTTTGCGTACATGGCGTGGCAGGGAAAAAAACAGTTTGGTCTCTCGTTCGATCAAAGTAACAATCTGTTCTTGCTGTTGGTGATTACTGGTGTGGTGGGCGGCAAGTTGTTTATGGTGTTTGAAGATCCCGGGTATTATTTCAGTCACCCGCAGAAGCTGCTCTCCGGCAGCGGCTTTGTATTTTATGGATCATTGTTGTGTTGCATTCCTGCCATGCTTTGGTTTTTTAAACGCAACCAGGTGCCTACGCTGGCCATGTTGGATGTGATGGCCGTAGTTACGTGTTTGGTGCATGGCTTGGGCCGCATCGGGTGCTTTATGGCGGGTTGCTGCTACGGCACGCCCACGGTAAAAGCGTTTGGCGTAGTGTTTACCAACCCGGCGTGCCAGGCGCAGCCGCTCCACACGCCCCTGCACCCCACCCAGTTGTATGAGGCAGGTTGGATTGCCGTAATTCTGGTTTCGCTCTTGCTGCTGAAGGCGCGGAAGCGCTTTCACGGGCAGTTGTTCATGATCTACTTGATCTTGTATGCGTTGGGCCGCAGCGTGATTGAGGTTTTTCGTGGCGACATCCAGCGCGGGTTTGTAATCGCTGACGTGCTCTCGAACTCCCAGTTCATTTCATTGCTGGTGATCGCTGCCGCGATTTACTTCTATGTAAAGTTCAGCCGAAAGGCTAATTTGCTTACCGCTAACAAAAAATAACATGATTTTTAAATGGCTGAAACGGGTGGGCATGCTGCTGGTGGTGGTGCTGGTGGCGGTAGGCGCGTTTATGTATTGGGGCGTGTACGAGAAAGGGGTGATGGCCGGCAAGGTATTGCGCGTAACGGAAAAGGGTGTGGTATTCAAGACCTTCGAAGGGAAGCTGAACCTGGAGACGTTTGGTGCGCTGAAAAATGCCAGTCCGATTGCCGAGTCGTTTGATTTTTCGGTGGAGGCAAGCGAAAAGGAAGTGATTGCCCAGCTTCAGGAAGTGGCTCTCTCGGGCGAGCGTGTGAATCTGCATTTCTTGAAGCGGTATATGGCGTTTCCGTGGCGGGGCGATACGAAGTATTTTGTAGTAAAGGTGGAGCGAGAGGGAAATCAGTGATGATGCACGCCGCAGGTGCTTGGCAGCTAAATGGTGCTCCAAAGCGTGTAGCTTTCGCGGAGAAGGCCTTCAGATGGAATGACTGAGTCCGTTCGAACATATTTGGATGCGATTTCTGATGCAGTTCGAAATGAGTTTTTTATAGGCCAGCCGAAGTTTTTGAGAAAGATCAGCGTAATCTGATGTTGCGGCTGGCGGTTGATACATGGTTTCATTTTTAAACCTGAGATTGAGCAATTGAAATTCCAATATGAATAACACGCCCCAACTATTGATCTACGGCTCCTATGGCTATACGGGCCAACTGATTGTGCACGAGTGTGCGCTTAAGAAAATTCCGGTGCTGTTGAGCGGGCGTGATGCGGCTAAACTTAAGGCGCAGAGTGAGAAGTCGGGCTACCCATTCGAGGTGCTGGATTTGAAAGAGGTGGACAAACTGAAAACATTGCTGCGCAGCGTGAAAGCGATTATTCATTGTGCCGGACCGTTTCGGTACACTGCACGCACGGTAGCAGAAGCGTGCCTGGAAACAGGCACTCACTACATTGATATCACTGGCGAGCACCAGGTGTTTGAATTGCTGCCCACCTATCATGAGCGCGCCGTGGCGAAGAACATCCAAATCATGCCCGGGGCTGGGTTTGATGTTGTGCCCACCGACTGTGTTGCCCTGCATTTGAAAAATCTCCTGCCCGATGCCACGCACTTGCAACTCGCCTTTGCGTCGCTCAAGGGCGGCCTCTCGCGTGGCACGGCCAAAACCATGGCGGAAGGTGCAGGCACGGGCAGCTTGGTGCGCAGAAACGGAAAACTGGAGTCGGTGCCACTGGGTAAGCTGGTGATGAATATCGATTTCGGAGCGTTTCAGACCATTTGTTTGAATATTCCGTGGGGCGATATCTCCACGGCCTGGCGTACAACCGGCATTCCAAATATTGAAGTGTACACGGGCGCGAAAACATCGATGATCCGCAATGCGCGCCTGAGCAACTACATCGGTTGGTTTTTGCAAATGCCGTGGGTGAAGCGGTTTGCACAACGCCAAATCGACAAAAAGCCAGCCGGCCCGAGTGAGGAGCGCCGGAAGAAAGGGCGCAGTTTCATTTGGGGTAAGGTATGGAACAAGGCAGGCGAAAGCCGCGAGGCGCGATTGGAAACGTTGGATGGCTACACCCTTACCGCAAAAACCAGTGTGTTGATTGCCGAGAAAGTACTGCGGGGCGATTTTAAAGCGGGTTACCGAACACCCGCGGGTGCGTATGGCGAATCGCTGATTATGGAAATTGAAAATACAACGCTAACCAATAGCTAATCATGTCGCGACCCCGATTAACCATTTCTCCCAATCGCGTTTTCTTTGGCGTGTGCGGTGGCGTGGCGGAGTACTTTGGCTGGGAGGCATACCGCGTGCGTACGGCCGCGGTGATCATCGCCATTTTTACCGCGGTACTGCCGGCGGTGGCCATCTATGCGATGTTATATTACATGATGCCGGATAATGATTTTTAAAAGAAGGCGTTAGCCGTTTTGAATGTAAATCGCTTTTTCCCGCACCGCCGTTAGCTGCCCAATTGGCTTGAGCGGGTAACCCCAATCTGCCAGCTTCGATTCGAAATCGTGGCGCTCTGTTTCCGCCACACAAATCAGTAAGCCGCCGCTGGTTTGCGGATCGCACAACGTGAGCAATGATGCTGAGCCAATGCCCTCTACCTGGTTTTGGTAGCTATTCCAATTGCGCATGGTGTTATCGGGGTAAATGAAAGCGGCGGCATAATGCGGCGCACAGCTCAGCAGCGGAATCGCTGCATAATCGATTTGCGCGGAAACACCACTGCCCTTGCACACTTCCAGCAAGTGGCCCAGCAGGCCGAAGCCGGTAACGTCCGTCAGGGCGGTCACCGCTGTGCAAGCGCCAAGTTGCGCGCCCAGGGAATTCAACTGTGTCATGTATTTCACGGCTTCTTCCAGATGGCCAGGTTGGGCGAGGCCGCGCTTTTGGGCGGTGGTAACCATGCCAACGCCTAAAGGCTTGGAAAGGTAAAGCCAATCGCCCGCGCCAGCGGTGCTATTTTTTTTGAGCTGCGGCAGCGCCACTAAACCATTCACCGCCAAACCAAAAATCGGCTCGGGGCTGTCGATGCTATGCCCGCCGGCCAGCGGAATATTGGCCTGGGCACAAATGGCGCGAGCGCCTTCCAACACCTGGCGCGCTAACTCCGGAGCCAGTTTCTCAACTGGCCACCCCAAGATGGCCAGTGCCAATACGGGCGTGCCACCCATGGCGTACACATCGCTGATGGCGTTGGCAGCAGCGATGGCACCAAAGGAAAACGCATCGTCTACAATCGGCATAAAAAAGTCGGTAGTGCTAATCAGCGCGTTGCCGTTTTGCAAATCATACACGGCGGCATCGTCTTTTGTATCGTAACCCACCAGTAAGCGCACGTTGGCGGTGGTGGTGGGTGGGTGGGCAAGTATTTGTTCCAACACGGATGGCGCAATCTTACAGCCGCAACCGGCGCCGTGCGAGAATTGAGTGAGTTTTACTGTATCCATAATCATCAAACGTGCGAATATGTAACTTATTCGCCTGATAAATGTCATTCGCGGCGGCCACAACCGTCATTATCCTTAGGGGGAGGTTTGAGGCATTTTTACGTCATCAAAAAAACAACATCGGCCATGGCAACCAAAAAGGTAATTGTTATTGGTGGCGGTATTGCTGGGCTCTCGGCAGGCATTTACAGTCGCGTAAATGGTTTTGAAACGCATGTATTCGAAGCGAGCGAGAAATTAGGTGGGGTCTGTCAAAGTTGGAGCCGCAACGGTTACCAGGTAAACGGGTCTATTCACTGGTTGATGGGTTCTGGCCCCGGCAACGAGTTTTATGAAATGTGGCGCGAGTTGGGTGTGATTGAGAACACCTCGTTTTATCATCATAGCAGTTTCATAGAATACGTTGGCGATGGGGGCACAAAAATTCATTTGTTTACGGATGTAGATAAACTTGAGCACCACCTTTTAACGCTATCGCCCGCAGATGCGGTTCCCATTCACGAGTGGATGGAGGCCATTCGCACGCTAAGTAAATATCCGATGCCATTGCCCGAAGCCGACCCCATGCGTATGGCGTGGAGCGCCGCGCGCATTTTGTTTACCGAGTTCCCGCTGGTTCGTTCGCTCATCCAATGGCAGCCCGTATCGTTGCGCCAGTTTGCGCAACGGTTTCAGCACCCGGCCATCAAAGAATTGCTCGAAACGTTTTGGCACCCGGAGATGAGCATGATCTTCTTCATCATGCAACAGGCATTTGCCAATATGGGTGCGGCTTCGTATCCGTTGGGTGGTTCGGGCACGTTTGTAGAAAAATTATTTGACCGATATGATTACCTGGGCGGCCATTTGCACATGCGCAGCCGGGTAGAGAAAATTATTGTGAAAGACGGATGTGCGCAGGGCATTGCGTTGACGGACGGCACCAGCCACAAGGCAGATTATGTGATCTCCACAGCCGATGGGTATCAAACGTTGTTTCATTTCCTGGGCGAACGCCATTTGCCCGACAAGCTGAAAAATATCTTTGAGGATTTAACACCCTTTCCGGGGATGTTCTACTTCTCCGCCGGGGTGAGGCAGACATTTGATGAAATTCCTCCGTCCATCAGCGGTTTCAGCATGCCGCTATACAATCCTGTGAAGGTGGGTAACGCTACCCATGCGCGCTCGGCTTTTCAGTTTTATACGTTCGATCCTACGTTGGCCGATACCGGCAGAACATTGATTACGGCCATGTTCCACACCGACTTCGGGTTTTGGAAGAATGTGTATGATACAGACATCACACAGTACCGCAACGAACGCCAGCGGGTAATTCAAAATATTCTCGATAATCTGGAGATGCGCTTTCCGGGTTTACGCGAGCGACTCGACTTTGCCGATGGTGCCACGCCCATGACCTACGTGCATGAAACCGGTAACTATCATGGCAGCTATGAAGGGTGGCTGCCCACACCTAAGGCGTTGCGTTACCAAATTCCTACCGAGTTACCCGAGGTGAAAAACTTATTTCTTGCCGGGCATTGGGTGGCCGCCGGTGGTGGCATGCCGCCGGCCGCGTTTACTGCGCGGCAGGCAGTGCAGCGGGTGTGCCGGGAGGAGGATCTCCGGTTTAGTGGTACGATGGCGTTGAAGTATGCGTAGCTGGTTCTTTATGGGGGCCGTGCATTTTCTTTGGTTGGTGATCTGAACAACCTGGTGGGGGAGAGCGTATAGTGTTAACCTCCGGCCAACGATAGTAGCGTAAAGCCCGCCAAGGGAGGCCGGGTGCGCGGGCGCGGACTTGCAGCGGATAGCGTGACCGAGCGCGCGTGGGCCGGGGCGTTGGCTGGCGAGGGGCCGCCAGCGTGCGGATCACTCAACGGCGTGCAACAAAAAGATGTCTTTGCAAGGGCAGGAACAACCGAAGCAATTTGCGTTTAGCTATTGTTAACGCGATTGCTTCGTTTGCAACTACGCTTTTGCGACAGCCGCTCCGAAAAATTTTTCTTTACTGGTTAATCTAACGCGTCCGCGGTAACGCTTACGTAGAACGTTACTTCAATGTTGAATCTTACCGGGGTGCGTGAGAGTGTGCCCTCGGCATAGACCTTTAGCTTTTTGTCGGACTGAAACAAAGAGGCAAGGGTGTTGGCATCGGCCGGTAGTGGCACTTTGGTTTCCACGCCCGTGGTGGAAAGATCGCGCAGATTTAGGGAGTTGGCCAGATTTACCGCAACCGTTGGCGAGGTGGCATCGGCATCGCCAAAGGAAAACTTGCCGTTACTGAAGAATACGTCTGAAGTGGCGCCGGTAGCAGAGTAACCGGAAATTTTATACGCGATGTCGTTAATGCGAAAATCTTTCAGTTTGTCTTTGTATTTCTGGATATCCGCATCTGTAGTTGCATCTACGGTGCGGTTGGCGGTGTAGTTGCGATTGGTAAAGTTTCCGGTTTCGTCCACCGCGAAGGTGGTTTTTAGTTCCGTATCGAACGTAACCTGGCCAAGTTTATCCAGGAAATCGCAGCTGTTGAACAGCAGCAATACGGCCACCGCGAAAACGGAAAGTAAGAGGCGGATTTTCATAAGTCGGTGCAATTTTGTTGGAGTGGGAAAGTTATGCATTTATTGGCGGTTCCGAAAAACATCACTTTATAGCGCCAGCCGCCCTGATGTAACTGGCGAGACCTGCAAAACCGCCGCGGGGTGTATGTTTTCGGGTTAAAATGCTGAAAAATGAAGGGCAAATGCACAGTGCTGCGGCTACCGGGCCGGGGTGGCGCTGGTATTCTTGAAAAACGTAATGCGCGCACCTGCAAAAACCTGGCGTGCAGGCGCAACATTAAAAAATCTGCCGCCTGCGGCGTTAAGATCGTTACCAAGGCTATACGTACCGTTTAGTGCGTTGTCTAGCCCGGCAAAAAAATCCCACGCCACGGCTTTGGCAGCCTTGCGCCAGCCGCCTTTGAGGGCAACAAACATGTAGCTGTCGGCAAAAAGGCTATTGGCATCATCTAATGGCACGGCGCTGGTGTAGATTCCGGAGGCATGAAGATACCAGCCAGTAGTGAGGGTGAGATCGGCCGTGAGCGAATACATGGCGGCGGGCACACCTGTAATTTGGTTACCTGAAAAATCGGAAGCTACTTTTTGATAATTCCGGAATACGTAGGCCTGCCGGGTTAGGCCAGCGGAAAAATGCAGGCGCTGAACGTGCCGGGTTTTAAGATGTGGTTGATAATGCATTATAGCCTCTGCTCCGTTTTGGCGGGTGCTGCCTGCGTTTACAAAAAAGTCGGCCCCATCGGTATCCCGGCGCACCACAATGGTTTCGCGCAAGCCGAAGTGGTACAGGTTTACCTCCCACGAAAGGCGCGATTGCCACGCGCCGCCGCGCCAGCCCATCTCGTAGTTGGTGCCGGTTTCGGGTTGGAGTGTGGTGTTGAAATCGGTGGTGGATGGGCGAATTTCGGCCAGGGTGGGTGGTGAGAAGCCGCGACTGACGGAGGCGTAGAGCCGTTGATTGTGTGGGAACTCGTGCAACAGTGCTACGCGCGGCATCCACGCCCAAGGGAATGTGCGCGTACGGAATTCGGCCGCGGGTGCAAGCCTGCTGAATTGCAGCGACTGATTATTGGCACTGATGCCCGCGGTGGCGATCCATCGCTTCCAGGTGAGCGTGCCCTGCCCGAAGAGCAGGCTGCTGATGGAGACAATCTCATCTGTAGATTGCAGGCTGCCCACGCGGCCTGCGCTGTTTTGAAACGTGCCGATGTTTGAAAATGTGCGCTGGTATTCCCACCCGCCTTGCAGTTTTATTTTCACGTCGTTCATTTCCAATTCAAGCGAAGTGATGGACCGCGCGCCAAAATTCTGTTCGGCCCGGCGCTCCCAATTTCGAATGGCGGCGTTGCCAAATTCCACCAGGTTTCCGTACACCCCGGTGCGGTTATGGAGGCGCTTGCTGAATTGATACTCATGGGAGACGCCTGCAAAAAAAGAGCGCTGGGCAACATGCGCATTTTGCTGCGCCGCGCCAGGCAGTGCACCTGCGGGTGGCCGCGCTTGCCGCGGATTGTTCTGAAACTCAGCCTGCGTAAGCCCCCCGGGCGTTTGGTAAAACAAATCGCTGTAAAGAAGATGAGTTTCCAACACTTGCTTATCGCTCAGCTCAAACCGGAACTGGCTGTTTACCATGTCGCGCGCCATGCGGGTGTGATCGCGATACCCGTCCGACTGCTGGTGCAGATACTGCACCAAGTGGCTGGACTGCCCGTTGCCATCGCGGTAGCTAAGCTGGCGCGTTTGCAAACCAAAGCTCCCCACGGTGGTGGCCAATTCAAGAGAGCGCTCGCCGGTAATGGGGGGTTGGTAAAATAACAGCACGCCCCCCGTGCCGGCACCGTACAAACTTGCGCCCGGGCCCTTAATGATTTCGAGTTGACCTGCCGCGGCGGGATCGAGTTGGTTGAGGTACGTGTTGCCGCCTGCGTCCGTCATGGGGAGGTCGTTCCAATAGACCTTGACGTTACGCACCCCAAAAGGGCTGCGTAGTGCGCTGCCGCGAATGGCCACGCGGTAACTGCCGGGCGAGCGCTCTTCTAAACGTACCCCGGGGTTGAGGTTAAACGCCGGCACCAGGCTGGTGTTAACAAATCGGTTGAGGTCTTCGGGTTGGATAATGGCTACGGAAGCGGGTACAAGCTGTGCGGATTTATTTTGCGCAAAAGCTCGCACTGTAATCTCCGTCAACACTACGGTGCTGTCTGTAACGTCTTGGCATGCCGCGCCAGTTTGCCATGCAAGAGCAAGTCCTAACAAAAGCCTTCTCATGCTCCCGAAAGTACAAAAACCCAGTGTCAGAATTTTTGTTGTCGGGTGATTCGGCACAAGCGCATCGTGCGGTACTTCTAGTTCTCTTTCAAGGCGGGCACCATCGTCTTTGCCAACTCAGCTCCTAGAAGCGACTCCAACAAGCCTAAGTTATTTTTGCCCTCTTTCCCACCATCGATATAGACTTGTGGCAGTTTCAAATTCGATAAATTTTGAGCCACGCCTATCGCAATATCTTTTTGAATTTGTGCCTTTTCTTGGGGGCTAAGACCCGCTGCTACTTTGAGGCGATTGGCTTCGGCCTGAGCACGTTCGCGTACCAGCATTTGATCTGCCTCTAACTTTGCAGTTTGTAAAGCGATTTCAGCCAGCTGCTTGCGGGTCGTCTCCTGCTTTAACTGGGTTTCAATCGCGATCAATTGTTTCACTTGCTCTTTCTCTTGTTCCACTCGTTCCTTTGCTTTATCACGCTCGCCTTCGGCCATAATTCGCTGCTGCTCTGCCTTTGCTGTCTCTATTTTTTCCATTTCAATTCGCTTTTGCGCAGAAATATCGCGTTGTGCCTCTAATCGTTGTTTGAAGGCTGATTCAGGATAAACATCGTCTACAATCACTTGGGTTACCAGAATATTATTTTTTGTGATTTCGTGAGGTATGCGAATCAGTTTTCCGTTGGAGTCGGCCTTTCGAATGATTTTGTAGCGCGTATTGATCTCCTTGATGGTACGAGGCCCCTTTTCCTGAATAGCAGTGTAGATTGTGTCGTAATATTCCTTGCGTTCGGTGGAGTAGCCTCCATACTTCAACTGATCGTCAACGGCCTGACGAAAATCGGTTGCTGCCCCTGAAATGTAGTCTTGCGCTGCAAACATATAGCCCGTATTGCTGATTTGCTCTTTTATTGTCGGGATCAACGTATTGTAGATCAGGTTTTGTGGGTTTCTAAACGATTCGGCTACCTGACGGAAGGTTTCAGGGTCTTGTGGGACTTTCATTCGAACTGAAACGCGCACCGCCGCACCGACGCGGTCAATGAATGTAATTCCGATACCGGGGACGATTTCCATTTTGTCACCCTTTGATGAGGGCACATTAAAAGTAACTTTATCGTTAATAATCCCTTCGATTCCATCAGTGGGTTCACCCTCGGCCACTACCTTAATGTCAATTTCTTTTTGCCATTCTTGAATCGTGGCAAACCAACGGAACTTTATGCCAGATGAGAATACAGTGCTCCATCCGCCCGTAGGATAGACGAGGTAATACTGGTGCCCAAAGCGAGCATAAAAAAAGAGATAGTTGCTCAGCGCTAAAATGGCAGCAATGCTTACGAGATACAAAAGCCTTTTTTGATTCTGGAAGAAGAGTGCCAAACTGCCTTGCAGGCGATTTCGTAACAGATAGCCTGTGGCCAATGCAATTAGTGCTAATAATCCAAAAGCACTTGTGATTGTAAACATAGATGGTTGTTTTTATTTGTTAAAAATAAAATGAACCCTCCATTAACTCAACATTTTGCGGAGAAGATTTTTTTGTTTGTCTAAATTTCTAAACGTGAAGATTCAACACTTCTTCTACCGACCGGCTTCCGGGGAAATACTCCAACAATTGCAACAGCACACGATCGACCAAGGTATCCGGGCAGGAGGCACCGCTGGTAAGCACCATGCGTACGGGGCGCTTCTCCGGAAGGAAGCCGTACGTAATTTGTTTTTCCTTTCGGGGATAATGGAAATGATGAATTTCTGCTGCCGATTTGATTTCGGTATTTGAGTTGATGAAGTACGTAGGAAATTTTCGCTCGCACAATTCAACAAGATGCGAGGTGTTGGAACTGTTGTACCCGCCCACCACAATGGCAAGATCAGCGCCCGACTCCAGCAACTGGTACGTGGAGTCTTGATTATCGTTGGTGGCGTAACACAGGGTATCGCGTGTATCTGCAAAGTGATTTTTAACTTCATCCACCCCAAACCTGCGCACCATGATGTCTTTGATAAAGTCCGCGATGGCCTGGGTTTCTGTGGCGAGCATGGTGGTTTGGTTCACCACTCCTACGCGCTGCAGGTGTTCCTGCGGATCAAAACCTGCCGAAAACCGTCCGGCAAACTCCTCGTAGAATTCGGCTTTTGTTTTCGATCCCAGCAGGTAATTTGCCAGCTGTTGCGCCTCGGCCATATCGCGAATCACTACCGAGTGGCCGCGTTGCGAGCTGTGCGAAAACGTGGCGCGGGTTTCTTCGTGCCGGGGCTTACCGTGGATGATGATGGTGTAGTTTTCCCGGGCAAGTTTATCAGCCCGGTTCCAGACCTTCTCTACAAACGGGCAGGTGGTGTTGTATTTCTGGATTTCCACGCCCTTATCCAGCAGCAACTGCTCAATTTCAATGGTTGTGCCAAACGCGGGAATGATCACCACATCGTCTTTACCGATGGCATCCCACGGAATAAACTGTGTGCCATCCGTATCCAGAATAAAACGAATGCCGCGGCTTTGCAGATCCTGATTCACCTCTTGGTTATGAATCATTTGACTTAAGAGGTACACATTCTTACCGGCGTTTTCTTCGATTGCTTTGTAACTGATTTCGATGGCATTTTCCACGCCATAGCAAAACCCAAAATGGCGTGCGATAACAAATTGCACGGGGCCAAAATCCAACACCGAGGGCGAGAAATCCTGCTTACGCAGATCCTTTAACCTGCGGGCTTCTTTTACGCGGCCCGTAATGGCCGAGCGGTAGTAGGCGGGAATGTCGAACTTTTTAATAGCCGGAAAATTTACGTTGCAAAGGTAACACAAAACCCACGCGAAGGTTCTGGCAAAAAAAAGACCGCCTCGGGCACCAGCGGTACCCGAAACGGTCTTCCGTTTAATCGGTGGCCGCCTACGCGGCTTTGTTCAGTTGATTCTCTTTGAGTTGGTTGATGCGGATTTCTTTCGAGTCCAAATCAAACCATTTTACTTCCACCACATTCGCCTTTAAGTACTTCAGCACTTCCATTACTTTACCATCTACCTTGCTGCGTACCAACTGCCCTTTTCTAAACAATCTCCTCATAGTCTCATTTTACATTCGTAAACCAAATATAAGTTCTCTGGGGCTATCCGGGTAATATCCGGAGATAATTATCCGGTCGCCAGATTTTTTTCTGTTTAAGATTTCGTTTGCTTGTTTAGACGTCTTAACCGCTACATCATCAATTGATGTGATGATAAAACCTTTCTCAATATCTGTGTAACGGCTAATCTTACCCGTGGTTACATTTTTCACGCGCACGCCACTTGTCAGATCCATTTGTTTTAACACTTTCTGATCTACGTCTTCCAATTCAAGGCCCAAGGCAGCTACGGCATCTTTTTCTTCCGGCTTTACTGCGCTAACACTGCCTTCACGATTTTTTAACGTGGTGGTAAAGACTTTTTCTTTGCCATCGCGGTTTACAGTAACCAGCACTTTATCGCCCGGTCGTTTCCGGCCGATGTATTCAATCAGCGCGGTGCTGTTTTTAATCGGGGTTTCATCAAGCTTTACAATCACGTCGCCTTTTTCAATGCCTGCACTCTTGGCGGCACTGCGTGTTTCAAAATCGCCAAAGCCATTCACATACGCGCCTTCGTTCACCGCCAAATCCTCCTGTTTCACCAGTTCGTTATCAATGCTGCGTACTTCAATTCCTAACCAACCGCGCTGCACAGCGCCAAAAGAAATCAGATCTTCTACCACTTTTGATACGATGTTGGCGGGAACAGCAAAGCCGTAGCCGGAGTACGAGCCTGTGGGACTTGCAATGGCGGTATTAATTCCCAACAAGCCACCATTTAGGTCTACCAACGCGCCGCCACTATTACCAGGATTGATGGCCGCATCCGTCTGGATAAAAGACTCGATAGCCGTATTGGCCGGGCGCCCCTCTGCGTTTTGATTGTTACTATTGATGATGTTGATGTTCCTGCCCTTGGCCGAAATGATACCAGCTGTAACCGTGGAATTGAGATTGAATGGATTACCTACGGCCAACACCCATTGGCCTACTTTGCTGGCATCGGAATTTACAAACGAAAGGAAGGGCAAGTCTTTCTGGTTAACTTTAATTACGGCCAGATCTGTGTCTGGGTCGGTGCCAATCACTTCCGCTTTAAACTCGCGGTTGTCGTTCAGGGTAACGGTTACCTGATCGGCACCCTGTACTACGTGATTGTTGGTAACGATGTACCCACCTGCATTGATAATCACGCCGGAGCCGGTGCTTTGGCTTGGCCCTTGACGTTGCTCAAATGGATTGGGTCCGAAAAAATATCGGAAAGGGTCCATCTCCCGTTCGCGCGAATCGGTGGTTACCCGCCCTTCAGACTTTGAGCGAATGTGTACCACTGCCTTGGTCACTTTATCGGCAACACCGGTAAAATCCAAAGGCACGGTTTCGCCATTTTCATTTACGGTGTATGCCACCTGCGAGGCCGGCATGGCAGTGGTGAGCGCCACCGGTGCGGGTGTTTGTTTACCGCGCCACTCCACTACGGCTAACGTAATGCCGCTACCCAGAATGGCAGCAATGAGTAATGCAAAAAACTGTTTCATATTCAACTTCTTTTTTAATCCTAAATCTTTTGTTTACGCCTGCGTTGCGCGTGACGTTATAACGGAGGCCAAAATCATTTGGTTTCGAGTGTGCAAAAGCCGTTCCGCTGCCAAAAACAGGTTTACTTCTTGACTAATTGTCCGTTTTTGTACGTATAGGTGATTGACAAATTGCCATTTTGGTCGTACCACTTTGATTCACCATCGCGGGTGCCATTTTTATACAGGCCTTCTTCCATCACCTTGCCATTGTCGTAAAAGATTTTTACCAGGCCTTCGATTTTATCATACTCATAAAAACGCTCCTCTTTTACGTTCGAAAAATTGTATTCGCGGTATTCACCATGGCGGAGATCATTATGGTATTGAATGCGCTTCACCAGATTGTTGTTGTTGTTAAATTCCAGGTAGGTGCCTTCTTTTTTTCCGTTAACGTAGGGCGTTACCAACTGCGGCAAACCGTTGGCGTTGTACTCAATCCAAAGGCCGTGGCGTTTACCGTTTACGTAGTAGCCTTCCGTTTGCTTCGTGCCGTTCTCGTAGTTCACCCAAATTCGGGTTAGCCCGGGGCTATCTTCAAATGTTTGGGTGTTGGCACCTGGGGGCAAGTCGGCAAGAGCCGCAGGGCTGCCCGGAGTGGCAGGTTCAGTTTTTTCTGCTGCGGGTTGCTCGGCAACCGCAGCCGGTTGTTGGTTGCATTGCACCAGCGTAACACACACCAGTATAAGAAATCCGATTTTGTACATAGGGATAATGCTTTGGCGCCCAAAATAAAATCAACGATTAAAATTTGTCAAGGTGCACATGCGGGCTTGGAAATGCGTGTTTTCTTGTCCTTCGCTTCCGGGGGCATTACTGTCCTCGGCAGGATTTAGGTTTTGGCACGTGGCACTTTGTGTTTTAAATGATTTACTTTTGGCTCCTACCATTCTATGCAACACATTACCGCCCAACTGATTTTAAAAAATGGTCGTGAACAATCTGTGCTGCGCTTCCATCCGTGGGTATTTTCGGGCGCTATTCATCGCGTGGAGGGAACACCAGCCGATGGCGATTGGGTGGAAGTAAAAGATGCCCGCCTCCAAACCCTTGCGCTGGGCCATTTTCAAAAAGGATCGATAACCGTACGCCTGTTGCACTTCGGCAGTTTGTTGCCGCCGCACCTGTATCGGCAGAAATTTGAGAAGGCCTGGGCGGTGCGAAGCCTGGTGCGCAGTGCGTTTACAAATTGTTACCGACTGATCCATGGCGAAGGCGATGGGTTGCCGGGATTGATCATCGATTTTTACGCGGGTGTGGCCGTGCTACAAGCGCATTCGATGGGCATGCATCGCGATCGCGAGGCGATCGCCAAAGCCTTGAAAGACGTTATGGGCGATGCACTAAAAGCCATCTACTATAAGCCCGTGTTACAATCTGCGCAGGCAGAGTACCTCATTGGCATGGCGGCTGTGCCGCACACGGTAATGGAGCACGGTAACACGTTTTTGGTAGATTGGGAAGACGGCCAAAAGACCGGCTTCTTTCTGGATCAGCGCGAAAACCGAAAGCGCCTCACCGATTATTCAAAGGGCAGAAAGGTACTCAACACCTTCTGCTACACCGGTGGATTTTCCGTCTATGCCCTGCACGCCGGGGCCGCACTGGTTCATTCGGTGGACGCCTCCGCGAAAGCGGTGGAACTTACCCGTAGAAATATCGAAGCGAACGGCTTTGGGCAAACACAGCAGGAGGCATTTGCAGCCGATACATTTGATTTCCTTAAGGAGAAGAAAGAGGTGTACGATTTGATAATTCTCGATCCGCCTGCCTTTGCCAAGCACAAAGACTCCAAGCACCAGGCGATGAAGGGTTATCAGCGATTGAATGCGGAAGCCATGCGCGCAATTGCACCGGGCGGTATTTTATTTACGTTCTCATGCTCGCAAGTGGTAGACCGACAGTTGTTTTACGATACCATCGTGTCTGCCGCAATACAATCAGAGCGGGAGATTAAAGTACTGGAGCATCTGAGCCAACCGGCCGATCATCCGGTGTCTATCTTTCACCGCGAGGGCGAGTATCTCAAGGGGTTGATTTTGTACGTGCACTAGCATGTTTTTTCACATTCAAAACACGTTTTTCACGCTGTGGGGTTATGCGGTGAGCTACCTCGAGTTTTTTGGGTGGCTCTCCGGTCTCGTGGCGGTGGCGTTATCCGCGAAAGCGAACATCTGGAGTTGGCCGGTGGGTCTCGTAAATGTTACGTTGTCGTTTTTCCTTTTCTATCAGGTGCAACTTTATCCGGACATGTTGTTGCAGGTCTTTTTTTTTGTTACCAATGTGCTGGGCTGGTGGCGGTGGTTACATCCCAAAAAAAATGAAGCGGATGCGCACCGCCAGTTAAAAGTGAGTTGGATGACCGCACCGCAACGGATATGGCTTTTGGTGTTGGGTTTGGGCGGTACGATTTTGCTGGGTACACTCGCCGCTCGTTTACACGATTGGTTACCGGCCCTTTTTCAGCAACCCAGCGCAGCGCCTTTTGTTGACTCGTTCATTACGGTAATGAGTGTGGTGACTACGTTTTACATGATCGAAAAAAAGATTGAGAGTTGGTTGGTTTGGATTGTGGTGGATGTGGTGGCTACCTATTTGTACTTTGTGCGCGACATTAAATTTTATAGTCTGCTCTATCTGCTGTTTACGTTTATTGCCGCCTACGGGCTGTACAATTGGTGGCGAGAGTACAAAAGTTACCACGCGGTATGACGGAGGGAAAAATCCTGATTTGCCTTTACGGACCGGAGAGTACCGGCAAATCAACGCTGGCCCGCGAACTGGCCGTACACTATGGTACTGAGTTTGTACCCGAGGTGGCGCGCGAAATCGTTACCTCCAATGTGTTTACGGTGGAAGACATTGTTCGCATTGGGTACGCCCAGACGGAACGCGTACTGCGCAAGCTGAAGACAGCCAACCGGTTTTTGTTTTGCGATACCGATTTGATCACCACACAGATTTACTGCCGCCATTATTTGGGGGTGGTGCCTGATGTTCTCTTTGAACTGGAGCAGCAGGTGGTGTATGATCATTACTTTTTATTTGATGTGGATGTGCCGTGGGTGGCCGATGGCATGCGCGATTTGGGTGGTGCTTCGCAGCGCGAGGCGATGTTTCGAAATTTTCAAGCCGCACTTGACCAGCGCGGCATCGGCTACACGTTCGTACGCGGCAACTACGCGGCGCGAGCAAGTATTGTAAAAGCTACGCTTGCCGCGATGTGGGGCGGTTAGGGGGCTGGCTTTTGCACGGGTGCGTTTTTACGCAACACCCACTTCATTAACGGGCCGCTGGCCATGCTGGTAACCAGCGCCATGATTACGAGCGATACAAAGATGCGCTCGCTGATAAGTTTGTTTTCGAGAGCTACCAGACCTAAAATAATTTCCATTGCGCCCCGGGCGTTCATACCAAAACCGGCAGCCATGGATTCGCGCCAGCTAAACCCGCCCAACCGTGTGCCGAGACCACTGCCGATGATTTTGCCGGCAAACGCAATGGCCACGATGGCAAGCGTAAGCCAAAGATCGAAGTTGGTGGCAAAATTTACTTTTAGTCCAATGGCCACAAAAAAAAGTGGGGCGAAGATGTTGTTGATAAACTGATGCACGATTTCTTTGGCCCGTTCCGAGAGGTGTTCTGAATCGCCCAGCGCAATACCGATGATGAATGCGCCAAAGATGGCGTGAATGCCGATGTACTCCGTGAACGCCGCGGCCAAAAAACAAATGGCCAGCGAAAGCGACAGCAGGCCACCCGGCCAGGCCAGGTTTTTGTTAATCCACGGTAGTATGCGGTTGATAATTCCCCGGCCGAAAGTGAGTGTGGCCACTGTGAAGGTTACTGTGAGTAAGAGCGTTTGCCACAACGTAACATTTTGAAACCCCTTCCCAATCATGCCTAGCACCACCGAGAAAATCAGCCATCCCACAATGTCGTTAATCATTGCAGAAGAAATCACAAGCATACCCATCGGTGATTTGAAGATACCCAAGTCCATCAGCACGCGCGCGATCACCGGCAAAGCCGTGATCGCCATAGACGTTCCCAAAAACAGTGCAAAGGGTAACAAATCGTCATAGTTGTTGATACCAAAAAAATTTGGGAAGAAGTAGGGAAACAGAAAACCAAGTGCAAAAGGCACCAGAAGACCGAAAAAACTTGTGTAAAACGCCTGCTTTCCCTGTTGCAGCACAATGTGCAGGTCTACCTCCAGACCTGCAATAAAAAGCAATAGAATTACCGCTACTTGAACGAAGCCATCCAGCACTAGCGCTGATGAGCCGACGGGGAACAGCGCTTCAAACCAGCCCGGTTGCAGCATACCTAAAATGGTAGGCCCTAAGATGATGCCTGCAATAATTTCGCCCACCACTGCGGGCTGTTGCATTTTGCGTGCAACCTCGGCAAACAGGCGCCCCATCAGCAACATTACGCTGAGTTGCACAAGTAAACTCAACACTTCCGGTTGGCTTAGCTTATTCATGCGGTGGAGGCGTGGGTGGGTTGAACAATGAGCAGATTAGCCGGCAACTCTGCAAACAGGTATTCAAGATCGTGCGGGAAAACACGATCTAAAAAAGCCATTCTTCGGGGTGGGGCACCCACAATTAAAAGATCGGCTTGTTTGCGCTCGGCAAACTTCCCCAGTTCATATCCTGATTTGCCGGAGAGTACTTTAATATTGAATCGCACACTGGGGTGCGGAATACGCTGCAGCATTTTTTCTACCTCCTCCATTTCTTCCCGCATCAGTTGTTGCAGGGTGCCGTTGTACTCTTCCTCGGTATGCTGCTCATTGGCCGCCATGGTGAGCCCAAGCATCTTTATTTCGCGCGTAACGTGTACCCAGCAGTTGGGGTCCTGGTGGGCCAGGATGCAGGCCGTTTGCAGTGCTTCAAATGCATAGGGGCTGTCTTCTGCGTGCACCACCACGTTTTTGAACGTGCGGTGTTCTTGGTTGGGCGCCACCAAAACCAGCACCGAGCATTTTGCCTGACGAAGAATTTTGCGTGCCACAGACCCCACGTAGTGGGTAATCAGGTTTTCTTTTTTCAGCGCCCCCGCCACCAGCAGGTCTACCTCATGGCGTTTGCAAAGCTCCAGTATCCGTTGCGTAGGGTCGCCCGTTTCCCAGCACATGGTAATCAACTCGGGCGGCAGCCCGGTAAATGCCATTTGTTTTTGTAGCTGCTGGCGTGTGGTGTCTGTGGTGGCACCCACATGCATCACCACCAAATGCGCGTGAAACAGTTTGGAAAGTCTTCCGGCTTCCGCCAGCATCGCAGGCGTAGACGGAGCAAAGGAGACGGCCACGCCAACTTTCCGAAAATGAATCATACATTTCTTGCGATCAAGATAGAGATTTTATTTTTCATCGTTTGCGAACCAGCATCGGCACAAAAATACGCTACACACTGCCTGGTTACGCCTCGCTACCTACCGCTCCGTACTTCCAGGCCTGCTTTTTTCCGTTTTTTGCCCTATGTGCGAGACCGAATTTGGACATTTTCGAATAAACCTTGCACTCATCAGAGCCCCGGGGAATTCTTCGGTTTTCCTTCCACCCGTTTGCCCACCTTTGTGGCGTGAGAAGAACACTCAGGGATTTCATCATCGGTCGGGATCATTTTATTGACGACTATTCGGAGTTCCGGCGCGTTTTGCTGTGTGGCTGGTTTGCCTTGATCACTTTTTGCGGGGCATCCATTTACCTGCTCATTGGTGTGGTCTTCCAAAACTTTGCGATCTACCCCTTCATCACCATTGCCGCTGCGCTGCTGGCGGCGGTTACCACGCTTGCCCTCAATCGTAACGGGCACTACTTGGCGGCAAAATACCTGCTACTGTTTTCGGTGAATCTGATTTTGTTTTTGATTACCTCCAGCGAGTCTTCTGCCAATGGAGCGCAGCCCCTGTTTTTGGTTATTGCCATTGGGGGCTTTGGGCTTTTTAGTTACACACAGAAAGTGAAGCCAATACTGTTCTCGCTCTTCTCGCTGGCGTTGTTTTTAATCTCAACGTATTACCCGGTTTCCATTTTGCCGTACCGCAATTTTTCGGCCGATCAGGTGCAATTCAACCTCATCATGAATTTTATCATCTCCGGCACCGCTGCCGTAATGGTGGTTACACTCCTTACGGGATTGAACCACTATCACCTACGGTTAATTCAAACACAAAAAGAACAACTGCAAAAGGCAAACCATGAGCTCGATCGGTTTGTGTACAGTAGTTCGCATGATTTGCGGGCGCCGTTGAGTTCCTTATTGGGCCTCATTAATATTACCCGCAATGGCACGCCAGCAGAAGGCAAACTTTACCTTAACCTGATGGAAGACCGCGTCCGGTCGATGGATCAGTTCATAAAAGACATTACCGATTACTCACGCAACAACCGGCAGGAAGTAATCTGCCAGGATATTCCGTTGTGCAGGCTGGTGGAAGAGGTGTGGGAGACACTTCGGTTCATTCCCGGGGCGGAACGTATTGAGTTGGCCATTCAGGTGCCGGCGGATGCCGTTGTAAAATCCGACCCTGCCCGGTTAAAAATTATTTTGAGCAACCTGCTCTCTAACGCCATCCGGTATCACGATGTAGGTAAAGCTACCCCGTTTATTCGGTTGAGTGCGCGGCTATTGCCACATGCGTTCAGCTTTTCCGTGGAAGACAATGGCCTGGGCATTGAACCGCAATATCAACTCAAGATTTTCGAGATGTTTTTTCGCGCCCATGAAAAGTCGAAGGGCTCAGGCTTAGGACTGTATATTGTAAAGGAGACCATCGACAAATTGGCCGGTTCAATTTCCGTGCAGTCCAGCCCCGGCCAAGGTTCCATCTTCACCGTTCAACTTCCGGTAACGAAAGCAGCATAATTCGCTTCTTAAAGTGGTGCAGGCGCATCGCCATCCCCGCAGGATTTTTATCTTTGCGGCCTTATGGCGCAGCAAGAAGAAAACCTACTGAAAAAAGTCATCTCCCATGCCAAAGAATATGGCTTTGTTTTTCCCTCGAGTGAGATTTACGATGGGCTCGCATCTGTGTATGATTACGGCCAGCAGGGTGTTGAATTAAAAAACAACATTAAAGAGTATTGGTGGCGGTTCATGACGCAACTGCACGATAACATCGTGGGGATAGATGCCGCCATCTTTATGCACCCTACCACGTGGAAAGCCTCCGGCCACGTAGATGCCTTTAACGATCCGATGATCGACAACAAAGACTCGAAGAAGCGCTACCGGGCCGATCAGCTGATTGAAAAGGCCATCGATAAGCTGCAAGAAAAAATTGATAAAGAGGTGGAGAAGGCGGCCAAGCGCTTCGAAAACTTTAATCGCGAGATCTTCCTCACCACCAACGCGCGTGTGGTGGAATATCAGCAAAAGATAGACAACGCTAAAGCGCGTATGAAAGACGCCCTGGGTGCCAACGACATGGTGGCGTTAAAGCAGTTGGTGGTGGATCTGGAGGTGGCTTGTGAAATTTCCGGTACACGTAACTGGACCGACGTGCGGCAGTTTAACCTCATGTTTGCCACGGAAATTGGCTCGGTGGCCGAAGACACCAACAAAATCTACCTCCGCCCGGAAACTGCCCAGGGAATTTTTGTTAACTTCCTGAACGTGCAGAAAACCGGCCGGATGAAGATTCCATTTGGCATTGCGCAAATCGGTAAAGCCTTTCGCAATGAAATTGTGGCGCGCCAGTTCATCTTCCGCATGCGCGAGTTTGAGCAAATGGAGATGCAATTCTTTGTGAAGCCGGGCGAGGAAATGAAGTGGTATGAATTCTGGAAAGCGAAGCGCATCAAATGGCACCAGCTGCTGGGGTTGGGCGAGGCGCGATACCGCTTCCATGATCACGACAATCTTGCGCATTATGCGAATGCTGCTTGCGATATCGAGTTTCAGTTTCCGATGGGCTTTAAAGAATTGGAGGGTATTCACAGCCGCACGGACTTTGATCTGAGCAGCCACGAAAAGCACTCAGGAAAAAAGCAACAGTATTTTGATGCCGAAGAAAATCGCAGCTACATACCGTATGTGATTGAAACCTCCATCGGGCTCGATCGGATGTTTTTGGCCACCCTCAGCGCCGCGTATACCGAGGAGAAAATTGAGTCGAAGGAAGCGGGCGAGGAGGGAACCGAGCGCACGGTATTGCGGCTGCCAGCGCCACTGGCACCCGTGAAGTTGGCCGTATTGCCGCTGGTGAAGAAAGATGGACTTCCGGAAGCGGCCGAAAAAATTCTGGCTGATCTGAAATATGACGTGCGTTGCCATTACGAAGATAAAGACACGATCGGGCGCAGGTACCGCAGAATGGATGCCATTGGCACCCCGTTTTGCGCGACCATCGATCACCAAACGCTTACGGATGGAACGGTTACCCTACGCCACCGCGACACCATGGCCCAGGAACGTGTGAGCCTAGCAGAGCTTCGTACGAAAGTGCTGGCGGCCTGCTCCATCGCCCAATTGTTGCGCCAGTTTTAACCCATGGCCCGCGTGGATTCGTTGGCGGAAATTCCGCACACCCGTATCAACGCGGTGCGTTTCTTCGAGGCCTGGATTGCCGCGCGCGGCCAGGCGTTCTTTCAAGGGAAATCGGTTTACGACTTCTCCGCGGGCAGCGGCTACATCTCAAACCTTTTTCGGCAGGCAGGCGCAATCGTAAAAGCATTCGATCTTTTTCCCGCCCAGAGTCTTTATCCGGATTTGCACTGTACGTTTATCGATTTGCAGCAGCCGCTGCCGCTGGCCACCGGCACCGCGGACATTGTGATCTGCTCCGAAACCATTGAGTGCATTCCAGATCAAATTCAGCTGTTTGCTGAGCTCAGTCGCGTGTTGAAACCGGGCGGCACACTTCTGCTTACTACGGCTAATCCTTCCTCGTTGCGCAGCCGGTTTTCGCAATTCATTCAAGAGAGCGAGCACTATTCCACTCCGCTGCCTAACGAGATAAACGCGCGGGTAAAGTGGCCGGGCGAAAGCCGCGGGTACTTTAGCAAGTTGTTCATTGTAGGGGTATTGCGCATCCGCACGTTGGCTGCCTTGCATGGTTTGCGTATTCGTGCCATCCACCCCTCGCGCGGCAGTTCCACTTCCTACATTTTGCTGTTTCTTTTTCCGCTGATTTGGTTTTTTAGCTGGAAGGGGTACCGGAAAGCCATCCGGCGCGAGCCGGAAAACGCTACGATTTATAAAGAGATCTTTCAAATCAATACATCACTTGCAGTGCTCACGGGCAAGCACCTCAATCTGGAATTCACAAAAACCGCTCACGCATGAATTGGACTACACTACTTTCTGCCCAGCGTGTGGGTTCAAAATCCGATCTGCCGACGGCAATCACCCGCAGCGCCTTTGAGCAGGATTACGATCGAATCATATTCTCGCACCCGTTTCGCAAGCTGCAAGATAAAACACAGGTTCATCCCCTGCCGGAGCACGATTTTGTGCACACCCGGCTCACCCACAGCCTGGAAGTTTCCAGCGTGGGGCGTTCTTTAGGGAAGCGCGTAGGCGAGGTTATTCTTCAACGGCATCCGGAGCTTAGTCCGGCCTATACCCTTTTTGATTTTGGTGCGATTGTGGCAGCAGCAGCCCTGGCGCACGACATTGGTAATCCGCCTTTTGGCCATGCAGGCGAAGAAGCCCTTTCGGAGTTTTTTCGCGCTCATGCGCGCGGGCTGGCGTATCAATCGCAAGTAACAGCAGCCGCGTGGGCGGAGCTCACCCACTTTGAAGGCAATGCGCAGGGGTTTCGGCTGTTGAACGATCATGCGAATGGCCTGCGTCTTACGTACGCCACGTTGGGCGCGTTTACGAAGTATCCGTGTGCGGCTCACTTTCCCGAGCGCAATAAAAAGCTGCGCAGCCAGAAAAAGTTTGGGTTTTTTGAATCGGAGCATGACGTATTTGCAGAAGTGGCGCAAGCGCTTGATTTACGCGCTGTAGCACCACAAGCCTGGCAGCGGCACCCGCTCGCGTTTTTGGTGGAGGCCGCAGACGATATCTGCTACAGCATTATCGACCTGGAAGATGGGTGCCGTTTGGGGTTACTTTCGTTGCAGGAACTCACCGACCTGCTAGCGCCCATTTTGAAATCGAAATTGCAGCGCAACAAACTGGAGGCGTTAAGCGGCTTAAACGAAAAACTGGGCATCTTACGTGCCCTTGCCATTGGCGAGTTGATTGATAGCTGCACCGAGGTTTTTCTGGCGAATGAAGCTGCGATTCTTTCTGGTGGCTTTGATTCGGCCCTGACGGATCTTTCCGACCATCGGGAGGCGCTACAGGCAATTAGTGCCATTTCGGTACAACGCATTTATCGCGCCCGGCATGTGGTAGAGATCGAAGCCGCGGGCCACCAGGTGTTGCCGGGGCTGGTCGATTCGTTTGTGCACGCGGGCCAATGGCTGTTGGATCCTACCCCTTCGCGTAAGCAACAAAACATGGCCCTTTTGCTGCCTGTTGAAATTCGCGCGGCAATTGCTTCCGATAAAACGGCTTATCACATGCTTCGGTCGGTGCTCGACTTTGTAGCCGGACTTACCGACCGGCATGCCTTGGCATTGTATCGCAAAATCAACGGCATCGCGCTCTAGTTCCGCTTCGTTCATCGGGTTTGCTTTTTGTAAATCGATCTTCGAATTTTGAGGTTATGGAACTCTACGGAAAGATTTTGTTGATTGCCATGCCTGCATTTTTGGCGCTCGTACTCCTGGAAAAAGGATGGGGCTGGTGGCGCGGAAACGATACGGTGCGCACCAACGACATGATTGCAAGCCTGAGTTCGGGCATCACCAACGTAACGAAAGACGTGCTGGGGCTAAGCATTGCCATTATTTCGTACGGATGGCTGGTGGGCAAGGTGGCCCTCGTTAAAATAGAGGCCACGTGGGCGGTGTATGTCATCGCGTTCATTGCCTTGGATTTTGCCGGTTATTGGGTGCACCGCATCGCGCATGAGTATAATTTGTTTTGGAACAACCACATCGTGCACCACAGCAGTGAAGAATTCAACCTGGCCTGTGCGCTGCGGCAAAGTATTTCATCCATTGTGCGCATCTTCGCAATCTTTTTGCTGCCCGCAGCGGTGCTGGGTGTCCCCCCGCAAGTGATTGCGGTTGTAGGCCCTATACATTTGTTTGCCCAGTTTTGGTACCATACGCAGCACATCCAATCGATGGGCTTTTTGGAACACATCATTGTAACACCGGCGCATCATCGCGTGCACCATGCCATTAATCCGGAGTACCTCGACAAAAACTATTCGCAAATCTTTATCATTTGGGATAAGTTGTTTGGCACGTTTCAGGAAGAACTGCCAAACGTGCCGGCGGTTTATGGTGTAACACGACCCGTGCGCACGTGGAATCCGATTAAGATCAATTTCATGCACCTTTGGTTGCTCATGCAAGATGCATGGTGCGCCCAACACTGGCTGGATAAGCTGCGCATTTGGTTTATGCCACTCGGTTGGCGCCCGCCGGATGTGGCGGCCAAACATCCGGTGTACAAAATCAACGATGTCTATAATTTTGAAAAGTACGATCCAAAAACATCACACCTGCTAAGCGCGTGGACATGGATACAAATGTTAGCCGTGTTGGGCTTCATTGTGTACTTATTTGGAAACATTGCCACCATTGGTGCGCCTGCCATGTTTTGGTATGGTGGCTTTGTGTTTGCCAGTGTGTATGCGTACACGGAATTAATGGATCGGAACCCGCGGGCATGGTTGTGGGAGTTGGGCAAAAATCTCTTTGGGTTTTATTTGCTCTTTTCCTTTCCGGGATGGTTTGGCCTTGCTACGAAAGTGCCCGGCATTGATTTGGTGATAGGCGGGTATTTGGCGTGCGCCAGCCTCATCACCGCGTGGCTGAATTGGGCGCAACGCGAAGATGCCAAGCCCGTGCAGCTTGCACGTTCGTAGTTCGCCATCGCGTTAGCGCACCGGGTGTTGCTTACTGCCAAACCCGCGGATGATTTGTTTTACTATCTTTGATCGTAACTGGTATGCTGATTGAACGGAACATTAAAGGTCAAATCACAATCATCGTTTCTTCCGATGTTGACAGTTTCGGTTTGCAACGATTAATCGACTATGCCAGTTACCTGGAGCTAACGGGAAAGTCTCGCGTAAAGCAGTCAGAGGTGGATCGTATTGCCGATCGGGTGAATGCTTCTTGGTGGAAGAAGAACCGCAAGCGTTTAATCAAGTGAGGGTCATCGTTGATGCTAACATCGTTTTTAGTGGCATCCTGAATTCAAATAGCCGAATCGTGATTTGTTGATCAACTCGGACGGGAAAATCGATTTCATCGCTCCGGATTTTTTGAGAGCGGAGATTACCAAACATCATTCAAAACTGGCGCGACTGGCACGATTGACAGTGGCGGAGATTCGTGAGGTGGAATTTTTGTTATTCAAGCACATTACGTTCATTTCTGAGGATCAGATCAAGCCCTCGGAGTGGAAGTATGCAGAAGAGACCGTCGCCGGGGTTGACCCAAACGATGCGCCGTACGTGGCGTATGCAAAACACTTTCGTTGCAAGATATGGAGTGGCGACAAATCCCTTGTTCGAGGTTTGAAACAACGAGGTTTCAAAAGCTTCGTTTCCACCCAGGAGCTAACCGACTGGCGTGCTTCAAAAGCGGGGGATTGATGTACCGATGTTTTCATTGGTTACCCGCCGCCACCGCCCAGTACCAATAACCCTTCACCCTATCGCACCGGGTGTTGCTTACTGCCAAACCGGCGGATGATTTCTTTTTCGATGTTCTCGCGGTGGGCCGGATGTGCGATATTCATTATCTCATACGCGCGCTGCCGCAGGCTCTTTCCAAACAAGTAAGCGATGCCATACTCTGTAATCAGGTAGTGCATGTGGGCACGGGTCGTTACAATACCTGCCCCTTCTTTTATGGAGGTTACAATTTTGCTCTGTCCTTTTTTCGTAGCGCTGGGCAACGCAATAATGGGCTTACCGCCATCGGCCAGCGATGCGCCGCGAATGAAATCCATCTGGCCCCCCACGCCGGAAAACTGATAGGTGCCGATGGAGTCTGCGCATACCTGCCCGGTAATGTCTACTTCAATAGCGCTGTTGATGGCCACCACTTTGGGGTTAGTGCGGATCACACGGGTATCATTTACGTATTCGGTCTCAAGAAACCGGAAGGCCGGGTTATCGTCTATGTAATCGTACATCTTGCGCGAACCAATGGCGAAACCCGACACGGTTTTGCCGGGGTGTTTCTTTTTGTAAGCATTTGTAATCACCCCTTTTTCTACTAAGTCTACTACGCCATCGGAAAACATTTCGGTGTGTACGCCTAAGTCTTTCAGGTGCCCCATACTCTGCAAGGCAGCATCCGGAATGGAGCCAATGCCCATTTGCAACGTGGAGCGATCTTCTACCAAACTGGCCACAAAGTTGCCAATCACCTTGTCTTCATCCGTAAGTTGATTGCCATAGAATACCTCGGGCAGCGGGTCGTTACCTTCTACCACGGCATCAAACTCGCTGATGTGAATGAAACTATCTCCGTGTGTGCGCGGCATGAACTTGTTGATCTGGGCAATCACATGCTTGCTGTGATGAAATGCCGAGAGCGCCACATCCACGGAAGTGCCCAATGAACAATAACCATGGCGGTCGGGCGGAGAAACGTTTAATAACGCCACATCCAGCGGCAGAATATTTTTCTTAAACAAACGTGAGATCTCACTCAGAAAGATCGGGATGTAGTCGCCACGGCCCGTGTTCACCGCATCGCGAATGTTTGCCGACACAAATAGACTATTGAAGTAAAAACTATCGCTGTACTGCGGCTGGGTAATGGGCAGATCTCCGAGGGTGCTGATGGCCACCAGCTCAACATCGCGTACTTCTGCGGCACGCGCAGCAAGCGCACGTAAGAGCGTGAAGGGCGTAGCGGCACTGCCGTGAACGAAAACCCGGTCTCCGGATTGAATTACTTTTACGGCTTCAGCGGGAGAGATAAAATTCGCTTTCATCATATTTTTAAATCGCGTACAAGATAGGGGCGTCATTTTTTGCAGTAACTGATTTTCATCAGGTATTTGATTAATTTTAAACATATGTCGGCACAACCGTTTGTTTCGATGATTGGCGCAGGTAATCTGGCCTGGCATTTAGCACCCGCGCTGGACAACGCCGGGTTTGTGGTGCGCGAAGTGTACAGCCGCACACCCGCGAATGCGGAAATGCTTACGGAGCGCCTCTATCAGGCCGAGGTGGTTTCTTCTTTGAACTTCAGCAACAGCCCGGCATCGGTATTTTTTTTGGCGGTGGCCGATGACGCCTTACTTCCGCTGGTGCGGGAGTTGGTGCTGCCAGAAGAAGCAATACTCGTGCACGTGTCGGGCAGCCAGCCGTTGGAGGTGTTGGAGTATGCAGCCACCGAACACCTGGGGGTATTTTATCCGTTGCAGACGTTCTCCAGGCAAAAGCGAATCGACTTTGCTACGTTGCCGATTTTTATTGAGTCGCGAACCGATGTAGCGGAAAAGGCTTTATTCAAGATCGCGCGGGCGCTTTCCAGCGAGGTGCATAAAATCGGCTCTGCGCAGCGGCTCGCCCTGCACGTAAGTGCGGTGATGGCCTCCAATTTTACGAACCACATGCTTTGGATGGCGCAGCAGGTAATGCAGCATAACGACCTTGAGTACCGCTGGCTCCATCCGCTCATCACCGAAACCGTCCAAAAGAGTTTGCAACTGGGCCCGGAAACGGCCCAAACCGGCCCCGCCCGCCGGGGCGATCTGGAAACCTTAGACAAGCACCTCCAATTTTTGGCAGATCAGCCTGATTTCGCGGATATTTATCAGCAAATCAGTCAACATATTTTGAATACATACCAACCCGATTAAAACCACCGTTATGAAGCGTTTACTTTTTTGTTTGGCGATTGTAGTAGCCGGGAACCTCTCCGCGCAAGTCAAGTTAATCACACCAGGAAATGAGAAACCACTTTTCGTGGTAAACGAGGTGATCGTAAAAGATGTAGCCAATATCGATCCCAACAATGTCGAAAGCCTGGAAGTACTCAAGGGCGAAGCTGCGTTAAAAAAATACGGAGCCGATGGAAAAAGTGGCGTGGTGATTATAAAAACCAAGCGCCCGGTGCAACTGAACTACCGCGACCCGAAGATGACCGAGCTGTGGGAGCCCAAGCCGGCAAAAATTACTCCCGGCATCGGTACCGCGCCGCCCTCAGACGCGATTGTGTTATTCGATGGTAAAGACTTATCGCAATGGCAATCGGCCCGCGACGGCAGTGAAGTGAAGTGGCAGGTAGCCGATGGGGCGTTTACGGTGGTAAAAGGCAGCGGTGACATTAAAACGAAGCGCACATTTGGCGACGTGCAACTGCATATTGAGTGGCGCGCACCCGCGGTTGTGGAGAGCGAAGGTCAGGGCCGTGGCAACAGTGGCATCTTTTTGCAGGAGCGCTATGAATTGCAGGTACTCGACAGCTATGAAAGCCAGACGTACGCCAATGGTCAGGCAGGCTCAATTTACAAGCAACACATCCCACTGGTAAATGCTACCCGCGGACCGGGCGAGTGGCAAACGTACGATATCATTTATACTGCACCGGTATTTACCGACAAAGGTCAGGTGATCTCGCGCGCCCGAATGACGGTGCTGCACAATGGCGTGCTCATTCAAAATAATGCAGAGATTTGGGGCGCCACGGAGTTTATCGGTCTGCCTGTTTATAACGCTCATGGTAAGGGCGCTATTCAGTTGCAAGATCACGGTAACCCGGTGAGCTACCGGAATATCTGGGTGCGGGAGTTGTAAAAACTAACCCACCAAAACAAAAAAGGTCTGACTTGCGCCAGACCTTTTTTATTTATTTTATTCCGCGTGCTACTGCGGCAGTGTAGCAGCTACTTCGCCTTTGATGAACAATGTTACGTATCCGTTTTCAACATTAGCGGTTACCGTAACCGATTTGTTAAATGCGCCGGGTGCGGCGGCATTGTATGTAGCTTTGATAAAGCCTTTTCCGCCGGGTGGGATGATGTCTTTCGTCCAGTCGGGAGTAGTGCAGCCACAAGAGGCGGTAACGTTGGTAATGATCATCGGGGCGGTACCGGTGTTGGTGAATTTGAATTCGTGAGTAACCGGTTCGCCTTGCTTGACTTTACCGAAATCAAAAGTTTGGTTTTCGAATTTAGGGGCGGCAAGGTTCGCTTTGGGCTCGGCTGCGGTTTGTGCGAAGGCCACTACGGCGGCACACACAAACAGGCCAAGGGCTAAGAACTTTTTCATAGGAGTATCAATTTAGGGTTAAACTTAAGCGTTTTTTCTTTACTAGAGGCAAAGATGGCACCAAAAACCACACCCGGCTGTTAACGGCTGCCTAAACCATGTTAACGGGTTGTTAAACCGTTTCGGGCAGCCATTCATACCACGTACCTTTACAAGGTGAGTCGCCTAACGCTGCGCATTGTGATCATTCTGGCCGGAATTAGCATTACCGGCATCACCATTACCCAAATTTACTGGGTGCGCAAGGCCTTTGATGTGCGCGAAAACCAGTTTAACCACGATGTGCAAACCGCGTTGCGCCAGGTCGCCACCCGGCTGGTAGAAATCAATAACCTGCCGCCGGCCGCCAACAACCCGGTTACCCAGCTTACTACGAATTATTTCGTGGCCGATGTAAATGGCCCTGTCTCTGCTTCCGTATTAGAATTTTTGCTACTCACCGAATTCGAGAAACAAAACGTATCGGCAGACTTTGAATATGGCATTTACGACTGCAAAACACAGTGCATGCTGGGCGGCAACTACATATCGCCAAATAAAAACATCAAACAGGTAAGCGTGGCCACATTGCCCGTGGTGCAGTCGGAAGGCGCTTATTTTGGTGTATTGTTTCCGCATCTGGAGGCCAACCTGCTGGCGCAAATGGGAATCATGACGTTTTCCTCAGTGGTGCTGCTGGTTGTTATCGCGTTTTTTATCTACACCCTATTGGTCATTTTAAAGCAGCGGCGGCTATCCGAAGTGCAGCGCGACTTCATCAACAACATGACGCACGAGTTTAAAACGCCCATCTCTACCATTGCCCTTTCTTCTGAAGTATTGGCCGGTACAGATATCGTGCAAACACCCGACCGGTTGAAGCGTTACGCATCCATCATTCAACAAGAAAGCAATCGGTTACAGCAGCAGATTGACCGGGTGTTACAAATGGCACGGTTGGATCGCGATCAGATTCAGCTTACAAAAGAGCCGCTTTCGCTTCACCAACTGCTGCACGAGTCTGTAGCCAGCTTTTCGTTGCCGATGCAGGAACGTGGCGGCCATTTTTCGATGCAACTCGAAGCGCAACAAGAAACGGTCTTTGCCGATTCGCTGCACCTGCGTAATGTGTTCTTCAATTTAATTGACAATGCCATCAAATACGCACAGGCAACCCCACATGTAATCATTCGCACAAGTAACACGCCCCGGCATGTGATTATTAGCGTGCAAGACAACGGCATCGGCATCGCAAAGGAAAATCAAAAGCAGGTGTTCGAACGGTTCTACCGTGTGCCTACCGGAAACCGCCACGATGTAAAAGGATTTGGGTTGGGCTTGCATTACGTGCGCGAGATGGTGGAGAAACATCAGGGCCAGGTTACCGTTGAAAGCGAAATACACCGGGGTTCTGTATTTACCGTTCGTCTGCCAATACATTCTTCAACATGAGCGCACGTATTTTATTAGTAGAAGATGATCCTAATCTGGGTTTTGTAATCAAAGACAACCTGGAGGTACGCGGCTATACCGTTACACTTTGCGCAGATGGCGAGGCGGGCAATGAAACGTTTCAACAAAAACGGTTTGATGCGTGCATTTTGGATGTGATGATGCCAAAGAAAGATGGATTCGCCCTGGCACAATCCATCCGGGCCGCAAACCAACGCGTGCCGATTCTGTTTATCACGGCCAAGTCCATGTTGGATGATAAACGCGAAGGCTTTACCGCAGGCGGAGACGATTATCTGGTAAAGCCGTTTTCCATTGAAGAGCTTTGTATGCGGCTGGAAGTATTTCTGCGCAGAACCAAAGAAACAAACCCGGAAACCTATCGGCTGGGCGAATATCTATTCGATGTAACCAACTTACAGTTATCGCATCCAACGGGCAGTAAATCGCTTACGCCCAAAGAAGCCGAGGTGCTACAGTTGTTGTGTGCCCATTCCAACCGCGTGCTGAAACGTGAGGAAATTCTGAAGCGCGTGTGGGGCGATGACGATTACTTTATGGGCCGCAGTATGGATGTATTCATCAGTAAACTGCGCAAATACCTGCGCGAAGACGAACGCGTTCAAATCCTGAATCACCACGGGGTGGGTTTTAAATTGGAGGTAAAATCCTGATTCTTTACGGGCGGCCCCGACATCCGTGTAAAACAGCACTTTATTTTTTTCATGAACCCGCGTTGCTGTGCCCTTTTTTGGTAGACGCCTGCCTACCTTTGTACCATGGCGGGGCTGTTACCATTTTCAATTCGGGATCTGTTTCGGCTTACGCGATTCTGGAACCTGATGATCGTGGGGTTCACCCAATTGGCTGCTGCCGCGTGCCTGATACCCGCTTTTTTTTGGGGCGATTGGCGCCTGTGGGTGTTGATTTTCACCACTGCAGCCATTGCCGCAGCTGGTTATATCATTAACGACTATTACGACATTAAAATCGATTTGATCAATAAGCCTAACCGCGTGGTGGTGGGTAAATCGATTACCCGCCGGTACGCCCTGTTGTTTCATTCAGCACTGAATTTCTTTGCCATTGCTATGGGATTTTTACTGAGTTGGAAAATTGGTGCGATCCATTTTGTTTCTGCTTTCTTGCTTTGGCTGTACTCCAACCAACTCAAGCGCCAGCCTTTGGTCGGTAATCTTACCGTGGCATTGCTTACCGGCTTATGTGTGGAACTGGTGAACATATTTTACGGTGTTAATAACCATTTTATCACCGTGTATGCGGTATTTGCTTTTTTCATGACGCTGGTGCGCGAGATTGTTAAAGACATGGAGGACTGGCGGGGCGATTCTACATTTGGCTGCCAAACCCTGCCGATTCTTTGGGGCCTACGTAAGACAAAAGCCTTTGTATTTGGGGTGCTCGCAGTTTTCCTGCTAACCGTGCTGGTATTGAATCATCTCTTTACGGAGCTGCCCATTTATTACTTCGTGCTTTTTCTGTTTTTGCCTGTTGCCCTGTTTGGCTATCGGCTGCAACGCGCAGACACCATGCTTGATTTTCATCGGCTTAGTGCGCTCTGCAAAATCATTATGATTCTCGGCATCGGCTCCATGGGCTTGGTGGGAGTGGCAGGATTTTAGTTATTTGCCGGCGTATGCATGTTCATCGGCTTGCCATTTTTGCTTCGGGCAGCGGCACCAATGCCGAGGCCATTATAAAATATTTCCAATCGCACGCTTCCATTCAGGTGCAGGTAGTGCTTTCCAACAATGCAGCAGCACTGGTATTGCAGCGTGCCCGTAACCTTGGGGTTGAAGCGCGCGTTTTCCGCAAGGACGAATTCCAAAAACCGGAATTTGCCGCACGCCTGGCGGCCGAAGGCGTAACCCATCTGGTGCTGGCCGGGTTTTTATGGTTAATGCCACCGGCACTTGTGCATGCGTTTGCCCACCGCATCATCAACATTCACCCGGCACTGCTGCCAAAGTTTGGCGGAAAAGGCATGTACGGCATGAATGTGCACCAAGCCGTGAAACAATCGGGCGATACCGAAACGGGCATCACCATTCATGAAGTAAACGAGCACTACGATGAGGGAAAGATTTTATTCCAGGCGCGTTGCGCAGTGTATCCTGAAGATACCCCGGAGCAGATTGCACACCATGTACACCAATTAGAATATCGCTATTTCCCAACGGTGATCGAAAAGTGGGTGTTACGTCAGCCGACAGCATCCGTCCACTGAAATCCGGCCGCTCGCGGAAACGCTGCAAATACGGATTGAACAAATGCGTCGGGTGTTGCCAGTTTTCGCTGGCGTAAATCCAGCCATGCGCCCTCAATCGTCAGTACGGTGGCCAGCGTGGCACCGTTCTTGAAAAACTGATGCTGCATTGCCCACCGGCTAAAGTTGTGCCGTGCGTGCAGCATTTCTGTGGTAATGTGTACGGTGTCTTCCAGCAGCAGCTCTCTTCGGAACACGCACTCTTCGCGAAAAAGTATGGGCCCAACGTGAAGCTCCTCCAGCTTTTTTGAGTCCAAGCCTGCCTCGGTCATAAACTGAATGCGTGCCTGGGCGGCATAATCATAATAGGCGGAGTGGCGTACGTGGCGGTTGGCGTCCAGATCTGCCCACCGGATATGAACGGAGTACGGCCGCATCTATAACTTTAGTTTTTCACGAAGGCTCCAAACTTCATCAATTGGGTCGCCTTTACTGCTCTTTCCCTGGTGGCGCCAGTTACCATCGGGTAGCGAAAAGTCGAACGACAACTGCATACCCACCCGCGTACTGTCGCGCGAGAAGAACTCAATGGTCTCGGTGTACTTGCCGTTTTCGGTGGTGTAGGTACCACCGCCGGTGCCGAAAAATTCTTTCGTCTCGCTGTTGTAGGCAATCCACTGAAAGCGCGTGCCCGAGAGTATCTTCATGGTCTTACGTGCACCGGGTGTAATTTGCTGCATCCCTTTGTCAGTCATGCGGCCGGTAATCAGCCACGCGCCAGCCAGCGCCCCCGGAGTGCCATCGTCTGTTCGCTGGAACACCCTTTTCGTGTCGGACGTTGCCAGTACCAACGCAGTCTCTTTTAGTTCGAATGTCCAAACGCCGGGCTGGCCGGCTTTTTTCGGGGCGGCAGTATTGAATTCGGTTTGAAAGGTGATTTCGTTTCCTTGAATTTTCCAACTACCGCCTTCGGTGCCAATAAAAGATTTTGCTTTGACATTATAGGTAGCCATGCTGTACTGCTGCGCCGCCAGAATAAGCACCGTCTCTTCATCACCCGAAGTGGTGCGCCACCCACCGGTAAGGGGCTGCGAAGTAGCCGCCAGTGTGCTGAAGAACAGAATGAAGCAAATCAAAATTTTCATATTTCAAATTCTTTATTCATAGACACCACCGGCTCTTGCGTATCCAGCGTAGTGGTAATTTTTCGGATAATGGTGTCTAACTCGGTTGCGGACACTTCCAGGTAGTGGATCACCTGCGCCTCCTCATCGGGCGAAAGTTGCTGGCTGTTTAACAAATCAATTAACCCCTGAATGCGGCACGATGGCCCACGCAGAAGATGGGCATTAATGAACGAATACTCGCGCATGCGTTCATTTTGTTGAGAAAGCTTTTCGGTGCGTTCTGCCACGCGTTTCTCCAACTGTTGATTGATTGCCTTGATCTCATCCGAGTACACTTTCAATTGATCATGTTGTTCCATGATCTTCAAACCCTGTGCAATGATCTGCTCTTTGGCAGCCCTCCGGTTGGCAGAAACAAAGGCCAAAGACGTAATGTCGGCCAGCGATTTTGCAAACGCGCTGTCTTCTGCGGTCCATTCCCGCACCGAATCCTGCTGTTCAAAACATAAAATTCCGTGAAAGTTGCCATTTACATGAAACGGCACATCCAACATGGAGTAAATGCGCAAGGGCACCAGGTAGGTATCTTTAAATTCGCGCGTGGCCAGATTGAAGCGCGCATCGTTGGCACAAATTATGCCTTCGCTTAAAATATTTTTGAAATAGCTGGGAAAGTCGATGGCTTTCAATACTGCGCCAGTTTCGAAAGTTTTTTCTTGCGATTGATAGAGCGAGAGGCACGTAATGGCGGCCGGGTTGCCAGTGTACTGCCAAACACTGGCGCGCGATACGCCCATGCCATTGGCCGCAACCGTAAGAATGCCGCTGATGGCTTCGTCCAAAAATCCTTGCTGAATGGGCTTTGATTTCACCAGGTCCATCAGCAACTGGTTGTAGTGCTCCAGCTTTTCTTTGTTGAGGCGCAGTTGTTTCTCGCGTTGCGAAATGATGTCTTGGATGCTGCGCATTTCCTCCAGGTTTTGGCGCAACTCTTCTTCAGAAGTGGTGAGTTGCTTGTTGGTGGTAATCAGTGCGTGCCGCAATTGCTTTTGCTGGCTGTCAAAAATCTGGGTAATCCATAACAAAATCACCAAAATGCCAAACGCCACCGGCACAATGTATAGACTGGTAGCGGTAATCGGGTAGTAGGGCAATGCCAGCCCCAGGTAATCGTAAATCCAATACACCGCCAACTGCACCGCGGTAAGTGCCAGCCAGATCCATGCCCACGTGCGGTCGATCAACAGCAGCGCCACCAGCGGTACAATGGGTAACCACGCCAGAATGATTGAGCGCGTGCCGCCCGTAACGTAGATCAGCACAAAGGTGGTTAGCCAACAGATCAACACATAACACTGCCCGGCCCAGAAAGTCGACTTGGTTCTGTACAACAGCAAGATCACCAGGCCAAATAAAACCACATCGGCCATCATCACATAACGTACTTCTGCCAGGTGATTAATCAGCGTAAGCGCAAAGTAAAAGAGCGCAAAAACAATGGCGATGGCCGAGAAATTGATGATCAGCCCCGCCTTAAACCGCGCGTCCTGATCGGCAAACTCTGCCAACAGCCATTCATCGATTTGTTTCTTGATATACATCGGGCAACGCCAGTGTAAACGCGTGCGTTAGGGTGTGTTGATTTCGTGAAACGATTCGCCACCGGGGTCCGTCCAACTCATGGGATAGTTCTCATCCAAAAACGCCAGCGAATCCGTAGTAAGGTAGAGTGGGCGGAACGTATCAATCATCACCGCCAACTCGTGGGTTTCTTTGGCACCGATGCTCTTCTCCACCGTGCCGGGATGCGGGCCATGGGGTAGCCCGCCCGGGTGTAGGGTGAACGAACCGCGTTCAATACCCCTGCGACTCATAAAATTGCCTTCGGCATAATACAGCACCTCGTCACTATCGATATTGCTGTGGTTGTAGGGCGCTGGTATGGCCAGCGGGTGGTAATCGAACAGCCGCGGCACAAACGAACAGATTACAAAATTGTGGGCCTGAAACGTTTGGTGCACCGGCGGCGGCTGGTGAATACGGCCGGTAATCGGTTCGAAGTCATGAATTGAAAATGCATACGGCCATAAAAATCCATCCCAGCCCACCAGGTCTAGCGGGCTATGGTCGTACCAGTACGGGTGCAGATAGCCCTGCTTTTTAATTTTTACCAGAAACTTTCCTTTTGATGTGTCCGTCACCAGTTCGTAGGGCGGGCGGATGTCGCGTTCGCAATAGGGCGAATGTTCCAGCAATTGGCCCAGCGCATTGCGGTAGCGTTTCACCGTTTCCACCGGGCTGGCCGATTCAATCACCAGCAGTCGCAACGGGCCTGCAGCAAATTCTAATTTGTAAATTACCGTACGCGGAATCACCACGTAGTCGCCCTGCCGAAATTCCAGCTTACCAAACGGCGAGATCAGCGTGCCGCTGCCATCGTGCACAAACAGCACTTCATCGCCCTCGGCATTTTTGTAGAAGTAATCCATCGTGCGTTGCTCGGGCGCGCAAATAGAAATCTTGCAGTCGGTATTTTGCAGCAACACCTTGCGCGCTGCCAGGTAATCTGTGCCGGTGGTTTTTACCTTCGAAGTGTTCAGGTGTGTTTGGCGCAAGGCATAATCCGTAACCGTTTCGGCTCCATACTTCACGGGCGCATCCACCGCAGCAATTCGCGTAGGCGCGTGGATGTGGTACAAATTCGAGTAGATGCCATGAAACCCTTCGGAACTCACCAACTCTTCCTTGTAGAGCGAGCCATCGGGCTGCCGAAATTGGGTATGGCGCTTGTGGGGTATGTTGCCCAGCCGGTAATAGTACATAAACGCAGGTTCTGTGTTGAGCAAGGTAATAAAAATTTATTCCAGCGGCAGGTGGATTTTTTGGGCGTGCCCCTCGCCGCTGCCCACGGGCCGGTGCGCTCGGGTCGCGCTGCTCCGGGGTTCGCTGCGCTCCCGTGGCCCCGCTCGGGCGGGGCCACCAAGCCCTACGCATCGCTCACGCAGCGAAAATCTGACAGGTCTTAAAGACCTGTCAGATTTTACGGCTGCTCATGAGACTTTGAACTATGCCTAAATTTATAGCAACTCTTATTCGAATCCGGCCAAAAATTCGGCCAACCTAAAATTAAAGCGCATCGAATTTGGAGATCTGACAGGTCTTTAAGACCTGTCAGATTTGTTGAAGGTAAACGTCATTGCGAACGAAGTGAAGCAATCTGCATTGAAAAGAGCCAGATTCAGATTGCCTCGGTCGTTCCTCCCGCGCAAAGACATTTTTTTACTTTTTATAAGACACCCTTAAACTTTCTTTTGGAGATCTGACAGGTCTTTAAGACCTGTCAGATCTGCTAATCGGGGCTCTTAGAACTCAATCAACACCTGGCCTTTTTCAACGCTATCCCCCTTCTTTACTTTAATGTTCTTTACCGTGCCTTCGCCCGGCGCTTTCAGAATGTTTTCCATCTTCATCGCCTCCAGCACCAACAACGGGTCGCCCGCCTGCACCGTGTCGCCTGCTGTAATGCGCAGGTCTACAATCAGCCCGGGCATGGGGGCCTTTATGTTGTTTACTTTGCCGGCACCAGCATGGTGCATGCCCATCTTTTCCAGCAGCAGATCAAATTTATCTTTTACCTCTACCGGGTAGATTCGCCCGTTGATTTTTAGAGTGTACGACTTCGTAGCCGCATCGGCTTTTACCACCTCGGCCCGGTAGCTCTTGTTCTGGTAAAGAATATGGAAGTATCCATCGGCTACGGCCACCACATCCCACGCAAGTGGCTGCCCGTTTACAACAAGTCCGGCGTCGGAAGCCAGAATCTCAAACTCCTTTCCGTTGGTAATTGCTTTATGCATGTATCAAATATAAACACTCAAACGGCCCACAGAAATGATTTCTGTCAACTTGAAGCCAATTTGAAAATGAATCGATTTTAAGTATTTGAAAAAGGAGCCATTTGAGCATGAACACCAGCGCAAACCGGTGGTTTTGTTTACAATTCTGTTCCCATTCGCTCATTTTCAAATCGATTCATTTTCAAATTGATTCGTTTTAAAATTATATTTGCGCCGTCTGGAAACAGATAAGGGGTGCCTCAAAACAACGGGCTGAGATTATACCCATAGAACCTGATGCCGGTAATGCGGCCGAAGGGAGTGAAGTTACAGCCAAGGGTAAGGTTAAACGTAAGCACATGCATTCCCCTGTGCGCGTGCGGGTTCAACCAAATTGTAAAAATGTTAAAACACATGGTATGGCTGGGAGTAGCATTAGCAACCACTACTTCCGCACAACATTACCTCCGCGGCGTGGTGCGCGATGCGCGCCAACAACCGCTGGCAGGTGCAACGGTACAAGTCGAGCGCAGCACACAGGTGCAGATCACAGACGACTGGGGCCGGTTTGAAGCGAAAATTCCCACTGCCGATTCGGTGCAGGTGCACATCCGGTTTGTAGGCTTCCGGCCGTTACAACAGCGGGTGCAGCCCGATGGTGCGTGGCTCAACTTTGTGTTGGAAGAGGCCGTGCGCGTTACCGATGAAATTGTGGTAACGGCCACCCGCGCCACAGAAAAATTGCCCACTACATTTACGAACCTGAACAAGGTTACGATTCAAAAACAGAACTTCGGGCAAGATTTACCCTTCTTGCTCAATTGGACACCCTCGCTCGTTACTACCTCCGATGCCGGTGCAGGCGTAGGGTACACAGGCTTGCGTATCCGCGGAAGCGATGCCACCCGCATTAATGTAACCATCAACGGTATTCCCCTGAACGACAGCGAGAGCCACGGGGTATTTTGGGTCAACACACCCGATCTCGCCTCCTCTGTGCAAAGCGTGCAAGTGCAGCGGGGTGTGGGTACATCTACCAATGGCGCGGCCGCTTTTGGGGCTTCGCTTAATATCCAAACCAATGCCCGAAACGATCGTGCGTACGCAGATGTAATCAATGCCGTGGGCTCATTTAACACGCGCCGCCACACGGTAGCGTTTGGTTCCGGACTCATCAACGATCGGTTTGTGTTTGATGGCCGCCTCTCGCAAATCAAGTCGGACGGCTTTATTGATCGTGCGTTTTCCGACTTAAAATCATATTACCTCTCCGGCGGTTACTACGGAAAGAAGACCATGGTGAAGGCCATTGTTTTTGGTGGTAACGAAGTAACCTTTCAAAGTTGGTATGGTGTGCCAGAGAGCCGCCTGCGCAGCGATGTAGCCGGTATGTTGGAAACGGCCGCCGCCGAGGGGTGGAACCAGCAGCAAACGGACCTGCTGCTGAATTCCAACCCGCGCACGTTCAACATTTACACGTATCCCAATCAGGTGGATAACTACAGCCAGGATCACTACCAACTGCACGTGTCGCACGAACTTAAACCAAACCTCACACTTAACGGTGCCTTGCACTATACCTACGGGCGCGGTTTTTTTGAGGAATTTCGGAACGATGATGCGTTTTCGCGCTACGGGCTTTCGCCCGTGGTGATAGGTACAGAAACCATTGAGTCTTCCGCGCTGGTGCGAAGGCGCTGGCTCGACAATCATTTTTATGGCGGCACCTACTCGTTGCAATACGAGGGCGAGCGTTGGAACAGCACCGTTGGGGGTGCGTGGAACCAGTACCGGGGCGACCACTTTGGCGAAATCGTTTGGGCCGCACGTATGCCGCAGGTACCGAAAGATTACCAATACTATTTTAATGATGGCGTAAAGAACGATTTCAATATCTTCTGGAAAAACACGTATCAAGTCAACCGCCGCCTGAATGGTTTTCTGGATTTGCAATACCGCCGGATTGATTACACCGCGGGCGGATTAGAGGATCGTCAGTTTATGTTTGCCGTAGACCGTCAGTTCAACTTTTTTAATCCCAAAGTAGGTGCCACCTACCAACTCAACGCCCAGCAGCAACTCTATGCCAGCTATGCCGTGGCGAATCGCGAGCCGGTGCGGGCCGATTTTGTGGATGCCATTGGCGGCCGCGTGCCCAAGCATGAAACGCTCTTTAACTGGGAGGCCGGCTGGCGGATGCGCAAAGGCAACGCACAACTCAACGTAAACTATTATCGCATGAATTACCGTAACCAACTTGTGCTTACCGGGGCGGTAAATGATGTGGGCGCACCCATTCGCACCAACGTAGACGATAGCTTTCGCGAAGGTGTGGAGGCCGAGGCAATTGTTCGTGTACACCCGCGGGTAACCTGGAACGCCAACCTCGCACTGAGTCGAAACAAAATCCGAACGTTCGAAGAAGTGTTGTACGACTACGGCGCCAACTTTGATGAGTTTAACGAAGTGAAGCGGGTATTTCAGGATACCGATATCTCGTTTTCACCGAATCTGGTGGGCGGCTCTATGCTGCAATACACGCCGTTTAAAGGCGCGGAAATCGTGTGGATGAGCAAGTACGTGGGTCGGCAGTTTTTGGATAACACCGGCAATGCAGCACGGCAACTTGATGCCTTTTTTGTACAAGATCTACGGCTGGGCTACAGCTGGCAGCCCAAGGGCATGCGCGAGGTGAGCATCAGCCTGCTGGCGAACAACATCTTCAGCGAGTTGTACGAGTCCAATGGCTACACATGGGGTTACTTTGCAGGCACAACCGAGGTAAGGCAAAACTATTTTTACCCGCAGGCGGGCCGGAATTTTATGGTGATGGTGGCGTTGCGGTTTTAGATAAAGCAAGGCCGGGGAACTTTGCTTCCCCGACCTTTGCTTTTCATTTCCGACCAAAACGATATCCAACGCTTATCACGATTCGTTGTGTGTTTTGTTCAAACCGGTAGGCCATATCACGGTAGACGATTTGACGGCTGACCGGTGTAATTGTTCTTTCGTAGATGCCTTCAACGAAAAATCGTTTCGTTATCGGCAAGGGTAGCCCGACGCGCACAGCGAAAACGTTTTTCAGGAAACTCTGTTCAATCGCATATTGATATCGAATTATTTCATTGAAAAAGAGCACCGAGGCTGGCATTCCGGGTTCTTCGGGAACAAGATCAAGAGGAGTTTCACGCATAACACCAAAACGCCAGTAGCTCGCCCCGATATTGAGTTGCAAGTTCCTTGCAAATTGGCTCCTGGTGTTTGGAAACAGAAAGACGCTCCCGGTGGCGTTCAGGTCAATGATTTGGTGGTCAACGGCCGTTCCCATAATGGAAAGACCTGACGCAATGACGTAAGCATTACCGCCTCCAAAAGTTTCCGAAAAACCGCCACCCACCTTCATGCCAAACGATGGTGAAATCCTTTGTTCCACAAATAAACCCACTCGGTATCCATCGTAGAATTTGTTGTTCATATAGGTCGGAGCGATTACAAAATTTCCAACTTGGGTTGGATTGAAGCGTATCTTCATATCTGTCAAATACCCCACTTCCGGGCCAAAATGCAGCTTTTGGGCACTCAGTTCATTTTTTCCGAGCGTGAAGAAAACAACAGAAAATAAAAAATATATTCGCACCGACTTCATGGTATCCAAGGATAAAATGGCCAAGTATAAATGAAGTAGGTTGCAGCCGGGATAAACCACCAGTTTTCGCAACCTCCTAAGTTATGTTGGTCAACATAAGTGTCAACCTTGTTGATGTAGTCAATCCGCCTCCAGTCGTGGCAGTAAATGGGTTCATCTTCGGATTGACGCGTTATCGAGATTGTACCTTTTGCAGTAGTGCCATCCGAAAGCTTTATTGATACTTCTCCACTCAGGGTAATACTTCCTGTGTTATCTTCTTCCCAAATTGCAAGTATTTGTTTTTCTTTATCCTCTGTCCAATTCGGATCCCAAATTGTGTTTATGCCCTTTATCCTATGGTTGCTGATGTCAGATCTCGAGAAAAAAACCTCACCCGAAAAAAACCAATTTCCTGTCACTTGTCCATTCGATCCCAATGCCAAAGTCGCTGCCCCTCTCGCGAAACGAATCTCGGAGCCACCGCTATTATTGAATCCGAATAAAGGGTCTTTCTGTTCCGTTAGTCGGGCACAACCGATCGACACTTCAACTAGTGAATTATCAAAGCCCGAACTCTTTCCCGATTTTTTACCCAACTCTGATCGATTTAATTCGGCATTGAAGGTTACAATAATCGTTGGGTTTTTCTGAACGTACGTCTCGTCAACCCTTACTTCGGTGCTTGTTCCGTTGGCAAATCGGATCCCGGTTGCAACATTTGGATTGTTTCCGGGATCAGCAACGATTGTAAAATCATTAGTTTCTCCTTGAAAATAGTCTGAATAAGGAAAATAGAACACCACATTTGACTTGCTGTAGGCTGCATCAACTTGCGCTGGGGACATAGTACGACCATTTGGTTCGCTTACATGTTTGAAAAAACCCGCTTTGAAATTACTTGCACCCTGAATTTGCTTGGCTACCGCGCTTCTTTCCGGAAAAACCAAATCGCTCAGTTTGACTCGCTCGTCATGGTAATACCCCGTTTTGATATAGCTGGTAATTTCCGCGAAAACTTGTTTGTCAATAAATGTCCGCACGGTCTCTGTTACTTGCTTAATCTCATCAGATGTGGAGCGAACCTGTGGCGATTTCGCATTGTCAGCTAGATGTTCCGGTGTAAAATCCGACTCTGTGCATGAACCGACCAATAGGAGTAGGAAAGTCAGTCTTTTAAAGACTCCGTTTACTTTACAAGTGTTCATAAAACTGAAATTTAGTTGAATAATATATAATCAAATACATGTCAACTCGAGCGCTCTGAATGACTTGCCTAAAGTACTAGCTCAGCACCGCCGGGAACAATGACATAGGCTAGGCGAAATGATGATGAGAGTCATTGTTTTGATCTTTTGCTTACCAATATCTGACGAAAGAGAGCGCCAAGTAAGAGCGTGTTTAAAAAACTTGGAGGTTACCTTTACTTTACTACGTTTTTCAACGCAATACTTCGCGCAACACAGCCAGCGACTTCAACTCACCCAGCGACTCGATATGCGCTGCAAAAAATCGCAGCAACAGTGCGAGTAGTTCTTGTCGCTCCGCCCCGGTAAACGCGAGTGGCGTGGTGTAATTGGCAGCAAGAAGTGCGCGGAAATGCGCATCGATGGTTTCATCCGGACTTACACCGCCCCAGATATCTTCCGGAGTTTGCGCACCAAACCCCAACCACCGACTTAACCGCACCAGAAAAATGAGGTGGAAATTCTCGGGCTGCTGTGAGTGATCTAACGCAATTAGCGATTCAATCAAAAACGTACATAACTCCGCTGCGTGGCTTTCCTCCTTCACCGTTTTGTTGAGCACTTCATCAACAAACAAGGCCACGCAGGTTTTGCGCATATCTGCGCCCACGTGTTGGTAGGGATGCAGGCACTTCGCTTCTTTAATGCGCAAGATGGCGGCATTCTCTTTGTGATAAACCACCAAATCGAGCAGGGTGAGGGGCTGATACAGCGCCATTTTTCCACGGGCATTTTTACTGCGTACGCCGTTTACAATATAGGTTTGAAGCCCGAACGCCTCGGTGAAAACGGTTACAATAATGGATGTATCTCCGTATCGCGTAAAGCGAAATACCACGCCACGGGTTTTGTGGAGCATTAATCTGCGGAATTTTCGCGTGCCTTGAGGCCTTGCACGAAGGCCGTGCGGCTTCGCGCTTCGTATTGGTCTTTCTCGCCCAGCAATACTTGCGAGGAGTTCTCGCTTAAGCGGAAGGAGAACGATGCGAGTTCTCCGGTTTGCGCGCAAATGGCGTGTACTTTCGTAACAAACTCAGCCACGGCAAGCAAATTCGGCATCGGCCCAAAGGGTTTGCCTTCGAAGTCCATATCCAAACCGGCTACAATTACGCGCTTGCCGTTGTTGGCCAGTTGATTACACACCTCCACAATCGCGTCATCAAAAAACTGCGCTTCATCAATGCCCACCACATCGCAGGTGCCGGCCAGCAGTAAAATGTCTTGTGCAAAATGCACGGGCGTGGAGCGAATCTCGCGCGCGGCGTGCGATACGATTTTTTCGTGGTGGTAGCGCTTATCAATGATGGGCTTGAAAATCTCCACCCGCTGCTGCGCAATCAGCGCCCGATTGAGCCTGCGTATCAGTTCTTCCGTTTTGCCAGAAAACATGCAGCCGCAGATCACTTCAATCCAGCCGCTCTTATTGGGTTGTTGATTTCGGCCAAGGTGGGGCTCAATAAACATTTGGGCAAGTTACGGGTATAGCTTCAACTCACCAACGGGCGGGTTAGTCGTGGTATTGCACATGCGGGAATTGGCAATCGCGGGGCACGCGCAGGGCTACCTCGCCTACCGCCGTTGCCTGACAACACAGGCGTTCCGTTGGCAGCAAAAGCCCTTGTGCCCGAAATTTCTGTTCGGCCGGGGTGTCTGGCAGCAGGTGCGTGGCACCGCGCGTAATTTCCGCCCGGCAGGTGGTGCACCGCCCCTTGCCGCCACAGGCGTGCATCCAATCGATTCGTTCGTCCAGAAAAACGGCCAATAACGTGCGGCGGGTATCTTTCACCACCACTTCTTTTTGGCCCATGTTTTCTATCGTTATCTTTACCATGCGCGTACAACTTACAGTGCGCAAATTCGTTTTACAAACCCAACATGAGCGAAGAACGGTTAAGTTTTAAGGCGATAGACGATTACAGCGATGATTTCTCATCGAAAGTGGTTGCTGCGTGGTTTGCCACCCGTGAGCGCATTACCGGCCCGGAGATTTTGCGCGTGACGGATATTGACCAGGTAAATTATTTTGTACTGCGCGAGTTGTTGGTTGTCTGGCGCCACGAGGGGCAAAAACTGCGCAGTCCGTTCTTTGATTACCAGGCCCCCGCGGTGGTGGACGCCCTGAAGCACTTTAACAACGTGCTCTCCAAAAACATTGCCATTAGCAAAGAAAACTTTCAGCCCTTGTTAAAAAAGGCGGTGAGTACAACCTTGTTTTTGATTGTTGATCCGTACGATTTCTTCTCGGATGTGCTGGACCGCACCGGGGTTGGCACGGTAAAAGTGGAGGAACTGAAAAACGATCTCAAATACATCAAAATCAACCGCGCACCGCTCGAACGGTTAGTTCAACAGCTTGAGCAACGAAAAGTGAGCGCATTGCCGGGCAAAGAAGCGTTTGCGCTATTGGATCACCTCTTGGAAGAACTCAATTTTCAGCCCGAAGAAGTTGATGTGCATTTGGCACGTTTTAATGCGGTGGTGCCCATCCAGCCGCAGCAATTGTTTGAGCCAACGGCTGCCGCGCCTAAACCGGTGGCTCCCGCTCCGGAACAACGACCCGCGCCGCCAAAGGCAGCGGTTGTTCCGCCTGCCGCACGGCCCGCAGCCGCTACCGCCCCGGCACCTACGGTAGCGAGTAACTTTCAAAAAATTACACGCATTCAAGACAGCCTTTCGATAAATCAGAAATTCATGTTTACGAAGATGCTCTTTAACGGAGACTTTGAAATCTTTACCAACGCCGTTGAGCGGTTGGATAAAATGCCATCGCTACAAAAAGCAGTGGAGTATCTGGACGATCAATACCCGGAATGGAACCGGGAAAGTGAAGAGTTTGAAGAATTTATGGAGCTTGTTAGCAAGCGATTTGCCTGACCAACCGCCCCTGCTTGCTGGCTAGATTCGTTGTAACATCTGGCCACGATGCGAATCCAACTTGAGCAGCGTAAATAGCAAAATGGTGAAGCCCCACAGCGATGATCCGCCATAGCTAAAAAACGGCAGCGGTATGCCGATCACCGGAAACAGGCCGATGGTCATTCCCACGTTGATCACAAAGTGAAAGAACAAAATCGAAAATACGGCATATCCGTACGAACGGGCAAAGCGGCTCTTTTGCCGTTCGGCAATAAAAATTACGCGCAGCAGCAGGGCTACAAACAAGCCGATCACGATCAGGCTGCCGATCCAGCCGTGTTCCTCACCGATGGTACAAAAAATAAAGTCGGTACTCTGTTCCGGCACAAAATCAAACTTGGTCTGGGTGCCTTTTAAAAAACCTTTGCCTGAAAACCCACCGCTGCCAATGGCGATTTTTGATTGCGTTACGTTCCAGCCGTAACCCAACGGATCGGCATCTGGATTGATTAGCGCCTTCACCCGGTTTTGCTGATGGGGTTTTAATACGTCGGTCACTACGTAGTCCACGCTTTCAATCACACCACTAATCAACAATGCGCCAAGGGTAAGCAGCACGATACGTTTGATTTTCTTTTTTCCCGCAACAATCAACACTGCTAACGTTATGCCGATGCCCAGATGCAAAAAGAGTTGGTTGGGCACCAGCAGCGTAAGTACAAAAATTACCGCTGCGCAAATCCCCACAATCAATAAAAAGGGCGACATGCCCTCGCGAAAAAAAACAAGCACAAATGATGTGAACACTAAAGCGGTACCTGTATCTTTTTGTAACAAGATCAGCGCCATGGGCATGCCGATCATCGCAAAAAGTATGGCTTGGTTGCGTAGGTAATCCATGCGAAAGCCTACCGAGCCAATGAATTTTGCTACCGCCAGAGCGGTTGCGAACTTGGCGATCTCTGAGGGTTGACCACCAAACGGACCGATACCGATCCACGCTTTGTTACCGCCTACTTCTTTGCCAATGAAGGGCACCAGCAGCACCAAAACCATCAGCAAACCGAAAATAACGTACCCAAAGGTTTCATAAAACCGTACGTCTATAATCACGATTGCCATGATGATTACACCTGCGGCTACGATGAACAGCAATTGGCGACCTGAATTAATCGAGAAATCAAAAATGGATTGGCCAATGGATTCGTCATACACAGCCGCGAAAATATTGAGCCAGCCCAGCAGCACCATCGCCAGGTAGAGCAGCACGGTTGGCCAATCTAAACTACCAGATATGTTGTCTTCGCGTTTCAATCCAGAAATTTCCCGTTGAGTACGTATTGTTCAATGTGCGGGCGTTGCGTTTGGCCAATGAGGTATTTCTCAATCATCAAACTTGCGATAGAAGCCGCTGCGCGTGCACCCTGCCCCGCATCCTCCACATATACCGACACGGCAATTTTTGGGTTGTCGCGCGGAGCGAAAGCAATAAACACCGAGTGATCAAACAGGGGCGGAGCATTTTCTACCGTACCGGTTTTACCACATACAATAATGTCTTTTAGTCGTGCCCGATACTGGCCGGTGCCGCGCTCTACCACTTCCTGCATCGCATCAACGGCAATTAAAAAATTGGCCGAGTCGATTGAGGTGTAATGGCGTTTGCGGTATTGCGGCAGCGGCTCGCCATTTTCGCCAATGGCTTTTACCAAATGGGGTGTATAATAAAAACCACGGTTGGCAATAGTAGCGGCAAAGTTGGCCATTTGAATGGGTACTACCAGGTTCTCGCCTTCGCCAATGGCAATGGAGTAGATGTTGGAGAATTTCCATGGCCGGTTGTTGTAGGCGCGATCGTAATATTTGGGTGTGGGAATGAGCCCGCTCTTTTCGTTGGGCAGATCAATGCCGAGGGGTTTGCCAAAGCCAAAGCTAAACACATGGGTGTTCCACTCTTCTAAACCCAACCGGGTATCGCTAAAGGGATCGTTGGTTTTGCCCTTGTTCAGCATCCGGCGTAACACATTGTGGAAATACGGGTTGCAGGAGTTGGCAATTGCACCGCGGAGGTCTTCGTTCGTGTGCGGGCCGTGGCAGTTGATGATCGACCGATCGCAACGAATTCGTGTTTCGGGGGTAATTACACCCTCTTGCAGCGCGGTCATGGCTTGGGCAATTTTAAAGATTGATCCGGGCCGGTACTGCGCCATGAGCGGCCGGTTAAATAAGGGTTTTAATGTATCGCTGCTGATCAGCACAAAATTAGAACTGTATTTTCTGCCTGTGAGCAAATTCGGGTCGTACGAGGGGCCGGAGACGAGCGACAGAATTTCTCCCGTAGCCGGTTCAATGCAAACGATGCTGCCCGCCTTGCCTTTCATGAGCATCTCGCCATACGCCTGCAAATCAAGATCAATGCCGGTGTATAGATTTTTTCCCGGCACAGAAAGCGTATCGTATTTGCCCTGGTTGAAAGACCCTTTGATGATGCCTTTGGCATTACGCAGTTTAAACCGTACGCCACGCGTGCCGCGGAGTTGCTCTTCGTAGAATGCTTCAATCCCGCTTTGCCCGATGTAGTCGCCCTGTTTATAGAAACCACTCTCATCTTTTTCAAGTGCGGTTTTGCTGATTTCGCTTACGTAGCCCAGCGCGTTGGCCAGCACAGAAGTAGTGTAGCTTCTTCCGGTTCGGGCTTGCACATAAAACCCGGGAAACTCATCCAGATGATCTTGAACGCGCGCAAATTCTTCGTTCGATAGCTGATGCTCAAAAACGGTCGGCTTAAACGGAGAGTACTCTTTTCGCGATTTCATTTCGCGGAATTTCTTCCGCAACTCTTCGCGCGTTATGCCAAACACCTCGCAGAACCGGGCCGAGTCGAAAGACACCATGTCTTTCACGATTACTTCCAAATCGTACTCCGGGGTATTGTAAACAATCAGCTTGCCGTGGCGGTCGTAAATCAATCCCCGAAAGGGATAATCCGTTTGCTTTAAAATTGCATTGCTATCCGCCAGTTCGGCATAGCGGTTGTTTGCTACCTGTATAAAAAAAAGCTTGCCAATAAAGACCAGCGCGATGAGCACCACCACCAATTGCAAAACTTCTTTTCTTACCTCATTCATTTAGCGACCACGTTGCAGGTATTGAAGCAGCAGGAGCACGGAAAGCGTAAAGAATAAACTGGCGATGACTTTCATCATCGTAAACCAGAAGTTCTGAAACCCGCCGGCTTCTACAAAAAACAGAAGCAAGTGGTGAATGAAAAGCAGTGGCAAAACATACACCAGAAACCACTGCAGCCCGTTGGCAGCTAGCGTGGGCGGTGTACCGCTGTCGTACCCGCCTTGTGGTGTGATGGCCGATAGCCAATAGTTTCGCAAGTAGGCTACCACCACCAGGCTCATGGCGTGCAAGCCAAGGCTATCGTAAAAAATATCAATACCAAATCCGAGTAAAAAGGCCAGCAGCATGAGCACCATGGAATTGGTATCAATGGGCAGCAGCAAAATAAACGCTACGTAAACCAGGCAAAATGCCCGATCGAACAATACCAACCGTTTAAATAGCAGTACCTGGCTCAGCCCGAAAAGGAAGAATTGAATCACGAAACCAAGTGCAGATCGATTCATTTTTTCCCGCCCAGTGTTAACTCCAAAGAATCTTTTTCAGCTTTCAGGTTGCTGCGCACAATTTCTACAAATGAGAGTTTCGAAAAGTCTTGCGACAAGTTTACCTGGATATCATAGAAAGGTGCTTCGTTTTTGATGGTGGCCGATTTCACTACGCCCACTACAATATCCGGTGGGAATACGGCATTGTAGCCGGAGGTAACGATCGTATCGCCCTGCTTGATTTGTACGTGTCGCGGAATATACTTCAAATCGATGGTCTGTGGATCGAGGCCGTCCCACTGTGCGGTGCCAAAATAGCCGGTGCGTTTGATGATGCACGACACCTGATTGTCGATGTTAAGCAAGGAGATGAGTACGGAAAAGTGCTTAGAGGCCGTCTTTACTTTGCCCACGGCTCCCAGTTCGTTAATGGCCGCCATGCCGGGCGCGATGCCATCGGCCGTGCCCTTATCGATGGTGATGAAATTTTTGTACTGTTGCGTAGAGTTGTTAATTACCCGCGCGCTTACAAAGTCGAATTTGTTGATGATGGCCGGATCCGTTAATTCGCGTGTTTCCAGTTGATAAAGACTTTGGTTCCGTTGTTCCAGCTTTTTACGAAGGCGTGCGTTTTCATGCGCTAACTGTGCATTTACCTCCCGCAAAGAAAAATAGCCGGAGATGTTTTGCGACACCGCCACAGTTTTTGCCGCCATGCGGTTAGATGTATTAAAAAAACGTGTGCCCTGGTACTGGTTGTTGCGCACTACCAACCAAACGCACAAAAGTTCGAAAGCCAGAAAAGTAAAGAATACGCGGTACTGGTATATGAATCTGAACAGCCTTTCCATTAGGTCATGAGCACCTTACGATAATGGTTCAAGTTTTTCAGGGCCGCGCCTGTGCCGCGCACCACCGCGCGCAGCGGATCTTCCGCCACGTGAATCGGCAACTTTGTTTTCAGGCCCAGGCGCTTGTCCAGGCCACGCAGCAACGCACCACCACCGGTAAGGTAAATGCCACGTTCATAAATATCGGCCGAAAGCTCTGGGGGCGAAAGCTCAAGTGCTTTAAGAACCGCTTCTTCTAATTTCGAAATCGATTTGTCGAGTGCGAAGGCCACTTCGGAGTACGAGATTTTGATGGTTTTGGGGATGCCCGTCATTAAGTCGCGTCCGCGGATTTCGTAATCGTCCGGGCCATCGTCTAGTTCGGTGAGGGCGGAGCCTACTTCAATTTTAACGCGTTCAGCGGTGCGCTCGCCAATGAGCAGGTTGTGCTGCCGCCGCATGTAATCCAGAATATCGCGGTTAAACGTGTCGCCCGCAATGCGGATCGATTGGTCGCACACAATCCCCGAAAGGGCGATCACGGCAATGTCGGTGGTACCACCGCCAATGTCTACAATCATATTGCCGATGGGCTGCTCGATATCTATTCCGATCCCGATGGCAGCGGCAATGGGTTCGTGAATCATATACACTTCTTTGGCGTTGGCGTGTTCGGCCGAATCGCGCACTGCGCGTTTTTCCACTTCGGTAATGGCGGCAGGAATGCAGATCACCATCCGTAACGAAGGCGGGAACAGGCGGCTGCCGGTGTCAATCATCTTAATCATGCCGCGGATCATCATCTCCGCCGCGTGGAAGTCGGCAATTACACCCTCCTTAAGCGGGCGGATGGTTTTGATGTTCTCGTGCGTTTTTTCATGCATTTGCATGGCCTCGCGCCCGATGGCCAGTACTTTGTTGTTGATTTTATCGAGTGCGATGATGGAGGGTTCATCCACCACCACTTTGTCTTTATGAATAATCAGCGTATTGGCTGTACCCAGATCGATGGCAATGTCGCTGGTAAAAAAGTCAAATAATCCCATGAAAATGTTCCTCCTCGGCTAAACCGTTAAAATGCGTTCGAAATTACCGAAATAATCTTTGATCGCTGAACGGGGGGCGAGAAAACTATTTCGCACGTGGTGTGCGTAGACGCCGCATGCCCGCTGGGTAAAGCGCACGGCGGGCAGTTTAAAAACAAGCTCCGAGCCGGCGTGGGTTAATGTTTAAAATGCCGGTAGCCGGTAAATACCATCGCCACGTTGTGGGCGTTGCAGAAATCGATGGAGTCTTGGTCTTTAATTGAGCCGCCGGGCTGAATCACCGCCTCGATGCCTGCTTTCCATGCAATCTCTACGCAATCGGGAAACGGAAAGAAAGCATCGGATGCCATGACTGCCCCTGCCAGCGGCATGTTGAACTCTTTTGCCTTTTCGATGGCTTGCTTTAGTGCGTCTACGCGACTGGTCTGCCCAACGCCGCTCGCCAGCAACTGGCCTTCGGTGGCCAGAATGATGGTATTGGATTTGGTGTGCTTACAGATCTTGCTGGCAAAAAGCAATGCCTCTGTTTGGCTGGCCGTGGGCACCCGCTGCGTAACCGGTTTCAGGTCTTCTTTGGCGTCGGTTTTCCAATCGGCATCTTGCCCGATGTAGCCATTAAGCAGTGTCTTTACCTGATGCGTGAGCTTCAATTTATTTTTTTGCCGAAGCAGTATCCGGTTCTTTTTGGTTTGCAGCAGCGTAAGGGCGTCCGGGGTAAAAGACGGGGCCACCAGAATTTCAAAAAACAGTTTGTTAATTTCTTCGGCTGCAGCCAGATCAACGGGTTGGTTGGTGGCCAGCACACCGCCAAAGGCAGAAAGTGTATCGGCTGCAAAGGCTTTGGTGTAGGCTTCTTTCACCGTACTTCCGGTGGCCACACCGCATGCGTTTGTGTGTTTGATGATTACAAATGCAGTTTCGCCTTCAAACTCCTGCACCAGTTGCACGGCCGCATCGGTATCTACAAGATTGTTGTACGAGAGTTCTTTGCCATGCAGTTGCTCGAACAAGTCGCTCAGGTTGCCATAGAATGTGCCTTTTTGATGTGGGTTTTCGCCATACCGTAAAACCTGGCTGTGTTGGTGGCTCTCTTTCAGGCGCGGAAGTTGCTGTTCGCGATTGAAGTAATGAAAGATGGCCGTGTCGTAGTGCGAGGTTACATCAAAGGCATGGGTAGCCAAGCGCTTGCGGTCTGTGGCATCGGTAACGCCCTGTTTGGCGTGCAGCAGCGCCAGCAGATCAGCATATTGATTGCGCGAGGCAACAATCACAACATCATTCCAGTTTTTTGCTGCCGCCCGAATGAGCGAGATGCCACCGATATCGATTTTTTCAATGATCTCATCCGCAGTGCCGCCCTTGGCTACGGTTTCCTCAAACGGATATAAATCAACAATCACCAAATCGATGTTGGCGATGCCAAACTCTTCTGCCTGGGCAACGTCTGCCGCCAACTCCCTCCGGTACAAAATCCCACCAAAAACGGCTGGATGGAGCGTTTTTACGCGGCCACCGAAAATGGAGGGGTAACCAGTGAGTTTTTCTACCGGGGTAACGCTGTACCCCAGGTTTTCAATAAATGCCTGCGTGCCACCGGTGGAAACAAATTCAACACCTTGTGCCGCAAGCGCGTGGATGATCGGCTCGAGGTGGTCTTTGTAATAAACGGAAATAAGGGCGCGGGTAATCTTCTGGTTAGGCATGGGAAAAAAGAAACCGCAAAACTAGGTCTTCCGGCCAAGTTTGGAAACGGTTAACCTGCGAATCCGAAAAATTAGCTGAGCCCTGAGAGATGGTCGTCTTGAAACTGTTCGAATTCGATGGAAAAATCGTCTGCATCCAGATATGCCGGGAAGCGATCGCGGAATGCCTGCAACGAATGGGCATTTAATTCCACCGTTTTGATGGCCTCTTCGCCCTCCACCTGGAAAATGGGGTCGCCTTTGGGGCCGATCACGGCCGAATTTCCATTGTACTCCACGCCATTACCATCCGTGCCAACGCGGTTTACACCCACAACAAAGCTCAGGTTTTCAATCGCGCGCGCATCCAATAACGTTTTCCAGGCCGCCGCCCGCACTTGGGGCCAGTTGGCTACATACACCAGCACATCGTACGACATCTTTTTTAGCGTGGCATTCCAACGGTTGCGGCTCCACACCGGAAACCGCAAATCGTAACACACCAGCGGGCAAATGCGCCAGCCTTTCCAGTGCCCAATTAACAGGCTTTCTCCGGGGGAGTAGGTATGGTGCTCATCGGCCATGCGAAAGAGGTGGCGTTTGTCGTAGGTTTTGAAGTTGCCGCCCGGCTCCATCCACAGCAGCCGGTTGTAGTAGCGGTCGTGCACCATGGCAATAAAGCTGCCCAGCACCAGCGCGCCGGTTTGGTCGGCCATCTGTTTCATCCACTTAAACGTGCGCATGTTCATGTGCTCCGCCAGTTTGGGGGCCCGCATGGTGAAGCCGGTGGTAAACATTTCCGGCAACACGATCACATCGGTCTGGCCGATTTTCCAGATTTTTTCCTCAAACATGGCCAGATTTGCGCCAATGTCTTCCCAATGGATATCGGATTGGATGATCGAAATTTTTAAGTCTTGCATAGCGGTGCCAAAAAAGCCTTGCAAAGAAAACACTCCCCGGCCAAACTTTGCGCCCGGGCGGTAAAAACCTCAGAGTTTTCTTAGAATTTCCCCTGCGCGGGCCAGTGTTTCTTCGCTTTTGGCAAAGCAAAAACGCAGCAAAAAATGATTGGTTGGGCGGGTGTTAAAAACGGAAACCGGAATGGCAGCCACTTTCTGCGTTTGCGTAAGCCACGTGGCCATCTCTACATCCGGTTTTTTGGAAATGTGCTGGTAGGAAAGCAGTTGAAAGTAGCTTCCTTGGCAGGGTAGCGCTTCGAACGAACTCCCCTTGATTTGGTCGAGGAAAAAATCGCGCTTACGCTGATAAAATGCACCCAGACCCAGGTAATGTTCCGGCTGCCGCAAGTACTCGGCCAGTGCCCATTGCACCGGCGTGTTTACGCTAAACGTGATGAATTGGTGTGCTTTTCGGATTTCTGCGGTAAGCGCAGCCGGTGCTACCGTATAACCGATTTTCCAGCCGGTGGCATGAAATGTTTTACCGAAGGAAAAAACGGCTACACTTTGGGCCGCCAGTGCAGGATATTTTAACACACTTTCGTGCGATTGCCCATCAAAAATTAGGCGCTCGTACACCTCATCGCTAATTACCACCAAACCATATATTAACGCCAGCCGCTCAAGTTCCCGCACATCTTCGGGGTGCAGCACTACCCCTGCGGGGTTGTGGGGGGTGTTGATGATAATGACGCGCGTGGCGGGCGAAATTTTGCGCTCTACTTCCTGCCAATCGATGCGAAAGGGGGGCGCCAGTTCAATGGGAACAGGGATGGCTCCGTTTAACCGGATGGCCGGGCTGTAACAGTCGTACGCGGGCTCGAAAAAAATGACCTCGCTGCCCGGCCCCACAAGAGCGGAAATAGTAGCAAAAAGCGCCTCGGTGGCGCCTGCGGTAATGGTTACTTCGGTTTCCGCATCGATTGAATTTTGATACGTATCGGCAATAACCCCCGCAATTGCCTGGCGCAAGGCCGGCACGCCGGGCATGGGCGCGTATTGATTGTGGCCAGCCCGCATTTTTTCGTGAATCAGATCGATCAATGCGCCATCTACCGGAAAATCCGGAAACCCTTGTGATAAGTTGATCGCCCCATGCTCTACCGCCATTTTAGACATCACCGCGAAAATGGAGGTGCCTATTTCAGGCAGGCGGCTGGTTACCGTAAACGCCATCGGTCTGGTTATTTGCGTAGCGGGGCTAGAATGCGGTATTCTGTTTCTACATCGCCCTTGCTAATGTCTGCAAGCTTGCCTTTTAGGAGCCGCTTCTTTAAAGGCGACAGATAATCAATGAAGAGCTTTCCCTCGATGTGGTCGTACTCGTGCTGTATGATGCGGGCTTTCATCCCATCGTACTCTTCGGTGTACTCGTTCCAGGCTTCGTCAAAATACCGGATGCGTAATCGTGCTTTGCGGTTAACATTTTCGCGGATGTTGGGTATGCTTAGGCAGCCTTCTTCAAATTCCCACGGCTCGTCAAACTCTTCTAAAATTGTAGGATTAACGAACGTTTTTTTGAAGGTTTCCATGCCGGGCTCATCGTCCAGGCTGGTGCCATCAACTACAAAAAGCCGCACGGCCTTGCCAATTTGGGGTGCAGCCAGCCCAATGCCTTTTGCTGCGTCCATCGTTTCAAACATGTCGGCAACAAGCTGCGTTAGGTCGGTTCCTTTTTTTAAATCTGCGGCCCGTTTGCGCAAAACGGGGTCTCCATATACCACAATGGGGTACACCATAGCAAAAACTTAAGCCGCAAAATTAATAGAAAACCGGGCCCGGTTAGTAATGCGGTCGGCCGGGGAGTGTCTCTCCGGAGGGTGCCTCGGTTTGAATCCGCTTAAAGTAAGCCGTAATCATCTTGTCCATTTCGGCCAGGAATTCATCCGGGTAATCGGCCACACGTCGCACGATGGGGGTACCATCCTGGGCGGTGAGGTTCAGCTGTACGTAGCCGGGGGGCTGGCCGTACAAGGCTAAATAGCGCTGCGAAACAAATTTTCCAAGTTGCTTCTTCTGGTACTTATTCAGTTCGCCCTGAAGCTTGATTCGACTTAATAGTGTTGCCATAATTCAATCATCTAGTCTGCAAAAAAGTCTGCAATATTAACGTTGCGCTGATTTTATCGGTATTACTTTTCTTCTGACGGTCTTTTTTTTTCGCCCCCATCTCAATTAACGCCTGCGAAGCGAGCGTGGTAGTAAACCTTTCATCCACCAATTCCACTTTTTTATCCGGAAACTCGGCCCGCAACTTCTCAACAAACTTCAGCACTACCGGGGTCATCTCCGTGGGTGTGTTATCCAGCCGCTTCGGTAAACCTACTACAATCGTTTCAACGCTTTCGCCGCGAAAATAGTTTTTCAGGAACGGTAACAAAGCATCGCTATCTACAGTTTGCAACGCGGTGGCAATAATTCGTAAGGGGTCGGTTACTGCAATGCCGGTTCGTTTTAACCCGAGGTCCAGCGCCAGTATGCGGCTCATGGCTTAAGCGAATACACGTTCACTCAATTGAGACTTACTTTTTCCCGCATCTTTTGGCGCACGGCGTTTTCCAGATCCATGGCTTTGGGGAAGAGAATATTGTTTTCCACCGACGCGTGGCGCTCAAGCGATTCTTCAAACGCCTGGAGCTCGGCATAAATGATTTTCAGGTGCACCGGGGCTACACCCTCCAGTTGGTAGTTATTGGTAATGCTGCGAATGCCCGCCATTTCATCTTCATGTGCTTCGTGATCTACTGCAAAACGGTGAATGCTGTTTTTCTCCATCGTGAAGTACAATTTGCCGGGCGGGTAGTGGCCCGCCAGTGCACGGTCAAGCGCAAGAATGTAGGTAAAGAGCGTGTCTTCTTCTTCGTAGATGTGATGGATGAAATCTTCCAACAACAGCGGGTAGACCAATTTAAGGTCTTTGCCGATTGTGAAGTACGGCCCGGGCGGGGGTTGAAAACTATCAATCAGGCGGCCCAAGTAGGGCAGGGTGTGTTTCACAAAAACAAAATGCGCATGCTTCAGGTATTCAATAATCAGCTCGATGGGGTAGTTTACCAGCGGTAACGAAGAGGTGGCCGCATCGGCATCGGCTTGCTCAAACTCGCGTACTACCTGTTGCACGGAAAGTCCTTTTGCTGCGCACGCCTGGGCCAAGGTCTGCTCCGAAGTTTCGTAAAACTTAATCCCAAAATAAAAGAGCACTTTCGCACGGATGCGGTTCTCAATCACCAGATCGTCTATGCGTGAATTGGCTAAGGCGTGCACGATTTTTTTTGGAAAGCTGTAAAAATATCAAAATCGTGATTCCGCTGCTATGATGCCACCCGTTTTAGAAAAATAAATCGCCAAACGGTTTTCCTTTTTTTCATTATTTGCGAAACAAACCGGTAGTTCAACTTTAACTTTAATTAATTCCAGCCGTTTTAGCTGCGTACCAACTTCTTTGTTGATATTTTAAGTAGGAACCATGAACGAAGTGAAAAATAACCGATACCAGATTGCATTGCCGCTGGTATTGGCCATAGGCCTGGCGGGTGGGGTGTTGATTGGCGCAAATTTGTTTTCGGGCGGCATACCCGCGGGCAAAACGGATGATTTGGCGAAGTTCAATGAGGTGATGGAGCTCATCCGCAAAGAGTATGTAGATACGGCCGATGAAGATGTACTGATTGAAGATGCCATTCAGCATTTGCTTTCCAAGCTTGATCCGCACTCCGCCTACATTTCGGCCGCAGAGCGGGTAGAGGCGAACGAAGATTTGCAGGGCGGGTTTGAAGGGATTGGCATTGAGTTCAATATTTTTCATGATACGCTCGTGGTGGTAACGGCGTTAAGCGGTGGGCCCTCAGAAGCGGTGGGCTTACGTTCTGGCGATAAGATTGTGAAAGTGGGCGATCAGCTCATGGCCGGTGTGGGCTTAACCAATCGGCAGGTGATGAAAACACTGAAAGGCCCGAAAGGCACTGAAGTAAAAGTTCAGGTGCTGCGCAAGGGTGTGAAGGATCTGATTTCGTTTACAATTGTGCGCGACAAAATTCCACAGGCATCGATGGATGCCGCCTACATGATTGATGCTGAAATTGGCTACATCAAAGTCAGCCGGTTTGCGCAAACCACCTACGATGAGTTTAAGACTGCGTTAGAGGATTTAAAAGGCAAAGGAATGAAAAAGCTCATTCTTGATCTGCAGGGAAACCCCGGTGGTTATATGAATCAGGCCATCAATATCGCAGACGAGTTTTTGGCGAAGGACAAGAAAGTAGTGTTTACAAAAGCGAAAGATCGCAGATACAATTCCGAAGCTTTTGCCACCAGCAAAGGGGATTTTGAAACGGGCGATCTGATTGTGCTGGTGAATGAAGGCAGCGCATCTGCATCTGAAATTGTGGCCGGTGCTTTACAAGATAACGACCGCGCACTGATTGTGGGCCGCAGATCGTTTGGCAAAGGGTTGGTGCAGTCTCCGTTCGAGTTACAGGACGGCGCAGAGCTGCGGCTTACCATTTCGCGGTACTACACGCCCAGCGGCCGCTCGATTCAAAAACCTTACGGGGATGTTGACGCCTATGGAAAAGAGATCGCGTTACGATTTAAGAAAGGCGAATTCTTCCATGCCGATAGCGTAAAGTTCAATGATTCACTGAAATTTCGGACTGAGAAAGGTCGCGCGGTGTATGGCGGCGGTGGCATTATGCCCGACTATTTCGTTCCGCTGGATACTTCAACGGCAAGTCGGTATCTCAACGAGCTATACAATTCAAATTCCATAGCGGAGTTCACGTTTACGTACACCGAAGCAAACAAAACTGCGCTACAAGACATGGGCTTTGCCGAGTTTCGCACTCAATTTCAGGTAACGGATGCGATGCTCAATGAACTGGCAGCTACCGGCAAGCAGAATAAAGTAGCGCCACAACCCCGCGAGGTGGCACGACTCAAACAGATTTTTCAATTACACATCAAGGCACAGATTGCCCGAAGAATTTGGGGCAACGAAGCGTTTTATCCCATCTACAACGAAACAAACGAAGTACTGCAACAAGCCATTCAGCTTTTTAAGAAGGCGCCGGAAATGAAAACGATGGACATGTAGCCCCTGCTACAACTTCTGTGCGAATTGAGTTATGGGTTCTAACACAGCGCAGCCGCTTCATTTGCTGCTGCGTTACGCTTTCGCGATTTTTGCTTCATGGCGGTACTTCTGGATGATTTCTTCATGCGCAGAACAAGACTGCCGGTGGTTGATGTGCGCTCGGAAAATGAGTTTCTGCAAGGGCACATTCCCGGGGCCATCAACATTCCACTACTTAATAACGCTGAGCGCGCACAGGTTGGCACCGACTACAAACAGAAGGGTCCATCGCAAGCGATTAAAACAGGCTTTCGCCTGGTGGGCCCCCGTCTGGCGGAAATTGTAGCGGCAACCGAGCAGGTAGCCGCCGGTGGCGAGATTTTGGTGCACTGTTGGCGTGGAGGTATGCGCTCCAACTTCTTCTGCCAATTCGTAGGTATGGCGCAGATCAAGGCAGTGCCGCTGGCAGGTGGTTACAAGGCCTACCGGCAGCGGGCGATGGAGCTGTTTCAGCGGCCACTTCAGCTCATTACGCTGGGCGGCTGCACCGGCAGCGGTAAAACCGAACTGCTGGCACAACTGGCCGAAGCGGGGGAACAAGTGATTGATCTTGAAGCGCTCGCCCGCCATAAAGGCTCTGTGTTTGGCGGATTAATGCAGCCACCACAGCCCACCACCGAGCAGTTTCATAATTTTTTATTTGAGCAACTTTTTCGGATAAATCCCGCCCGCCCGGTGTGGGTGGAGGATGAGTCGATTGCGATCGGTCATGTTTTTTTACCCGGTGATTTCTGGGATCAACTGAACCAATCGCCCATAGTAGAAATTGTGTTGCCGAAACCGCAGCGTGTGCAGCGGCTCGTGGCGGAATATGGTTTGGCGGATCGCGATGAATTTATCGCGGCCATCCAAAAAATTTCAAAGCGATTAGGCGGTTTGGCGCAGCAAGAGGCCGTTAAGTTTGTGCTCGCGGGCAATATGTCTGCAGCCATTGAGATTTTACTTTCCTATTACGATCGGACTTATGAATTTGGGCTGGCAAAAAAAATGGAGGTAGGTAGAATCCGCCACCGGGTGGCATGGAATGGCGAAAACAGCAAGGGTGCGGTTCAGGAATTACTCCGTTATTCACGCGAGTTTCGCGCTGCGGGCGCGTAGCACAAAATCTGCCAGCACCAAAGCCGTCATCGCCTCAACGATGGGCACTGCGCGCGGCACTACACAAGGGTCGTGGCGGCCCTTTCCGCTCACGGTTACGGGCTTTCCTTCGGCATCTACTGAGGGCTGATCTTGCATGATGGTGGCCACCGGTTTAAACGCCACGCGAAAGTAAATATCCTCGGCATTGGAAATGCCACCTTGAATGCCACCGGAGTGGTTTGTTTTCGTTCGAATCTTGCCATCTACATTTTCAAACGCATCGTTGTGTTGCGAGCCCCGCCACGATACGCCGTCAAATCCGCTGCCGTATTCAAATCCCTTTACTGCGTTGATGCTCAACATCGCTTTGCCGAGTTCTGCATGAAGTTTATCGAACACCGGTTCGCCCAACCCCGGCGGCACGTGTTGTACCACACACGTTACCACACCGCCAATCGTGTCGCGTTCAAGTCGTATGCGATCGATCAGTGCAATCATTTGCTCTGCCACAATCGGGTCGGGGCAGCGCACGATGTTGTCTTCTGTTTTGCCCAGGTCGAGGGTGGTGTAATGGCCCGTTTTGATATCGCCTACTTGAGATACATAGGCGCTTACGCGGATACCCCATTCATTTAAAAATAATTTTGCAACGGCACCGGCAGCCACACGTGCTGCGGTTTCTCGCGCAGAACTGCGGCCACCTCCGCGGTGATCGCGCACGCCGTATTTCGTTGCGTACGTGTAATCCGCGTGCGAGGGGCGGAAGGTATTTTCTAAATGGCTGTAATCCTTACTGCGCTGATCTTCGTTATCGATGACCAGCGCCAGCGGCATGCCGGTGGTAACTCCTTCAAAAACGCCGGATAAGATTTTTGCGGTATCCGACTCTTTGCGTTGGGTAGTGATTTTTGATTGCCCGGGTTTTCTGCGGTCCAGTTCACGTTGGATAAAATGCTCGTCCACCCGTAATCCTGCCGGGCAGCCATCAATGATGACACCAATGGCAGGTCCGTGCGATTCACCAAACGTAGTAATTTTAAAAAGCGTGCCGTACGAGTTACCCATGCTATTTCTTCGTCATCAAATATACAGAAGCAAGTAAGCTCAACCCAACTACAACGTACGCCAGCCAACTTGCCCAAGAGGTGCCGCCAACCGCACGAAGGGTATTATCCGTGGTCTCCATCCGATCATAAAAAGAGCCGAGGTCACTACTTTCAATGGATTGATTTTTTTGACTTTCGCCCTGCACCCGAAGCACCGTTTGCGGGCGTAAGGTATCGTATGTGCGGGTAGTGGGATTGAAAAATACCCACCGGAAAAAATTGTCCATCTCAAAATTGCCGGGCTCCTTCGGAATCATATAGTAGCTAAATGTCTTCGTGCCGGTTACACGGCCATTCTCCCGGCTGATGTTTTGCTTTACGTTCGGTTCGTAGAAATCAAAAGTGCCGTCCTGGCGCACCTCCGGCTTTTCAATCGATGAGATGTTTCCTTCGCCAAAAATCGAAAAATCATACCCGGCACTTTGGCCAGTGCCGAGGTCGGTATTGTTAATGCGCTCCTGCAACCGGTAGTTTCCCACGGCCACCGCTTCACGCAAGGGGTGAGGCGGCAGTTCTTTCACCTTTACGGTTTTTGCTTTGCTGAAGAATGTTTTGAAATCTTCCTGGCGGTTCTGCCCAAAAAAAGATGGATTCTTGGCCACTTTAAATTTAATCATCTCCAAACCCACACTCGGAAAGGTAACAGCTTCGGTATTGAGCGGATAGTACACGGCTTGGTAGATTTTGTATTGCGTGTAGCCTTTGCCTTTAATTTCAATCGATTCGCCTTCAATATTCTCGATGTTGAAGTTTTCTTCCCAGCAGTTCGCAGGCCGCAGTTTTTTAAGGATGTCGCCCAGTTGTTTACCGAGTTCGTGAAATTGCATGGGTGCGCGGTTGGTTTCGGCTACAAGAAATGAAAGTGTGGTAGTGAAACCTTCGCCTACATACACTTCGTCCTTACTTGTGGTAAGTGCCAGCAACGCGTCTTCTTTAATGTCAACAAATTCCGGTTCGCTTCGCCCGAAGAAGTTATCGGCCGGGTCGCGGTCAAAAAAACTGCGAAACGGATCGTTATTTCGCTGTTGCACCGGTGGACCAACCTTTACTTTTTTTCCGGTGATGGAATACACCTGATCGTTTACCTTGATTTTAAAGCTGGGAACGGTAAAAACACCTTGCTGTGTTGGCGTGTACGTCATGATTACGCTTTGCGATGAGGTAACCTGGCCGTTGATGATATTGGTTTGTGATTGATTTGAGGTGCCACGTTTTTTAAATCCATCGATCTCCGGAAAGTTATCATAGCTGCGCAGGCGGTCGTTCACCACCGTGATCGAAATCGTCCAGGCCTGATTTTCGCCAATCTCGTCCGGCCCGAGTTGAATTTGTACGGACGTGTTTTGCGCAGTTAAAACCGAAACAAAAAAAACACCTACAACAAAAAATAGAGTCCGAAACTTAGCCACCATGCGTTTTTCTGCGTTTCCTTGCTGGAATAGTTTGCAAAGGTAGAAGGTTTTTACTCGCTCAAGATTTTTTTACCGGTTCCTTCGTTATTTTTTCAAACGAATCTGTCGGGGTTTACGTCTAAATGTCTAATTTCAATCTATGCTGAACTACTTCAAGAAGGTGTTAACCAGTGTGAGTTTTGATGCACGCTTGTTTGAAAAAGAATTGCGAAAGGCAATCCAAAGTTTGGTAGAAGTTGAACTTCAGGAATTGCGCAATTGGTGCCAACTAAACTTTCGCCAACATGCGTTGATCATCCAGCGCTGTTTTGCGGCATAAGCCTCATACCTGCGGGTTTTCCGGGCGTGCGAATTGAATGTTGCGCGCCAAACCCTGCCACTTGGCGCGCTGAACAGCAGATTTTGCAAATACCTTTTGAAAAATCTCCTCTGTAAGGTCGTGCCAATCGGCATCAATAACGCCCTCGAATTCAGGTGTAGGAAGAAATCGGGCTTCGCGGTGCGCACGAGCAAAACGATTCCACGGGCATACGTCTTGGCAGATGTCACATCCAAATACCCAGCCCTCCGTTTTGTTTTTGAATTCCGCGGGAATGGCCTCTTTCAATTCAATCGTGAGGTAGGAGATGCACTTACTGCCGTCTACCACGTAGGGTTCAGCAATTGCGCCCGTGGGGCAAGCATCTTGGCAAGCGGTGCACGTGCCGCAGTAGTCGGCCACGGGTCCGTCCGGAATTAGCTCAAGATCCAAAATCAATTCAGCCAGAAAAAAGAAACTGCCCATCTGGCGGTTTAACAACAACGAGTTCTTACCCACCCAACCGTTCCCCGCCTTTTGCGCCCAGGCGCGTTCGTGCACGGGCGCAGAGTCTACAAACACACGGCCATCAATTTCGCCTACGGCTTCGCGAAGCCGGTGTAAAAAAATAAACAGCTTGTCTTTGATCACCCGGTGGTAATCCTCGCCATACGCATACTTGGCAATCTTCAACCGACCGGGTTGCGCGAGATCACGTTCCGGAAAATAATTGTAACCCAGGCTTACTACCGATTTGGCACCCGGCACCAACACTCGCGGATCAAGGCGTTTATCAAAATGGTTTTCCAGGTATTGCATCTTACCTTGATAACCTTTTTTTAGCCACGCGTCTAGCCGGGGTGCTTCTTCTTCCAAAAACTCAGCCTTGGCAACGCCACAAAAACTGAAATCCAGATCGCGCGCAATTTTTTTTACCTGCTCGGTATGCCGGGCTACCGGGTTCATGCATCAAAGAGCCCCGGGCTGTTTGATAACCGCGGTTTGATTTTGAGATGATGATACGCCTGTTCTGTGGCTTCGCGGCCGCGCGAAGTACGTTTGATATAGCCCTCTTGAATCAAAAAGGGTTCGTACACTTCTTCAATGGTTTCGGCTTCTTCGCCCACAGCGGTAGCAATGGTGGTAAGGCCCACCGGCCCGCCTTTAAATTTTTCGATAATGGCGAGCAAAATACGGTTATCCATGTCATCCAGACCGTGCTCGTCTACATCCAACGCATTCAATGCCAGTTGCGCAATTGCTTTGGTGATTTTGCCATCGCCTTTAATTTGGGCGAAGTCGCGCGTACGCCGGAGCAGGTTGTTTGCAATCCGCGGGGTGCCGCGACTCCTTCGTGCGATTTCGAACGCCGCATCTTCATGAATGACAGTTTGCAAAATACTTGCCGACCGCTTGACGATGCTTTTTAACAACGCTGAATCGTAATACTCCAGGCGTGCGTTAATCCCAAACCGGGCGCGCAAAGGGGCTGTTAAAAGCCCGGCCCGGGTGGTGGCACCGATTAACGTAAACGGGTTAAGACCGATTTGCACCGATCGTGCATTCGGGCCGCTGTCGAGCAAGATGTCAATCCGGTAATCCTCCATGGCGGAGTACAGGTATTCTTCCACCACGGGGTTGAGGCGGTGAATCTCATCAATAAAAAGTACATCGTGGTTCTCCAGGTTGGTGAGGAGCCCAGCCAGATCGCTGGGCTTATCCAGCACGGGGCCGGAAGTAACTTTTATCTGCGCGCCGAGTTCGTTAGCGATGATGTGCGAAAGTGTTGTTTTGCCCAAACCCGGGGGGCCGTGGAGCAGCACATGATCAAGCGGTTCATTGCGTTGTTTGGCGGCCTGCACAAATACCTGAATGTTATCTACCACCTTCTGCTGGCCGGTGAAGTCGGAAAAACTTAACGGACGAAGCGCTTTTTCAAACTCTTTTTCGGCAGGGTTTACGTTCTCGTGATCGGCTTGCAGGTAATCTTCACGCATGCGTAAAAGTACAAAAGTTTTTTGCCGGTCGCGGAAAAGCCAACGTCCAAACATTTTCTAACTTGCCAACCGAATTTTTTTTGATAGATGAACAACCGCTGGAAAAATGCACTGTACTCGTTGGGCTTACTGCTGCTGATTATGGTGGTTTGGTGGTGGCGTAACCGCGATGTGCCGGAACCGATCAAGGTGGAAGGAAAAACCATGGGTACCACCTATCATGTTACGTATTTCGATCCGCAGCAGCGGAATTTTAAGCGAGAGTTGGATTCGGTGCTTGTGGAAGTGAACAAAGCCATTAACAATTACGACTCTACCTCGGAGGTATCGCGGTTCAACCGGGGCTCAGGGCCTGTTGTCTTCGGGCAAACCTATTTCCCGATAATCTTAACGAAAGCGCGCGAGATTGTAACGGGCAGCAACGGGGCGTTCGATCCTACGGTGATGCCGTTGGTAAACGCCTGGGGTTTTGGGCCGCAAAAGCAAGCGCTGCCAGACAGTGCGGTGATCGATTCGTTGCTGCAAATTGTAGGCTTTGAAAAAATCACCCTAACCCGCCAACAAATCGAAAAAACAGACCCCCGGGTGCAAATCGATTTTGGTGGTATTGGTCAGGGGTTTGGAGCCGATGCGCTAGCCGATTTTTTACGCTCAAAAGGCGTGAGCCACATGCTGGTGGAGTTGGGTGGCGAGGGCATTGCAGTTGGAAAAAACCTGAAATCGAAACAGCCCTGGGAGTTGGGTATTCTTGATCCGGCCTCAACGTACGACAATCAGTTTTTTAAAGCGTATGTTAAACTAGAGAATCAGGCGTTTACTACGTCTGGCAACTACTTTAACTACCGGGTGGTAAATGGTCAGAAGTTCTCTCACACCATCAGTCCGGAAACCGGGTATCCGGTAGCGCATGAGTTGTTAAGTGCCTCCATTTTCGCGAAAGATGCCACTACGGCAGACGGTTGGGCTACCGCTTGCATGGTAGCCGGTTTAGAGCAGGCGAAAAAATGGTTGGAAGAACGACCGGATTTACAAGGCTTTTTTATCTACTCTACGCCCACGGGAATCGAAACGTACATTACACCTGGCCTCAAGGGCCAAATCACTTTGCAACCTTAATTGCCCACATGCTGATCAAGTACTCGGTTTTGTTTTTGGCACCGCTACTCTCAGGTTTGCTGATTTTTTTCGTGCCGTCTACCCGCACCAAGAATTTTAGACTGCTGCTGGTGTTTGCAGGGGCATATCTTTTTGCAATTACGGTTACCCACATCCTGCCGGAACTGTTTCGTTCTACTGAAAATGTGCAGTGGACTGGAATACTCGTACTGGCCGGTTTCTTTCTGCAACAGATTTTAGAATACTTCACGTCTGGTATCGAACATGGGCACATTCATCACCAACCCGGGGGCGAAAAAAAGATGTCAGCGCTTGTTCTGCTGGCTGCGCTCTGTCTGCATGCCTTTTTGGAAGGTGGAATCCTGGCCGAGCCCCGCGGCTTTTGGCCGGGGTACGATCCCGTGGCGATTCTTATTGGTATTGCCTTACACCGGGCACCTGCGGCCTTTGCCCTGATGGCGGTGTTGGCCGATCAATTGAAATCGCGGCGGCGGGCAGTGCCGTACTTGATTTTCTTTTCGCTTGCCGCGCCTGCCGGGTTGTTCATTAGCAATTTCTTTGCTAATGCATCACTTCTTAACGGAGCCGGGATGATGGCCATTTACGCCTTGGTGAGTGGTAATTTCTTACATATTTCCACGACCATTGTGTTCGAAAGCAGCCCCGATCATCACTTCAACGCTAAACGTTTGCTGGTGGCCGTGTTAGGCGCACTTGCTGCAGTAGCGGTAGAGTTGGTGGTGTGAGTTAAGCAAAAACCACTTCGTCTTGCGCCACTTGTTGTAAACCTTTCTGTTGAAACAGAAAGATCGAATTAAACAGCGCAAAGAAAACGATGCCTTTTTGCACTTCCAGAGCAGATTCAGTCAGGCATACCAGTAGAAAAAGCGAAATGAACGCGCTTGTTAGAAAGTATTTTCTCCGATAAGCAAAATACATCGGCACAACAAATACAATCATTAATGTTAGTACGCCCACCAAACCCAGGGCCAACCAGGTATGGAGAAACTGGTTGTGTGGATCAAAAATGCCAGGCTCACTGTTCGGGTGGGTTTTTGCCATGGCCGAGCTCATTAAATCATTTACATCTCCGGTGCCAGCGCCAAACACCGGGTTGATCTGGCGCAATGCCTGATCGCCAACGGCCCATAACGATAACCTTAAATTCGTATCTGGATTTTTCGCGTCTGGAATAGAAATCTTTGTTATGAACAACTCTTGCACGCGATTGATCCGGCTCACGGGATTGATAAAAACAAAACTAATCACCCCTACGGCCACCACGCTTACTACGAAAATACTAAACGACTTGGATGCCTTCGTGATGAACCGTGTTGCAGCAAAAATGACAATCACCATTGCAGCCACTGTAATAATTTTCGAACTCAGGAATACGATGAAGAGTGCGAAATAGGAGAAAATTCCATACAGCACCATTCGCTCTGCTCGGATAAGGTCATCTGCGTTGTCGCGATACACATAAATCAGCAACAGCAATGAAAGTGCGAGGTACAAAGCAAAATACGTAGGGTGAAGGTTAATGCCAGACGCCAGACCCACGTGCGAAAAATACAGCCAAACCGAATGGCCACCCTCCTGCAAAAGGTGGTAGTCTTGCATGGTGTTATTCAATAGGCCGGGAATGGGTTGGTTTAGGGCGTAAAGGGAAATGGCGTTACCCAAACAAATTAGTGTGCCCACTAACAGCGAGGCAATGAAAGCGCCAAACAGCGTGTTCAACTCCCATTTATCAAAAGGCCGGGTAGAAGCCAAAGCAATTGGCACGGCCAGCAAAAAAATCTTCTTGTCGAGATTTGCCCACCCCAACTGTAAGTTGTCTGTATGCCACAATCCAATAAAGTGGAGTAAAAAAAATGCAGGCAGGAGCCATACCAAGGGATGCTGTTCCAACAGCATTTTTTTCTCTAACCAGCGCCCTTCCAATAACCAATTCATCAAAAAAACAATCAACGCGGCGTGGCATACTTTGCTGGAGTAGGGCAGTGCCGCCAGTGCCACGGCCAGCGAGCCAAGAAGAATTTTTCGATTTACAGATTCAATCACAGAAAGAAATTTTGTCGAGGTAAGTACGCAAAGTTAGATGCTCAGATAAATACCCCCAAAGAGGTATTTTTCCCAGATTCATTGTATTGGACACGGTTTTCTTTAACTTGGTTTAATCCTTTGTTTGGGATTTTGGTAACTTTTTTAGACAAACCTTTAATCACCACGCATTATTCATGCAAATTCATTCACACTCCGATTACCTCGCCGCCTACAAAAAAAGTGTTGATCAGCCGGAAAACTTCTGGGAATCCATCGCCAGCGATTTTATTTGGCGAAAAAAGTGGGATAAAGTTCTTGAATGGGATTTCCATGTTCCAACAGTTAAATGGTTTGTTAACGGAAAATTAAACATCACAGAAAATTGCCTTGATCGGCATCAACAGACCAAAGCCAATCACACCGCCATTATCTGGGAGAGCAACCATCCGGCAGAAAACTCCCGCTACATTACCTACAGCGAGTTGTTTGACGGAGTGTGTAAAACAGCCAACATGCTTAAGAATCTGGGTGTGCAAAAAGGCGATCGTGTTTGTATTTACATGCCTATGGTGCCCGAGGTAGCTTTCGCGATGTTGGCCTGCGCGCGGATTGGTGCGGTGCACTCGGTGGTGTTTGCCGGATTTTCCGCAGGCTCTTTAGTCGATCGAATCAACGATGCTGCGTGCAAATGGGTGATCACTGCAGATGGCAGCTACCGAGGGGACAAAACGATTGATTTAAAAGGTATTGTTGACGAAGCGCTGCAAAAATGCCCTAAGGTAGAAAAAACGATTGTTCTAAAGCGTACCGGCCAACGCATCCAAATGAAGACGGGTCGCGATTTTTGGTGGCATGAGCTCTGGTTGCAGAGCCATGCGGTGTGTCCGGCAGAGGAGATGGACGCGGAAGATTTGTTGTTTATTCTGTACACGTCTGGTTCTACGGGTAAGCCCAAGGGCATGGTGCATACGTGTGGTGGTTACATGGTATACACCAACTACACCTTTCGTACTGCCTTTCAATACAAAGAAGGACAAATCTTTTGGTGCACAGCCGATGTGGGTTGGATTACTGGCCACAGCTACATCGTGTACGGACCACTATCTGCCGGAGCTACTACCTTGATGTTTGAGGGAGTTCCGTCCTGGCCCGACATGGGCCGCTTCTGGCATGTGGTGGAAAAACATCGCGTAAATATTTTTTACACGGCACCCACAGCTATTCGTTCGCTTGAGAAGGCACCCCTGAGTTTCGTTCAGCAATATTCACTTCACACCCTGGAAGTGTTGGGAACTGTGGGTGAACCGATTAACGAAGAGGCATGGCATTGGTATCACAAACATATTGGCCGCGAAACCTGCCCGGTGATTGACACCTGGTGGCAAACAGAAACGGGCGGTTTTATGATCTCGCCCATTGCCCACATCACCAAACTAAAGCCGGCATTTGCCACGTTCCCGTTGCCGGGTGTGCAGGTGGCGGTGATGGATGAAAAAGGAAACGAACTCATTGGCAACGAGGTGGAAGGCAGGCTCGCGATTACGTTTCCCTGGCCTTCCATGGCCCGAACGATTTACGGAGATCATCAGCGATTTAAAGACACGTATTTTTCTACGTTTCCCGGCAAGTACTTTACGGGCGATGGCTGCAAGCGCGATGACGAAGGCTACTACCGTATTACCGGTCGTGTAGATGACATTATTATCGTTTCTGGCCATAATCTGGGCACAGCAGAGATTGAGAGCGCCATAGACGAACACTCGGCCGTATGCGAAACGGCGGTGGTGGGGTTCCCACACGACATCAAAGGTCAGGGTATTTATGCCTACGTCATCTGCTATGAACGGCCGCACGAAGAAGAGCACCTGCGTAAGGAGATTCGCGAGATGGTTGCCAAGATTATCGGCCCCATTGCCAAACCCGATAAAATCCAATTTGTAAATGGATTACCGAAAACCCGGTCGGGAAAAATCATGAGGCGTATTCTGCGAAAAATTGCTGAGGGCGATACAACCAATCTGGGCGACATTACCACGCTCTTAGACCCCGCCGTGGTAGAAGAAATAAAATCCGGCGCATTATAAGGTTACAAACCAATTGCAAATTGCATGTAGCTTTACGCGATTTTATGAAACTCATTCCCACCCTTCTTTCCGCCTTGTTGCTGATCGGTTGCATTGATTCCTCCGAGTACCAAATCGATCAACTCGAGGCCAACCCCAACCTCAGTATTCCCCTCGGTTTTGGATCGCTCGCTGTGCAAGACGTCATTGCCGATGCACAAAGTCAATACATCAAAGTTACGCCTGATGGTTTACTTTTTTTGCAATACACCGAAGAGTTACGATCAGCGGATATCCGCAATTTGTTCGAAATCCCAACAAAAAATATTAACCGATCTTTTGTATTACCGCGGGGTACCTACCCGCCCATTAATCGCGATGTACGGCTGGATAGCATTACCGAAGTGGTAGACTTGAATCTGGCCCCGGAACGGCTGTCAGAGATTTTGTTGAAGACCGGGCGCTTCGAGTTTCAAACCACCTCGACACCCGGCAACACCAACCTCTCGTTTGTTGTGCAGGCCACACTGCCCGATGTTACCCGAAACAACGTCCCGGTAAATGTGTCCATCGCTAACGTGGGTGCCGGAACAGTCGACCTGACTGATCATACCATGAAACTGAATCAAAACCGTTTCTCTCTTAAGTTGGTGTTGATTCTGCGCAGCCGCTCTCAACCCGTTACGCTGGCAAACAATCTATCCGTTAATTTTCGTGCGGTTTTCCAAACGCTGAATTTCCGTTGGATCCGAGGCTTTTTTGGCGATCAGTCTAGCGCGCTTCCCGCAGAAGAGTTACCGATAGCGGCATTTGGAAATTCGCTGCTGGGGGCAAATGTTTCGTTTGCCGAGCCGAAAGTTGAGCTTATCGTTACCAACGAATATAGTGTTCCCGTACGGGTAGATTTTGTAAATCTGGAAGCGCGTAAAGGAAGCCAGGTTTTACCGGTCGTGCTCAGCCCTGCTAATCCAGTAAATTTAAACTTTCCGGCAACAGCGGGGGGGTCGGCCGTTACCAATACCACCATCACCAATACCAAAGCACTTTTAGATTTTGCTCCCACCTCTTTCTTCTACCGGGCAAATGCGCGCATTAATGCAGGCCTTACGAGTGGGTCTAATTTTCTGGCTGATACCAGCAAGTTGAAGGTTCGATTGAATGTGGAGGTGCCTTTCTTTGGCCGGGCTACGAATATCACTTTGGCGGATACGTTGGACATTGATCTCACCGATTTGGATGCTTCAAGAATCGATAGCACCTACTTCCGTATTCAGTCAATAAATGAGCTACCGCTCGAGGCGGCCGTACAGTTTTACTTTACGGGCACAAATCTCATTCCGTTTGATTCTTTGTTTGCGTCCCCCGAGTTGTTCATCAGGGCAAGCACGGTAAATGCATCTGGCGATTTGCAGACCGCGGGCCAAACCAACCAACGGATACCACTCCCTACGGCAAAGATCAATCAGTTGCTCAAGGCCAGGAAACTCATCATCCGCGCGGTGCTTAACACCTCGCGCAATACCAATGGCGTGCAGCCGGACGTAAAGTTTCGTTCAAACTACCGCCTTCAGCTCAATCTTGGGCTTCAATCAAAACTCAAGCTTAACGTACGGCTGTAATGAAACGCATCGGCTTTTTTCTACTGTCAATCATGGTAGCCACCGGAGCGGTGGCTCAGGTGGAAGGCACTATCCATTTTATGAAGTCGCTGCCGCAAGTGGTGAATAATAATCCTGCATTTCGCCCGCTGTACAAAGGGCATATCGGCTTACCAGGATCGTCCGTTTTTGTGGCCTATACCAATAACGGATTTACATACACCGATCTGGTGTCCACGCAAAATGGCACCACCACGGCAGACCTTAGCCGACTTTCATCCACCTTGCGGGATAAGAACTTTATCACACAGTCTTTTCAACTTGATTTATTTCGGATGGGGTTTCAGCTCTCGCCCAAGTTTTACCTCATGGGGCATGTAACGGCTAAAACCCACGCGCAGATCATGATTCCGAAAGATGTGGTGGGCTTGTTTACAGACGGCACAACTCCCTATGTAAATGGCGTGGCAAATCTCAACTCGCAACTCAATGGCATGGGGTATTTGGAATCTGCGCTGGGTGCGTCTGTTGAGCCCGTACGGAATTTGCGAATCGGGTTCCGGGCCAAGTTTCTGCAAGGTGCCGCCAGCGTGAACACGGTGCGTGGCGATGGCCAGCTTATTGTAGATTCCAATTATAACATCACCGCGAATGCGAATGTGCAGGTAACCACATCGGGGATTAACTCCCTGACCAACGGCAACCCGGCAGTGTCCGACTTGCTAAAAAACACCGGCTTTGGATTGGATGCAGGGGCAACACTCGAACTCATTCCTGGCTTAACGCTTGGTGCCAGTATATTAGATCTTGGCTTCATCTCCTGGAAAAATGATCTTCGCCAATACACGCTTGATCCAACCACAGCTAACTACACATTTAGAGGTATTGATGTAAACCGAATTCTCGATGATCAAGACGGATATCTGGACGAGCAAATGGATTCGCTAAAATCCAGATTTGAGTTACAGGAGTCAACCGGAGCGGCCTTTCGCACAACGCTGCCTACACGGCTTTTACTGAGTGGGGAATGGCAAGTCATTAAGAATTTTTCAGTCGGAGGATTAATGGTTTTGCAATCCTACAAAGAACGGCTTAACCCCACGTTGGTACTTTCGGCAAACAAAAACTTTGGACGCGGTTTAACTACCTCCTTTAGTTACACGCTTTCCAATAACGGTTGGAACAATCTGGGGGTAGGTGTTTCGTTAAATATGGCTCCGTTTCAGATCTACGTGGTGGGCGATAATCTGCTGCGTGTACCGATGGCCCTCGTGGCCGATGGTAACATGAACCGGGTGATCAATAATGCCCACTTTTTTAACCTGCGTGCCGGTTTAAACTTTGTTTGGGGTAGAATCAAAACAGATGATGGTAAGTCGCGGAGTACGCCTACCGGTAGTTCGCGCATGGCGGATATTCGCAGTAAAAAACGTAAGCGCTAGCAGATAGCGATTCTTGGGCAGGTTTTCTTCTGTCCGCTCACGTTCGGTCGTTCGCTCAAAAGAGCGGGTCATTCACATCGTAACGTGTTGGTTTGGCGCCGGGGCAAAATAAAAAAGGCCACCTTTTTCGGCAGCCTTTTTTTTCTGTTGTGAGAAGGGGCTTACGATCCGCAGGCTTCGCAGGCATCCGGGTTATCTAACGAGCACGCCATGTCCGACCGCTTTTGGTCGTAGTCGGCCAACGGGCTGTTGTAGGGGATTGCTTGTTGTTGCAAATCGGCAAGTGCAGGCTGTGCTGCAGCTGCCACCGGTGCCGCTGTAGCATCCGCTTCCTGAGTAGCCGTTTGTTGTACCACCGCCTTGTCCAATGTAAACTTAATGGCATCGGCTGCAGCATTTGTGCGCAGATAGTACATTCCCGTTTTCAAGCCCTTCTTCCAGGCGTAGAAGTGCATGGAGGTGAGCTTTCCAAAATTAGGATTTGTTAAATGGATGTTCAGGCTTTGCGATTGACAGATGTACGCACCGCGGTCGGCCGACATATCAATGATTGCTTTTTGAGAAATCTCCCAAACGGTTTTGTACACGTCTTTAATGTGCTGCGGAATTTCGGGAATCGCCTGCACGCTGCCGTTGGTGGAAATCAACTTCTGGCGCATGGTTTCGCTCCACAGGTTTAGGTCGATCAAATCCTTCATCAGGTGTTTGTTGGCCACAATAAACTCACCCGATAATGTTCTGCGTGTATAGATGTTGGATGTGTAGGGCTCAAAACACTCGTTGTTACCCAGAATCTGCGAAGTAGAAGCGGTGGGCATCGGGGCCAGCAGCAATGAGTTGCGCACACCATGCTTTTTCACTTCTTGCTTCAAGGTTTCCCAATTCCAGCGACCTGAGTCTGGCGTAACACCCCACATGTCAAACTGGAAGATCCCTTTCGAAACGGGTGAGCCTTTGAAGGTTTCGTAGGCACCGTGTTCTTTCGCCAGCTCCATCGAAGCCTCCATAGCCCCGAAGTAAATGGTCTCGAAAATATCTTTGTTTAGCCCACGCGCTTCCTCGCTATCGAACGGCATGCGCAGCATGATGAAGGCATCGGCCAAGCCTTGCACACCAATGCCTATGGGCCGATGACGCATGTTTGATTTACGTGCTTCTTCTACCGGATAGTAGTTGATGTCGATTACTTTGTTCAGGTTACGCGTAACCACTTTTGTGATTTCGTATAAGCGCTGGTGATCGAACTTGCCGTTAGCCACAAACTTCGGTAGCGCGATAGAAGCCAGATTGCACACCGCAACCTCGTCCGGAGCGGTGTATTCAATGATCTCTGTGCAGAGATTGCTGGATTTAATCGTACCCAGATTTTTCTGGTTTGATTTCTTGTTTGCGTGATCCTTATACAGAATATAAGGTGTACCCGTTTCAATTTGTGCTTCCAGCACTTCAAACCACAAATCCTGTGCTTTTACCTGCCTGCGGGCGCGGCCATCGGCTTCGTATTTTTCGTAGAGCCGTTCAAACTCTTCACCCCAAACATCCGCCAAGCCGGGGGCCTCGTTCGGGCAGAACAGCGACCACATTTCGTTGTTTTCTACCCGTTTCATAAACAGGTCTGGAATCCACATCGCATAAAAAAGATCGCGTGCCCGCATCTCTTCCTTGCCGTGATTTTTGCGTAAATCCAGAAAATCGAAAACATCGGCATGCCACGGCTCGAGATAAATCGCAAAGCTGCCTTTGCGCTTACCACCACCCTGATCTACGTACCGGGCGGTCATGTCAAAATTTCGCAGCATGGGTACGATACCATTGGAGGTTCCACCTGTTCCTTTAATGTAGGAGCCTTTCGCGCGTACACTATGGATGCTGAGGCCAATACCGCCGGCCGACTGCGAAATCTTTGCGCATTGCTTTAGTGTATCGTAGATGCCATCAATGCTGTCCTCCTTCATGGTAAGCAAGAAGCAAGACGAAAGCTGTGGTTTGGGCGTGCCGGCGTTGAAAAGTGTGGGTGTAGCGTGGGTGAACCATTTCTCCGAAAGCAGATGGTAGGTTTCAATCGCGGCGGGAATATCCTCCCCATGAATGCCCACGGCTACACGCATCAGCATGTGTTGCGGGCGTTCCACCACTTTTCCATCTACCTTCATAAGGTAGGAGCGTTCCAGGGTCTTGTATCCGAAGTAATCGTAACTAAAGTCACGATCGTAGATAATGGCTTCATCCAGCACCAGCGCGTTTTCCCGGATAATACGCCAGGTTTCTTTTCCAATCAGCGGGGCATTGGTGCCGTTTTTCGGATCCACGTAAGTGTAGAGCCGCTTCATGGTGTTCGAAAACGACTTACTCGTGGTTTTGTGCAGGTTGGAAACTGCCAACCGGGCGGCCAGCCGGGCAAAGTCTGGGTGCCGGGTGGTCATGGTTGCGGCGATCTCCGCGGCCAGGTTATCCAGCTCTTGGGTGGACACTCCATCGTAAAGCCCATTGATGACCTTCATGGCCACCTCTACCGGGTTTACAAACTTAGGATCAAGGCCGTAGCAGAGCTTTTCAATGCGGGCCGTTATTTTATCGAACTTAACGGACTCTCTTCGTCCGTCACGTTTTACTACGAGCATGGGGCGTGGTTGGTTAAAAAGTTTAAAAAATGAACATGAATGTAGTTAGAAATCTTCATTCAGTGAAAATTTTGGAGCGGTTTCTTTTTCAGCACTTTTCAGTACGCCCGCTTTTTGGTATTCACCCACTCGTTTTTCGAAGAAATTGGTTTTGCCGCGTAACGAAATCATTTCCATAAAATCGAACGGATTTGTAGCGTTGTAGATCTTTTTGCCGATTAACTCATTCAACAGACGGTCGGCCACGAACTCAATATATTGGCGCATGGAACCGGCGTTCATGCCAATGAGGTTTACTGGCAGCGCATCGGTTACAAACTCTTTTTCAATTTCAACGGCATCGCGAATGATCTCGATTACACGCTCTTCCGGCAGCTTGTTGATCACGTGCTGGGTGTAGAGGTGGCAGGCAAAATCGCAGTGCAGCCCTTCATCGCGCGAGATCAGCTCGTTAGAAAAGCTCAGCCCGGGCATTAAGCCACGCTTTTTCAGCCAGAAAATGGAGCAGAACGATCCGGAAAAGAAAATCCCTTCTACCGCGGCGAAGGCAATTAACCGTTCTTGAAAACTTCCCTTCGAGATCCACCGCAGCGCCCAATCGGCTTTTTTCTTCACGCAATCCAGCGTTTCGATGGCATGCAACAGTCGGTCTTTCTCCTTCGGGTCTTTTACGTAGGTATCGATCAGCAGCGAATAGGTTTCGGAATGGATGTTTTCGATCGTGATCTGAAAACCATAAAAAAACTTGGCTTCCGTATACTGAACTTCGCCTACGAAATGCTCGGCCAGATTTTCATTCACAATACCATCGCTGGCCGCAAAAAAAGCCAGTACGTGTGTAATGAAGTGGCGCTCGCCATCTGTTAAGTTCCCCCAATCGGTTAAATCCTGACTTAAATCAATCTCTTCGGCAGTCCAAAAGCTGGCTTCGGCCTGTTTGTAAAATTTCCAGATGTCGTGGTGTTCGATGGGGAAGAGAACGAAACGGTCTTTGTTCTCTTTAAGAATGGGTTCGTCCAGCAAAACGTGGCTCATAGGTGTTTAAGTAGTTTGTGTATAAGAAATCGAGCAACCCGTTTTACCAGGTTGCTCGTATTAAATCGTTTTTTACCTCACGATCAGCAGCGCGTAACGCTTCGAACCAATGAAGTCAGCAAATATTTGAAATGGGTGCGTGATATCAAAGGGTGTGTTTAATGCGAAATCGGTGTTTTCCTCAGCGGAAAAATCAATCGAAAATGAAAGCAGTTCATTTTCATTCACTTATCCGATGCGCCTGAAGTGTGAAGTGAGATGAAAAAAATTCAAGTTTTTTTTCCGTGAATCTTTACACGTTCAAACGCTGGATTTAATCATACTTTATGTAACTGCCGGGCAGGTTATCCACGGTCTTTTGCCGGATGGCAGGGACTGCTGCCACGGAAAATTTTTGTTATCAGCAAACCAAATTGAACGTAATTTGAAAGTAAGCCGCTCTGCATGAGGGAATTATATTTAAATAGGCCATTTGTTTTTCTGTGTTATCACCTTATCTTTGCACCCCATTTAACGAAATAGTTATGTACGCAATTGTGGATATCGCTGGCAAGCAATTTAAAGTGAGCAAGGACCAATACATCTACGCCCCAAAAATGGAGGGTGATGCCGGAACAGCGGTAGAATTTGACCAAGTGTTGTTGGTGGATAATAATGGCGCTGTACAAGTAGGTGCGCCCACGGTTAGCGGCGTGAAGGTTGCCGGCAAGATTTTGGAGCACGTGAAAGGCGACAAAGAGATTGTATTTAAGAAGAAGCGCAGAAAGGGCTATGCGGTAAAGAATGGGCATCGCCAACAATATACGAAAGTGCAAATCGAAAGCATTGGTTAATCTTTGAGTAGTTACTGATATAATAAGGAAAGCATCATGGCACACAAAAAAGGGGAAGGTAAAGTAAAGAATGGTCGGGAGTCGGAAAGCAAACGACTTGGCATCAAAGTGTATGGCGGCCAAAAGGTGATTGCGGGTAATATCATCGTTCGCCAGCGCGGAACGAAACATCACCCGGGTGTAAACGTAGGGATCGGCAAAGACCACACACTTTTTGCGCTTACCAACGGCGTGGTAGCTTTCAAGAAGGGCCGTGGCGATAAGTCGTTTGTTTCCGTTGTGGCCGAAGCGTAATCTTTTTTTGATTTTTTTCGAAGGCCGGTTCTTTTTGAGCCGGCCTTATTTTTTTGCTTTCGTCCGTAAAAAAATAAACACTTATCCAATTTTACCCAATAATATTCGGCCTAACGGGCGATTGTCGAACCGAAATATGTAAGTATTGCTGCTATTTTTACCGCAGAGGCTTGTTTTGAGCCCGGTTACATTCTATTTTTACCGTTCTGTAATATTCTCTTAACCTAAACCTTAATCTATGAGGAAGTTTTTACTCCTAAGCTTCGCTCTCGTTATTGGGCTCAGTGCATGGGCACAAGAACGGGTGGTATCGGGTAGGGTTTCATCTCAGGAAGATGGATCTGCTTTACCCGGTGTAAACGTAGTGCTCAAGGGTACTACCAATGGAACGGTTACCGATGCCGATGGTAACTTTAAATTAACCGTGCCTGCCAATGGTGGCAGTCTGGTTTTTTCGTTCATCGGCTTGCAAACCGAAGAAGTCGAAATCGGTCAACGTTCGGTGATCGATGTAGCCCTTGGGTTGGATGTGCAACAGCTCTCTGAAGTTGTTGTTACCGGCCAGGGTATCGCCCGCGAAAAGCGCGCGCTTGGCTACGCGGTTACCACGGTAAATGCGAACCAAATTGCCGCTCGTCCAGAGACGGATATTAGCCGCATTTTGAATGGAAAGATCCCCGGTGTAACCATTACACCTACCGGCGGTACTGCTGGTTCAGGTACAAACATCAATATTCGTGGTTTCTCCACGCTCACGGGAAGCACACAGCCGCTGTGGGTAGTAGATGGTGTACCTTTCAACTCCAATACCAATGCGGGCTCCGGCTTCACCACTGGTGGTGCGGCCACGGCAACTAGCCGCTTCCTGGATTTGGATCCCAACAGCATTGAGTCTGTGAACGTTTTGCGTGGCTTAGCGGCTACAGTGCTCTATGGAGATCAAGGCCGTAATGGCGTTATTCTTGTAACAACGAAATCGGGCTCTAACCGCAAAAGAGATTCTGAGGTAAGTATCCAACAGTCACTTTCGGTATCGGAGATTGCCTCATTGCCGAAGTTCCAAAACAACTATGGAAACGGGTTCCAGCAGTTGTGGGGAAATTTCTTTAGTAACTGGGGGCCGCATTTTGATGAGATCGACTCCGTAGGGCATCCGTATCAGTTTTTGGGCGATGCCGAATTACGGAATTCGTTCCCAAAATATTTCTTTAAGCGTTATGCCTATGAGGCTCAGCCAAACATTGGTGGTTTCTTCCGCAGAGGTCTGGTTTCGAACACGGCCGTGAATGCGTCTGGTGGTTCTGATAAACTCAGCTACAATGCCTCGGTGGGCTACACGAATGAACAAGGCTTCGTACCCACGAACAATTTGAAGCGTCTTAATATCTCAACCGGTTTCACGGCGGCCGTTACCAAGAAGTTAACGATTCAAACCTCTTTACAGTATTCAAATACGGATCAAGAGACTCCCCCGCTTAACGGTGCCACCGGCGGTGGCGCGTCTTTTGGCGGTGTACCTTCTTTGTATGGCCAATTCTTGTATACACCCCGGAGCATTGACGTGTTGAATTGGGAATTTGAAACCCCGGTAAGCCGCAGAAGCATTTACTTCCGTGGTGGAAATGATATTGCCAACCCGCGGTGGGTAGCGCAAAACTATCGTGAAACCAGTGTAACAAATCGTTTCTTCAATGCATCATCCATTAGCTATGATGTAAACGACAACCTTAGCTTCTTGTATCGCGTTGGTTTAGATACCTATACCGAGCAGCAGACACGTGAGTACAACAAGGGTGGCGTGCAGGGCCCGAATATCATTAACGGTGTGCTGCAGACGCGTTCGCTTGTAAATACCATCTGGAACCACGATTTCATTGCGTCTTACTCGAAAGACCTATCAGAGAATCTGAGTTTGGTGGCTAAAGCGGGTGGAAATGCGCGTTACGACATTCTTGAGCGCGATGGCGTGTACTCCGAAGGCCAAGTGGTGTTTGGTTTAATGCGTCATGATAACTTTGCTTCGGCATCGTCCCGCAGTATTGGTTTTGATGGTCAGGTGTTCCAGCGCAAGTTTGAACAACAGCGTTATGGGGTTTATGCCGATGTTTCGTTAGACTATAAGAAGTTTTTGAGCATCAACCTCGCTGGCCGTCAAGACTGGACTTCAACATTTGAGCGTGGTAACAACTCTCAAGCTTTCCCGAGCGCGTCTGTGTCTTTTGTGCCTTCCGAAGCGTTTAGCGGCCTGAAGTCTACTACGTTAAACTTCTTAAAGTTACGCGCTGGTGTTGGTAGTTCTGCGGGTTATGGTTTCCCTTACCAAACCCGTTCAGTTGTTGGGCAGAATTTGCGTGGCTGGATGGATCCGGGTGGTAACGTTTTTGGTGTACACACGATCGGTAACCTTCTCGGTAACGCGAGGTTGAATCCGGAGTTAGTGGTTGAATATGAAGCGGGTTTTGAAGCTCGGCTTTTGAATGAACGTTTGGGTCTTGATTTTACCGTGTACAACAGAACGACCCGCGACTTGATTACGTCAGCTCCGATTGATCCATCAACTGGTTACACGGTTACGAGCTTCAACCTTGGTCGATTGAGCAACAAGGGTATTGAAATTGCCGTGAACGGTTCAATCGTTGAAAAAGGCGACTTCAAGTGGGATGCTGTGTGGAACTTTACAGCGGTTCGCCCGGAAGTAGAGGAGCTTGGTTTGGGTCTTCAAGAAGTTGTACTCTCGGGCTTTACCGATTTGGGTAACTTCGCCATCCCCGGTCGTCCTTACAACATGATTAAAGGATCTTCAGTGTTGAAAGCGCCGGATGGCAGCCGTATTGTTGGCCCAGATGGTCTTTACCAACTCGATCCAAACATTCAGGAGTTGGGTAACCCGAACCCGAATTTCATTACGGTGTTGATTAATAACTTCAGCTACAAAGGATTTACTTTCTCGTTCCAGTGGGATTACCGCCACGGTGGAAGAATGTATGCAGCCACGCCGTCTGCCGTTCTCGGTCGCGGGGTAGTGGATCCTAGCAATACGCCTGTGAATCGCGACTTAACGTTTGTACTTCCCGGCGTACGCCAGACGGGTGTGGATGGCAGCGGCAATCCGGTGTTTAGCAAAAATGACATCCAAATTACTGCATCCGATTTCGGCTTTAATACGCAGTTCTTTGGATACAATGAGGTTGCGATGTTCGATGCGACTACTATTCGCTTGCGCGAAATTTCGATTGGATACAATTTCCCCAAGTCGTTCATGAGCAAGACTCCGTTCAAGGCTGGCTTCATTCAGTTGAACGGAAACAACCTCTGGTTTAACGCGGTGAATGTGCCGAAGCCGGTTAATTTCGATACAGAAGTAACCAGTTTGGGTGTAGGTAACAGTATCGGATTTGACTATCTGACGGGCCCGAGCGCGAGAAGATATGGTGTGGTGTTGCGCTTAACCCTCTAATTTTTTAATCAGAAATACATATGAAGCGAATTAAATATTTCATTCTCACCTGCATGGTGGTATTGGCGTCTGCTTGTACCCTTGACCTGCAGGAGGATCCGAATGCAGTTCAGTTGAACAATCTGGACCCCAATTTGACGCTGAACTCGGTTCAGACGGCCGTGCCTGGTTTGTTTCAATCATTTAGCACATGGGGTATGCAGATGACCCGCCTTCAAAACTCTGGCGGCACTGTCTACAACAACGTGTTTTCTCCGCAAACCTTCGATGGTGTATGGTCTACGGCTTATGCAACGCTCTTAAGCGATGCTGATGCCCTTACGAAAACTGCAGATGCGGCAAATTTGACCATCCATGCAGGTATTTCTCGTGTGCTGTCAGCCTACACTTTGGTGATGTTGGTAGATTTCTTTGGTGACGTTCCCTATTCAGAAGCGCTCCAAGGCTCTACAAACTTTAATCCGAAGGCCGATAGCCAAACGGAGTTGTATAATCGCGCACTGACGCTGTTGGATCAGGCAATCGTAAATTTCAATACGACCTCCGCTCCAATTCCAACCAGCCCGCCGTTTGTAGACTTCTACTATGGTGGTAACACGACCCGCTGGAAGCGTTTTGCAAACTCCGTGAAGCTAAAGATCTTCCTGAATCGCAGACTGGTTGATCCCACAGGTTCAACCACGGGCATCAATGCTGTTTTGGCTTCGCCGGATGGAGTGATTTCGGCTCAGGCCGACAACTTTGTTTTCCGTTATGGAACAAATACCGCTGACCCTGATAACCGCCATCCGCGGTTTACCGCCAACTATTTGACTGGCGCAGGCAATTACATGTCAAACCACTTGATTTGGATGATGTTATATGGCTACGATGCGCAGCAGAACGGTGCTATCGGGGATCCACGCCTACGCTTCTATTTCTTCCGTCAGGTGAATGCAAATTCCGCGAACCCTAACGAAATCAGGTGTGTAACCGAGGCTACGTTGCCCGCGCATTATCCGTTTTCTACGGGAACCGCAATTATTCCTGCTCGAGGCGGCCTACCGCCGGGTATTTCTACTAACCCCGCCCATCCTGCATGGTTCCGTACCTACTGTTATCCGTCTGCGATTGGATACTGGGGTCGCGATCACGTTGATAACCAAGGGATACCTCCTGATAACTTGTTACGTACTACTTGGGGCCCTTACCCTTCCGGTGGTCGTTTTGATGCAAATAATCCGGTAGGCGTTTCTGGTGGTGCTGGCCTGGGCCAGCGTGGTGCCGGCTTCCAGCCGATCATGATGCGTTCGTATGTGCAATTCATGTTGTCGGAAGCAGCTTTGTTCTTGGGCACTTCAGGAGTTGCGCGAACCTATTTCGAGAACGGCATTCGCACCTCGTTTACAGATGTGCGCGATTGGTCAACCAACGGCACGTTTGGCGTTGGCCCGGCTTCGCCAACAGAGGCGAACATAGCAACCTTCTATCCTGCTGCCACCTATACAGCAGATGTGAATGCATATGTTACTTTAGCCCTGGCAGCGTATGATGGACAGGCAAGTAATGCCGGCCGAATGAATTTCATTGCTCGTGAGTATTGGATTTCGTTGTTCTGCAATGGTATTGAGGCTTTCAACCTGTATCGTAGAACCGGTTTGCCTACCGGCATGCAGCCGACCATTGTAGCGAATCCGGGTCCGTTCCCAAGAACCTTTTGGTATCCGGCAAACTTTGCCAACCTGAACAACACCGCCGCTCAGCGTGCTGATTTGACTGGTCGTGTCTTCTGGGATACCAACACCGCAAACCTTGATTTTTAACCTTTTGACGCACAGAAATTATGAACTATAAAAAGAATCTACTTATAGCCTTCTTAGCGCTCACAGGGTTGTTCATGTCCTGTCGCGATGAGAGCCTTTACCCGCTACCCTACAACGACAGGGAAGTTGGTGCGTACATGCGCGTAGTACGTTTAACTTCTAACGTATTGGATTTGGATAACATTGCCAATACGGGTTTGGAAGGGATTTTTGAATTTGTAGATGATTCCAACGGGGAGAATCTCCAAGACTTCCAAATCTTCGTGCGCGTTCGCCGAGGTGCAACTTTAACACAAGAAGCGTTGGTAACCACAATTGATGGTGCCCAATGGCAGACGGTGCCCGAGCCTACCTACTCCGAATATAAGCGTGCTTCAATTCGGGTAACTGCGAACCAGACCCTGACCGCGTTGAATACAGTGGGCTTCACTGGACCTTTCGCAGCAGGCGATGCGATTATTTATCGTGGTGTAATCCGTTTGAGAGATGGTAGAACGTTTACTGATGTGAATTCAGGTCCGAACATCATCGGTGGCCAGTTTTATGCATCATCATTCGTCTACACGCTAACGGCTCGTAACTTAACCCCTGGTTCTTGGGTGGGTACTTATTCACTCACGCAGAATGCAATCTGGTCGCCCAACCATTCGGTTGCGCTCCACCAGAGTTCTTACCCCGCGAACCTGAATCAGGTGCTATTCCCGAACCAGACGGTCACGTTGACGGTGCCTGCAGGTGGTCTTTCGACTGAGCGCGAATTCCAAGTGCAATACCGTGGTGCAACAGTAACGATGCGTCTGAATTTGGAAAGTGGAGTGACGTGGGTTCCGCTGCAAAATTCTACGGTAGATTGCACAGCTGAGCGTGAGCTCTACTGGACTATGCCCACCACCGGTACCTTCGCGGGTTCAACCGCGCTCCCGGCGGGCCTACCTCAGGCGAGCACGCCTAACCGCGGGTCCTATTCTACGACACAAACCGGCCTCGTGCCCGGTCAGGTCATGACGATTGGTATTGACGATGATGCCGATGAATATGGCCGCAGAAACGGATATTGCACGTGGACGAGACGCGTTCGTCTTACACTCACGAAGTTATAATTCGTTGCTGATTTGTTTTTTGAAAGGCCGACACCCTGTCGGCCTTTCTTTTTTTGTCAACACCGCAAGGATTTGGTTGTAGATTCGTTGGATAGAGAAGTTTTATGAAAATATTCGCCTGGATTTGGGTGGTACTCGTGGTTTCGATAAACCTTGAGCAAGAGAACGAGGTGATGCGCGGCATTACTGAGCGCCATAATTTTTGGCGCCAGCAAGTGGGGCAGGCACCACTAACGTGGTCGGAAGAGCTTGCGACTGAAGCCCAGGCTTGGGCCGATGAATTGGCGAAACGTGGTTGTGAAATGGAGCATCGCCCGCATACCGGCAAGTGGGGTACGGTGCACGGCGAGAATATTTTTTGGGCCTTTAATATGAACGTGAATTCCAAAACAGTGGTTGATTCCTGGGCGGATGAGCGGAAGTTTTATCAACCGGCAACGGGTAAGTGCAAGGGTGGTGTTTGCGGCCACTATACCCAAATTGTTTGGAAAGACACGAGGCAAGTAGGCTGCGGTATGGCCAAATGTGGCGATGAGGAAATTTGGGTGTGCAATTACGATCCGCCGGGTAACTTTATTGGCGAAAAGGCATATTAGAACGTAACTCATCTACCAAAATCCCGTAGAAAAGGCTACGTTCAACAAAATTTCAACGGACTATGAATATGGTAATGTAAATCCCGATTTGACAGCTCAGATGTCGGTCGGAAAGGTGTGCGATGACTTGCCACCTTGAGCTTTCAATCCATTACATTACTTTACTTTTTCATTCATGAGTTCGATTTCCAAAAAACTTTCTTCTTTTTTTCGTTTGCTTTCCGAAGCAATCCGTGGTTCCGAACAGAACTTTACCTCAGGCAGCATCGACCGGGCTATTTTTCTGCTGGCCATTCCCATGATTTTGGAAATGTCTATGGAGTCGTTATTCGCGATCGTTGACGTTTTTTACATCAGTCGCTTAAACGATAATGATGCGCTTGCTACCGTAACGCTTACAGAGTCATTGCTTACGCTTGTTTACTCACTGGGCATTGGGTTAAGTATGGGCGCTACCGCGATGGTGGCCCGCAGAATTGGCGAACAAAATACAGAAGCCGCACGGGTTGCGGGGGCGCAAGCCATGTACATCGGGGCTGGTCTTTCGCTTCTCATTTCCGTTTTGGGCGTATGGTTTGCGCGGGATTTACTACGCCTGATGGGTGCGAGCGAAAACATTCTCACGCAACATGCGGGCTATACCTTTTGGATGCTGGGAGGCAATGCCACGATTCTGTTTCTTTTCCTAATCAACGGGATATTTCGCGGTGCAGGCGATGCCTCGCTCGCCATGCGCACATTGATCATTTCCAACGGCCTGAATATTGTACTTGATCCTCTGTTTATCTTCGGTTTTGGGCCAGTGCCCGCGTACGGAGTAGAAGGTGCGGCCATTGCTACGAACATCGGCCGGGGTGTGGGAGTATTCTATCAACTGTATCATCTGTTCCGAGGGGCCGGTGTGATTAAATTCGGGCGCCAGCATGCTCCACTGCAGTGGACGATCGTTCGCAGTCTCATTCAGGTTTCTGCGGGCGGTACCGGCCAGTTTCTCATCGGGTCAGCCAGCTGGATTTTTCTTGTGCGTATCATCTCTTCGTTTGGAAGCATGGCGCTGGCGGGGTATTCCATCGGCATTCGCATCATCGTATTTGCGATTCTACCCGCGTGGGGTTTAGCCAATGCCGCCGCCACACTTGTGGGACAAAACCTTGGGGCTGGCGAGCCCGAGCGGGCAGAAAAGTCGGTTTGGCGTACCGGCTTTTTCAATCTGCTGTTCATGGTGCTGGTCACGATTGTATTTTATCTTTTTGCCGAACCTTTGGTGGGATTCTTTTCTGCCGATCAGCAAGTGGTGCACCACGGCGTGCAGTGTTTGCAAGTGATTTGCCTGGGCTACATATTCTATGCCTATGGCATGGTGGTGAATCAGGCGTTCAATGGTGCCGGTGATACCCGTACACCAACGGTATTGAGTTTGTTTGGATTTTGGGCATTTCAAATTCCACTTGCCTACTTGCTCGCTAAACCGTTAGGCATGGAAACCATGGGCGTGTACATCGCCATCGTTGCTGCGGAATCGGCCATGGCCATCGTGGCCGTTCTTCTGTTTCGGAAAGGGAATTGGAAGCGCGTTAAAATTTAGGCTGGAGCACAAAACCGGAACGTGCGTGTATTGCGCCAACTGCTAACTTTTTCGGTTATTGATTTGTGCCGCTGTCGCGCTTGCGGAATGCTGCTTTCATGGCGCGCTCCAGCTCTTCACCGGCTTTTTTCAGGCTTGCCTCCACTTCTTTCCAACGCTCTTTGTTTTCGGCCTCGTTCTTCAACTTTTCGGCAGATGCTTTGAGCTCTTCGTAGCGTTGTTGCAATTCGCTTTCTACGCGACTGCCGGCTTGTTTCAGTTCAACCGAAAACTGGTCGATTCGTTTACCAAGTTCGCGGAAGAAACTTTCCGCCTTGCCGTTGGAGGAATTTTCCATATCGTTTTTTGTTACTTAGCCGTTACCGGGATTTGTGTAGTTTTGAAAGTTACAACAACTTTTATGTCGCTGCAAAACGATCCGGTAGATACCATCCGTACATTGCTCGAAACCAAATCTACGGCCAAACAAATCACCTACAAAAATCTGCTGCAGGCATTCCAAACGTTGCAGGCAGATGCACGCCAGGTAATTGCGGAGATCAAAAAGAAAGCCCGGCCGGGCGATCAGGACGTGACTACCGATTTTATGCCGGTGAACGAACACGAATTTCAAGTGAAGCTGGCGGGCGATCTGCTCGTGTTTGTTTTGCATACCAACATCGTTACGTTTCAGGAAAACCACCCGGTAATGCAAAGCGAATACATCCGCCAGCAGAATATCAACCGGTATTTTGGCCAAATCATGATCTACAATTTCATGAGCGATTCCATCCGGTTTAACCGGATCAATGACCCGGGTTATTTGCTGGCGCGGCTGCTAATTAACCACGAAGGACGGTACGTGATTGAAGGTGACGGCCCCTTGGCGCAGTTGGGACAAAAAGTATCGGATAATCCCATTACCGATTTGGAACTTACCAACCTTGTAAAAATTTCATTGGCGTTGGCCATTGAAAACGACTTGGTGGCACCGCCTTTCCCGGATGTGCGTTTTATTACGCTACACCAGAAACTAGAGAAGACGCAAGAATTGGGTGCTGGCCAGAAGATTGGCTTCCGCATGAGCTATCAAAACCGGCTTGACGGCTAGCCGTTGTGCGTATCCTGTCTGCACCTTATCTTGCCCCGATGAGAAAGTTCCAGATCTGCGTGCTGCTACTGGCCGTGCTACTGCTGGCCGCGTGTTCTTCCAACAAGTATCACAAAAAGAAGTTGAAGCCGGGGAAACCCATTCCCTGTCCGCAAAAAGACTGCTGATGCGCAAGATTACGATTGCCATCGATGGATTCTCCGCGTGTGGAAAAAGTACAACCGCCAAGCGCGTGGCTGCCATTCTGGGCTATCGGTACATTGATTCGGGTGCGATGTACCGTGCGGTAACGCTCCATTTCCAGCGACAACACGTGGCCCTTACCAATCCAAAAGAAGTGACCCGGGCCTTGGGCGAAATAAAAATTAATTTTCAGGTAAACGCGAAGGGGGCTTCAGAAACGTATTTAAACGGATTGCGGGTGGAGTCTGAGATCCGCACCATGCAGGTATCCGAGCAGGTGAGCCAGGTCAGCGCCTTGCGCGAGGTACGCGTGGCGATGGTGGAGCAGCAACGAAAAATGGGGCGAGATAAGGCCATTGTGATGGACGGCCGCGACATTGGTACCGTGGTATTTCCGGAGGCAGAGCTCAAAATGTTCCTTACGGCCGATATCCTGACGCGGGCGTTTCGCAGACAAAAGGAGTTATTAGAAAAGGATGAATTGGTAGAACTCGATCCGATCATCGAAAACCTGGTAAAACGAGATCAGATCGACAGCACCCGGGCGGAGAGCCCCTTACGAAAAGCGCCCGAGGCGGTGGAATTAGATACCACCCACGTTACCATTGAAGAACAAACAGATGAAGTGGTACGCCTGGCGCTGGCGCTGATGTTAAAGCCCACGCTTCGGAATTAAGCCTTAATCTTCAACAAATTTTAGGGGGGTTAACAAACTCTGGCCGATCGGCCCAAAAATCTTTGTTTACACAGCCTAATTGCTAATTTTGCCCCGTTCAAAAAACCAACTCAATTGCCGTTCTATGGGCAAATTTATCCGTCTCAATAAGGGCTTCAACATCAACCTGGCAGGTAAGCCGCAGCCGAAGGTGGCCGAGGTAGAAATGGCCGATACGTATGCCATTAAGCCCACCGATTTTCACGGTTTGTACATGCCGAAGCCGGTGGTTAAAGAGGGCGACACGGTGAAAGCGGGCTCCCCGCTGTTTCACGATAAACGGTTTGAAACGATACTTTTCACTGCCCCGGTGAGTGGCGAGGTGGTAGAGATCAAGCGCGGCGAGAAAAGAAAGTTGCTGGAAATCAAAATCCTGGCAGATAAAAAGATGGAGTTCGAGACGTTTAAAAAGTACTCGGTTTCGGATATCCAGAATATCAGTGTAGACGAAATCAAAGCCAACCTCTTGAAGTCGGGTGTGTGGGCAAATTTCGTGCAACGCCCGTTTGGTGTGGTGGCTAACCCGGCAGCGGCGCCCAAAGCCATTCATATTTCCGCATTCGATACGGCCCCTGCAGCTCCGGATTACTCCGTTTTGTTTAAGGGGCAGGATCAGTTCTTCCAGGTAGGTGTAGATGTGCTGAAGCGCCTTACGGCAGGTGCGGTACATGTAAACGTGCATACCACAGACGAACTCCCCACAGTCTTCTCGCAAGTCAAGGGCACGGAGCTGAACAAATTCCACGGCCCACACCCGGCCGGATGCGTGGGTGTGCAAATCCATCATGTAGACCCGATTAATAAGGGCGATGTGGTCTGGACCATCAACCCGCTGGGCGTGATTCAAATTGGCAAACTGTTTTTAAATGGCGTGTACGACACCTCACGGTTGGTAGCGCTTACAGGGCCCGCGGTAAAGAGCCCGCAGTACTATAAAATCCATACCGGCTCATCCATCAAGAAGCTGGTGAAAGATAACCTCACCGAGGCACATGTACGTTATGTGTCCGGCAACGCGCTTACGGGCACCAGTATTGGTGCCGATGGCCATGTGGGCTTTTATGATCACCAAATTACGGTGTTGCCAGAAGGCGATCACCACGAATTTCTGGGCTGGATTGCCCCCACAGCATCGAAGCCAACCGTTCATCGTGCATTTGGATTACTCTCGTTCCTGGCGCCCAACAAAGAGTTTAAGGCCAGTACCAACACCAATGGCGAACACCGCGCATTTGTACAAACCGGTGTATTCGAAAAACTGGTGCCTATGGACATTTTGCCTACCCATTTGTTAAAGTCAATATTGGCTGAGGATTTGGATGAGATGGAAGCGCTTGGCATCTACGAGGTAATTGAGGAAGACCTCGCACTGTGCGAGTTTGCCGATGTATCGAAGCACGAGATTCAGCAGATCGTACGCGAAGGGATTGAGTTAATGCAAAACAGCTAAGGAGATGAAGTTTTTACGTGATCAGTTAGACAAGCTGAAGCCCAATTTTGAGAAGGGCGGAAAATTAGAAAAGTATTATTACGCATTTGAGGCGTTGGAAACATTTGCGTTCTCGCCTAACACCACCACGGGTGCCAAAGGGGCGCAAATCCGCGATGCGGTAGATTTAAAACGCCTGATGATGACGGTGATCATTGCCATGGTGCCGTGCTTGTTGTTTGGCATCTGGAATGTTGGCCACCAGCATTTTCTGGCGCTGGGCCAGGCAGCCACCGCTACGCTTACCGATAAGGTTTTAGTGGGGCTCATCCAGACGTTGCCCATTGTTGTGGTATCGTATGGTGTGGGTTTGGGAATCGAGTTCGTGTTTGCCATTCTGCGTAAGCATCCGGTAAACGAAGGTTTTCTGGTTACCGGGTTATTGATTCCGTTGGTGATGCCGCCCGATATTCCGCTGTGGCAAGTAGCGGTAGCTACTGCGTTTGCGGTAATCATCGGTAAAGAAGCATTTGGTGGTACTGGAATGAATGTGGTAAACATTGCGCTCACTGCCCGTGCATTTTTGTATTTCGCCTATCCCACGGATATCTCGGGCGAAGTTTGGGCGTTCGTGGGCGAGGGCGCGAAAACCGTTCAGGGCTACTCAGGTGCCACAGCGCTTGCCGTGGCTGCGGCGTCCACCGGAAATGTGGTGGCCGATTTAAATTCCTTCGGTGCTGGTTGGGCGGAGGGTATTTTTAGTTTCACTAGCCTATTTATTGGCACGATCCCCGGTAGCATTGGGGAGACCTCCACGCTAATGTGTTTGATTGGCGCGACCATTTTGGTGGCTACGCGTGTGGGCAGTGGTAAAATTATTTTCAGTGTTTTTGCAGGGGCGTATGCCATGGGCTTGTTGTTGAATTTGATTGGCGGAAATCCTTTCGTGGAGATGCCAGCACATTACCATTTGGTGATTGGCGGCCTTGCATTTGGTGCGGTGTTCATGGCTACCGATCCGGTAACCGCCTCACACACGGAAACCGGAAAGTGGGTGTATGGATTACTCATCGGAGCCTTAACCGTTTTGATTCGGGTGTTTAATCCAGCCTATCCGGAGGGAATCATGCTGGCGATTTTGTTGATGAACGTGTTCGCCCCGCTGATTGATTATTTTGTAGTAAGTGCAAACAAAAAACGCAGATTACAACGTGCGACAGTCTAACCTTTACATCGTTCTTTATGCGGCCGGTCTCACTATTGTGTGTGGAGCCGCACTGGCCTTCGCTTCCATCAGCCTGAAAGATCGGCAGGAAGCGAATGTGGCGCTTGAGGAAAAAACCAACATACTCTCTACAGTAATGACGTTGGAAGATGGCGCGAACATTGAGGCGATCTATGCCAAGCGCGTTCGCGCATTTGTGATTGATTACAACGGCACCGTGAAGGAAGGCATGACTCCTAAAAATGTCTCTGTGGCGTCGGAGTACAAAAAGAAACCTCAAGAACGTCTTCTCCCGGTTTACGAGATAGTTAGTGAAGCAGACGCCAATCAGGTGGAGGCTGTTGTTTTGCCGGTGTACGGTTACGGCCTTTGGAATAATATTTTCGGGTTTGTGGCATTAGCTTCCGACTTCAATACCATTCTGGGCGTGAGTTTTGGGCACATAGGCGAAACCCCCGGCTTGGGTGCGCGGATTTCCAGCACCGAAATTCAAGAGCGCTACAAGAACAAATCCATTTTTGATAACGGCCAACTGGTGTCTGTCATGATGCAAAAAGGAGAAGGTATGGATTACTCGGGCGACACCCACAAAGTAGACGGCATGTCGGGCGCTACACTTACCGCTAAAGGTGTAAACAATATGCTACAGGAGTATTTTGGCTGCTATAATAAGTATCTACAGAAACAACCCATCGCGTTAAACTAACAAAGACATGAGCACCGAAGCCGCTGTGATAGAAAAAGTAGAGAAGAAGGCGGAGCCGCTTTTCTCGAAGAAAAACAAGAAACTCATTTCCAATCCGCTCGATATCGATAATCCGATTACCGTGCAGGTTCTTGGTGTGTGCTCCGCTTTGGCGGTTACCACACAAATGTTGCCCGCTTTGTACATGGCGGCCAGTCTAACCTTTGTTACTACTTTTTCCAACCTGTTCATTTCCTTGTTGAGAAACACAATTCCTTCCCGCATCCGGATTATTGTTCAATTAGCTGTGGTATCGCTCTGGGTAATTATTGTGGACCAAATGCTCAAGGCATACGCTTATGACATCTCCAAAATTTTATCCGTGTTTGTAGGGCTGATTATCACAAACTGCATTGTGATGGGGCGGTTGGAAGCGTTTGCAATGGGCAATAAGCCCTGGCCGTCCGTATTAGATGGTTTAGGCAATGGGTTGGGTTATGGTATGATTTTGATGATCATTGCGTTCTTTCGCGAAATCTTCGGCAGCGGCTCAATTTTTGGCTTCAAGATTTTCGAAGCGATTGGGGTGCACTATCAGGGGAATGGCCTCATGTTGCTTCCCGCAGGCGCCTGTATCATCCTTGGTATCATTATTTGGGTGCAACGCTCGTTAAACGGGTACCGCGAAGCACATTAATAACATTACGACTATGGAAAATCTGATTAGTATTGGCGTCCGTTCGATCTTCGTAGACAACATGATTTTCGCCTATTTTTTGGGCATGTGCTCTTACCTGGCGGTGTCCAAAAAAGTTTCAACGGCCTTTGGTTTGGGTGTCGCTGTGGTTTTTGTATTGGGCGTAACCATACCCATCAATTGGCTTATTCAAAATTACGTTTTGGTGCCAGGGGCACTTGCGTGGTTAGGTCCTGATTTCGCCAAATTGGATCTCACGTTTCTGCAGTTTATTGTTTTTATCTCGGTAATTGCAGCGATGGTGCAGCTTACGGAGATGGCTATTGAAAAGTTCTCGCCTGCATTGTATGGCACGCTCGGTATTTTCCTGCCGTTGATTGCTGTGAATTGCTCCATTTTGGGTGGTGCATTGTTCATGGTGGGGCGCCCCTATACGTTTACGGAGGCAACTGTCTTTGGTTTTGGGTCGGGCATTGGCTGGCTGTTGGCCATTGTAGCCCTTGCGGGCGTACGCGAAAAAATGAAGTACTCGAATGTACCTGCGCCCTTACGGGGATTGGGCATTACATTTATTCTCGTTGGTTTGATGTCGCTGGGCTTCCTGAGTTTCCTCGGCTTCTCGCTTTAACGGATTTACAAAAAGGTAATCGAAAGGCTTTCGGTTGGTACCGGAAGCCTTTTTTATTTTTGAACATCTAAACCCATGGCCATGAATCCCGTTGTTCGCTCTATCCTTCGGTATTTTTTCGGAGGCACTTTGTTCATTGTACCACTGGTGGCCACTGGCTACTTTTTCTTTGTGTCTTTTACCTGGTTAGATGGGCTGTTGAATTTGCCCTACCCAGGGCTTGGCTTTCTCATCATCTTTGCGGCAATTACCATCTTTGGCTATCTCACCTCCAACTTCGCGGTAAAAACCGCCACAGACTGGTTTGATCAGCTTGTCAACCGGATACCGCTGGTGAAGTTGATCTACTCCTCCATGAAAGATTTGATTGGTGCGTTTGTGGGCGACAAGAAGAAATTCGATCGGCCTGTGCTCGTTACCATCAACCAGGAAAATCAAATTCATCGGGTGGGGTTCATTACGCAATCCGACTTAACGAACCTTGGGCTACCGGATATGGTGGTGGTGTACTTTCCCCAATCGTATGCCGTGGCGGGCGATCACTTTGTGGTGCCCAAAGAGCGCGTTCGGCTGCTGGATATATCCGGCCCCGTGGCGATGAAGTTTATCGTGTCGGGCGGAATCTCGGGATTTTAATCATTGTTGCCAGTGAAAACTTAAACAAAAGTGTAAAATGATGTAGTAGTCTGCTTAATTTCGACAAAAGACGTCTCTTATGAAAAACGTTCCGATGCTACTGCTATGCATATTGTTTTCTGCTTGTGCATCTAGGTTTAACTCAATCTCTCCACAAACGTTCAGCTACCAAAATTCGAGTACAGAAAAAAATGTTTCTTTGGCTTACCACCACGATATTCTGCGCGAGCGGGGTAATCGGAAATATGCAAAGAAAGGTGACCGAAAAAATATCCGTCTGGTTGCAATTAAAATTACGAACAACACGTCTCGGTCGCTGGTCTTTGGCAGCGATATTAGAATCATGTAGGGCGAGAATGAGGCCGTAATACTCGATAGAAAAACTGTGTTTAGAAGTTTACGGCAACTAGCCCCCTTTCATCTTTTTTACTTACTACTTACGCCTGTACAATTGAGTATCTCCCGCACCCAGCCGAACGGCCGGATCGAAACAGATTCGTTCCCGATCGGGCTGGTCTTGGGCCCGGGATTATCGGTATTTAATCTGTTGAAAGCGCTGATGGCTAACGGTCGGTTGAAAGAGGAACTAATGCAATACGATTTGACGAATAAATCGCTTATGCCAGGTCAAACCTACTATGGAATAATTGCTGTACGGGACGTAACGTATAACAACCTTACTGCGAAAGTGATCAACTGATTACCCCAGACCCCACCAGTTCGTCTGCTTCGTACCAGGCGGTAAACTGGCCCGGTGTGATACCGCGCTGCGGCCGGTCGAATACAATATACACACCCATGTCGCGCTGATGCAGCGTACAGACTTCCAGCGGCTGGCGGTAACGAATGCGCGCCAGGTATTTTTTTGATTGTCCCAACTCCAGACGCAAGTCCTCACGAATCCAGTGCGTGTCGGACGCGGGGATAAAGAGTGCTTTTCGGTACAGCCCCGGGTGCTGTTCGCCCATGCCTGTGTAAATTACGTTTGTCGCTGTATCCGTGCCGATCACAAACAGGGGTTCCTCAAAACCTCCGAGGCTCAAACCCCGTCGCTGGCCAATGGTATAAAAGTGCGCACCGGTGTGCTCGCCAATTACGCGCCCGTGTTGGGGTTGAAGATCGTACGGACGGCTGATGCTTTTCAAATCAACTTCTGCGAGCGGGCGCTGAAAAATCGCCGCGTCCGGCGGCACGTTGATTACTTTCCCTTTCTTCGGCTCTAGCCGCTGTTGCAGAAAATCGGGGAGATGAACTTTTCCCACAAAACACAACCCTTGAGAGTCTTTTTTCTCAGCTGTGGCCAATCCTGCTTTTTTTGCGATGGCGCGCACATCGGGTTTCAGTAACTCACCCACCGGAAACAATGCCTTGGCCAGTTGCTGTTGGGTGAGCTGGCAGAGAAAGTAACTCTGATCTTTGTTTGGATCTTTGCCCGCTAACAGACGATAGACGGGCTTTCCATTTATGATCGTCTCGCCTTTGCGCGCGTAATGACCTGTAGCAACGAAATCCGCACCCAGTTTCAGTGCAGTGTTTAGAAAGATATCGAATTTGATTTCGCGGTTGCACAGCACATCCGGGTTGGGCGTGCGTCCGGCCTGGTACTCCGCAAACATATAATCCACAATGCGTTCCTTGTATTCTTTGCTCAGATCGATCGCCTGAAATGGAATACCTAAATGTTGCGCCACGATCATCGCATCATTGCTGTCGTCCAGCCACGGGCACTCATCGCTGATGGTCACGCTGTCGTCATGCCAGTTTTTCATGAACATGCCAATCACCTCGTAGCCTTGCTCTTTGAGCAGCCACGCTGCCACGCTGGAATCTACACCACCCGAAAGTCCGACAACTACGCGTTTCATGTACTTCGAAAAACGTGTAACTCAGGTATCATGTACCTGCTTGCAGCGCTTCGTTAATGATTTGATTGAATCGTTGTACAAATTGTTCGTAATACAAACCTGTGCCCGGCCCGGAAAAACCGGTGTGGATGTATTTTACTTTTCCATCCGTACCAATGAAGATAGTAGTGGGGAACGCCAGCACATGATTGAGCATGGGTAGAGTGGCTGCTGCTTTTTGTTTGTCGTTCGTACCTGCAATTACAAAATCGTAAGGCACGTTTAGCTTTTCCTTCATTTTTCTTACCCGCTCGCTCGCATAGGCAAAATCATCTTTACGCTCGTACGCAAGACCGAGCACTTCCACACCCCGGGCCGAATTCTTGCGGTACCAATCGGCAAGGAACCTCGTTTCATCCAGGCAATTGGGGCACCACGAGCCAAAGATCTGGAGCACGAGCACCTTATTTTTAAAACGTTCGTCTTGCGGAGTAATCAGGCTGCCATCCAACCCGGGAAATTGAAATGTGATGTGATCGTAGCCCGGCTTCAGATAGGTGAGGTGTTCGGCATCTGGAAGCACGGCATTTGCATTTTTTACGCCCACGAATTTTTCCTGACCGCTTTTGCCCGACAAGAAATCCCCGTAAAGGGAATCGCCCGTTAAACGCGCCTCGAAAATGAACGCGTGGTTCCCATCGAAAGCACTTAGCAACAGTTGGTTGTTTACCACATTGCCCTCCAGGTAGCGATAATCACCGGTGGGTGTAAGAAACGTGCCGGTAACTAGGTTGCCGGTTTGTTTGAAAATCCCAACGGCTGGGTAAGCCACGGTGTCGTGCGAGAAGGTAACTTGGTATGTGCCGCTAAAGTCGACACCCGCCGCGGTACTGGCAGGTGCGAACCGAAAGTCTTCCTGAAACCTGGCCCGAAAGGGTAACGTGGCGTTAGGGGCATAGTTCTTTACAAAACTCCCTGTAAGTTCATTACCCGCGATGCGGGCGCGCAATTCTGCATCGAAAATGTGCAGCACCATACGCACCGAATCGTTTGTTACGGTTACCTCATCCAACAGAATTTTTTCTTCTGCATTGTTGATTTCTACGGTGTATGTGCCCTTTGCATCCTGTGAGACATCGAACGTAAACGGCAACTCGCGTTGTTGCATCTCAATTATTCCGCGCCAACGGCCGATTTTCATATCATTATTTTTTGGGGTACAACCAAAGAAAAACACAACGGCCAGCAAAAAGATCAGAATACGCATGATTACAGTTTTTCGAAGTTCCAAAGGTACGAAGCCAACGCCATTTGTGGCCTGCGGGTTCGTTTCGGTTTCTATTAACTTCGTTAGTAAACGGAAAGTTCCGCTAACGCGATGCTCGCACGCGCGTCTGTGATAGTAATGCGCAGCCGGGTGGTGGTTTGGTTGCCCACATCCAGAATTCTTTTGTACCCCACGGTGGTAGCAGTTGCTACGGGCACCCATGCCTCGTTCTTGAAGATCTCCACCTGCCAACTGCGTACCCGCTGCCCCAAGGCAATGGCTTCTTGAAGTTGCACGTAGCGAATGGCCTTTTCCGCGGACCATTGAAGTTCAACCGAAGCGGAAATCACCTCATCGTCTGTCGCCCAATACGTGTCCGAATTTCCATCGATCAACAGCCCGGGGCTGAACTCCACCGCATTACCGCGGTGGTGGTCGGCACGGATCGTGGCCTCGCGGGCGAGATCATGCGCAAACCGTTCGTTCAGCAACACGCGGAATCCGCGCAGTGCAGCCACATCGTTTTCGTGAATTAGTCCGCGGCGGTCAGGGGGCACGTTCAGCAACAATGTAGAGCCCCGTCCCACAGAAGTGAGGTAAATGTTGAACAACTGCTCGGGCGTTTTTACTGCTGAATCTTCTCGGGCATGGTAGAACCAGCCCGGACGAATTGAGACATCGGTTTCGGCCGGAATCCAATGTGTGCCGCCCTCGTACCCGGTGCTGAGCAGTTGTTCAATGCCGGCCTTACCCGCAAAGAGTGTATCGGGGGTAATGGTGTTCCAATTTGTTTCACCGGCAATTCCTTTTTCGTTACCTACCCAACGAACGCCGGGGCCCGCATCGCTAAAGAAGATCACGTTGGGATTGAAACTGCGCACCAGATCCAGCGTGGCAGGCCAATCGTAATAGCTCGCGCCATCAATTTTTCTTTTTTCGCGGGCGCCGCCGTAAAAGCCATCGCCCCCGTTGGCGCCATCAAACCACATCTCGAAAATCGGGCCGTACGTTTGGAAGAGTTCGCGCAGTTGATCGCGATAATAGTTTACATACGTGGGCGTGCCGTAGTCGGCATGGTTACGGTCCCACGGAGAAACGTAGATCCCAAACTCCAGCCCTGCCTCCCGACAAGCGGTGGCCAGCGCTCGCACCACATCGCCCTCGCCATTCATCCACGGGCTTTGCTTTACGGAATGTTGGGTGTGCGCACTGGGCCACAGGCAGAAGCCATCGTGGTGTTTGCACGTAAGAATTACACCTTTGAAACCGGTTTCTTTGAAAGCGGTAACCCATTGTTTGGCATCGAAGGCCGTGGGTTGAAACAAGTCGGGGCTTTCATCGCCAAAGCCCCACTCTTTATCGGTGAACGTGTTGATTGAAAAATGCACAAACGCATTCATTTCCATGCGATGCCAGGCCAGTTGGCTGGCGGAGGGTAGCGGCGCCAATGGCGCGGGCGGCAACACCTCGCGATTTTGGCAAGCGAAAAAACCAACTGCCAAACCAAGCAATAATCCGAAAGAAATCTTCATAGGTAAAAATGATTACCCAATTTTACGATTTTAAGAACATTTGGCGCTCTTCATTGGCCTGCTTTTATTTGTTTGTGCCCCTTCTAACGATGAATACAGGTAAGCAGTCGTGGTTACTCATTTTCATTGTTTTGGTATTTGTCTTTTTAGGTTGTAGCGAGCATGATGAGGAACCGGGTTTCGTGCCGGGAAATGTGATTGTAGGCTTAAACAAGCAGGTTACTTTACGGCAAGCGTTGGAATTTGGTGCGCGGCACGCGGATAGTGTTGCTAGGATGGTTGGATTTAGTTATGTCTCAAATCTGCCGAACGACAGCGTAGATTATCTTAACCAACTTTTTGATACCCGAGGCTTCAACTACGCAATAGCTTTCCTTTCCACAACAGATAATAAAATTATAACTTATGACGATAAATCAATGATTTGGGAGTGGTTAAAGCTGACCGAAGACCCGTCACTTAAGTTCCAAGATAGCGGATCATTTATAAGTATGATGTATTACATGCCAGCGGGCACTGAAAAACAATGGATACAGCGTTTTACCGGCCATCCCTATGTACGTTATTTAGAACTGGACTATTATGTAGTTTTCCACTGACTTTAATTGTTAAATCATAGCCGATATGAAAAGATTACTTTTTGCGCTGCTAACCAGTGCAATTCACTTCGGCAATCATGCGCAAACGGTTACTAAATCTCTGGAGGATTTGTTTCAGTAGCAAGTTGCCCGGAAATAGGAATTCAATATCAGGTCAGTAGGTCGGCTGGTTTTGCGACCTGCCAGATATTCTGGATGCATACGGGGGCTTTGTGAATGTTGATTTTTGTGTTCGCTCGCAGGTGCATATCAACGTGCTGCGAATGTTCATGCAAGGTACAGGTGGGGCCGGGCAACCACCACGGGGTGGAGATCTCTTACGCGTGGAATGTGCTTGCGGGCTGGTGTGCCAAGACCGCTTATCGCCAAAAACAACTACTTACCGATTTTGAAACCTAGTTGGAGCGGATTAAGACTTAAAATTGTTTACATGAAACCGAAAGGCATTTTACTAATTGCACTTTGGCTGATGGGCACGTCCAGTTGGTGCCAGCAAACTTTGCTCAAGAAGCAAACGCCAAAGCGGTTTATTGATAAGGTGGAAGTAGTTGTTGGTGCCGGTCTCTGTTTTAACCGCGGTAATATGTTTGTTGAAAACTCTCGACTGGAATTTGCCAATGGAAATTTTGTAACGAACAAACGCCTGCCCAAAATGGCCTACTCTTTTGGTATTGGCGTCTATCATCCCGTAACCGACCGGCTTGACGTTAACGCAAGGTTGTTGTGGGAGCGGAAGGGTTACAGGTCTGAGTTACAAACTGCGTTAGGTCTTAGCTCAAGAGCATTTGCAACAAGTGACTACACATACACCTACTTTACACTCCCTGTAACTGCCAGACTATTTTTTGATAATAGGAAGAAGATAGCAATTTCATTTGGCGGCTATTTTAGTCAATTTAAAGACGTTTCCGTTACCGAGAAGTTCTATAACACCCTTGATTTCACGCGTTCAAGTACAAGGTTTGCCGGCCGTACTTTGGTAGGGTTTGATGCAAACGGGGGAATTAATTCCGCGGCATTTTTGCCGGGTGTGCAAAGTTTTATGAGGTATGACTTTGGCGCAACGGTCGGTCTAAGCTATCACGCAAAAGTGGGAGTGGGAAGTGATCTGCTAATCCAGATGACGGCCAACACCGGTCTCGCAAATGTTAACAATAAGGAACAAAATTTTACAGGAATACCCAGCCCTACGGAAAGAAATCAAACGGTAATCATCAGCGTCGGGTACGTATACAAAAGAAGATCAAAAAATAAAATATTGTAAGAAATATGAAAAGACAACTTTTTGTACTGCTGCTAACCAGCGCAATTCACTTCAGCAATTATGCACAAACGGTTACTAAATCCTCTACAGGATTTGTTCCAGGAGCAAGTTGCCCGGAGATAGGAATTCAATATCAGGTCAGTAGGCCAGCTGGTTTTGCGACCTGCCAGATATTCTGGACAGTTTCAGGTGGTGTTATTCCTGGACCAAGGAACAACCCTACTGTAATTGTTTTTTGGAACGACACACCTGGTGCTACTGGGACCGTAACTGCTAATTTTAGCAATTGCGGGGCAGGCAATGAAGGAAACAATGGCAGGACGGCCAGTCTTAGCGAACCGATTCTTTCTGTAAAAAACCAAGCTTGGGATGCATACGGGGGCTTTGTGAATGTTGATTTTTGTGTTCGCTCGCAGGTGCTTATTAACATGCCTAGGATGTTCGTGCAAGGCACAGGTGGGGTCGGGCAGCCACCGCGGGTGGAGGTCTCGTACGCGTGGAATGTGCCTGCGGGCTGGCGTGACATCGTTACGGGCCGCACAGGAAGTGTTAACTCCTCCTCGAACATTTTGGTGATTGAGCCCATCGGCTGCGCAGTGCCCGGCACCGTAAGGGTGTTTGGCACGCTGGCCGGGGCCGGACCATTTTGTAATTCGTCCGCGCCATCGGCAACGGCCACTGTTTCGCTTAACGGGGCCAACCCAGTGGCAACCATTGGCCCACAGGCAGGCTTCGCGGGAATCACGGCTTGCAACAACACGCCCGTTACATTTTTTGCATCTACCAGCGTGGCCCTGGGCTGCATCAGCAGCTACAGTTGGCAGTATCCACCCAGTTGGCAGTTTGTTAGTCAGAACGCCAACGGCATCACGTTAAGGCCGTCCGGCGTGCCTAACGATTCGCAAGATATTCGCGCCACCATCAATTTTTCATGTGGCACCTCCATAGTAAGTGCCCCGTATAATGCGCCCTACACTAATCCCATAATTTCGGGTCCGGATTTGATTTGCAATGCCGGAACTTTTTCTGTTCAAAATGCCAACGCGGCTACCGTTTCATGGTCTACTAGCAACATGGGGATTCTAACGATCAACCAGAGCGGCGTAGCCAGCCGCATCACAACTCAACGCGGGTCAGCTCGGGTAACGGCAACCTTCAACTGCCCCGCGCCGCCAGTGTCAAAAGACATTTGGGTAGGTACACCCGCCATCACCACGCAAATCGCCTATGTGCTTGGGTCATATGGCGTAAACCCGATTACACTCAATCGCATGGCCACGTACAATTTTCAAATGGAGCCCGTGCCCGGAGCCACGTTTTATAATTGGCAGGCGTCCTCGGGGTTTGAGCGCGTTATAAATGACAACGGCTTTACCTCTGCGTACTTTACCACTCCGTATGATGATGGCGTGTATAGCGTTAGTTGTGCCGCAGAAAACGCCTGCGGGAGCGGAGGGGCGGCTGGTGTTACCGTGGTGATTGATTCAGGTGGAGGCGGCGGTGGCGTAATCCTGTCACTATCGCCCAATCCGGTGTCCGACAAGTTGCACCTTCGGTGGAAACGAGACCGAACCGGAGCCAAAAGTAATAGCAGTTCGGTAACGAACGAAACCGTTCATTATGCGTTGTTCGATGATTCGGGTACAGAGGTATTGAGAACCAGCACCCAACTGGTCGAGCACACCCTTGACGTAGGTCGCCTAAAAAAGGGCAATTATGTGTTGATCGGCACCTGTGCAGGTAAAACCGAGAAGGCCAGGGTGCTGGTGCAATAACTTACACCTCGGGTATTGCCGCACAGCCTTGTGTGCTTCCCAAAAGATGCCGAGCATTGTTCATGGTTTTCTCAAACTTACAGGTAATCGAACTAGCCTCCGTCTTGGCCGGCCCTACCGTGGGACAGTTTTTTGCGGAGCTGGGTGCGCGGGTGATTAAAGTGGAGAACCCGCACCTTGGAGGCGATGTTACCCGAAGTTGGAAATCGGCTCGGGAGGCTACCGATGATCGCTCAGCCTATTTTGCCTGCTGCAATTGGGGTAAGGAGAGCGTAGCGTTAGATTTAACGAAAGCGGCCGACAAAGCTGTGCTTTATGAGCTGATTCCCAACGCGGACATCGTGATCGCCAGTTACAAGCCGGGCGATGCCGAGAAGTTGGGTGTTACCTACGACCAACTCCGGAATTTGAACCCCCGCCTCATCTACGGAGCCATCTCAGGTTATGGCGAGGCCGATGCGCGCGTGGGTTACGATGCTGTACTACAAGCCGAGGCAGGTTGGATGCACCTGAATGGCGCCGCCGCCGGGCCGCCTACCAAAATGCCGGTGGCCTTTGTGGATTTGTTTGCCGCCCATCAACTAAAAGAGGGCCTGTTAGTGGCACTGCTAAATCGTGAACGTACGGGCCTTGGCGACTATGTATCGGTAAACCTGCTTCAAACTGCGCTTTCAAGTCTGGCCAATCAGGCAACCAATTATCTGGTGGGTGGGTACAATCCGCAACGGCAGGGGTCGGCCCATCCTAACATTGCCCCTTACGGGGATTTGTTTACCACCTTGGACGACAAGCAGCTGCTTTTGGCCGTAGGCACCGAGCGTCAATTTGCAGACTTGTGGGCGTTACTGGTGGGCGGGGCCGTGCCAACCGATTTCAAAACCAACGCGCAACGGGTAGCCCACCGCGATGCTTTGGTGCGCAGCTTGGCCGAAGCAATTGGCGGCTGGCGTGCGGACAGTTTATTGGAGCAGCTTCATCGTTTGAAAATACCGGGCGGACAGGTACGATCCATAGCCGAAGCTTTGCGCGATCCCATGGCTGGGGCGATTACCCTTTCTGCAGATGGTTTGCAAGGCCTTAGAACCTACGTGGCGCAGCACCGGGCGGGGGTGCTTATGCATAATTTGGGCGCACCGCCCCATCTGCCGAAAGGCGAGTAGGCTGGCCGCCAAGCCGTGTTGAAACCCCTGTTTTGGGCGGATTACCCGGCCGGCACCCGGCAAAAATCTCAAGCCAAGGTTTGGTAGCTTCCATTCTTTGGATACCTTTGCAGTCCGAATTTTTAAAAGGGTACCAAAAGAAAACATAAATGCCTACCATTCAGCAACTTGTAAGGAAAGGCCGGAAGAAAATGACGTGGAAGTCGAAGTCTCCCGCCCTGGATTCCTGCCCTCAGCGCAGAGGAGTTTGTACACGTGTGTACACTACAACGCCTAAAAAACCCAATTCTGCCCTTCGTAAAGTAGCCCGCGTACGCCTCACCAACAGTAAGGAGGTTAATGCTTACATCCCGGGCGAAGGCCACAACCTACAGGAGCACTCGATTGTGTTAATCCGCGGTGGTCGTGTGAAGGATCTTCCGGGTGTGCGTTACCACATCATCCGTGGTGCATTGGATACCGCAGGCGTGAATGGTCGCTTGCAGGGTCGCTCCAAATATGGTGCGAAGCGTCCGAAAGCAGGTGCCGCTCCGGCAGGTAAGGGTGCAGCCGCTGCGCCCGCAAAAGGCAAGAAATAATCGATCGATATAAGCTATGAGAAAGGCTAAACCGAAAAAGAGATATTTATTACCCGACCCGAAGTTTAACGACACCTTGGTTACCAAGTTCGTGAACTACATCATGGAAGAAGGTAAGAAAAGCACCGCGTACAACATCTTCTATGATGCGATTGAGACGGTGGAAAAAAAGGCCGGTGGCGAACCTGGTTTGGAAGTGTGGAAGCGTGCGCTAAGCAACCTTACGCCTTCAGTAGAAGTGAAAAGCCGCAGAGTGGGTGGGGCCACATTTCAGGTACCCGTGGAAATCCGCCCCGAGCGCAAAATCAATTTGAGCATTAAGTGGTTGATCGATTACGCCCGCCTCCGTGGCGAGAAGTCGATGGCCGATAAACTGGCAGCAGAAATTTTGGCTGCTTCCAAGGGCGAAGGTGCCGCCATCAAGAAAAAAGATGACACCCACCGCATGGCTGATGCCAACAAGGCATTCTCTCACTTCCGATTCTAATTTTTTGATTTTCAATGGCACGCGATCTTAAATACACCAGAAACATCGGTATTGCCGCGCACATCGATGCCGGTAAAACAACCACCACCGAGCGTATTCTGTACTATGCAGGGGTTAACCACAAGATTGGTGAGGTGCACGATGGTGCAGCTACCATGGACTGGATGGAGCAGGAGCAGGAGCGTGGTATCACCATCACATCCGCGGCCACCACAGTATTCTGGAATTACCGCAACAACAAGTATCAGGTAAACATCATCGATACGCCCGGCCACGTAGATTTTACCGTGGAGGTGAATCGCTCATTGCGCGTGTTGGATGGTTTGGTATTCTTGTTCAGCGCGGTAGATGGCGTAGAACCTCAGTCGGAAACAAACTGGCGCCTTGCCGATAATTACAAAGTAGCCCGCATTGGTTTCGTGAACAAGATGGACCGCTCGGGTGCTGACTTTCTTGGCGTATGCAAGCAGGTGAAGGAAAAACTTGGCAGCAAAGCCGTTGCCCTGCAGTTGCCGATTGGTGCAGAAGATAACTTCAAAGGCGTAGTTGACCTCGTGAACAACCGCGGCATTATCTGGAATGAAAGCGACAAGGGTATGACCTACGAGGTAGTGCCTATTCCGGATGACATGAAAGACGAAGCCTACGAGTACCGCGAAAAATTGCTTGAGGCCGTAGCGGAATATGACGAAACGCTGATCGAGAAATTCTTTGAAGACCCCAACTCCATTACGGAGACCGAAATTCTCACCGCCCTGCGCAGAGCGGTTGTAGATATGAAAATTGTGCCCATGGTATGCGGCTCGTCCTTTAAAAACAAAGGCGTGCAAACCATGCTGGATTATGTAATGGAATTGTTGCCTTCTCCGTTGGATAAGGACGTGATCATCGGCACTAACCCGAACGATGACAGCGAAGTAGAGATTCGTCCGAACGAGTCTGAGCCGTTTGTAGGTTTGGCGTTTAAGATCGCTACCGACCCGTTTGTTGGACGCTTGTGCTTCGTGCGCGCGTACTCTGGGGTGTTGGAGTCGGGTTCATACATTATGAATACCCGCTCGGGCAACAAGGAGCGCATCTCGCGTGTGTTCCAGATGCACGCGAACAAGCAGAACCAAATCGAACGCCTACAGGCGGGCGACATCGGTGCCGTGGTTGGTTTCAAAGACATTAAAACGGGTGATACGCTCTGCGATGAGAAGCGCCCGGTGGTACTCGAATCCATGATTTTCCCGGAACCAGTAATTGGTTACGCCATTGAGCCGAAGAAGCAAGCCGATGCAGATAAGCTGGGCATTGCGATTTCGAAACTCGTAGAAGAAGATCCTACGTTGCGGGTAAACACCGATCACGAAACAGGCCAAACCATTCTTCGTGGGATGGGTGAATTGCACTTGGAAATTATCATCGACCGCCTGCGTCGTGAATTTAAAGTAGAGATCAATCAAGGTCCGCCGCAGGTGGCTTACAAAGAGTCGCTTACCAAGTCGGTGGAACACAAAGAAGTGTACAAGAAGCAAACGGGTGGTCGTGGTAAGTTTGCGGATATCGTATTCGAGATTGGCCCGCGCGAGCTCGGCCCTGAAGATAAGCCCGGTTTGGAGTTTGTGAACGACATCGTAGGTGGTGTTATTCCGCGCGAATTTATTCCGGCCGTACAGAAAGGTTTCGAACAAAGCATGTCGAATGGCCCGCTGGCGGGTTACCCGATCGACTCCATGACGGTGCGCTTGTTCCACGGATCGTACCACGATGTAGACTCCGACTCGTTGTCGTTTGAATTGGCGGCCCGCATCGGCTTTAAAGAAGCTGCTGCCAAGTGCGCACCGATTCTGTTGGAGCCAATCATGGGTGTGGAGGTGATTTCGCCAGACGAGTACACAGGTTCTGTAACCGGTGACTTGAACCGCAGACGCGGGATCATGAAAGGTATGGACACGCGCGGTGGTGCGCAGGTGATTAAGGCGGACGTGCCGCTGAAGGAATTGTTTGGTTACGTAACCGATTTGCGTACCATCACCTCCGGACGCGCCTCGGCTACCCTCACGTTCTCGCACTATGCACCCGTACCAAAGAACCTGGCCGATAAAGTAATTGAAGAAACGAAAGGCGCTGTTGCCGCAAAATAATATCTAAAAGACGTTTAGATTATGAACCAGAAAATCCGAATTAAATTAAAGTCGTACGACCACAACCTCGTAGATAAGTCTTCTGAGAAGATCGTGCGCGCGGTGAAATCAACAGGTGCCGTAGTAAGCGGACCGATTCCGTTGCCTACAGAACGCGAGAAGTTTACGGTGTTGCGTTCGCCCCACGTAAACAAGAAGTCGCGCGAGCAGTTTCAGCTATGCACGTACAAGCGCCTTGTTGACATTTACTCGAACAGCGCAAAAACAGTTGATGCGTTGATGAAACTGGAATTGCCGAGCGGCGTTGATGTGGAGATTAAAGTGTAGTACATACTTTTATTCATACTGAAAAAGCCTTTGATGAACATCAAAGGCTTTTTTGTTTTTCTACGTTACTGCCGCCACTGCCAGCTCTTTGCGATGCGCGTTTTCGCGTTGATGGCGATGCGGCCATTGGTTTCTGGAAAGACTTGGTTGGTGATGGCGTACAGCCCATCGGCAGTGAGTATTTCGATGATCGATTGATCGACCACAACCTGTAGGGTAATGGCGGCCGGCCGGCCAGCGATGTCAACCGTTTCTCGACTGGGGAATAATGGATGGAAATGCAACGGCTGGGATTTGAGTCGATCGAGCGAAAGCTGACCGTTCTCGTATTGAATTTGGGTGGTTTGGGTTTCGGTTTTGAACAACTCCAGGGTGCCACCGTCTTCAAGCGTGGCTTCCAACCCGAAAGATCCGGAGAAGATTTCCTCCCAGTCGATCGGCATTTTCAAGGAGTCTGGAATGGGCCAGAACTCCTGTTTTAATCGCGCACCTTCCGGCGTTTGGGCGAGCGAGAGCATCCGCGGCAGCGACATGGCACCGCGCCAGCTACCCGTAGGAATATCATTCGCGTACGCCCAGTTGTTCACCCACCCCAGCATGATGCTTTTGTCGGCCACGTTGTTGAACACGATGCCCGCGTAAAAGTCTTTGCCGTGATCCACGTAACGTGTTTGCGTTTGCGTGGTCGTGAAGGTTGTGCCATCAAAATCACCGATGAAGTATTGCATGCCCACGTAGGTGGGCCCTTGCGGGTGGCTGCCCGACAACGAGAGCACCCATTTTGAGGTGCCGGGTTCATTGGTTACCGGTAATGAAAAAAGATCGGGGCACTCCCAAATCCGGGCGGTGTCGCCAGCACTTCCAAATTCGCTAAGCAAGTTCCACTCCCGCAGATTGGCAGATGCGTAAAACTGCACTTTAAAAAGATCGGGAACCACGGCAAGCATGATCCAACGGCTGGTAGCCGCATGCCAGAATACCTTTGGATCGCGAAAATCTTTTCGTTGAATGTCGAGGATTGGGTTTTTGTCGTACAACTGCCACGTGCGGCCGCGGTCGTTGCTAAAGGCGAGACTTTGGTGCTGGCGCAGCCCGGTGCCATTTTTGTGTACGTGCGAAGTGTAGATGGCCACCAGGCAATTCGGCCCGGTGCAAAGCCCACTGCTGTTGTTGGTGTCAACCACTACAGTGCCCGAGAAGATCATGGTGCTATCGCCGGTGGCGGGATCAGGATACTCCCGGATGGCGATGGGCAGATGCTCCCACTGAATTAAATCCCGGCTTACGGCATGCCCCCAACTCATGTGGCCCCACGTGTTACCGAAAGGGTTATGTTGGTAGAAAAGATGATACTCGCCATCGTAAAACACAAGGCCGTTTGGATCGTTCGTCCAATGCTGGGGCGGTGTAAAGTGAAACTGCGGCCGGTATTTTTCTGGCGGCGCAGGTTTTTCTTTTTTTGAGCACGCGCACGTGATCACGACTAATAAAAGATAAACTGCGGGTAAGATGGTACGCATGCCGAGAGAAGTTTAGGTTCCACGAGAAGTTATCGGATGACAGACATTTGATAATGTCGCTATTGCTGAATGAAATTACGAAAACCAAAGTACAATTGCCATCACGATTACGGACACAATCATTACTCTTTTAATCCAAAGCTCGCCCGCCTTCACGCTCCAGCGGCTGGCCACCCATCCACCCCACGCGTGGCCAATGGCCAGCACGGCGCCCGTAAACCATTCGATCTTTCCCTGCCAAGCAAACACCGCTACTGAAACGCCGGTGTACACAATGGCAGCAAATACTTTAACATAGTTGCTCTTCATGAGGCTGAGGTGGTTTACACCGCTGAGCACAGCAATCACTAAAAAACCGATGCCCGCCTGCACCAGGCCGCCATAAATGCCAATGAAGAAAAAGAGCACGCCCCCTACCAGTTGCCGGTTGCGGCCGAGACGCTCTTCTTTTTTGGTGCGAAATGGATCCCACACAATCAGGATCACCGATAACACCATTACCACCACAAACAGCTGCTTAAAGCTTTGGTCGCTCATGCGGCTGGCCAGCCAAGCACCCAGAAACCCACCGCCCAGCGAAGCGATGCCGAGATAAAGACTATACGGCCACGGCAGTTCTACACCTTTGCTACGAAAACCAAATACCGCAAAAATGTTTTGAAAGAGAATTGCTACGCGGCTCGTGGCATTGGCGATGGTAATGGGTAACCCCAGGAAGGTAAGAATCGGTACGCTGAAAAGTGAACCGCCACCGCCCACAGTGTTGAGGAAGGCGGCGGCAAATCCGACCAGCACAATCAATACATATGCCGAGGGTTGTTCCATTCAAAAAGAATGAAATGTATTCATCTGGCGCATGAAAACCTACGCTCTGGTTTCCCATCGAAGGAATTGGTGGCTTAACCCGGCCTATTGGTAAAACCGAATAATTTCCCGTTTCTTTAAGGCAGTTGTTATGCACAGAACCAGATGGCTTGTCTGGTTGGCTTTTTTTGTGGCAGGAGGAGTATTGGGGCAGCCCGTTAAAACCAATCCGGAGCGGGTTGTTCAAGTAAGTCTTGTACCCGGCATTGGTACAAACGGCTTTCACCCGGGTACGTACACCAATTTCTTTTCCGTCAATTTCACCTCCGGATTCTCCAATGCCAATCGCATATTTGAGGTGGCCACGATTTCCAATCTCAACGTAAGCGAAACCCGAGGTTTTCAATTGGCGGGGGTTGCAAATCTTACTGGATCAAATGCCTTTGCGGCATTGCTGCCAAAAGAAATCGATAAAAAGATTAACGGTGGCTTTGAGGCCAACCTCCACGGCTGGCAACTTGCGGGGCTTACCAATGTGGTATTGAATAACGTTTTTGGTGCCCAGTGGACTGGCGGCGTTAATCAAGCCGGCGGCGCTCTTTTCGGCTGGCAACTCGCAGGGCTTGGTAACACGGTGCACAAGTACACATTTGGTGTGCAGTTGGCCGGGTTATGGAATACCTCGCGCGCTTCTATGGACGGGGTGCAAGTGGCCGGTGTTATGAACGTTACCCACGGCGGCCTTTTTGGATTGCAACTGGGTGCCTATAACCACGCGGAGTTCACCACCGGAGTACACGCGGTAGATGTATCCGGCGCGTGGGGTGTACAAATCGGGTTAATTAATCGTGTGGCGCGGCTTAACGGATTTCAGTTTGGTCTGGTGAATATTGCGGGCCCATCGCAAGGCACACAAGTTGGCTTGATCAACATCTACCAGCGCGGCAAAAATGCCAATACGAAAGACGGTACGGCCATTGGCTTGGTTAACGTGGGTGAGTTTCGCTACCTCGCCGTTTATGCCGATGAACTGTTTGCATTCAATTATGAAGTAGCCACGGGCAACCGCAAAAACGGGCGGGTAACGAGCGACGCGCAAACGCGCTCGATGGAGAACGCGCTGATTTATTCGCGCGGCAACTGGCACACGGATGGCGTGTGGGCGGTAGGTTACGGATTGAAAAAAACGATTTGGAATCGCACCACTGCCCCGGGGCGCAGCGAGTACCGGTTTTTGGGAATGGGCGCGGAGGTGCTACAGGTGAACACCGAACGCGGCAAGTTTCTGCGCGATTGGAATTTGATTACCCGCTGGAAAGTGCAAGCCGGCACGCGGCTGCACCCCAGGTTATTTGGTGTGTACGTTTTTGGCGGCGCTACATTAAACTATGCCAGCGGTTTACAAGGCAATGCTGCCGATCGGTTTGAAAAGAGATCTGATGCGTCCGTTTTTTGGCCTGGCTTTTCGGCTGGGGTGTTGTTGCATTGATTAGCGCACTACGGCGTTGCGCACAATGCGCGAAAACACCGCGGGCAGGAACCGTTTCAGGTAAACGCCCAGAACTTCTTTTACGCCTCCGATGTACACTTCTTCTTTTTTGTTGGCAATGGCCCGCAGCGCCCGCACCGCCAAAACCTCGGGTGCCATGCCCGCCGCTGTGGTGGCGTCCATGGCATTTAATGCGTGGCCATCTCCCGTAAGGGCGTTATAGGTTACGCTCGTGCGGATCCAACCCGGGCAGATCAGCGTAACGTAAATGGCCGGACAATCCTTCCACATTTCTGCGCGCAGCGAATCAAAAAAACCATGCAGCGCATGTTTGGCAGCTGCATAGCCGGAACGATAGGGCGTACCGATGATGCCCATCACACTGCTGATCGTGGCGATATGTCCGGATTTGCGTTCAAGCAAATGAGGTAAGAGGTGCTTCGTTAATGTAATGGTACCGAAGTAATCTACTTCCATCAACCTTCGGTCTACGGCCAGCGTAGTTTCTTTCGCGAGGCTACGTTGCGAGATACCTCCGTTATTGATCAACACGTCTACATGGCCAAACAGTTGGATGGCTGCTTTTGTGGTGAGCTCCAGCGTATCGCCCTGTGCGAGATCAAGCGGCAGAATTTTGATTGAACCATGGCTGTGGGGCGGGCAATTGCCCTTTACGCGTTCCAGTTCATCTTTTCTGCGCGATGACAAAATCAGTCGGGCACCTTGCCGGGCCAGTTCGTATGTCAATGCTTCGCCAATGCCGGACGATGCACCCGTAACCCATACTACTTTGTTGGTAAAATACTTCATGCAGGAGGTTGATTTGGCGCCACTTGTTTTTTATGCTCTTCGGAGTAAATCCAAATGATAAAGATGCCCAAAGCAGTTCCAAACGGAAATGAAAATAATTTGAAGCAACCCAACACCAAGGCCAGCGTAAGCGCCCACTTTTTATTGTTGAGCAAGCCAACACCGGCAATAATGGAAGGAATGGCAAAAAGCAGAATAACACCCCACGCTATGGCTTGCAGCATGGGAATGAGCCACATCACCACCCATTGTGCCTCAAGTTCGGCTTCCGAGAAAATCCACCGCAGCAACACGGTTACAAAAAACGAAAGGAACAACATGCCCAGGATTTGAAAACTGGCAAAGACGATCAACAGCGTACCGGCAATGCGTTTGTTTGATTCCATGTTGCTTGTGTTTTTATTTTCCCCGTTCGTAAACCACAAAATCAAAACTAAAGGCGTGGCGGGCATCAGCTGCGTGTGGCTGGCGTGTAACCTCCCGCCAGTCAGCCTTGTTCCAGGTAGGAAAAAAGGTGTCGCCTTCCAGCGTTGTGTGTATTTCCGTTAGGTATAACCGTTGTGCGTGTGGTAATGCTTGCGCGTAGATTTCGGCACCGCCAATCACAAAAATCTCGTTGGTTTGATAAGTGGCGGCCCGGTCGAACGCATCGTGTAACGAATGCACCACATCGCATCCGGGCGCCTGAAAGTCGGGTTGACGTGTGATGATAATATTTTGGCGGTTGGGCAGTGGCCGGAATTTTTCCGGAATAGAATCATAATTTTTCCGCCCCATAATTACCGGGTGTTTGCTAGTGGTTTGCATGAAGTACTTCATGTCGTCTGGCAGGTGCCAGGGCAACGTATTGTTTTTGCCAATCACGCGGTTAGTGGTATGGGCTGCGATTAACGAGATGAGCATATCACAAAAAAGTTAGAGCGTGTTACCGCGAAAAAATTCATCGATTTTCATTTTGCGCTTTCCTTCGGCCTGAAGTTCGGTAATGGCCACCCAGCCATCGGCCGTCTTTACGTGAAGGTAAGTTTTATTGTCGGTTTTATAGGCGCCCGCGGTTTCGCCACCCCCTGGAGGAAGGCGCTCACTCGCGTAGAGTTTGTACGTTTTGCCGTTCAGTTCCGTCCACGCAGCGGGGTATGGACTAAGCCCGCGAATGAAGTTGTGTACCGCACGCGTAGATTGTTGCCAGTTTACCTGGCACGTTTCTTTGAAGATTTTGGGGGCGTGCTTTATCTCACCTACCAGGGGTTGTGGCACGGATGGGCAATTGCCTTGCGCAATGGCACGCACGGTGCGCAACACCAACTCGGCACCCTTTTTCATAAGTCGATCGTAAAGGCTGCCTACATGATCGCTTTCGCGGATGGTTTCCTTTTCCTGGAAAATGATTGCGCCGGTGTCTATCTCGTGCTGTAGAAAAAATGTAGTCACCCCGGTTTCTGTTTCGCCATTGATGATCGCCCAATTGATGGGCGCTGCGCCGCGATAATCGGGCAGCAGCGAGGCATGTAAGTTAAACGTACCAAACATCGGCATGGCCCACACTACTTCTGGCAACATGCGGAACGCCACCACCACCTGCAAATTTGCGTTGTAACGCTTTAACTCAGCCAGGAACTCTGCAGATTTTAAATTGGTGGGCTGCAGTACAGGAATACCGTGGCGTACGGCACATTCTTTAACCGGCGAGGGCGTAAGCTTCAAGCCGCGCCCCTGCGGCCGGTCCGGTGCGGTAATCACGGCCACCACGCGGAAGCCGTTTTGTACTAAAATCTCCAGGCTGGGCGCCGCAAAGTCCGGCGTGCCCATAAAAATAATTCGCAGGTCATTCATCACGGGTGCGAAGTTAATCCCTTAATGCTTTTCGCATGTATTTGGAGCAGATTGGGCAAGCGTGCCAAACATGGCCGCGGGCGGGGCAAAACGCGCGGCCAAAATAGATGATTTGCAAATGGGCTTTTTGCCAGCGCTCCTGCGGGATCAGTCGCTTCAAATCTTTTTCTGTTTGCTCCACATTCTTGCCATTGGATAATCCCCAGCGATACGCCAGCCGATGAATGTGCGTGTCTACCGGAAAGGCGGGAAATCCAAACCATTGGGTCATGACTACCGAGGCGGTTTTGTGGCCCACCGCCGGCAGTGCTTCAAGGGCTTCAAACGTGTTGGGCACCTCACCGTTGTACTTTTCAATCAGGATTTTGGAAAGGCCGTGAATGCCTTTTGATTTCATGGGCGAAAGTCCGCACGGTTTAATGATTTGCCGGATTTCTGCCACCGACAGCTTGACCATGTCGTACGGGTTATCGGCTACACGAAATAGTGCAGGTGTGGTTTTGTTCACGCGTTCATCGGTGCACTGTGCGGAAAGCAACACCGCTACCAATAGTGTGTACGCATCTTTGTGATGCAGCGGAGTTTCTACCACCGGAAAGTGGTGATCCAGAATCGTGAGTATCTCCGCTACTTTTTCGGATTTCGTCATGGGCTGTGATAAAATCAACTCGCAATATCCATTCGCAGAACGGAGCGTGCCTGCCGTTTACATCAGGGGTACAGCAGGTATTTTTGGCGCATGCTTTGGTAGGCCTCTAAATCCCGTTTCCAGCTTTCGCGGATTTGTTGTTCGCTTAAACCTTGTTGAATTTGCTCTTTGAGTATGGCTGTTCCCGCGAGTTTATCAAAGAAAGGAATAAAGAATTTTTCCTTTTCAGGAAAGGCTTGGTACGCATCGATCAGCCACTGGACTTGAATGCGGCTTTCTGGTTTGGCTTCTCGAAAATCCCACCCAAAACAGCGTTGATCTTGAAATGGCGGCTGCTTGGCCATACCCGGAATGCTGATGGGCGTAAATTGAAATGTGAATTGCGTAAGCGCCGGATGGCCAATGACCTCAAACGGCGTTTGCGTACCACGCCCCACACTAAGTGCGGTGCCTTCGAACAGACACGTGGTAGGGTACAACAAAATGCCATGTTGCGTAGGTAAATTGGGCGAGGGTTTGATCGGTACCGTAAACGGTGTGGCGTGCGTGTAGAACAGCATGCGCACGATTTCCAGATCGCATTTCTTGCCACCGGCCAGCCATCCTTCGCCATTAATCATTTGTGCCAACTCGCCCACGGTTAACCCGTGCACAATGGGTATTGGATGCATCCCCACAAACGATTTCAACTCCGGCTGAAGCACCGGTCCGTCTACGTAATGCCCGTTTGGGTTTGGCCTATCAAGTACAATCACTTTTTTCTTATTGTCTGCGCAGGCCTCCATGAGGTAATGCAAGGAACTGATGTAGGTAAAGAACCGCGTGCCTACATCCTGAATATCAAAAATCACAATATCAATATCTGCCAACTGCGCCGCCGTGGGCTTTTTGTTGTTGCCATACAGCGATACAATCGGTAAACCTGTGTTCGGATCTTTGCTGTCCGTAACGGTTTCACCGGCATCGGCTGTGCCTCGAAAGCCATGTTCGGGAGCAAACACCTTTTTTACGTTTACCTTCAACGTCAGCAAAAGGTCCACCAGATGCACATTACCCAATGCGGCCGTGTTGTTGACCAACAAACCCACCCGTTTCCCCTCGGTGGCAGCAACAACTTTATCGAGTTGGTGAATACCCATCTGCACCTGTGCTTGTTGTGCACCGGCCCATAGGGTAATCAAAACAAAAAAGGCAGCCAGTGAAAAGCGCGGCATTTTAGTTTTCTTTGTACAGATCATAAGCCAAAAATAAGCCAAGTTTTGAATCTGTCGCGCTTTCTTTCTTCCCGCATGAGCGGCCAAAACCAGCAGGGCTTTTCGGGCTTAATCAACCGGATTGCCGTGGTTACGATTGCCTTGGGGCTGGCTGCGGCTATTGTTTCGTTTTTGATCATGTTCGGGTTTCAAGACACGGTAAAAGACAAGATCTACGGGGTAAGCGGCCACTTGCTTGTAACCCGGTTTACCATGAGTAATGCCGCAGAGGAGCAGCCTTTTGCGTTCAATCTGGATGTGGTGCGAAACCCCGGGCAGTACCCGGCCGTGGCGCATATTCAAGAGTACGCTCATAAGCCGGGCCTGATCAAATCCAAAGACGAGGTATTGGGAATTCTTTTTCGTGGCGTGGGCCGCAGCTTTTCAACAGATCGTTTTGCGCCTTACATGAAAGCGGGGCGGTTCGTGCACTTGCCGGACTCGGGGTATTCGCGCGAGGTGGTGATCAGCACTGAGATTGCGCGCAAGCTGGAGATTGCGCTGAACGATGAAATCACGTTGCACTTCTTTCAAAACCCACCGCGCTTCCGCAAACTTACCGTGGTTGGGCTTTACGAAACAAACCTCTCGGAGTATTTTGACGGACAGATGGTGATGGGCGATATCCGCCTGGTGCAACGCCTGAATGATTGGGCCGACAGCGTGGCCGGAGGGCTGCAAGTGTACATTCACCAACCCACCGATGCCGATGCTGCGCTGACGGAAATTGGCGAGCGCATGGACTATGATTTTTACGTGGAAAAAACCAGCGATCGCTACCGCACGGTTTTCGAATGGCTGGGATTGATTACCCGCCAGGTAAACATCTTGCTGGCGGTTATTTTGGCGGTAGTATGTGTGAATATGATTTCTGTGATTCTGATTCTGGTAATGGAGCGCACGCAAATGATCGGCATGCTAAAGGCGCTGGGCGCCAGCAACCGGATGGTGCGCGCAGTATTCATTTATCAAGGTATGCAACTGATTGGTAAAGGCCTGCTGTGGGGCAACGCCGTGGGTTTGGGGCTGTGCGCACTTCAGTGGAAGTTTCGGATCCTCACACTCAGTGCCAACGATTATTACATGAGCTATGTGCCCATCAGTTGGCATTGGTGGCCGGTGGTTGCGCTTAACTTGCTTGTTTTTGTTTTGGTAACCGTAGTGCTGCTGGTGCCCACCGCCATCATTTCACGGATTCACCCCATTCGGGCCATTCGTTTTGATTAACGTGATTTCTGTTAGAAGCCATTGACGGCAAATCCCGGAATGAAGCGCCGCAATGGAAGATGTCTCACAGTCATTCGGGCTTACGGGATATTGGTGCGATGGTGTCTAGTCTTTTTCGGCCTGCGCCCGCGAAATCTGAAACTCCACCCGCCGGTTTAATTGCCGATCGTTCTCGGTTACCTCTTCAACAATCGGCTTCGAACTGCCGTACCCTTTGGCCAGAATGCGGTCAAGTTCAATTTTATACCACTCAATCAAATACATACGGATGGCATCTGCACGGTCTTGCGATAGCTTGCGGTTCGCTTCTTCTTTGCCGGCGCTATCGGTATGGCCGGAGATTTCCAGTTGCAAGTCCGGGTGATCTACCAGAAAATTACCCAGCTTGTTCAGATCATTGTGCATGGAAGGTAAGATCTCGGATTTGCCATTTTCAAACTCCAGCGACTTGAATGCGATTCGGGCCTCAATCGGCTCGGCCACCCGGTCCATTTCTTTATCGCCATCCAGAAAAAACAATTCTTCAATCCGGAAGAAGTCATCGCCCTGAATAATCAACAGGTAGTTACGCTTGTTAATTAACTCAAAATCGAACGTGCCATCTTCGCGCAGGTACTTCGGGGCTACCTCTACGCCTTCATCCAAATCAATGATGGATACAATGCCCTTCACGGGTTTGCCATCGGGCGTTTTTAAACTTCCTTTTAACGACACAACCGCCGTGGGTTGTGCCTCCATGGGCACAGGAAATGAGAACAGGTCAAGGTTGTCTTTACTATCTTGAGCCGATCGGGCATAGTACAAGTCATGCGATTGCGAATCGATGGTGAAGTAGTACTCGCTACCTGCGCCGTTCACCAGCGGCCCGATGTTTTTCGGTTCTTGCCAGGTGCCGTTTTGGTAGTAGGATTTATAGATATCAAAATCGCCAAACGATAGCGGGTGACCGTCTGAACTAAAATACAACACGTTGTACCGGTGGTGAAAGAAAGGACTTACCTCGCTTCGGTTGGTGTTGATAATGGGGCCGAGGTTCCTTGCGCGCGACCAGCCGCCGCTCTTATCGCGCACACTGAAATAAATATCCGAAAGGCCAAACCCGCCAATGCGGTTGGAGGCGAAGAAAAGGGTATCGCCCGAGTGCGATAATGACGGGTGGGAGTCCCAGCCGGTGCTGTTGATGGCGGGGCCCATATTGCGTACGTTGCCCCAGGTACTATCGCGCCGCAGCGATGCCATGTATAAATCGCAGTTGCCCATACCGTCGGGCGCGTTGCAGCGTGAAAAGTAAAGTGCTTTGCCATCCAGGCTTAAACATGCTGAGCCTTCGTTATACGATGTGTTGATGGTCTTAAACGGAAATGCATCTTGCCAGGCACCGTCCAACTTGGTGCTGTAAAAAATGTCTTCATCGTAGGTGTTTCGTTCGGTGTGCTTGTTGCGTTTCGAAGTAAACAGCAGCAAGTAATCAACATTTCCTATGGTTGGGCCGTAGTCTTCTTTATCGCTGTTGATGTGAAAGCCCATATCTGTTAATACGGCCTGTGGCGGGCGCAGGGTGTCAATCTCCTTTCGGTAGGCAACAAGTTTGTAGTATTCGTCTAACGGCACGTACAAGTCTTTGCGATTTGTTTCAACGGAATCATGCCGGGCAAATACCTCGTTCAGGTCAAGGCCCTGTTGGTGGTGTCTCAGCACAAGTTTGTAGAGCAGTACGGCTTCGCCCTTGGGCCCGAATTTTTCTGAGAGCCGCGCCAGTCGCCACAGCATGGGGGCCTGTTTGCCAAAATTCTCAATCCCAAAATTGCTTACATAACTCTTTAACTCTTCGTAGAGCCGCTGTTCCTGGCCAGAGTTATCTAACGCTTTTAGTTTTTCAATGCGGGCGTCATCGCGGAAGTAAGCAACTCGGTTTACGTTTGGAAATACAAAAATGCCAGACTGGCTGAATTGCACCAGGCTGTCGTTTACCTGCACCTGCCCCCCGGCCTTGTACTTTGGTTTTTTCTGGGCGGAGGCACATACGGCAAAAAACGCGAAGAAGACGAGTAAGAATACCCTAAAGCGTTCGTTAAAGTGTGCAGCACGTCCGGCCATGATCGTCTAAGTTCACGCAATTTAATGGATTAACAAAGTTGGCATCACTATTGACTCTTTAACGGAGACCTAAAATTTGTATTGTAGACACAACTTTTTTGTGTCAAATTGTCACTCTTTTCATGTTCAAATCATCATTTGCAATAACTCCCATGGTGCAGGAAGACTCCGAAGAGTTTATCCAACTCATTAATCCAGAGCAAGAGTCGGACCTAAAGGCGGAGGAACTTCCGGATGCGATTTCCATTCTTCCCATCAAGAACACCGTGCTTTTTCCGGGTGTGGTTATTCCGATCACGGTAACTCGCCAAAAGTCAATCAAGCTCATCAAAAAAGCCTATCAGGGGAACAAGATTGTGGGCGTAATTGCCCAGAAAAACAAACAGGCGGAAGAGCCCGGTATGGAAGACCTGTATCGCTTCGGTACGCTTGCCCGCATCATTAAAATGTTGGTTTTGCCGGATGGAAACACCACCATTATTATTCAGGGGAAGAACCGGTTTGCCATTGCCGAGTATGTGCAGGAAGAACCGTACCTCACCGCCCGCATTCAACTGATGGTAGAGCCGCAGATGAACTTGCAGGCGCGCGAGGCAAAAGCACTCTTTCAATCGCTCAAAGATTCGGCTACAAAAATTTTAAAACTTAACCCGGAGATTCCGCAAGAGGCACAAGTGGCATTGGATAACATCCAGAGCCCGGCCTTCCTGGTGCATTTTCTATCGTCTAACCTGAATGTAGAAGTTCCGGATAAACAGAAAATTCTGGAGACGGAGAACATTGTAGACCGTGGCACTTTGCTGTTGCAGTACATGATGCGCGAAATCCAGATGCTGGAGATTAAAAACGAAATCCAGAAGAAAGTTCATACCGAAGTAGACCAACAGCAGCGCGATTACTTTCTTCGGCAGCAAATCAAGGTACTGCAAGATGAGTTGGGCTACGATGGGCCCGACAAAGAGATTGAGAAACTGCGCAAGCGCGGGGCCGAGAAAAAATGGAGCAAGCAAGCCGCAGATCATTTTAATAAAGAGCTGGAAAAACTGCAGCGCACCAATCCGCAAGCCGCGGAATTTCCGGTGGCGATGAACTACGTGGAGTTTCTGCTTGATTTGCCCTGGCATGAATACACCACAGACGATTTCGACCTGAAGCGCGCAAAGAAGATTTTGGATAAAGACCACTCCGGTCTGGAAAAGGTAAAAACCCGGATTTTAGAGTACCTGGCGGTGCTGAAACTGAAAAAAGATATGCGCGGCCCCATTTTGTGTTTGTATGGGCCGCCCGGCGTGGGGAAAACATCGTTAGGCAAATCAATTGCTAAATCGCTGCAACGCCAGTACGTGCGGATGTCGCTCGGAGGGGTGCACGATGAAGCGGAAATTCGCGGCCACCGCAAGACCTACATCGGTGCCATGCCGGGCAAAATTTTGCAGAACCTGAAGAAGGCAAAGTCATCCAACCCGGTTTTTGTATTGGATGAAATTGATAAGATTCGCTCCGACTTCCGGGGCGATCCGGCTTCGGCATTACTGGAAGTATTGGATCCTGAACAGAACAATGCATTTGTAGACAACTATCTGGAAATCGATTATGACCTTTCTAAGGTGTTGTTCATTGCCACGGCCAATGCGTTGGATACGATTCATCCTGCATTGCGCGATCGGATGGAGATCATTGAATTAACGGGTTACACGGTGGAGGAAAAACAACAAATCGCCACCCGCCACCTGATTCCCAAACAAATTGCCGAACATGGCCTTCCGGCCGATGCTGTTGCATTTTCGAAAGAGGCCGTGTTGAAGATCATTGCCAGTTATACCCGCGAGTCGGGCGTGCGCAATCTGGAACGAAAAATCGGCAGCGTGGTGCGCGCGGTAGCAAAAGCTGTGGCGATGGATGAAGAAGTGGCAAAGGAGATTACACCCGAGTTTGTAATCAAGGCACTTGGCGTTGAGATTTTTGACGAAGAACTGTACCAGGGCAATGATCTGGCAGGTGTGGTTACCGGGCTGGCATGGACGCAAGTCGGTGGCGATATTCTGTTTGTAGAGTCTTCGCTTAGCCGGGGTAAAGGCCAGCTAACATTGTCGGGCCAGTTGGGCGATGTGATGAAGGAGTCGGCCATGGCCGCATTATCGTACCTGAAGAGCAACGCCAGCGATCTTGGTATAGATCACCGGGTATTTCAACAGTATGATTTGCATGTGCATGTACCCGCGGGTGCCGTTCCGAAAGATGGACCTTCGGCCGGCATTACCATGCTTACCTCGCTGGCCTCCATTTACACGCAGCGCAAAGTAAAGGCGAAGTTGGCAATGACGGGCGAAATCACCCTGCGCGGAAAGGTGCTGCCGGTAGGTGGCATCAAAGAAAAAATTCTGGCGGCCAAACGTGGTGGGATAAAAGAAATCGTCATGAGTGCGCGTAACCGCCGCGATGTGGAAGAAATCGAAAAGCAATACATCAAAGGGCTACAATTCCACTACGTGGATACCGTTGCCCAGGTGTTGGCGCTGGCCCTCTTAAAAGAAAAGGTAAAAGACCCGATGGAATTGGTGGTGACAGAAAACAAGCCGAGCTAATGCAAAATGCCTCTCTTACTCCGCGGCAAATTGTTGCCGAATTAGATAAATACATCATTGGCCAGCACGAGGCAAAGCGTAACGTAGCCATTGCGCTGCGTAACCGGTGGCGGCGGATGAATGTAAAAACAGAAATCAGGAACGACATTATTCCCAATAACATCCTGATGATCGGTGCTACGGGTGTGGGTAAAACCGAAATTGCCCGCCGGCTTGCACGCATAGCTGAGGCCCCCTTTGTGAAGGTGGAAGCGTCTAAATTTACCGAGGTGGGTTATGTGGGCAGGGATGTAGAGAGCATGGTGCGCGATCTGGTGGAGCAGAGTGTAAACCTGGTGAAGGCACGTAAAAAAGAAGAAGTGAAAGAACGCGCGATGCAAGCAGTGGAGGAGACAATTCTCGATGCGCTCATTCCGCCGCTGAAGCAGCCCGCGGCTCGCCCCTCAGGCTTCAGCCCAGACGCGGAGCAAGAAACACCCACATCGGATGTGGAATTGAACGAACGCACACGGCAGCTTTTTCGCGAAAAAATCCGCGGGGGCGAGATGGAGGAACGAAAAATTGAAATCAATATCAAGGGCAACAACAATGCAGGTGTGGGCATGATTGGCGCAGGCGTGATGGACGAAGTATCCATGATGAACCTGCAAGACATGATCAGTGGCATGATGCCCAAAAAAGCACGTAAGCGAAAAGTAACTGTTAGCGAGGCGCGAAAGCTGCTGCTCGAGGAAGAAATGGCCAAGCTCATTGATATGGATGAGGTAAAAGAAGAGGCCATTGCGCGTGCCGAAAATGCCGGTATTATTTTTATTGACGAAATCGATAAGATCGCATCCGGTTCATCGAAGGGCGGTGGCCCGGACGTGAGCCGTGAGGGCGTGCAGCGGGATTTACTCCCGATAGTTGAAGGTTCCACGGTGAATACCAAACACGGTGTGATTAAAACAGACCACGTGCTTTTTATTGCGGCCGGTGCCTTTCACATCTCCAAACCTTCCGATCTCATTCCTGAGTTGCAGGGTCGGTTTCCCATTCGTGTGGAATTAAACGCGCTTACCAAAGAAGATTTTATTCGCATTTTAAAGGAGCCTAAGAATGCACTCACCAAGCAGTATTTCGCGTTGCTGGAAGCTGAAGGGGTAGAGTTAGTGTTTGATGCCGAAGCTATTGAGGTGTTGGCCGATCTGGCCTTTGAAGCAAATGCGGAAATGGAAAACATCGGGGCGCGCAGATTACAAACAGTCATGAGCCGGTTGCTAAATGAGATTCTTTTTGATGTGCCCGATAAAATTCCTGCCGGATCGGTAGTTCGCATTGATGCGGCGCTGGTGAGGGAGAAAATCAGCGGATTGATTAAGAACAAGAACTTGAGTGAATACATCCTGTAAAGAAACGCGAACGGTTCGTGGGTATGTTCTTCTTTTGGCGGCATGCCAGTTCTTTATTTCTGTAACCCATGCCCAGCGCCATGATACCGTGCGTGGCCGGTATGTAAAGCGTTACCCGGATCATTTGTTTGTTTACCCGCTCATCAAGCAGCGCTCGTCCAACTTCAGTGTGCAGCGCAGAAATCTGGATCAGCGGGCGCTTACATTTCGCCCAAACCATGCGGTGAGTATGGGCGTTGGCCTCTATGTTTTTGATGTGGGTGTAGAGTTGGCATTTGATGTACCCATCGATGAAGGCACCAGTACCATGTTTGGTACATCGCGTGTGCGCGACCTATCCGGTCTGATTGTGGGCAACAACTGGGGCTTGGATTTTTTTACGCAGCGGTATGAGGGTTTCTATGTTACTGGTTTGGCGCGCATTTTTCCAAACGATAACGGGGTGGCCATCCGCTCAGACATTGCGTTGCGCAGCACGGGCGTGAACGGCTTCTACATCTTTAACAAGAAAAAATTTTCACTTCGGTCGGCCTACAATTTTGCTGAGCGTCAGTTTAAGAGTGGTGGCTCGTGGGCGCTATCGGGCACGTTAAACACCTCAACCTTTACATCGGATACGGTGGTGCTTACCTCACGGCTACGCCGGCAGGTGGGGGTTGAAAAAACCTATGGCGACCTTAGTTTTACCACCTTTAGTATTGCGCCGGGCTACACGTATAATTTCATCTATAAGCACTGGTTTTTAAATCTTTCGTTGGCGGTGGGTCCAGCCCACCATTGGATTTATTACGTAGATGAAGCCAATCAACCTCGGTATGATATTATTATCAATTCATTTATCGATAACCGAATTGCCATTGGCTACAACAGCGATCGTTGGTTTGGTGGTATCTCCTTTGTAAGCCTTGTGCGGCAGGTTAAATTCAGCGAGTTTCAAGTCACCACAAACGCAACAAATACGAAGATCTTGATTGGTTATCGCATCCCCGAAAAGGGTATTTTTAAAAAGCGGGCGTGGGATTTTCTGCCGCTACCCCAAGCGCTCCGCAAAAAAAGCTAGAAGCCGCAAAAATATGAAAAGCGTCATTTCGAGGGAGGTACGACCGAGAAATCCTTGATTGCAGCGCTGCAACCAGGGATGTCTCACTTTCCTTCGACATGACGGGATATTTTTGAGATGGCTTCTAGCCTTTTCGTTTTTTAGGATAGTCGAACGACAACAGTTTTCCACAGCCCCAATCTGCCTCGGCCCAGCTGTTGATGTCTACCGTGGCCTCCACTACACCGCAGGTGGGAATGTTTTCGATGTTTACGTTCAGCAGGCGATTGGTAAACTCAGTAAGGCCGGGGTTATGCCCGAACAGAAAAATAATTTCATCGCGATCGTTGTGATTCGGCAGGCGTTTAATCACGGCAAGTATCTGGTCATCGCTGGCGTGGTACAATGCGCGGTCGGTCTTGATCTTACCCGCGTCATAACCCAATTTGTCGGCCATCAGTTGGCATGTAGCGAGCGCCCGAACGGCCGGGCTACTTACCATCAAGTCCGGGTGGATGTTTCGTTCGCGCAGCCGTTTTCCCATGGTCGGGGCCGCTCGCTTGCCGCGTTCATTCAAGGGCCTATCGAAGTCTGCTAACGTGGCATCTGCCCAACTGGACTTGGCATGGCGCACCAGAAATAATCGTTTCATGGCTGCGAAGTTACCGTTCTCGCCGGAGTGATTTTGCAGGCTGCGCGTTACAAATATCTTTGCGGCATGAGGGACACCCGCCCACTTGGCAAGCGCCTTAAGTATAGCCTGGTTTACTGGTTGGTGCGGCTATTGATTGCTGTGGCCAACCTGATGCCACGCGTCTGGTGGCTGCGCCTGTGCGGTGCCCTTGGCAGCTTGGCCTACCATTTTGCGGCGGATACCCGCGAGAAGGCGCAAACACATCTGGGCCTGGCCTATGCGGGCCAGCTTTCCGTGCGCGAGATGATTGCGCTCAACAAAAAGATGTTTCGGTATTTGGGCATGAATGCTGGCGATATCCTGCGCGCGATACGTGTACGATCATTACCCGATCTCAACCGGTTTTTAATTACGCATGGCTACGAGCACTTTGAGGCAGCGCAGCGCAAAGGCAAAGGCGTAATCTTCCTTACTTGCCATGTGGGGGCCTTTGATTTACAGGTAACAAGCATGGCATTGCGGGGCCTGAAGCCGAATATTATTGGCACTGCCTTGAAGGACCCGCGCCTTAACACACTCTTATTTGACTACCGCAATGCGTATGGAGCAGTGGCCGTAGAACGCGGCCGCGAAACGTTACGCTTGTTAAAGGCGTTGAAAACGGGCGGTTCGGTGGCGATTTTGATTGATCAGGACACAAAAGTAAAAAGCCGGTTTGTAAACTTTTTTGGTATGCCCGCAGCAACGCCGGTGGGCGCGGCAATTCTGGCGATGAAAACAGGCGCCAGTGTAGTGCCCACGTATGTGTTCTTGGATAAAGACTGGAAACAGCACATGCACATTCTGCCGGAGTTACCGCTTGTGCTTACGGGCGATGAAGAGGCGGATATGGTTGCCAATACCCAAACCTACACCGACGTAACCGAGAAAATTATTCGCGAGCACCCCGAGCAGTGGGTCTGGATGCATGAGCGCTGGAAAACCCGGCCGGGCGAAGAAATTCAGTAGCGGGCTAACCTACGCAAAGTGGTACAGGAACAAGATGTTGGCCGTGAAGGCCGGCTTTTTCATGTCTTTGATTTCCATCGTTACGTGCATGGTAGCTTTGGCGATGCCGCGAAGGTTTACCAACGACTGTAGGGCTACGCGCAATCGCACTTCGTTGCCCACCAACACCGGTTGGTTAAATTTCATCTCCTCAATCCCGTAATTCACCAACATTTTAATGTTGCGCACATCTGCAATCTGATTCCACAGGTAGGGCACCAGGCTTAGTGTAAGGTATCCATGGGCGATGGTAGTTTTAAACTGACTTTCTTCCGCGGCTCGCACGGGATCGGTGTGTATCCATTGCCGATCCAGCGTGGCTTCCGCAAACTGATTGATTTGTTCTTGGGTAATCTGATGAAAATCAGACACACCGATTTCTTTGCCCACCCACTGTTCGAATTCTAAAAAGCTTTGAATGACTACGGCCATACAATATCGGTCTCGTGAAATGAAAAGGAATGTTAGGAAATTATTCTACGCGAACCAAAAAAACCTGCGTACCCGGTGTACGCGCATGCACACTGCTGCACGTGGGTGTACAATTCGCCTCGCCGCCCGCCCGCAAACACCACACAGAAAACGAATTTTGGGCATGGCAGTATTTTTGATGCCCCCACCGGCATGAGAACTGTTTTTGCTGTTTTGATGTGGTTTTTGTTATTGGCCATTTGCTGGCCGTTAGCACTGGCATTTATTTTTTTGTTCCCGATTATCTGGATTTTGCTGTTGCCGTTCCGGATCGTGGGCTTCACCGTTGGGGCCATCTTTCGCTTGGTTGAAGCGCTGATTACCCTGCCGTTTCGGATGATGAAGTCCGCGTAGGCGCGGAACTCTGCGGCTTATTTGTATTTTCGTAGGCGTGCAAATCCTTTGAAGAATAAAATTCCGTCTACGCTGGCCAGCGCAGTGCTCTGGTCAGTCATATCAGCAGCGTTCATCGGCCCGGGTACGATTACAACCGCAGTTTCCGCAGGCTCCCAGTTTCACTTGCAGTTATTGTGGGCGGTGCTTTTTTCTACGTTTGCCTGCGTGGCGTTGCAAGAGTTGGCTGCGCGGCTTTCCATCGCCACCCAGCTTACCTTGGGCGAAGCAATGCGCAAGAAGTTCGGCCACCGCTTGGGCGGCCGGCTAAGTTATTTGGTGGGCGGCGCGGTAATACTAGGCTGTGCCGCCTATCAGGCGGGCAATATCTTGGGTGCTATTGCGGGCTTACAGTTACTGATACCCGCAGGGCATGTCGTGCTGGTGTTGCTCATGGGTGTAGCCGTGGCAACGATTTTATGGCGCGGCAAACGCCAGTCGATTTCCAGTGTGCTTACCCTGCTGGTTGTGCTCATGGCGGGTGCATTTTTCCTGCTTGCCACGCATGGCAATTTTTCGGGTGGCGATTTGGTAGCGTATTCCATTGTCCCACACTTTCCGTCGGGGGCGGGTTTGCTAACCCTTGGCCTGGTGGGCACTACAATTGTACCCTACAACATTTTTTTGGGCACGGGTGTAAGTAAAGGGCAGACCATTCCACTCATGCGTATTGGTGTGAGTATTTCCGTGCTCGTGGGCGGCGCGATTACGGCATGTATTCTTTTGGCGGGCACGCTGGTTCCGGCATTTAACTCTTTTGAAGAGCTTGCGCAGGTATTTCAAAAAGAAATGGGCGCATCGGGGCGTTATGCTTTGGCCATCGGGTTGTTTTCAGCAGGTTTTTCGTCTGCCATTACCTCGCCGTATGCCGCGGCGCTGGTGGCCACTACAGTTTTTGGTTGGCGCGATCGGGCCGCTACTGCGGTGTGGTTGGCTGTGCTTTTAGTGGGATTGTTTTTTGGAGTTACTCAGGTTAAACCCATTCCTGTTATTTTGCTTGTACAAACGTTAAATGGATTTATCCTTCCGCTGTTGGGCGCATACCTGATTTTGGTGATTAACGATCGCGCGTTGATTCCAGAAATACATCGCCCCGGCCCGATTTACAACGTAGTGTTGCTGCTGATTTTTGCCGCCTTGTTGTTGTTGGGGTTACATAGTATCGATAAAACCATCAGCCAACTCTTCCCGGGTGCGCCTGCCCATTGGGCTGTAGTGGTGCCACTGGTGATTGGCGCCACGGGTGTGTTGGGTTACGCCATCTTTCGGGGCCGCCGGTTGGAATAATCGCTACATCATTTTGGCCAGCGTTTGCAGGTACCGCTCGGGTAACTCACCCTGGGTGGCGCATTGGTAGTCGCTATAGCTGCAGGGCACCATCGTGTTGCGCGGATACAACTGGAGGTTTGGCAGCACCACCTCCATCCACCACTTTTCGGTGAGTTTGCTTTTATAGAACGTGATCGTTTCCGGTTCTGCCGGCATGGATACGGTGTACTTCAAAAAGTCGTTTCCTTTAAAGTTGGATTCGTTCTTGCGGTGATAAAATCCCTCAATAAAATACCATACCATGGTAGCCACTACGGCAGCCGTTTTCTTTTGCGCATCGTCATGGCGGGGGTTGTACTCGTAAAACCCGGCCGAGCTGAGCTTTTCGTTTTGCCCGGCATACCAACACAATTGACAAGCTTCCTCGCCGGTTAGTCCAAAAGGTTGGGCCTGTGCGTTACCGGGTGCGTCGGCCGACTTAATCGCGGTGATATCAAACGACAGCATGTCGGCATTGCGGATGACGGGCTCCATTTCAGCAAGATCATTGCGCAGTTGCCCCAGCCGGTGCGATTCAAAATACAATTTCTCCAGTACGGCTGCAGATTGGGGTTCTACCAGATAAAGTTGGTGGGCAAGGTGTGTATACCCCATCAGATAGTTGGGCTCATGCAGCAAAATTGTATGCAAGTGTTTCTGATTGGCGCGTGCGGTAGCACTGTCATCCAAATCGAGAAACGCATCAATCGCCAACAGGCTGATTAGTTTTTCCATTTCTTCGTAGCCGCGGTATTGGCCAATATCCAAATCGTGGGTAGCCCCCAAAATCAGAGGCAGTACGTTTTGCTCAAGTAAAATGCGGCATACTTCGCTCAGCCGGGTGTACGTCTCTTCCAGATCCACCCCGGGTTTTAAGTTGCCAAGATCTATCAGGCGATAGGGTTTATCGCTTTTGCGGAGGCGATATAGTTTTTTGCGAATCTCGTCAGGCCCCAGCGTGGCGCCCTGATTGTTCTCTGTGCCGCGCTCCTCAGGCACTCCAAGCAGCGCGATGTGGATGCCGCGTACATCTGGCATCTTCTCGCCATACATTTTCGTGCTTTGCCCTACCGATTGGTTTGGGTACTGGGCTTGGGCGATGGATTCCGGTAGCGGGTTGAACAGAATGGTCAGGTCCATAATTCTTTCAGTGAAGGTACAAAATAAAAAAGGAGAGCGATCGGCTCTCCTTCTCTGTTGTTGGGGTTGCGTTTAGCCGCCAAAGTCGTCAAAACGAATATTTTCTTTCGGAATGCCCATGTCGTCCAGCATCTTCAACACTGCGGCATTCATCAAGGGCGGGCCGCACAAATAAAACTCAACATCTTCCGGGGCCGGGTGGTTGCCGAGGTAATTGTCGTACAAGCACTTGTGGATGAAGCCGGTGTAGCCATCCGCTTCGCGATCGTCCAGACTTTTCTTTACGCGCCAGTTATCTTCCGGCAGCGGTTCAGACAAGCCAATATGAAACTGGAAATTCGGGAAGTTCTTCTCTATGTCGCGGAAATGCTCCACATAAAACAATTCTTTTTTCGAACGACCGCCGTACCAATATGAAACTTTCCGGTTCGTTTTTTCGGTATGGAACAGATGGAAAATCTGCGCGCGTAACGGGGCCATGCCCGCGCCACCGCCAATGTAGATCATTTCGCGCTGAGTCTTGTTGATGTGGAACTCTCCGTACGGGCCGGAAATCGTAACCTTGTCACCGGGCTTGCGCGAGAACACATACGATGAGCAAATGCCGGGATTCACGTCCATCCACTTATTATTCGCACGATCCCACGGGGGCGTGGCGATCCGGATGTTCAGCATAATGATATTTCCTTCGGCCGGGTGATTGGCCATGGAGTAGGCGCGGAAGATGGGCTCTTCGTTTTTCATCTTCAAATCCCACAGCTTGAATTTATCCCAATCGCCTTTGAAGACATCTTGCTTGTGGCCCAACTCCGGGTGCGGAGTGATGTCCATGGTTTTGAAGTCTACTGTGGTGGCAGGCACGTCAATTTGAATATAACCACCGGCTTCAAACTTCAGGGTTTCGCCCGGAGGCAACTTCACTACAAATTCTTTGATGAACGTGGATACGTTGTAGTTGGAGACCACTTCGCACTCCCACTTTTTGATACCAAAAATTTCTTCCGGAATCCGGATGTTCAGATCTTGTTTCACTTTCACCTGGCAACCCAGACGTACGTTCTCCTTGCGTTCCTGGCGGCTGAGGTGGCCCACTTCGGTAGGCAGTACATCGCCACCCCCCGACTCTACCACGCACTTGCACATGGCGCAAGTTCCACCGCCACCGCATGCGGAGGGCAGAAAAATTTTCTCATTTGCCAGCGTGGTTAGCAGCGAAGTGCCGGCCGCCACGGTAATGGTTTTCTCGCCATTGATTACAATTTTTACCGGACCGGACTGCACCAGCTTTTTCTGCGCAAAAATCAACAGCGCCACCAACAGCAGAATGATCAGCGTAAAGGAAACAATCGAGGTGAAGATCAACATGGGAATTCTCTTTTTATGCGGCTACAAATATATTGCTTACCCCCAAAAGTAGGCCGCCTCCCAGTTAATTTTTAGCCCTTCTACGCTAAACAAAATCGGTGGAGTTGGTAAACAAAATGCCGGTGTTTAAGCACCGGCATTTGGTTGTTGTGGCGAGGTACATCAGCCATCTAAAAACATTTGTACCCGGGCACTTAAGCTGTTGTAACGTGCTCGCTTTCAAGCCTTTTTAGTGATTTTGGCAGCGCATCCGGGGCAAGAATAACATTGATCTCCGGATTTTCTGCCCAGGTTCGGATCTTCTCCAGCGCCACGGCTCCGGTAAGGAACTGGTGCCCATTGCCGCGGTAGCCACCGGTAAATTCTACAAAGTCGTTCGGGGTTACGGTCTTATCCGTAACAAAGCTTACAATTACCTCTACGGAAGCCGCGTTGCTGAAATGAAATGTTGCCCCTTCTTTCCGTTTTTTATACTCATAGCGATAGTCGTACGTGAGGGCGGAAATGTCGCTCAGTACGGCTGAGCCGGTAGGGTAGCTGCCGGCACCTTTGCCCACAAACAATTGCTTTTCGGCAAAGGCGCTTTGTACTTGCACGGCGTTGTACTCGTTGCGCACCGCAGCCAGTGGGTGGTGTGCATCAACGTATTGGGGCGCCACCAGGCCAAACACCTGATCGCCCTCTTTGAAGGCGCGGGCCACAAGTTTGATGGTGTAATTGTTGTCGCGCGCATAACGCAAATCTACTTCGCTGATGCGATCGATACCGAAATTGATGACTTCTTCCGGCCGAACGAAAACGCCAAAGGTATGTGCAATGGCGATCACGAGTTTGAATTTGGGATCGAATGCCTTCACATCCAGCGCGGGATCGCTTTCGGCAAAACCAAGGTCTTGTGCCTGGCGCAGCGCATCGGCATAATTCTTTCGCTCTTCAAACACCTTGGTAAGGATGTAGTTGGTAGAGCCGTTAAAAATCCCTTCAATGCTGCTGAGCAGATCATTATCGTAATATTCTTCCAGGTTGCGGATGATGGGAATGCTTCCACAAACGGCACCCTCGTAAAGCACAGGCCGATCGTATTTTCGCTGGAGCTGATAAATCTCTTCAAGATGTTCCGCTAACATCTTCTTATTGGCGGTAACCACCGCTTTGCCTTTTTCCAGGCTGCGCTTCACCAGTTCAAATGCGGTCTGCGCATCGTCAATCAATTCCACGACTACGTCAATCTGCGGGTCGTTCAAAATGTCGTCCGGGTTGTAGGTAAACATGTCGGTAGGTAACGGTCGCTGCTTATCGCGATGTTTTACACCGATACGTTTAATTTCAGCTTTCACCCCGTGTGTTTCGTGCAGCACGTGGTAAAGCCCCTGGCCCACACAGCCGAACCCAAAGAGCCCGAGCTTTAATTTTTTCTTCATAGTGAAATTTTTTCTGCTTTTCTAAAAAATGAGTAAAGGATGTTTTTGAACTGATCGAACTCAATCAGGAAACCATCGTGGCCGTACTTTGATGGAATAACTTCTAACTGCGCGTGCGGAATGTGGGCGGCTAAAAACGCTTGTTCGCGCAGGGGAAAAAGGAGATCGCTGTCAATACCGACCACCAGTGTTTCGGCTTGTATTGAGCGCAGCACCTGTTCTACCGCTGTGCGCTGGCGGCCAAGGTGATGCGCATCCATCATGTTGAGCAGCGTGGTGTAGGTAAATGCATTGAACCGGTGGGCCAGTTTTTCGCCTTGATAGCGCTGGTACGTTGCTGCCCGGAAATTCTCCAGCGTATCGGATGTTTTTTCCGATTGCGTTTCCAGAAACGTATCGTACGTGCGGAAGGAGATCATGCCCATGGCGCGCGCGGCCTTCATGCCCTGCACACCTGCCCTCGGCTCGTCCAGCGCCCACGTTGCGTCGGCACGGATGGCCATGCGCTGGGCTTCATTAAATGCAATTCCCCAGGGCGAGTGAAATGCATTGCATGCGATGGCTGCGGCCTTTTTTATAACGGCTGGCCGAAGCACCGCCCACTCCAGCACTTGCTGGCCGCCCAACGAGCCACCAATCAATAACTGAATTTGATTGATGCCCAAATGTTCTCGCAGCAGGTCGAACGCGCGTACCACATCGCGGTTGGTAATAAACGGGAAACGGTGGTAAAACGGCATTTTTGTTTTTGCATCAATCGAGAGTGGCCCAGTAGAACCGTAACAGCCACCCAGCACATTGGCGCAGACAATAAAATGGTGGTTCGGGTCTAACGGGCTGCCGCCTTCAAACATGCCGTGCCACCAACTGGTAACATCCGAACTTCCGGTAAGCGCATGGCAAACCCAGACCACGTTCGAGCGATCGGCATTGAGTTGCCCCAGCGTGGTGTACTTGAGCTGGAAACCTTCGAGCACGCCGCCCGCCTCCAGTTCAAATACGCCCGAGTGATGATAGACGTGATCTGCCTTTAGCATAAAATAAAAAGGCTGCCCCGCGGGGCGAGGCAGCCAATGCAATTAGTGAACAAGTTGTTTGGCAAAAACTTTATCAAAAGCCTGCTGGAAATCGGCCTTGATGTCATCAATGTGTTCCAAACCGAGCGACACGCGGAGTAGCGTAGGCAATACGCCAGCCGAAATCTGCTCCTCGTCCGACAACTGCGAGTGTGTAGTGGCGGAAGGCTGGATGATGAGGGTCTTGGCATCGCCCACATTGGCCAGGTGGCTTACCAGCTTCAGGCTATCTACCAGCTGGGTGGTATTTTCCTTCGTACCCTTTACCGTGAAAGAAAGCACGGCTCCGAATCCATTTTTCAGGTACTTCTTTGCGAGGTTGTGATAGGTGCTGGAGGTGAGGCCGGGATAGTTTACACTTTCCACCTGTGGGTGCTGCTCCAGCCACTGTGCAAATGCCAGCGCATTTTCGCACGAGCGTTGCACGCGCAGCGATAACGTTTCCAGGCCTTGCAGGAACAAGAACGAGTTGAACGGACTTAGCGACGGCCCGAAATCGCGCAGACCTTCCACGCGGGCGCGAATGATGAACGCAATGTTGGGCAAGCCCAGCGGATTGCCTTCGCCAAACACATCCCAGAACTTCAAGCCATGGTAGCCTTCCGATGGTTCCGTAAACTGCGGGAATTTTCCGTTACCCCAATTGTAATTTCCACCGTCTACAATCACACCCCCGATGGAGTTACCATGTCCGCCAATCCATTTTGTGGCCGACTCTACCACCACCGCAGCACCGTGTTCAATCGGGCGGAATAAGTAGCCCCCGGCGCCAAAGGTGTTATCTACTACCAGCGGGATGTCGTGCTTTTTGGCAACGGCGGCCACCGCATCAAAATCCGGTACGTTAAATCCGGGATTACCGATAGTTTCCAGATAGAGCGCTTTCGTGTTTTTATCGATCAGCTTCTCAAAATCCGCAGCCTTGTCGCTCTCAGCAAAGCGCACATCAATACCCAGGCGTTTGAAGGAAACTTTAAACTGATTGTAAGTACCGCCGTACAGGAAGGGCGAGGTTACAATGTTGTCGCCCACCGTTAAAATGTTATTCAGCGCAATAAACTGTGCAGCATGCCCGGAGCCTACGGCCAAGGCGGCCACACCACCCTCTAACGCTGCGATGCGTTTTTCAAATACATCGGTGGTGGGGTTCATGATGCGGGTGTAGATATTGCCAAATTCTTTTAGCGCGAATAAGTTGGCGCCGTGCTCAGAGTTTTTAAACACGTACGAGGTAGTTTGATACAGCGGCACTGCGCGCGATCCGGTGGTGGGGTCGGCCTCCTGGCCGGCATGTAACTGAAGGGTTTCGAAACGGAAGTTTGACATAACGTAGTTGTTTTGATTTTTAATGATTTTGATTTTTTGAAAAGATGCAACCTCAACCGTAGCCTTGCCCGTCACGCGGCAGGCCGTTCGTTAAGAGGTGTTGCCGGAAGCAATGCGCTTACCCGTGTGCAACAACCGTTACCAACACCACATACAACATGTGCAACACATGCCGATGCGTGTTTCGTTTTTTTGTAGAGGGGTTCCTGGGTAGGAAGCGGTTACTGGCGAATTTTCCATACAGCTATCGGTTTATAGTTCCCGCAAAGACCTTCTTTGCAGGCAGGATTTAGCACCTGGTTCCCGGCTGCCGGGAGGGGTTGCTAGCGCGTCGTTGAGCCTGTTCTCTCAGCGCTTCTTTATAAATCGACTGGCTTGCGCTTCATCGATCTGATGGTGCAAACGTAGGGCGCAATACTATAGTTTGCAAGTAGACTTAAAAAAATTGTTAAAAATTTTTATTGGTGCTTACTAGTGTTCGTGTACCGGGCGCGAGGCACCTTGCGCGTCTCAGCTTATTTCCTAAAATGATTCCACCCCTGTGCTGTGAGCGGCACTGCGTGCCCCGCTTTACTAACGAGTACATGCTGCTGGGGCTGGTCGTGCAGGTGTCCAATAAGGTGTATGTCGGGGTGATTCTTCACCTTTTCCAGATCTTCCTGCCGGATTGTGAAAAGTAATTCATAATCCTCGCCCCCGTTCAAGGCGCATGTAATGGGATCGATTTTAAAATCAAGCGAAGCCACGTTGTACGTTTCTGTATCGATGGGCACTTTGTCTTCGAAAATCTTGATCCCGCATTTGGATTGGGTGGCGATGTGAAATAATTCCGAGGCGAGGCCATCGGATACATCAATCATGGCGGTGGGCACGAGCTGCACATCGGCCAGTTCGTGTATAATATCCATGCGGGCCTCGGGCTTGAGTTGACGGCTAACCACGTACTCAAACTTTTCGAGCTCGGGCTGGGCGGCAGGGTTGCTTAAAAAAACTTCTTTTTCGCGTTGTAGCACCAGCAGCCCCACGTATGCTGCCCCCAAATCTCCGGTAACGCATAGAATATCGTTGGGGCGGGCGCCGCTGCGGTACACCACTTTATCTTTTGCTACCGCCCCGATAACGGTAATGGAGATAATCAAACCCGAGGCAGACGCGGAGGTATCACCACCCACCAAATCTACCTGGTAGTTATCGCATGCGGCACGCATACCAGCATACAACGCATCAACGGCTTCTAACGATACGCGGTTGCTCAACCCCAGGCTCACCACCACTTGTTGAGGGGTGCCATTCATAGCAGCAATGTCCGACACGTTGGCGGCAATGGCTTTGTAGCCGAGATGCTGCAGCGGCACGTAGGCCAAATCAAAGTGAATGCCTTCCAACAACATATCGGTGGAGACGAGTTGGTAATGGGTGCCGGCATCAATCACGGCGGCATCATCACCAATTCCTTTTACTGAACTTTTATTACGTGGGTAGAATTGCTGGCTGATTCGCTCGATCAGGCCAAATTCACCTAATTCAGCTAGTTCTTGTCGTTTGGTCGTCATGGGCACGCGCGGCAGTTGGCCGCTTTTTTTGTTTGTTGAGCCGACAAAAGTAAGAACTTATCGCCAGCAGGCTTTAGGGCATTCCTGTACAGGGTATCTATCCATAAAGAAAGAAAAGCCATGAAAAAAGTGAGTTTGTTTTCGGTTGGATGTTTGCTACTTCTTACATGCATTAGCTGTGGCGGGGTGCCCAAACCCTATTATGAAACGGCTGCCGGAAAAAAGAAATGGCAACATTATAATAAGGCGCAATACGGGTTGCTGAACAAAACAGGGTATGCGAAGCGGAAATGAACCCTGAATTGCTGGTTTCTGGATGCGCTACATGAACAAGACTACCGGGGCGAGAGGTGAGCCGCCGGTAACTACTTTTTGTCCTCGCACATTTCTACCAGCACGTTTCCGGTGGTTTTTGGATGCAGAAATGCAATCATTTTATTGTCGGCACCGGCTTTGGGTGTGGTATGGAGCAAACCAAACTGGTTTTCCGCGGCCACATTAATGTGGTGTTGGATGTTTTCTACCTCAAACGCCAGGTGGTGTAACCCTTCGCCTTTCTTTTCAATAAATTTGGCAATGGGCGAGTCCTCGCGCGTGGCTTCCAGCAATTCAATTTTAACGTTGCCTACATTGAAAAACGATGTGCGCACACCTTCCGATTCCACCACTTCAATTTTGTAATGCGGAGTGCCCAACAATCGGGCAAATAACAGGTTCGCTTCTTCCAGGTTTTTTACGGCAATGCCGATGTGCTCAAGACGCTTCATACGCGGGTGGGTTGAAATCGGATTAAAAGTACACGAATCCTGTGGCTATCCGCTATGACTTTCGACAGCATTTTTCCATTTATCTGGAATCATCGCCCGCCTCGGGGGCGCAAGCGTTAGGACGGATAACTTCATTTGCTTTTAGCCCCGACTATGCCTACTTTCGATAGCTCTTCCAAGGGTGCAGGCGGGGTAGGAGTCTGGGGTGAGCAATCCTGGTTGTACGTGTTCTTTTTTTAAACGAATAAATATGAAACCGCTCTTTTTTCTGCTGCTTGTTTCTGGCGTGGCATACGCGCAAGTGATGGACGATAAACCCGGCTGTGCTGACCATCCGTTGGTAACGCGCATGAAAAACTTCCGCATTTATGAGTGTGCAATGAAGGAATTTTCGGAGGAGTCTTTCTACCACGAAAAAGAGGGGACGATGAAAGTGGGTGGCGCCTACACTTATCTGGGGTATGAGTGGGTAAGTGGGGGCAGTGGCACCGAGCCGTCTTCTGAGCAGGTGGTAGCAAACTACGTTAACGCACTGGTAAAGTTGGGGGCGAAGGTGATTTACAAAAGCTCGCAGCAAGCCGACCTGGTGTTGACAAAAAACAACCAGGAGACGTGGGCCGAAGTGCAAGCCGCTAGCGGCAGCTATCGCCTGAAAATTGTACAGCGCGAAGCCATGAAGCAAGTGGTGGAGGCAACGGCAGACTTCATGAAGCAAGGGTTGAGAGAAACTGGCAGGGTGGCGCTGTATGGCATCCTGTTTGACTTTGGCAAATCTTCTCTTCGACCAGAGTCGGCCGCGGTGTTGCAGGAAATTGCACAGTTGCTCAAGAACGATAAAGCGCTAACCGTGTTTGTAGTAGGCCATACCGATAACGTGGGCGACTACGGGCTAAATCTGAAGCTCTCGGCCGATCGTGCAGCCGCGGTAATAAAAGAGCTCACCACAAAATATGCCGTAGCCACTACCCAACTGATCCCCTTCGGTGCGGGTCCTACCAGTCCGGTGGCTTCGAACGAAACTGATCAAGGGCGACAGCTAAATCGTAGAGTGGAGCTCGTAAAGAAGTAGCCATGAAAAAACACGGAGTGACGGTGCTTGCAATTCTGCTCATAGGCCAACTGCATGCGCAAAAAATGGAGCAACTCCCCACATTGCCCTCCGGCTACTCAGTGGAACGTGGATACAAACCTGAGCCGGGGCAGCCGGAACTGGTGCGAAAAGGGTTTCAAATAAAAAAAGGCAACCAAACCAAGGCGTGGATCGTCTGCGGCTTTACTGCACCCGCTAGCCGCAGTGAGGTGGATAGCTATACGGAACCCTGCGATAACTATTCGCTTGCGTATATCTCCGAAACCCGTGATGGTAACTTTGAACAAGCCGGTTACGACTGGGCGCAGTCGCTGCAAGACATTACGGCTACATTTATTCGAAATCAAACCTATGCGGATTTCTCCGAAGAGCAACGGCAGGAACTGATTAAGCCCTTGGCAGATGCAATTTGGGTAGCCGAAACAGCCCAACAGCCTGCTGTCTCTTACCAAAGGGCTAAAAATTGGGAAGTGGACGCGTCCACGGATTTGAATCCGTTTAGCAATAATTTACCCACAGCCAGCAACCTTACCACCCTGTTGATTTTCGACAACAAACGGGCCGGTTCCATTTTTGCGCTCAGCGTATTTGAAAACACGCCCGGTTACAAATCCCTTTCGGATGCAGAGAGTGCGTACGCTGGATATTGGCGAGCCATCAGTCCGGCGTTGCAGGCTATTGGTACTAAAAAATATGGTGCCTACGAATTTAAACGTTGGATTGCCTACTCAGAAGAACGACACAGTATGGATGGATTTTATCTGGCAGTGGTAGGGAACAAGCTGGTTTCGCTGCGCACGTTTTCAAACTTCGTAGATATTGAGGCCGTAAACACCGCGGCGGAGAAATTCCTTCAATCGATAAAGGTACACTGATATGATCGACAACTTCATCGGCTGGATCACGGCCAACTGGTTTTTAACAGCTTTTGTTTTGATTTTCGGTTGGTCAATCCTAAGCATGTTCCGTAAACGGAAAATTTCGGAGAAGGTGGTGAAACACACCTTGGAAACAGAAAAGCAAGCCCGTGCGGCCGGCATGAATGTGGAGCAAAATGTGAGCGGACGTACCGCGAGTGTGGGCCATGGTTCGGCCATAGAGGGCGACACAAACTACACGGGGACTACAGGGGGAATCGATTGGAAGTTGGTTTCCATCGTACGGCTTACAACCAGGGGTTCCAGCAATGCAGTAAACTCAAACGATCTGGATGTGCGCAAGCGTAGCACGCGTTGGAGTACGGCTGCGGCGGCCTGGCCTGCGGGCAAATTTTTGATGTTGATGGCTACGCCAGGTTACGATAGCGCGAAACACACCGTTAAACGCGGTGGCTTTTTTAATAAGCTGGTGCAAATGGCAGGAGATTTTGCACTCGACCTCTATGTGGCAGGGTATTTTGGCGGTCAGTACAAATCGCTGGTAAACGTGGGCGATGATGGGGTGAAGATTGATCGACCGGCGCTGAATAACTTTTTCATCCTGACCAACGATGCGGCGCGTGCAAACAAATTCCTGGATGACGCAACCGTGCATGTGATTGCAAACTGGCGCAAGGCTGAGCAAGGCTTTCGTAGTGAGTCGAACGTGGATAACTTTGGCGTACTCTTTTGCAGTGATGGTGTGATTTTGGCATGCCAGGCAGATATGGCCGATGCCGGAGAAGCCAAAAAACTGGCCGAATTTGGCTCAGTGCTCGCCATCAAAATGCAGGAAACGCTCAACAGCTAACATCCGGCATGGGCCCGTTGTGGATTCCGGCAGGAGGGCCCATTTGCCTACCCTAATTTAGCAGAATACTCAGGTTTGTGGGGCCAATTGGCTGACATGATGGGTGTAACCTTTACCTTTGCTTTTCGTCTTGTGCCATATGCATTATCGATTTGCTTTTATTTTCACGCTGGTAGCTACGGGTATTTTTGGTCAGGGTGGCATTCGTGGCACCATCAAAGCTGATGACGGCACGGTTTTACCTTACGCCACCATTTATGTAAAACAAACTGGTACCGGCAATGCCACGGATTTGCAGGGGCGGTATGAAGTAGCTTTACCATCAGGCACTTACGATGTGTTGTTTCAGTACCTGGGCTACGAGTCGCAGGCACGCCAAATTACCATTGCCACAGGTTTTCAAGAACTCAACATCACCCTGAAAACGCAGGTGGTGATGCTGCAGAATGTAACCGTGCGGGCAGGCAAGGAAGATCCGGCCTACACCATTATGCGCAAAGCCATCGCGAAAGCGAAATTTCATACCCAGCAACTCGATACCTATTCGGCCCGGGTGTACATCAAAGGCAAAGGCCAACTAAAAGATTATCCCTGGTTTGCGAAAAAAGAATTGGAAAAAGAAGGGATCACGAAAGACCGCGTGTTTATACAAGAGTCCGTAAGCGACATCAAATTTACCCGGCCCGCCAAGTTTGAAGAGAAGGTGGTGGCAGTTTACACCTCAGGCAAAGTACAAGGTCAGCAATCGCCCGCCCCGTTCATCAATGGAAGCTTCTACGAGCCTGAAATTGCGGAGATCATTTCGCCACTCTCGCCAAAATCGTTTGGTTATTACCGGTTCGAATACCTCGGCACGTACAAAGATCGGGATCGGGAAGTGTCGAAGATTAAGGTAACGCCGCGTTCGCGGGGGGATAACGTGGTGGAAGGCACGATGAGCATCGTTGAAGATTGGTGGAGCATTCATAGCTTGGATTTTAAATCTACCAAACTGGGTGTTGGCTTTGAAGTAAAACAGATCTATAGCCCCATTGCCGATCCGGATTTTCCAAACAATCCATCCGCGCAAGCGTGGCTGCCCATTTCGCAACAGTTTGTGGTAAGTGGAAAGATTTTTGGGTTTGAGTTTGAAGGAAATTATCTCGCTACCATGCGCGATTACAAAATCAAAATGAACCCCGCGCTGGTGCAACCCCTTACGGTGATTGATGAAAAGGTAGAAAAACAGAAAGCCGTAGAGGTGAAAAAAAAGGCGCCCGCCCAGAAGGCGTCTACGGTGGAGAAACGGTTAGCCGAAGGTGGCGAAGTAACCGATAAAGAACTGCGCCAACTCATGCGCACGTATGAGAAGGAAACTCAAGAGGCCAAAAAAGATCCGGAGATTTTATCGGAGTCGTACTATGCCATCGATAGTGCAGCCTATAAGAAAGACTCCACGTTCTGGTCCGACATGCGGCCCACACCACTCACCAAAGATGAAGAGCGTGGCTATGCCACGGAAGACAGCCTGGCACTGGAAGAAGAAAAAAGAACCGCGGGCGATACACTGGCTAACCGGAAAAAGAATAACAAAAAAGGTTTCCAGCCGTGGGATTTGTTCATGGGCGATTCCTATGAGTTAACGAAAACATCAAGCCTGCGATTTCATCAGTTATACGGTGGCTTCAATACCGTGGAAGGTGCGCACCTGATTCAGCGCACCAGCGTGTACAAACGCTGGGCGCGAAAAGACACTGCCGGCAAAGTAACGGAGAACTATCGACTGGAAATAAGCCCCGTACTGCGTTATGCTTTTGCACGCGAGCGTTTCAGCGGCTTGTTGCGTACGGAGTTGCGCGCGCGCGACTACCGGGTTACACTGGAGGGCGGCAGGTACGTAAAACAATTCAATAGCGATGAGCCCATCCACCCCATGGTGAACGCCTTTACCACGCTTTTTCTGGGCGACAACCTGATGAAACTCTACGAGCACGATTTTGCACAGGTACGTTACCGGCACCAGTTGAACGACAAATACACGTTGCGCAGCCAATGGGTGTGGGACAGGCGCTATGAGTTAAGCAATACCACAGATTACACACTTTTCCGGCGGAACCGCGATCAATACACACCCAACAAGCCGCTCAATGTAGAGCTGCCCGACACCGGGTTTTCGCCGCACGAAGGATTTGTTGGCGCCGTGGGTATTGACGCCCGGCCGTGGTTGAAGTACCGCGTTCGCAATGGCAGCAAACAAACCATCGAACGTTCTACACCCACGTTTTCCCTCGACTACCGCAAAGGCTTTGCATCCGTATTTGGTAGCGATGTTGATTTTGACCAGATTGAAGCCGGCATTCGCCATCGGATCGACTACGGTATTCGTGGGTCGTTGGATATTGCCGTGCGTGGTGGAACGTTTCTGAACAACCGCTCCATGTTTTTCATGGATTACAAACACTTCCTCGGTAACCGTACGCCCTTCGTTACCACTGATCCGATCGGTAGCTTCCGGCTGCTGGATTATTACCAGTTCAGCACCACCCGCTCCTATTTCATCACGAATGCCCATTATCACTTGCGTAAATTTGTTGTCACCCGGATTCCACGGATACGGCTCATGGGCATTACCGAGAATGTTTTTGTGAACTACCTCGCCACGCATGGTTCGCAGAACTATACAGAGGTGGGCTATTCTTTAGATGGTATCTTTCGGTTGTTTCGGTTGGAAGCAGCCGCCTCGTTCATCGATGGCCGGTATGTGGACTATGGCGTCCGCCTTGGTATTGCCCGGAGTCTGACGATCAGCTTCGAAGACTAGACGGAATCCCGGTTTCGGTTGGAATTCATTACATCCAACCTACATATCGTTATCGCAGTCGGGTTTTATCGCTAATTTTCCGGTTCTGTTACCCAAACCTATGAGTACGTTTACCGGCACAGATCTGGCGCCTTTTTATTCCAAAATTTATCAGCATGCCAACCGGATTTCAGAAAAGGCCCTGCTGGGCTTTACGCTATTGGGCCTGGTGCTTGCGGCTTTTCATCAAACCTGGATTCTCGCGATTGCCATGGGCGGCGGTAGCCTTGGGTTGTACTATTTGCTGAGATCGTTTTTTGAAGACCGGGAAGCGCAACGCTACATCATCAGCTTTTTGTACGGCAATTACGTGCTGCAATTTGTGTTGCAAATGCACGGCTCCTACGAGTGGTATTTTCTTTTCTTTTTCGCGCTTACGCTGCTGTTGTTTTACGAGAATTGGAAAACGGTGCTACCCATTACGGGGCACCACATTGTAAGTGTAGTGGTGTTGTTTACGTTGCAACGCGATCCGGGGCTTATCCAATCTGTGCTTTCTGAAAGTAAAATTCTTTCCGGTGTTGACGTGGTTACTCATTTGGTGATTGTATCCGGCTATGTAGCCCTGTGCGGGTACTGGTCTATTTTGCAACGAAAGCAAACCACGGAGTCGGCCATTACGCAACTTCGCATGAACCAGCAGCTCGCTACCATGGAAGTAAACAAACAGTTTGCCGATAGCATCAGTCAGGGGCATTTGCAGGCCGATTACCCGGCGCGCGAAACGGACGCGTTGGGGCAATCACTTTTGAACATGCGGCAAAGTTTGTTGGCCGCCAGCGAGCGCGAGGAAAAAGAACGATTTCAAACGGTAGGTCTGGCAGAGATTGGCGAGATTTTGCGTAGAAATGCAGACAATCTTTCGCAGTTGTGCGATCAGGTAATTGAAGCGGTGGTGAAATACATGAAGAGCAACCAAGGCTCAGTTTTTATTCTTGAAGACAACGGCAGCGAACCACCGTTTTTGCAACTGATGGCTAGCCGGGCCTGGAACCGGAAAAAGTTTTTGCAAAAACGTATTGAACTTGGCGACGGGCTGGCCGGGCAGGCGGTGCTGGAACGCGAGTCGATTTTGTTGCGGGAGATTCCGGGAAATTATATTTCCATAACGTCTGGCTTGGGTGAAGCCAATCCGCGCAGCATCCTGATTGTGCCGCTGAAATCGGAAGAGCAGGTGGTGGGCGTCATTGAGTTGGCTTCGTTTAAAATATACTCTGATTTTGAACAAAAGTTTTTGGAGAAAGTGGGCGAGAGTATTGCCGCCACCATTCTTACTGCGCGCACCAACGAGCGCACGAAAGTGCTGTTGGAACAATCCAACCTCTTAACCGAGCAAATGAAAGCGCAGGAAGAGGAGATTCGGCAGAACATGGAAGAGATGCAGGCTACGCAGGAAGAGATGCAGCGCGCCCAGCGCGAACTTGCGGCAAAGGCGGCAGAAATAGAAGAAAGTAAAGACCAGCTTCATGCGTTGATTAACAACACAGACGACTCCATTTTGGCGATGGATACCCAGTACCGGGTGATTATTATGAACGATGCATTGAAGCGCCGGTACAAAGGTACCCAGTACGAAAACCTGAGTGTTGGAGCCGATGCTTTGGCGGCTTTGGGCGCGGTGCGCGAGGAATGGAAAGGTTATTACGACCGTGCTTTGGCAGGCGAGAAAATATCATTTACCATAAAAAGCACCGTGCAGGGGGAAGACGCTTACCGCGAGTATTTTATCAACCCCATGCGCGATCACTTCAACAAGATCATCGGGCTCTCTGTTTTCTCGCGGGATGTTACCCGCCAGCACCAGGCGGTAAAAAAGCTGGAGGCCGAATTGGCCCAACTGCAAACCCGCACAATGAACTAGCCGTTTACCAGTGCTTCGAGCTGCGCAAGGGTTAATGTGTGGAAATCAGCAATGATGTGATCGGCTTCGTGTAGTTCTTCGGCCGTGTGGGTAGTGGTGATGCCAACCACCTTGCTGCCCGATTTTTTTCCTGCGGTAACTCCAGACAACGAATCCTCAATAACAATGCACTGATGGTTGGCGTAGCCCAGCGCGGCGGCGGCTTTTAAATAAATTTCCGGATGTGGTTTGCTGTGCGTAATGGCGCTATCGTCTAGCACAACCGGAAAGTACTGCTCAAGTTGGGTGCTGCCGAGCGTAAAATCTACATTGCTGCGCGGGGCTGAAGTGCCAATGGCCATCGGTACGCCTGCCGCTTGCATCTGCTTCAGGAAAGCGGGCAGACCTGCTACAGCTTTAATGGCATCTTTAAAAAGTGTACGATACAGTGCTTCTTTTTCATCCGCGTAAGCGCGCCATTGGTGCTCTGGCAGTTCGCCAAACAAATTGGTAAGCCATTCTTTATTGGTGCGCCCGTAAATTTTCTCGCGCAACTGTTGCTCGGAAAGCGCATGGCCGTGCTGACTGCAGAATTGCTGTAATGCAATTTTATGATAGGGGTTGCTGTCCACGATCACTCCATCCATATCAAAGATCAGCGCAAAGGAATTTTTCATGGCCGCGAAGATACGGATTGGCGGCAGATACCCGTGAGGTAAAGCAGAGGAACGATTAGTGCGTAATCACCACCCTGCGGGCATAATTTTTTCCACGCACCGAAATCCGCACCAGATAAATTCCTGCGGCCAGCCGGTTGGGCGACAGTGGCGTAGGTTGATTGGCAAGCACTGCAATAGAATCGCCTACGGGTTGCCCCAATAACGTGTAAAACTGGACTTGTGCAGGGCGATCTACCTTAACGAAAAGCGCTTCGTCAAATCGCACGGGGTTGGGATAGATGGAAATTAACGGCTCCGCGTCCAGTTCGGATTGTTCTGTGGGGCGCAGCACGGTGAGGCCACCCAACGTGTTGCCAAAGACGAGTGCGGGGCGTGCATCGGCAAACAGATTTGCTGTTGCTGGCCAAACACGGCCGCCCAAATTTATTCCGGCTACCGGCTTTCCATCCAACAAAAGCCAATCGGTAACCGGCGCAGGCACCCCCGAGCGAAAGTTGGGGTAAATTGAAACTACTCCGGCCTGGTCGCCCACAATTAAATCGCCCAGGCCATCGCCATCCAGGTCGCTCGCTGCCGTAGTGAGGTTCTGGCGGGAGGTGCTGGCCGCCAGCCCAAGAAAGCCATCCATCGCGAGGGAAAACTCCGGCACGCCACCAGCGCCGGTATTTCGCCAAAATTGCAGGGCGCCATTGCTGCGGCCCCAGAGTAAATCCGGCGAGCCGTTTTGGTCTACATCCACCACTGAAATATTTTCGCTTTGTGCCAGCCGTACGGCCGTGGTTTGAAGCGTGCTGGTGGATACATCGAGCCGCGAGCTGGATTGATTGGGCAAAAAGAACAATGCGGTTTGGCCGCTTTGCGCCCCGGTGGCAGTAAAAACCAAATCAATTTTGCCATCGGTGTTCAGGTCGGCAAACTGCGGTTTGAAGTTATACAGGCTAAGGAAACTAAGGCCAACCAGGTCGGTAGTAACCAGGCGAAAAGAAGCAATACCCTGCCCAATGTTTTCATAAAGTTGTATGCTGCCGCGAAAGTTTGAGCCCGCGTAGTAACCAATAAAAAGATCGTCATCACCATCGCCATCATAATCGAAAAAAGCGGGTGTAGAGTAATCGCCAACATCAATCATTTCGGATTGTAAAAACTGATTCGTGGTGAATGTGAACTGCGGGGCCGTGTTCGTTCCGGTGTTTTTATAAAACCAGTTTGAGCGTTGCAAGTCAATATTGGCAAACGTGCGCGCGTACTGCGTGGGCGTTACCAACAGGTCTTTGCGTCCATCGCCATCAACATCTTCAAAGTAGGCCGCGGGAAAAAACGGCATGGCCACCGGGCGGGCCGGCGGGTAAGGGGCAAAGGCTTCAAACTTTGCGGTAGTGGCTGTGCCGGTATTTTCCAGCAGGTAAAGTTGGGCGCAGCTTTCTTCCGAGAACAGCAACTCTTTATCGCCATCGTTATTCAGGTCTACCAACAGCAAACTTTTTCCGCCTGCGTGCAATGTACGGCCGCCTCCGAGTTGCGCACACGATTGACCAAAAGCAATGCGCCCGCAGGCACAATCTTCAAACCCGCCAAACGTTTGTGTAACGCGTTCCATCTGCAATGAATCGCACGTGCCGGTTCGCTCTTTCGCAAAGTTACGGTGATACTCCACGGTGTTAAGTCCTACAAACCGGAAGTTCAGCACATCCAGATCGCCATCGCCATCTACATCATCAATAGACGGGATATCCGTTTCGTTCACCTTTAAATTTATGTTGCCGCTAAATCCTTTGGTGAACAACGGATTGCCATTATTGTACGGTCGCCACGATAGCGGGCTGTTGGCTTTTGTAGTATTCACAAAAACACGAATCCCGAACGGATCGCTCGTGAAGATGTCTTTGCGCCCATCGCAGTTAAAGTCGCGCAAAAGAAACCATTGCGAAATGCCCGTAGGAAACTGCAACTCGTACGCGGGGGCATAGGTATACCGATTGTTTTCGAAAAGGTACGTGAGCAGTTTGTTGGCGGTGCGATCGTAGATCACCAAATCCCGCTGCCCATCTGCATTTAGGTCAAGGGTGTTGTACTGCGCCGCGTTAAGGCCGCCGGCCCACGGCAACGCAAGGGTTTGGCCGTTTGCTTCCACCGGAATACCTTGATCAAACTGGTAAGCAAACTGCGCGTGTGTGTGGGCAGTCCAAAAAAAGATCAGGTACCCGAGTGTGCGTACAAAAAAAGTTTTGGCCATGTTAACACCCCTGCAATTCAACTATCTTTCGGCACGAAGATACACAATGTCTAACCCAAATTTGTACCCCAAATTCCTGGAGTGCTGCAAGGTTTCGACCGATACACGCCAGATTACCCCCGGGTGTTTATTTTTTGCTTTGCGCGGAGATAAATTCAACGGCAACGCGTTTGCGGCAGAAGCGCTGGCCAAAGGGGCGCGGTACGCGGTGATTGATGATCCGAATTTTGAAGTTGCCGGACGTACGATTTTAGTAGCGGATGCGTTGCAAGCCTTGCAACAGCTAGCCCGCGAACACCGCCAACGACTGGCGATTCCGGTGATTGGTTTAACCGGTTCAAACGGCAAGACCACAAGCAAAGAACTGGTGCGCGAGGTGCTGAGCCGGAAGTACCGCACGTTTGCTACGGTGGGGAACCTCAACAACCACATCGGGGTACCGCTTTCAATTTTATCGATAGATGAGACGATCGAAATTGCAGTGATAGAAATGGGCGCCAACCACGTGGGCGAAATTGCGCTGTTAAGTTCAATTGCACAGCCTACCCACGGCTTCATCACCAATATCGGCAAAGCGCATATTGGTACCTTCGGGGGTTTTGAAAATATTGTTCGCGGTAAATCAGAATTGTATCAATTCCTGCGCGAACACGCGGGAACGGTATTCATCAATTCCCAAAATGCGATTCTGGCCAACATGGCCAAACGATTTGCCCATCCCATCATGTACCCGGGCCCGGCCGATTTCGTGCATGTAGAATTGGTGGCCTCCGATCCGTGGGTGCAGGTAAAAACCGAAGCCGGTGCGGTAATTACCACGCACCTGGTGGGGGCGTATAACTTTGAGAACATTGCTGCAGCCCTGTGCATCGGAAAGTATTTTGAGGTGCCCGCCGCAGCTGCACAGCAGGCCATTGCCGATTACCGTCCGGCCAATATGCGCTCGCAGGTGCTCGTGCGGGGTACGAATAAAATCATTCTTGATGCGTACAATGCCAACCCCAGCTCAATGGCGGCAGCCATCGAAAGCCTTGCGGCCATGCACGCAGCAAATAAGGTGGTGATTGTGGGCGATATGTTTGAATTGGAAGACGAAGCCGACAATGAACACCGGCATATTCTGGAGCTGATTCGTACAAAAAACTTTCAGGCGGCATTTATTTGCGGTCACTTATTTTTTCGCGTGCGCGAGGCCGCACCCGATGCAAAATTCTTCCAAACCCGCGATGAATTGATGCACGCATTGCAAGCGCAGCCCTTGCAACACGCCACGGTGCTGATTAAAGCCTCCCGGGGCATGGGGTTAGAAAAAGTATTGGATGTGTTTCTGGATGCATAACAAAATGCTGCACGGGCAATGCGTTGGGTTAAAATTTTTGAATCGCAGGAGGAAGCTGTTCTAAAGCTGCCGCTGAATCAGCCGCTGGAAAAAATGGTGGAAAACCGATCGCTCTGTTTCGTGCGCACGGAGCAGCGAATTTTTGTGATTCTGGACCGTTGCAGCCACAATGGCGAGCGGCTTAGCAAAGGGCGGCTTAATGCCTTTGGCGAAATCATCTGTCCATGGCATGGGTACCGGTTCCAACTCGCTACCGGCCGGGAATGTGGTGAGCGTTCGCGCGATGTGGAAACCTTTCCCATTCGCGAAGCTGCCGATGGAATTTATGTAGGCATGTAATACCTTGCACAGATGTACGTTAGCAAGACCATGGCGCGATTCTTTTTTTTGTTGTTGCTCTGCGTACCAGGTGTTCTGCACGGGCAGGGAAACCCGCTGGTGGCGGATGTGAAGGTGACCGACAGACCTCCGGAAAAACTGCTTGCCTCGAAAGCGGTCCTCATGTACGCGCCGGGCTACACCCAGAAAGAGTTGGGCCAAATCCAACAGGCATTTCAGCAGATCGGAATTGATGCCGTAGCGTATTACCCCGCAGATTGGGTGTTGGCAAATGCGGATGTTACTGCGGCATTTGCAGCAGCATGGAACGAACGCAATATTGATTTTTTGGTGGTGGCAGAAAAAAAGGCGGCTGGGTTTGAGCTTTTCTTTACACCCTACAATCGTAAACGAACACTGATCGAAAAAAATCAACCAGCCTGGCGCGTAGATCATTCCGTGTTAAATGAGTTACTGCTTACAGTGTACCGCGACGCCTGGGCACGGCAGAAAAAAGAGAACTTTTTGATCAACGCATTTCCGGAAGCGGGTGCGCTGCCTTCCTTTATTGAAGGCCGCCGTATGGAACTCTACGCAGTTGATTTGAAAGTGGATTACCTGGCGGTACCACTCACCAATGATTCCACCTTTAATCAAACACTGCGGGAGTTTTTTCAGCAACACTATCCGTTACGTTACAAATTGGTGCGGTTACCCGAGAATGAGCGTGACTTGCGCAAACAAGGTTTTCATTTTGTGTTAAAGTATGCGCAGGGCAGGGGGGAGGCCTTACGGCAGGTATTTCAATACGACATGACCAAGCGTGAACGCGCGTACGCCTCCACCACCTACCCCGACGGCCTATCGCAGGTAAAAATGATTCCGGCCGAGAAGCCCGTGTACAAAGTTTATTTCAAGCAAATTGAATCCGGCCATGTGTATTTGGGCACCAAGTGGGATGCCGATGAAGACCTGCTTAGCGCACTGCGCAATCACATCAAAGCCCTGAAAGTGGAATTAAAGTTGGAGTAGCCTTATTTTTTATTGCGACTGATCAGCACAATCAGCAATACCACAGCGGCTACCGCCCAACCGTTAAAATCAAAAAAGTCGCCATCAAAGTCGAAGGGCGAGTCGTAAGCCCAGCCGAAGAGCAAGGAGAAGAATCCTTTAATCACCCAGGCAACAGCTCCTATCAAGCCGCCAATCAGGCCAAAGATTAAACCCACCATACCGCCCAACAAACCCACCAGTAAACCGAAAAAGCCGATACCCAGCCCGAACCAGAGCGGGAACGTGAGTACAAGGATGATGATGAAAAGAGCGGATGACGTGCGCATATAGTTAGGATTTCCGCCCATCGTGCAAAAACCGTTCACCATTTTTAAACCGTTGAAATTAGGGCGAACTGCAAGCCGGGCAGAAAGCGGATGTCCAAAAAGGAACAGCTTTTACACCGCACGTGTACATTTTCGTCCACTGAACCAGAATGATCAAAAAACCTGAATGGCGTGGGAATAAAACCCGTCTTGCCGTTGTCTAAATCGTGAACACCCCGATGAAAGTTTTGGACGATGATGAGTTGATTGCGCGCGCCCGTGCAGGCGATTTAAGTGCGTTCAAAACCATTGTTGGTCGGCATGAAAAGCGCGTAGCCGGGATTGTGAAGACGATGTTGGGTGCTACCGCTGAAGCGCAAGATGTGGGGCAAGAGGTATTCATTCGCTTTTATGAGGCGCTGGAGCAATACCGGGGCGATGCGGCGTTGAGCACGTATTTGTCGCGCATGGCCATGAACCTTGCGCTGAACGAGTTGAAGCGGCGGCAACGCAGCTTTTGGTTTTTTTCTTCGGATGAAACGGCGGCGCACCAGCAGCCAATACCCGAAGGTCTGGATTTGGCCGAAGCGTTGCAACTCGCGTTTCGGAAGTTAGCACCCGAATTTCGTGCGGTAGCCACCTTACGGTTGGTAGAAGGCTACAGTACGGAAGAAACCGCGTCTATTCTCAGTATTCCGGTAGGCACGGTACTCTCGCGCCTCGCGCGAGCCCAAAAGAAATTGAAAGAACAGTTACAGCAACAACTTGATTAGTGTATGGCAACTACTCCCGAAGAATTGTATTTACAATCGCTAGACGCAACGGTAACACCGGCAGAACAGGCGCGCATTCGGCTTGCTCTGGAACAAGATGTTACCTTCGCGCGCACTGCGGTGCACTACCAGCGCATCCGCCAACACTTGCTGCGGCCGGAAACCGCCACGTTTGGGCCTTTCTTCCCGGAAACGGTACTTCAGCGCGTTAAAAACCTGAAAGATGCCATCGACTACCAAATTGTGCTGTTTTTCAAACGGTATCAGTTGGCGGCATGGGGAATTCTGGTAGCCCTGCTCATTCTCAATTTGGCGTTGGCAGACCAACTGAGCTTTACTTCGGTCATGGGCATGGAAGAAACGACCACCGAAGATGTATTGACATTCGATTTTTTGAACGACATAACGAGATAGTAACATGACAAGCGAAAGACGTAGAGCAATTATCGTAGTTGTAGCCACGCTGCTGGCCGGGATTCTTATTGGCGCGTTGGGTCAGGCCATACTGGCCCGCCAAACGCACCGGTTTGATGCCGATGGCAAAGACGGCAAACACGAGGGCCGTGATGATCGGGGCAAAAAGCGCTTCATTGCCAAGGTGTATCGGGTTACCAAAGCAACGGACGCCCAGAAAGTTGTACTCGAACCAATCTTGAGTCGCTCCACCAGCCGCTTCGATTCGTTGCGCCTCGACTTCGAGAAAGCGGCCAAGAAAAACCTCGACTCGCTCTTTGTGGAGCTGGAAGGACACCTCGACCCTGCTCAACTTCAGGATTTGAAGGAATATTTTCAGCGATGGGACGGCAACAGGGGTAGGCGATAGTAACGCTGAAAAGAGAAAAATTACCTGTCGTCAGGCCGCATAGCCTCCGATGGATTTCAGGCAGCCGCCCGGAACATTGTACGTTGTTTAAGGTTTGTTTTGCGAATTGATTCTAAACATGAGAACTTCTTTAACACTTTTTAACATTTTATTTGCTTTTACCCTTTTCGCCCAAACGCCCGAACAGAAGGGCAGCGGCCGCCTTAGCGGTACGGTGGTGGATGAGAATAATAAACCCGTGGAGTATGCCACCGTGGCACTATTAGACATTGCCACTGGTAAACCTGTAGATGGCACTGTGTGCGATGAGAAAGGCAAGTTCGTGATCAAAAATATTGCTGAAGGCCAGTTCAATCTGTCGATTAGCTTCGTAGGATATAAAACCATCCAAAAAGGCCCCTACAAATTTGCGGCCCGTACCGACTTAAATCTGGGAACAGTAAAGTTGGAGAGCGAATCGCAGCTATTGAACGAGGTAGTAGTAGAAGGGCAGAAAGAGTTGATTGAAGAGCGGGTAGACCGCACCATTTATAATGCCGAGAACGACCAAACCACCAAAGGTGGCGATGCCTCGGATGTACTGCGCAGAGTGCCGCAGCTAACCGTGGATTTTGACGGTAATGTGAGTTTACGTGGCAGCCAAAACGTACAGGTACTGATCAACAACAAACCGTCTACCATTGTAGCCAGTTCCATTGCAGACGCCTTACGGCAGATTCCGGCGGATCAAATCAAAACCGTGGAAGTCATTACTTCGCCCTCCGCGCGGTACGATGCAGAAGGCTCTGCGGGTATCATCAACATCATTACCAAAAAGAACACCCTGCAAGGCTTAACACTTAACGTGGATGCGGGCGTGGGTTATCGCGGCTCCAACCTGGGTTTGAACGGTAACTATCGCAGAAAGAAGATGGGTTTTTCGTTAGGCGGTTTTGGCCGTGCGCAGTACAATGTGGATGGCAGCTTTGAAAATTTTCAAAACAACATCGGTAGCGGTATACAAACCGTGCAGCGTGCCGGGAACCGCAGTGAAGGCATTTTTGGTAACTATAATTTAGGTTGGGATTACGACATTAACGAGAAAAACTCGCTGGCGGCGAGCGTCCGTTTTGGCTTGCGTAATAACTTCAACTACCAGGATAATCTGCGCTCGGAGTCTTTTTTAAATAATGCGCTGCTTGGTAGTAGTTTACGTAACGTACGCACTCAGGATCTTTCGAATAACGTTGATCTAAATCTGAGTTACACCAAACAGTTTAAGAAGCCGCAGCAAGAGCTAAGTGTTTTGGCGTTGTATAGCCGCAACGACCGCAACAACGACTTTACCAATAATATTTTGAATGCCACGACAGAGCAAATCATTCAACGCTTAAAGAACCTCAACGATGGTTTAAACGAGGAGATGACGCTCCAGATTGACTACCAGACACCCCTTGGAACCAACCAAATGGTAGAGTTTGGGGCAAAAGAAATTCGCAGGAAAGTGTTGAGCGACTTCTCTTACTTTACTGCCGCTGGCGAGAACGGAGAATTCATACAGGATAACAGCGCTGCCCGTACCAATAACCTGAATTACAATCAAGACGTAACCTCGGCGTATGTGTCGCACACGTACAGTTCAAAGACCGGCTATGGCCTGAAGTCAGGCTTACGTTATGAATACACCACCATCAACGCATTTAGCCGCACAGAGAAGGATATTCCCATTCCGGAGTACGGTGTGCTGGTGCCCAGTTTAAATGCCTCCAAGAAATTGAAGAAAGGCACGGTAAAAGCATCGTACAACCGCAGAATTCAACGGCCCGGCATTCAGTTTCTCAACCCCAACCGGCAAGATCAGAACCCATTAAATGTTACGATTGGCAATCCCGTGCTTGACCCTGAGTTTACCAACAACTACGAAGTGGGTTACAGCACGTTTGTGAAAGGAACATCGCTCAACTTTACCGGCTTCGTGCGCAACTCAAACAATGCGATTCAGAGTATTCGTACGTTCTCCGCGGACACCATCTTAACCCGCTACGCCAACATCGGGCAGGAAAACGCCTATGGCATGAGTTTCTTTGCTAACGTAACTATCGGAAAGCTCTCGCTGAATGGCGGTGGTGATGTCTACTACGCAGATCTTTCCAACAACGTACCCGATCCCACCCAAAATGCCGCCAATACCGGCTGGGTCTACAGCGGCCGCGTGTTTGGCGGGTACGATTTAGGCAACGGCTGGGCATTGCAAACATTCAGCTTCTACCGCGGCCGCAGAATTCAATTGCAAGGATTTCAAGGTGGCTTTGGCATTTACAGCCTGGGCGTGCGTAAGGAGTTCAAAAACAAAAAAGGCAGCGTAGGCATGGGGCTTGAAAACTTTCTGGCGCCCTCCATGAAAATCCGAAACGGGTTGGAGACGCCATTGATCGATCAGCGTAGCACCACCGTGCTGAATAACTGGAGTGTGCGTGCAAACATCAGCTACCGCATTGGCAAGATGAGTTTTGATCAACCGCGCAGGCGGGGCAGAAATGTTAATAATGATGACCTGAAAGAAGGCGATGGTGGTGGTCCTGGCGATGCAGGTGGTGGCGGTATGGCCCAAGGTGGCGGCTTTGGCGGTGGTGGCCGCGGTGGTGCGCCTGCGGGCCGTCCGGCAACTGCGCCGGTAGCTGCAGCGCCCGCGGTGAAGGCCGATCCCACAGCGGTGGTAAAAGCGGAGGGTGTTTGGGATTACACGGTGCAATCGCCTCAGGGTGGTGAAGGCAAAATCACCATCGAAAAGAAAGAGGGCCAATACACCGGAACAATTACCAGCACGCGTGGCAATCGCACCACACCGTTAGAAAACGTGAAAGTGGTGGGCAATCAGCTCACGTTTAGCTACACGCTTTCGTTTGGTGGAAATTCGGTGGTGATTGGCGTAAAGGCCGCCATTACTGGCGATGTGTTAGCGGGCACGATGGCGCTCGGCCAATTTGGGGAGTTCCCCATCAATGCCAAACGCGCACAATAAAAAAGAAGATTTTTTTTCACGCTGGCGCTTGCAAAAGGGCCAGCGTTTTTTTGCTACAGGCGCTTGGCTTGCTCCCAATACGCATCCATTTCCTGTAGCGACATCTCGCCCAACTTTTTGCCGTCTTTTGCGGATGCCGTTTCCAAAAACTGAAAGCGTTTAATGAATTTTTTGTTGGTACGCTCCAGCGCTTCTTCCGGGTCGATATTTACAAACCGTGCGTAATTCACCAGCGAAAAAAGTAGATCGCCAAACTCACCCGCTGCTTTTTCTCGGTTTACTTCGGCATTTCCGGCTACGTTAAACTCGTCACGGAATTCCCGCAGCTCCTCTTCCACCTTTTCCCACACCTGGCCTTTGTGCTCCCAATCAAATCCAACTCCACGGGCTTTGTCTTGAATGCGCATGGCTTTTACCAGCGCGGGTAGTGCTTTCGGCACACCTTCCAAAACCGATTTGTTGCCGGTCTTCAGTTTAATTTTCTCCCAATTCTCTTTTACTGTTTGCTCATCGTTGGCCACCGTATCGCCATACACATGTGGGTGCCGCTCAATGAGCTTGTCGCAAATACCATGGAGTACATCTGCGATATCGAAGGCATGTTGCTCCGATGCAATGCGCGCGTAAAAAACCATGTGCAATAACAAATCACCCAGCTCCTTTTTGATTTCACTCAGATTATTTTCAAGAATGGCATCGGATAGCTCGTACGTTTCCTCGATAGTCAGGTGCCGCAGACTTTCCAGAGTTTGTTTTTTATCCCATGGGCAATTCTCGCGCAGCTCGTTCATGATGGTCAGCAGGCGGTCGAACGCTTCGAGTTTTGCCGCCCGCGTGGGGTCGGGGGTGGAAAATGGTTTTTTCATCCGGTAAACTTTCGGGAATTGAATCGTGTTATCTTTGCAAAAGTAACGAAACCGGGCGGCGTTACCCGGGCACCGTAAATCAAACGTGTATGGCTGTCTTTTTAATCACTCTCGGCATTTTTGCCCTGTTTTTTGCGCTGATGAGCGTGCGCTTGTTGTTTGTAAAGAATGGCGAGTTTCGCGGCACATGTGCCACACAAAGTCCATTTTTGGCCAAAGAGGGGATTACGTGCGGGTACTGCGGTAAAGTGGTGGGTGCGGGTGACACGGTTTGTGGAGATCCGGGAAAAAACGAACTGACTCCCTTGCCAGAGGTGCCCAAGCGCTAGTCGGCAAAATCCTTTTGCTTTTTCTACCTTCGCGTTCCAAAATCCATTTTTTGTGACGCTCATTAAATCCATTTCTGGCATCCGCGGCACCATTGGGGGCAGGCCGGGCGATGCATTAACACCAATCGATACCGTAAAATTTGCTGCGGCCTACGGCACCTGGTTGAAGGCGCGCAGGGGTAGAAAGGTGATCATCGGTCGCGATGCGCGCCTCTCTGGCGCGATGATAAGCCAACTGGTGTCGGCCACGCTTCAAGGGGTAGGTTTGGATGTAATCGATCTGGGCCTTTCCACCACACCCACCGTGGAAGTGGCGGTGACGCTGGAAAAAGCGCAAGGCGGAATTATTCTCACGGCCAGCCACAATCCCATTCAATGGAATGCCCTCAAACTTTTGAATGAGCGCGGTGAGTTTCTATCCGCGGCCGATGGGGCAGAGATTTTGCGCCTTGCGCAGAACGAGCTCTTCGACTTTGCATCTGTAGACAAACTGGGTACATACCACACCAAAGACAAGTACATTCAGAAGCACATCGAACTGATTCTCAAAAACAAACTTGTTGACGTAAAAGCAATTAAAAAGGCGCGGTTTAAAATTGCGGTAGATGCGGTAAACTCCACCGGAGGTATTGCCGTACCTAAGTTGTTGAAGGCGCTGGGCGTACGAAAGGTGGTGGAGTTGTATTGCGAACCCACCGGGCACTTTCCGCATAACCCCGAGCCACTGCCCGAAAATTTGAAAAAGATAAGCCAGGTAGTTCGCCAGCAGCAGTGCGACCTAGGCATTGTGGTAGATCCTGATGTGGATCGGTTAGCGTTGATTCAAGAAGATGGAAAACCATTTGGTGAAGAGTATACGCTGGTGGCTGTTGCCGATTATGTGTTGAGTAAAAAGAAGGGCAACACGGTTTCTAATCTCTCGTCCACCCGTGCGTTGCGCGATGTTACCGAGCGCTACAAAGGCAAATACCGCGCCTCCGCGGTGGGCGAAGTAAATGTGGTTCAAGCCATGAAAGAAACCCGTGCCGTTATTGGTGGCGAAGGAAATGGTGGCGTAATTTTTCCGGAATTGCATTATGGCCGCGATGCGCTGATGGGTATTGCGTTGTTTCTTACACACCTGGCCCACACCCGGTTTACCGTTTCGGAACTTAGAAAGGTATATCCCAGCTATCACATCTCGAAAAATAAGATTGAGTTAACACCCGCTATTGATGTAGACGGGCTGTTGGAGAAAGTGAAAAGCAAGTACGCCAACGAAGAAATTAAAACGGCAGATGGGGTACGCATCGACTTTGAGAAAGAAAAGGAGTGGGTGCACCTGCGAAAGAGTAACACGGAACCCATCATCCGCATCTATGCAGAGGCTAAAAATGCAAAGCGGGCCGATGAACTTGCCCAACGTATTATGGAAGACATCCGTGGCTTTGCAACTCAGCACTAACGAGTGCCAACGGCGTTACGCCAGTTTTGCTAAATCGCGAATGAGGATTTTCTTCCGATCGAAGTAGATCAGGTTTTTTTCTTTAAGCTCGTTTAAAATGGTGGTTACCGTTTGCCGCGAGGTACCGGTAAGGGCGGCAATGTCTTTATGCGTAAGCCGCGTGGGAATCATGGTTTCATCACCCACCTTTTTGCCTTTCCACGAGGCGGCATCTTTCAGAAATTCCACTACGCGCGTTCGCGCGTCCTTAAATACCAGCAACTCCAGTTTGCGTTCCAGTTTCATCAGGCGCAAGCCTACCAACTTAATCATCTTAAAACTTAGCTCGTGGTTATCGCGCATCAGCATTTTCATGTCTTCAATGCGCAGGGGGCACACGGAGGTGTCGTCATCCATGGCCTGCGCAAAATCTCTACGGTTTTCTTCGCCCGCCAGCGCCAACTCACCAAAAATTTCTCCAATGGTAAGGATGGATGAAATCACTTCTTTTCCGCCTTCCAGGTAATGCCCGATTTTAACCCGGCCACCGGCTACCATGTACATGTATTGGGCGGGTTGCTCCGGCAGGTAAATGAACTCGCCTTTCTTAAAGTGTTGAAACTCGTGCTTTTGCTCGAGGTTCTTGGTTTTATGAGGACATAGTAAATGAAACAGATTACTGCTTTCGAAGTACCATAACGCACTTTCTCTCAACATCGGCTGCACGGAATTTGTGTTAAAGATAATACCCGCGTATGTTGCACAGGTTTCTCACTTGCAAATTTGTTGATGAAAATCCGTACGCTTTCAGAGATCTGGGTGTACCCCGTGAAATCGCTGGGGGGGTATCGTTTACCGGAGGCCAATGTGTTACCCAAGGGTTTAGCGCACGACCGGCGTTGGATGTTAATCGATTCCAACAATCAATTTCTCACACAGCGAACGTTGCCCCAGCTCGCACTTTTTCAGGCGCGCATGGTGGGTACCGAATTGGTGCTCACGCATGGCAAACAACGGTTTGAACTGGCGGCAGAAGCGCGCCAGGGCGAGGTATTTTCGGCTACCGTGTGGGACGACACCGTGCAGGTTCAGGGTTGCAGCACCGCGGCAGATCAGTGGTTCTCCGATTTGCTGGGCTGGCCTGTACGCTTTGTGGCGTTCCCCGAGATGAACCCGCGGCAGGTAGATCGTGCCTACAGCAGCGAAGGGCAGTGGGTGAGTCTGGCGGATGGCTACCCCGTTTTGATCATTGGTGAGGCGTCGCTGGCGGATTTGAATGCCCGGCTGGCCACGCCCGTGCCGATGAACAGATTTCGCCCGAATCTTGTTTTTACAAATGGCCAACCTTATGAGGAGGATGGATGGAGTGATTTTCGGGTGGGGGAAGTAACTTTCAAAGGGGTGAAGCCCTGCGCACGTTGTGTAATGACCACGGTGGATCAACACACGGGTGTAAAGGGTACCGAGCCGTTGGCCACCTTATCCGCATACCGAAAAAAGAATGGTAAAGTGTACTTTGGGCAAAACGTGCTGGCTACCTCGGGTGGCCTGGTGCGGGAGGGCGACTTAATTGAAATAGCTAAATAGATGCGTGCAGTTGTATTTTTTTTGGGACTGAGCCTGTTGGCCGCATGCGACCGGGCGAAGCCTTTACCCATTTACGGCGAGCGAAAAGTATCGGGCACGGACACCGTGTACCACACCATTGCGCCATTTTCCTTTGTGAATCAGGATAGTGCCCGCGTAACCCGCGATACCTTTCGCGACAAGATTTATGTGGCAGATTTCTTTTTCACTTCGTGCCGCACAATTTGCCCCATCATGAAAACCCAAATGTTACGGGTGTACGAAGCTACCGAAAGCATGCCCGACGTGCTGATCTTATCGCATACCATCGATCCGATGCATGATGATGTGGCCAAGCTCCACGACTTTGCCGACCGCCTGGGAGCGTCTTCTGCGCGCTGGCATTTTGTAACCGGCGTTAAAGATTCCATTTACCATATTGCGCAAACCAGTTATTTCGCTACCGCGATGGAAGACCAAACAGAACCGGATGGATTTATCCATAGCGGGGCATTTTTGCTGGTCGATAAAAAAGGGCGCATTCGGGGCAAGTACGATGGAACTGTGGAGCAAGAGGTTAACCGCCTGATTGGCGATATCAAACGCCTGCGACTTGAATCGGATTAAGATCATTTTTGCCGGTGCGGTTTTGTTTTTTGTGGGCTGCCACAACCCCGAGCAACTTGCGTTTAAACAATACCGGGTGCAGGGCGAGCGTCTCTATCAGCAACATTGCAGCAACTGCCATCAGCCGAAAGGCAAAGGATTGGCCCGCGTGTATCCACCCATTGCCGGTTCGGATTACCTGCACAGCAATTTCGAAAAGGTAATTTGCGGGATGAAGTATGGCATCCAGGGCGAGATTGTGGTGAACGGAGTTGTCTTCAACCAACCGATGCCGGGTGTGCTCGCACTAACCGATATGGAGATCGCGCAGATCGCCACCTACATTTATAATCTTGAATCGACCGACCGCGGCTTAATTTCTACCCACGAAGTCGCGGCGCTGCTGGCGAAATGCCCATGATGCATGTTTTCCTAAAACCTAGTAGTTTTAGGAAATGAAGCGCAAGTCTACAAGTCAATCGGCTGCCCTTGCCATCGCCACGATTGTGGTGATTTATGGTGTTTTGTTGGTTGCGCTCTACCATTTCGAAAAGCGCACGCCAGACAGTAAAATTCATTCCCTATTCGATGCCACCTGGTATTTGGTGGAAACACTTACTACGGTGGGTTATGGCGATATGCTGCCGGTAAGCCCCACGGGCAGGTTGATTGGCTTTCTTTTTTTGCTTTCCAGTGTGGGGGTATATGGTTTTATAATCGGACAAATGGCTACTTTCGTAAGCGCCTTTAAAGAAAAAAAGATGTTGGGTTTAAACGGTACGAACTTTACCAACCACATTGTAATCATTGGCTGGAATGAATTTGGACAGTCGGTGGTTTCGCACCTGCTGGCCGCCGGGCGGCAGGTAGCGGTAGTAACGAAAGACCGCAGTTCCATCGACATCATTCATGAGTATTATAGCACCGACAAGGTTTTTACGCTCTACTCGGATTACAATAATTTTGATCTGCTTGAGAAGGTAAATATTCGCGAGGCTTCCATTGTGTTCATCAATCTGAATGACGATACGGAAAAGCTGGTGTACATAATTAACATCAAGAAAAAGTATGCGGATCTGAACTACGTAGTTACCCTCGACAACGGTAATCTAAAGGCTACTTTCGTGAATGCGGGTATTACCTATGCGATCTCAAAAAACGAGATTTCGTCTAAACTGCTGGCCAGTTACATCTACGAACCGGATGTGGCTTTTTTTACCGAGGAGCTGATTGCGTATGCCCACGAGGATCACGAGTACGACATGAAGCAGCTGATTGTAAAACCAGGTAACCCGTTCGCAAATGTTCCTTACGAGAAAGCCTTTTTTGATTTAAAGCGCAGTTGCAACGTGGTGCTGTTGGGAATTGTGAAGATGGTAAACGGAAAACGCACACTGATGAAAAACCCGGCTGAGCAGGTGTTTATTCATGAGGGCGACTATCTCGTGGTCTTGTTAGATGGCGCGGGTGCCCAGCGCATTCAGCAATATTTTCAACTGCAAGAAGGCATTTAGGAGCAAGCGCAAAAGGTTACTGGTATTGTATTCTCCGGAACGAATACCTGAAGCTATTTGGCTTGCGCTGGCATGCGATTAGCGCTAATCTTTTTGACGCACGTTTAGGGTTGTAGTTTACGTTACTTCACAAACACCGTCTGGGCATTGCGATTTGTCATGACATGTACGGGGCCATCGGCTTCGGTAAACAACTTTGATTTTGCCAAATCAAGCTTTTCTTTGAATGCGATGAGGTGAATGGAATTGTCGTTTACTTTCACTACCCGTTGTACAAACAAAGACCCGCTGTGCGTGATGGTTTCAAGTTTTTGGTACTCGCCCCGCTCACCAATTTTTGCGATAAATGGATTACACTCCAATTGCGCCACTTTGGTGCGTACCTCTTTGCCTGCCGCATCGCGAATAACCAGGTAGTTACCTACCAACAGGTAGCCGTCGAGTACCGGCACAGCATCGGTGAAACTACCCACCATGTCAATCTCACGTTTCCAGACTACTTCGCCCAACACATTCAATTGTACCATCAGTAATTTCTCGCCCGTAGTGATGTTTTCTTCGCGGCCCATGCCTTTTAAGGTGATTACAAACGAGTTGTTGCGCTCTGAATACACCGCATGGCGGGGGTAGAAAACATCGGTAAGTTTCTGGTTCGTTTTTACTTCGCCTTTTTCGGTGAGGTAAACAAACGTGTTGAGTGAAACCGGGTTTGCGCGGTGCTCTGATCGCAGCACAACCGCGCACCCTTCCTGGGTGAGCACTACTGGGCCGAGAAAGGTGTGGGTATCGGCCACCGATGCACTGTCTACCGGGATATTGAAGTTCTTAAACCACGCTTCTTTTCCATCGGGGTTGATGCGCAGCAAAAAAGTAAATGTTACATTCTTCTTCTTATCGGCTTTGTAAAGGCCAGCTACATACGCGCTGCCATCCGGATTTTTTCGGTTAAAAAGTGTAATGGGTGTTCCGGCTTCCAATGCCTCGGGCGTGATGGTTTGTGGCACGAGCGATACAACCACTCCGCCTTTGGGTGAGCGGAATTGATTGTCTTTGGTGATAAACGCTTCCGCGCGGAGCGTATCGCGCAATACGCTCAGGCGTAACTGTTGGGTGTACGTGTCGAATGTTTTGCTGATCTCTGCTTGTTGCTCTTTAGTGTACTTTTCCAATCCGGTTTGCGAGCCATAGGCTTTGCCAATGAACGCTTTGTGTTTGTCTACAGACGCTGTTTTGATGGCGTCTGCAAGTGCGCGGGCTAACGTGTCGGCTTTTCGATTTACATACACCAGATTACTGTACAACGCGGCATTTTTTCGGGAGTAAAAGGTGTCTGGCTCCTGCACTTTGGCTTCGTTAAGCCACTCTTGTTTGTAGGTTTTAAATGCAAGCAAGGGGATGATCACTGATTGGCGATCGATATTGTTCAAATTAAACACCAGTGATTTGTCTGGCTTAAGTACCGCTCCGGTTTGGCCAAACGGAAGCGTTTGCAGCACGCTCAGGTTTTTGTCGAGCTTCTCGTGGAAAGCTTCAATGTTCTTGCGAAGATCGGTAACATGGCCTTTCTCGTAGTTCTGAATACGTGTAACCCAATCTGCATAATTCCAAATCTTGATCTCGCCGGCCAGGAAGTTAATGGATGTGGTGAGCCCGTCTAACCGGTAGGTTTGAATCGGCAGAATTTTGTGTGCCTGTTTATAGCCTTTGAGTGGGTATGTTTTAGTAAGTGCCAGGTATTGTTCCAGATAGACGATGCAGGAGTCGTAATGTGTTTTGAGTCGGTTTAACGATTCGTGCAATTCCGGGTTATACAAAAGATACAAATCCTCAAGTGACGAGTAGTTGGTGTTGATGGTGGCGAAAAGTTTTACAGCCTGATCGTACTGGTTCACGCTTTTTGTAAAAGCGGCATAAATCGGGGGCATGTTTTTGATGAACGCGTCTGCGGAATCGTATCCGTTAATCATTTTTTTGGAAACCACTGCGAAGGGAACGTTGGGCTTACCTTTGGCATCCATAATTTTAAAAATGGGCCAGTACTCATCATTGTTGCGGTCTACTTCACGGGCATCGCAAAGCAGTTTTGCCTTGTTGTAGCGTAGCTTGGCTTCGGCAGCATTGGCCATGGCGTATTGGTAAGCCACCAGCGGGTCGGCCGCGCGGTAATTTCGTTCGTAGGCCATCGCCAGCCGGAAGTTGGCATTGGGTTGATCGGGCTCCTCAATCATGAATGCCTTTAACGCATTTTTTGCCAGATCGGGAGGCATGGCGTCCAACGTGGGCCACAAATCTGAGTACTTCTGCGCGACGGATGCCAAGCTGCCTGCACAAAAAAGAAAACAAATAATAATGCGCATAACTAGATGCTTAAAACTTTTAATTCTACCCTTCTATTGACGGCACGGTTCGATTCGGAATCGTTAGGCACCTTCTTTAATGACTCGCCGTAGCCTTTGGCCTGAAAACGGTCGGAAGGAATTTTGTTTTCCGTGAGGTAATCCACCACACTCTTGGCACGTTTGTTTGATAAATTGAGGTTGTACTGGTCGGAGCCGATGTCATCGGTGTGTGCGGCAATCTCTACTTTCAACGATGGATTTTCGCGCATCATTTCAATCACGCGCTTGAGCTCCACAAACGAGATGTCGGACAGCGTGGCTGAGTTCGATTCGAAGTTAATGTCTTTCAACGGCAAGTTGGCGCCGGGTTCCAATCGCAGCAGCGACACGCTCAAATCACCGGCAAATGTGCCCGAGGTTAAATCAATGGCCGTACTGTTGAATGCATAGCCCTGCTCGCTGGTTACCTCCACTTCGTACCGATCGCCTGCGCGCAGCGAGATGGATTGATTGCCGTCTACTTCAATAACCTCGTTACGGGTTTTATTTTTGATCACCACTTTCGATTTGATTTTTGAGTTATTTTTTTGATCGGTTACGTTTACCAGAATTTCTCTTTTCTCGGGCACCAGTTCAACATACTTTTCAAACTCGCGGTAAATCACGAGTCCAGAGGCGCTGAACGGAAGAATGTAACCTTTGAAGAAAGGGGCGCTGATGGCAATTTCATAGTTTTTTCCGATGGGGAGCTCCAAATTTACCCTGCCGGTGCGCGGATTGGTTTTTACTTCTTTCAGGTAGCTGGCGGCACCTACTTCCTTCACCTTCACATCTGCAACCAGTGGTTCAAAGAGTTCGGTGTCGTTTACCGTAAGGTTCAATTTAATGGTCTTGAATAGCTGTACGTTCTTATCGATTTGCTGATATTTTTTTACTGCACGCAGGTCCAGCGGATACGAATAACTGGAGTAACCGTCTTTCTTGAATTCGATGTTAAAACTTCGGCCCACAGGCAATACCACGGTGTAGCGGCCGTCATCGGGGTTGTTATCCAGCGTCATCACTACTTCCGAGGTCAATGCATCGGTTACAATAATGTCTGCGCCAATTCCGGATTTCGTATCCTGATCGGTAATAAACCCTTGCACCACGTTATTCATGAACTGGCGCAGGCCGAAGGGAATCGTAATCGAGTAAATGTCGTTGTTGTTGTAGGTATAGTACATCAGATCACCTTCGGCAGAGATACATGGCAGCTGGTCGTCTACTTCGGTATTCACAAAGGAGAGTGGTTCCGGGTTCGACCATTCGCCCTTATCGTCTAACTTGGTTTGGTACATATCAAAGCCACCTTTACCTCCCGGCCGGTTGGAGGAGAAGATCAATGTTCGTCCATCGGCCATGATCCGCGGTGCTTTTTCGCAGTCTTGATTAATCGGCCACGGCAGTCGCTCGGGTGTACCCCAGGCACCGTCTTTCGTTCTCACCGAGCGGTAGATGGAGTAGCAGAACTGTTCCAGTTTTTTGATTTCCTTGGATTGAGGTGTGAGATTTTGCCGCACAAAATAAAGGGTGGTACCGTCGGCACTGATGGAGGGAAATCCTTCGTAACCATCGGTGTTGATGGGTGCACCCACCGATTCGGGTGCGCTCCAGCCCTGCCGGGTGCGCTTGCTCACAAAGATTTCGTGATTGGCGAACTTTCCCACCGTGCGGAAGAAGTACAATTGGTTGCCGTCAAAACTCAGACTGGGGCCACCAATCAGATCCAGCGAATCACCAGTGGAATTAATCTTTTCGATGGGTATGGGCTTATCCCATTTTTTGGCTTGGTCGAGCGAAGTTTGAAACAGCAGATATTGTTTGCCGGAAGCACTGGCCTCAAAAATGATTGTCTTCCCATCCGCCTGAATAGTAGGTGCATATTCAACCATGGCGGCATCGCTAATGGCTGGTTTTTTCGTGTTGTTATAAAATTGTGCGGAGTCAAACGGCACTGGTGTTGGCGGATTTTTTTGCCCCCGGGCAAAGGAGATTACCAATGCCAGGATGACCAGAACAAGTACGCGTTTCATGTATAGTCTACGGTTTGCTTTTCACTCTTTATCGTTCAGTATAATACCTAACCAAATTTAGTCACCAATCATCACAAAGGCACCCCAATAGTACGGGTGTTGGTACTTTTCTTTTAGTTTGATTTGTGCTTCCCGGAAGGCTTCTGTTTTTGGTTTGCCGGAAAACCAATGCTGGTAGAATTGTTCCATCAATTCCTGTGTGGCCTGATCGTCTACCTGCCACAAACTCATGAGTACGGCCTTTGCGCCCGCCACCAGGAAAGAGCGTTGCAGGCCATACACGCCTTCGCCATCGCGCACTTCGCCGAGGCCTGTTTCGCACGCAGATAAAGACACCAGCTCAGTATGGTCCAGGTTCAGATTCAATGCCTCGTACGCGGTAAGTACACCGTCTTCTTCGCTGTTTTCCAGCCGTACACCTGCGCCTGCCAGCAAGATGCCCGATCGAAACAGCGGATTTTTTAAATATGCCTGGTCGTTTCCTTCGTCAGGTTCGTCTGTCAGCTCCACGTCGCTTAAGAAGAAACCATGCGTGGCTACGTGTAAAATAGTAGGGCTCTCAATTTTCTTTAGGTTCTTTTCGTTGGCGTGATCCAATGTGTACGAATCGGTTTGCCATTGGTTGTTATTCAATAGTGCCGCAATGTTGACTACTTCTTTTTCCGTGGCGGGCAGCATCGGAATATCCTCGCTATCGAAACCGTAGCGGGTGCCCGACGTGCGCTTGCCGCCCTGCACCACTTGGTTGGCGGCAGCCAGATTGAAATCGGCATAGCCAAAAAGTGAAGCAGTTTTTGTGATACCGTCCGCTGCAGCTGTCTGCACTTCGGCTAACTCGCGGGTGTTGTTAATGAGATAAATGGTGTATTCATCCAAAATCCATTGCCGGGTGTGTGGATTAAAAATCGTATTGGGATTAATCTTGTTAAAGACGCCATCGCTGCTGATCCACAGTTTCTTGATGTTGGGCACAGCGGCGGCCACGGGCGCCCAATAGGTGGCATACGAGATGGTATCGGCCAGCCGGTGTTTGATACTGTTTCTGAAAAAGCGGTACAGGCGTTGTTCCATGAGGATACCCTTCGGCCAGATGAATGTGCGGGGTTCTGTAAATGCCGGGGTAACCACCAGCCCTACGTAGTAAATTGAATCGGCTACGAACTTCTTTTTAATGCGCATGATTTCGATGGCGGCTTCATCGGATTTTAAATTGCTTTGAATCTGGCGCCAGTTTGCCGTGGTGTTACTGGTAAGCGTGCTAAACAAAGTCGACTTTGCCGTCAATGCTTTTTCCAAGTCGTTCGCCTTCGCCTCTGTTGTGGTTACATCAACGCCGGATGCTTCGCGCTCTTGCCGGGTCATCGCGTAAAGCTTTACCAATTGTTCTTTCGTGGCTACCCAATCCTTAAAGAGCGCCTTTGTTTCTTCATCTGCGCTGTTGGCTACGGCGGTCCGGAGTTTGTTCGATGCATTGAGCAGAATAGCTTTATTGGTAAGCTGCAGGTTGTAGAGCTGTTCCGTAAGTTGCGCGGCAGGGCCGTTGTTTTTCAGGTATTGAATGCAGAAATCCTGATACGTATCGAATACCGGTTTGATGCGGGCGTAGAGCGCACCCTTTTCTTTTTCGCTCATGGCTGCGAAATACCGCGTAATCTGGTTTTGATAGTTTTGAATTACCGGCTCAAACTGCTGATACGCCACATCAAACTTGCCGGTGGCAAAATAGAAATTGGCCAGCCCAAACCGCGAACGGGCATAGTCGGGATGATCTTCGCCCAAAAGGTTTTTTCGCGCAGTTACACTTTCGTTCCAGTACTTTTCGGCTTGTGCATATTGGCCTTGATCCTGATATACCACGGCCAGGTTGGTGGTAATGGTGGCATACAGCGGGTGGTTTGCCCCCAGCGTGTTTTGTGTGGTTTGCCGAACTTCCTCCAGCAGTTCGCTGGCTTTACCAAAATCTTTTTTCTTTTGATACAGCGTGGCCAGGTTTTGTAGGGTAACACCGTATTGTGGATGCCGTTTGCCGAGATTACGTTCGTCTAACTGCAATGCTTCGGTAAGCAACGTCTCGGCCTCCGAATACTTTTGCTGGATTTGGTAAAGCGTGGCCAGATTTTGCTTGGCGGTGCTCACTTCACGCGAATTGTTTTTCTGCTCATAGATGCGGATGGCCTCTTTCAATCGTGGCTCTGCTTCTGCATAGTTACCCAGCGTTTGATACAACACGGCCAACGCATTTTGCGATTGTGCATACGCTTCGGATGTGTTGCCCGCTACTTGTGCTAAAATACCCTGACCGCTGCGCAGCCACACTTCGGCCTTTGCAAAATCCGCCATCGACTGATAGTATTTCCCTAAGGTTAATTGAAACGAGCCAAATGTTGTGTTTTGCTTTTTTTCATCAGTATCGAAAACCACAAGTGCAGAATCCAAATACTGCTTGGCCATTGCCGTGCGCCCCAGGCGCATCTCAAGCAGTGCCAGATTTTCCATGGCCACGGCATACTCCTGAAACTGCCGGGATTTACGCTGTTGCATTTGCGCGGCTACCAGCACCAATAGATCGTGCGCCCGGCTCCAGTTGCCCTGCTCTTGTTGAGCGAGCGCAAAATTGTTGAGCAGGTAGGTGTAATGCTGATCGATGGGTAGTGTTTTCAATTCATACAACTGTAACGCAGTGGCATAGGCCGAATCGGCCACCAGGAAATCCCCTTGTTGTTGATATGCGCGGCCGAGGAGGGTAAGTGTGGCCACGGTTTCGCTCATGGGTTGCGGAAAGTGCGCTTTGACGATGCGCATGGCAGTGCGTGCGCTGGCGGCGGCTTCTGCCCCGGCGGCAACGTGCAAAAGGTTTCGAGTGTGATGGTTTTGTGCAACCAGGCGCGTCAGCGTGTTTTCAGGAAACAGGGTAGCCGCCAGTGTTAACGCTTCCTGGCTATGGTTCTTAGCCTCGGGCTGCAGTTCCAATCCCTCAATGTAGGCCAACACTTTCAGCGCCTCGTACAATGGCCGTTGATGGGTGTGTGTAGGGTCTGCGCGAAGTAGCGATACCGCTTCGGTGGCTTGTTGTTTCGCCAAAGCGGTTGCATGATTGGCCGCGTGCCAGGAAGCACAATTGGTGAGTACCTGGGCGTAGGCCAGCGTGCCGTTGGCTTGCGCGGCTACCTGTTTGAGGAGCTGGTCAGCCTGCGCTTCATCGCCTAGCGCAAAAAAGTTAACCACCCGCTGGTTTACCAACGCCGCGTATTCGTCAGACTCGGCCTGATTATTTTTTTCGAAAATTTCTTCTGCGCGCGCGTACAACACCTCAGCCTCGCGGTAGGCGCCTTGCTGATGGTGTACCTGTGCAAGCGCGGTAAGCAGACTGCCGTATTCGGTGCTCTCGCCCATACCCAATTCTTCAAACTTCGTCTGGGTTTTCCTGAACGAACGCATGGCGGCCTCTGGCTGGCCCATTTCTGCAAGCAGGCGGCTGTAGTAAAAATGGGCCTGAAGCTGCTCTTCGGTAGGCTCGGTAGGTAGGTGATTCGAAAACAGCTCGAACGCCCGGTGGTTCTCGTTGGTGAGGTAGTAGTTGATCGCCAGCGACAATTGGCAGGCAACGATGGGATCTTCTTCAGGTTTATAAAATGCCAGCAGCATTTCTTTTGCCTGTTCCAGCGATTGAATAGCGCTGGTGTGGCGACCTACCGCCTGATAAAATGCGGCCGCATTAATCAGCGCATTGGCCTGAGTTTCGTCTCGGCCGGTCAGGATTACCAGTTCTTTTTCTACGTATTCCAGGCCCTCTTCGTACTGCGATAAGCTGTAACAGATTTCTGAAAGCAGGTGCAGAATGTTAGCGTAGGAGGTGGTGGTGCTACCGTCTTCCTGCTGGTATTGCGATAACGCGTTTTTTGCTAACGGGTAGGCTTCGGCAACTTCGTTGCGGCCAAACGCAGCTTTGGCACTTGTATACGATTCCTGCCAGGATTGCGCAAAGACGGGCTGCGCGCATAGCGCGCACACCACTGCCGTGTAAATGATAAAACGTACCTGCATAGCCACTAAGACACGTCAAGGTAGCGCAAACGGCTTACGTAGCCAATACATCCTTTTTTTTGAGAATGTCAATACCTCTTTCGGGGTATTTTTCCGGATTTCTTTCCCTGTTTTTCGATGGAAACGCCAGCCGGGCAGAAAGTTAAAGAGCGCGGCACCCCTGCCGCGCTCTAACCCCTCCCGATTATTCATCGGGATCAAACCCCACTAACCATTTCCGCGAATTAAAGTGGCGCGGAACCCCACTTTCTCTTTATTCCAACGGCACCACGTCAGTCACGTTGGTGAACGAAAATTCTACATCATTCAGTAATTCAACATAGATGATTGAATCTTTGTTTATTCTTCCCGATAAAATCTGCTTCGACAATTCGTTTAACAGCTCGCGTTGAATTACCCGCTTCAATGGTCGGGCGCCAAACTGAGGATCGTAACCTAACTTGGCTAATCTGTTTAATGCATCCTCGTAAATTTCCAGCTTTATGCCACTCTCTGCTAAACGTTTTTTAACCAGCTCCACCTGGATGGCCACTATTTTTCGAATGTCTTTTTTGCTCAACGGGCGGAACATGATGATTTCGTCTATCCGGTTGATAAATTCTGGTCGCACGGATTGTTTTAACAACGTAATCACTTCTTCTTTCGTGCGTTCCACCACATCAAAGTAATTGGCATCGGTAATTTTTTCGAAGTTTTCCTGAATAAGATGCGAGCCAATATTGGTCGTCATAATGACAATGGTGTTTTTGAAATTCGCTACACGGCCTTTATTGTCCGTTAGTCGGCCATCATCCAACACCTGCAACAAAATGTTGAATACATCGGGGTGCGCTTTTTCAATTTCATCCAGCAGAATCACCGAATACGGTTTTCTGCGCACCGCCTCGGTAAGTTGGCCACCTTCATCGTAGCCCACGTAGCCCGGAGGCGCACCAATCAGGCGGCTCACGCTGTGGCGTTCCTGGTACTCACTCATATCAATGCGTACCATGGCATTTTCATCGTTAAACAAATACTCCGCCAGGGCTTTTGAAAGTTCTGTCTTACCCACGCCGGTTGTGCCCATGAAGATAAACGAGCCGATGGGGCGCTTGGGGTCTTGCAAGCCCGCACGGCTTCTGCGCACGGCATCGCTCAACGCCTGAATGGCCTCTTCCTGCCCTGCCACGCGCTTACCCAGTTCGTGTTCCAGCGTTAACAATTTTTCGCGTTCGCTTTGCAACATCTTGCTTACCGGAATGCCCGTCCATTTGGCTACCACCTCGGCAATGTCTTCGCTGTCCACCTCTTCTTTGAGCAGTGACTTTTCGCCCTGCATCTGCTTCATCTGCTGTTGCAGTTCGTTGAGGCGCTTTTCGGCCTGCCCTATTTGGCCGTAGCGGATTTCCGCCACCTTACCATAATCGCCCGCTTTTTCGGCTTGCTCCGCCTCGGACTTTAACCGATCGATCGCTTCTTTTTCTTTTTGGATGCCGTGCACCACCGCCTTTTCGCTCTCCCATTTTGCTTTCAGCGCCTGCCGGTCTTCGTTCAGGTCGGCAATTTCTTTGCTCAGCTGTGCTTCTTTGTCTTTGTCTTTTTCTCTGCGGATGGCTTCGCGCTCAATTTCCAACTGCATGATCTTGCGGTTCAACTCATCCAACTCTTCGGGCAGCGAATCCATTTCCAGCCGTAATTTGCTGGCGGCTTCGTCCATCAGGTCGATTGCTTTATCGGGAAGAAAGCGATCAGAAATATACCGGTGCGATAACTCTACGGCCGAGATGACGGCATCGTCTTTGATGCGCACGCCATGATGCAGTTCGTATTTATCTTTAATGCCGCGCAAAATGGAAATGGCATCTTCCGGGCTCGGCTCGTCTACCATTACGGATTGAAATCTGCGTTCCAGCGCCTTGTCTTTTTCTACATATTTCTGGTACTCTTTTAACGTAGTTGCGCCAATGGCGTGCAACTCCCCGCGTGCCAGCGCCGGTTTCAGCAGGTTGGCGGCATCCATGGCTCCTTCACCGCCGCCCCCGGCGCCAATCAGCGTATGAATTTCGTCTATGAACAAAATGATCTGCCCGTTCGAGTCGGTTACTTCTTTAATAACCGCCTTCAGTCGCTCTTCAAATTCCCCTTTATACTTCGCACCAGCAATTAACAAACCCATGTCTAACGACACGAGTATTTTCGATTTTAGATTTTCCGGCACATCACCATTTACAATGCGTTGGGCCATGCCTTCTACAATGGCGGTTTTGCCCACGCCGGGCTCGCCCAACAGGATGGGATTATTTTTTGTTCTGCGCGAAAGAATTTGCAGCACCCTCCGGATTTCCTCATCGCGGCCGATCACGGGATCAATTTTTCCCTGCTTGGCAAGTTCATTAAGATTTTTGCTGTAACGCTCCAGCGATTTGTATTTGGCCTCGGCATTTTGATCCGTAACGCGGCTGCCGCCACGCAGTTCGTTCATGGCCTTTAGCAATCCCTTGCGTTCTAAGCCGGCATCGCGTAGCAATGCCCCCACCTTGTCTTTGCTGCTTAACAAGGCCAACAACAAATGTTCAATGGCAATGAATTCGTCCTTCAGTTCGCGCAGCTCTTTTTCCGCACCTTGCAACACCGCGTTGGTGGCGTGCGCCAGGTACGGCTGCTGGCCCGACACGCGTGGATACGCCTGCAGGGTTTCTTCCAATTTGGTATTCAACAGCCGCTCGTTCACGCCTAACTTTTTAAAAAAGTAGGTGGCCACGTTTTCGTCTGTCTCCAGCACGGCCTTGAGCAAATGCCCGGGTTCAATAGCTTGTTGTTGCAGACGTGCGGCAATTTCGGCCGACTTCTGTAACGCTTCTTGTGCTTTTATAGTAAACTTTTCGAAGTTCATGTCTGCGCTGCTTTTGCACCAGTTGCATCAAATTGCAATCCATCAAACGTAAAACGTGTGAATAAGAAAATTTGGCATTAAATTGACGGAGTTAAAATTCTTTTCCGTCAATTTGACCTAGATCATGCCAAAACGTGTAGCAAAAAAGTTAGAGCCGCGGCAATCTGCGCTGTTGGTAGAAGTGGCTTGGGAAGTGTGCAACCAGGTAGGCGGAATCTATACCGTAATCCGATCGAAGGCACCGGTGATGATGAATCACTGGCGCGGCCAGTTTTGTATGATTGGGCCGTATCTCAACAAAAATATTCTGGCCGAGTTAGAGCCGCTGGACGATGTTGAAGATGTCTTTGGCCAGGCCGCAGCTGCATTGCGCAAAAAGGGCTATGAAGTGTACTATGCCGAGTGGCTGATTACCGGGAAACCCCGGGTGGTGCTCTTGAATCCAAAAGCGATTCAAGACAAAGCGCTGGAAGTAGTGAAGTACCTGCTTTGGAAAAATCACGGCATTGATACTGCCGGAGCCACGCCGCTCATCGATCAGGTAATTGGTTTTGCCTACCTCACGAAATTGTTTTTTGATGAATTGGTAAAACTGGCCGGCAAAGACCACAAACTGCTGGCGCATTTTCATGAATGGATGGCCGGGTTACCCATCTTAGATATCGCCCGCGAAGGTATGCCGGTAAAAACGGTATTCACTACACATGCCACGCAACTCGGTAGGCATTTAGCCATTAACTCGCCCCTGTTTTATGCGCATTTACCGTTCTTCAAGTGGGAGGACGAAGCTCCGAAGTTCGGGGTGAAAATTGAAGCAGCTATTGAGTATGGGTGTGCCCAGCGGTGCACATTGTTTTCAACGGTAAGTGATGTTACCGCGCGCGAGTGTAAACATCTGCTGCGCAGGCAACCCGATTTGATTTTTCCGAACGGCCTGAACATTCAGCGCTTTGAGGCATTGCACGAGTTTCAAAACCTGCATGTGCAGTACAAAGAGCAGATTCATCAGTTTGTGATGGGTCATTTTTTCCAGAGTTACTCCTTTGCGTTGGATAAGACACTGTACTTTTTCACCAGCGGCCGGTACGAATACAAAAACAAGGGTTTTGATCTTACGCTGGAAGCATTGGTACACCTGAACGAGCGATTGAAAGAAGAAAAGTCGGACATGACGGTGGTGATGTTCTTCGTTACCAAGCGGGAGTACTTTAGCATTAAACCGGAAGTACTGCAGTCGCGCGCGGTCATGGAAGAAGTGCGCCAGACCTGTAGTGCCATTGAGCGCGAGTTGGGCAAGAAACTGTTTTACGAAAGTACCCGCAGCAACGACCACCGCATGCCAAATCTGAACGACTTTGTGGATGAGTACTGGAAGTTACGCTACCGCAGAACCTTGCAGAGTTGGAAAAGCAACAAAGATCCGCTACCGGTAACGCATAAACTCGTAAACGAAGAGGCAGATGAGATTCTGCAGTTTCTGGTACGCAGGAATTTGCTGAACCATAAGGATGACAAAGTGAAGATTGTGTACCATCCCGATTTTATCACCGCTTCTAATCCGTTGTTTGGGATGGACTACAGCCAGTTTGTACGTGGCTGCCACCTGGGTATTTTTCCGAGTTACTACGAGCCGTGGGGCTACACACCCCTCGAGTGCATGGCCAGTGGGGTCCCCGCAGTAACCAGCGATTTAAGTGGGTTTGGCGATTACCTGATGAAGAACATGCCCGACCATGAAAAGGGTGGCATGTTTGTGGTGGAGCGCGGTAAACGCACGTTCGACTGGAGTGCGCGGCAACTGGCGGCCTTTTTATACAAGTTTATGATGCAGAGCAGGCGCGACCGCATTGCGCAACGCAACCGCGTAGAAAGTTACTCCTCCACATTTGATTGGGAGAATTTGATTGCCTATTACGAAGAAGCGTACCAGCGGTTGACGGCGTAAAACAAAAATCCCCGTCGCGAAAAACGCAACGGGGATTTACCGTTTAACTCTTGGATGGTTACCCTACCAGGCCGTCGGCCAACACAATTACTTTGTTGTGCAACACCTCTACTACGCCACCGGTGATCAACACCTTTTCCGTCTTCTCTTTGGTTTTGAACTCGACCAGCCCTTGCTGCAACAAGCTTACCAACGGGGCGTGATGATTCAATACCTGAAACGAGCCATCGACACCCGGCAAGGTGGCCGCACTGATTTCGCCATCAAAAACTTTTTTATCGGGTGTGATTATTTCGAACTGCATGGGTACGTACGATTTAGGCTCCGGCTTCGGCCAACATCTTCTCGCCCTTGGCAATGGCCTGATCAATATTTCCCACCAGGTTGAAAGCTCCTTCGGGCAGGTGATCTAGCTCGCCATTCATGATCATGTTGAAGCCCTTAATGGTATCTTTAATGTCTACCAATTCGCCTTTCAAGCCCGTGAAGGCCTCCGCTACGTGGAACGGCTGCGATAAGAAACGCTGTACCCGGCGCGCACGGTGTACTACCATCTTGTCTTCATCGCTCAATTCATCCATCCCCAGAATGGCGATGATGTCTTGCAGTTCTTTGTAGCGCTGCAAAATATTTTTCACGGCCTGTGCACAGTTGTAGTGCTCATCGCCCACAATGTCCGCGCGCAAAATGCGCGATGTGGAATCCAACGGATCTACCGCCGGGTAAATTCCCAACTCGGCAATTTTACGGCTCAATACGGTAGTAGCATCCAAGTGCGAGAACGTGGTAGCCGGAGCCGGGTCAGTCAAGTCATCGGCAGGCACATACACCGCTTGCACAGACGTGATCGATCCGTTTTTCGTAGAGGTGATCCGCTCTTGCATGGCACCCATCTCCGTGGCCAGTGTAGGCTGGTAACCCACGGCCGAGGGCATCCGCCCCAACAGGGCCGATACTTCCGAACCGGCTTGCGTAAAGCGGAAAATGTTGTCGATAAAAAACAGAATGTCGCGGCCTTTGCCTGAGCCATCGCCATCGCGGAAGTACTCTGCTACGGTTAATCCCGACAAGGCAACACGCGCGCGAGCACCGGGCGGCTCATTCATCTGGCCAAACACAAACGTAGCCTTCGACTCTTTCAGCTGATCGGCCGTTACTTTGCTTAGATCCCAACCACCCTCGTGCAGCGAGTGGAGAAAGTCTTCACCATAATTTACAATACCCGCTTCAATCATTTCGCGCAGCAGGTCATTTCCTTCGCGGGTACGCTCGCCCACCCCGGCAAATACCGATAAACCCGAATATGCTTTGGCGATGTTATTGATCAACTCCTGGATCAACACGGTTTTACCAACACCCGCACCACCAAACAAACCGATTTTACCACCCTTTGCGTAGGGTTCGATCAGGTCAATCACTTTAATGCCCGTAAACAGCACTTCGGATGCGGTGGAAAGGTTTTCGAATGCGGGCGCCTGCCGGTGAATGGGCAGCGACTGCGCTCCTTTCGGTTGCGGTAAGCCGTCTATTGCATGGCCCACCACATTAAACAGGCGGCCTTTAATGTCTTCGCCAATCGGCATTTGAATCGGCCGGCCGGTGTCGGTTACCCGCATGCCACGCACCAAGCCCTCGGTTCCATCCATGGCAATGGTACGCACGCGGTCTTCGCCCAAATGCTGCTGGCACTCCAGCACCACCAAGGTGCCGTCTGTTTTTGTTACCTCCAGAGAGTCGAGAATGTTGGGCAGTTTGGAACCGGGTTCGTCAAATGCAACGTCTACAACCGGTCCGATTACTTGGGTGATTTTACCGTGATTGGCCATTTAGGTATCGATTTTTTACTGTTACAATTCTGCTTGTTACTAATTGATAATCAAATACTTCACATCGAAATACAACAACTATCAAAAACGCGGGGCAAAAGTATGTTTTTATCGCACCAAACCAAAGCCACGCGCGCCCAAAAATGTGGCTATTCGTTGCTGCGCTGTTTTATCGCAGTGTTATACCGGGGTGCGAATTACTAAACGGATGGTTACACTGAGTTGAAATCCGCGTAAAGCGCTGAAAATACTTTTGCTAAACTCAAAATCGATGGATTTAGCTCTTGTAAGGCACGGTAAATTCAACCCAATTGCAGTAATTTTTTTCCTTACGGTGATGGTCTTGTTGGCCCTGGCTGTGGCTGTTCCGCGTGGGCAGGATGTACTGTGGCTTAACGGCTGGCACAATACGTTTTTAGATCTTTTCTTTCTCGTATTTACTAATGCAGGCGATGGTGTGCTGTTTGTTCCGCTGGTCGTGATTTTTTTGTTTGTTCGATTTTATCTGGCAGTTGTCTTGGCGGCATCCGCGGCAATTCATGCGGTGCTCATCTCCATATTTAAGCGTTGGCTGCTGGCGGGTGCTACCCGGCCGGTGATGGAATTAGATCACTCACTGTTGCATTTTGTTCCCGGTGTAGACATCCACGCCCACCATTCATTTCCGTCTGGTCACACGGCTTCCATTTTTGCGATTGCTTTTTTTCTGGCACTCACCTTCGATCGAAAGATCTTTACGGGTTTGTTTTTTGCCTTGGCGGTGGTGGTGGCGAGTTCGCGCATTTATTTGCTACAGCATTTTTTGAGCGATGTGGCGGGGGGTGCGCTCATTGGTGTGGTGTCGGTGGTGCTAGCCATTGTTCTTTTTGAACGGTTTGACAGCCGTCCGTTCTTTCAGCGGAGAATGAGCCTACGCAGATCAACCGCTCAGGGTGCGAAAGACGCGCCCGTGCTTGACGAATAATTTGTTATCAAAACGCAACTCACCGGATTTTCAAAAACATCTTTTTGACAGTACGCGGAATCCAAGCCCAAGGCCTTGAATTGTGTCAACTCGGGTAAATGGGTTGCCCGCGTTAGTAAAACAAAAGTTCGTTGTTCAATCAGTCGCTGGCGAATTTCCTCGCGCGATGCTTTCGGAATGGTGCGCTGAAAGGCAAATACATACGCAGGATTCATCGACTCATAGTACACGATCTCATCGGATGGCCTGATGAACGATTGGCTAACGCGGATGGGATTACTTTCGTCTAGCGCGGGATTTGCCCACCAGAAAAAAATCTGAATAACGAAAAGCCAACCAGCACCCAAGAGATAAAACGACACTGTGCGATTTGAACGCCAAAAAAAGCAACCGATGGTCGCCAACAGTGGAAGCAGACCAAAGGCAATGGCAATGGGTTGTAAATGGCGCAGGCTTGCTTCCTGGCCAAGGGCTATCCAGGCGGCCACCGGTATTGCAAGGGCAATCAACAGGTGGGCGCCAAGCGAATACCAATCCGATGAATGCGATCCATGCTTTATCTTTTCTGAAACGAAAAATCCAAGAACTACGGCCAGGAATGGTACGGCTGGCGCGGGATAACTCGGCAGAATGGTTTTTGAGAACGTGAAAAATCCAGCCACAACACCAACAACAATCAGGCAATACAGCAAGAAAGGGTGTTGAACACGCCCTCGCCAGGCCATTCGCACCGCTTGCACCACAAAGGTAGCGCTTGGTAGTAAGGCACCGATCAGGATGATAAACGGTGCGCCCCAGAAACCGCGGTGTCCTTCCATGGTAGTGGTATACCGTTGCACGTTATGGTCAATGAAAAACCCTCGCAGCCACGCACCATCTGTTTCTAGGCCCACGAAAACATACCAAGGAAGCGCAATTAGCAAAAACAAGAGTGCCCCTGAAAGCAGGCGTGCGTCTTGTAACTTTTGAAGCGTGATGCCACCGCTGAGCAGCCAATACAACACCACAATCAGGCCCGGAAAAACAATCGCAATTAAGCCCTTGCTTAAAAAGGCCAACGCACAACACAGGTAGAAAACGTACAGAAATTTCGGTTTTGCGTTTGTAAATCCATAAAAGAAACTGAGCATGCCAAGTGTAAAGAAAAAAATGAGGTACGGATCGGGCACGGCCAGGTGAAATTGAATGGCCATCTGCAACGATGCAATTAGCCCAAGTGCAGACCACCACGCGGCCGTGTCATTCAACAACCGGCGTACAAATGCAAATACTACCAGCACCAGCGCCACGCCCATGCACACCGAGAACAATCGGGCCGAAAAAGGCGACACGCCAAAAACCTGATAGGCTGCCATCATAAAGTAATAATGTAGGGGTGGCTTGTCGGTGCGCAACTCGCTATTGAAATACGGAACAAGCCAATTATCTTCTTGCCACATTTCCATGGCACACCCGGCATTCTTTGCCTCATCTAAAATATAAATCGAGGTACCCCAGAAATTCGCCCCGTACACAAGTAGCGCCATCAAGGCCAGTAGCCAGGCGCGTGAAAACTGTTTACTCATCATCCGCAAAAAACGAGAAACGCCCCGGTTGATTTGTTACCGAAATATGAATCTGCCTTCATGATAATTTAACCACGCAGATCGGCCGGCCTTCATTAATCTTGAGTTGAATTTTGAGGGTGGAAAAGATATCTCTTGTTATAACGCTGTTAAATGAGGAGGACAACGTGGCGCCGCTGGTGCAACGCATCCATCGTGCACTCGAAGGGTTTCACTACGAGATTTTGCTGGTAGACGATGGTTCAACCGACCGCACAGTGAAAAAAATAAAGGAGTTGCACGATGAACGAATCAAACTACTAGTGCTGAGCCGTAATTTCGGCCAGACCCCCGCCATGGCGGCCGGTATTGAGGCCGCTTCGGGCGATTACATCGTGACGCTAGATGGCGATCTGCAAAATGACCCGGCCGATATTCCGGCCATGCTCAAAAAACTACGGGACGAAGAGTGGGATGTAGTGGCCGGCTTCCGGAAAAACCGGCACGACCATGGGTTGCTACGCAAACTGCCCAGCAAAATTGCGAATCGCATGATCAGAAATTTAACGGGCGTAACTATTCGTGATTATGGCTGCACGTTAAAGGTGTTCAGGCGTGAAGTGGCAAAGAACCTCGGCCTGTATGGGGAGCTGCATCGGTTTATCCCCATTCTGGCAGTGCTTCAAGGTGCACGCATTACCGATATGGAAGTACAGCATCACCCACGTACAGCCGGGAAATCAAAATACGGTCTCGGGCGAACGCTGAAGGTGGCGAGCGACCTGTTACTGATGGTATTTTTTCAAAAATACTTTCGCAGGCCGATTCATTTCTTTGGCCCAGTGGGGTTTGTCTGTCTGGCCATCGGCATCCTGATCAATTTTTACTTGCTTGCCGAAAAAATCATGGGGCAAGACATTTGGGGCCGCCCGTTGTTAATTTTGGGCATCACGTTGGTGCTCGCAGGGCTCCAATTCCTAACCTTTGGTTTGATTGCCGAGTTGGTGATGCGCATTTATTATGAATCTCAGCACAAGAGTACTTACGTTATTAAAGAGGTTTTCACAGCAACACCCGCGCGCGTACGCGAGCATCACGCTGTTCATTAAAGTCGGCCTCACGGCCTTTGCGCTACGCCTCGTTTTTACTCAAATCAATTGGCGCATTGCCGTTCACCTAGCTCAACATGTACCTGGTCAGTATTTGGTAATTGGTACGTTGCTGTACATCTTTTCGAAAATAGTGAGCGCCGTTCGGTTGCAAAAAGTCCTACAGGTACACGGCATCGAACTGCCGGGCAAGGTTAATCTGCGCCTCTATTTTCAGGGTATGTTCTACAACCTGTTTTTACCCGGCGGTGTGGGTGGAGATGCCTACAAGGCGATGATCATCCACCAAAAAACGGCACAACCCTTACGGAGTGTAATCGTTGGGCTATTGCTGGATCGTATCAGCGGTGTAGTAGCGCTGTTGGTGTTGGCGTTACTCTTTTTTATGATGATCGATTTTCCCCTTCCGGTGATTTATCGCGTTGCTGGCGGGGCAGCCTTGGTACTGGCGATTCCAGCTTGGCTTGGTTTCTTATATCTGTTCTTTAAACCCAGTCTGCCAGTTTTTACCCCATCACTCGTTTTGTCGTTGGCGGTCCAGTGTCTTCAAGTCCTTCAGGCGTGGGTACTACTCGCGGGCTTGCAGGTGGGCGAAGCTTGGTTTGCCTGGGCCCTGGTATTTCTATTGTCTTCCCTGGCCACGCTCATCCCGGTAACCGTAGGCGGGCTCGGTGCCCGGGAGTTGGTGTTCGTATTTGCTGCGCGCTACCTGGGTATTTCGCAAGAGATTGCCGTTACGTTTTCGCTGTTGTTTTTTCTTATCAATGCGGCCTGTTCCCTTCCGGGGATTTTTCTTCGCGACAGCCAAAGCAAGCCCAAATAGCATTTCTTTCCGTTTGCGGCCCGTGTTTTTATGTTATTCGTGTCAGTCTGTCACGTTTTGGCAGATTAACCCTCCATGGCATAATGATTGACACTTCCGATCCCGGAAAAGCAACCTTAACGAATACAGATATGGGTAAAATAATTGGCATTGACTTAGGAACCACCAACTCGTGCGTAGCCGTCATGGAGGGCAATGAACCTGTGGTGATCGCCAACAGCGAAGGGCGCAGAACCACGCCATCCATCGTTGGCTTTTTAGATAACGGGAAGGGCGAGCGCAAGGTGGGCGATCCGGCCAAGCGTCAAGCCATTACCAATCCCAAGAACACGGTGTACTCCATCAAGCGTTTCATGGGCAAGAAGTATGATGAAACGGGCGAGGAGTCGAAGCGGGTGCCGTATCAGGTAGAAAAAGGTACCAACGATACCGTACGCGTACGGATTGGCGACCGCCTTTACACCCCGCAGGAAATTTCGGCTATGATTCTTCAGAAAATGAAGAGCACCGCAGAAGACTATCTGGGTACAACCATCACCGAGGCCGTAATTACCGTGCCTGCCTATTTTAATGATGCCGAGCGCCAGGCAACCAAAGAAGCCGGCCAGATTGCCGGTTTGGAGGTGAAGCGCATTATCAACGAGCCAACCGCCGCCGCATTGGCGTATGGCTTGGATAAAAAGAACAAAGACATGAAGATCGCGGTGTACGACCTGGGTGGCGGTACCTTCGATATTTCGATTTTGGAGTTGGGCGATGGCGTATTTGAAGTAAAGTCCACCAATGGCGATGTACACTTGGGTGGGGATGATTTCGACCAGCGGATTATGAATTGGTTGGCCGAAGAATTTAAGGCCGAGAAAAACATCGACTTACGCAAAGACCCGATGGCGCTGCAACGCTTAAAGGAAGCGTCGGAAAAAGCAAAGATTGAATTATCGTCTTCGCAAGAAACGGAGATCAACCTGCCCTACATCACTTCGATTGATGGTGTGCCAGAGCACTTGGTGCGCAAACTCTCTCGCGCGAAGTTTGAGCAGTTGATTGATGACCTGGTACGCAGAACGCTGGAACCGTGCCGCAAGGCCGTGCAAGATGCAGGCGTGTCTGTATCCGAAATAGACGAGGTCATTCTGGTGGGTGGCTCCACGCGCGTACCGCGCATTGTGGAGGAAGTGGAAAAGTTTTTCGGCAAGAAGCCGTCTAAAGGCGTAAATCCGGATGAAGTAGTTGCCGTTGGCGCCGCCATTCAAGGGGGTGTGTTAACCGGCGATGTGAAAGACGTGCTGCTGTTGGATGTTACCCCGCTGTCGCTGGGCATTGAAACGCTCGGGGGCGTGATGACGAAGCTGATCGAATCCAATACCACCATTCCGTCAAAAAAATCGGAAGTATTCTCCACCGCGGCCGATAGCCAGCCTTCAGTAGAAATTCACGTATTGCAGGGCGAGCGCCCGATGGCGAAAGATAACCGCACGATTGGTCGCTTCCATTTGGATGGCATTCCGCCGGCTCCGCGTGGTGTGCCGCAAATTGAAGTTACTTTTGATATTGATGCGAACGGAATTCTGCACGTATCGGCCAAAGACAAAGGTACAGGCAAAGAGCAGAAGATTCGCATTGAAGCCTCCAGCGGGTTAACCGATGCCGAAATCCAAAAGATGAAGCAGGAGGCCCAAGCCAATGCCGATGCGGACAAGAAAGTGAAAGAGCAAGCCGAAAAAATTAACCAGGCCGACTCGATGATCTTCCAAACCGAAAAGCAGCTGAAGGAATTTGGCGACAAGCTTTCGGATGGCAACAAGAGCGCGATCAACAGTGCACTGGAGAAATTGAAGGCAGCCCACCAGGCAAAAGATCTGGCCGGGATCGAAACCACGCTGGCCGCATTAAATGCTGCATGGCAAGCCGCATCGCAGGAAATGTACGCTGCAAGCGGGGCGGGCGCGCAAGCCGGGGCACCCGGTGCAGGCCCTACTCCGGGCGGCAATGCCGCAGGAAATGCCAACGATGTTAGCGATGTAGAATATGAAGAGGTGAACGATAAGAAGTAACTCATCTCACGCGCAAAAAAGGAGCCTCCCAAAATGGGAGGCTTTTTTTATTTACAGCTCTTAACTGTGATTCGTGGCAAATTCGTGTTCGTTGGTCGAAAGATCAGAAAGTCAGCAGGTTACTATCGCTACGTTTGGGTATTCAAATCCAGCGAAGCAACCCCTGGTTTCAGGTGCTTTTTTTGAAATGAATTTTTTATCATGAAATGCGGCAAACATTTTTTTTGCGTGGCAGCAGTGGCCGCGCTGTTGTTGGCGGGCTGCGCTGAAGATCTTGGCCTGAAGGGCCGGGTGCGATTGTCAATCTCGGGGTCAATGCCCGAAGATCCGGCCATTGCGGGTGTGAACCTGATCATCACCGGCCTGGAGGCCAGAAGAGATGGCAACTGGCGCGCCTTGCGTGGTTTCGATCAGCCCGTTGGGGTAAACTTAACCGCGCTTACGGGCGGCCAATCGTTTTCTTTAATCGATCAATTCATCGTTCCGGGCGTTTACACCGAGGTTCGGGTATCGGTACTGATGGCCGATCCAAAAAGTGCAGTGCTGCGCAGCCCAATCAGCACGGTAGATTTCAATACCGGCGTGAGCCAGCCCATCTTCCTGGCTGCGGGCGAAACCTCATTCACCGTGCCGGTGGAGTTGAGTGTATCCGAGCGGGGGGTGGCAGATTATAACCTCGCAATTGATGTGCGCAAATCGGTGTTGCCCGCTGCCGCGCAGACGTTTGCTTTTGATCCGCAGATTCGGTTGGTAAACGTAGTGGATGCCGGCAACCTCTCCGGGCGACTGGTCAATGTGGATGGACCCGAAGCGTTACAGGTGTTTGTGTACAAAACGGGTGAATTTACCTTAAGCGATGCCGCGCTAAACAATGGCGTGCGTTTTAGGCGCGCCGTAGATTCAGGCCGGGTGCGCGCCAGCCGCTTTCAAATTGGTTTCTTGCCTGCAGGCACGTACGATCTGGTATTTGCCACTGTGGATGCACAGGGTCACTTTACGGGTTTGCGGGGCGTTGCCCGTAACGTAGCAGTAGCCGCCCGCCAAACGGCCACCCGCGACATCGACATGAAGAGCCTGAGCAACTCGTAAAAGAAAATCCCACGGAATTCACCCACGGGCGGGCGTAATACGCCCGCCTGTTTTTATTTTTGCAGCCTTAAAATTTTGAAGCGATGCTGGTAGTGAAGTTTGGTGGCACCTCCGTGGGTAAGCCGGAGCGGATGAAAAAAATTGCCGAGTTGGTAACGGGTATGCCCGGTAAAAAAATGGTGGTGCTATCGGCCCTTAGCGGTACAACCAATGCGTTGGTACGCATGGGCGACCACCTGTTGGCGGGCCGCCCGGCGGAAGCTGCGCAGGAAATGGCCGACCTCGAAAAGCACTACCTTGGCTTCATCAACGAACTGTATTCTTCGGCAGCGTATCGCGCCATTGGTGAGGAAATCGTGAGTCGTTATTTCAGCCTGTTTCGGTTGTTGGGCGCTGGCCGTTTTGACGACCGCAGCTACCGCGAGTTACTGGCGCAGGGCGAGTTGATCTCCACTGAACTGTTCTACCATCACCTGCAAGAGCGTAAAATACCCTCGCGGCTGTTGCCCGCCCTCCACTTTATGTCCATCGATGAAAACCAGGAGCCCGAACTGGAGAAGATCAGCACCCGCCTCAAGCCGTTGATCGAAAACATGGCCCAGGTGGATATCCTGATTACACAAGGATACATCTGCCGCAACCACCTGAATGAAATCGATAACCTGAAGCGCGGCGGCAGCGACTACACCGCCTCGTTAATTGGCGCGGCCATTCGTGCAGAAGAAATCCAAATCTGGACAGACATTGATGGCATGCACAATAACGACCCGCGCGTGGTAAAAAAGACGGTGCCCATTGCCGAGCTTACCTTCGATGAGGCTTCCGAGCTGGCGTATTTCGGAGCCAAGATTCTGCACCCGTCTACGATTGTGCCTGCCCAGAAATACGAGGTGCCCGTGCGCCTGAAAAATACAATGGATGAGAAAGCGTTTGGCACGCTGATTAGCAACAAGGCCACGGCAGTGCAATTCAAAGCCATCGCAGCCAAAGACAATATCATTGCCATCAATATCAAATCCTCGCGCATGTTACTGGCATACGGATTCATGCGGAAAATTTTTGAAGTGTTTGAAAAATATAAAACCCCGATCGACATGGTGACGACCTCCGAAGTGGCGGTATCCGTAACGATTGATGATGACCGCCAACTGGTGCACATCGAAAAGGAGCTACAGGGTTTTGGCCTGATTGAGGTGGATCGGCATCAGAGTATTGTGAGTATTGTGGGCAACCGGATTGCAGAGCGCGAGGGCGTGTTGAAAGACGTTTTTGTTGCGTTAGGCAACATTCCCGTGCGCATGGTATCCTTTGGCGGCAGCCACAACAATATTTCCCTATTGTTACCTACGGCAAAAAAGGCGGAGGCACTGCAAGCGCTGAACGCCGGATTGTTTCATTTGTAGGTAGCATTTCCGAAACAAGCAGCAGAATCGCATAAAGGGGGTTTGTTTAAAAAAAAACCTCCTTTATATTTACCCTAGACCTAACTAAACTGTTGCTATGGAGGTAGTGGTAATTCTTGTGTTCGTCATTGGCTATCTGGCCATTGCGCTCGAGCACCCGATCAAAATCAATAAGACTGCCTCCGCGCTCCTCACCGGAGTATTGTGCTGGACGCTCCACGCATTGTCGGCTCATGAATCGGTAAACGCAGAGTTATCGCATCACCTTAGCAAAATTGCGGAGATTCTGTTCTTCCTGATGGGGGCGATGACGATTGTAGAGTTGGTAGACGCCTACCAGGGCTTCCGGTTAATTACTGATCGCATCCGCACAAAAAATCCGAAAACACTTTTGTGGATTGTATGCTGGGTAACGTTCTTCCTCTCCGCCATATTAGATAACCTCACTACTTCTATTGTGATGGTATCGCTCATTCGCAAACTTATTCCCAATAAAGACATGCGGCTGTTTTTTGCCGGCATGATCGTAATCGCGGCCAACGCCGGTGGTGCCTGGACACCCATTGGCGACGTGACCACCACCATGCTTTGGATCGGAGGCCAGATTTCTGCACTCAACATCATGGAAGAATTGTTCATCCCCAGCGTGCTGTGCATGTTAATTCCGCTGATCTACTTAAACTTTACACTCAAAGGCGATTTGGGCTCTGGCTCCACGGCCGGGGTGGATTCGCACACAGAAGAAATCAAAGGCAGCACCACCATGTTGATTCTTGGTGTGGGCGCGCTGGTGTTTGTTCCCGTTTTTAAAACAGTTACGCATCTGCCCCCATACATTGGTATGATGTTGGGCCTGGGTGTGCTCTGGGTGGTTTCGGAGTTAATCAATCCACATGCAGACGAAGCAGCGCGGCGGCCATACACGGCGGCGGGTGCGCTTTCGCGGATTGATTCGTCTAGTGTACTTTTCTTTCTAGGGATTTTGTTGGCGGTGGCTGCATTGGAGTCGATGACGCTCTTAAGTCAGTTTGCGTCGTGGTTAGATGAGGCATTGGGCAGCAAGACAATTATCATCACATTAATTGGGATTTTATCGGCCGTGATTGATAATGTGCCACTGGTGGCCGCGAGCATGGGCATGTACAGTATGGAGCTGTACCCTATGGATCACTTCATTTGGGAGTATCTGGCCTACTGCGCCGGCACCGGCGGTAGCATTCTTATCATTGGCAGTGCCGCCGGAGTGGCGGTAATGGGTATGGAGAAGATCGATTTTATCTGGTATGTGAAGCGCATTAGCGCGATTGCGTTATTAGGCTACGTGGCAGGTGCCGCTGCGTATCTTATTATCTTCAACCTTTTACATTAGACTTCGGGCATCAGCACCCGCAAGGCCCGCTCAAAGCTTGCCTGGGCAATACCATGGCGGGAAGAATGCGTTGCACGCGTAACATTCAACGCTTTGAAAATGGTGTGCGAGATATCTGCAAAAATATCGGCATCCGTCATGCTTACCTCCTTTTCCATGAAGTAGGCAAACACCCGTGCCATGCCGCAGTTAGCAATGAAATCCGGAACGATGGAAATCTTTTCATCGGCATACATGCCAATGGGGCCAAAGAAAATCTCCGGGTCGGCAAAGGGTACATTGGCTCCACAGGCGATGACCTCCACGCCCGAGGCCACCATCTTGTCCACCTGCGGTTGTGTAATGAGGCGCGAGGCCGCCGCAGGAATAAAAATTTCGAAATCAAGGTCCCACATTTTTTCATTTGCCACAGCAAACGGCAGCAAGTCTTCTGCGTGTAGTTTGTTACCCCGGCGGTTATTTACCAGCGTTCGAATTTCATCCGGGCTAAACCCGGCCTGATGAATCAATCCGCCTTCGTGGCTCACAATGCCCACCACCTTTACGCCCAGTTGGCTAAGGAAAAAACCCGCGGCGGCGCCCACGTTGCCCCAGCCTTGTATCAGCGCACGCTTGCCTTGCAGCGCGCCACCCCAGAGTTGGTAGTAGTGTTTTACCGACTCGGCCACACCGTATCCCGTGCACAAATCCGCTACGGTATATTTTTTTTCTAATGAGGGCGAGAAGCGCTCATCTTCAATCACTTTAATAACGCCCTGGCGCAATTGCCCAATGCGGTTTACCTTTTGTGGTTCGGTGGGTTTGTAGTGGCCGGAGAAAACGCCTTCTTGCGGGTGCCAGATGCCCACGTCTTCGGTGTGTGGTATTACCTCGTGGATTTCATCCACATTTAAATCGCCACCGGTGCCGTAATAATATTTTAAGAGTGGCATTACCGCGGCATACCAGCGGTGGAGTACGCCTTGCTTTCGCGGATCGGCCGGATCGAAATTGATACCCGATTTCGCCCCGCCTATGGGGGGGCCAGACACCGTGAATTTTACTTCCATGGTTTTTGCCAGCGATTCTACTTCTCGCCGGTCCAGGCCTTTGCGCATGCGCGTGCCGCCGCCCGCCGCTCCGCCACGCAGCGAGTTGATCACCACCCAACCCTCAGCTTCGGTATCGGCATCTTTCCACTCAAAAACAATTTCTGGGCGTTTGTTTTCGAACTTTTTTAACAGCTCTTGCATCTCGTACGGAATTGGCGGGCAAAGTTAACCCAAAACCCGCCCGTTGAAAGCGAAGTGGTAGTTTTGCTTCATGAAGATGAACGTAGTCATTGATATAGGCAACAGCCGCCAGAAAGTGGGCTTCTTTCAGCAGGCAGAGCTGAAGGCGAAGCACACGTTTACTGCCCTGCCTGAGCTGTTGGAGGCGGTGCGCGTGTCTCCGTTTGTGGTAGATACCGTGTTGGTGAGTTCAGTGGTTCCGCTGGAGGAAACATTTTTACACGCGCTGCGCGACGTGTGCACCCGGTTGTTGGTGTTGGATGCGCAGGTGGCGTTGCCGGTGCGCGTGATGTATAAAACCCCGCATACGTTGGGGGTAGACCGGCTTGCGGCAGTTTGTGGTGCGCAGCACATTTTTCCAAATACGCATTGCCTTGCTATTGATGTGGGCACGTGCATTAACTACGAGTTTGTAGATGCGGCAGGCCACTACCATGGGGGCGCCATTTCGCCCGGAATCCGGATGCGGCTACAAGCCATGCACCAACTCACGGCCAAGTTGCCGCTGCTGCAACCCGTAGCCAACCCGGCCTGGCTGGGGCAGGATACCGCTAGTTGTATGTTGAGTGGTGCAGTAATTGGAGCGCTGGAAGAAATAAACGGTTTCATTGCCCGTTACCAAACGCAGTACTCGCCCTTGCGCGTAATAATCACCGGTGGCGATGTGCAACTTTTTGAAAGTCAACTCAAACCCTCCATATTTGTGGCCCCCGATTTGGTTCTGGTGGGTCTGAATCGGATTTTACTTCATCATGCGGAATAAAACCAGCCTGTTTCTTTTTGTTTTTGGCATTGCATCGGTTGCCTTTGGGCAGGCCACGCGCAGCCCGTTTTCCTCTTTTGGGCTGGGCGAGCCGTACGGGTCTGCGCTAATCAACAGCCAGGGAATGGCGGGGCTGGGCATCAGTAATCCCAGCTTTTGGTACATCAACAACCAAAACCCCGCACTGCTGGTGTACAACCGGTTCACCACGTTTCATGCCGGCATGGTGCTGGACCGGCGCACCGCTACCAACGGCGCGGTGTCTGAAACCAATGGCAATGGCAATCTGAATTACCTGGTTTTGGGTGTGCCGCTGCGGCCCGGAAAAATCTCTTCTGCCGTGGGGCTGATGCCGTATACCTACCGGAATTTTTCGCTATCCTACGATGCTACCGTAGACGGTACTACCACCACGTACACTACACGCGAAGAAGGCAGCGGTGGAATTTCGCAATTGTACTGGGCCAATGGCTTTGCCATAACAAAGGATTTCTCCGTTGGGCTGCGGGCCAATTACTTGTTTAGTTCGCTCGAAAACCGCTACACCAACGCCGTGCAAATTGCGCAGGCATTTCCGTTCGCACCGCAAGTATTTGAACGCTTTTATTTCTCAGACTTTACGCTGCAACTGGGGTTGTCGTACCGCAAAGACAGCGTGTTTAATTCGCGCAACCGGCTCAACTTTGGGTTGGTGTATGGGTTGGAATCCAAGCTGAATACACAGTTCTTTAAAACTTTTCGAAGAACGCTGGCCGGAACGTCTAGCGTGCAGGTAGACACCCTGGTAAACAACGCGCGTGGCAAGACCGTTTTGCCCGCAACTATTCAGGGCGGCATTTCTTTTGGGCGCACCGAGAAGTGGACGATCGGCACGGACTTCCACTACTCCGACTACAATCGTTTCCGAAACTACTTTGGCAGCAACGAAGGTGGCCAGGCCAACTGGCGTTGGATTATAGGCGGAGAGTTTACGCCCGATCCGGCATCGCTGTCTAACTACTTGAAACGCATTACATACCGAACAGGCGTAAGTGTGGAGCAATACCCTTATTTAATCAGTGGCAACACACTTCGTGATTTTGGCATTAATTTTGGATTCTCCTTACCCGTAAGCAGGATTTCAACGCTGGATTTGGCCCTGCGCGTCGGTAGAAGAGGGGATATCCTAAACACGACCATTGAGGAAAACTATTTTAAGCTTTACTTTGGCGTGACTTTTAACGACCAATGGTTTATTAAAAGGCGATTTGATTAGTACACAAAAAGAAGGTTGTAAGAAAATGAAAACGACAAACAAAGTAGGATCATGGGCGATGGTAGCAGTATTTGCTACCGCAGGCCTCACTGCTTCGGCGCAATGCAAAGAATTTAAATGGCCGGAGAACAAGGCCAAGGCCGAGGAAAGCGTGGCGATTTATGGCGACGCCATCAAACAACAAAACTTTCGCGGCGCCACCGCAGCCTGGCAATGGATGGCCACCAACGCTCCCAACTGGAATACCAAACTCTATATAGATGGAGCCGAGATTTATGATAAGCTGGCCGACAAAGAAGCAGACCCTGCCAAAAAGCAAGTGCTGGTAGACTCCCTCATGTGGGTGTACGACATGCGCATTAAAAATTGCGGCGAAGAAGCTACCGTATTGAACCGCAAAGCCAACGCGGCCTTCAAATACAATGTTAAGAACAAAGAGAAGGTAGCAGATTTGCTGGCGTTGTTCGATAAAGTGTACGAACTCAACGGCAACAACATTACCGATCCCACGCTCATGAATTACATGAACACCGTGCGCGCGAATGTGTTGTTCTTAAAGAACGTGCCCCAAGACCAGATTCTGCAACGCTACGATAAAATTCAGGCCGCCGCAGATGCGAAAATCCAAAAGGCGTTAGCTGCCGGTAAAACCGCAGACGCGGACAAGCTCAAAGCGACCAAGAGTGCGATTGATGACCTGTTGATTGCCTGTGGCGTGAAAGTAGACTGCGAGTTTGTGAAGAAAAATCTGGAGCCGAAGTTCCGCCAAAACCCTTCGGATGTTGTCTTGGCAAAAAAGATTTTCACTTTTATGCTGCAGGGCAAGTGCACAGACGATCCGCTGTGGCTGGAGTCGGGTGAGGCGATCCATGACAACGCCCCGGCCGATCAGAAAGACTGTGGGTTAATCAAAAACCTGGGCTTGAAGTATCTCTCGAAAGAGAATTATGAAAAGGCAAAAGAGTTGTTGAACGAGTCATTAACCGTGTGTACCGCGGGCCCCGACAAAGCAGAGGTGCTGATGGCGCTGGGCAGCTTGGAGAACCGCACCGGAAGCAAAGGCAAAGCGCGCGAATTGTATCGCCAGGCGTTGGTGGCTGATCCCAATGCAAAAGAGGCCTTCGAAAAAATTGGCGACCTCTACATGAACAGCCAGGAGTGCTTTAAGAAAGTAAACGTGGCTGAAGACCGTCTGATCTACATCGCTGCCTACGATGAGTATGCCAAAGCAGGCGCTTCGTCAAAGATGGCCGCTGCCAAAGCGCAGTTCCCGTCAAAAGAAGATATCTTCTTGCTGAACTGGAAAGCGGGCGATGTGAAAAGCACCGGTTGTTGGATTGGCGAGAGTGTAACGCTCCGCACCCGCGACTAAACCCGACCACAATAACAAGAGGCTGCCGAATACCTGAACCGTTTTGGCAGCCTCTTTTCTTTGGTGAAATGATGCGAGCATTACTTTTTGTTGGACTACTGTTGGTGGCGGCCGCTTGCATCAAGCAGGAAACCGTGAAGCCTGTGCTCTATGAGGGGCCATTGCGCGTGGGCGAGAACATCGACATGTTTTACACGGAAAAGGAAATGCTCAAGTCGAAGGTAAAGGCGGCCAAGATCCTCGAGTTCCAGAGTGGCGACCGCGAGTTTCCCGAAGGAATTTTTATTGAGTTTTTTGATGAACTGGGCAACCTGCAGTCCACGTTAAAAGCCAACCAGGCATTTTATTCCAAAAAAGATGATCAATGGCGCGGCGTGGGCAACGTGGAGGTAGTGAACATGCAGAAGAAAGAGCAACTCAACAGCGAGGAGCTATTCTGGAAGCCCACCACCAAACGCATTTTTACCGAGAAGTTTGTTACCATTCGTATGGGAAGCGAAGTATTGTGGGGCACCGGCCTGGATGCGGCTCAGGATCTTTCTGACTACACTATCAAAAAGCCACAAGGCGAATTGGAACTAGAAGAAGAATCGGAAGAATGAAGCTCGCAGACGTCATCATCCTCTCGCTGGCCGTTGTCTTTATTATCATCGGCATCTATGAAGTCATGGCGTACGGTGCTGGGCAAGCCTATTGGGCCATCATGCTGGCGGTGTTGTTATTCTTCTATTACTCCTACCGCAAGCGCCAAAAAGGAGAATAAACCAGTAGCGGGTTAGGATAATATAATACCCTGATAATCAACGGTATTAATTGGGTTGGCAAACCTTGCCGAATCGGGCAAACCGGTTAAATTTGCGGCTCTTTAAAATTTTAGTTTAGCAATTATGGCATTAATAGGAACCTTACGCACAAAGATGACCAAGTTCGTGGTGGGCTTTATCGCCATCTCCATGGCTGCATTCATTGTGGGTAGCGATTTGTTAACACCCGGTGGCCAATGGTCTTTGTTGGGCGATGATAACACCGTAGGCGAAATCGCGGGTAAAACCATTTCGTTCGAAGAATTTCAAGCCGCTGTGCAGGAACGCGAGAACAACTACATCCTCAACTTCGGGCGCCAGCCGGGCGAAGGCGAAATGGTTACGCTGCGCCAGCAAGCATGGGACTTGCTCATCTCCCGCAATGCCATCCAACCGCAGTATGAAAAACTTGGCCTCAAGGTTTCGGCTGATGAGGTATGGGATATTATCCAAGGCAAAAATATTGATGAAGGCATCAAGAATTCTTTTCTTGATTCAGCCGGCAATTTCGATCGCAACCGCCTGATTCAATACCTTCAATCGCTGGAAACGATGCCGGCCACTTCGGAGCCGCGCATTCGGTGGGACATCTTCAAGCGCGATCTTGCCCCCGGCCGCGAGCGCGTGAAGTATGAAAACCTGTTGCTTAAATCCAATTACGTAACCAGCGCGGAAGCTGAACGCGAGTATCACACACAAAACGATGTGGCAGAAATCAAGTATCTGTATGTGCCGTATTTTGCGATTAAAGATTCTCTGGCCATTACCGATGCCGATTTAAAGGCGTACTACCAGAAAAACAAACAGAAGTACAAAACAGAAGAAACGCGAGGTATCTCTTACGTTACGTTTCCAGTAGTGGCTACCGCGGCAGACTCCGCTGCGGTGAAAATGGAATTCGAAAAAGTGGTGAACGATTTCAAAGCCACAACCGAAGATTCCACCTTTGCCAGCTTGAATACCGATGGCGAAAGCCCTTACACCAAGTACACCTTGGCTAATCTGCCGGCGTACCTGGAAAACGACATGCAGATTTTGGCCCCCGGTTATCTCAAAGGCATTTTCATGGATGGCAATTCGTACAAGGCCGTGAAGGTGGTGAAAGTAGGTGCAGATACCACGTTCAATGCACGTGCCAGTCATATCCTTATCCGTTGGGATGACGCCAGCGACGCCGGCAAAAAAGCTGCGAAAGAGAAAGCCCGGAAGATTTTAAATGAGATTAAAGCAGGCGCCAGCTTTGCCGCAAAGGCCAGTGAGTTTGGCACCGATGGTACCGCTTCGCGCGGTGGAGATTTGGGTTGGTTCCCCTCCGGACAGATGGTAAAGCCATTTGAGAAAGCTGTTTTCGATGCCAAAAAGCCGGGCTTGCTGGCAGATGTGGTGGAAACCGAATTTGGGTATCACATTATTGAAGTAACCAATACGAAGGACAACCGCTATTTCATGGTAGCCACGGTGGAGCGCGAAATCGGTCCGAGCGATGAAACGCGCAACGAGGCTTACCGCAAAGCGGATGAGTTTGCCACAGACCTGAGTGGCTTGGCCAACTTTACCGAACGCGCCAAAGAACAGAACCTGAAAGTGGAAGTTGCCCAAAACGTGAGTACGAACGACCGCTCCATCAACAACATCGGGCAGGCGCGCGCGGTGGTGTCGTGGGCGTTCCGCGATTCCAAAGTGGGCAAAGTGTCGGAAGTATTCGATGTGGATGATCAGTACATCGTAGCGGTCATTTCATCAGAAAAAGAAAAAGGATTCAAATCGTTGGAGGATGTGAAAGCGGAGATTACGCCCATTGTACAAAACCAAAAGAAAGGCGAAAAGATCATCGCGCAGCTCAAAGGCAAAACGGAGTCGCTGGAAGACCTGGCGAAATTGTTTGGTAACGATGCTTCAGTAAACACCAGCAGCGATTTGAAACTGAACAGCAGCAACCTGCCCGCGGTTGGGTTCGATCCCGTAGCCATTGGCAAAGCCTTTGCCGTGGAGAAAGGCAAGCGCGGCGAGCCGTTTGCGGGCGAGAACGGAGTAGTATTGGTAGAAAACGTAAACAAAGTCGAGGCGCCGGGCATCAATGATTTTTCCATCTTTGGCAACCAGCTGAAGCAAACGATGGATAACCGCGGCGGTTTCCAGATTACGGAAGCACTGAAGGATGGTGCCAAGATTGAAGACAAGCGCTACCGCTTCTTTTAAGATCATCAGTTTAGGTCAAGAGGCTGTCTCAAGATCATCAAGGCACGGCATCGCGAGAGAGGAACGACCGAAGCAATCTGCACTTTTACCCGCTACTTGCCGATTGCTTCGCTTTGTTTGTCATGATGTGCCCTTTTTGAGACAGCCGAATACTGTTTTATGTTAGACCCCGAAAGGATTGCCGCTTTTCGCGAGAAGCTGGACCAACATCATGTGTGGCCCAGTCTCTACACGTTTAAGTTCATCGTACCAGCCGCGCAAGAGCAAGCGGTAAAAAGCCTTTTCCCCAAGCACGTCTCCACCAGCAAAAAATCCGGACAAGGAAAATATACCAGCATTACTTTTCAAATGATGATGCCCGGGAGTGAAGCCGTGATCCAGGTGTATCAATCGGTAGCCCACATCGAGGGGCTGATTGCACTATAGGATTTTTACCGCACTAATTGCAACCAGCCTTTTTTATTGACTTCAGTGCCGTCTGCGCCTTCTCCGGTAATCTGCCAGAAATAAGTTCCCGCCGGGTGCTCGCCGCCATTCCAACCTGAGGTAGGATCATGGGTGATGAAAAGGAGTTGCCCCCAACGGTTGTAGATTTTCATTTGCGCGACTTCAATATGCTCGAAAACCAATGGCTTGAATACCGGGTTTTGCTCGTCCTCATTTGGGGTAAACACATTGGGTAGGTTTACTTCTGGGCTGGGCGGCTTGAACCAGCTTTGTACAAAACCTGGCAAGCCGGAGTGTGACAGACCCGTCTTCAACCCCACCGCGACGCTATCAAATTCACAGGCCGCCCCGGCGCGGTTGGGGTAGGTAACGCGGCCTACATAAGTTGCTCGGGCAATTGCTACATAAATGGAACCATCCAAGGCAAGTTGCAACGAACCCATTTGGTTTCGCACGCCCCGGATTTCAAATTGGGTGGCTGCAACGGAACCCGCGCCCAGTTGCCACTGATAGATTGAACCGCGTGGATTCCCCGGATTCATGAATTCGCTAACATAAAGCAATTTGCTGTTGGGCGAAAACTCAACACCGTACGGTCCTTCCTGGGCCTTATATGGTGGCTTGAACGATTCAATCAATTCGATTTTTCCTGATTGATTATCAAATAAAAAAAACTCAACAGTGTTAGCCGCAGTTATTGCAAGTGCAAGGCTCCTTCCATTGGGCGATAGCTTCATCTGCCCCAAGGCATTAATGCCATTGGCGCCCGTGTGGATGCTGCCGGTCTTGGACTTGACAGGGGTGGGGTTTAGACCCGCTGGAGTAATTAAATACGAAAAAAAAAAATCGCTGTCCCACTCATGGCTTACCAACCAATAGTCTCGTCCGTTACCGTGGGCCACAGCCGCTAACTTTTCCGTTGTGGGGCTATAAAGCCCAGTATTTTTTTCCACCACTTCGCCAAGCCCGCCTTGCCGCGCCATGTCTACTACAGAATAGCGCAGGCCGGTAGAATCGATTCCGTTTATCGGATTGCTGCCTTGAGCGTCAACGGTAAAAACATAGAATTTCTGTTGACCTGGCCATGGAACGATTAATGCCGACTGAGTGGACGTATCAGAGCCTCGCAGCGCAGTACCATTTTTCATGACCTGATGCATCCTGTTGTGCACAGTTACCCCATCTGTGTAAAAAAGCAGATTGCCTTGCTCGTCACTTATCGTAGCACAGCCTTCAAACGTACTCAAGGCTCCATTTGTTAAAGCAACCGGGAGTTGGTTCTCGGTTTGAAATGACAAACCTGCGCGGTCACCAAAATACCAGATTGAGGCTTGGCGCTGCGCGTTCGAGGTAAACACAGCCAGCGTCCAGAAAAAAAACAGTATGAGGAACCTCACGGCAGCACTACTGGATTACAATCCGCGTCTTTTCTGTTTCTCCTCCAAAACGGGCAACAAGCACGTAACGACCTTTTTTTAGGCTACTCACATCAACTATGTCTTCTTCATGCGGTGAAGAAAAACTCAGTACGGTTGCGCCAGTTTCATCAAACAAAGAGTATTGAATGAGGTCGGAGTTTCTTTTTGCCGACTTATCAGCCAGTTTTATCGCCTTCGACTTATCCCATTTGATCCTGAGCGATTGAGAAGTTGGATTCGGGGACGCGGTAACTGACAATATTACCCCACCGCCTCCACCTCCATCGGAAGAGATTACAACCGTGAGCCCCGCAGCGCCTCCCGTGCCGCAGATATTTTCCGCGGCACAGCTTACACCATAAACGCCATCGTCAAAAGGGGTCGTAAAATAGGCGGAGGTTAACCCATTTGAATTGATTACCCGATCAAAGCCGGGGGAAGTTTGCCAATTATAAAATGAAGCCCCCGGAACCGGCTCCATCAAAAAATTGTAAGTGGCCAACCGATTCAATGTAATTGGGTTTACGCCGTACGACCCTAGAACATAAACTATTTGTGAAGTAATTTGTGGCGTCCCTACCCAAATCGATTTTGGTGTAACCGTGGCGGAACAATCCCCCGAGGCGTTCGGTTGTGCGCCAATCGTGGCCCACCCGCGGTAACTTGTAGCGTTTACTGTGAAGGTCTCTCCAAATGCATTTTGCGGTGTAACAGCACCGAGCGGATTTGAGCTCCATGAAAAATTCATACCCGCAGGCCTGTTTTGGACACTGAATTGTGCATTTGATGATTGACAAACAAAATCGGGGCCGGTGACAACTAAGGCCGGATTCTCGGCCGAGGCAGTCAATAGAAATCCGTCAAAGCCGGTTGCCAAGTATGTTGTATTCGTGAAACAAATATCGAAATCGGTGGAACCTGCGAAAGATCCAGCAACAATCAAATTATTGCCGAACCTTTTGACAGCCGCCCGACCAGTATTGTCTCCAATTGCGTTCAGCCCGAGCGTGCGAACATAGCTCAACAATAGATTAGAGTTATACCTCGCGTAGAACGCGTCTTGGGTATTTGCGGGCAGAATAACATCCTTGGGAGTACCGAGCGGATTGAAGTTAATCGGGTTACTACTCACGCGCCTAACCGTGCCTGTTATAAAGACGTTTCCATCGCTTTGCACCTCAAGCCCTAGCGCACCATCAAAACCTCCCGGATTTACGACAATCATCGATTGACTGATGTTTCCCGCAGGGTTAATTTTCACCACCCTAATGTCAGCTTGACTGGTTAGGCCGTTAAATACGGCAACATAGGAATTGCCTGCTCCATCGATATCGACTTCGTAGGCTTCGTCATCAAGGAACGAGTTCGCTCCAAGTCCAATTGCTCGTGCCCATTCGTAAGCACCATTGGTCGAAAATCGGGCAACAAATGCACTGCCATTTGCACTGTTGAAAGCTGGTGCCGAACCCAGTGGATTGAAGTCAATGCTAGTTCCTTGAAATCTTCCGCAAAGAAAGACACTGCTGTTGGGCCCTATGGTAACGTCAAAAATTTCAGAAGTGGTGTTTGCCCCAGCGTTTCCAACATTGTGAGCCCACATATACTGGTTTGTAGGCGAATACTTAGCGAAAAAGCCTTGACCGTTGGTTGAGTTCAATCGGGCTTCAGTCCCACCCCAGTTAAAGTTTCCCTCAACAGTCACGCCCCCGGGATTAAAGATTGGACGAAAGCGCCCAGCCACGTAGATATTGCCTGAACCGTCTAGGTCTATGCCCTCGCCACGACTAAACATGTTAGAAGGATTTGTACTTGCGGCCGATGCAACTGGGAAGGCCGATAAATAATTTCCATTCGTATCATACGTTGCGATGAAAGCCCACTCGTTGTTAGATTGAACCGGAAAAGTAACATTACCCGCCGGGTTAAAATTCAATGCACTGGTAAAGCCACCGGTAATGTAAACTTTACCTGTTCCGTCTACCGCAATGTCCGTTCCGGTGTCATCGCCTTGGGCTCCGCCCACGTTTGTGAGCACCCTCGCCCAAAGGAGTGCACCCGCGCTGGAAAACTTGGCGAACCAAATATCTTTACCGCGGGATAGCGAAATAAAGTTACCTGCAATTCGTAATTCGCCCACGAAGGAGCCGACAGCGTAAACATTACCACTAGGGTCGGTAGCAAGGCCACGGACGTCTTGGGTTTGCTGGCCTCCAATGGTTCGCGCCCACTGGAGCGACTGGCTGAAACCGGTTACAAAAAAGCATCCGAAACAAAAAAAAACGAAAAATCTGATCATAAATGAAAGAGTTTAAGTTGAATAAAGAAATCAACAACGAAACTAAGTTAGTGCAACCGATCGGAACCTGCAAATACTATTTGGACTTTGTTCAGTAATTTTCGATGAACAGGCTGTTCGTCTAGTTCAGTCAAATGTGGTCACCGCGGGTCTACGGTTTTTCTCCACTTTCTTTGCTAAATTACCAGAAATCAAACGGGTGCGGAATGGACTGGCTACACGACAACAACAAGCTTACAAAAACCTTTGTGTTCAAAGATTTTAATGAAGCCTTTGGGTTCATGACCCGCGTGGCGCTGATTGCGGAGAAAATGGATCACCACCCGTTGTGGACCAACGTGTACAACCGCGTAAGTTTTGAACTGAACACCCACGATGCAGGCGATGTGGTAACCGACAAAGACTGGGCACTGGCCAAAGCCATCGACCGCGTAGCTTGAATCGTGTGAAAGACCAACTCCGGGCCCAACTTTACCTCGTTCCCACGCCCATTGGCAATCTGGCGGACATCACTTTACGCGCTTTGGAAACGCTGCGCAGCGTAGACCTGATTCTGGCGGAAGATACGCGTACCAGCGCCGTGTTGCTGAAACATTACGACATTCAAAAGCCGTTGCGGTCTTTTCATATTTTTAATGAGCACCAGGCGCTACAGGATGTTATCGCGCGCTTGAAGGCCGGCGAGAAGGTAGCGCTCGTGTCGGATGCTGGCACACCCGGGATTTCCGATCCGGGTTTTCTCCTCGTGCGCGAGGCGTTGAAGAACGAGTTGCGCGTGGAGTGCTTACCCGGTGCTACCGCTTTAGTGCCGGCCTTGATTCAATCAGGTTTTCCCACGGATCGGTTTGTGTTTGAAGGATTTCTGCCACACAAAAAGGGGCGCCAAACCATTGTAAAACAAATTGCGGAAGAAACCCGCACGGTGGTGTTATATGAGTCACCGCACCGGCTCGTCAAGCTGTTGGAGCAACTGGTGGAGTTTGCCGGGCCAGACCGGCGCGTGTCAGTTTCGCGTGAGCTTACCAAACTGCATGAAGAAACCTACACGGGCGCTGCGCAGCAGGTACTTCTTCATTTTGGCTCGAAAGAAGTGAAAGGTGAAATTGTAGTGATCGTTCATGGCAAAGAAGAATAAATCATACACCTCGTTATGGATGTTATTGGCCACCGCGCTGCTATCCGGCGGCTGGTTGATGAAGCCCGTGCCGGTGCTGATGTTTGGGGCGTTGGCACCGCTCATGGCGATTAGCGCCCAAGCGAAGCCCGGATTGTTTTGGGAGAAACTGGAGTATATTCTGGTGGCCTTCGTGTTTTCATTTTGGGCAGCGCACCTCTTTGATCTGAACTTTGTCTTACCTGCCATTGGGCAGGCCATCGTGTACACGCTGGTGTTTGCCGCTGTGGCCATTGCGCGCCCTACGTTGGGCACCACCGCCGCTGCTTTTGTGTTATTGGCCACCTGGCTCGGTGTGGAGTTTCTGCTGCTGAAACTTGGTCTGGCCAGGCACGCGTTATTTCTTGCGGATGCGTTTGCAGCGCGCCCGGCGTGGACGGGCTGGACCACACACACCGGTTATCTCGCGATCAGCGCGTGGGTGTTGGTAGCAAACCTGATGCTTTATCGCGCCTTTTGGGGCGAAACACCCCTACAGGTGGGGTGGCTCATCGCAGCAGCGGTTGTAGTAATCGTACCGATCGGCTATTCGCTGGTGGTAGATGCTACAAGCGTTACCCGCGACCAGATGTTGACGTTGAGTCGGGGCGGTGAGGTGGCAAGTAATGCCGTGTATGCCCGGAATGGCGAAGTCGTGGCGCGAACATGTTCGTGGGTTGCCGCGTTAGTAATTTTGTTTGCACTCGTGAAATCAAAAGTAAATGGAAAGTAGTCGGCTGGCAGCACTTGTTCGGCAAGTGGTAGAACTTTCGCAGGAGGTGGGTGCGTTCATCGATCGCGAGGGACGCCAGTTTGATCGCTCAAAAATCGAACAGAAAGAGGGGTTCAATAACCTGGTGTCCTACGTAGACAAGGAAGCCGAGCGCAGGTTGGTTACCGGCCTCGGTAAAATTTTTCCGAGTGGCGGGTTCATTACTGAAGAGGGCACGGTATCGCAGGCCACCCAACAGGAGTACACGTGGATTATTGATCCGCTGGACGGTACCACAAATTTTTTACACGGATTACCTGTGTTCTCCATCTCGATTGCACTGGCCCAAAAAGGCAAACCGATTTTGGGTGTAATCAACGATATCTGCCGGAATGACTGTTATTACGCGGTGCGCGATGATCATGCGTACTGCAACGACCGCACGATTCATACATCGGTGGCCACCTACCTCAGCGAAAGCTTGTTGGCCACTGGTTTTCCGTATTACCATTTTGACAAGCAAGCACCTTACCTTGAGATCATCAAGGCATTTTTGGAAAAATCGCATGGCGTAAGGCGCATTGGCAGTGCCGCGATCGACATGGCGTATGTTGCGTGTGGCCGCTTTGAAGGCTTCTTCGAATACAATTTAAACCCGTGGGATGTAGCCGCGGGCGGCATCATCATCGAACAAGCGGGGGGCCGTGTTACGGATTTTAAGGGCGGGCCCAATTATCTTTTTGGGGGTGAGCTGTGCGCATCTAACTCGGGCATCCACACTGCGATGCTGGAAACCATTCAACAGCACTGGTGATGTTCATGCGCTGCGCGTAAACGAGTGGCGCAGGGTTTACCGCGCCACGCGGTAGCGCTACTCCGTTCGAATGGCTGATGCAGGATTTGCCGTAGCCGCTTTGAACGACCGAAATCCAACGGTAATCAACGCAATGCCAACCGAAACCACCAAGCCACTTAAAAACAACATCGGCCCGAGTTCAATTTTGTACGCAAATTCCTCGAGATACAAATTCCCGATCCACCACGCCAGAGGCGCCGCCACAACAAATCCAAATCCAATCAAAATCACAAACTCGCGCGAGAACATCAACAGGATACTATTTACTGAGGCACCCAGCACTTTTCGAATACCGATTTCTTTTGTTTTTTGATTTGCCATGAACGTAACCAACCCAAACAGCCCGAGGCAACCGATCGCGATGGAAATTCCGGCAAAGACCGAAAGCAGGGTGGCCGAACGCTCTTCGCTTTCGTAAAACTCGCGAATGTTTTCGTCCAAAAATTCATAGCTAAAAATCGCCAAGGGGTAGGTGGCTTCCCACTTCTTTTGAATGGCTGGAAGTACGCGTTGGAAATTTGCCGGATCAATGCGCAGCGCCAATTGGCGATAATGACTCAATTGATTTTGCATGAGCGTGGGCTCAATCTGCGCCGTGAGTGACGTGGTATGAAAGTTCTCTACCACTCCGGCAATTTCCACCTTGCGGCCCCAGACCCGTACGCGCTTGCCGATGATGGAGTCAGGCGAGGTAAAGCCAGCGATTTCTGTAAACTTGCGGTTGACCAATACCGAGCGGGGGGTATCGAGATCATCTATGTTTTTTCCGGCCAATAACTTCAATTCAAAGAGCTGTAAGTAGTTGCCATCTGCTGGTTTTACCTGCGTACCGCCGGACTCTTCTTCACTTTTTCCTTCCATCAGAAAGTCGGATCCCATGACGTAACCAGATGATGGCGCTGCAAAGCACAAGCTATATCCTTCCACGCCCGTAAGTTGGGCAAGTTCGTTTGCCAGTGTGCGGGCTTTGCTTACGCGATTGGAGTCGCCCGGCGCACTGCGTTCGCGCTCCGGAATGGGAATGGTAACAATGGCGTCCTTTCGGAATCCCAAATCTTTCTCGCGGAAGTAGTTCATCTGGCTGATCAACACCAGTGTGAGAATCACCAATAACTGCGAAATCACAAATTGTGTAACGACCAGCCCCTGGCGGAGCCGGAACCCTGACGCATGCCGGTTGGTGCCTGAGTTTTTGAGGGCTGCAATGGGATTGTAACCGGAAATTACAAATGCCGGGTAAAGCCCTGACAGTACGGAAACAACTACCAGCAGCACAAACAAAAACCCGATTAACCTGAAATTGGTGAGGAGATTGAGCTCCAGCTGGATATCAAGGAAACTGTTCACCGGCTTAATCAGCAATTGCGCGAGAGCAAAAGACAGGAGAACAGCCGCCACCGTAACCAGGCTCGTCTCGCCCAAAAACTGTGCGATGAGTTGCTTGCGCGAACTACCAAGTGTTTTGCGGATGCCCACTTCTTTTGATCTGCGGATTGCTTCTGCCGTAGTGAGGTTAATGAAATTAATGCACGCGGTGATGATCAGAAAAAGACTTACCGCACCGAGTGCAAGCATGTATGCTTCGCTTGCACTGGAATAATTATAGTTGCCGGTTTCATCATCAAAATGCAATGATGATAAGGGCCGGATCAGAAATCGCTGCTGGCTCCAATCCGCATTTTTATTATGTTTTTTTGCAAACGCTTCGAGTTGATTTTCTACAGACGCGATGCTTTCGCCTTCCTTCAGCAAAAAATAGCAGTGCTCATCGCTCCAAATGCTGCGCCAACCCTTTTCTTCATTTTCTTTCTGGATGGTGGAGTACGACAGGAAAAGGTAGAATGGCAAATCCGATTGGGCCGGAGGGTCGCTTACCACGGCGCCAACAGTAAAGTCTTTATCCTGAAAGCGAATCACTTCGCCCACGGCATCTTCGCGGCCAAAATACTTCATCGCCCAGGAGCGCGATAGAACTGCCTCGTTCGGCTCGTCTAATGCCTGCATCACATCGCCCAGTTGTGCTTGCCAGTCGAACACCGTAAACACATTAGGATCGGTGTACACCACCCCTTTTTCCTCTTCAAATTTTTTGAAGCTGCCATCCTTTTCCGGAATCAACACCAGCGCATTGGCCTGGTATTGGGTGAACACGACTTCCTCTATTTGTGGAAAATCTAACCGGAAAGCAGGTGGTAGTACGGGCGGAACGCCAGAGGTATAGGTCCAGTCGCCACCGTTATCGCGACCGGACGAGACCACCCGGTAAATCCGGTCATACTTGCTTTGAAACGTATCGAAGCCGGTGTGGTATTGCAGAATGAGAAACAAAACAATGGTTCCGGTGATGCCCAGCGTAAGGCCTGCGACATTTATAAAGGTGGTTCCCCGTTGGCGCAACAGGGTGCGGAAGCCGGTGATCAGGTAATTTTTGAGCATAATGATCTGATGCTGGAATAATGAATTTAGTTTTTGTCATTGGCGATTATTGTGCCAATATGATATACCCGTTTTTTAAGGTTTTTTCATGCCGGAGCGTTCGGAAATGTATGTTTACGTCCGAATCCGAACGGTTGGAAATCGCGCTGAACAATGATAGTTTTGTTGCGTGATTCAAAGCATCCTGATCGCGATGGTGTTTAGTGCCGCCCTTTTTTACCTGGGTCGGCTGGTGTACGTATCGTTTACCGCGCGCAAAACGTGCGCCTCAGGTTGCAACAAATGCGTCGCGGCCAAAACGGCCGAGGCAAAATAGCTTTCGGTTTACGCCCATACCTGAGTTCCTTCCGTACAGTTTTTGCACATCTCAACAGAGGCGCGTGTGCGCATAAGCGTAGCGCGAAACTGGTGGTACGCGGCACTTTGCCAGATATGTGAAAATGAATGCTCGTTGAGATTGCCCAACACGTGGTGTGCGTCTTTGTCAAAACAACAGGGCACCACTTTACCATCCCACGTTACCACACAGCTGTGCCACATTTTCCAGCAATGGTTGTCAAAACGATTCTTGATGCGGTACGTACCGTCTGCATTTCTGCGATAGCGCGAGTAACGATCTTGCGTAGGAATAAGTGGAGAACCATTTGCATAGTCGTAAATCTGCGCTGTTTTTAGCTTTACCTCATCAACCCCTAATCTTTTTGCCAGTTGCACGACTTCCGGAATCTGATGTTCGTTGGGTTTGACTACCAGAAACTGGAAGATGACATGCGGTGTGGAAGACCGCAGTTTCTTTTTCCAAGCCAGAATGTTTTGTGTGCCATGGATTACTTTTTCCAGGCTGCCACCAATGCGGTACGACTGGTAGGTGTCTTGCGTGGTGCCGTCAATGCTGATGATTAATCGGCTTAAGCCGGATCGGATGGTGAGCTCGGCCTGCGCATCGTTGAGGTAGTGCGCGTTTGTTGATGTGGCCGTGTAGATCTTCCGATCGGTGGCGTAGCGCACCAGGTTTAGAAATTGAGGGTGAAGATAGGGCTCGCCCTGAAAATAAAACGTGAGATAACTAAGCGTGGGGGCGAGTTGATTGATCAACTCCTGGAAAAGATTTTCCGGTAACATGCCGGTGGGGCGTGTGAATGAGCGCAAGCCGCTGGGGCATTCCGGGCACCGCAGGTTGCAACTGGTAGTAGGTTCAACTGCAATGCTAATCGGCAACCCACGCATGGTGGGCACGCCCTGCCAACGTGATTGGTAGTAGCTGCTGGTTACGCGGGCCAGGTTCGCCAGCCGCGCAGGCGTTTGCGAAGCGAGCCAATGGGAAGCGTCGCGCAGATTCATGTTAGCTGGCTACGGGAATATCTACCCGGAAACAAGCTCCTTCGTTTTCCGTAGTGGACAGTTGTACTGAGCCGCCCATTTTCTCGGCCGTTTCCTTAACAATAAACAGACCCAGCCCAGTGTTTTCAGACTCTTCATTGCCTTTATAAAACATTTCGAAAATATGTGCCCGCTGTTCTTCGCGAATACCAATGCCATTGTCGGCCACCAGAATCTGAATGCCCTTATCTGCGGGGTTTACCATGATTTTAATCCACGATGCTGCATCGCGTCTGCGATATTGTATGGAGTTGTTCAGCAGATTGGTAAGCACGATCATTGTGCGCACACGGTCTAACGGCACAGGTTGCCGCACGCGTATAAACACCTGAAAATCGATATCGTCTGCGCCTTTGGCATACCGCAGGCTGCTGATCACATCATCCACTACTTTGCGGATGTCTACCAGTTCGGGCTGCAGGGCCGTGCGCTGATTGCGCGAGTAACCCAGTAAGTCTTGAATAAACGATTTCATTTTTACCAGTTGATCGTCAATGCGATCCAGGTACTCGGCCGAAGAATTGCCCCGCGCGAGTTTGGTTAGCCCTAATAGGGATTGGAGTGGCGCCTTCAAATCGTTGGAGGTGATATACACAAAGCGGTCCATCTCTTCGTTCGTTTTTTGCAGCTCCAGATTCTTCAAGCGAATTTGTTGGGCCTGAGCAATTAAACGTTGTTCGGTGGAGTCGTTGATCGAAATCATCATGAAAATGAAAATGGCTGTTACAATCAAGCTGGTTACGAGGTTGATCACAAACGGCACGTCAGTTTCCATATCAGTAACCCGCCACTGGCTCAGCAGATTAAATTTGGTGATGAACAAAAACAGAATTAATCCCACCGAAAGCAAAATGAAGGAGTTGCGGTAGTTCTTCTCGCGGTTTTCGAACACCAATGCGGCCACCGCTACCCAGGGGAAATAAAATACATACACCCCCAGCTCTTTCGGGGTAATTTGGGCATAGATGAAAAAGAACAGGTTGAGAAAACTGAGCAGAAATATTTTTGCTTGCCGGTGCCGGCCACTTTCGTTGATCAGGTAGGCGGTAAAAATAAACGCTGTCATCACGAAGTCCATACCGGTAAGCAGCCATTGCCCTTCGGGAATATCCTCCAGTGCGTGGAACAGCCCCATAAAGGTGCCTGCAAATGTGATGTGCGAAAAAAGAATGCTCCGTTTGTTATGGAACAGTGCCTCCGGATCGTGCTCGTACTTTTTGCTGAGGCGCGACCAATTCCGCGCTTCCCAGAATCTCCAGTTCATAGGTGTTAGATCAGTAAATCAAAAATACACACTTGGGCCAATATGGCTATCTTTCGCACATGAAGTCGTGGATGCTCGTTTTGTTTTTTTTCATCGCCGCCGGCACCGTTGGCGCGCAAGGCCAACTGAGTGCAGACGCCCGGATTTCCGTGATTACCTGTGGGCCGGATACGCGCGAGCTGTATGCCGCCTTTGGGCACAGCGCCATTCGGGTGTACGACCCTGCCACGGGGTTAGATGAAGCCTTCAACTACGGTGTTTTCAACTTTAATCAGCCTAATTTCTACCTCAATTTTGCAAAGGGCTTTTTGTACTATAAGCTGGGGGTGTACTCGTACCCCGATTTTAAAGCCTACTACCTCCAAAACGACCGGTATGTGCATGAGCAGGTACTGGCCCTTTCGCCTGCCCAACGCGAGAAGATTTTTCAGTTTCTGGTTTGGAATGCCCGCCCCGAAAACCAAAACTACCGGTATCAATACTACCAAAACAACTGCGCCTCAAAAATCCGCGATGTGCTGGAGCTGCAGTTGGGCACTGACGTGCGATGGGATAGTACGTTCTTTGAAAGAGGACACTCCTTTCGCGACAAGACCAATGAATACTTGCGGCAGCTACCGTGGGGCGATTTGGGTATAGACGTGTGCCTGGGTTTACCCATAGACCGCCCGATGTATGCGCGGGAGTACATGTTTCTGCCCGACTATGTGGAGCAGTTTGTAGATCATGCGCAGATTAAAACCGATTCGGGTTGGGTTTCGCTGGTGGCCGAAAAACGCGAATGGAACAAGCCGGCAATCCAGTCGGCAGTTACATTCGTGCACCCGTGGATTGCCTTTGGTTTGTTTTTGCTTTTGGCGATAGCACTAACAGCCTTCGATTGGAAACGGAAAAAAGCGAGTGCCTGGTTGGATGTGCTGCTGTTTGGCGTTACCGGATTGATTGGCTGCCTGTTGTTGGCGTTGTGGGTGTTCACCGACCATCAAGATGCCGCACGAAATTTAAATTTATTGTGGGCATTTCCCCTGCACCTGCTGGGTGCCGTGCTGGTGCTAAAACGAGGCGATTTCGCGAAGCGCTATTTTCAATTTACTTTCTACCTCACGGTCGTGCTCGTCGCCCTCTGGTGGGCTTTACCGCAGACATTAAATCCTTTTCTATTACCGGTAGTCGTAGTGATTCTACTGCGCGCGGGCTTGCATTGGCGCTTGCGCCTGGCGTAACGCCACCGGGTTACATGTGAATGGGGCGATTTGCCGTGGCAGCCAGACACGCCTCCTTCACTGCTTCCATGTACGTGGGGTGTGCGTGGCTCATGCGGGCCACGTCTTCCGCCGCGGCGCGGTACTCCATGGCTACCACACCAGCGGCAATCATATCGGCCGCCCGTGCACCAATGATGTGCACGCCCAGGATTTCATCGGTAGCCTGATCGGCCAGCACTTTCACTACGCCATCCAAATCCATGGAGGCACGCGCCCGGCCCAATGCACGGTAGGGGAAGCTTCCGGTTTTGTATGCGCGCTTTTGTTCCTTTAACTGCTCTTCCGTGTATCCAACGCTGGCTACCTCGGGCCATGTGTACACTACCCCGGGGATGAGCAAATGATTGATGTGGGGTTTTTGCCCGGCTAATTGTTCAGCTACAAAAACACCTTCTTCTTCGGCTTTGTGGGCCAGCATCGCGCCACGCACTACATCGCCAATGGCGAACACATTATCTACTTTGGTGCGCAGGTGGTCGTCTACCGGTATTTTGCCTCTGTCTAGTTCAATTCCAATTTTATCGAGGCCCAGCCCTTCGGTGTACGGTCTTCGGCCAATACTTACCAGACAATAGTCGCCTTTGATTTCAATTGCGGCTCCGCCGTTTTTCGGCTCTGCTTTTAAAACAACCTCCGCGCCTTTGTTTTCAACAGCGGTAACCTTGTGGCCCAGGTAGAACTCCATGCCTAACTTTTTGGTGGCCTTTTGCAGCTCTTTTCCCATGGTGCTATCCATGGTGGGAATCAGGCTATCGAGGAATTCCACCACCGTAACTTTTGAACCGATGCGGGCATACACCGATCCTAACTCCATGCCGATCACGCCGCCGCCCACCACAATCAGGTGCTTCGGTATCTCTTGAAGTTCCAGTGCTTCCGTGCTGGAGATAATCCGTTTTTTGTCAAACGGAGCAAAAGGCAGGGGTGTTGGTTTGGATCCCGTGGCGATGATGATTTTTTCACCCGTAAGCGTAGTGGCTTTTCCATCTGCAGCCGTTACGCGAATGGTGTTCTTATCCACAAAGGAACCAACACCGGTATGGACATCGATTTTGTTTTTCTTCATCAGAAATGCAATGCCATCCACATTTGCTTTCACTACACCCGCTTTACGTTTAATCATCTGGGTAATGTTGGCTTTTGGTTCGGGGATGTCGATGCCATGTTCTTTAAAGTTGTGCATCGCATTATGAAAATGCTCCGATGAATCCAGCAACGCTTTTGACGGAATACAACCTACATTCAGGCAGGTACCGCCAAGGGTAGAGTATTTTTCGATAATGGCGGTTTTCATACCCAACTGCGCGCAACGAATAGCCGCCACGTAGCCGCCCGGTCCGGAGCCAATAACAATCACGTTGTAGTTCATGAAGCTGAATTTAGTAACTGATTTTTTTGAAGATTTTTTTCGAATTGCGGGATTGAACGGAATACACCTATACTCCCAAAATCAACCGACCCGGATCTTCCAGCAATTCTTTTACGCGAACCAAAAAGCTTACCGACTCCCGGCCATCGATAATGCGGTGGTCGTACGAGAGGGCAAGATACATGATCGGCCGAACCACTACTTCACCGTTTTTCGCCACTGGCCGCTCTACAATATTGTGCATGCCGAGAATGGCCGACTGCGGTGGGTTGATAATGGGTGTAGATAACATGGAGCCGAATACCCCGCCGTTGGTAATCGAAAAGGTTCCGCCTGTCATCTCCTCAATGGTGAGCTTACCATCGCGGCCTTTGGTAGCCAGGCGCACCACTTCACTTTCAATCTGTGCCATCGATAGTGATTCTGCATTTCGAATTACCGGTACCACCAGCCCGCGGGGTGTGGATACCGCAATTGAGATGTCGCAGTAATCGTGATAGACAATTTCATCTTTATCGATTGAGGCGTTCACCGCCGGAAAATCCTTCAATGCCACACAAATGGCTTTTGTAAAAAATGACATGAAGCCCAACCCTACGCCATGCTTTTCTTTGAATTGGTCTTTGTACTTCGAGCGCAAGTCCATTACCGGTTTCATGTCTACTTCATTGAAAGTAGTGAGCATGGCAGTTTCGTTTTTCACGGCTACCAGTCTGCGTGCAATGGTTTTGCGCAGGGAGGTCATTTTTTCTCTCCGTTCTGTGCGCGCGCCTGGCACAACAGGAACGGCTGCGGCTGGAGTTGCTACTGGCTTCGTTTCTTTTGCAGCGGGTTGCGCTTTGGTTGCATCTTCTTTGGTAATGCGTCCGCCTACACCAGTGCCGGTAACCTGGTTTGCGGTAATCCCTTTTTCATCCAGAATTTTTGCGGCCGCAGGCGAAGCATGGCCCGCCGCATACGAAGTGCCCGCAGCAGTGGCAGCGGCGGGTGGTGCCGTTGGTGTTGGAGCAGCAGCAGCGGGTTCGCCTTCGGCAACTTCAATCTTACAGATAAGTCCGCCAATGGGCAGTGTGGTTTTCTCGGTGGCAATAATGCGAAGAATGCCATTCGCTTCCGCGGGCAGTTCAAAAGTGGCTTTGTCCGATTCTACTTCGGCAATCACTTCGTCTAGTTTTACATAGTCGCCTTCTTTTTTCAACCACGTGCTAATGGTTACTTCGGTAATGGATTCGCCCACAGCGGGCACTTTCATTTCTTTGATTGCTCCGGTAAGTTTCATGGAGTTGGATTTGGTAGGTGTTGTTGTCGTTGAGGGAGTAGTGGACTTGGCAGCGGTTCCGCCATCTGCAGCAATTTCGCAAATGGTTGTGCCGATGGGCACCACTTCGCCTTTTTGTTTGAAGATGCGTAATGTACCCGCTTGCGGGGCAGTGAGTTCAAAAGTGGCTTTATCCGATTCGAGTTCGGCTATTACTTCATCCATCTTTACGGTATCGCCTTCTTTTTTTAGCCAGTTCGCGATCGTTACTTCCGTGATGGACTCGCCAACCGTTGGAATTTTCACTTCGTGTGCCATGGATTGCAGTGGGTTAAGGTGCGTTAGATGCCCAACGCCTGGTTAACAATTTTTTCTTGTTCCACTTTATGTACTTTGCTGTATCCGGTGGCGGGCGATGCGCTTGCTTTGCGCGCAACAAACTCGCTAAACAACCCGGGAGCCACCCGCTGCATGTAGCTGAGTGCGCCCATGTTGGCAGGTTCTTCCTGCGCCCACACCACCGTGGCCTGCTTGTATTTCTTTAACGCTGCGCCCATTTGTTTTTCCGGATACGGGTGTAATTGCTCCAGGCGTACAATGGCCACTTCTTTCAACTTTTTCTTCTGCTGTACTTCGGCCAGATCATAATAAAGTTTACCCGAACAAATCACCACGCGTTTTACATCTTTGGCCGCTACGGTGCCATCGTCAATCACTTCCTGGAAGGTACCTTTAGTAAACTCCTCCATGCCGGAAATCACCTGCGGATGACGCAGTAACGACTTCGGAGAAAACACCACGCAGGGTTTACGGAATTCCCATTTCACTTGTCTGCGCAGTAAGTGGAAGATGTTTGCCGGTGTTGTTGGATTTGCAACCACCATGTTGTACTCGGCCGATAACTGCAGAAAACGCTCCGGGCGGCAACTGGAGTGCTCTGGGCCCTGGCCTTCGTAGCCGTGCGGCAGCAGCAACACCAATCCGTTCATTCGTTGCCATTTTGATTCGGCACTTGATAAAAACTGATCAATCATCACCTGTGCGCCATTGGCGAAGTCGCCAAATTGGGCTTCCCAAAGTACGAGGGCGTTGGGTGATGACATGGCATATCCGTATTCAAAGCCCATCACACCAAACTCCGACAGCAGGGAGTTGTAGATGTGGAACTTGGCCTGATCTTTTTGGATGTGATCTAAATTGCAATAGGCATCGTTCGTGTTGGCATCGAAAAAGTAGGCGTGGCGGTGCGAGAACGTGCCGCGCTTTACATCCTGCCCCGACATGCGCACAGGTATACCTTCGCTGAGCAAGGAGCCGTACGCCAGCAGTTCGGCCTCGGCCCAGCCCAGCGTTTTTGTTTCGAAGAATGCTGCTTTGCGGTCTTTCAGCAGTTTCTCGATCTGCTTCAACGGTTTGAAACTTTCCGGAATGGTAACCAACGCGGTTCCCACCTTTTCGAACAGCGCATTGGAGATGCCGGTGGCCGGGGAGGCATCAAAGTCCTCCGGCGTAGATCTGCGCAACTTGTCCCACTCTTCTTCCATTTTCTGCGGTCGGTAGGGCAGCGGCTTTTGCTTCACTTCGTTCAACCGGTCTTGCAACTGTTCGCGGAAGCTCTTATCCAATTCATCGGCCAGCGCTGCATCTACATCCCCGCGTTCCACCAGTTTCTTCACGTAGATTTCGCGCGGGTTGGGGTGCTTGGCAATAATGTTGTACAATTTTGGTTGTGTAAACTTCGGCTCATCGCTTTCGTTGTGGCCGTGCCTGCGGTAGCACAGCAGGTCTATGAAAATGTCTTTGCCAAATTTCTGGCGATATTCAATCGCCAGCTTGGCAGCAAAAGTGACTGCTTCGGCATCGTCTCCGTTTACATGCAGCACCGGCGCGTCTACAATCTTGGCAATGTCTGTACAATAAATTGCGGTACGGGCATCATCGTAGTCGGTGGTAAAACCCACCTGATTATTGATCACGAAGTGAATGGTCCCGCCCGTGGTGTAGCCCGGCAGGCCAGACATTTGCACCACTTCATATACAATGCCCTGACCCGCTACCGCAGCATCGCCATGGATCAGGATGGCCATCGCTTTGCTCAAGTCGCCATTGTACTCATCGTCAATTTGGCCGCGGGTGTAACCTACTACCAGCGGATCAACGGCTTCCAGGTGCGAAGGATTTGGGGTGAGTTTTACGTAAATCTTGTTGCCCGAAGGCGTATCAATGTGGCTGGCGTACCCCAGGTGATATTTTACATCACCATCGCCCATCGTTAAATCGGGATTTACGTTGCCTTCAAACTCTGTAAAGATCTGTTCGTAGGTTTTGCCCAAGATGTTTGATAACACGTTCAAACGTCCGCGGTGAGCCATGCCAATCACCACTTCGCGCACGCCCAATTCAGCCGATTTGTTAATCATGGTTTGGAGCGCAGGAATGGTGTTTTCGCCCCCTTCCAGCGAAAAGCGCTTTTGGCCAAGAAACTTGGTGTGCAAAAAGTTTTCGAATACCACCGCCTCATTCAGCTTGGTGAGGATGCTCTTCTTTTCCGTTTGATCCGGGTTGTGGGTGTAGTACTCGGTCTCACACTTCGCAAAAAACCACTGGCGGATTTCGTCATTGCGGATGAAATTATACTCGTAGCCGATAGGCCCGAGGTAAACTGCCTGTAGTTTTTCAATGATTTTACGCAGCGTGCTTTTGGGCATCCCGATTTCCGCAGCTACTTCAAACTCGGTGTCTAAGTCGGCATCGGTAAGTCCAAACGTGGTATGGTCAAGTTTCACTTTATGGTCTCTACGCTGCCGCACCGGGTTGGTATTGGACTTTAAGTGCCCAAACGACCGGTATGCAAAAATTAAATTGCGTACCTGCGTTTCCTTTGGCGTTGCTTCGGTGCCTGTTGCCGCATGGCCATTTTCGCCAAACTGCTGGCGCGAAAATTCGTAGCCTTCAAAAAACTTCTGCCAGCTTACGTCCACCGCCGCGGGATCCTTTTTAAAAGATTGGTATAACTGATCTAGGTAGCCTACTTCGGCATTTGAGATATAGGAGTATTTGTCCATAGCTTATTTGGAAAGGGAACCAAATGTAGAGAACCACTAAACCAAAATAAAACCGTTTACCCGATTATAAGGTTATATCTATATGCAGTTATGAATCAGATGATTATTAGCTGCTGTAATGCAACGTGCGGGGTGCGTAAGTCTGTTTAATAACCCGATGTAGTGACGGGGACTTTGCCCTAAAAGGCCAAATTTGGCGCAAAAATCGCGTTTTCACCCACCGGCTGGCCGCTTTTTTCCAATGCCGGTTCCAGATGCGATCTTGTCTGCCTGCCTTGCCGGATTCCGTAAAACATTTACCTTTGCAGTCCTTTAAAAAAAACTGGACGAGATCCACAAAAACACATGGTAAAAATCAGATTGGCCCGGAGAGGCCGCAAGAAACTGTCGCTCTACGATGTTGTAGTTGCAGACGCACGCTCGCCACGCGATGGCCGTTTTATTGAGAAAATTGGTACGTACAATCCGCTCACCGTACCGGCGTCAATTGTGTTGAACGATGATAAGGCGTTCGACTGGCTGATGAAAGGAGCCCAGCCCACCGATACCGTAAAGGCAATGCTTTCGTATCGTGGGATTTTAATGAAGAAACACCTGCAAATCGGGGTGATCAAAGGTGCCATTACGCAAGAGGTAGCTGATCAGCGCCTGAACGAATGGAAGGCCAAGAAAGACGCGAAGATTGCAGCACGCGTAGATAATCTGTCGAAGTCGAAGCAGGAAGCTGCCCGCGCCCGCAAAGAGGCCGAGGCAAAAATCAAAGAAGCACGCGCAGAAGCCATTCGCAAGAAGGCCGAAGCCGCGGCGGCAGTTGCCACTGAAGCTCCTGCGGCCGAAGCCGAGGCGCCTGCCGTGGCACAAGGTTAATTGTAACACGTTTGAAAAAAACAAAATGCCAACTCCCCGGGGTTGGCATTTTCATTGCCACATGACACGCGAAGAGCTTTATCCGATAGGTTACGTGAAGAAGCCCCACGGGTTGAAGGGCGAGGTAACGGTGGTGCTGCTGCCGGAGAGCCCCGAGCCCGAAGAGATTCGGCATGTGTTCATCCTCCAGAAAGGTGATTTTGTGCCTTATTTTGTGGAACACTTTTCCGCGCGGCCAGATCAACTCGTTGTTAAGTGGGAGGATGTAAATACGATTGATGCCGCCGAGCAACTCAAGGGATGCGAAGTTTTTCTACCCAAGAAAGCGCGCCCAAAGCTGGCGCGCGGTGAGTTTTATAATGACGAAGTGATTGGTTTTGCAGTGGCGATGAGCGAGCAACTGCTGGGCACTGTAAAGGCGGTTACAGAAACGGGCGGAAACCGGTTTTTGGTGTTGGACAACGCCCGCGAAACGTTCATTCCGGTGCACGGCCCTTTTATTAAAAGCATCAACAAAGCAAAGCGACGGATTCTGGTTGAGCTGCCGGACGGATTTCTTGAACTATAAAATTCGGGAGTAATGCTGCTTGAAATAAACGCCAAAAATGAACCTCCGCGAGTTTGTCTGCCTGGGTAAGCTACCCGCGCCTCACCGACTGCGCGTGTTGGTTTACTCTTGGCGTAAACTGTTTGGTCTTACCCGCACGGCGCGGCAAACTGAGGCGAATCGTCTATTGCGCTTCCTTGCCAGCGCCTCTGCGGTGGTTACCGGCTCAAATCAAGACCGGATTCTAATGAATGTGCGTCTTTTCATGAGTACCGTAGTTGTGCAAGCCCGTAGTTACCCTAGTAGCGATCTAGGTATTTTGTATCAGGTGTTGGGCAAAGAAGAGTATTCGCCCGTGGTAGATTTGGCAAAGAAATTACGAATGTCTGGCGCGCTTCGGATTTTAGATGCAGGCGCTAACGTGGGCTATGCAACGCTTTATTTTCATGCGGCATTTCCACAGGCCACGATTGCGGCTCTTGAAATTGACCAGAACAATGCGCTCCAAATTAGAAAGCATTTGGAATCGAATGGCTTAACAACAGTGCAGCTTTGGGAAAATGCGCTATGGAGTCGAAACGCCAACTTGCGGATCAGGCGCGACTTCCGTGACCAAACCGAATGCAGCTTCTACGTGGAGGAAACGCTAGAGGCACCCGAAGTGATTGGCCGCAGCCTGAGGGAAATTTGTGATCAAATGCAGTGGACAGCAGTTGATATTTTGAAAATCGATATTGAAGGGGGAGAACGATACCTTTTCGAGACCGATGAACTTGCAGACGAATTGCTGCGTTCAACGCGGATACTGGCAATTGAGATTCATGATGAATTTCAGATTCGCCAGTCCGTATTGCGACACCTCACGCGAAATGGCTTTTCTCATCTCGATCATGGAGACTTGACGATCGCTTATAAGCCTTTGGACGAGACGAACGATATTTGATAAAATTGAATCACTCGAAATGGCGCGTTTCAACTTTGTTTTACCATTTCTTCCTACCAAACCGGTGGGCGGTGTGAAAAACCTTTTTCAGTTTGCAAACCGGTTAGCTGCGCGAGGACACCAAATTGTTATTCTTTGCGCAGTAAAACGACCCTTCAAAAGGCAACGCACGCCAGTCTGGATTAGATTGTTGTTTAATCGAATTGGAATTCGAAAGATTAAATGGTTTGAATTAGACGCTTCCGTTAAGGTGGTGGTCGTGCCCGAGATAACAGACCAATATGTACCCGATGCCGATGCTACACTCTCTACCTGGTGGCAAATGGCCTACACCCTTCCCGCGTTGGCAAAATCAAAAGGTAACAAAGTCAATTTTATTCAAGATTACGAAGTGTGGACCGGCCAGTGTGATAAGGTACACGACTCCTATACGTTACCAGTAAAGCATGTGGTAATTGCAAAGTATCTGCAAGAATTGGTACTTAATTATAGCGGTTTGAAACCGACGTTGGTGAATACCCCGATTGACTTACAGAAATTTTTTCTAAAGCGGCCCATTGAAGCGAGAGATGCCGCATCTGTATTGATGATGTATTCGGAAGAGCCTCGCAAGGGCTCGATGTTCGGAGTTGCTGCCCTACAAAAAGTGAAAGCCAAAGTTCCAGGTTTAAGAGTTACCTTTTTCAGCGTTTACGAACGGCCCGCAAGTTTGCCGGCATGGTACAACTTCTATCGCAAGCCCGATAATCTTTTAGATTTGTTTAACGATCACGCTATTTTTCTTGCACCAAGCTTGGGGGAGGGCTGGGCCCTGCCACCAGCCGAAGCAATGGCCTGTGGCTGCGCAGTAGTGTGTACTAGAATTGGCGGTCATCAAGATTATGCCTTCCATGGGGAGACGGCATGGTTAGTTCCTGCTGAAAATGTTGACGAAACAGCCAACGCATTAGTTACGCTCATTCAAGACGAGAAGCTACGCCATCGGATAGCTGTTAACGGAAAAAAAATTATTACTGAATCGTTTACATGGGATACGGCAGTTGAGCATTTGGAGAGCATTTTAATGGCTGGTGGTTAGCAAAGTCAGTAAGCGATAGCTTCTTATTCAGCAATTACGCGATTTGAAAAATTCCTTTTTTGATATTAAAACATGAGCGATATCATTCTCATCTGGGTCTAGGGACAATTACATTTATTCCGTTAGGATCATTTTAAATTAAAACCTTATGAAAAAGTTCAATTTTTTCTTGTTGGTATTGCTTTTGGGATGTTCTGAGGCCGATCAATCGGTTGAAATAGCCCCAAAATTTGAAAGAACGTTTGTGAGTAGTTTTCCAAGCGATCTTTTTTTCGCCTACACTTCATCAATTAATCCTTTTACGGGGAAACCTTTTGAGTTTACTACCCCGCATACAAGGGGAAAGACTAACACATGTGTAGCCCAATCGGTCATTTTGGATTATGACTGTTCAATCAAGACGTATCAACTTAAGTTCAAAGTATGCACGCCTGGCGCTTTAAGTTTTGATTGGTACCTGACTTACAATGGAGTGCAAACGGGATACATTGGATCAACCGCGGGCGACAAACCTGATTTCATCTATTTACTTGCCAATCGCCCAGCGGGAAATTATGGCTGTAATGTTGTAGTTAACATCTGGGATTCCGTTGCTGGCCAAATCATAGCAACATCCTACCAACTAAACTCAGTTAGTGTGTCTTTTGTCGACTGCCTTTACATTCAAAGATTTAACGGTGTTTCAAACCAGGGAATTGGAAACGGTTACTATCCAATGGATTTTAACGGTGATGGCAAAACGGATGTCGTACAAACCTGGAATAATAACAACAAGATGGCGCTACTCGTGTATGGCAATTTGGCTTCAGGTTCTTACAACCCAACTTATAGTACCACTACTAACAACGGGGCAGTGCACATTACATGTGTGCCAGTTGACGTAAATGGGGATAGGCGAACTGATCTGGTGCAAGCATGGAACAACGGGGGCCGACTTAACCTTATACTTTACACTTCTACTGGAAGTGCATTCTCAAGCGGTACTAACATACCAACGTCTAACGGAGCTGTTTTTTTGAAGCTCCTGCCAGTCGATATCGATGGTGACCAGAAAACCGATTTGGCACAGTTATGGGATAATGGCAATCGTTTATCGATCATAGTTTATCGGTCAAATGGTTCCACGTTATCGCAATATTGGAGTGGGACTACAACACATGGGTCAGGAAACGTTGGGTTTACTGTTGGGGACATAAACAACGATGGCAAAACCGATATCATTCAGTTTTTCGATAATCAAGGAAGCCTCTCGATCGTTGCACACAAATCACAAGGGACCGCATTTGAAACTACTTCAACTAGTATAACGAACACAACACAAGGTTCAGGAAATGTCGGCTTTATACCGGTGAACTACAATTATGACGGAAGAGTAGACTTGATCCACGCTTGGAATCATGAGGGTCTACTTAACGTTTTCTTACAAATAGGATCCGCCAATGGAACTTTTTCGGAGATTTGGCAATCGAACATGAAGCAAGGCGCCGCAAATTTGGCGATGCTACCATTTAATGGCCTTTTTGAAAATAGTGGATTCTTGCAGGTTTACAATGACTTGAATCGCACGGCCTTCATCTTCTACGACAAATCGGGGTGGTAGGCTTAACCTTTGGGCGAGGAAATACACAAGAGAGAATGAAAATTCTCCGTTTTCCTCGCCTTTGATTTATTTTCTATCAACGAGATTTGGTTTATTTGTAACGATGGGAAAAAGGAAAAACTCCGGCACCTTTCGGTATTTTTACTTCATGTCAAGACCATAATCGACTTTAAAACTTCCGATATCGTGAACAAGTAGGGCTTTGGGAAGAATTCTAGAAAGTGCGCATCGACATTATCACCTGCCTCCCGCGATTACTTGAAAGCCCGTTCTCGGATTCCATTCTGAAACGCGCTATTCAAAAACAACTGGTGGAGGTCTGTGTGCACGACTTGCGGCAGTACGCAACGGATAAACATCGCACCACGGACGATTACGCTTTTGGCGGTGGCGCCGGGATGGTGATGCTCATTGAGCCCATTGATCGCTGCATTCAGGCGCTGAAGGCTGAACGGGCGTATGACGAAGTGATTTATATGAGTCCGGATGGCGAATTGTTCAACCAGGCACTCGCCAACCAACTGAGTCTGAAGCAGAATCTGGTTCTTTTGTGCGGCCATTATAAAGGTGTGGATGAGCGGGTGCGCGAGCACCTGATCACCAAAGAAATCAGCATTGGCGATTATGTGCTTTCCGGTGGCGAGTTGGCAGCGGCCGTGGTGGCAGATGCGGTGATTCGGCTCATCCCGGGGGTGTTGTCCGATGAGACCTCCGCCTTGACGGATTCCTTTCAAGACAATTTGTTGGCACCACCCGTGTACACCCGCCCCGCGACCTACCAAGGTTGGCAAGTGCCGGAGGTGCTGCTGTCTGGCCATCAGGCAAAAATTGAGGATTGGCGCCACGAAAAAGCCCTTGAACGAACCCGCCAGCGCAGGCCCGGACTGCTGAACGATGCTAAAAGCGACTGAAAACCAGGTTTTTACTGAAATTTGCTCGTGCCAGTTCTGAAAATTCTATTGTTTACCCTACATTTGCAGTCCTATTTTTAAAAACGAACCGTTATGGCTGATTTGATAAAGATTGTAGAGCAGGAACTGGCATCCAAGAGATCAACACTTCCGTCCTTCAAGGCCGGAGACACCATTAACGTGCACGTTAAAATCAGTGAAGGAAACAAGGAGCGCATTCAGCAATTTCAGGGCGTAGTGCTGTATCGCAGAGGCACCAGCACGAACGGAGAGTCTTTTTGCGTGCGCAAAATCTCCAACGGTGTGGGTGTGGAGCGGATTTTCCCGTTGCTCAGCCCCAGCATCGATAAGATTGAGTTTATTAAAGCCGGCAAAGTGCGCAGAGCGAAGCTGTTCTACATGCGCGGCCGCCAGGGCAAATCTGCCCGGATTAAAGAGCGCATTGCCAACGTGCAAGAAACAGCAGCCTAAGCACCGCGTTCAACATACTTTAAAAAGCCCGTTTTTGAATAAAAAACGGGCTTTTTTTGTGGATAACCGATTTGAAACGGGCTTGGATACGCGGGGGTAGCGGGGTATATTTGTCGCTCATCATTTTAAGCTATGTCAAAACGTTCCGTTGCGGACATCCTGGGAAGCGATGCCGCCTTTTTGCTCGAACACAAAAGCAAAACCATTTCAAAAGATCAACTGCATACGCCCGCGCCGGATTTCGTTGACCGGGTTTTTGCGCCCTCCAATCGAAACACGCAGGTGCTCAGAAGTCTGCAAACGCTGTTCGATCACGGCCGCTTAGGGGGCACGGGTTTCCTTTCCATCTTGCCCATCGACCAAGGTATTGAGCACAGCGCCGGAGCGTCCTTTGCAAAGAATCCTATTTACTTCGATCCGGAAAATATTGTAAAACTCGCCATCGAGGGCGGCTGCAATGCCGTGGCTACCACCTATGGCAACTTGGCGATGGTATCGCGCAAGTACGCGCACAAAATTCCGTTCATTGTGAAGATCAATCACAACGAGTTACTCACATATCCAAATAAAGCGGACCAGATCATGTTTGGTTCGGTGGAAGACGCGTGGAACCTGGGCGCGGTAGCCGTGGGGGCAACAATCTATTTTGGATCGGATGAGTCTACCCGGCAGATTCAGGAAGTGGCCGCCGCATTTGAGCGTGCGCACGATCTGGGTATGTCTACCATTCTGTGGTGCTATATCCGCAACAATGCGTTTAAGAAAGACGGTGTAGATTATCACCTTTCAGCCGATTTAACTGGCCAGGCAAACCACTTGGGCGTTACCATTCAGGCCGACATCATTAAGCAAAAATTGGCGAACGTAAACGGAGGCTACAAAGCGTTGAACACCGGGGGCAGCAGCTACGGAAAGTTGGACGAAAAAATTTATACGGAGCTTTCCAGCGATCACCCGATTGATCTCTGCCGCTACCAGGTAATTAACTGCTACATGGGCCGCGCAGGATTGATCAGCTCCGGTGGCGAGTCGAAGGGCGCGAGCGATCTGTCGGATGCGGTACGCACCGCGGTAATCAACAAACGTGCGGGTGGCATGGGTCTCATTTCCGGAAGAAAGGCATTCCAGCGCCCGATGAAGGAAGGCGTGGAGATTTTGCAAGCGATTCAGGATGTGTATTTGGACAAAAGCATCGATCTGGCGTAGCCGATTCAACGCACCTGCCAAACTACCTTTCGAAAAAGTTTTTTGCACGTAGTAAAAACGAAATGCCCTGGTTTAAACGAAGCGACAAAGGAATTCTAACGCCCACCGAAAGCAAGCGCGAAGTGCCGGACGGCCTCTGGTTCAAAGCGCCCAGTGGGAAAATCATTCACACGCGCGAGCTGAAAAGCAACGCGTATGTGGTACCCGAAGAGGACTACCACGTAAAGATCGGTTCGAAAGAATACTTCGAAATTCTTTTTGACAACAATGAATTTACGGAGATGGATGCCAACATGGAGTCGGCAGATCCGCTCAAGTTTGTAGACACCAAGCCGTACCCGAAGCGGGTGAAAGAAACGCAGAAGAAAACCGAGTTGAAAGACGCGGTGCGCACGGCCTACGGCAAGATGAACGGGCTGGACATTGTGGTTGCCTGTATGGATTTCACCTTCATTGGCGGCTCCATGGGTTCTGTGGTGGGCGAGAAGATTGCACGCGCCATTCATCATGCACTCATTACAAAAACCCCAATGTTGATTATCTCGCGCTCGGGTGGAGCACGCATGATGGAAGCCGGTTACTCGTTGATGCAGTTGGCCAAAGCGTCTGCGCGGCTGGCACAGTTAGATGAAGCCGGCATTCCGTACATCTCGCTGCTCACGGATCCCACTACGGGTGGTGTTACCGCCTCGTATGCGATGCTGGGTGATTTTAACATCGCAGAGCCGGGCGCGCTGATTGGTTTTGCCGGGCCGCGGGTGATTCGCGAAACCATCGGGAAAGATTTACCCAAAGGTTTTCAAACGGCAGAATTTGTACTCGATCACGGCTTCCTCGATTTTATTGTCGATCGCAGAAATCTGAAAACACGCTTGAGCACGTTGCTTAAGATGTTGAAATAAAAAAAGGTCGGCTAACCATTAGCCGACCCTTTACCTCAATGCTCTGCGCACCTACTCAAAGTACCTTTTTCCGCGCAAAAGATCTTGCACCACAGAAGACCCTTCGCTGGTAAAAATTACCGGCTGCTGGGTTGAACGGAATGCCCACGCAGCGTTGGGCAGCGGCCACGCCTCAATGGTTTCCAACGGGCCGCCTTTCGCTTCAACCTTTATGGTAACGGGCGCCGCGGTTACGGGTTTAAAATCGTCTGCAAAGCTATTCAGGTTTTTAAACGAGAGTTGCCCGAGGAAGCTATCCACATTCGCAGCATTTGCTTTTGCGCCATTAACCAGCCACACCGAGTCTTTTTTCTCCAGCACAAACGAGGAGTCGGCCGGGTAACTGAAACTGATTTTGGCAATGGCTTCCCGGCTTACGCGCAAGAAAGTTTTGTTACGCCAATCGGTATGCGCGCGGTTAAAGGCGGATTCTAAAAATCCATCTACGGCAAACACCTCGTCCTCATCGCCCACGCGCACGTACGTATATGCGCCGCCAAAACCGCCTTGCTGGTTTTGAACGAAATTGGTTTTTCCAATGTGCAGATCGTCTTGCTTTTTGCCGTTTTCATAAATCGAAACCAGGGTGCCGGTTTCGCCTACTTGAAAATCGTTCCACTTTTCCTTCTTGCGGGTTACCATGCGCAGGGGTTTTAGTGTCGCGAGCGACGTGAGTGCTGTTTTTACCGCGCTCGCATCCGCGAAAGCGTTTTTTGCACCTTGTGTCACTTTCCAGTTTACTCCGTCTCGGGTTAGTTTCAGTTCCTCACCACCCGTGGCCAACCGAATTTGTACTTCGGTAATGGCGGCGGTGTCTATGGCTACCAACTGTTTACGCAAATTGCTCTCGAGGCCCGGCGCACGAAAAAAACGCGACAGTGCAAATGCGGCCACCAATCCAACCAGTGTTAGAATGAGCCATTTATTGTTCAGCTTTTTCATGTGTCGTTCGCTTTAAAAAGATTCACTCATGCGTTGAAGCCGCTTCATGCGGTTGCGTTGCATCCGGATGAGCCCGTAGGCAATGGCCAGCAACACGGGCACCAGAAAATTGGTGTACTTCAAAATGGTTTTTGTGCTGTCCTCCAGCTCGTCAATCGGGCGCGAGGTTACGCCCTTGGTGCGGAGGGCAATCAAGCCGGTGTCGTCCGACAGCCAGTCGATGGCGTTTGAGAGCAGATTGATGTTATCCGGAGGTCTGCGTTGTTGTTGGCTGGAGAGGGCAAAGTCGCCATCGCCAATCAGCACCAATTTCGATTGTGCATTGCCCGCAAGTTTTCCTTGGAAAGCGCCTGCCATGGGGATGTCGCGCAGCGGCAAGTCGGCTTCGGTCCATTGTTTGTTCACATCAAAATACTGTGGGGCTTTGAGTTTATTCGATTTGTCGGACGAAAATACCAGCGGGGTAAAGCGGATGGAAGAGTCGCCTACGTAACTAATGGGGCTGGCAAATTCAAACACGACGTTCTCCAGACCTTTGCTGGCCGGGTGGTCGGCAAAGCGCGCCGCAATAGGCAGGTAGGGGAAGGGCAATTGGCTTTGCAACATGCCGAAAGGCGTTTGTTGCTGCAGGGTAACCGCGCCGCACTTTGCATCTACTACAAATGCATCATCCAATAAAATATTCCTTTGCTGTAGCCAGGCTTCCCAGCCGGTAGCCTGCGCATAGCCAAATGCTTGCTGTAGATTGCCATTTACTCGATTTAATGCGAGCAGCAGATTGCCCCCGCGGGCGAGGAACTGCTCCACTTTTTGTAGCTGCGCGGGCGGGAGGGTATCGTTCGGGCGGATCACCACCAATGTTTTAACCGTTTCCGGGATGGTGGCCGAGTCGAGGCGAATTTCCTGGGTGGTGTACAGAATGGAGAGTTGTTGGTTGAGTTGACCGAGTTCTTCCGGGCTTGCTTCGCCATGGCCGGTAAGCAAACCGATGACCGGCTTGTTGGTGATCGACAATTTTTTGATGGCTGTAGATAAAGCGTATTCCATGGCGGAGCCAGGCTGAATAAATGGAATTACTTCTTGTTTGTCGCCCAGGCTGATCACCGCACCCAAAAATGCCTTCTGCTGTTTTACCTGATCTTTTTCGCGCACGTTAATCAGTACCGGTTGGATGCCGTTATTGGTGGCTTCCGTTTCGATGGCTTCTTTTTCGTTCGGGTTGATGAACTCGTATTGCAGCATGCCATCTGCGCGGTTGGCATATTCCAGCAGCAGCTCTTGAAAATCCTTGCGGGTCTTCACAATGTTGGCAGGCAGATTTTGCGAGAAGTACGCTTTTATCGTAACGGGTTCTTCCAGGTTATCGAGAATCGTTTCGGTGGCCTCGCTTAAGGTGTACTGCCCACCTTCCGTAAGATCAAGACGCAGGTGGAACTCGTTCGAAAGTAAATTCAACAGGAAAATGATGCCGATGATGAGGGCAGCGGTGGTATAAACTTTTGCCTTCATAGTTTAGTCGAGATTACGTTTGGTTAATGAAAGTTCCGAGAGCAGCAGCCCCACGGTGATGATGGAAAAGAAAAAGATCAGATCACGGGTATCTACCACACCGCGGGAGATGCTATCGAAGTGATCGGACATGCTGAGTGTATTGAAGAGTTCGCCCACCCAACCGGTAAAGTTCGAGGCCAGCGCATCGAAAATGATATGGAAAAACAGCCCGATGAATAGTGCGGCTAAAAACGCCACAATCTGGTTGTTGGTAATGCTGCTGGCATACAGCCCGATGCTGATGTAAGCGGCGCTCATCAATAATAACCCCAGGTAGCCGCACGCAATGGCGCCCACATCAATTTTGCCAATGTTGGCCAGCGTGATCACGTAGGGTAGTGTAAACAGTAGCGCAATGGCTACCAGCAGCAATGTGGAAAGAAACTTACCCACCACGACCTGCCGATCGGTGACGGCTTTGGTGAGGAGCAATTCGATGGTACCGGTTTTATTTTCTTCCGCCAGCAGGCGCATGGTTAATGCCGGTATGAAGAAGAATAAACTCCAATACGCGATGGAGAAAAAGGATTGCAGGTTGGCCTGGCCAACCAGGAAAACATCGGAACCAAAAAGCCAGGTAAAAAATCCGCTGAAGCCCAAAAAGAGTACCAGCACGATATACGCAATGAGCGAATCGAAAAAGGAATTCAGTTCCCGTTTGGTGATAACCCAAATGGCTTGCATACTTAATTCATGGTTAGGTTACGGAAAATATCTTCGAGGCGGGTTTCCATAGGAATGAGCTCGGAGAGCACCCACCCTTTCTGTACGCACAATTGAAACACCTCACGTTTGGCGGAAGCGCCCGTGCGGCTGATGATTTCGAATCGGTTTAACGACTTATCTACCCACTCTACACGGTCCGTGGCGGAGAGGCGTCGCAACTCGTGCAGCACGGCATCCGCGGCAGCATCTTCAATGCGTACCCGTAAAATCTCCTGCCCGGCGGCTTGATTACGGAGGTTTTCTGCCGTGCCGTTGGCCACGATTTTACCTTTGTTGATGATCAGGATACGGTCGCAGGTTGCTTCCACTTCCGGTAAAATGTGGGTGCTGAGGATCACCGTTTTTTCTTTACCTAACTCGCGGATGAGTTTCCGGATTTCTACGATCTGGTTTGGGTCAAGGCCGGTGGTTGGCTCATCGAGAATGAGAATTTTGGGATCATGAATCATGGCCTGCGCCAGGCCCACGCGCTGGCGGTAACCCTTGGAGAGCTCACCAATTTTCTTGTGTTTTTCGGCGTTCAATCCGGTAATGCGAATCATTTCGCGCACCCGCTCGTTGATGCGTGTTTTTTCCACGCCCTGTAAGGCGGCACAAAACGCGAGGTAGTCCATCACCGGCATATCCAAATACAAAGGATTGTTTTCCGGCAGGTAGCCGATGAACTTTTTCAGGTCATCGCCATTTTGTTTCACCGACTGGTCGTCAATAAAAATGTCGCCCTGCCCGATGCCGATGTAGCCCGTAATCATTTTCATGGTGGTGCTTTTCCCCGCCCCGTTGGGGCCAAGAAATCCCACAATTTCACCCGTCTTTACCTGGAACGAGATGTCGTCTACTGCCTTTTGCGGCCCGTAGCGTTTAGATAGGTTTTCAATGCGAATGTTCATGACTTAGTTTGTTAAAACACCATGATTTTAGCGCTGCAAAAATATATTTTTTGCCATGGCTGTCAAGTGCAGGTTGGCCTACCCGAATCCCTATTGAATGTATATCTTGCGCCCATGGTGTATTTGTTTTTGATCAGTTGGTTTTCGTTGCTGGTTGGCCCGGCAGGGCTGCAATACGTGTATTCAAAAATCTCCATGGAAATGCACAGCCGCACAGTTCACAAAGGGCGGGTGAATGCCATGAAAGCGCGGGTGTACTATACGGCCGAAGGGAAGATGGCCAGCTATTTTTATGAGCCCGAAGAAATGCTGGTAACCAATACCACAAAAGGCGACATGTCGGTTTACACATTTAAAACCAACACCGTGATGCAGCGGCAGAACTTTAACTTCGGCACCCAGAGTAATCAGCTCTTTTTCTTCCTGGAGGATAATCGTACGGATTTGGGTTTAAATAAGCTGGGGTTCACCTTAAAGGATACGCGGTTTGAAAATGGATTAAAGATTACGCGATGGCAGCCACCCCTCCAAATGGCTAAAGATGTGGATTACGTTGAACTGGCGCATGAAAAGGGCAACCCGATTTTTCTGGGCTACTTTAATAAGAAAAAACAGCCGTTGAATAAAGTGTTTTTTTACAACTATGTCACCGTTGTAGGACATTCTTTTCCTGCCAGCATGACCCAGATTCTTTTTATCAAACCGGGCGACTCCACGGTAACCAAAACCACGTACTCGAACTTTAAAGTAGACCAGGAAGTGAACGATGAATATCTCAATTTCAAGATTCCTGCCGATGCGCGCGTATCAAATTAATGGGGTGCTGCTTACGTGCTTCCTAACGTTGGGCGCGTATACAGCGGCCGGGCAGTCTTGGGACACGGATTTCGCACATCTTCAGAAAAAAATTAGCCCGCCACAGGAAAGAAAAAAAAGCGGTTGGTTGTCTGCACAAGTGCAAGCACCCGAGTTTTTCGATAATACAAATCGGGAATTTGGAACTGCTGCGATACGTGAGTGGGGTTTGCTAAAAGGTGGCTTTTTGTTTGTTGACCGGCTTACGCGTGCCAACCGACTTTACGCCACGCAGGTGTACCCGGCACGTGTAAATGCCGCCAACCGGATTCGCGACCACGCCCGCGATTATACGCTGCGCACCCAATGAAGTTATTGTTTTTTTTACTGCTGGTGATCTCGCTTTCCGGGCGTGCGCAGACATCGGATGCGAATGCGTTCTTACGCTATCTCATGGCCAAACGTTTTTTCGATGAGGCAATTTTGGAGGCGAACCGATTAACGAAGCACCAACCGGAGAACGATACCACATTGTTTCTGCTTGGCCTTGCCCATTACGAAAAAAAAGACCTGAAGTGGAGTTTGGCTGCCTGGGATAACATCCCGCCTGCGTCTCCGCTCTTTCTTCAAACGCAGTTTTTGAAGGGTTTTTCTCAGACGTTTCTGGGGCACCCCAACGAAGGATGGGAAATTTTTCAACGCATTGTACCTCACGATTCGTTGTCGGCCGCGCTGCGTACACTTGAGATGGCCGGGGTGGAGTTACTCCGCCACGATTTCCCCGCGTTCCACCAGCAGGCAGATGGCTTCGGCCGGATTTCTGTTTTGAAAAAACAAGAAGATAATTTGATGGCATACGCGGGGCTCCTCCAGAAAAAAAGACGTAAGCCCTGGAAGGCAGGTGTGCTGCAACTGGCCCTGCCCGGTGCGGGCTATTACTATGCCGGGTATAAAGGCCACGCGATTTATAACTTACTGCTCTCCACGCTGCTCGGGCTACAAGCCTGGGAGGGGTACCGCAAGCGTGGACCAGAGAGCGTGCGATTCATTGGATACGCCTCGGCGTTTGCCGTGCTCCACATCGCCAGCGTGTGGGGCAGTACGCTTGCAGTGAAAATGCGCAGAGAAGAGCGCGAAAAGACAATACATGATCAGATACTTATTGATATGCATATTCCTATTCGCACTGTTTTCCGGTAACGCGCAGCACCGGGCCGATAGTCTTTTTCGCGCCGGGGACTTTGGTGGTGCCCAACTGGAATATGAGCGATTGGTTTTCGAAGGCAAGCCGCCCGTGAGTCTGTGGCTACTAAGAAAAGCGTATAGCCAGAAAGCACAGCAACAGTATGAACATGCACTGGCTTCGTTGAAACGAATAAACCTGTACGAGGCTCCCGACAGCCTTACGGCCAAGCTTTTCTATGAAACAGCCCTGCTCCATTATTTAAATCATCAACCGGATCTGGCCTTGGGTGTGATTCAAGAGTGGCGCTACTTGCACCCGGCGGCATTTTCCAGTGCTGGCAAGGTGGTTGAAATCTTCGCGTTGGCGGAAAACCAGCAATGGGTGGAAGCCAAAAATGCGTTTGATGATTGGGCCCGCAGCTATGCAGCAGACGGTTGGGTTAATCCCCTTGCGGGGGTAGAAAAAGTGAGATGGAAGAAACGCAGAACAGCGGAGACACTCTCGTTTTTATTGCCCGGTAGTGGTCAGTGGTATGCTGGTTCTCCCGGTCGTGGTGTTGTATCGGCCGGGCTGAATGGTGGCGCAGTGCTTTTCGCGATCCATCAGTTTTCCAATGGTTTCTTTTTTGCAGGTGCGTACACGGGTGTAGGCCTTTTCTATCTTTTTTATTGGGGTGGCGCGCGGTATGCTGTGAAACTGGCAGAGTTGAAAAACCAGCGGCAGCAACATGAACTGATGCAAGCGCTGCACACCGCGTTTCGGCAAAAGAAAGAGTAGGGTATGGCTGGAAAGTACCTACCACACACTTATCTCATCGCACGCCTGCCTTAGTATCCCCACGATTTCATCACGTCAAGATCTTCCTTTGCGCATGCCATGGGTGTTTTGCCCTGATACGACTCTTGCTCGATGATGAAGTGAATAGTGCCGCCTTGATTTTTGCACAGGTCGATAACTTCTTTCACCCCTACAATGCCTTTGCCAATAATGGTGCTCTCGTATTTTTCATGGCCGCCGCTCGCGGCTATTTCATCTTTTACGTGTAAAGATTCAAACCGGCCGGGGTATTGTTTTACGATATCAATCGCTTTTGCGCCTCCGTTATACAGATTGCCGATGTCGAGTTGCTGCATCACCAGTTTTGGATCGGTATGGGTGAGCATGATGTCGTACACTGTCTGGCCATCCAATTTCTGACTAAACTCAAAGTCGTGGTTATGGTAGCCAAACTTCATGCCGTACTTCTGGCATAGTTCGCCACACTTGTTAAAAATCTCCATTTGCTTTTTCAAGTCAGATGCGGTTTTCCGCAGCGTTTCGTCCAGCCACGGGCTGATCACGAATTTTTGGCCACACGCAGCGGCATCTTCTACGGTGTATTTCCAGCTATCGGTAAAGTCTTTTCTGGCGGAGTCCCAATGCTGTTTGCCAAGCACCGTATGGCCGCTGGGCATTTGCATGCCGAGGTCGGCCAGGCGTTGTTTGAACTCCAACGCGGGCCAGCCGTAAAACTTGCGGTCGACATAGTTGGCATGCTCAACGTACCGGTAGCCGAACGCTGAAAGTTGTTTGAGAGTGCCGGCAGGATCGGCTTTCATATCGTCTCGAATGGAATACAGTTGAATGCCAGTGATGGTTGCTTCTGCGGCCGCAAAGGCGTGGCGTGCCAGCATTGAACCCGTGAGTGCGAGGGCTCCGGTTTTTATGAATGTTCTGCGCGATGTTTTCATGGTATTTGAATTGATTGAAGAAAGATACAAAATTCTGAGGGAGCACAATTCATTTTGCTCACCGGCTAACGCTACAGGTAGCAAGACTGTATAATACCTCGACCTCTACTTCCGTTGGTGGAATTCCGGGCACTTGCCCTACAGCGGTGGTGGGGCCGAATGTTGCGCATGTTTAGAACCGTACACAACTCCTCGCTCAATGTCCAAAGCTTGTCTCGTGGATTTGGGATACATTAAAAAAATGGTGGATGTAAATTACAAAGGGTGCCACTTTGCTTTTTACTCGTGTTTTAGAGTTTCTGTAGGATTTGCGCGTATTGCTTTCAATGCCTGACTGCTGACGGTGATTAAAGCCAAAATGGTAACTGCGGCCACCGGAATTACAAATGTCAGTGGTTCGGGTTTGATGCGAAGTGCAAACGTGTTTAACCATCCGGTGATGCCCCAGTAGGCCAAGGGGAGCGCAAAAAGTAGTGCAATCACGAGCAGCAGCAGATATTCTTGCGAGAGTAGTTTTATCAGATGTGTAACAGGCGCTCCCAGAATTTTGCGGATGCTGATTTCTCGCGTCCGTTGTTGGGCTGAGTGCAGCGAGAGTGCAAATAATCCCATACAAGAAACGGTGAGTGCCAACAGGCAGAAGAAATTAAATAGCTTGGCAACGCGCTCATCTTCCGCGTATTGCTTATTGAAGTGATCTTCCAGGAAGTAATAGTCAAAAGCGTTCGCCGGAAAATGGTGATTCCAGGCTTGCCGTATCTGCATCAGGGCATGGGGAATGTTTTGATCAGCGCCTGCAGTAAGTTTGAGGGTCATCGAAGGCCCCATGTTGGCCACGAGCAACATGGGTATAACCGGCTCCTTGACGGACCTTTGGTGATAATCTTCTACCACACCTACAATGCGGCACCTGTTTTCTCCCCAAAGAATCATTTTGTCAATCGCATCTTCTGGCTTTGCGAAATCAAGCAGTTCAATGGCTTTCCGGTTTAGTATCACGGACTCGATCTTGTCGCCAAAATGGGCGAGCGGAAAATCGCTTCCTTCAAAGTCGCGGCCAGCGAGTAACGTTAGTCCAAATTGTGTGATGTAGTCTGGATCAATAACATTGACGCCAAACGAAACAGCGGCCCCGTCTTTTTCCTTGCGCACGTCACCACTCCAATCAGAACCAATGAAATTACCCGGCACATCTGCTGAAGTAGCGATTGAGCGAACAATGGATAGCGACTGTAGTTGATTCTTGAAACCGGCTAGCCTTTTAAGGTAGGTGCTGTCCACAAAAGTAGGTGCTTGCAATACGATGGAGTGTTTGATGTCAATTCCCAAATCCTGCGATCGCATAAAATTGAACTGCTTTTGGAATACCAGAATGGATGTCGCTAAAACGAACGCCGTGGTGAATTGAAATATAACGGCCACTTGCCGGAATGTAAATCCGCTTCTTTGCATCATCCATCTGCCTTTCAGGACTTTGGTCGGGTTAAGTCGAGATATAAACTGTGATGGTATCAGTCCGGAAACAGTTATCCCCATCAAAAAGATCAACACCGTGAAAATGGTTTTCGCTGGCAATGCTGTGAGCGGGATTTCTCCCCAGGTGAAAGAAACACCAATCCACGCGTAGAATGTTGGGGCGATGGCAAGAACAATAACTACTGCTACTATCAGACTCAAGACATTCACCATCAGTGTTTCAGTAAGAAATTGATAGATGATTTCTCCACGCGAGGCCCCGTTTGCCTTACGGATACCTACTTCTTTAGCCCGTGCTGCGGAGCGTGCGGTCGTTAAATTCACATAGTTTATCCACGCAATGAATAGGATTGCGATGGCTACAGCCATTAGAAAATAAATGGCCGTAGGGTTGCCTTTTGATTTAAATTGATCGGCCAGCTTGCTGTAGAGGTGGATATCAGCCAGGGGTTCGAGCACGAATTTTGTTTCCTGTCCATTGCTTTTGGGGGTCAGTTCGGCTGCGAGGCTATTGAATTTTGATTCAATTGATTTCATGTCAAACGGACTGTTGAGCTGCGCGTAGATAACCGCCTCCGTATCCTCGTAGGAACCCCACGACGCTAGTATTTCAGGCGCGAGATGTGAATTATTCGGGAAATCTTTCATTACTCCTGTAACGGTGTAATCATGCGTTTGAAAACTTCCGCGAAGGGTAACCGTTTGTCCCATCGGGTCTTCATCATCAAAATACTTTTTGGCTGATGTCTCGGAAAGTACTATCGAAAAGGGCTTGCTGAGGGCTGAAGTTTTTTCGCCCTTGAGAAAAGCAACATCGAAAAATGAAATAAAAGTCTGGTCGGCAAAGTAAAAGCCACGATTTTCATTGAACACCCGAACCGATTCGTCTTTCGCGTGAGCTAAAGCACAATCAAACCAGCTGGACGTTGATGAAATACGAGCGACCTCCGCCACTTCCGGAAACTTTTCTTTAATAGCGGTGGCAACAGTAGATGGCGAGTAGGTACTACTGATGTGCGCAACTCCATTTTGAAACGTGATCGTGCCAATCCGGTAAATACTTTTTGAAAATTGCCGATCAAAACTCAATTCATACAGGGTGAATTGAAAGATCAGTAAGCAGGCTGCCATACTTACTGATAAACCGAAAATATTGATGGCCGAGAACAATTTGTTCTTCTGTATTGTGCGGAACGCCATCCTGAGATTGTTTTGAAAGAGCAGCATAGGTGTTGCGTGTTTTATTTTATTACGTAACAGAATCCCCGGCCTAAAAAACCGGATCACATTCCACAGCAATCTTCTCCTCGCCTTCCTCGCACCAAACTCTTTCACATCCTGCTCAAACTTTTGAAGCAAGTCGCCTTCAATTTCTTCGAGCAGGTGTGCTGGACAGAACCTGCGCAAAATCAGTATCGGCACGAGATCCTCCATCAGCCGATTTTCAACTGCGGCACGAGTTTCCACAGTTCGACACGCGACTCTTTCATTGTTTTGAGCAACGCCAGCCCGGCACTGGTGATGGTGTAGATGCGTTTTCTGCGGCCGCCGCGTTCGTTGGTGGCGCCACCCCAACTCGATTTCACAAGGCCTTTGTCTTCTAATCGGTACAGCGTTACGTGAATGGCGCTGAGGTTGGCTTCGCGCTTCACCCGCGTTTCCATCTCCTCGGCAATGGCGGCGCCATAGGCCTGCTCGCGCAAGGCTGCGACCAGTGTTAAGACCAATTCTTCAAACTCACCCAAGTATTCTTTAGCCATGTATATGGTTATAAAATGTTAAGCAAATTAGTTGAATTTTTTGTTCTCAGCCAAACTTATTTTGATCAGTATAGGGAATCCGGGTGCCAACGCCCCCGGCCACGGACTGTAGCGGTTACCCCGCACCCCGCGCGGCTCGTGGGTGGGCTGGCGCGCGCGGGGGAGGAGTAAGAGCGGAAGGCCGGGCCACGCGTTTCGCGTGGGGCCGCCAAAAAAATTGCGCTCGTGTAAAACCGGTTTTGGTAGTCATGCCAGTGTCTTTGTCAATACCCAATTATGTTTAGTTTTAGGGCTTGATTTTAACCTAAAACACGCTACCCACTTGCCATGAGCCTCTTCATTAAAAAACCCATTTCACAATTGCTTGCCCAGGCGGGCGACTCAGAAAAAGGATTAAAACGTACGTTGGGCGCCTGGAATCTGGTAGCGCTTGGCGTAGGGGCCATTATTGGTGCGGGCTTGTTTGTGCGTACGGCCGAGGCCGCCGCAGAGGCCGCAGGGCCTGCGGTGGTGATTTCTTTCATTGTGGCAGCTATTGGATGTGCCTTTGCGGGATTGTGTTATGCCGAGTTTGCCTCGATGATTCCGATTGCGGGCAGTGCGTACACGTACGCGTATGCTACGTTGGGCGAGTTTTTGGCGTGGGTCATTGGCTGGGCGCTGGTGTTGGAATATGCGTTAGCCTCGGCCACGGTATCCATTGCGTGGAGCGAGTACCTAAATAATTTACTGGGCGGGGCCATACCGTATCAATGGACGCACTCGCCTTTTGAAACCTCGGCAGACGGTGTGGCGGGGATTATGAACTTACCCGCCTTACTGATTTTGCTGATTCTTACCGCAATTCTGATTAAAGGCACGAAAGAGTCGGCAATTGTAAACGCGATTATTGTGTTTATTAAAGTGGCGATTGTGCTGCTGTTCATTGGTATTGGCTGGAAATTTATCACACCCGGTAACCATACACCGTTTTTGATTCCTGAAGGCACTGCGGGCCACGAGTCGTGGAACTCATTTGGTATTGGCGGAATTTTTGGTGGAGCCGCGATTGTGTTTTTTGCATTTATTGGATTTGATGCGGTGTCTACCGCTGCGCAGGAGGCAAAGAACCCGAAGCGGGATATGCCCATTGGTATTTTAGGATCGCTGGTGTTTTGTACGATTCTCTACATTCTGTTCTCGTATGTATTAACCGGTGTGGCACCGTGGCACGAGTTTAAAACGGCAGGCAAGGAAGCGTCCGTGGCGTATGCCATTCAAAACTACATGCCGGGCTATGAGTGGTTGGCCACGATGATTACCGTAGCGATTCTGGCCGGATTTTCTTCTGTGATTTTGGTGATGCTCATGGGCCAGTCGCGCGTGTTTTATTCCATGTCTAACGATGGGTTGATTCCTAAAGTGTTTAGTGAGCTGCACCCGAAATTCCGCACACCGTGGAAGTCGAACATGATTTTATTTGTTTTTGTGGGGTTGTTTTCGGGTTTTGTGCCGGGCAGTGTGGCCGGAGATTTAACGAGCTTCGGCACGTTGTTCGCTTTTGTGCTGGTGTGCGCGGGTGTATGGGTGCTGCGAGTAAGAGATCCGCACACGCACCGGCCGTTTGCTACGCCGTTGGTGCCACTGGTGCCGATTCTTGGCATGGTGGTGTGCACATCGTTGATCGTGGCGCTGGACTTTACCACGTTGAAGATTGCCTTTGCGTGGATGGCCGTGGGTTTGCTGATTTATTTTGGCTACGGCAAGGCGCACAGCTTCTTGCGGAAAGAGGCGCGATAGAACACCGTCATCGCGACGCTGGAAAAGGCTATAGCTTCCAAAACAAGCTACGGCCTTTTTTATTACGTCGGTTGTTGACCAGCAGCGTTTGTGCTTGACTTTACACCCGCAGCACGCGGTTGGGGATAATTTGTGTGATCGGGTGATTATTGTTGCCCAAGGCTTTGTACAAGCGCCTTGATTTCCGCTCGCTCCAGCGATACATTTACCCATTCGCTATCGAACTTGCTGCCATACTTTTTGTAGAAGTTGATGGCTGGCTCATTCCACTCCAGTACCTGCCACATCATGCCGGTGGCGTTTTCATCCAGCGCGTGTTGCAACGTGCGGTCGAACAAGCGCTTTCCAAACCCTTTGCCGCGCTGGGCTTGGGTTACTACAATGTCCTCCAGATACAGGCGTTTTCCCTTCCAGGTAGAGTAGCGCCAATAATACAGCGAGATGCCTACGATGGTATTTTCCACTTCGGCTACAAAAAAACCGTAGAGCGGCTGCGGGCCAAAGCCATCTTGCTCCATGCGCTGCACGGTGTTGGTTACTTCGTGCAAAGCGCGCTCGTATTCGGCCAACTCTTTAACCAGTTCGAGTACGCGGGGTAGATCTTCTTTTTTTCCGGCGCGAATCATGATTCACTTTTCTTTAACACGAAAGTGGGTAAAAATCGGATTTCTGTTCCTAGCTTTCAACAAAAATTAGTGGTTATGCGAACCCTTCCTCTATTGATTATAGCCCTTTTTGTTACGTGTTCTCCGGCCACTGAAAAGCAAACCCCAGCGTTGGTTCAAGGGCCCGATGCGTTGGAAGGTGAATATCAGATTGGCGATGGCACATGGACAATTGTACCGGTGAGGATGGCCTATGAAATGCGGAATGCACCCAATGCGCAGCCGCTATTACTTTTTTTTCAGTCCGTTGAGGCCGATACGATTTCCGTGTATGCCACTGAGGATCGGGCGGTGATTTTGAAAATGAATCCCGGTCACTCACGCGGAATGTACCTCGAACCGGACGAACAATGGGAGGTCGTTCGCGTACGGTTGCTGGAGACGCAGCCCACGGAATCTCAAGAAGCTGAACAACTGCATGCCGAGGCGGCTACGGATGCCGCCGCAGCTGAAGAAACCTGGCCTTTGTATTCGGGCGAATATCAACTGTACACAGAGAGCGAGGGCGCAGCCGGTCGGCTCGAAATGCGCTATCTAGCCAACAAACAGTTTGACTTCACCCTGACGTTGGATGTGCCAGACGTGTGTGGCGCTACTGTAAAAGGAAATTTCAAAATGGAGCAAGTTGATTTCGGGACATATGCGGGGCAAGAATGCCCGCTCGCGCTTACGCTGAAAGGCAGTTGGAATAGTGGGATGACGGTACAAATTGAACAAACTGGCTCATGCGTGCCGCTGGGCGATGTATGCGTGTTTACCGGTACCTACGTAACGCAGACGCAATAAAAGAGGCTGTTTCAAAACCATAAAGTACTGTTTTTGCGACGAGAAGCTACCGAGCCAATCTGCCTTTCGCTAATTGCGATTGCATCAACTTGGTGGCACTGACGTTTACTTTTTTTGAAACAGCCTCTTCCTTTTTTGCAAATCTAGATCACATCTTTTCTTTTGCCAGCGGCGGCAACACTTGCATGTTGTACCACGCGAAGGAGAATTGATCGGCAACGAGGTCTAAACCCTTCGAAAGGTTAGACGAGCCGTGGCCGGATTTTGTATCGATGCGGATGAGTACCGGGTTATCGCCCGCGTGTGCTTCTTGCAGCGTGGCTGCAAACTTAAACGAGTGTGCGGGTACCACCCGGTCGTCATGGTCCGCAGTGGTTACCAGAGTGGCCGGGTAGTTTGTACTGGCTTTCAGCGCGTGTACGGGTGAGTAGCGGTACAAATACTCAAACATTTCTTTTGACTCGTCTGAACGGCCGTAGTCGGTAGCCCATGCAGCGCCCACGGTAAAGCGGTGGTAGCGCAGCATATCCATTACGCCCACCGCAGGGAACGCTACGCGCATCAGATCGGGGCGTTGGGTCATGGTGGCACCTACCAGTAAGCCACCATTAGAACCACCGGCAATGGCGAGGTACTTGCTGGCCGTGTATTTTTCGCTGATCAGGTACTCGGCCGCTGCAATGAAATCGTCAAACACATTTTGCTTATTCATTTTGGTGCCGGCCTGGTGCCACTTTTCGCCAAACTCACCACCGCCGCGTAAGTTGGGCTGCGCATAGATGCCGCCATTTTCCAGCCAAACCAACCGCGAAGGACTGAAGCTGGGCGTAAGGCTGATGTTAAAGCCGCCATAGGCATACAGCCAGGTGGGATTTTTTGCGTTGCGTTGCAGCCCTTTTTTGTGCACGATGAACATCGGTACCTGCGTACCATCTTTGCTGGTGTAAAACACTTGTTGGGTTTCGTAATCTTCAGGATTGAACTTTACCTGCGGCCGCGCATATTCCGTGGAAGTACCGCTGGCGATGTTGTATTTGAAAATGGTGGTTGGGTAGGTAAACGAGGTGAAGGAATAGTACACATCGGTGTCTTCCCAATAGCCGCCAAAGCCACCGGCAGAACCAATTCCGGGCAGCGCCACTTCGCGCTCGAGCTGCCCGCGGTTGTTGAATTGTTTGATCTGTGTTTTGGCATCTTTAAGATAGCTTACAAAGAGTTTGCGCCCGGCAGTGCTTACACTTTGAATTGGCTCCGTAGTTTCCGCGATGATATCCTTCCAGTTTTCGGGGGTCGGGTTTTTTGCGTCTACTTCCACGATGCGTTCGTTGGGCGCGTTCAGGTTTGTTTGGATGATCAGGCGGCTGCCATCGTTGTCGAGAATGTTATGGTCCTGGTCGAAGTTGGTTACGATTGGAATCAATTTGCTTTTGGGATCGGCCAAATCCTGAATGTATAACTCGTTGCCGGAGGTGCCTACCGAGGTGGAGATGATCAGGAAACGCTCGTCTTCCGTGAGCCCGGCCCCGGCTCTGCGTTTTGGATTTTGCGCGCCGCCATCGTACACCACCGCATCGGTGTTTTGCGGTGTGTTAAGTTTGTGGAAGCACACGCGGTTGTAATCCACCTTCGCAAAGAGCTGGTTGCCTTTGGGATTGTCGTACCGCGAGTAATAAAACCCTTCGTTGCCGCGCCACGCGATACCGGTAAACTTCAGATCGGTAAGCGTATCGCCTACGATTTGTTTATCTGCGGTGCGCAGGGTTACCGCCTTGCGCCAGTCGGAGCCGCCTTCTTGTATCAGAATGGTTACCAGCGAGCCATCTTTGCTAAAGAACATGCCCCCCAATGCAGACGTGCCATCAGTAGAGAACGTGTTGGGATCAAGAAATAATTCTTCAGCACCTGCTTCGGTTTTCTTGCGGTATTGCACGCTTTGGTTCTGCAAGCCGCTGTTTTTTGAATAGTAATAGAATTCGCCATGCTTTTGCGGCGCACCGATACGCTCATAGTTCTGGAGTTCGTCCAGCCGTGCACGTACGGCTTTCCGGTAGGGGATGTTCTCCAGGTAACCGAAGGTAACTTCGTTTTGAGCGGTTACCCAGTTAGCAGTAGCTGCTGCTGTATCATTCTCGAGCCAACGGTACGGGTCGGGCACAGCGGTACCAAAATATGTATCTACCGTGTCTACTTTTTGGGTGGCCGGATACTTCGAAACTTTTGCCAACTCGGGCGGAGATGTGCACGCGGCGGCCAAACCACCTGCAAGAAAGAGTAAGTACACGTTTTTCATTTTGTTTTGGATGTTTTTTTGGAATTACTCGTAGTGCTGTTCAGGCGTTTTTCAACGCCAGGTGATGAAATCGGGCGGCAATTAATCAGAAACAACTACATTTCGCAAACAGAATCGTGCCCTGTTATGAAGATTCCCAGTATTCCCAATGCCTACCTCGCTTCCCTGAATGTTTTTGCACTACTCGTTACCCTAACGGTAAACGCGCTGGCCAATCTGCTGCCAATTAATGGCATGAATACGGGCGAGGTGTCTGCCTTGTACCCGAGCTTATTTACCCCTGCGGGGCTTACGTTTTCGATTTGGAGTGTGATCTATTTGTTGTTGGTAGCGTTTGGGTTTTACCAGTTTACCCGCGTTTGGTTACCTTATTTCCGGCTGTTGTCGTTGCTGTTTATCATTTCCTGCGTGTTGAACTGTGCATGGATCCTGGCATGGCATTTTCTTTTCGCCACCCTTTCGGTGATCATCATGGTGGCGTTGCTGGTTACCCTGATTCAACTTTTTCTGCTGGTGCAGCGCGCCCCGCTGCAACTGCTGGCGGAGCGGTTGTTCATCCGTTTGCCTTTTACAATTTATCTCGCCTGGATTTGTGTGGCTACGATTGCTAACGTCTCAGCCACGCTGGCAACCAACTCCAACTTCGTGAACGCAGTAGATTCCGCTACCATTACGGTAATCATGCTGGTGGTGGCGGCTGCACTGGGCGCGGTTATATCGTGGCGCTTTCACGCACCCGCTTTTTCGCTGGTAGTGATTTGGGCCTTGTATGGCATTTACCTGAGATGGCGTGGCACCGATTTTTCTTCGGTGGCACAGGCGGCTATAATCTTGGCGCTAGCCTTAGGCGGCTTAACGGTTGTAGTGGGTTGGCGTAGCTTACGCACCCGGCGGTAAGCCGCACCTAAGGCAAGTGGGTGTGGTGTTGCCGATCAGTTAATCAAGCTAAACCCTGTATATGGAATTAGCGCTGCAGGAATTTTTATTCCTTCTGCCGTTTGATTGTTTTCTAACAATGCCGCCACAATCCGCGGAAGCGCCAACGCACTGCCGTTGAGTGTGTGCAGCAGTTGGGTTTTTCCTTCCTTGCTTTTGTACCGGAGCTTCATCCGATTGGCCTGAAACGTTTCGAAGTTGCTTACCGAGCTCACCTCCAGCCAGCGCTGCTGTGCTGCGGAATACACCTCCATGTCGTACGTCATGGCGGAATTGAAGCCCATATCGCCACCGCACAGCAGGAGTTTACGGTAGGGTAACTCTAATTTTTCTAGTAAGCTTTGTACGTATTGGCACATCTCCTCCAGTGCCGGGTACGATTCTTCGGCTTTGCGGATTTGCACAATTTCAACTTTATCGAATTGATGCAGGCGGTTCAGGCCGCGCACGTGGGCGCCCCAACTTCCTGCCTCTCTGCGGAAGCAAGGCGTATAGCCAACGTTTTTAATCGGCAGTTCATCCTCTGCTACAATCACATCGCGGTACAGATTGGTAATCGGTACTTCTGCCGTGGGGATCAGGTACAAACCGTCTTCGGCAACAAAATACATCTGCCCTTCTTTGTCGGGCAACTGGCCGGTGCCGTAGCCACTGGCTTCGTTGATGACAATGGGCGGCTGAATTTCGCGGTAGCCAGCTTGCGCCGCGTGATCCAGAAAGAAATTGATTAATGCGCGTTGCAACCGGGCTCCTTTGCCTTTATACACCGGAAAGCCCGCGCCGGAAATCTTCACACCTAAATCGAAATCGATGATGTCGTATTTCTTGATGAGTTCCCAATGCGGCAGGGCATCTGCGGGCAGTGTGGGCACCGCGCCCCACGTGTGGGCCACGATGTTGTCGTCCGCAGTTTTTCCTGCCGGCACCTTCTCGTGCGGAATGTTAGGAATTTTATACAACAGTTGTTGCAACTGCTGTTCTGCCTGCGTCCAGGTTTCTTCCAGTTTTTTGATTTGTTCTTTTTCGTTGGCTACGGCTGCACGCAAAGCAGTTGCTTCTTCGTGCTTGCCGCTCTTCATGAGTTCACCTATTTTTTTTGAATCAGCGTTGCTGCGCGCTTTCAGTTCATCGGCTTGATTCTGCGCCGTTCTTCGGGTTTGATCGGTATCCAGCACCTGCGCAATCAGCGTTTCGGCTTCCTTAAAGTTTCGTTTCGCCAATCCTGCAAGGATTAACTCTTTTTGCTCGCGTATAAATGCAACGGTTAGCATGCCTCGTTCAATTTAGCCGCCAAAATTACCACTTGACTATAAATTTTGGGGCAGGGTTTGATAATATTCGTTTTTCGGCTATACTTGCACCGTCAATTCGCTCTTTCGAGCAATTCAGTAGTCCGAAAATTTCACTTACCGTTGCTTTGGAATGTACCTGCCTTCGGGCGGATTTTGATGACCGAATTCTTATTAAACCATTTAATTACTTACACTTTTTTCCATGTACACGATAGACGATCTCAGCGTCCGACTTCTTTCTGAACTGAAAGAGATTGCCGAATCCATGGGCATCGACAATGCCCGCAAACTGGGTAAACAGGATTTGATTTACAAAATTCTGGATGCGCAAGCCCTTGCGCCCGAAACCACACCCACACCGGCACCCCGCGCGGTGCACGAAACCGATCGGAAAATGCGCCCACGCCGCCGCGAGAACGTGGCGCCCACGCCGCCACCACCCGCAGAGCAAAAACCCGAGCGTAAAGAATCCAAAGCAGATCCGCTCTCGTTCGATCTGGATCTCGATGCCGCCATCCCACGATTTGACGACACCAACGATAGCGAGCCCGCCTACGAGCCTGCGCCCACTCCGCCACCTACGCCCGCGCAAGAGCCGCAAGCCGCAGCCCCTGCTTCCAACCCGCGCTTTTTGAACGTGCGCGATTTTGACGGTGCGGTGACGAACGAAGGCGTGCTGGAAATCATGCAAGATGGCTACGGATTCCTGCGCTCCAGCGACTATAACTATCTGGCCAGCCCGGACGATATTTATGTTTCGCCCGCACAAATCAAGTCGTTGGGCCTACGCACCGGAGACACCGTGCGGGGTTCCATCCGCCCACCCAAAGAGGGTGAAAAATATTTCGCCTTACTGAAGGTGGACATCGTCAATGGAAAGACGCCTGACGAAATCCGCGACCGCGTAGGGTTTGAATACCTCACGCCACTGTTCCCCGATGAAAAGTTGCGCCTCAGCACCACGCCCGATAACATGAGCACACGGATTCTTGATCTGTTTGCGCCCATTGGTAAAGGCCAGCGTGGTATGATCGTAGCCCAACCCAAAACCGGTAAGACCGTGCTGTTGAAAAACATTGCCAACGCCATTGCCGAGAATCACCCCGAGGTGTATTTGATTGTGCTGTTGATTGACGAACGCCCCGAGGAAGTAACAGACATGGCACGCAGTGTTAAGGCAGAAGTAATTGCCTCCACATTCGATGAGCAAGCCGAGCGCCACGTGAAGGTGGCCAGCATTGTGCTGGAGAAGGCGAAGCGCATGGTAGAATGTGGCCACGATGTGGTGATCCTCCTCGATTCGATTACGCGCCTGGCGCGTGCCTATAATACCGTGGTTCCTTCCTCTGGAAAGATTCTTTCCGGTGGTGTAGACGCCAACGCGCTGCATAAACCGAAGCGTTTCTTTGGTGCCGCCCGCAAGATTGAAAATGGCGGCTCGCTTACCATCATTGCTACCGCCCTGATCGATACGGGCTCGAAGATGGACGAAGTGATCTTCGAAGAGTTCAAGGGCACGGGTAACATGGAATTGCAGCTCGACCGCAAACTCTCCAACCGCAGAATTTATCCTTCCATCGATGTGCCGGCTTCCGGAACCCGACGCGAAGATTTGTTGATGAAGGAAGAAGAACTGCAGCGCGTTTGGATTTTGCGCAAGTTTATGAGCGACATGAACTCCGTAGAAGCGATGGAATTCCTGCAAGCCAAAATGAAAGGCACCCGCAACAATCAGGAATTTTTGATTTCGATGAACGGGTAATTCCCTTTCGGGGATGTAGTTTCAAAAAAGATAGTAACGTCATTGCGAGGGCGGAACGAAGCAATCTACATTTCGTGTAGATTGCTTCACTTCGTTCGATAGCAACGTCATTGCGAGGGCGGGACGACCGAAGCAATCTGTATTTCTGATTTCTTCACTTCCCAAGTTGAAAGAGCCTCGGAATTTATTCGCGCACCCACTGCCCATCGGCATTCAGCCGAAAATAATACTCCCGACTTTGCGGGCTATAATCGGAGGCGATGACCACTAACAACCGTTTTGGTAAAATTCCGAGCTGCGACAAATCCAGATCAAGCGCCGGAGCATTGGGGCGAAGCCGTGTTTTGAGTTTTTCTTCCATGGTTTGGGCATCGTACAAAATTAACAGCGCGGGCTCGGTCAGATTTCCGCTACCGGGCACGGTTAGCATAGTTTGCGCGACAGGCGCAGGTGGCGGGAGGGGTGCATCCGAAAACCGGATGGTATTTTCACTCAGTAAAAATGGAATTTCGGTTGCGCGTTGAATACCAAAAACTTCATAGCGGAAAATGCCTTCCCCGGGCAGCGTATCCGATAGCGTATAGTCTTGAACAAACCGCCCTTGCGCATTGGCCAGAACCGGTTGCGTGTCAATAAGCCGGGCCCGCTTTTCGGCCGGCCTTTTTCGGTAGGTGCGAAACGACTCGTACCGGGCAATCAACGAATCGGGTACAAACCAATGCACGGTTACAACTTTACCCCGGGTGGCGACATTCGTGGTTACGGTGTCTGTCTTCAACAACCGGTGCGGTCGCCCAAGCGGGCGGGTCGCAACCTGAATTTCGAAGCTACATTGATCTCCTAAAAACCCATCGATGTTCACCAGATATTGTTGCCCGGGTTCAAGGTCGGGCAGTTCTACAAACACGTCATCCATGAGGCCGGTGGAAATGCATTGCAGCAACCGGTACGAGGCAGTTTCGCACGCGCGCCCGGCCAGAATGACCACTTGCACACCTTTTCCGCGCCCACATTTTTGTGCTCCCACGTTTAAGAAATAGCGCCCCGGCTGTGGCACCGTAAAGTCGAACCACAAATCGTTGTGGTACTTCAGGCATTTCTCCGTTAGCTTTTTATTGATGCACTTCCATTCCACCGTGGCTTGCCGCGTATCGGCCAAGAGAGGTGCGTGGTCCAATGCAAGCGTTAAGCGCTGGAAAATGGAATTGTTTACCGACTGCGTCCAACCGGTAAGGCTTACAATCATAAAAGTTAGACATAAACCTTTTGCCATTTCGGCAAGATAACTGAAATTCGGAGCCGTAGATACGTTTTACAACTCCCCACGTTATGCAACAATCCGCAGCCACCACACTCTTTTTACCCATTGCACTTGGTATTATCATGCTTGGCTTGGGGTTATCGCTTTCAATCCATGATTTTAAGCGCGTTACGAAATTCCCCAAAGCCATTACCATTGCGTTGTTCTGCCAAATGTTGGTGCTGCCTGCCCTGTGTTTGTTGCTTGCTAAATTCAGCGGGCTTTCGCCCGAGTTGGCCGTGGGCATGATGCTGCTGGCCGCTTCGCCCGGCGGGGCTACTGCCAATTTGTATAGCCACTTATCCAATGGCGACGTGGCGCTGAACATTACACTTACGGCAGTAAATAGTGTGCTTGCCCTTTTCACCTTGCCGGTGATCATCAATTACTCGATGGAATTTTTCCTCGGTGCGGGTCAGTTTGTGCCCCTGCCATTCAGTAAAGTGATCGAAGTGTTTGGCATTGTGCTGCTGCCGGTTTCCATTGGGATGTTGATCAAGAGCCGGGCACCGCAGTTTGCGCTGAAGATGGACAAACCCGTTAAAATTATTTCTGCGCTGCTGCTTGTCGTCATCATCGTGTCTGTCTTCATCCGCGAAAAGCAAGTGCTGTTCGATAACTTTGGTGTGTTGGGCTTACCGGTTATCCTGTTCAATGTAGGCAGCATGGCGGTGGGGTATTTTGTACCACAGTGGCTCGGTATCGACAAACGCCAATCGATTGCTATTGGTATGGAGATTGGCATTCACAATGGCACGCTGGCCATTTTCATTGCGCTGAATGTGCTGAACAACGCAGCCATGAGCGTGCCTCCGGCCATCTACAGTTTGTTGATGTTCTTCACTGCCGCAGCGTTCGGATTTTTTGTGAACCTCGGCCGCAAACCGGCTGCGTAGCTTATTTCTTTTTCCGCTCGTGAAAGGCGCCCTGAAACGTGGGGTCTTCCCGGCGTTTCTGGCGGTCGATCTCGCGCGCCATTTCCTGTGCTTCTTCGGGTGTAGTTTCTTCTATGGCAACCGATAGCGGTAATTTTTTGATTGGAATTTTTTCGCGAATGACCCCTTCGATCTTGCCCACGTGGTACACCTCAGCCGGGTTTGCAAATGTAATGGCGGTGCCTACGTTCATTGCGCGGCCGGTGCGCCCGATGCGGTGTACATAGTCTTCGTACTGCACGGGCACATCAAAATTGATGACGTGTGAGACGTTGGTGACATCAATGCCACGCGCGGCTACATCCGTGGCAACCAACACGCGCAGTTGCCCTTCTTTAAATTCTTTCACCGCATTGATGCGGCTGTTCTGTCCTTTGTTCGAGTGCAACACCCGTACCGGCCCGAGTGCTTTGCGGTCGATGAACTTGCTCACGTTGTCAGCCACCTCTTTGGTGCGCGTAAACACCATTACGCGGGCAAACTCCGGCTGCGCCAACAAAGTGGCCAGAAAATTAATTTTTGTGCGCAGATTAGGTACTTCAAAAAGTTCCTGGGTTACCTGGCGGCTGGCCGTGGCCTGTGGTGTAACTTCTATGCGCACGGCAAAGTCCAAAAACTCTTGCGATAGCCGCTCCACTTTCGTGGGAAAGGTGGCCGAGAATAACATGTTCTGCCGTTTATCGGGAATCACCTCGAAAATTTTTCGCAGCTGTGGCATAAAACCCATATCCATCATGCGGTCGGCCTCATCAATGACCAGGGTTTTGATTTGCCGCGTGGGGATTTCCTGCCGCAGGTACAGTTCTAAAAAGCGGCCGGGTGTGGCGATGATCAAATCAACACCGCGCTGGATGGTTTCGATCTGCGTTTTTGGCCCCACACCTCCGTAAAGGGCTGCCATCCGTAAGTCAGTAAACTGTGCTAATTGCTTTGATTGGTGTTCTACCTGTACTACCAGTTCTTTGGTGGGCACCAAAATCAGTGCCCGTGGTTCTTCGCCTTGCGAATAGCGCAATTTGTACAGCACGGGCAGCAGGTAGGCGGCGGTTTTTCCGGTTCCGGTTTGGGCGATGCCAATCACCTGCTGGCCGCCCATGAGCAGAGGAATGCATTTGGTTTGAATTTCCGTGGGTGTTTGGAACCCCAACACTTCAATGGCTTGAACAAATTGTTTATTCAGCTTAAAATTTTGCCATGAATTGCTTTCGTCCACTACCTTTAATGCTATGAGTAAAACCCTGATTAAGAACGCGAAGATAGTGAATGAAGGCAAGGTGGCCGAAGGCGATGTGCTGATCAGCCACCAGCGCATTGAAAAGATAGGTACACACATTACGGATGGTCATTCCAATGTGATTGATGCGCAGGGCAGTTGGCTGCTGCCCGGTGCGATTGATGACCAGGTGCATTTTCGCGAGCCGGGCCTCACGCACAAGGGCACGATTTATACCGAAGCAAAAGCAGCGGTAGCCGGTGGCGTAACCAGTTACATGGAAATGCCGAACACGGTGCCACCTGCATTTACCCATGCATTACTGGAGGATAAGTTTCAAATTGCGCAGCAGCACTCGCTGGCCAACTACTCTTTTTTCATGGGTACCTCTAACGACAACCTGGAGGAAGTGTTGAGAACCGACCTGCAACGCGTTTGCGGCCTGAAAATTTTTATGGGTTCTTCTACCGGTAATTTGTTGGTAGACAATCCGCAGTTATTGGAACAGATTTTTTCGCGCTTTTCGGGCCTGATTGCCACCCATTGCGAAGATGAACCCACCATCCGGCGGAACACAGCCGAATTTCGCGCACAATATGGCGAGGGTATGGATGTTCGCCATCACCCCGAGTTGCGCAGCGTAGATGCCTGTTATCTTTCTTCTTCTTTTGCCAGTAACCTTGCCCGCAAACACGGCACGCGGCTCCACATCCTCCACATCTCCACGGAAAAGGAAACTCATCTTTTCGATAACACGCTGCCGCTGGAAAAAAAGAAAGTTACTGCGGAAGCATGCATCCATCATTTATGGTTTTGCGATGCTGACTACGATCGGCTGGGCATGAAGATCAAATGGAATCCGGCCATTAAAACGGCCACCGACCGCGCGGGTATTTGGAAAGCGCTACTCGATGGCCGCATTGATGTAATTGCGACGGATCATGCCCCCCACACACAGGAAGAAAAAGCTCAACCGTATTTTCAGGCGCCCTCGGGTGGGCCGTTGGTGCAGCACAGCGTTGTAGCCATGTTGGATTTTGTAGCCCAAGGCAAGATCTCCATCGAGCAGGTGGTAACAAAAATGAGCCATAACCCGGCCATTCTTTTTCGAATCAAAGAACGGGGCTTTATTCGCGAGGGTTATTTTGCAGACCTCGTGCTGGTAAACCCGAAACAATCCTGGACTGTGAATAAAGAAAACATCCTGGCCAAGTGCGGCTGGTCGCCTTTTGAAGGGCATACGTTTGGCCATACCGTTACCCACACGTGGGTTTCCGGCCACATGGCATATGCGAATGGCGTTTTTAATGAATCGATAAAAGGGCAACGCTTGTTGTTCGAGCGAACGTGATTGGGCAGACCATAAAAAAACCCCGTTTTCAGGCGGGGTTTTTGGGTGAAAGACGGGATTTGAACCCGCGGCCTCCAGAGCCACAATCTGGCGCTCTAACCAACTGAGCTACAATCACCATTAGGGGCGGCAAAGTTAACGAGATCGCCCGAATATCCAAACCAAACCAAATTCGCACAGCGTTGTTTTCAAGCCAATTATGGAAACCCTCTTTACACCCGAAGCCCTCATTAGCCTCACTACACTTACCGTGCTGGAAGTGGTGCTGGGCATCGACAACATCATTTTCATTTCAATTCTTTCAGACAAATTACCCACCCACCAGGAAGCAAAAGCCCGCCAGTGGGGACTAATGATTTCGCTGGTGCTGCGCATTGCACTTTTGTTTTGTATCGGTTGGATTATGCAACTGAACGATCCGCTGCTTTCCGTTGGAGCAAAATCTTTCACGGGCAAAGAGTTGATCTTGCTGGCGGGGGGGTTGTTTCTGATCGGCAAAAGCGTATCCGAGATTCATAACAAATTGGAAGGCGCAGAAGAGACGCAAAAAAATGATGGCGGAGAAGCCGCTGCATTTGGCTGGGTGATTTTACAGATTGCCGTTATAAATCTGATCTTTTCTTTCGACTCCATCCTTACCGCCATTGGTTTGGTAGATCAGGTTGTGCTCATGGTGATTGCGGTGCTTATTTCTTCCGCAGTGATGTTCTTGTTTGCGAAAGGCATCAACCAATTCATCAACCGGCATCCAACGTTTAAGATGCTGGCCCTTTCTTTTTTGATTATGATTGGATTTTTACTGGCGATGGAGGCGTTTGATTTCCACGTGGATAAAGGCTACGTGTATTTTGCGATGGCCTTCGCGGTGGTTGTGGAGGTACTCAACATTCGGTTACGGAAAAAGTCTACACCCGTGCAATTGCGCAACCAGACGTTGAAAGAGCATTAGCCTGCGGTTGCTAAAACGCCAGCGGCAGCATGTACAGAATTTAGCAGCCATCTTAAAAAGATGAAAAGCATCATTTCGAGGGCGGTACGACCGAGAAATCCTTGATTGCAGCGCTGCAAATAAGGATGCCTCACTTTCGTTCGACATGACGGGATATTATTGAGATGACTTCTAGTGATTTGCCCGGATTACCAACTACTGCTAGCGCCACCACCACCCGAGCTGCCACCACCAAAACTACCGCCGCCACCCCTGCCGCCGGAGGACGAACTGCTCACGATGCGGGGAATGGTTTCGGTATGGGTTTTTTGGTGGTTGCAAAACGTGCAGCCCTTTACTACTTCGCGCGTGCCCGATGATGAAGTTGTGGCATGCACCAGTGTGCGCGTGCTTAGCGTGTGAAAAGCCGTAGTACCGCACTGCGGGCAGGGATCATATTTCGAAAACCGGTTGGGATACACTTCAACTTTTTTCGAACCGCACGCCTCGCATTTCCACACATCATAATCAACGGATTTTAGGTTCTCTTCAAACACCTGGCTTTGGCCGAGAAATGCATCGTCTGCCTGTTCATCTAACCGCGTCATTTTTTGTCCACAGTTTTTGCAGGGCCGCGGCATCGTACGGAACGATTTCCGTGTCTTTACATAATCGAAGAGCAAAAACGCGAACGGCAGCGGGAAGAAAATGGCTTTCCAGATCCAGTACCACTGCGCTTCCCGGTAATGCTGGTACAAAAAATAATATTCTTCTTTGGCCAGGTAATCTTTTGTGTGCTGTTGTAGTTTGCTCCGTTTTAGAAATGTGAGAAAGATAAGGTACGCGTAAAACCCGCCAACAAGCGCCCAGAAGCTGCCGGTGAAGGCAAGGCCGAGGATCAAAAACGCAGGAATCACTAACCAAAGCCACACCCATTCGCGTTTTTTGAAATCGAGGTTCAACGCGGCCGCCGTGGCGTTTACTGAATCAGCAAAGCCGGATTTTCTGCGAACGAAGTACGTAATCGTACAGATCACTAACCAGACGGGAAAGATGATAATGCCCAAGCCCATAGTAGCTTCCGGCGTCCAATCGATTTCCGTAGTGGAGTTGTTGGTGTCGCGAATCTCTTCTGCGTAGGCCGGGTTGCGAAGGATTTTTGTGATTTCTTCCACACCCGCCAGCATGCCGCCATTTACATCGCCCGCTTTAAAGCGCGGCACCATGTGCTCTGTTTGAATGCGTTTGCAGATGACGTCCGGCAAAATGCCTTCGAGGCCGTAGCCCGTGTGAAAGCGAAGCACCCGCTTGTCTTCCACGTACAGCACGAGCAAGCCATTGTCTTTTTGGGCCTGGCCGATGCCCCAGTGCTGAAACAACTTCTGGGCAAAGTCAAACTCAGAGGCATCGCCAATGGATTTGAGCATTACCACCTGCACCTGGACCGTAGTTTGCTTTTCGGTGGCGTGCAGCAACGTGTCAATGATCTTTTGTGCGGTAGGCGAGAGGATGTTATCCGGATCGGTAACGCAAAGGTTAGCGGTTACCCGGGTGTTGGGCACGGTGGTTGGCGTGTACGTTTGCCCAACCACCGGCAAGGCAACCGCACACCATCCGATAAAAAAAGCCAGCAGTTGTTTTATACGCAATTGCAAATGTCTTTTTAACCTTCTGCCTCCTATCTACTAACCCGTAACTCCTAACCTTTAACTACTCCCAACTCTCTACCCACGGCAGTAAATGCTGCAATCGCTTTGTCGAGATGGTGTTGTTGGTGCGCGGCCGAAAGTTGTACGCGAATGCGCGCCTGGCCTTTTGCTACTACCGGGTAGAAAAACCCAATTACATAAATCCCTTTTTCTAGCAATCGTTCGGCAAATTTTTGCGCTAACGGGGCATCGTACAACATGATGGGCACAATGGGGTGTTCGCCCGGCTTGATGTCGAAGCCGGCTTTTGTCATGGCGTCGCGGAAGTACCGGGTGTTGCGTTCGAGCTGATCGCGCAGCGCGGTAGTTTCTGAGAGCATTTTAAACACTTCGATAGACGCACCTGTAATGGAAGGTGCAAGCGTGTTGGAAAACAAATACGGGCGCGACCGCTGGCGCAGCAATTCAATGATCTCTTTTTTACCCGATGTGAAGCCACCAGAGGCCCCACCGAGTGCTTTGCCCAGGGTGCCGGTAACAATTTCTACCTGCCCGTGTACGCCGCGGTACTCCGGCACACCGCGGCCGGTTTTTCCGAGGAAGCCGGTGGAGTGGCACTCGTCGGTCATCACCATGGCCTCGTATTGATTGCCGAGGGCTACGATTTTATCGAGTTGGGCAATGGTGCCGTCCATCGAAAACGCGCCATCGGTTACAATGAGGATTTGTTTGGCACCGGCTGCGCGTGCTGCTTTTAGTTGTGCGTCCAGATCGGCCATGTCGTTATGCTTGTAGCGGTAGCGCATGGCTTTGCATAGACGCACCCCATCGATGATGGACGCGTGGTTTAGCTCATCGCTGATAATGGCATCTTCTGCGCCCAGCAAGGGCTCGAACACACCACCGTTGGCATCGAAAGCGGCCGCGTAAAGAATGGTGTCTTCCGTGCCCAGAAACTCGGAAATTTTTTGTTCCAGTTCTTTGTGGATGTCTTGCGTACCGCAAATGAAACGCACAGACGACATGCCAAAGCCGTGGGTATCGATGGCGCGTTTGGCCGCGGCTATCACGCGGGGGTGCGAAGAAAGACCCAGGTAGTTGTTGGCGCAGAAGTTAATTACTTCTTTGCCATCGCTGGTTTTGATGTCGGCTGCCTGTGGTGTGATGATGATGCGTTCTTTTTTGAACAGGCCGGCTTCGCGAATGGAATCAAGTTCGGCTTGCAGTTTCGGTTGAATCTGGCGGTACATATCAGGAAATTTTCGGTTTCATTTTTATCACGGGCTTGGCGGTAGCGGGTTTCGCCTCTGTGGTGGTGGGCGCGGCTACGGTAAGCGGGTATTTTCTGCGGGTGGGGTTGATGAGGTATAGCTTTTGCGCGGTGAAGCTATTGGGGTGCATCTGCTCAAAGGCCATGCGCCAGCTATTCCAGGCGTCGGGTTCGGCCAGACGGAATTTAGCGCTGTCGATTTTTTTTGAGATGAGGTATTCTTCGAACGTCATGCGTGCTGCAAAACTACAAGAATCGGGTGATGTTGTGTTTGCGGTGGGCTGGTCGTGGGGGATTTCAGCCAGGGATTGAGCAGAAAGCCCGAAGTGCGCGGGCCTGTGGGTGGCCGGACTTGCCGCGAAAGCCCGGCCCGAGCCGGGGTGGCCTTGCGCGGGGTGGGCGCGGGGGCTGCCAAAATTTGGCATGAGCCGTTTACCTCATTTGTTTAACTTCGCGCCCTTGTTTGTTTTGCAAGAGCATGAAAAAAACAAAAGTGTTGCTGATCGGAGCCGGAGGCCAACTGGGTGCGGAGCTTACCCAAGGGTTGTGGCGCATTTATGGTGCCGATAACGTGATTGCGTCGGACATTAAAGACCCGCAAGGGATTTTGCGCGAGGGCCGCTATGAGAAGTTGGATGTGATGCAGCGCGATAAATTGTTTGAGTTGCTGAAGCGGCATGAGATTACGCAGGTGTACCACCTGGCTGCGCTGCTCTCGGCCACGGGCGAGAAAGATCCGCGCTGGGCGTGGAAGTTGAACATGGAGAGTTTGCTGTTTGTGTTGGAAGCGGCATTGGAGTTGAAGCTGCACAAAGTGTACTGGCCAAGTTCGATTGCCGCCTTTGGGCCTACCACCCCGAAATACAACACACCGCAGGACACGATTATGGATCCTACCACGGTGTATGGCATTACCAAACAAGCTGGCGAGCGGTGGTGCGAGTATTATTTCAGGCGGTATGGGGTGGATGTGCGTAGCCTGCGTTACCCCGGGATTATTGGGTGGAAAACACCCCCGGGGGGCGGAACAACCGATTATGCGGTGGACATTTACTTTAAAGCCATTCAAGAGAAAAAATACGAGTGTTTCCTGGCGCCAGATACGTACTTGCCCATGATGTACATGGATGATGCGGTAAAGGCTACCCTGGATTTGATGGAAGCGCCCGCAGAGAAAGTAAAGATACGCAGCAGCTATAACGTATCGGCCATGAGCTTTTGCCCTGCGCAAGTGGCAGCCACGATTCAGAAGCACGTACCAGAATTTGCCATTTCGTATCAGCCCGATTTTCGCCAAGCCATTGCCGACTCATGGCCGAAGTCGATTGATGATGCACCCGCCCGCGAACACTGGGGCTGGCGCCACCAATTTGGCTTGGAGGAAATGACTCAGGATATGCTGAGCAACCTGGCGCGGGTGTTGCGTTAGTGCACAACTACTTTTGAAACGCGCGTGAACGAATCGCCCACGATGCGCACGACATACACCCCGGGCGGCACATCCATACCAACAATCGCGTGCGGTGCCGCCGTTTGAGTGCGTACCCACTCTACGCCTTTCGTATCCGTTACTACTATGCCGTACATTTTTTCTGGCGAAAAGGAGAGTTGCACGTGCATCTCCTGGTTGGTGATGGGATTGGGGTACACCTGCGCCTGTTGCTCACCGGCAAAGTCTACAGCCACCACGTTGAATTGCTCGCGGAAGCCATCGAAATCCACGGAAGTAAGGCGATAATACGAGCGGCCCATGAGCGGGGCCAGATCTTCGAATGCGTACTGGTTGCGTTGGCGGCTGTTGCCCACGGCCTTCACCTCTGCAACGGGTGCGAAGGTGCTGCCATCGCGCGAGCGCTCCAGCAAGAAGTAATCGGTGTTGTGTTCGGAGGCGGTGGCCCAGCTTGCGGTAAAGTGGTTTTTCTCGTTCGCGACATCGAAGAAGAGAAGTTCCACTGGCAGTACCTGCGTTTCGTCTGTAACGGTAAAGGTGTCGCTCAATTCGGTGGTGCTGGCCGCCGCTGTTTGGCGCAAGGGCGTGGTGGCGGTTAGGTTTTGTAGTGTTCCCAGCGCAGTCCAGCCGGGTCCTGACGCGAAGATGTACGGTTGAAATTGATTGGTGGCGGAGGCTACATTATCAAATGCGGGGAGCCAGCGAAACACCAGGTTGCGCCCCGCGGCCGGGTTGGTGGTTACGTTTACATCCCACGAAGCCGCGATGCTTTGATTGGCGTTGAAGGTGTTGATACCGTCGGGGCCGGTTCTGCGCGTGATCGTCATGGAGCCGATGTCATTCGCGCCAGCGGCTACACTCAACCCCAGAAAATCAATTGCACCTGTTCCCACACTCCGCAGTGCCATGTCGGCCCATCCGATAATTTTGCTGTCTGTGCTTTCGGTGGGATTTGCAGCGGTAGAGGCAAAACGAATCCGTCCGGCGGCGTTGCTAGTGAGATCTCCCAGCGTGAGCGTTGCAGCGGAATTAACCGTAATGGATTGGTTGCCCAACGTAACACCGTTGGTGCGATTTACCGTGAGGGTAGAGATGGTGGGGGCGGAAACGAAGATGTTGTTTGGTAGTACGATGTTGCCGCCGCCTGTGTTGGCGCTGTTGCCGAAGTTAAGCACGCTGGTGGCATTCAGCGAAACCTGGCCGCTGGTTCTTGCCAGTGGGGCGGCATTTGTGTGAAGGGTAAGGGTAGCACCGCCCGCGCCCAGATTTCCGTTTACCAGGTTAATCTGGCCGCCAATTTCAATGCTTCCACCGGTTGGGGCATTTATGTTCAATGCTGCGCCACCCGTTCCCAGGTTTAAGGTTGAGCCGCTACTAACTTGAAGTGCATTTCCTGTGGCGAGCCCCAGGCTTAAGCTATTGCCCCCGGCCGATGGGGCGAAGGTATATGTGGTGCTGCCGGAGACGAGGATTGAACCAACTGTTTGGGTAGGCACTTGGGTGATATTTCGATTAGCACCGGAGGCGTCAAATGTGAGTACATCGGTCGTTGCGGGTGCGGTTCGCGTGGGAGTCCAGTTTGCGGCCACTGTCCAGTCGCTGCTTACCGAACCGTTCCAGGTATAGTTCCCGATTGTAGTGGCCCAATAAAAGCTATTGTTCAGGTTTGTGGTGGAAATACCATTGCGATTGACCTGCGGATTTGAAACCGTGCCCGCATTGCCCGGCATCGTGCCGAAGGAAGCTGAGCTTGCTTGCGTAAGGCGAATTTGAGTTAACGCGTTAAAGGTGCCCACGCCCGTGCCTTCCGTTCGAATAGAAAAATTATTGGCCGTGGCCAGCCCATTGCCTGTAGCTACTGTCCAGAATGAGTTGGAGCGAGAAACCACCGCCGTTGGGCCATCGGTGTCGCTGAAGGATACGGTAGTAAATCCAGCCGTGCCGGTGTGGTTTACCCGAATCGTCCCACCCGTGGTGATATTGGAGTTCCCAAAAAAGACAGGTCGATCGTCAGCCGATGTTCCAACAGGAAAATGGCTGGCGGCCGATCCAATTGTGAGCGCGCCAGTACCCAACCAGCGCGTTAGGTTGCCGTTGTAAAGTCGCCCGGCCGTGTAGCTTAGCGAACCAGCAGCACCCACCGCGGTACCAATGGTTAGATTGGCTGCGTTGAGGTTAACTATACCTGCCGTTAGCGTAAGTTGGTTGCTGACATTTAAACCCGCGCTGGGTATGGTTACTGCCGGGGCGGCCCCAGAGGTGTTGTTAAAGTTAAGGTTGGTGTATAGCCCCGATCCGTTGCCGCTTATTGTTTGCGCGCTCGTTCCTGTAAAGGCAACCGTTCCCGCTACATTAAGCGTGCCTGAGTTTGCCACATTGCCGGTAATAGAAATTGTTCGACCGGAATTAACTGTAAGCGCAGTGAACAGATCAAGCGTTAAATTCCGGCATGCGGCATCAGCCGAACTAACCACGGGGTAGTTTGCTAACCCCTCCACCAGAACCACGTCTGTTAGAGCCGTTGGAATAGCTGAGCCGCACCAGTTTGATGCTGTATGCCAATCCGTACTTGTTGTGCCGCGCCAACTCCCAGAGTTTATGATCGCAATCACCACCGGCAGGGATGACCGTGTGCCGCAACCTGCTGTGCTCACGTTTCTCCGGTACCACGTAGTTTGGGTTGGTGTGCCCGGGTTATAGTCTTCCGTGGTTACCCCCACGTTTGAAAATCCGCTGGTTGGCGATGTAGTGCTGCTCTGCCACGCGTACGTGGCGGAGGCAACGGCGTCAGCGTTAAGTGAGGTAGCACTACCGCCCGAACAAATGAATTGATCTCCTGTGCTGATAATGTTTGAGTTTCCGGTGGCGAAGCAAAGGCTTTGGCCAGAGCAAGGACCGGTAGTGCAATCATTGCTTGAACCAAAAGTGGTTGAGCCCCCGGTGTTTTGAATGCTGCCGGATGTTTGTAAATCGCCCCCACCGGAAATCACAATACTACCCGTTTGGTTGTTAAAGTTCCCCTCGCAAACCCCGCAACCCGGCTTTGGCCGTAATTCAACAATTCCGTTGATAACGAAATCTCCACTATTGTTTTGATTTCGAATGTTTCCATAAATAATCAACCTGCCGTTGATGAAAATATCCAAAGTCGCATCGTTTGGCAAAACAATGCCATCTGTGGTGCTCGGAGCTACCAGAATCAAAGTACCACCAGCATCCACTGTAATTGTGCCGTCGGTGATTGTGCTGACATCATTAAAAACCACAGTTGCACCACTGCCAACAGTGATGGAGCCACCACTGATGCTAAACGTGTAGTCTGTGCCACCGGTAAAATCGGTAGCGCTGCTATTAAAGGTGTACGCGCCCGTTGTGATTGAAATATTGGTATTGATCTCCACCGGATGATTCACGTTTACCGTGGTTGTGGGGCCCGGCACAACTCCAGTCGACCAAATGGTTGGATCGTTCCAAGTTCCCGAAGTAATTGTGTTTGTCTGGGCCCTTGCCAGTTGCACAAACCCGGCCAGAATGGCGATAATCAACAGTTTGATCAAAAACGATGTAAATCTCATCATTCCAACAAATTAGACTCCGTTAATAGCAAAAAACCCTTTTAGGTAACTCATTCTTTTTTAACAACTTGCACGCGTTACAGTTTACCCGCAAAGCAGCGAGAATAAATGCCTTTTCATGCAAAAAATCACCCGTCTTGCTTCTGAAACCGCCGTTTATGGTTTAGGAACAATTATTCCACGGCTGATCAACTATTTTCTGGTAATTCCGCATACCCGCATTTTCAATGCAGAGGCGTACGGTGTGATTACCCATTTGTATGCATACGCAGGCTTTTTAAACATTATCTTCCTTTTTGGGATGGAAACGGCCTTTTTCCGGTTTGCCAGCAAGCCCGGGGCCTCGGTAGATCACGTGTATCGGTTGGCCCAAACGATTGTACTGGCTATAGCCGTGCCGGTGTCGCTGGTGTTGTGGTTTAGCGCGGATGCCATTGCTGCCGCGTGGGATTTGGCCGCTCATCCCGAATACGTGCGCTATCTGGTGGGGATCATTTTGTTGGATGCCGTAGTCGCTATTCCGTTTGCGCGCTGGCGGCAGGAAAAAAAGGCGTGGCTTTTTGCCACAGTTAAAATTGCGAACGTGCTCGCGTTGGTTGGGCTGAATTACCTTTTCCTTTACGTGATGTTCGATCCGGCCGTGGGCGTTGGGTACGTCTTGATTGCCAACCTGCTGGCCAATTCGATTTTTGTTGTGTTTCAGTTCAGGAATTTGGTTCGCTGGCGTGCCGTTTGGGATGCTGCCGTTTCGCGCGAAATGATTCGTTACGCGTATCCCATTATGCTGATGGGCGTGGCCGGCATGACGAACGAATTGTTTTCGCGCCTTTGTCTGCAATGGTGGTGGCCGGAAAATTTTCGTGGGCAGTCGGCCGAGCATGCGTTGGGCGTTTTTGGCGCCTGCTATAAGTATGCCGTGTTTATGAATTTGGTGGTCATGGCGTTTCGCTATGCCGCAGAGCCCTTTTTTTTCGCGCAAGCCTCCGACAAGCAATCGCCTGAGCTTTTTGCGCGCGTCAATCACTATTTCATCATTGCGGGGGCATTCATTGTGCTGGCGGTAACCATCAACCTCGATATCTTGAAGTTTATGCTGGGCTCAAGCGAGTACTACGAGGGCCTCAGCATTGTGGCCGTGTTACTGGTGGCCTACCTGTTGATGGGCGTGTACTACAATTTTTCTGTTTGGTTTAAACTAACAGACCGCACGCATTTTGGCACGTGGTTTACTGTGGGCGGCGCGGTGTTTACGGTAGTGGGTAATTATGTGCTGATTCCGCTTGCGGGGTACCACGGCAGTGCATGGGTAACGCTCATCAGCAGTGCGGGTATGCTGGTAGCCTCCTATCTTTTTGGCCAACGATACTACCCCATTCCTTATCGGCTTTTGGCTGGTGTTCTGTACCTCGGGTTTGCACTGGCGCTCATTGGGTTCTCCTCCCAAATCAGTTTTTCAAGCCAATTCGCGGCTACGTTTTTTCATGCGTGCGTGTGTTTGTTTTTTCTGGCCGTGGTTTACTTGCTCGAGCGCAAAGATTTTAAAAAACAACTCGTCTGATTTTGTACCTTTCGAAGCAATCGATTGAAGCGTATGAATATCATCATTCCTATGGCAGGCTTGGGCAAACGCATGCGGCCCCACACCCTCACCACGGCAAAACCGTTGTTGCCCATTGCGGGCAAACCCATGGTGCACCGACTGGTGGAGGACATTGCGCGCCTCTGCCCGGAGAAAGTGAATCACATCGGGTTTATTGTTCATCCTTCGTTTGGTAAAGCAGTAGAGCAAGATTTGCTGAGTGTAGCCGCAGCGGTGGGCGCTACGGGAAAGATTTTTTACCAGCAGGAGGCATTGGGTATTTCTCACGCCCTGTTGTTTGCCAAAGAACTTTTTACGGGCAAGGTAATTGTCGCTTTCGCGGATACGTTGTTCAAAGCGAATTTCCGGTTAGATACCACGCAGGATGGCATCATCTGGGTACAACAGGTAAAAGATCCGTCTTCATTTGGTGTAGTGCAACTGGATACCGCCGGGGTAATTACCGGGCTGGTAGAAAAGCCCACAGCTTTTGTTTCCGATCTGGCCATTATTGGTATCTATTATTTCCGCGAGGGCGAGGCGTTAGCGCGCGAGATGCAGTACCTGCTTGATCATAACATCAAAGAAAAAGGGGAGTATCAATTTACCTCGGCCCTCGAGAACCTTCGTAAAAACGGAGCCCGCCTCGTTACCGGCCAGGTAGAAGAATGGTTGGATTGCGGCAACAAAGAAGTTACGGTGCAAACAAACCAGCGGTATCTTGAAATCATCAAGGCGCAAAACCTGGTGTCGGCAAAAGCCACACTAAAAAATGCAGTTATTATTCCACCGTGTTTTGTGGGAGAAGGTGCGGTGATCGAAAACTCAGTTGTGGGCCCGCATGTGTCCGTAGGCGAAAATTCCACCATTACCGATTCACGCATCATCAACAGCATCATTCAAAAAAATACTACCCTTCGCGATGCCCAGTTGCGCAACAGCATGGTAGGTAATTTCGTTACTTTTACCGGCTCCACAGACGATGTAAGTCTGGGAGACTACAGCACTGTACGTTGAAAAAAAACGTTTACATTTTTGTTGGAATCAGCGCGGCCGCGGTGATTTTCTTTGATTTGCATGCCCAAAAAAAGAAAGCGGCCCCAACGGCCAATCGCGCGGGGCAGCAAGAGGTAGAGTTTCTGTTTACCGAGGGGCAAAAACATTTCATTCTTGAGGATTATTCTAAGGCACTCTTATACTTTCAGCAGGCCGCAGATTTGCAGCCCGGTGCGGCTGCGCTGCATTTTAAGTTAGCCGAGGTGCTCGCCAAGAAGCAGAACGCAGAAGACCTGCGCAGAGCCGCTGCCGAGATTGAGTGGGCGTTGCGGCTGGAGCGCAAAAACAAATTCTACTATGTGCAAGCAGCCGAAATCTATGGCGGTTTGTTAGAGTTCAAAAAAGCGCAGCAAGTTTTAGAAAGCCTGATTAAGGAAGTGCCGGGCACGGAAGAATATCTTTACAACCTCGCGGCATTCTATTTGTACGATAATCAACCAAACGAAGCCATTCGTGTGTACAATCAGATTGAAGCGCTGGCAGGCGTAGACGAGACCGCGTCCATGCAAAAGCAACGCATTTATCTGGAGCAGGGGCGCTTATCTGAGGCGGTGGCCGAAGCGGAAAAACTTCTGGTGGCTTTTCCGGAGGAAGAGAAGTACCTGCTCGACTACGCGCAGATGCTATCGCAACACAAAAACAGCAGCCGGGCCATCGAACTTTTACAAAATTACCTCGCTCAAAATGAAGGTGCGGCCAACGCCAGGTTTTTGTTGGCCGGTTTGCTGCGCGATAGCGGCAAAATAGAACAATCGCAAAATCTCTTGTGGCAGAATTTTTTAGATCCGTCCGCAGATGTGGCAAACAAGGTGTTGGTGTTGGGTACCTACAATTCGGTACTGGGTAGTCAATTAAACGCGGGCAGCGAGGATGCCGCTACGGTGGCCTTTGCGCGAAAGCTGGCGTACAAGCTACTAGAGTTACATCCGGACGAGCCGCAAGCGTACATTGTTACCGGAGATTTGGAGATGATCTTGCGCGATCCCGCCAAGGCGGTGGAGTTGTATGCAAGGTCTACACGGCTGGGCGCCACTCGTTTTGAGGTGTGGCAAAATCTCTTGCTGCTGGAGTCGCAGTTAAACCGGGCCGATAGTATTGTACTTCATTCCGAGCAAGCGCTGGAGTTGTTTCCCAACCAGCCCGAGCTGTACTATTTTCAGGGGTACGGCCAGTTTTTGAAAAAGCGGTACCGCCCGGCGGTCCAGGCGCTGGAGCAGGCGCGCAAACTGGCTGAAGGAAATGTAGCGTTGTTGAAAGAAGTTAATACCCTGCTGGGCGATGCGTATAATGCAATGCAGGAATACGCCAAATCAGACCTGGCGTACGAGGCGGTATTGTTGGCCGACCCCGCCAATGCGATTGTTTTGAATAACTACAGCTATTACCTGGCGTTGCGCAAGCAGAATTTGGAGAAAGCGGAAAAAATGTCTGCGCAATTGGTAAAGGATAACCCCGCCAATGCGGCGTTTTTAGACACGCATGGCTGGGTGCTGTTTACACGGGAAAAGCACCGCGAAGCCAGGCGATTTCTGGAACGCGCCATTGCCTTAGATGGCGAGAGCGCGGTGTACTTTGAGCATCTGGGCGACATCCTTTTTAAGCTGGGCGAGGTGCAAGAGGCGGTTGTGCAATGGCAAAAAGCACAAAGCATGGACGAGAACAACGAAACGCTTCGAAAAAAGATTCTGGAGAAGAAACTGTATTGATTATTTTTGTCGAGCTGAATTCGAACCAACGCGTTGCTGTAGTGGCCAAATTAGTCTTCCCGCCATTTTTTAGGTTTTGCCTGCTGGCAGGTGTACTCATCTTCATCACGGCATGTAGTAAAAAGGTAGTTGCACCGGCAGCAGCGCCCCCGGCCGCTACCCTGAATATCGAAGAAATTGATTTCGAGTATTTTCATGGCAAAGCAAAAATCAACTTCAAAGACGATAAGAAAGAGCGCGAGGTAAAAGCCAACATCCGTATCCGCAAAGACAGTGTGATCTGGATGACGTTTAGCGTGGTGGGGGTGCAAGGGGGTAAGGCGCTGATCAACCGCGATTCCATTACTGTAGTCAGCACGCTCGATAAAGAATACTACGTGTTTACGTACGAGGAGCTTTCCAGGCGATTTAACTTTCCCATCACGTACCATGTAATTCAATCCGCTGCGTTGGGTAATCTGATCAAGCCGCGCCAACCTAGCGATGTCGTTTCTACTGATTTGTCATTTAATCTCCTGGCGCAAACGGAGGGCTCGGTGTCTATACGCAACTTTATTAATGCTGCCAGCGCAAAACTGGAGCGGGTGGAGCTAAAAGAGTCGCAAACGCAAAATACGCTGAACATCGCCTACAGCAACTTTCAGGTGGTGGGGCCCAAAGTATTTCCCTACAATGGCACGATTTCCGTTTTTTACAAAACGGTGAGTGGCCTGATCAGTAACACCATTACGTTTGAATACAATAAGGCTGAAGTGGGCGACAAGGAATTGAAGTTTCCTTTTAACATTCCCCGCAAGTATGATCGCAGGTAGAGCAATTTTGGTGCTGCTCATCGCCCTGCTGTTAGCGGGTACCGCGATGGCGCAGAAGTCGAAATCCCAATTGCAGAAAGAGAAGGAGCGCAATCTGGCCAAAATTCAGGAAACGCAACGCATTCTCGAAGAAACCACGGAGCAGAAAAAAACGTCGTTGGGCGAGTTATCGGCCTTGAATCAACGCATCCGGCAACAAGAGGAACTGATCAACAGTATCAAGTCGGAGATTAGCTTGTTGGATACAGATATTCGCGAAAACAGCGATTTGATTTATGCGATGGAGAAAGACCTTCATCAGCTCAAGGAAGAGTACCGCAAGATGCTGTTGGCAGCGCAGCGCTCCAGCGGCAAGATTGATCAATTGCTGTTTCTTTTCTCTGCATCTTCGTTCGATCAAATGGTGATGCGGCTGCGGTATTTTGAGCAGTATGGGCAGGTGCGTCAAGACCAGACCAAGGCCATCCGGAAAATGCAGGAGCTGCTGGGCATGCAGGTACGCCAAACCGAAATTATCAAAAACAATAAAGGTGTATTGTTGGCGGAAGAAGAAAACGAAGATCGGCAACTTGCCAAACTAAAAGACCAGCAGCGTAGCCTGCTTCGAAATCTTCAAAAAGAAGAAAAGCGACTGAAGCGCGATTTGGAAGACACCAAGAAAGCAGTTGCCCGCCTGGATAAACAAATTGAAGAGATCATCCGCGAAGAAATTGCACGCGCGGAGCGCGAAGCGCGGGCAAAAGCAGCAGCAGCCAAGAAACCATTGGCAACAAAAACCGAGGAAAGTGTGGCGCTTTCCAGCTCGTTTGAAGAGAATAAAAACAAATTGCCGTGGCCTGCCTCCGGTTTTGTGTCGCAGCATTTTGGGCGACAAAATCATCCCGTCTTACGGGGGATTGTTATCCAGAATGACGGGATCAACATCCAAACCAAGCGCGATGAGAAAGTAAAATGTGTGTTCAGGGGCAAAGTTACCCGGGTGGCGATTACGGAGGGAATCGGCAAATCGGTTATTGTAAACCACGGAGATTACTTTACCGTATATGCGGGCTTGCGCGAAGTGTATGTTACCACCGGGCAGACCGTAAACACACAACAAGAAATCGGGCAGTTAAATACCAACTTCGAAGGCTTTTCTGAGCTGCGCTTCATGGTTTATAAAAGCATGCAGCCGCTCGATCCGCAATTGTGGCTTTCCAGCCTGCGGTAGCGGTTTGGGCGTTGTTAAATTAACCGTATCTTTACCAGCTAATCAATAAAGAGTATGAGTACCGTGTTTGCTTTTTTGGGAAATCTGGGATTTCAGGAAATATTGCTCATCGGAGTATTTATTCTGGTGTTTTTTGGTGCACGCAAAATTCCTGAATTTATGAAGGGCTTGGGCAAAGGCGTTCGCGAGTTTAAAGATGCCATGAATGATGTGAAGCGGGATATCGAAGCCCCTTCAAAGGAAACCGGCAAGATCGAAGACGGTAAATAACCCGTGCCGCAAGCCGAATCTACACCGAACGTTAACAGTCATACCCACACTTTCAGCAGCTGCACCGATAAGGTAGCACGCTACCTTCGTGCTATTGCGCAACAGGCGCATTTAAATGCTTTTGTTGAAGTGTATGAGGCCGAAGCACTCCAGCACGCCCGCCAGGTGGATGAAAAAATTCGCGCCGGCACTGCTGGCCCGTTGGCGGGCCTTGTGGTGGGTGTAAAGGACGTGTTCGCCCATCGTGGCCATGCAGTACAGGCTGCCAGCAAAATTCTTTCCGGCTATCATTCTCCCTACAGTGCCACCGTTGTAGATCGTCTGCTTGCCGCAGATGCCATCATCATCGGGCGGCAGAATTGCGATGAGTTTGCGATGGGTTCCTCCAACGAAAATTCCGCGTTTGGCCCTGTCTTGAATGCGGCCGACACCACCCGGGTACCGGGCGGATCGAGTGGTGGCTCTGCAGTAGCGGTGCAGGCCGGTTTGTGCGATGTATCCATCGGTTCAGACACCGGCGGTTCGGTGCGCCAGCCTGCTGCGTTTTGCGGCATTTATGGGATTAAACCAACCTATGGGCGTATTTCCAGATACGGGTTACTGGCCTACGCGTCTTCTTTTGATTGTGTGGGAGTATTGGCCCGCCAATTGGATGATCTTAAAAATGTGATGCAGGTAGTTTGTGGCCCGGATGACAAAGACAGCACGGTGAGCCGAACGGCAGTTCCCAATTTTCAGGAGCCTGCAACCGTACAACCGGCCCGAATCGCCTACATCCGTGCCACCGTAGAGTCAGAGGCAATTCAACCCGAGATTAAAGCTGCGCTAAAAGAAAAGATTCAGCAATTAAAGGAGCAGGGGCACCGCGTGGAGGCGGTGGATTTCCCATTACTACCCTACGTGCTTGCCACGTATTATATTCTTGTTACCGCTGAGGCCAGTGCCAACTTGGCGCGCTACGATGGGGTGCGTTACGGCCACCGCTCGGCCGCAGCCACCGATGTGCATACCCTGTACAAAAAATCGCGTGCGGAGGGTTTTGGTAAAGAAGTGCAACGCAGAATATTGTTGGGCACCTACGTGCTGAGCGCTGAGTATTATGATGCCTACTATACGCAGGCTCAGAAAGTGCGCAGAAAAATTCGCGAAGCCACGCGGGCGTTGTTTGCCACGCACGACTTTGTGTTGATGCCCACAACACCCACCACTGCGTTTCGGCTGGGCGAGCTAACGGCCGACCCGGTGCAGATGTACCTGGCCGATCTGTACTCCGTGCAAGCGAACGTTGCCGGAGTGCCTGCGATTTCCGTACCTTGTGGAGTCGATCGGCAGGGCTTGCCCATCGGCTTGCAATTCATGGCGGATGATTTTCAGGAAAAAAAGTTATTGGATTTTGTGGGACAAATACAAAACTAACTGACGTGCGCTACGCAAATTTTTTGTTGAAGGTTGTGTTGATTTGTTTCCTGCCGGCGTGCGTATGGGCGCAAGAGGAGGAGTCGCAGCCGGAGGATACGCTGGCCATTGCTGCCATGGCCGATTCGCTGCAACAACAATTTGCCCAATCGTATGCAAGCGAATTTGTGCCCGCAGGCGAAACGCCCGAAGTGATTGCAGACCGTTTGCATTGCATTCAGCAGACCATACCCCTTACCTATAACGACCGGATTCATTCGTTCATCGACTTTTTTTTGATCAAGGATCGCGCGTACACGCGGATGATCCTGCGCAAGAAAGATTTGTATTTTCCGTTGTTCGAAAAGTATTTGAAAAAATACGGTTTGCCAGACGAGTTGAAATACCTGGCGATCGTGGAGAGCGGGTTGAATCCCCGTGCCGTATCGCGCGCCCGCGCGGTGGGTTTGTGGCAATTCATCAGCAGTACCGGGCGCCAAATGGGGCTGCGCCACGATTGGTACACGGATGACCGGATGGACCCCGAAAAGTCTACAGACGCTGCTTGCCGCTTCCTGCTCCAATTGCACGGGATGTTTAACGATTGGGAGTTGGCGTTGGCCGCTTATAATTCCGGCCCGGGCACCGTGCGCAAAGCCATTCGCAGAGCCGGGTATAAACGGAATTTTTGGGATATCTACCCGTATTTGCCCCGCGAGACCCGCGCGTATGTGCCCCAGTTTGTTGCGGTGATGTATGCCGTAAACTATGCAGAAGCGCATAACCTATTCGAAGAAGCCCGCGAAGTAGTAATGCCGCACGATACGCTCCACATCCAACGCTTCACTAATCTGGAGACGCTGGCCCGGTTAACCGGAACCTGCATGGAAGATATTCACAAACTCAATCCATGGATTGCCCAAACGGCCCTCCCGCAAAACGGCAAAAGGTTTGAAGTGGCGCTACCCCTGCATGCCATGGAGCAACTGCGCGCCAATCGGGTTGCTATTCTCGATTCCGCTCACCGCGCCAACCGCCAGCAGGTGGAAGCGCTGGCCCAGAAAGTAACTGGCAGCACCTTTGGGCGCGAGATGATTGTGCACCGCGTGCGCACGGGTGAAGTGTTGGGAGGCATCGCGCTGCGCCACGGAGTGCGTGTAGAAGACATTCGTAAATGGAATAATCTGCGCGGTAACTTGATACGCTCTGGCCAACGGCTCACCATTTGGGTGCTGCCTTCGCATCCGGCGGTTGCCGCGCGACAGGCCACCAAGGCGGAAGACAGTAAATTGATTGTAGGCAAAACCTATACGGTGCAGCCGGGCGATACGCTGTGGCACATATCGAAGCGTACGGGCCTCAGCATTCAGCAGCTAAAGGATTTGAACAACCTGAGTAACTCTAAACTTCAGCCGGGCCAGACGCTAAAATTAGGTTAGAAATGTGACCATTTTATGGAGCAGGCATTACACTTGCTACTTACCTGTATGAATAGAATCGCAATTTTTTTCTTTGCTTCAGTGGTCTTGGTTTCCTGCTCGGACGAGAAAAGCGCACAAAGCCTGCCTCCCGCCACTGGTAGCTCGGGCGATATGTATTTGGTGATGGATTCTCTGCAATGGGAGGGCCCGTTGGGCTACCTGCTCGATTCCGTTTTCAATGGCGAAATGCGTGGGCTGCCGCGTGAGGAAGGGATTTTTCGTACCCGCTGGGTCGATCCACGTAAGCTCAACTTTGTTCTAAAGCAGCGCAGAAACCTCATTTTTGTTACCACCCTGGACGGCCGCGGAACCGGTGCCACCATCTTGCGAAAACTGTATAGCCCCGAATCGCTTGAGCGCATCAAAACGGATACCGCGTTGTTTGTCACCACCCAGTCCGATTTGTTTTCTAACGGGCAAGAAGTAATGTTTCTGTTTGCCCGTACCGAGGAAGACCTCATGCTAAAAGTTGCGCGCCATTCTACCCGGTTGATTGAACACTTCAATAAGACGGAGATTAGCCGCCTGTCGAAATCGCTAATGAAAAGCGGGCGGCTAAAGGGCATGAGTGGCTGGTTGCAGCAAAATTATCAGGCCGATTTACTTGTGCCCTTTGGCTACAAATTGGTGGAGCGTAATCCGGAATTTGTGTGGGTACGACAGATCAATGCACGGGATGACCGCGACATCTTCATCGCGCGGGCTCCGTACACTTCGCAAGAACAGTTTACCAAAGAAAACCTCATCAAATTCCGGAACAGCGTCTGCCAGAAGTATTTGTTCGAAGATCCGGATATCTCCGATTCGTATCTGGTAACCGAAACCGAAGTACCTTTTGTACCGGTGGACGTTCGCCCGGTTAGTTTTAACGGTCACTATGCCGTAGAGGTGCGCGGGATTTGGAGGACGAACAACAAATCCATGGGCGGCCCCTTCGTAGCGTTTGCCATGGTGGATGAAGGCACCCAGCAGTTTTACTATATCGAAGGGTTTACGTTCTCCCCGGGGCGCGAGCAGCGCGAAATCGTTCGCGAGTTGGAGGCCATTCTCTCCACGTTTCGGCTTAGTAGCGAAATCCCGAAAGCGGAAACCGAGCCCGTGGCCCCCTGATGTTGCCGTAGAACTCATTCCGCCAATGTTTTTGTAATTTGCCAGCTTATGGCTGGTAAAATCAGAAAGCAAGACGCCCTGCAGTATCACATGCAAGGGCAACCCGGAAAAATTGAAGTTGTTCCCACAAAAAATTTAAGCACGCAGCGCGACCTCGCGTTGGCGTATTCGCCCGGGGTGGCAGAGCCCTGTAAAGAAATTGCCGCAAACCCGGACGATGTCTACAAGTATACCTCAAAGGGCAATCTTGTGGCGGTGATTTCCAACGGCACGGCGGTGCTCGGCCTGGGAAACATCGGCCCCGAAGCCTCCAAGCCCGTGATGGAAGGCAAGGCGGTGTTGTTTAAAAAATACGCGGGCATCGACAGCTTTGATATCGAGATTAATGAGTCTGACCCGGACGCATTTATCAAAATCGTAAAATCGCTGGAGCCCACCTTTGGAGGTATTAACCTGGAAGACATTAAAGCACCCGAGTGTTTTAAAATTGAAAAGGCGTTGCGCGAGCAGATGCATATTCCCATCATGCACGATGATCAACACGGCACAGCCATTATTTCGAGTGCAGCTTTGTTGAATGCGTTGGAACTTGTAGGTAAACGGATGGCTGATATTCGCATCGTGATCAACGGAGCCGGAGCGGCCTCGGTATCCTGCACCAAACTGTACGTTGCACTGGGCGCTCAACCCAAAAATATTATCATGTGCGACAGCAAGGGCGTGATTCGCAAAGATCGCCCCGGCCTGGATGAAATCAAGGCTGAGTTTGCCACTGCCTTACCGGTAAACACGTTGCAGGAAGCAATGAAAGGGGCAGATGTTTTTGTTGGGCTCTCCGTGGCGGATATTCTTACTCCGGCCGATTTGCTGGCCATGAACGCCAACCCGATTGTATTTGCCCTGGCCAATCCAAACCCGGAAATCGATTATCATCTGGCCATCAAGACCCGCGATGACATCATCATGGCTACCGGGCGTAGTGATCATCCCAACCAGGTAAACAACGTGCTGGGCTTCCCCTACATTTTCCGCGGGGCATTAGATGTTCGTGCGCATGAAATTAACGAAGCCATGAAATTGGCAGCTGTAAAAGCGCTGGCTGCTTTGGCGAAAGAGGCAGTGCCCGATTTTGTAGCCAAAGCGTATGGCGTAGATAAACTGCAATTCGGGCGATTGTATCTCATCCCCAAGCCGATGGATACGCGTTTGATCTCCATCATCTCGCCTGCCGTGGCCAAAGCCGCTATGGAGTCGGGTGTGGCCCGCCAGCCGATTACCGATTGGACGGCCTATGAGGAAGAACTAAAAAAGCGTATTGGCATCGACCAAAAGTTCATGTCGAATGTGATCAATCGCGCAAAGCAAAACCCCAAGCGGGTGGTCTTTGCTGAGGCGAATCATCATAAGATTTTAAAGGCCGCCCAGGTACTGCGCGATGAAGGTATTGCGCAACCCATTTTGCTGGGAAACCGGCAGGAGATCGAGGCCCTCTGCCATAAACATCAGCTTGATCTAAGCGACTGCCCGGTTTTTTACCCGCGCGAAGAAGAAGCATTGGTGGAGCGCTATGCAGACATCCTGTATAAAAAGCGCCAACGAAAGGGCTTTACCCATAGCGACTGCCTGAAGCGGCTGCAAGATCGAAACTACTTTGGCGCGATGATGGTGGAAATGGGCGATGCCGATGCGTTGGTGTCGGGGCTGACCAAAGACTACTCCGAAACCATTTTGCCTTCGTTACAAATCATTGGCACGGCCGATGATGCCCGGCGCGTGGCAGGTATGTACATTATGATGAGTAAACGCGGGAATTTTTTCTTTGCGGATTGTACTGTAAATGTAGATCCCACGCCGGATGAGCTGGTGGACATTATCGGGCTGGCCGCACAAGGTGTTCGGTTCTTCAATGTAGAGCCGCGCATGGCGGTTTTGTCGTACTCCAATTTCGGGTCGAACAAAGGCGAGATTCCGCAGCGCACGCGCGAGGCAGTGCAACTGGCAAAAGAAAAGTACAAAGACTTGGTGGTGGAGGGCGATATCCAGGCAAATATTGCCTTGAGCACAGATATTCAACGCGAGGTGTATCCGTTCAGTGCGCTGGCTAAAGAAGGTGCAAACACATTTATTTTTCCCAATCTGGCCGCCGGCAACATTGCCTACAAGTTGTTGATGGAAATCGGGGGAGCCGAAGCCATCGGGCCGATTCTGTTAGGGATGAAAAAGCCGGTGCACGTGCTGCAATTGGGCAGTTCTATTCAGGAAATTGTGAACATGGCGGCCATTGCCGTGGTAGATGCCCAACTTCATGAAAAGAATATGCACCTGTAAAGCCGTTGTTTTGTAACTTACCTTACTTTTTAAACTGTTTTCATGATTGCTTTTCTACACGGGCGCCTGGTGGCGAAAGAGCCCACGCATGTGATAATAGACGTGAACGGTGTGGGGTACCAGGTAAACATCTCACTCCAAACGTTTTCGGACATTAAAGATCAGGAGTCGTTGCGGCTAAGCACCTATCTACAGGTGCGCGAAGACGCCCATGTGTTATTTGGTTTTGCTACGGAGGCGGAGCGGCAAATGTTTTTGCACTTGATTTCCGTGAATGGGGTAGGCCCCAGCACCGCCTTGGTGGTGTTGAGTTACATGGCTCCGGCCGATCTAAAAAGTGCGATTGTATCCGAAAATACCACAGCCTTGCAAGCCGTGAAAGGTATTGGCGGAAAAACCGCACAACGGCTGATTTTAGAGTTGAAAGACAAGCTCCGAAAAGAGGGCATGGAAGAAGTGGCATCGGCCCAGCCGGTGTACAATAAAATGAAGCAGGAGGCGTTATCTGCGTTGGTAACGCTGGGCATTGCCCGCCCTGCCGCAGAAAAAAGCATCGACTCGATTCTGAAGAAAAATGGTGCGGCCATTACTTTAGAAGAGTTGGTAAAACAAGCTTTAAAAAACGCGTAGTTAAACTTGAGCCTGAACCTACCTAAACTACACCCTGCCCCGGTGGTGGCACTGCTTTTGGCCGTGTACGGATTGGGTGCAGGCACGGCATGGGCTCAACGGCAAGACACTACCCGGCGCGATACACTCAAGCGCTCGTACAATCCGTTTCGGCCGAGTTTTCGGCCTACCGACCGGTACGGAGACCCCTTCTCGAACTACACCACATTTTCACCGCTTTTTTTGAAGGACCCCAAGAGTCTTAGTCTGGATGTACAGATCGACACCAGCATGAATTACTCCATCAACGAAAAGATTGGTGGAGTAAACTTCCGGCCGCTCTCGTCCATGTCGTTTCAGGAGTTAAGCCAGCAGCAAAATTTTTTACTGCGAAAACAGTATTGGAAATCCAAAAGCCAGGCACTGGATGGCGAAAGCGCCGTAAGTGGCCGTAACCTGCTGCCCAAGATTTACGTCAGCCCCGTGCTGGATCGCATCTTTGGTGGCAGCTATGTAGAAATTATTCCGCGCGGTAATGTTACGCTCGACTTTGGTGGCTCGTGGCAAAAAATTGAAAACCCAACCATTCCCATTCGCCAACAACGCAATGGCGGCTTTGAATTTGATCAACAGATTAACCTGAACGTAACCGGAAAAATTGGTGAGAAACTCTCGGTCGTTACCAACTTTGACAATAACAACTCTTTCGATTTTCAAAATAATTTCAAAGTAGAGTACACCGGCTTTAAAGAAGATGTGCTGAAGAAATTAGAGCTCGGTAACGTGAGTTTGCCGCTGAACAACAGTTTGATTACCGGCGCACAAAACCTGTTTGGTGTCAAAACGCAATTGCAATTTGGTAAGCTATTCGTTACCGCGGTGGCTACCACCCAACGTGGCAAGCAGTCTTCTATCGAAATTCCCGGCAGCATAGGCGCCTCGGGCCAGGGGCGGCCTTTTGAAATTGTTGGTTCTGCCTATGATGAAAACCGGCACTTTTTTCTGGCGCAGTTTTTTCGCGATAACTATGAAGGCTGGCTGAGTACTTTACCGCAGATTACCAGCGGTCTCAATATTACACGCGTGGAAGTGTACGTTTTAAACCGCCAAAACGATACGCAAACACAGCGCAATGTTGTTGGCCTGATGGATATGGGCGAGAGCGACAAAATCTATCGCAAAGATTTGATCGCCTCTGCGGTGCCACCCCGGTCGCCTGCCACCAACGAGAGCAACAACCTCTTTCCCCGATATTTGGATAACCTGCAACGCCGTGCCGATACCATCTCGTTCATTCTTGAGAAAGAACTGGGTTTCCGTGCAGGTACGGACTTTGAACGCATCAACAGCGCACGGCGCTTATCGCCCACCGAATTTACCTTCAATAAAGAGCTTGGCTACATCACGCTACAGCGAAAGTTACAAAATGATGAAGCGTTGGCGGTTGCTTTTGAATACACCTGGAATGGCAGGCGCTACAAAGTGGGCGAACTCACCGAAGACTATGCCAACCGAAATGCAGAGGATGTGATTTTTTTGAAGCTACTCCGGCCAAGAAAGATCAACATCAAAGATGCGCAGGGCCGTGTGATTCCTTCGTGGGATCTCATGATGAAAAACGTGTACAGCCTAAACGTTCCACAGGTTACCCGCGATGGCTTTCAACTGCGAATTGTTTATCGCGATGATCGAACCGGTATCGATAATCCGCAGTTGCAAGAGGGTGAAATTGCGCGCACTCGCCAATTGATTGAGGTAGTTGGCCTCGATCGGTTAAATCCGTATAACGATCCGCAGCCAGACGGCAACTTCGATTTTGTTGATAAAGTTACCATCATGCCCGAGACTGGCGTGATTGTTTTTCCGTTCCTGGAACCGTTTAATACGCCGCTTCGAGCGTTGTTCAACCTGGAGCCGACCACTTCCCTGCGGGATTTTTTAATCAACAAATACGTGTACGACACGCTCTATCGCACCACGCGTGCCGAAGCCGAACTCGTCGCAACCAAAAACAAGTTCTTTTTGGTGGGATCCTTTAAGGGAGGCTCCGGGCGCGAGATCATCATTCAGGCATTCAACATCACGCCCGGCTCTGTAAAAGTATTCGCAGGTGGCACTCCGCTGCGGGAGGGTACAGACTACAACGTAGACTACACCTTTGGTAAGGTTACCATCCTTAACGAGGGCATCCTCAGTTCGGGCAAGAACATCAGCGTTACCTATGAGCAGCAAGATCCATTTGCGTTTCAAACCCGATCGTTGCTCGGCACCCGCTTTGACTATCGGTTGAACGAGAACGTGAACATCGGCTCTACGCTTTTGTACTATAACGAACGCCAGTTGGTTACCCGTAATGCCATTGGCACGGAACCCGCACGAAATATTCAGTACGGGCTAGATGTGAATGTGAAGAAAGACTCGCGCTTCCTTACCAAGATGGTAGACGCGTTGCCTTTTTTGCAAACTAAGGAAACTTCCAACATTAACTTTAATGCGGAGTTTGCACAATTACTACCGGGTACATCAAACATCATTAAGGGCGAAGGCACTTCGTTTATTGATGATTTTGAAAATTCGGCAACACCGTATTCTTTCATTAGCCCGCAAAACTGGCGCCTGGCCGCAGTACCACAAACGCCCAACAATCAGTTCGATCCCACCAATGGCGCAGTGGATGATATTCGCGCAGGTTTTAAACGTGCCCGGATTGCGTGGTACACCGTAGATAATCAGTTTTATCGCGAGGGTGGCCGGTTTAAACCGCCAAACATTACCAATTACGATTCGCGCGAAAACCATTATACGCGCGCAGTAAATCCAAATGAGATTTTTCCGGCACGAGATCTTCAGTTAGGAAATTTCTTTGAGCCGATTTTGGATGTGGCGTATTATCCGGAAGAACGCGGTCAGTATAACTTTAATCCCGATTTAACCAGTGATGGATTTCTGCGAAACCCAACTACAAATTTTGGTGGTATTACCACGGCCATCCGTAACGAAGTAGACTGGGATAAATCCAATATTGAGTACATCGAATTCTGGTTGTTGGATCCGTTTATTCAGGGCCGCAACGGTTTGATTGACGATGGTACCGGCCGCCCTGCAAAGAATAATACCACCGGCGGCAAACTGGTATTTCAGGTAGGAAGTATTTCTGAAGACGTTATGCGCGATGGTAAACATGCCTTTGAAAATGGCTTGCCGGCGGATGGCACTTTGTCTACAGCAACGCAGCGCAACGAATGGGGTTATGTAACCACGCGGCAGTATTTGAACAACGCCTTTGCGAACGACAATACCGCACGCGAGAATCAAGACGTGGGCCTCGATGGTGCGCGCAACCCATTGGAGCGAACCACTTTCGAGCGGTTTATTAATCAAGTGCCGCCCGCGGCGCGCCCGGTGGTGGAGGCCGACCCGGCAGCTGATGATTTCGACTATTTTTTTGGGGCCGATCTGGATAGCCGCGAGGCGGGTATCCTTGAACGTTACAAAAAATTTAATGGCATGGAGAACAACTCGCCCATTGTTACCGGCCCCATTGCCGAGTTTGCCACCAACCTGCCCGACAATGAAGATTTAAATCAAGACAATACACTCACCGATCTGGAGGAATACTACGCCTATAATATTGACCTGCGCCCCGGCCAACTAGAGGTGGGCAAACAATTTATTGTTGATCAACTGCGCCCTGCCACGCAGGCGTTTGGCGGCGAGGTAACCTGGTATTTGTTTCGGATCCCCATTCGTCAGTTTTCCGAAAAAGTAGGCCAGATCAACGACTTTAAATCTATTCGCTACATGCGGGTGTTGCTCACGGGCTTTGCCGAACCTGTGGTGTTGCGTTTTGCCAATTTCCGCGCAGTGGGCAACCGCTGGCGGCGTTACACCGCCAATTTGGAGGAGTCTCGTTTTGGTGAGCCAATCGAACCCAACTTCGATAACTTTGCCCTTTCGGTAGTAAACGTGGAAGAAAACGGTCAGGGCAACAACGAAAAACCACCGTACATCCCGCCGCTGGCACGCGATCGCGATATTACTTCCGCGGTTCAGCGTAGGTTGAACGAACAGGCGCTACAATTATGCGTGAATGATTTGGCCGATGGTGATGCCCGTGCTGCATTTAAAAATGTGTCGTTGGATTTCTTCAATTATGGCCGCCTCAAAATGTTTTTGAGTGCCCACGGCAACAACATTCAGGATAACGAGTTGGTTGGCTTTGTTCGTTTAGGTACCGATTTTGATCAAAACTATTACGAGATTGAATTGCCGCTGCGCGTTACACCGCCGGGTAACACGAACACGCTGGAATCGGTTTGGCCGGAGGAAAACCAAATTGACTTGGATTTGAACGAGCTGTATGCGATGAAGGCGCAACGCGACCGCGAGAACTATCCGTTGGGGCAGCTTTTTCCGCTCAACGCTCCGAAGCAGGTGGGCAGGCACGGCATTCGAATTCTGGGTAGACCCGATCTCAGCCAGGTGCGGTTGATGATGATAGGCGTACGCAACCCCCGCAGTACTGACGGCCGCGCAAAAGATGTGTGTGTGTGGGCAAATGAATTACGGCTCACGGATTTCGACAAGACCTCGGGCTGGGCCGGTAACATGGTGCTGAATACCAAACTGGCTGATTTGGGCACAGTAACCGGATCGTTGCGCCACATCACGTTTGGCTATGGCGGCGTACAATCAAAAATTTACGAACGCGCCCGGGGCGAAACTACGCAGTATGATGTCTCGGTCAACCTCAACATCGATAAGTTGTTGCCGCAAAAAAGCGGATTGAAAATCCCGATGTTTGCCAGCTATGAAAATGCCACGATCAATCCCAAGTTTGATCCGGCCAATCCGGATTTACGAATACAGGCCGCGCTGGCCTCGTTCAACACAGAGCAAGAGCGAGCTTCTTATCTGCAACTCATTCGCGATCAGTCCATCCGGCGTAGCTTAAACTTTACCAACGTGCGCAAAGTAAAAGTGAAAAAAGATGCGCGCCAGCATTTGTGGGACATCGAGAATTTTGGATTCACGTATTCCTACTCCGATGCCACCCAAACCAATTTTAACCTGCTGGAGAATACTCGCCGCAGTGTGCGCGCGGGTGTAAATTGGCAATACAATTTTACGTTTAAAGGTTTTGAACCGTTTAAAAACGTATCGTTCCTGAAGTCGCCCTTTCTACAGCTCATCAAAGACTTCAACTTTAATCCGCTGCCCTCGAATATTACAGTGCGCGGTGATCTGGACCGATCCTATACAAAGATTGCCTATCGTAACAACGCAACGGATGCACAGTCTACGTTACCCAACTTGCAGAAGTTTTTTGTCTTTAACCGAAACTATAATGTGCGTTGGGCGCTAACGAAAGCCATTACGTTGGATTACTCCGCACGCACCAATGCAATTATCGATGAACCCGATACCGACATTAGCGGTGGATTTTCCCGGCTTTTGAACCGTAACATCACGGCGCAGGAATACCGCGATTCGGTGCTGACGAACCTGCGGTCGCTCGGGCGAGTAAAACAGTTTGAGCAAACCGCCACAGCAAACTACACGCTGCCGCTGGAGAAGTTTCCTGCTACAAATTGGATTAGCGCAGACTACCGCTACAACGTAGGCTACTCCTTCCGGGCCGGCCCCATTGAACAGAAAGAAGAATTACGTTTAGGCAACATTATCCAAAATACGCAAGACCAAACCGCCAATGGTCGCCTCGACTTTGTTAAGCTGTACAACAAGTGGAAATTTTTAAAAGACGCGAACACACCAAAAAAACCGCTTACCCCGCTGGAGAAAGCGAAACTTCAAAAGCAGGAAGCCACCGATACAGTAAAACGCCCGCCGGATTTGAAAGCGTTGAAGTCATTTGCGCGGCTACTCATGTCGATAAGAAATATCAACGGTTCATACACGCTAAACCAAGGCACCATTTTGCCGGGTTTTACGCCCTCGCCGTATATGGGCGGTATGGATCGCACCGGTACGGCCCCGGGTTGGGGCTTTATTCTGGGTAGTCAGGATCCAAATATTCGGTTCCGGGCGGCCAACAATGGGTGGTTATCTACCAGCGAGCGGCTCACCACTTCCTTTAGCCAGATACAAAATCGCGAGCTTACCTTCCGTGGCAGTGTAGAGCCCTCAGCCGATTTAAAAATTCAGTTGGATGTAAAGAAGTCGGTCAACTCAACCTTTCAGGAAATTTTCAGATTCAGCGCAGACAGCGGTCAGTTCGTGTCGCTTAGCCCCGTGCGTGGTGGTTCTTATCGCGTAAGCATGATGACGATTCGAACGGCATTTAAAAACAATACCAGCGAAGACTCCGAGGTGTTTCGTGAGTTTGCCAACAATATTGATGTGATTCGTTCACGATTTTTAACGGCACAAGGTGTCGGTTTCGAGGGGCAGTCGCAGGATGTACTGATTCCAGCGTTTATTGCGGCTTACTCTGGAAAAGATGCTACACGCGTATCGCTGTCGCCTTTCCCGAACATTCCGCTACCGAATTGGCGGATGGATTATAACGGTCTGAATAAACTGAAGATTTTTCAAAATGTATTTCAATCGGTATCCCTTTCGCATAGCTACAGTTCAAACTATCAGGTTATGAATTTCAACAACTCGTTGGAGTATGGCGATGTTGGTTTGAACCGGCCCCTCAGCAATTACAATGTTTCTGAGTTTGGCAATCGCCTCAACCGGGAGGGGCAGGTGATTCCCATTTATGTGATTAGCCAGGTGCTGATCTCCGAGCAATTTGCACCGTTAATTGGAATTAACGTACGCACAAAGAGCAAATTATCGGCCCGGTTTGAATACAAAACAAAACGCGATTTGGCGCTTAATTTGAGTAATGCACAAGTAACGGAGCAAAACGCACGCGATTGGAGCCTGGAGATGGGCTACACCAAGAATAATCTCAAGCTACCCTTCCGCAGCCAGGGCCGTGTTATTACGTTAAAGAACGATGTTACCTTCCGCCTGAACATGAGCGTAACGAATAACCGTACCATCCAACGGAAGATTGATGAGGTAAACATTATCACCAATGGTAACATCAACGTTCAACTTCGGCCAAACATTAGTTATGTGGTAAATCAAAAGCTGAATCTGCAACTCTATTTCGAGCGCAACATTAACGAGCCGCTGGTAACCAATTCCTTCCGCAGAGCCACCACGCGCTCCGGCATTCGTATCCAGTACAACCTGGCGCAGTAGTGCTAAAAAACCCGTTTGGCAGTTGCCAATTTCCGGGGTATTTTTGGCGCTTAATTCAACTGCTATGAACATTCCTGACCAACTGCTGTACACCAAAGACCACGAGTGGGTAAAAATTGAAGGAAATCTTGCCACGGTGGGCATTACCGACTTTGCACAAAATGAATTGGGCGATATTGTTTACGTGGATATTTCCTCCGTTGGCCAGCAAGTGGATGCACATCAGGTGTTTGGCACAGTGGAGGCGGTGAAAACAGTTTCAGACTTGTATATGCCCGTTTCCGGAAAGATTGTTGAGTTTAACAAAAGCCTGGAGAAAAATCCCGAAAAGGTAAACCAAGACCCGTATGGCGATGGTTGGATGATTAAAGTAGAACTGGCAGCAACGGCTACTGATTTGTTAACGCCTGCAGATTACAAAGCGTTGATTGGCAAATAACTTCGAGCGTTCGTTTTTGTTATCAGCATATGATAGAGCTACCGGTAATCAGCGAGGCGCAAGCGCAAAAACGTAAACCGAACTGGCTTCGGGTAAAATTGCCTGTAGGCCCAGACTATGCGCGGGTGCGCAAACTGGTAGATAATTACAAATTACATACGATCTGCGAAAGCGGTAATTGCCCGAACATGGGCGAGTGCTGGGGTGCGGGCACAGCCACATTTATGATTCTGGGTAATGTGTGCACGCGCAGTTGCACATTTTGCGCTGTGGCAACGGGGCGACCCAATGAGTACGATACGGATGAACCGCGCCGGGTTGCAGAAGCCATTCGCCTGATGGGCGTGAAGCACGCGGTAATTACTTCGGTAAACCGGGATGAGTTGAAAGACCGCGGCGCGGAAATCTGGTATCAAACGGTAATTCAAACCAAGCAAGAAAGTCCGAACACTACGATTGAAACGTTAATTCCGGATGTAAAAGCAAACTGGGATGCGCTCGACCGAATGATCAGTGGTGGGCAGGAGGTAGTCAGCCATAATATGGAAACGGTCGGGCGGCTGTACCGCATGGTGCGGCCACAGGCCCGGTATGAACGCAGCCTGGAGCAAATCAAGCGCACCCGCGAAGCCGGCAAGCGCACAAAGAGTGGAATTATGTTGGGCTTGGGTGAGACTCAGGCGGAAGTTTTTAAAGCGATGGATGATCTGGTGGAGCATGGATTGATGATTCTTACACTTGGTCAATACTTGCAGCCCACCAAAATGCATTTAGAAGTGGCGGAGTATATCCACCCGGAAACATTCGAGATGTATCGCGAGGAAGGATTAAAGCGCGGCCTGAAGTATGTAGAGGCGGGGCCGTTGGTGCGCTCTAGCTACCATGCGGAGCGGCACGTAAATGTACCCATGTAGCGCACTACCCAACGGATACCTGGTGCCAATCTCCGGAAAGGTAACGGTTGGCGCAATTTTTAAATTGCTCGGGTGTGATCGCCTGAATTTCAGAAAAAAGTTTTTCGTAATGGTTTGCAGCGAGTCCACTGAGCTGTACGGTGCGCACTTTTTCCATCACCGAAAATGGTGTGGCTACGTCGGCCACCAGGCTGCCCAAAAAATGATTTTTGCACACGTCTAGTTCCGCTAAGCTTACCAATTCCTCGCAAAGCCGCTGCATCTCACTGCGAATCTCGGCAAAGGCAATATCGCGGTTAGCTTTATTTACGTCTGCGCTGATTACCCAGCTGCAATCATGCAAGTAGGGTTGCAACCCGGAATGGATGCCGTAGGTTAATCCTTTCTCCTCGCGGATGTTCTTCATCAAACGCGAACCAAAGAATCCACCCAGCAAGTGATTAACGAGTAGCAACGCAGCGTAATCTGCGTGCGTACGCCCAATTGTTCGCTTACCTAACCGAATGGAGTTCTGTACGCTGCCTTCTTTACTGATGTGTTGCTCACGCACACCGGGCTGTGCCTGGTGTTTTACCACGGGCGCTGTTTTTGAAGTTTGCACACGCTGAATGGTGCGGGCCAGGGCATCCAGATAATTCACGTCGGGCACCGCGGCAAAAACCTTGATCAACCGAAAGTGCTGTTGATGAAACTCATGTAAATCGCTGCGTTGCAAACGTTGCACGTCAGCCGTCTCTAGTGAGGTGCCATACGGATGCACACTACCAAAAAGCGCGGCGCGAATAGCCTGCCCCGCGAGGTAGCTGGTTTTTTCCTGATTCACCCGGATGTTTTCCAGCGTAATTTTTTTTTGGAGGGCTAGTTCCGCTTCTGCGAAGGCAGGTTGCGAGAGGATTTCCGATACGATCGCCAGCGCTTGCTGCCAGTTTTTGGTGAGCGCGTACAACGACACATAAAAGAAGTCGGCCCCCGCGCTGATTTCTACATGGGCACCCATGCCCTCCAGCAAAGCCGCTATGGCGCTGGCGGGTTGGGTAGCGGTACCTTTATCCAACAGCAACGATACAAAGTGCGAGGCACCCGCTGTGGTTTCTTGCCAGCGGCCCGCATCGAAAACCCAATCGATCTTCAGCACTTCCTGCTGTACACCGGTAAGGCCTACAATGGGCACACCTTCGCTCGTAAAAATTGTAGTAGCGGCGGGTAGTGCGAAGGAGGGCAGCCCTTGAAACAAGGGTGCTTGCGTGCGGTCAAGCATCGGTGCGATTAGTCGGTAACCGAGTTATTTTCTTTCTCGCGTTCGCGAAAGTTGATGAGCAGCGTAAACCGCAAGGTCTCGGCCAACGCATTCTCAAGGCGGTTGGTGGGCACCAGGTAGGCCACATCCAAACCAAAACGCTCAACACGCAAACCGGCGCCTGCGGTGAGGTATTTACGGTTGCCTTTATCGCGCGCTTCAAGAAAGTAGCCCAGACGCGCAGCGAATGTTTTGTTGTACCAGTACTCAATGCCTGAGGACATGGTTACCTCGCGGATTTCCTCAGTAAAGCCACCGCGGGCATCTGTGAACGACCGGAAGATGCCACTTAACAATGGGGCAGACTTACTTCCTGCACCGGGACTCGGTACCAACAGCTTGTTGAAATCCATCGCAAAAGTGATCGAATTCAACGGGTCTAAATCCGTGGTATAGGCGCCACCGATCCGTAAGTTGCCGGGAATGAAATCGCGAAACTCTGAGCTTGAATAGGAAACTTTTGCGCCAATGTTTGTGATGGCTGCGCCCAACGCCAGATTTGCGTTGCGCGATAGAAAAGGTTTTGTGTAATACACACCCATATCTACGGCCACGGAGTTTGCCGGCCGCGCATCTACCGACCCGCCAATGCCAGAGCCAGTAAGGTTAGAATGGATGTATCGCACAGCGCCACCGATGCTAAAATACTGTGTCAGCTCCCGCGAATAGGTTACATCAAATGCAAACTCCCGTGGGTTATAGCGCCCAAGTTGATTCTCGGGTAGTGGACCGTTATTGAATTGTATTTCACCCAGATCAAAATATTTCATTGAGGCAGCAACCACTTCCTCTTTTCGGATCCGGTAAAATCCCGACAGGTAAAAAATGGACATGTCGTTGATGATCTTTCCCAGCCACGGCGTGTACGAGCCCGCCACCCCATAGCTTTGATCGATCCGTACTAACTTGGCGGCATTCCAAAACGCACTGTTGGCATCGGCACTGGTGGCTACACCCGCATCGCCCATACCAGCCGCGCGGGCGTCTGGCGTAATACCCAAAAACGGAACCGCGGTAGTGATGATTCGGTTGGTACTATCCTGGCCAATTACAGTACCCTGAACCGGCTGGCCAACAGCGACCGAAAACGCCACAGAAAATACTACGATGAACGCAGCTAACTTGCTCATAATCAGAATGGAAGGGTAAAAGTAATCAATTTAGGAGAATAAGCTTTGAAAATCTCTCATTTTTCGCGCCATCACTCAACGAACGAACGGAGACCTTGTAAAAATATATGCCCGCAGGCATTTTTATTCCCGAAGCCGAAAAACCATCCCACTCGCCCAACACCACACCCGCATTGCTTTGGGGCACTTCAAAATTCTGCGTGTGTACCAGTTGGCCTTGCGAATTATACACGGCCACCGTTACTGCCAGGTCTTCGCCCGAGCGGCTATGGGCGAAGGCAAATGTGGTTTTTTCCGTAAAGGGATTCGGAAAATTTCGCAACGCATCGATGGTAATTTCTCCGTCTTTTGAGACGATAAATTCAATCGACTGCGTGCCCAGGTTGCCATGGTTATCGAACGCCCGCACCACAAAAACATGGCGGCCGGGCTCCAGATTTTCCAGCGGTAAATCAAAACGCCCCCGGGTGAAATCACCATCTGCGGCGGAGTAAAAATTGGTTAGCTCAAACTCTTCCATGTCATCCAAAATCGCAACGATGGTTTCAGGTCGATAACCGGATTGATTGATGCCCTGTGGATCGGATAGTTTTCCAATAAGGCGCGTGGTTGGGCTTACCAATCCGCCATTTACAAACGTGGTATCGCCCAGATATAATTCAATGGCGGGGCCGCCCGGTTGTATCACCACGTTTTTCTCTGTGCCACCGATCAGCACCTGCTCTTTGGCTCCCAGTGCGCGCCACGTACCTTCGTTATTTTGTGCGATAACCGAAATTTTGCCAACGCCCACCGCGGTGTTTAAATTCTTAGGCAGGAGTGTTACCGCTTCAAAGCGTCCATTGGTTACGCGTACTTTGCCTTGAAACAGCGGATGCGTCCACGCCTGGAACGAGAACACTGGGTTCTCATCCCCGCGGGTTACGAAGGCAGCGGCCTTGTCGTACAGGGCAACATCGGCCCAGCCGTTAAAGCTCGCTTCGATGGTATTGTTCGTAACAATTTCCCCTTTGATGTGGATGGTAGCAAGGGCCTTCAATGTGTCTGATCCGGTTTGGGTTGTTGCTTCCGCGATGCGCACGGAGGTTGCCGGAACGCCAAACGGCAGCGAAGGATCGCCCAACAATGAAAAATTGCGATTGGCCACACCGCTCAAGCTTCGGTTTTTTGTAACACGAAAAACAGCGCCCAGGTCCTGGTTTGTACTTTGGAACATGGCGGTGTAGAACGCGCGGTTCAGGGTGAAGTTGGTGCTGGAGTTTACCGGGCGCGCGGTAGTAACCAAACCAATGGCACCACCATCTTTGCGCAGCAGAAGTAGTTCTCCCGTGGAAATCAGCAGGGGGTCATCCGTTCGGCCAAACTCGCAGGTAGCGGTAACAAACAACGGCCATCGGGGCGCGTTGCGCATTTCGGTGATGGTGATTTGATCCAACACGCGCTCTTGCATCCAAATCTGTTCAGAGCCGTGTCCCACAAAATTCACAATATAACTTCCCGCCTTTACAGCGTCTTTGATCGCGCGGGTGGTGAGGGGCGAGAATTGGCCCGATGCGCGTTCTTCTTGAGGAAAGTAATCCAGATAGACCTTTCGCGGAAGCAATGCCGGCTGCCGAAATTCCACCTCGCCGGCCAGTTGATTGGCCTGACTTTGGTGAATGTTAAAGTCGCCATCATCGGCAACAAACGTAATGTGTCTGCGCCACTCCAGGTCGTTGGAATTGGCCTGGTAGCGGATCAGTTTATCCACCACCTGGTTCGCCTCCGCTAAGGTGCGCACCGGCAAACGCCCTACGCCAATATCCAGCGTGTGGTCTTGCGCCGGGCTCTCGCGCCACTCGCCTTCACCCGCTTCCAGAAAGCCGAAGTAATCGTCTGATGAATACGTCTCTAACGGACTGAGTGAATTGCGCGACTCGTAGGTGGGCACTAAGTTGGTATTGTTGAATACACGCTTCTTGTAATCGTAAGAGCCGCGGCCAAACAAAAGCACATGTTGCAGTTGCCGCGGCGCGCGTTGATACAGCACGTGCAGAAAATTGCGCAGCGCAGAAACATCTTGACGGCCGCCGCTAAACTCGTTGTACACTTCATCGGTGGTAACCACCGCAGCCGTGATGTTTTGCTGCTGGCGAAACGTGGCTAACCGGTTGGCGGCCGCGCGCAAGTCTGGGTGGGTGATGATAATCAGCGCCGCATCCGGCGTTTGGTGAAGATTTTGGTTGCGCACTTGCGATTCAAACGTAGGGCTGGGCGCTTTCGCGGGATGAAAAGCCAGGTGTGCCACGGCTGTGGTACTGGCAAATCCAAATTCAAGTCGGGTGTTGGTAAGGCGGGTGGCGGGTTGTTTAACATCAAATGGGTTTTGCACATTCCAGATCACGACTGACCCAGACGCATTGTTTAGTTGCGCAGTTTGCGGAGTAGTATGGCCGCGCAGCACAAACGGCAGCACATCGCCACGCATTTCCAACGTGCGGGTGGCAGTAAATAAAATGTTGTTGAGATACCCCACCGAAGGGTTGGTTCCACCTTTTGTAAACCGGATGGTAACCGTTTGGCTTGCGCCCGATTCGGCCGCCACAAACCGAACGGTATCATTTCGTACCCGGCCTTTGATGCCGTATTGCGTGTTGGGAATGGTGCCCATTTCTTGCGTAAGCACAGGCGTACCATTCCAAAGTACAGAAAACTGGCTGGGCGAAACGGACTTGGCCATCACGCTTGATACCAGCCGGATGTCCGATCCGTCTACGATACCCGGCATCTCAAATCGCACCCCAAGTTCCAGGCGGCTATCGAATAACTCGCCCCACCACTCGCGGCCAGACCGTAATTCGTTATGCGTTTCCGTTTCGTAAAATCCAAAGTCTGCGTAGATAGAAACAGGTGGGAACGCCTCGCCCAGGCTTGCCATCGGTGCTACGCGCTTCCCGGGGTTTGGGCCGACGGTTACAAAATAATAGTTGCGGTCAGCATACAAATTATTCTCGTACCAAAATAGGTCTTTGTCATCGCGGTAGCTGTAGCGGTCGGGGCCTTCGCCGTAAAACAAAATGTAATCGTCCCGGTCAAACCGGCCATCGGCTTCGCCCGCTACAACAATGGCAAGTTCTTGTAAGTCGGTAATGGGGTTGTCCAGTCGCTGCGGCAGCATACCGGTCGGGTATGCAAAAACCTGTAACTGCCGGGGATCAATGCCATCTGGATTGATGCCATTTCGCCTGAGCGCCTGGTAGTCGATTTTGTACACATTTGTTTGGGCCACAGAAAACTTTAGCCACGTGCCGCGGCTCAGCACCGAATTCTTTTGGGCCACTGCCGGCAGCACAAAAAGTGCGGCCATCCAAAAGCTAGCGTATAGGTACTTTCTCTTCACGGTTCCATCCACTCAACACCGACATCAAAATGTATAGCACAATGATCAACGCAATACCCGCTTCGCGCGCGATGATCAGCAGTAATACCGAAAGGAACAGGAAGGTAAACCGAGTTTTATTTTCGGCCCAACCCCACGTTTTAAATTTTAGCGCAAATAGGGGCAGCGGGCTTACCAGCACGCCGGCAAACGCAACGGTAATCAACGTTAACACCCACGGCTGATGCACCCACGCATGCCACGGTGCGGGCAGAAAAAACAGGGCCGACAGAAACAACGCATTGGCGGGTGTGGGTAACCCGATGAAGTTGTCTGACTGGTTAGGATCAATATTGAATTTCGCCAAACGCAACGCAGAGAAGATGGCTAGTAAGAACGAAACCGAAGCCCAAATCGTATCCGCACCCGCCTGCGAAAAATAGCGATACATGATGAATGCCGGCAGCACGCCAAAACTCACCACATCCGCCAGCGAATCAAGTTCTTTGCCAATGGCAGACGAGACTTTCAACCACCGCGCGGCAAAGCCATCGAAAAAATCGAACACACATGCCGCCCACACAAAATACGCCCCGGGAATGGCCCAGTTTTCAATCATGGCCAATATTCCGAGGCAACCCATGAGCAGGTTGGCACTGGTGAGCGCATTGGGTATGTGGCGAACGATCATGATGCAGTTGGCGATAACGCGCAGAATGGATTGAACTTCTTTTCTTCACCCACGGTTGTGGCCGGGCCATGACCCGGATATACCACCACCTCATCGGGCAAGGTAAACAATTGGCTATGGATGCTTTGAACGAGCGTATCCAGATTACCACCCGGCAAATCCGTGCGGCCGATGCTGCGATGAAAAAGCACATCGCCCCCGATGACCCAGCGCTGCGCGCGATTGTAGAAGGCTACATGCCCGGGGGCATGGCCCGGCACAAAGAGAATGTCGAGTTCGGTTGTTCCGAGTTGTAGTTTTTCATTGGGAAGGAAAAAACTGTCGGGTAGCTTTTCCTGATATTGGTGAAACCCGTAGTTCGGGGCGTAGGCCCGCACGGCCCTTAGCAGTTGCTCCTCCACCGGGTGAATGCGTAGGGGTGCCTGAAAAGCAGCGCAGGCAAAGAAATTTCCAAGCACGTGGTCAATGTGGCAATGCGTGTTGAGTACTGCCGTTACGCGCACGTTTTTTCTCCGCACGAAATCGCGCAGCGCCTGTTGTTCACCCGGTTCGTAGCACCCGGGGTCAACAATCATGGCTTCACGCTCTGTGTACAGCACGTAGGTGTTTTCTTCAAACGGGTTGAACGTAAAAACCTCGATGGAAATCATCTGGCAAAGGTACAAATACTTACCGGAGGCGCGACGCAAAAAAAACGTCAGCACCACGACCATTTTTGTTTAACCTTTGTGTTTAGTTAAGGATGAACGTGGATTACATCATCGTGGGCAACGGCCTGGCAGGCGCATGTCTGGCATGGCAACTGCACCAGCAGGGTTGCACACTGGCGGTGTTTGATGTGCCTTCGGCCAACCGAAGTTCGGCCATTGCGGCGGGCTTATTTAATCCCGTTACCGGGAAGCTCATGAAAAAATCATGGCAGGCAGATGTCTTGTTTCCCTACCTGCAACACTTCTACCACCAGGCTGAGCTCGCGCTGCAGCGGAGGTTTTTTTACCCAGTGGGCATGTACCGCCCGTTCTTGTCTGTGGCGGAACAAAACGAGTGGATGGCGCTGAGTGCAGAGCCGGCGATGAAAAAATATGTGCACGTAGTTTTGGAGCAGCAAGATCGATTGCAAACCCGCGATCTACATGGCGGATTGATGTTACCCGCGGCGGGCTATGTAGATGTGCCGGAGTTGCTGGAGGGTGTGCGGGCGCTGGTGCGCGAGCGGCATTCCTATCACGAAGAAAAGCTGGTAGCTGAAGAAGTGGTTTTTGACGCGGGCGGTGTGCACTACCGGCATGTGCACGCCCGGAAAATTATTTTTTGCGAAGGTCTTGCGGCTCGGCAGAACCCCTGGTTGGAAAAACTACCTGTCAATCCATTGAAAGGCGAAGTGCTGCTGGTAGAAGCCAACTTGCCCACCGGCCCGATCATTAACCGCGGGGTTTACCTTGTACCGCAGCGTGTTGGCAATGTCTTTAAGGTGGGAGCCACCTACCATCCGCGCGATACAACAGAAACCATTACCGCTGCCGCCAAAGCAGAGTTAGCGCAACAAACGAAGGCACTCCTACGCATTCCCTTTCGGGTGATGGGGCAAGACTGGGGTTTTCGGCCTACCGTGCCGGACCGCAAGCCAATTTTAGGGCAACACCCGTGGGTTGAACAAATCGTGGTTTTCAATGGTTTGGGAACTAAAGGTGTGAGTTTAGCCCCGTATTTCAGCGCCCGGCTTGCCGCCTGGCTACTAGCAAAAGAAACCCTGCCTGCGGAAATAAGTATGAATAGGTTTTATCCGTTATATTCGAACTGAGTTATTGATATGCGAGGTTTGATTTTCGTTTTTCTGTTGCTGGCAGGTGTGGGTACCACCTATGCCCAGCTTACGCAGGAAACGTTTGGCCGCAACCGGCTCCAGTTTGAACAGTTTGAGTGGCAATACATCTCGTCCGAGAATTTTGATGTGTACTTTTATGGACCACGCAAGCAGGTTGCCACCGAAGCCATTCAGTACCTCGAGTCGGAGTTTGATCGTGTAACCGATATTCTGGGCGCAGCGGTCTATCTTAAAACCAAAGTTTTTCTTTATAACTCCGTAGCCGATTTACAGCAGAGCAATATGGGTTTGAACAGTGCGGTGTTCAGTCCCGGCGGCCAGACAGAGTTTATCCAACCGTATGTAGAAATTGCCCACCCGGGCAATGTAACTGAGTTCAAAGAGGAATTGATTTTTAAGGTCACCGACCTGCTGGTGAACGAAATGATGTTTGGCGGGTCGCTTAAAGATATGTTCCAAAATGCAGTGTTAATGAACCTGCCGGATTGGTTTATTGACGGTGCTTCGCGATATGTGGCCAAAGGCTGGAGCAGCGACATGGACGACTTCGTGCGCCAACTCATCAGCTCGCGCAAAGCAAAGAAAGCCTTCAAACTCAAGGGTGATGAAGCCGCCCTTGTGGGACAATCCATCTGGAACTACATCGCAGAAAAATACGGCAAAAGCAGCATTTCAAATATTTTAAACTATACGCGCGTAATCCGCAACGAAGAGCGTAGCGTATTGATCACGCTAGGCATACCCTTTCGGCAATTGGTGAACGATTGGGAAAAATATTACACCGATCTGAGCCAGCGCACGGAAACAAACTACCAGCCCCCCACAGACAGTAGCCGCGTTTCGGCCAATCACCGTCGGTCGGTGGTGTACACCACGGTAAAAATCAGTCCGGATGGTAAATACATCGCTTACGCAGAGAACGACCGCGGCAAGTTTACGGTGCGCATCAAGTCGTTAGAGAACGGGCGCGAGAGCACCATACTTTCCGGAGGCAATCGCGTGATCAAACAAACAGTGGACTATCGTGTACCACTCATCAGTTGGGCCGATCCAAACACACTTGGGGTAATCGGCACCCGCTATGGGCGATACGTTTTTTGGCTGTACGATTTGAATTCGAAAAGTAAGCTACCCCGTGAGTTAGATAAATTCAGCAACATCCGCAGTTTTGATTTTTCTGCCAACGGGCGGTTGGCCATCTTGAGTGCCGATTTCGAGGGGCAGAACGATTTATTTCTCATCAGCAGCAGGCGCGATCGCACGAAACGACTGACAAACGATTTGTTTGATGATCTGGATCCGTCTTTCATTCCCGGTACCAACCGGTTGGTGTTTAGTTCCAATCGCACCACAGACTCCATTAATGCCGTGCGGAGAGACTATAAAAAATCGGGTGATAGTTTTAATCTTTTTATGCTGGATCTGGATACGACTACCAACCGGGTGGCTCGCATCACCAACACACTAAGTAAAGATACGTATCCGTTTGCCCTGAACGAGAATGTGGTGTATTACCTCAGCGATCAACGCGGCATTACCAACCTGTTTAACTACAACCGCGAAACAGGTATTTACACGCAGGTAACCAACTTCAACGCCAATATTAAAGAATATGATATCGATTTTGCCAATCGCACCATGGCGTTTGTAATGAAAAAGAACCTGGCCGAAGAGATTTTTGTAATTCGCAACTTCAATTACGACCGCTCCATCTTTACACCGCCCACCCGCAGAAAGGAAATTCAACAAGTGAAGGCCATTGCAGAGCGCAGAAAAAAGGAGGAAACCAAATCCATGACGTTTAAAGATTTGGTAAATCAACGACTGAAAGAGCGCCAGCAACCGGGCGCAACGCCAAACGACACGCTGCCGAAAATTCCTGCTCCGAAACCGGTGGTAAAAGACACGGTAAAGACCATCAACACGGATAACTACACCTTTGAAGATGAAACGCCCGTGAAGCCTGTGAGCCCGATCGTAAAGCAGCCAAACAAAGTCGATCCAGCCAAGCCAGCGGTAAATACAGACGATTATGTGTTTGAGGATGAGGCGGCGGCACGAAAGCCTGCCGAGTCCTTTTTGAACAAGTATTTGAAAGCGCGCGACAACACCCGCATTTCCGGTCCTTTTCCTTACCAGCCGAAATTCAGCTACAATAATCTGGTAACTACACCCATTATCGACCCGCTGCGCGGCCTGAGCGCACGGCTGGAAACACAAATGACGGACATGCTTGAGAATTTTCGATTCCGGGGGGGCATGCAAGTTTCTTTCCGCGATTGGCGGAGTGGTGATGTGTTTGGAGAGGTAGATTATCTACCGCACCGGCTGGATTACAGTTTTCGTTTTGAGCGCCGGGTGATTTTCTGGGATCAGCGCGACCTGCCCTCCAACCAAAATGCCTTTAACCAGAAGTATTCGTTCCAAAAGATTGAAATGGGCGTGTCGTTGCCATTATCTGTGCGCACGCGTGTTACACTAAAACCGTTTGTTGGCTACACCCGGTTTGTTGACCGCGGCACCGATCGGGCCGTACCCGCATCACCGCCTTCATTCTTTGCCAGTCAGCAGCAGTTTTTTGCCGGTGCCCGGGCGGAAGTGGTGTACGACAATAGCATTACCACCGACATGAACCTGATTGAGGGCACACGTGGTAAGTTGCGTTTTACGCACTTTGAGGGATTAGGAAACAAAAACGCGAGCTTCTCGCAAGTGACGATTGATGTGCGACACTATCAGAAAATTTATAAAGAGATTGTGTTTGCCGTGCGCGGATTTGGTGGTTCGTTTTTTGGGAACTCGGCCCAAAATTTTGTGCTCGGGGGCATGGATAACTGGTTTTTGAACCGAATCAATTACGAGGGCGTAAATAATCCGCTCGCCTCCGAACCCGGCAGGTATAACCAAAACCTGCTCTTTACGGAATTCATTACCAACCTGCGTGGCTTTAATTATGCCTCGCTATACGGAAACAGCGTGTTGGTAGCCAATGCAGAATTGCGCCTGCCGTTGGTGCGCGCGCTGAGCAGCGGGCCCATCACGTCAAATTTCTTCCGCAATCTTCAGCTTACCGCTTTCTACGACATCGGTACCAGTTGGTCCGGGAATTTGCCGTTTAATTCCGAAGGCACCGTGCGCACGCGAATTGTAAAACGCGATCCGTTTTCGGTGGAATTGAAGGAATTCATTAACCCATGGCTGTACAGTTACGGATTTGGATTCCGCAGCATGATGCTGGGCTATTATCTGAAATTTGATCTCGCCTGGCCCGTAGAAAACTACGTGGTGCAACAGCCGCGGGTATTTATTTCGCTGGGGTTTGATTTCTGATTCTGCGTCATGCTCAACGCGCCAATACCGGTGCGTTAGCGGCCAGGGTAATCAAATCATTGTCATCTACATTTTTCTTCTCATCGGCCACAATCAGGAAATTTTCGTAGAGTGTATCTAACTCAACACCTTCTATTTTAAAACCAAGTATTTCAAGGCGGTGGCGTAGCGCCGCCCGACCACTGCGGGCAGTAAGTACAATCGATGATGAGTTTACACCCACATCGGCCGGATTGATGATTTCATAGTTTTCGGCATGTTTCAAGAACCCGTCTTGATGGATCCCCGATGAATGCGCAAACGCATTTTTCCCCACAATCGCTTTATTCGGTTGTACGGGCATCCGCATCATGCGGCTCACCATCTGACTGATGCCGTAGATCCGCTCTGTTTTAATGTTGGTATCCAGACCCAGGTCTTGATGCGTTTTTAAGATCATCGTCACCTCTTCTAACGAGGTATTGCCGGCGCGCTCGCCAATACCATTAATCGTAACTTCTACCTGCCGTGCACCCGCAATGATTCCTGCCACCGAATTTGCAGTGGCCATGCCCAGGTCATTGTGGCAATGCACGCTGATGATCGCTTTATCGATATTGGAAACATGCTCGAACAAATACTGAATGCGCTTGCCGTACAAATGCGGTAGGCAGTAGCCGGTGGTGTCCGGGATGTTCACAACATCTGCACCTGCGGCAATCACGGCTTCCGTCATTTGCGCAAGGAATGCCAGATCAGCACGGCCGGCATCTTCGGCATAAAACTCTACTTCAAAACCTTTGCTTTTGGCATACTTTACCGCCCATACGCCTTGCTCTAACACCTGCTCGCGCGAACTGCGGAATTTGTGTTTGATGTGCACATCCGACGCACCGATGCCGGTGTGGATACGGCCGCGTTTTGCATAACGCAGCGCTTCTGCGGCCACATCAATATCTTCCTGCTTGGCACGCGTTAGGCCGCACACCACGGGCTCTTTTACTGCGCGCGATATGCCAATCACGGACAGGAAATCACCCGGGCTCGAAATCGGGAACCCTGCCTCAATTACATCCACACCCAGCAACTCAAGCTCGCGGGCTACGCTGATTTTTTCTTCTGTAGCCAACTGGCATCCGGGCACTTGCTCGCCATCACGAAGGGTGGTATCGAAAATTTGAACTTTATCTTTCATACAGGGTGGTTTCGATCAAGTAGTTTATTTTGCCACAGAGGTCGCAACGCGCTCAAGTTGTTGAACCACGTGGCTACCCATGCGGGCGGTGGATAATATTTTTTCGGGGGCAGTGGCAGCATCGGCAATATCGCGCGTACGGAAGCCCTGCTTCAGGGTTTCTTCTACGGCGGCAATAACGCAATCGGATTCTTCCGTTAAACCAAAACTGATTTGCAGCAAGAGTGCTGCCGACAAAATCGATGCGAGCGGATTGGCAATACCCTGCCCGGTGATGTCGTGCGCACTTCCGTGGATCGGTTCATACAGCCCAACGGTATCCCCTACGGATGCGGATGCAAGCATGCCCATGGAGCCAGCAATTTGCGAGGCTTCATCGGTGAGGATATCGCCAAAGAGATTACCCGTTACTACCACATCGAAACTCCGCGGCTGTTGAATGAGCTTCATCGCGGCAGCGTCTACAAATTGGTGTTCCAACGTTACATCCGGATATTGCTTGCCTACTTCTTGCACTTCTTCGCGCCACAACCGGGAGCTTTCGAGCACGTTGGCCTTATCTACAGACGTAACTTTTTTCTTGCGGGTGCGCGCTGCCTGAAATGCTTTGTGTGCGATGCGCGATACCTCGTAGCGCTGGTACACCATCAGATCATACGCGGTGTGGCCGCCATCTTTGCGACCCTTCTCGCCAAAGTACACATCGCCCGTGAGTTCGCGGAAAAACAAAATATCAGCGCCCTTTAAAATCTCCGGTTTGATGCTGGAAGCATGGAGCAATTCATCAAACAACCGAATTGGTCGCAAGTTGGCGTACAACCCAAGCTCTTTGCGCATCTTCAGCAGCCCCTGTTCAGGGCGTACCTGCAGCGTTGGATCGTTATCGTACTTGGGATGCCCCACCGCACCAAACAAAATGGCATCGCAGTTTTTTAATTGCTGCAACGTCTTGTCGGGCAGGGGCTGACCGGTGGTTTCGATGGCCGCATGGCCGATCAGCGCATCTTCAAACGTAAACTCATGTCCGAAGATTTCGGCAATTTTTTGCAAAACGTTTTTTCCCTCGGTGGTTACTTCCTGGCCGATGCCGTCTCCGGGTAAGATTACAATCTTTTTCTTCATCTGGATGCGTGAGCGGTGTCAAACTTTCTGATTTTCTCTTTTAGGCTTAACAGGTAATCGATATCATCATACCCATTTAACAAACAGGTTTTTTTGTACGTGTTGATTTCAAACTGCTCTTGTTGTAAACCAAACTGGATTACCTGCTTTTCCAAATCTACGGTAAGGATCGTGGCCGGATTTTCCGTTACCGCGCGCAGCGCAGCTTGTAAAAACGCTTCGCTCACCACCACGGGCAGCAGACCATTGTTCAATGCGTTATTTTTGAAAATATCCGCGAAGAAACTACTTACCACCACGCGGAATCCATAATCGTAAATGGCCCATGCGGCATGTTCGCGGCTGCTGCCACAACCAAAGTTTTTTCCGGCCAGCAGGATGCGGCCACAGAAGCGCGCATCGTTCAAAACAAAATCGGCCTTGGGTGTTTGTTCGCCTTCGTAGCGCCAATCGCGAAACAGGTTGTCGCCAAATCCTTCGCGTGTGGTGGCTTTCAAAAAACGCGCAGGTATAATCTGATCGGTGTCGATGTTTTCGATCGGCAGTGGTACCGCGGTGCTGTTCAATAGTGTAAATTTCTCTTTCATGCGATTATCCTAAAATCTCCCGCACGTCGGTTACCTTACCGGTGATGGCGGCGGAGGCCGCCGTTAACGGGCTGGCGAGAAACGTGCGCGAGCGTGGCCCCTGGCGGCCTTCAAAATTTCGGTTTGACGTACTTACACAGTATTTTCCCGCGGGCACTTTGTCTTCATTCATGCCGAGGCAAGCCGAGCAGCCGGGGCCGCGCAATTCAAAACCCGCGGCCTCAAAAATTTGGTCTAGGCCTTCCTGCCGTGCCTGGGCTTCTACCTGTTTAGAGCCGGGAATCACCCACACTTCTACGTTCTCCGCTTTGCGCTTGCCCTTCACGATCGAAGCCACTAAACGTAAGTCTTCAATCCGCGCATTTGTGCAACTGCCGATAAACACGTAGTCGATGGGTTTACCCAGCAACGATTGCCCGGGGCTTAAGCCCATGTAGTCGAGCGATTTTTTAAACGAAGTTTGTTCTGAGATTTCTTTCAGTTCTTCGAGTGTAGGTATGCGATCGCTAATGCCCATGCCCATGCCGGGGTTGGTACCGTACGTAATCATCGGGGTGATATCGCGGGCATCAAAGGTGAGTACTTCATCGTAAGCGGCGCCCTCGTCCGACACGAGTTGTTTCCAACTCTCAACTGCAGCATCAAAGGCCGCACCCGCAGGGGCGAAACGCCTGCCGCGGATGTACTCAAACGTTTTTTCGTCTGGCGCAATCAATCCACCGCGTGCACCCATTTCAATGCTCATGTTACAGATCGTCATCCGCGCCTCCATCGACAATGCACGAATGGTATCACCGGCATACTCTACAAAATAGCCCGTGGCCCCGCTGGCCGAAATTTTCGAGATGATGTAAAGAATGATGTCTTTACTTACCACGCCCTTGCCCAGCGGACCGTTGATTTCGATTTTCATGGTCTTCGGGCGCGACTGCAATACACATTGCGTGGCGAGCACCTGCTCAACTTCGCTGGTACCAACGCCAAAGGCGATGGAACCAAATGCACCGTGGGTAGAGGTATGGCTGTCACCACACACCATGGTCATCCCCGGAAGGGTAAAGCCCAGCTCCGGACCGATGATGTGCACGATACCTTGAAACGGATGACCGAGATCGTATAACTCAATGCCAAATTCTTTGCAGTTTTTTCGGAGCGTTTCCACCTGGTGGCGCGAGAGCGCTTCTTTGATGGGCAGGTGTTGGTCTTTGGTGGGCACGTTGTGGTCTGCGGTGGCAGTGGTACGCTGCGTGTTGAACACCGGAATGCCGCGTTGCCGCAGGCCATCGAACGCCTGCGGGCTGGTAACTTCGTGAATATAATGGCGATCGATGAAAAGTACATCGGGGTAGCCGGGCGCAGTTTTCACCACGTGCTGATCCCAGATCTTCTGAAAAATAGTTTTTGGTTGACTCACAACAAGTGTTAGTTCGTTCAAACAGGCATAAAACAAAACTGCCCCCGCGGTTAGCGGAGGCAGCTTGGGTTTAGGTTTACGTGTCGGTGAATTGCGGTTAACAATTTCGACACACGAATATCCGACAAGTTCGCGGTCAAGTCAATGAAAACCTTCAAAAGTTTCGCTCACAGGTGTTAGGTTTTTGTTGATAAAATTGTTGCGATCTTCTGCTTCACGTCTTCGAAATCTGGTGCTGCGTTAATGCTTTTTTTGTTCTTGTTTTGATATGCTTGCAGGGCATCCGGAATTTTAACATTAGTCTGTAGCACATGCTCCACCACCTCCTTGAACTTGGCGGGGTGGGCAGTCTCCAAAAAGATTCCGGTTTCATGGTTGTGGCGGTGCTGTTTCAAACCGAGATACGCCACCGCGCCGTGGGGATCGAGCATGTAATTTCGTTGTTGAAATATCAGCCGCATGGCGTTGGCCGTCTCCGCATCCGTAAATGCGCATCCCGTAATTACCGATTTTATCTTTTGATGGTCGTGTCCAAACAACTCAAGAATCCGGGTAAAGTTGCTTGGGTTACCCACGTCCATGGCGTTGCTGATGGTGGCCGTTGAGGGCCGCGGTTCAAAGGAGCCACTTTGCAGGTAGGCGGGCACCACGTCATTTACATTTGTTGCCGCAATAAACCGCACGTCAGGCAAACCCATTTGCTGCGCCAGCAGTCCGGCCATGACGTTGCCGAAGTTTCCACTCGGCACAGAAAAAACGATGCTCGTGTTTCTTGGTGCGCGACTCCACGCGTACACGTAATAAAAGACTTGCGGGAGTAGCCGCCCTACATTGATGGAATTGGCAGAAGTAAGAAAGAATTTTTCGGTCAGGTCCGGATCAGCAAACGCAGCCTTCACCAGGCGCTGGCAGTCGTCAAACGTTCCTTCCACCTCTATGGCTGCAACGTTGTGCCCCAGCGTGGTGAATTGCTTTTCCTGCAGCTCGCTTACTTTTTTTGATGGGTACAACACGACCACCCGCACGCCGGGTACCTGGTAAAACCCGTTGGCTACTGCGCCACCGGTGTCGCCCGAGGTGGCCACAAGCACAACAATTTCTTGTTTAATTTCTTGCGCGTAATGGCCCAGCAATTGCGCCATGAACCGCGCACCCACGTCTTTGAAAGCAAGTGTGGGACCGTGAAAGAGTTCCAGCGCAAATACGTTCGGCTCAATCGCCACGAGCGGCGCATCAAAAGTGAGGGTGCGCTCCACCATCGTTCGCAAGAGCGGTTGCGCAACGTCTTCACGTAAAAAGGCATGTGCAATTTCAAAGGCCTGTTCTTGAAAGGTAAGTGCTGGTGCGCGCTCAAAAAAAGTGGCTGGAAGTTGTGGGATGCGTTCGGGCATGTACAAGCCCTGCGCGGGAGCCAGGCCTTTTAACACCGCCTCGCGAAACGAAACGCGGTGCTGCGGATCGGACGTGCTATACCACATCATACACTTGGGCTCCTGTTAGGTTAATCTCAGATACAAAAACATCGCTGGCCAACCCGGCGTTTGCAAATTCAGTTTGGATGGCGTGTCCCACGGCGTGGGCCGTTTCACTTCCGCGCGTGAGCGCAAACAAGGAAGGCCCCGATCCGGAAATGCCACAGCCAAGAGCACCCACTTCTTTTGCCCGGTGTTGGATGCGATGAAACCCCGGAATGAGCAACGCCCGTACCGGTTCGGCCACCACGTCTTGCAACGAGCGCCCGATGAGTTCAAAATCGGATGTGAGCAAGCCCGCTACGAGACCGGCCGTGTTGCCCCATTGGGTAATGGCATCGCGCATTGGCACGGAGGTTTTCATCACATTCCTTGCATCTTTTGTTTTTACTTCAATGTGCGGATGAACGAGCACGCAATGCAGCTCGGGCGGGCAGGCAATGGGCACCACATCCAAGGGATTATAACTGCGAATGAGCGTAAAGCCACCCAGCAGGGAGGGGGCTGCATTATCCGCATGGGCGGCTCCGCATGCCACGCGTTCGGCTTCGAGTGCGAACGGCAGCAAGTCTTTACGTAACATCGGCTGCGGATGCAGCGCGTTAATCGCCAACACGGCGGCCACGGCACTTGCTGCACTGGAACCCATACCACTGCCGAGGGGCAGATTTTTTCGAAGTTCGAGGTTCACGCCGGTTTTCCAACCGGTGTGCGACAAATACATCTGCACCGCCACACCTGCCGTATTTTTCGAGGCATCAGTAGGCAGAATGCCCTGATCTCCGGTGATTGAAATGATCCGTACATCCGTGGTAGGGGTCAGCGCTATTCGTACTTCATCTGCGGGCCGGGCCACGGCAAATCCGAACACATCGAACCCGCACGAAACGTTCGCCACCGTTGCCGGTGCTGATGCCGTTGCAGTTTTTGGGTTAGCCATTCGCATAATTACCGATTCGGATCAGATCTGCAAAAACACCCGCCGCCGTTACTTCAGCGCCCGCTCCGGGTCCGCGAATAACCATCGGCCGCTCGTTGTAGCGTTCGGTGGTAAGCAAAATGATGTTGTCGCTGCCGGACAGTGAATAGAATGGATGTTGGGCATCTACTGTTTTGAGTGCCACCTGCACGCGCCCGCTCTCCAGAGTTGCCTGATAGCGCAGCTTTTCGCCCTTGGCGGCGGCTTCGCTGCGAAGTCTTTCGAACGCGGTATCGTGTTTTTTAAGCGCTTCCATGAAATCGGGTACAGAGGTAAGTTGGCGGCAATCTTCCGGAACCAGATTTTCCACGGGAATGTCGGACAGTTCAATGGGTAATCCCGTTTCCCGAGCGAGAATGAGGATTTTACGGGCTACATCCAGTCCGCTTAAATCATCGCGTGGGTCGGTCTCTGTGTAGCCTTTTTCCTTTGCCTCCTTTACCACTTCGGAGAACGAACGACCTTCCGCGAAAGCGGAGAATATAAAATTGAGGGTACCGCTGAGAACGGCTTCGATGCGCAGAATCCGATCACCACTTACCAGTAAGTCGTTCAGGGTGTTGATCACCGGTAGGCCTGCGCCTACATTTGTTTCGTACAGAAACTGTACACCTCGCTGGCGCGCGATGGATTTTAATGTGCGGTATTTTTCAAACGTAGCCGAGTTGGCTTTTTTGTTTGGTGTTACAATGGATACGCTGGCATTTAGCAGGAGCGGATATATGTCGGCCACTGCTTCGCTGGCGGTGCAGTCGATAAAGATACTGTTCGGTAAGTTCGTGGCGATGACCTGTTGGGTAAAATCGTGCAGGTGCATCGGTTCACCTTGTTGTAACTGATCCAACGCGCGTTCGAGTTCAATGCCCGATTCGCGAATCAACATGTTTCTGCTGTTAGCGAGTCCGATCAGCCGTAACTCCAAGTGGGCATTGGTTGCCAGTTGGTGTTGCTGTTGACTGATCTGGCGGAGCAGCACCGTGCCGATTAAACCGGTACCGACTAAAAACAAATGAATGGTTTTTCGATCGGAAAGGAAGAAGGCATCGTGCAATGCGTTTAATGCTTTCGATACATCGCTTTCCAGGATAACTGCCGAGATGTTGCGCTCTGAGGAGCCCTGCGCAATGGCGATTACGTTGATACCGTTTTTACCCAGCGCACCAAACATGCGGCCGCTGCTGCCGGCCTGGTGCTGCATGCCATCGCCTACCACGGCTACGATTGCCAGTTGATGCGTTAGCGTTACGGTATCCATTTGCTCATCGCGGATTTCATTTCGAAACTCCTGCTCTAACGCGGCTTTGGCGCGTGTGGCGGCGTTCGTTTCAATCGCAATACAAATGGAGTGCTCGGACGAAGCCTGACTGATGAGCACCACATTTACCTTCGCTTGCGCTAACGTTGAGAACACCCGACTTGAAACACCCACCACGCCTACCAAGCCACTGCCGGTAATGTTGAGCAGGCTGATGTTCTTCACGCTTGAAATGCCCTTGATGAGTTTCCCGTTTTTTGCATGGCGGTGAATGCACGTGCCCGGGTGTGTGGGATTGAATGTGTTTTTTACCCAAATGGGAATGTGGTGTACCATGGCAGGTTGCATGGTGGCGGGGAAGACTACCTTCGCGCCAAAGTGGCTCAGTTCCATTGCCTCCTCGTAGGTCATCTCCGGCACCGAGAACGCCCGCTTCACCAAGCGCGGATCGGCTGTGAGCATCCCATCAACATCGGTCCAGATTTCGAGCGCATCCGCATGCAGCGCACCGGCAAAGATGGCGGCGGTGTAGTCGGAGCCGCTGCGGCCTAACGTGGTGGTTTCGCCCGCTGCAGTTGCGCCAATGAAACCTGTGATGATGTGTGGGCCTGGGTGCTGTGCAAAATACGTTCGGATTTTTTCGTTCGTTACGGGGAAGTCCACTTTTGCTGCACCAAAATCGTTGTTGGTGCGGATCACCTTACGTGCATCCAGAAAGGCTGCTGTCCGGCCTTGATCTTCCAGCGCTTTCGCGATGATGAATGCAGACAACCGCTCGCCAAAACTCATGATGTAGTCCAGCGTGCGCGCGGAACATTCCTTCAGTAAGGAGACACCGTGTAAAACATCTTCCAGTTCGTTTAGTTGAATTTTTACCTGGGCCAGCACGGTGCTCTGTTGAGTAACCTGAATCAATTCCCGTACGGTATCGAGGTGACGTTTTTCGATGATCTCGAATAATTCTTTGTAGGATTGGCCCGCCAGCGCCTGCTGACTAAGTTGAATGAGTTGATCGGTTACACCTCCGAATGCAGAGAACACCACGCCAACCGGTTGCGTCCAATAGGGTTCAAGAATTTGAATGACTGCCCCTATTCGGGGTGCGGTGGCCACTGAGGAGCCACCAAACTTTATCATGCGCATAAAAAATGTTGTTGTAAAACCTTGGATTGATTGTGAGCGGCGGCTTTACTTCCTGGAAGAATCGGCCGTAGAATCAGCAGCTACGGGGGTGCCCCGTAATTCGAGTTCGGGTGAGAGAAAAAATGAAAGCGCACTTCATATTACACCAGATACTCAAACAGGTTTTCGTTTTGGTTTACTTCTGTGTAGTTCAGGGCTCGCTCGTTCATGCGCTGAACCAGATTATGGTAGTCGCCCGGAGCTTTCACCTCTATGCCGATCAGGGCCGGGCCGGTTTCTTTGTTGTGCTTTTGGATGAACTCAAACCGAACGATATCATCGTTGGGGCCAAGGATGTGATTAACGAATTCTTTTAACGCGCCCGGGCGTTGCGCAAATCGCACAATGAAGTAGTGTTTTAGACCTTCGTACAAAAGCGAACGCTCTTTGATTTCCTGCATCCGGTCAATGTCGTTATTGCCTCCGCTCAGAATACAGACTACTTTTTTGCCACGAAGCTGATCCGCATATTGGTCGAGGGCCGCGATTGATAAAGCGCCCGCGGGTTCCGCCACAATTGCATCTTCATTGTAGAGTTGCAGAATAACCGAGCAGATTTTTCCTTCGGGTACCAACACCATATCGGTAAGTACGTCTTTGCAAATCGCAAAAGGCACGTCGCCCACGCGTTTCACGGCAGCGCCATCCACAAAACGTTGAATCGTATCCAGCACGATGGGCGTTCCGTGGGCCAGCGCTTGTTTCATCGAGGGTGCACCAAGTGGCTCCACCCCGATAAGTTTGGTTTTGGGTGAATACGTACGAAGGTACTGGCCAATGCCCGCGCTTAGCCCGCCGCCACCCACAGGCGCAAAAACAAAGTCGATTTGGTCAATCTCTTCCAAAATTTCTTTGCCCACTGTTCCTTGCCCCTCAATGATCAACGGATGATCGAATGGCGGCACAAACGTGCGCTTGTGGTCGTGGCAAAATTGCAGCGCATGTTCCTGGCAGGCATCGAACGTATCGCCCACGAGCACCGTTTCGATCCACTCGCCACCGAACATTTTTACCTGATTGATTTTTTGCTTCGGTGTGATGGCGGGCATGTAGATTACCCCTTGGATTTTGAGCGCCGCACAAGAAAAGGCAACCCCTTGCGCGTGGTTACCGGCACTTGCACACACCACACCGCGTGCTTGTTCTTCGGCCGATAAGCTGCTGATAAGATTATACGCACCGCGAATTTTGTATGATCGTACCACCTGCAAGTCTTCCCGCTTCAGGTAAATCTCGGCATCAAACTTGGTCGAAAGTTTTCGGTGAAACTGCAAAGGCGTTTTCAGCACCACGTTTTTTAACCGCAGGTGTGCCTTGTTGATGTCGATTTGGTGATGAAGCGCTGTTACCATTTCGTTATTGGCTGTTCGTTGATGGTTGTTGGTGTCCTCGCGTGAACAACGAACAACCCGCAACGAATTTAATTGATCATGCTTGCCTCCACTTTTTCTTTTTCTGGCCGCAATGCGCGTACGGCTGCGCCCGCCTGCCACAGTTCGCTTTCGCGGAGTTCTTTTAATTCCTCGGCCAGTTTTTCGCGATAGTCGGGTTTGCTGCAGGTATCAATGGTGCGTTTTGCTTCGGCACCGCTGGCCACACTTTCGTAGAGTTCTTTGAATACGGGTAGGGTGGCTGCTTTGAATTTTTTCTTCCAGTCGAGCGCGCCGCGTTGCGCGGTGGTAGAGCAGTTGGCGTACATCCAGTCCATTCCGTTCTCGGCCACCAATGGCATTAAGCTTTGTGTTAATTCTTCCACGGTCTCGTTAAATGCTTCGGAGGGCGAGTGTCCTTTGGAGCGGAGCACCTCGTATTGCGCCTCAAAAATTCCTGCGATGGCGCCCATCAACGTGCCGCGCTCGCCGGTGAGATCGGAGTACACTTCTTTTTTGAAGTCGGTTTCAAACAAGTAGCCGGAGCCCACGCCAATGCCCAAAGCAATTACCCGTTCACGCGCACGGCCCGATGCGTCTTGAAATATGGCAAAACTGCTGTTGATGCCCTTACCCTGAAGAAATAGCCGGCGTACCGAAGTGCCCGAGCCCTTGGGCGCAGCGAGAATTACATCTACATCTGCGGGCGGAACGATTCCGGTTTGGTCTTTGAAAGTGATTCCGAAGCCATGCGAAAAATAAAGTGCTTTTCCCTTGGTCAGGTGCGGCTTGATTTGCGGCCAAGTGGCAATTTGGCCGGCATCGCTCATCAAAAACTGGATTATGGTGGCGCGTTGTGCGGCCTCGGCAACATCAAAAAGTGTTTCACCCGGCACCCAGCCGTGGGCCACGGCCTTGTCCCACGTTTTGGTACCCTTCCGTTGACCAACAATTACGCGAAAGCCATTGTCGCGGAGATTAAGCGACTGTGCAGGACCCTGTACACCATAGCCGATGATGGCGATGGTTTCGGTTTTCAGCACATCCAATGCTTTTTCCATCGGAAATTCTTCGCGGGTAACAACTTCTTCTATCGTTCCTCCAAAATTTATTTTAGCCATGATGTTTGATTTAGGTGTGGATTTGAAAATTATTAATTGGTTTTTTTTGGTGATTATGCGTTGGAAGAAAGCATCTCCAGGCGATTACTTTCGCCCGCCAGGTGATGGAACTTTTCAGCACCAGCCACGTACTCGGCCTGTTCTACTTCGATGAGTTTTTCCATCTGATATTTTATTTTTAACATCATCTCTTCCGTAGTGTGAAGCAACAATACTGCACCGCCTCTCCGGAAATCGTCTTCGTTTTCGTGAGCTAATAATTTTTTGATGCGCACACGTCTTCGGTTGAGCACATTCACAATCCGATTTAAAATCGAAAAGTTATTATCAGCGGCAATTTCGAGTGTGTAGTCTTTTTTCATAGCCATGGGATCGTTCATTTGATGATGGGCGCTTCGAGTAGCACTTCGCCTACACCGGCACCTGCGGGTACCATGGGAAATACATTATCTTCTTTCCCGACAACGGCCTCTAAAAAATATGGTCCGGGTGCAGCCAGCATTTCTTGCAGCGCGTGGCTTAGGTGCTCTCTCTTTTCAAGCTTCCGGGCCGGAATCGCGTACGCTTCCGCCAACTTGATGAAATCGGGGTTTGTCATCTCGGTAAACGAGTAGCGCTTGTCGTGGAAAAGTTGCTGCCATTGGCGCACCATGCCCAGAAAATTATTGTTGAGCAACAGCACCTTCACCGGAATGTGGTATTGCATAATTGTACCCAGTTCCTGCATCGTCATTTGAAATCCGCCATCGCCAATCACGGCCACTACCTGTTGTTTAGGTGTGCCCAGCTTTGCGCCCAGCGCGGCGGGCAGGGCGAAACCCATGGTGCCTGCGCCCCCGGACGTAATATTCGTACGCGGATTTTTGAATTCGTAATAGCGAGACGATACCATCTGGTGTTGTCCCACATCGGTTACCAGAATCGCCTGGCCATCGGTTTGCCGGGAAAGTTCGTGTATTACTTCGGCCATCATCAACTTCTCCCCGGAAGGGTGAAACTCATGGCGTACAACGGTATCGTACTCCAGCTGCTCCAATTCGCGGAACCGGTCGATCCATTCCGCGTGTTGATTGGGCTGGCATGCTTTGGTGAGTGCCTGCAACGCCTCGCAGGCATCGGCATGCACAGCCACCGTGGTTTGGATGATTTTGTTGATCTCCGCCTGATCAATATCAATGTGAATGATCTTCGCCTGGCGCGCATATTTGCTTACGTTGCCGGTAACGCGATCATCGAAGCGCATGCCAACACCAATGAGCACATCGCACTCGTTGGTAAGCACATTCGAGCCGTAGTTGCCGTGCATGCCCAGGTAGCCCACGTAGTTGGGGTGGTCTGTGGGAAAGCCACCGAGACCAAGTAACGTACACGCTACGGGGATACCGGTTTTTTCGGAGAATGCTTTCAGCGCTTCGGTGGCCCCCGATAAAATAATACCTTGGCCCGCAAGCAAGTACGGCCGTTTGGCATTATTGATGAGCGCGGCAGCGGCTTCTACCTGTTGCAGTTGTAACGTGGGTTTTGGCTTGTACGTGCGCACTTGCTCGCAACGGCTGTGGCCGGTAAATTCAATGGTTTCGTTTTGTGCGTTTTTTGTAATGTCGATTAATACAGGCCCGGGCCGGCCGGTGGCAGCAATAAAGAATGCCCGAGCCACAGCAGTGCTGATATCTTTTGCTTCCGTTACCTGAACGTTCCACTTCGTTACCGGCAAGGTGGTGTTCACTACATCCGTTTCCTGAAAAGCATCGGTGCCAAGCAAGTGGGCAAATACCTGGCCGGTGATACACACAATGGGTGTTGAATCGATCAGTGCATCGGCTAAGCCGGTAACCAGATTCATGGCGCCAGGCCCGGACGTTGCCAGCGCTACGCCTACGCGGCCGCTGCTGCGGGCGAAACCCTGAGCTGCATGTACGGCGCCTTGCTCGTGTCGGACGAGTATGTGGTTGAGCTTTTCTTTATAGTGATACAACGCATCGTACACAGGCATAATCGCACCGCCCGGATAGCCAAACAGCGTATCCACGCCTTCTGCCAAGAGGCAGCGCAAAAGGATTTCAGAACCTTTGAGCGTTTCTCCGGTGGATTTTGCGGCCGTTTCCTTACTCTTCGTCAGTAACGCATCCATCGGAAGCTGTTTTTACTTGTTTTGCGTATTTCCATAGGAGCCCGCTTTTCACTTTCAATGCCGGAGCGTGGTAGGTAGATCTGCGGATGGCAAGTGTTTTATCGTCTACCAACAAGTTCACCTGCCGTTTTTTCACATCAATTTCAATCCAGTCGCCATCTTCTACCAGGGCCAGTAGCCCGCCGTTAAACGCTTCGGGTGTGATGTGGCCCACAACAAAGCCGTGGGTGCCACCAGAAAAGCGACCATCAGTTATCAGTGCAACGCTTTTGCCGAGGCCAGCGCCCATAATAAGTGACGTGGGCTTGAGCATTTCTGGCATGCCGGGCGCACCTTTTGGACCTACATACCGGATAACAACAACATCACCTTCTTTTATGCGTTTCTCCTGCACCCCTTTTGCCACTTCAAATTCCCCATTAAAAACCCGGGCTGTGCCCTTGAAGCGCTCGCCTTCTTTACCGGTAATTTTTGCGACCGACCCCTTGGGGGCGAGGTTGCCGTATAAAATCTGAATGTGGGCCGATTTCTTAAGCGGTTTTTCAACCGGATGAATAATGTCCTGGGCTGCGAAATCCAACGCAGGTACCGTGGCCAGATTTTCGGCAATCGTCTTGCCGGTAACGGTGAGGCAATCGCCATGCAAAAGCCCTTTGCTGAGCAGGTATTTCATTACGGCAGGCACCCCGCCTTTTTTATGGAGGTCCTCCATCAGGTACTTGCCACTGGGCTTTAAATCTCCCAACAAAGGTGTCTCGTCCGACAGTCGTTGAAAATCATCAAGCGTGATTTTTACACCAACGGATTTCCCCATGGCAATCATGTGGAGTACAGCGTTGGTAGATCCGCCCAGCGCCATGATGATGCGTAGTGCATTTTCGAAGGCATGCGGTGTCATGATGTCGCGCGGCTTGATATCGCGTTCAAGCAATACCCGAATCGCCCGGGCCGCGGCTTCACACTCCTGTGTTTTTTCCTGGCTTAACGCCGGATTAGAGGAGGTGTAGGGCAATGCCATGCCTAATGCCTCAATAGCCGAAGCCATGGTGTTGGCCGTGTACATACCACCACAAGCACCTGCACCCGGGCACGAGTTTTGAATGATTCCTTTGTAATCTTCGTCCGACAACTTGTTCGCCAGCTTTTCGCCCAACGCTTCAAAGGCCGATACGATGTTAAGCGATTTGCCTTTGTAATGGCCACCGGCAATGGTGCCGCCATACACCATGATGGCAGGGCGGTTTAGTCTCCCCATGGCGATTAACGAACCCGGCATGTTTTTGTCGCAACCCACAACAGCAATAAGCCCGTCATAGTACTGCGCGCCACAAACGGCTTCAATGGAGTCGGCAATGACTTCGCGACTGATCAGCGAATACCGCATGCCTTCGGTGCCGTTGCTAATGCCATCGCTTACGCCAATGGTATGAAACACCAAGCCCACCAGATCTTGCGCCCAGACGGATTTCTTAATATCCGCGGCCAACCCGTTTAAGTGCATGTTGCAGGTATTTCCATCGAAGCCGGTGCTCACAATTCCTACCTGCGCCTTTTTCAAATCGGCTTCCGTCAATCCGATTCCATACAGCATGGCCTGCGCGGCGGGTAGCGTGGGGTCTTGGGTGATGGTTCGACTGTACTTGTTTAGTTCCATTTCAAAAAGTCAATCCGTTTAAACAATTACGTATGAGTAGCTCTTATCTAAAACCAAACATTGATACGCTTCCTGCACAATCGCGCCCACCGTTTTCTTCCAGGGTTTTGCAAACGCTTGCCCTTCGATGGATTGGATGCCAATTACCTCTGCGGCAGTACCACAGAAAAATGCGCTGTCCGCTTCAAAAACTTCTTCGGGCGTGGCGTGGCGCTGCTCCACTGGAATATCTAACTCGCGACAGATTTCCAGTACAGTTTGCCGGGTAATACCCGGCAGGATGTTGCCCAGCGGCGGGGTAAATAGCTTCCCGTCTTTTTCGAAAAAGAAGTTTGCACCAGGCCCCTCGGCTACGCGGCCTTCCATATCCAACATCAATGCTTCATCGAAACCGCGTTGTTTTGCCTCGGTAGTGGCCAGAATGGAGTTAACGTAATGCCCACACACTTTTGCTTCTACCTTGATCGATTTTGGGTTGGGCCGTTGGTAGGAAGATATGCACACATTTAATAGTTGATCGCCAAGGTATTTGCCCCACTCCCAAGCGGTAATCATAACAAACACTTCCTTAGGTGCGGTAAGCGACATATTTGGGCCGCAATACACCAATGGCCGGAGGTAGGCATTCGAGAGGTTGTTTTTTTCCAATACCTGATAAGATATCTGCGTTAGCTCTTCTACGCTGTAGTGTAGCGGAATACCGGCAAGTGCACAGCTTTTCGCCAAACGCTCGTAGTGCTCACGTGCTTTAAAAATTTTCGTTCCATGAATGGTTTGGTACGCCCTGATGCCTTCGAATACACCATATCCATAGTGGAGTGTCTGACTGAAGAGATCAGTGGTGGCATCTTTTGCCTTCGTGAATTGGCCGTTGAGGAAGAGTACCGTGTCGTTGGTATAATACATTTTACAACTGTTAGTTTGTTCTGGTTGGTATAAAATGAAACCGTCCCGCGGGTGGGGCGGGACGGTTTCATTTTTCTTTATCAATAGAGCGTCCTCACCCCGCGGGTAGCAGCGTAATGACGATTAGGATCGTGGTTTGATTGTTTAAATATGTGTCTGCAAATCGGTTCATCCGTTTGAATTCTTTACAAGAATCAAAATTTTCTGTTGCAGAAACAAGGGAGTATCGCCAAAAAATTTTGATAAATCATTAACAACTGTTCGGTAGTTCTTTCATTGTAATTGTTTTTGTCTATTTTCACCTCGGCAAACCCTACCCTAATACCTATGGAAACAGTAGAACAACATCTTCATTTCGTTGCCCAATGGGACCGCTATATGCTCATCGGTGTCATTGTTTTTACGGTCTTAGCCGTGTTGCTTTTTTTGTCGTACGAGTTCCGGCTTTTTCTGGTAAAAGACCCGAAAGAAAAATACGATTTCGTAAACATGCACGAGATCAAGTATTTCTGGTATTCGGTGCTGCTGCTGATTGTGGCCGCATGGTTTTTAGGCAATACCGTTTTTACCGAGCGGGTTACGGCTCACGGCATGCTTTGGTTTTACGTGCGGCTTTTTATTACCGTTAGTTTTGGGATCATCCTTTACTTTATTTTTTCTAATATCGTTCAGATTTATTACCCCCGATCGGTAGAACGCAGGCTCATTAAGATTCGAAATAAACCGCGCATCTCGCCGGCAGGTAATGCGATGCGCAAAGTACCCGATGCAGAAGAGAAAAGCCACCTCGAGGAGGTTGGCGAAAATCACGAAGTGCACAGCGTGGAGTACGATGTGTGGATTGATGACCAGACCGGCTTCAAGAAAATTGAGAAGTACAATAGTTTTCAGCACGCTGAGGAATGTTCGGAATGCGGCTATGTTACCTTGCGCATCGCCAGTGAGGAGATTGAAGTTAAGCCCACCACCACTGAAGAAGGGCTGCTGGTGAAGCATTACAAATGCACCTACTGCGGCCACCGCGAGCGACGGGAAGTTGTACTTACCCGCCTGGCAGAAAACACCTGAGGTTAGCGCTTCATCAACAGCACGATGTTCTCCACGTGCATGGTCTGCGGAAACATGTCTACCGGCTGTACGCGTTTGATTTCGTACTGCTGAGTTAACAACTGCAGATCGCGTGCCTGCGTAGCGGCATTGCAGCTCACATACACAATTCGGTTGGGTGCAGCCTTGAGCAGCGTGCCGGAAACATCTTCGTGCATGCCGGCGCGGGGGGGATCGGTAATCACCACATCCGGCCGACCGTGATCGCGTATGAAGCTATCGCTCAGCAGGTCTTTCATATCGCCTGCAAAAAACGATGTATTGCCGATGCCGTTTAGTGCAGCGTTTGCACGCGCGTCTTCTACGGCTGCCGCCACGTACTCCAGGCCCACAACACTGCGTGCCTCGCCGGCCACATAGCAGGCAATAGTGCCCGTGCCGGTATAAAGGTCGTACACGTGTTCCTGCCCGGTGAGTTGGGCCAACTCCCATGCTTTGCGGTAGAGTGTCTCCGCTTGTTGCGAGTTGGTTTGGTAAAACGATTTCGGGCCCACGCGAAACGACAGCACACCTGTTCCATCGGGTCGCTGCATGTGTTCGGTGATGTATGGATTGCCCTTCCAGCATACAACATCCAAATCGGCAAAGCTGTCGTTTCTTTTTCCGTTGATGATGAAGTTGGCCGAAGTGATGGCGGGGAACGCGCGGGTAACATCCGCCAGGATTTTTTCAATCCAATCCATCTGGTCGTACGTAACCTGTAAAATGATCATGACTTCGCCCGTGGAAGCAGTGCGGATGGTGAGCGTGCGCAAAAAACCAACTTGCCGGCGCAAATCGAAATACGGGATACTGTTCTCTTTTGCGATTTGATGTACCCTCAGGCGAATGGCATTTGAGGGGTCTGCTTGCAGGTAGCAGTTTTTTACATCAAACACTTTATCGTATTGCCGCGGCATATGGAAGCCGAGCCCCGGTTCAATTACTTTTTCTCCCGTCTGCATTTCCTCGCGCGTAAGCCACCGGGTGGCGGTAAAGGTAAAATCGAGCCGGTTTCGGTAGTGTTGAATTTTCGGTGCGCCTATAATCGGATCGATGGACGGCAGCTGCAATCCGCCTATCCGCTCCAGATTGTCAACCACCTGTTGCTGCTTGTAGTAGAGTTGGGTAGCATAGGTAATGTGCTGCCATGCGCAACCACCGCACGTGCCGAAATGTTCGCAGAATGGCGTGGTACGTTGGTTTGACAGTTGTGTTATGGCCACGACCCGAGCCTCCAAAAAACTACTTTTCACTTTTGTGATTTCTGCTGACACCACATCGCCAGGGGCTCCGCCGGTTAAAAATACCACCTGGCCGTTCAGCCGCGCTATCGATTTTCCCTCGGCCGCCAGGCCACTCACAGAAAGATTTTCAAGAATTTCGCCTTTTTTCATCGCTTGCAAAGGTATTAAATCTCAAATCCCGTAAAGGGCCATCGGGATAAAGACACAAACCAGTATATTTCGTTTTCGGTTTGTGATGAGATGAAGAGAGTTGTTTTCCTTTTACTGATGTTGCTGGTGGTACCACTGCAGGCATCGCATATTGTTGGGGGTGAATTTGAGTTGATTCACGTGCAGGGTAATGTGTATCGCCTTAACCTGATTATTTATTTTGATGTGCTGAATGGCTTGCCCGGTGCGAAAGACCAGGTAATAAACGCCGCATTTTTTAGAAAGAAAGACAACACCTTCGTGATGACGCAACCGCTGTTGCTCTCGCAGGAATCGCGCGTGCCCTACACCCAGCCAAGTTGTTCCAGCGGTGAAGTGGTTACAGACCGACTCATCTATACAGCACAAATAACACTAGCGGCCGCCAGTTTCAGCGATCCGGAGGGCTACTATGTATCTTGGCAGCGGTGTTGTAGAAATTATTTCATTACAAATATTTTCAGCGAAAACCCGCAGTCGGGAGCTCCGGCCAATCGTGTGGCGGGGCAAACGTTTTATTTGGAGTTTCCGCCGGTGGTGAAAGACGGTAAGCCGTTCATTAATTCTTCGCCGCGGTTATTTCCTCCGTTAAATGATTTTGCTTGTCCGCGCAGACCCTACTATGTTGACTTTGCAGGTGTTGATGACGATGGCGATTCATTGGTTTACTCGCTCACCACGCCGCTGAATACACGTTCACCGGTGGCCCTGCCGCCCGCCTCAAGTGCACCTTACCCCTTAGTTACCTGGAAACTAGGTTTTAGCGAACAAGCCATGGTTGGCGGAATGCCGGATTTGCGGATTTCTACCTCGGGCTTTCTAACTGTTACCCCAAAGACGCAAGGCATTTATGTGTTTGCCGTAAAGGTGGATGAATTCCGCGGGGGACAAAAAATTGGTGAAACCCGGCGCGACTTTCAGATGGTTGTTGTAGACGCCTGCCCGGTGGCCGTGCCGCCCGCCATTGCCGGCAAGCGATTGGCCGATGCTACGTTTGGGTTTCGCGATAAGATGAACATTTCATTTTCGAATGCCGTAACCGATGAAAACCGCTGTATTGTGGTGCAGGTATCCGACGCTGACTCCAACAGTCCGGACGATGACTTTGTAGAAAAAATCTCTATTCGTGCTATTCCGCTCAACTTCAAAAAAACTGGTTTGAGTGATGAACTGCTGCCCGCCACGCGAACGGCTACCCTTACGCGCGGCAGCACAGTAGATTTCAAAATCTGTTTTCCCTCGTGCCCGTACTTTGAAGGTGGCCCCTACGAAGTGGGTATTGTAGCATTGGATGATGCCTGCAGTTTACCGTTGACGGATACACTGCGTGTAACGGTGCAAGTAGAGCCGCCCCTGAATCGCCCTGTGCAGTTCGAGCCACCCGATAAAATTACGGCCCAACTGTTAGAGGGCCAGACCCAAAGCTGGTCGTTTCGGGCTACCGATCCGGATGCAGACACGCTGGTTTTTGCCGTACTCACAGATGGTTTTACGCTTGCTGATTCCGGCATGAAGTTGCTTACGGATCTGCAGCCCGGGCGGCTGAGCGGCACACTTACGTGGGAGGCCTTTTGCGATATTGCCAACTTTACCAACCGCACGGTGTTTCCGTTGCGACTAACGGTGGATGACAAAGATGGCTGCAAGCTGAATAAGCCCGATACGCTCACCTTTAACCTGGGCGTAACGCTGCCCGGAAATGCAGACCCGATCATCTCATCTACGTTTGATTTGTCTGGCGCCAAGCGCAAGATTGAAACCTTGACCAAGCCGATCAACTCCGACCTCACGTTTACGGTATTTGGCAAGGACGTGATCGATAATGACCGACTCACGCTGCGCATGGTTCCCAAAAATTTTTCACCTGCGCCTGCGGGTATCCAGTTTTCGCGAGTAACCGGAACGGGCGTGGTGCAATCAGAATTTAACTGGAAGTTGCGCTGCCTCGGTCTCGACCCCGCAAAGAAAGACGTGTATGAGTTTGACTTTATCGTGGTGGACTCCACCAACAAATGCCGCTTGCGTAAAGCCGATACCTTATCGATAGCGGTAAACGTGCTGAATCCGGAAAACAGCAGACCCGTGTTGATTGTGCGGCAGCAAGGGCGCGCCGCACCGCTGCTTTCCGGGGAGTTAGAAGTTACGTTGGGTGAACCCATTGACCTTCAATTACAGGGATTGGATGCGGATGTATTTCCGGATCGCGATCAACTCAAGCTGGAGTTGGAAGACATTACCGGCGACAAGCCATTGCTGGGATTTCGATTTGAACCGGCCGAGGGCAAGAGCCCGATTTCCACACGTTTTACCTGGGCACCCGATTGCTCTATTTTCTCCAATGATGATTTTGAAAACGAGTACGAGCTTACCTTTCGCCTGCAAGACGACCGCTGCTACACGGCCCAAACCGTGCGGCAGAAAATAAAGCTGGTGGTTCGCGATGTGGTGAGCCGTGACGATGAGTTTCTTCCGCCCAATGTGTTTACACCCAATGGCGATGCGTTTAACGAGTATTATGCGATGCAATTGCCAGACCCCGTTACCGGGGCTGTGCGTAATATTTTGCCACCTGATAACTGCGTGCGCAGGTTTGAATTTGTGCGGATTTTTAATCGGTGGGGGCAAGCTGTTTTTGAGAGCACCGATCGCAATTTTCAATGGACAGCCCAGAACCAACCGGAGGGTGTGTATTTTTATTTGATTGTTTACACCGATCGTGAGTTTAAAGGTTCACTTTCTGTGCGTAGGTAACCATCCAACGCAAGCGTAAAAGTAGTTGTGAGCGTTACCTCCGGAGAAACACGGTTAAAGAAATCTCCCGCTAATTGCTTCGGTTACGGGTTTGGTTTAGGATGGTAGATCAATCAGTTAACGAACTGATTAGCTGCACGGCGGTTTGGCGCGCATAGACCGTGCTGCCACCCCATTCCGTTTTAATCCAAATATCTTGCTCACCTTTTAGCGGAAGCCGATGGCCCGCTTCAATGCGCGCCACTACGGACGACCCGGCTGACGGCCCCTGCATTAAATAGGTGGCCGAACGGCTAATGCCGGCGGAGGTTACCCTTGCCACACTTATCGTGTAGGCTAATCCAACGGCAAAAACCATCACGCCGGTAAGTGCAAACCAACGTGCAGGATTTTTTTTACGGGTGAGGTACGCGGAGAGTGCGAGCAGCAGTACCAAAATGCCGCTGCCACCAATCGCGATCGGGGCCCGATGTTGCGCCAGCACGAGTTTAATGCGGTCGGCAGTAGTATAGTCGTACCCCGATAGATTTTTTTTCTGGGCCACGCTTTGAATTTTCTCCAATACCTGGTCATCGGCTGATGCCGCCCAATAGCGGTTTAAGTAAAGTAGCGACTCTGCAGTGTGGCCCAGGCCCTCTTGAATGTAAGCCATGCGCAGCAGCATCGCGGCGGAGTGCGCGCCTTGTTTTTCCAGCGCCTGATAGGTTTGAAACGCTTGAATATATTTTTTCTGTTGGAAGAGTGAATCAGCCAAAAGCAATTGACGATCAGGCGCTTGAGCACGCGTTTGCAGGGGCAGAAGCAACGCGGCAAACACCATAAGTTTTTTTAAAAGCGCCGTTGGTATATAAACCATATCCTGCTACATTTGTGCCCTCAAATTGAAAGGGGCGCTCAAAAATAAGCCAATTTCAATGATCTCGTAGCTCAGCCGGTAGAGCATTACACTTTTAATGTAAGGGTCCTGGGTTCGAATCCCAGCGGGATCACTGAAAGCCTTGAATCAAGAAAGATTCAAGGCTTTTTTCATTTTACAGTTGAACAATTAGATGCACGACTTCACAAAAACATGACTACTTGGAATGTGTGAGCCAGAGCAATTGATAAACTTTATTCCAGGAATAAACCAAATGTTCAATTGTAAATATGAAATCTAAATACTCACGTCCGCCAGTTCCTAACAACGGAAAAAAATCTCAGCCTTCACCTACAAAGAATTTTGTCGCGTCACCATGGGATGATCAGCCAGACCTTTTAGATGAGCCGGAGATGCCGGAGCTAGAAATAGATTGGAATGAAATTCCGGATCATGACGAATTTTCAAACAACATTCGTGAACCACGAAACAGCTTTCATTTCCTTTCCGACTACTGGCTTAATTCAACAAATGAAAATTCTGAGCAATGCCAACTCGATGGGGTTGAGGGTGCACTTAGTTACGCTGATGTAATCCAGGAAAATTGAGCCTACCGAGGATCACTCCTCGCACTCCTTTGCAATCACCAGCTCCCGGTAGCCACTGAATTCTGCCATTTCCTTATCAGTGTAATCAGGCAGAGGCAATTCTTTCTTTGTGCCAAGGCTGGCGTTATAAGCGGCCAGGACTTTGAGCATTTCATCAAATTTTTTCACCTCTTTTTCGGTGAAGTCATCCAATGTTTTGAGTTTAGGCAATTTTACCTTTTTCATGCTTGCAGACATAAATACAAACGAAAATTACCCCTCCAATTTCTTATCAAGTAGCAACTCCCTGTAGCCGCTGTATTCGGCCATTTCTTCATCGGTATACTCAGGCAACGGCAACTCATTCCTTGTTCCCAGGCTCGCGTTGTAAGCCGTAAGAACCTTGTGCATTTCATCAAACTTTTTGACCTCTGGACGGGTGAAGTCAGTCAGAATTTTTATTTTGTTCATAGTTTTCGATCCACTATTTGAGGAGTATTGGCAAACTAATTTAAGTCCAAAATTATTAATTAATTTACTACTTATAAGTAGTAACTAATTAGATTGGCACTCATTAATTTTACCGCAATGCCAAAAGTCAAGAAAACAGCCAAACGAGTTTCGAGGGGAAACCGCTCTAGTCTTGAACTCAAGAAATTGGGGGACAGGATAAAAGCCTTGCGTTTGGCAAAGGGCTATACTAACTATGAGAACTTTGCTTTCGAGAACAACATTCCGAGAGCTCAGTTTGGAAGATATGAGCGGGGTGAAGACCTTCGATACAGTAGCCTTTTAAGAGTTATTAAAGCACTAGGTGTATCACAAAGGGAGTTTTTTGATCAAGGATTTGACTAAGCATGAGTTTGAAAACAACAGTAAATACCAATAATGGCAACTGAAAAGAAATTTGAAGGATATGGCGGTAAGCGTCCACTTCTTTATATCCCAATTGAAAGATTGATTCTCGACTCTCAGAACCCGAGACTACCAAAAGAAATCCAAGGCAAAGATGAGACCGCGATAAAGGAAGCGCTCAAAAGATTTTTCTTCTTAGATGAACTTGCACTATCAATGGCAAAAAATGGTTACTTCGATGAAGAACCACTCGTGGGTATTCCTGAAACTCTCCCTAAAGAGTTTCAGGATAAAGATTACGATGCGCTGAAATCTGATGATAAGTTTCTCGAATTCATTAGTAAATCTGACACTAAGTTTACAATTGTTGAAGGTAACAGAAGGCTCTGCACTGCTAAAGTATTAATATCAGGCGAAGTCAATTCATTCCCTCAAATAGATACCGAAGTAAGAGATGACTTAGGGCGACTTCCAGTAATTATCTATCCCAAGAGAAGAGATGTGATTGCGTATCTAGGAGCTCGGCATATTATTGGCGTTAAAAAGTGGGATGCGTACGCTAAAGCTAGATACATAGCGAGCATGAAGGATGATTATGGTTTGACTCTTGATGAGATTCAAAACTCTGTTGGTGATACCAGTAGTTCCGCTACTAAAACATATGCCTGCTACAAGTTGATTGAAATGATTAAGTCCGAAAAGGAAGATTATGATACTTCAAAGGCTAAAGAAAATTTTTCTTATCTAATGCTTGCATCCGGACAAGGACCTGTCAAGGATTTTATCGGTCTTCCTAAGCAATGGAGTCAAGTGAATCCAGAGAGTCCGGTGCCACAAGACAAAATAACAAGCCTATTCCTACTTTTTTCCTGGCTTTTCGGAGAAGGAAAGGAGAAATCAAAAATAATCGATGAGTCACGCGATATTACTGGTAAGTTAACCGCGGTCCTTAGAGATCCCGCAGCTACAAAATATCTAATTGACTTTCGCGATCTCAATGAAGCATATGAAAGGTGTGGTGGTGAAGGGTTGCTTCTTCTAAAGTATGTTAAAAGAGCGAATAGGGATTTAGGACGATGTATGCCCCTGCTTCCCAAATACTATACTGATGAGTTTGAAAGCTTGATTAACGATACAAGCAGTTTGGTAGACTCGATAAACAAGATCAAGCCACAATGATTGCATTTGATATTCCGGACGCTACGGACATTGGCACAGTTGCCGATTGGATAGAATTAAATGTTGCAGTTGAGAAGCAGCCTTTATCGAAAGCAGCCTTGACAAGCAAAGTTGAAAGCTCAACCGGTGACGATCCTGGGGATGCATTTATTTCATCGGTGTGGGACGAACTTGAATACCGAATGCAATTGTATGGCTCCCACCCACCGTTCATTGTCGAAGCATTGGAGGTGACACCAAACATCACTTGGGAGGGAAATCCTGAATATTTGATGTGCATCATTTTATCATTAACCGGCAATCCACAGAACCCAGTTGCAACTGGCAAGCTTTTCGAAAGGGTATCAAAGGAAGCCGCAAAAAATTACTTGTGTGGAAAGGCACTTGTCTTTGGTCACCCAGCCAATCTAACCATATCTGAAGTGTGCAGTACTATTTGTGAAAAGTTTAAGAGTGAACTTCCCGCAAATTACAACGATAGAGGTTTGGATGTTATCGCTTGGAAACCATTCGATGATAAGAGAGGCAACCAGGTAATTGTGTTAATGCAGTGTGCAGGTGGAGCAAATTGGACCAGTAAAACAGGTGATGTTGTACTGAGAGCGTGGAGTGAAAAATACATCACGTTTGGGTGCAAACCAGTCCGTGGATTCTCTACGGTCGTGATAGTTTCAAACTCGGAGCAATTTGAGGAAATATCATTTGAAACTGATCTGTTGTTTGACCGAACAAGGATTTATAGAAACACGCAAAGCTTTTCGTTAGAGGATGGACTAAGAAATGAAGTCCTTTTATGGTGTAATGGAAGACTACAAGAAATATTGAATTAGAGAATGAAGTTTATTGATCTTTTTGCTGGATTAGGTGGATTTCACGTTGCAATGTCAAGACTCGGGCACGAGTGTGTTTTTTCCTCAGAGATCAAAGAGGGGTTAATGGATTTATACGAGAGCAATTTCGGAATTAGACCCCATGGCGATATTAGGAAAGTAAAATCCAGAGATATACCAGCGCATGATATTTTGTGTGCTGGATTTCCTTGTCAACCTTTCTCCAAGGCGGGAATGCAGTTGGGTTTGGAAGATGAAACAAACGGTGATCTGTTTGGTCAAATCCTACGGATCCTAAGGTATCATCAGCCTCGATACTTCATCTTGGAAAATGTCCAACACCTCGCCAAGCATGATAACCAAGAGACATATATTTACATGTCAGCAAGGCTAGCAGGCCTTGGCTACAAAGTTGATAGGAAGGTGCTCTCCCCACATCACTTTGATATACCTCAACACAGGCAAAGACTTTTTATTGTCGGTTGTAGAAATGGTCTTGAACATTTCTCTTGGCCAACCCCACAAGTTCTAACAAGGGACGTTAATTCATATCTTGATTTGAACAATTCAGGGGTAACGCTTCTTGAAGCCGAAAAGCAAAAGTGTCTTGACATCTGGCAAGAATTTATTTCCGCAATTCCCGTTGATGACAAACTTCCTAGTTTCCCCATTTGGGCAATGGAATTTGGAGCGACATATCCGTTCGAGGAAGAGACGCCATTTGCATCTAGCGATAATATGTTAGGTAGAAGCAGAGGTAATTTTGGAATTGCTTTAAAAGGCCTTTCCCGTGATGAAAAGTTTGCCAACCTCCCAAGCTACGCAAGAACGGAAGAGAAAAAATTCCCTACGTGGAAACGTTCATACATTCGCAGCAATCGAGAATTTTATGAGAAGTATAAAAAACAGCTAAAACCAATCGTTAAAAAAATTGAGTTGCTGGGTGTTCCTAGTTGGCAAAAATTTGAGTGGAACATACAGGGCGGAGAGCGCTACGTTAGGAATTACATTATTCAGTTTCGTGGCTCAGGTATTAGACTAAAAAGAACTGATTTCTTCCCGTCATTGGTTTGTGTGAGCACTCAAATACCAATAGTGGGTTGGCAAGGAAGATATATTACTAAACGAGAAGGAGCTCGTCTGCAAGGGTTGGGCTCGCTAAAGAAACTGCCGGAGAATATTGGAACATGCTTTGATGCTTTAGGAAACGCGGTCAATGCAGACGTGGTGCGGATCATTGCTGAGCGGCTTATTTTAAATGAAAAGGCAAAAACCAAAACAAATGCAAAGCATTTGGTCTCTCATGTAATGGAACTTCATGAAGCAGTTTAATAAGGTAAACATAAGGCCGAATGTTACAATGCTTTCTGTTCTAAAGTTTTTAGAATATGAAACGTGGTATGCGTTGGCTGAGTTTGTCGATAATGCGATTGCGAGTTACCAGGCCAACGAAACTGCTCTCAAGCAAATTCAAGGGGCCGATTTTAAGCTCGAAGTAAATATAGAAATTGATGATGCCGGCAATAGAATAACAATCAGAGACAATGCTGCCGGTATTGATCAGGCAAACTATGCAAGAGCCTTTCGAGCAGCCGAGGTTCCTTCTGATACATCTGGATTATCTGAGTTCGGAATGGGTATGAAATCAGCTGCATGCTGGTTTTCTGATTTGTGGAGTGTACGAACAACGGCAATAGGAGAAGGAGTTGAGCGAACCATAAAATTTGATATGAATCAGATCTTCGAGGACAAAATCGAAGAGTTGGTATTTGAAAGCACGCCAGTCGACAAAAAACTTCACTATACAATAATCGAACTTCTTAACGTCCATAGAATGCCCCGTAAGAAGGGCTTAGGAAAAGTAAAATCACATTTGACAAGCATCTATCGTGATTTTATCAGGAAAGGAGTTTTGGTGCTGAAAATTGACGGCAATGAATTGCAATTCGAAGAGCCCAAGGTTCTATTAGCAAAGTATCAAGAGAAGCCTTATCAATCCGTTGGAGAACCGATTCTGTGGAAAAAGTCAATCAACTTTCCCGTTGAGGACGGTCTAAGTGTTCATGGATTTGTTGCGATTAGAGAGACAGGTTCGACATCTGAGGCAGGTTTTGCATTGTTTAGACGGGGACGAGTTATTGAGGGAAGTTTTGATAACGGTTTCAGGCCCGATTTCATTTTTGGAGCTCCGAACAGTTATAGGTATCAAAGGATTTTTGGGGAGCTACACTTAGAGGGCTTCAATGTTTCATTTACCAAAAAGGGAATTCAATGGGATGAGAATCTTAACATGTTCCTTGAGCTTTTGAGGGATGACATCAATAATAAAACATTCCCACTTTTGCAGCAGGCTGAAAACTATCGTGCGCGAGCAACGGAAAAGGAATACAAGTCTGCTAGTCGAGCTTTGGATCAGACTGTTGAAGATTTACAAGAGCGAGCTCCAAAAGCCATTGAAGAGGTGGCGGGAAATCCTCCAGTCGTTAATAACCCAGAGGAAACTCTATCAAGAACGGAAAAAGCAATCCATAAAGAGTTCAATGTCGAGTTCAACAAGAATAAATGGCGAATTTCAATAGAGCTATCGTTTGATGCTTCTATCAAAGATTTAATAGAAGTGGGAAATCACCTCGTGAAAAATCCCACTGGGGATGGATCTGTTCGACAAATAGGGATTCGACTTTCTCTGACCCATCCATTTATGATTGAACACGTGGGTACAGATAATGCAAAGATTGAACCGATCTTAAGACTGGTTGCAGCACTGGGACTGTCTGAGGTTATTGCCAAAAACAGTGGGGCTAAAACACAGGGAGAAATAAGAAGAAATCTAAATGAGTTAATTAGCAAAATCTCAACCCCGTAAACCCTATTGACAATGTCTGAGGTAATTGAAATCACAAGCACCAGCGGTCCAAACAATGCTAAATGGCAGCCGTACCAAGGTGAAGAGATCGAAAGTCTTTTGAGATTTAAGGGATTTGCAGATCAAAACGGAAGTATCAACTCTACAGGCGAGCGAATAATTGATGAGACATTTCGCATCATGGAAATGTGTGGAAATCCAAACGAAGCATCTAATGTTGAGACAGGGCTTGTGATTGGTTATGTTCAGAGTGGTAAAACACTATCCTTTACATCTCTAACCGCACTTGCTCGCGACAATGGTTTCCAGATAATAATTATTATTGCTGGGACATCAACACCCCTATCAGAGCAATCCTACGAAAGGATTAAGAATGACTTACGCATTGACAATCGATTCGATCGAAAATGGATTATCCGAAAGAATCCAAGTACTCAAGAGGATAGAGACACAATTCAGATGAAACTTGATCAATGGGCCGATCCAACGTATCCCAATGAAGACTGTTCCAGCGTATTGATAACGGTAATGAAGAACGGAACCAGGCTGTTAAATTTAACAAACTTGCTGCGCGGCCTCGATCTCACAAGGGTTCCAACATTGATAATTGACGATGAAGGGGATCAAGCAAGTTTGAATACTCGAGCCGTTGTCAATGCTGGAGTAGGAGCCGGAGTTAATGAAGGTGAGGTTTCAACTATTTACAGAAGGATAAATGACCTAAGAAACATTTTTCCTCACCATACCTTTCTACAATACACCGCGACCCCCCAGGGGAATTTGTTCATAAACATTATGGACAGATTGTCGCCTAATTTTATTAAGCTTTTGACTCCGGGAAATCAATATACGGGTGGCAGTACTTTCTTTATTCAAAATCCCGGCCTAGTAAGGTTGATTCCAATAAATCAGATACCAACAAATCTGAGTCCACTTTTTGAGCCTCCAGAAACACTTCTTTATTCACTGAAGGTCTTTTTCTTGGGCGTTGTCGCAGGAGAAATAAGGAAGGATCAACGCAATAGATCTATGATGGTTCATCCATCACGACTTACCAATTCGCAAAACATATACTTTAACTGGATACGTGATATTTGCGAAGGATGGAAAAGATTGCTTCAAAGCAGCGATGACGAAGATAAGAATGATCTGCTTAGAGAGTTCAGGGATGTTTACAATGATCTTCGACTTACAGTCGGTCCAAGTCTACCATCATTTGAAGAGTTGACTGGTAATCGATTGATTCATGCGATAAACTACACGCGCATAATTGAGATAAATTCAAGTAGAGGTAGGACACCGGTAATCAATTGGAATGATTGCTATTCTCATATCCTCGTTGGTGGCCAAGCAATGGATAGAGGTTTCACTGTTGAGGGTCTAACCATTACTTATATGCCAAGGAGTTTGGGCACTGGCCAAGTCGACACCACACTTCAAAGGGCGAGATTCTTCGGATACAAAGGCAACTATCTTGGCTATTGCAGGGTTTGGCTAGATAAACCAACGATTGACGCCTTTAGAGCAATAATTGAACACGAAGAAGACGTAAGGAAGAGACTCGAGGAATATGATGTAAACAATCGGCCATTAAATGACTGGGATCGAGAAACAGTCCTAGATCAAATCCTCAACCTCACAAGACCCAATATTCTTTACAACAACCTTGATCGAGACTATTTTGGGGAAGAATGGTTTGTTGTGCGCGCCCCGCACGATACGGACAACCTGATAGCGCAGAATCAAAACACCATTTCTTCATTTCTAAGCAGCAACCTGGCTTCATTTGCACCAGACGATGGTCATGCTCGGAGAACCGAGGAACAAAAGCACCTCGTTGCAACGCTGTCTTTAAATGATTGCTTACTACACCTCCTTAATCGTTTGAAATTTACAAGGGAAAGTGACAGTCAAACGTTTTCAAGTCTGCGCGGTGTTATTGGAATGCACCTTCAGGACCATTCAAATGAAAACTGTTTGGTGTACCTCATGAGTAGCAAATTGGAACATGGTCAATTTTATCAAAATGTTAGAGAAAGAAGGCTTCATGAAAATGGAAGTAATACGATTCGTCAACTCTTTCAAGGTAAAAACCCAAAGACTGGACAAGTGATATACCCTGGAGATCGTGAAATTAATGATCGAAGTTTATTGACAATTCAAATCCATCGCCTACATCTAAAAGATATGGATGGCAATGACATTTTGGACGAGCAAGGAAATATTCTTTATAGCGATGTGCCAACAATCGCAATCTGGTTCCCAGAACGCATTGGTAAGGATATCATACGGCAACCAGACAATGCTCAATGAACTTATTCGAACTTTTTTCCCAACTCAGCGCTCCTACGACCAGCAAGAATTCTTTATTCAATACTCTTACAATTGAGGAATTCTCATTTGTAAGAATAGGCATTAACAACGAAGGGTTTCCTGTCTTGTTAATTCAGTTGCCCGCCAAGGAATTGCCGTCTGTTAAAAACATTCGATTAAAGCATTTGGAATTGATGCATAACACCGAATGTAGGATATCTGAATTTGAGAGAAATTCTATTTCAAATTTTACGATAATCATATTGAAGAGCCAAGAGGAAAAACTTGTTCGATATTTCCTCCAGATTTCGGAAGCATTTATTCGATCGCTTTCTGTAAGACCCACCATGCCGGAATTGCTCACAACATTTAAAAACTTTGTCGAGATATTTCGAGTGATGTCCTTTCCCCCAACTAAAACGGTTCAAGGATTGTGGGCAGAACTATTTATCATCTACATTTCTGAAAACCCTGAAGTACTGTTAAACTATTGGCATAATTTACCTGAAGAGAGATTTGATTTTAATGCAGATTTAGAGAAGATTGAAGTAAAAAGCAGTAGCAATCTCGAAAGAATCCACACGTTTACTTCTGACCAACTCCAGCCGTCTGAAGACAAAAGTGTCCTAGTCGCATCCCTTTTCACTAAACAATCTCCAGCTGGGCTGAGTGTTGTTGATCTAGCAAATTTGATTAACAGAAAAGTCAAAACTGATACCTTCACTGGTAAATTGTACACTATCATTTCCCAAACTCTTGGAAGCAATGTTCAGGAATCAACTGAATTAAAATTCGATCTTGAATTGGCTAAGAACTCTCTTCGATTCTATCGACACCAAGACATCGAAAAAATTGAGAAAGTCCATATTCCAAATAAAGTCATGGACGTGCGATTTAAATCCGATCTATCATCGTGTACGCCAACAGATCTCTCACAGCTAAAACAGAAGGGCATGTTATTTTCGGCTCTTTAAAAGGATGAATATCAAACCTTGATTTTATAAAAATCACCAAATTGAAAAGCACCGATGAAATTTTAAGGCAAGTTTTGGAAGAAGAAAGAGCGAGGATTAGATCTAGCTATCCAAGCAACGATGTTCTTTTTCCTTTGATTGAGATAATACGCACCCTTGACTATCATACTTTTGTTTTAAAAGCCCCAGGCAAACTTGATCCCAAGGATCATGCTCTCCTTCTAGAGAAGTATAAATTTGGCTGGGCCTTAGCGTTTCAATTATACTATGAAGACCTCAATTCGGAAAACAACATTCCATTGTTTTCAGCTGACAAAGATCAACGCGATTGGATTGATCAGATTGTTCAGCATGCTGGTGCAATTCAGATAGCCTCTCAGCATCTCGACTACTGCAAGGCCGATCTTATGACAATTGCTGCCGAAGAGGAAAATGCATTTATCTTTGATTATGTTCATAAGAATTCTGGAGTAGAGTACTATGAGAAACTAAGTACAGAATACTACTTCACACTTGTAGACGGGGTGCTGGAAGAAAAAAAGAAAGGGTTTGTTGACAAGTTACCGAAGATGAGGACCAAACTTAAGAGCATAGTACAACTTGCCCATGGCAAATTCATCACGTATAAGGCCAATGATGAATTAGATCAATTCTATTCACGATTAGCGTATCTATACCTAATGACCAAGCAAATCGTTGACGATTTTGATGAAAGTGATACATTCGGAGGGATCCCTTACAAGAAGTACATGGATCATGTCGAGTACGTTCATCGTGCTGCACTGATGCATCAAGATTGTTGTATGGCTCTTTTTTACAAGACTTCGCATAAGGTAAATCTTCGAGACATTTTAACATACGCATTCTCACTTAAGACTTTCTCGATATCTTTGGGGGAATACCTTGAAGAGGATCCAGAGAAGTTGCAACAAACGGTATCATGCTTAACGTTAAGCAAGGATAATTTCAAGTACCATCTTTCTTATCCAGGTGTTAGTGCTCCACCCTACTTCCAGATCGGCAATGATACGTTGATGCGATCAACTTACGGATGTCTCGACAGACCGGTTCAATTTCTAAACCGAGAATTAAAAAGAAAGTACCCAACGGATTTTTTTAATGCCGTCAATAATCGGGAACGGAGATTTCGGAATGAATTGTATGACTTCTTTGATCATGAGCAGATCATTAGAGTAGATGACTGCGTTATTATTAAGACACAAAAAGGGGACACCGACATTGATGGAGTTTTATTTGATAAAAAAACGAATACGTTGGGCCTTTTTCAATTGAAGTGGCAGGATTCATTCTCGACCTCTATGAAAGAGAGATTTAGCAGAATTTCAAATCTGATCCCGAAGTCAGTTGAGTGGATCGAAAAGGCTTCGGCTTGGTTGGGCTCAAATGATCCTAGAACAATACTTAGTACTCTTCGAATTAGCACTGAAGAAATGAAGATCGAAGAAGTATATTTATTTGTTGTGGCACGACACCATGTTCATTTCACAAATCAGGTGCTAGACGAAAGGGCAATTTGGGCATCCTGGTTTCAGGTCTTAGAGGCGTCAGCAAAGATTAAGGACCCAACAAAGAGTAACCCGATTGCAGAACTTGCTGCAAAACTCAGATTTTTCTCCCCAGACTCTAGACGTGTTAGAGAGCAGACACCTCGACCGATTGAATTCGAAATGCGCTTTTCTAAGTACAAGATTATCGTTCGGAATCAAAAGGACTAGGCTATCGACCTTTCTTTGTTTTTAACCTATGACTTGTGGTTATTATTTAAGGCTTCAAGAAGCTATCGACATTGCCCCTTTCCAGGATTCATTCCGGAAGAACTTCGACTCAGCGGCCTTCAGGGCGTAGTCTTTGCCATCAAGCTTCAGGTATAATAGGAATGAAGCTTCAGTCTTATGCCCAGTGCATCGCATAATTTGATAGACATCAAGGCTTCCAGAAAGATATGCATTGGTAGCGAATGAGCGCCTGGCAGTATGAGTAGTTATCTCCGTCCACTTTTCTACCTGGCGGCCGTTGATCATGACATAACCCAGGTTAGCTTCTTTCATTTTACAAATGTCTTTTAAGGCTTCATTAAATTTCTGATTGGAGATAACCCTAGGTGGATTACCTCTATACTTGTTAAGAATCCTTCGGACGATGGGGTGCATCGGGATATGAATTGTATCACCTGTCTTGGTTTGACGGATCTTAAGTAGTTCCGTTCCGTTTTGAATCACAACATTCGATTCACTAATCTGCGACCAATCACTATGCCTTGCCCCTACGAAGCAAGCCATAACAAAGATATCTCTTATTCGTTCCATTGCCGGGACCAGGTTAAGTCCCTGAAGTCTCTCGATCTCCTGTTCGTTCAGGTAAGTATTATCGGCTGTTCCACGAATAACCTTAAAACTCTTTTTCTGAAATGAGAGGTTGACTTTAATGTCTCGATCCAAAGCCTCCCTCATGATTGATTTAATTTCTTTGAAATGCTTGCCTCGAGAGTTACCGTTTAATCCAAGGCTTTTCATGTAGGCATCAAATCCATGGTAGAAATTCATGTCAATGTCCTCAAAAGTCAGAGAAGGATAATTTTCTGCAGCGTACTTTCGTACTAGGCGCAAGGTCTGAGTTTTTGAAACTCTGGTACCGGCACCGATTCCCTCTCCCTTAGATGTTTTCGCTTCGGCTATTATCCTTTCCCAAGTCTTAAAAAAATCACTTTCTTTCTGCAGTGTTTCTTCCCGCTCTCTTCGTTCATTGTCCTGGCTCTTGAGAAGATAGGTCTTCAAATCCTGGCGTCTTAGACTTGCTGAGTTGTGACGTTCGCTCTTGAAGCTTATAACAGTTTGTTCTAGCTTGTCCAGATACCTGTTTAACGCCTCGTATTCCGCAGCATGTGCAGTGATGGCCTTGGCTCTGCTTTTTCTTTTGTCCCAATGATCACCTGGTATTGACTGGCCAGTTGAATACATGAATTTCCGCCCCTCAAATCGCCCGTCAAAAACATGCATAATGATTTTAGGATTGACCTTGCCCTGCTTGCGAAGTTTGAAGTGAATGTTCATTAGTCCCCATTTTAGTATTTGCTCAAAAGTATGGTTGATCATTCAGTTGCACAATATGCCTTTACCGTACTTACTCATACTTACTCAAAATAACCTCTAAATTCTTTTGAATTAGGCATTTCTATTAGAAAAAGTGTTAACTTTGGAGTGTTCAAGGTAAAGGAAAAAAGCAGGTTCGAATCCCAGCGGGATCACACAAAAAAAAGCGCCTCACTTGAGGCGTTTTTTGTTTCGGCACCTTTCGCTTTTAGCTTACTTCTTCCAGCAGTGTCCGGAATGCCACCTGCCGGTCACCAAATTTTTGTTCACTCTCCTGCCGCAGTGCGGGCGCGTGGTGTGTGAGGTAGTGTTGCAATTCATCCATCGATTGAATGAAGTATTGCACGGCGTACGAAGTGGTTTCTTCATCGTGCGAAAGCACGCGGTAAATCTTGTGATGCAAGAACCTGCCCGAACGTAGCACGTCCGGAATATGTATCGTTTTCATCCAGCGTAGCCAGTCTTCCTCAATGGCCTTATCTACCGCCACCGTTACGTTGTACACAATCATTTTTATTCCGCTTTTTTACACTACAAATTACCGAAAACGCATGGGCAAAACCCGGCTGTACAAAGAATTTTGGCATGCAATCGTTACCTAGACCGGCACTTGTAAATACTTTGTAAATGGGTGAACTTTGTGCTCGCTTTTTTGCTTTAGGTTTCATTAAACAAGTGTGTCATGCTTTTTCAACACGTTTACGATAAATCGTTAGCTCAGGCCAGTTATTTCATTGGCTGCCAAAAGGCAGGTGTGGCCATGGTGATTGATGCGAAACGCGATGTAGATACGTACCTGGACATTGCTCGCCAAAACAATATGCGGATTACGCATGTGGCCGAAACTCACATTCATGCCGATTTCCTTTCGGGCACCCGCGAGCTGGCGAAGCTTACCGGGGCTACCATGTACCTCTCAGACGAAGGCGGTCCGGGCTGGCAATATGAATTTAATCACCACGGCCTCAGGCACAACGATGAGTTTTTTGTGGGTAATCTAAAATTGCGTGTGCTGCATACACCCGGGCATACCCCGGAGAGCATTAGCTTTTTGCTAACCGACGTGCCCGCCAGCGATAAACCCGTGATGTTGTTCACGGGCGATTTTGTATTTGTGGGTGACGTGGGTCGGCCCGATTTGCTGGAAGAGGCAGCGGGCATTAAAGGCACTAAAGATGTAGGCGCCCGGCAGTTATATGAGTCGCTGAAAATCTTCCATGCGCTGCCCGATTACCTTCAGGTTTGGCCCGGGCATGGCGCGGGTTCTGCCTGCGGCAAAGCGCTGGGTGCGGTACCAAGTACCACCGTAGGCTACGAAAAAGTACGGAACTGGGCGTTTCAATATGCGCAGGACGAGTCTGGTTTTGTGAAATATTTGTTGGAAGACCAGCCCGAGCCGCCGCGGTATTTTGCCACCATGAAAAAGCTGAATAAGGTAGAACGACCGCTGTTAACAGAAGTACCCAAATTGAAAAAACTTAGCGCCACAGAACTTGCGGCGGCCGTAAAGAATGGAGTGAAACTAATCGACACGCGCGTAAAAACAGCTTTCGCTAAAGGGTTCATTCCCGGAAGTTTGAACATTCAAGGAAACAATGCATTTGCTACCTGGATGGGTTGGTTCTTGAATTACGATGAGCCGTTTATTCTGATTGCAGAGGAATCAAAACTGGATGACCTTACGCGTAAACTTATGCGCATTGGCTTAGATAACATCTATGGCTATGTGGAAGATGTAAGCGCATGGGCAGCGCTTGGCCATCCATTGGAGCAAGCCAATACCATCTCGCTGGAGGAGTTGAAGCAAGTGCTGGCCACCAATCACACCCAAATTGTGGACTTACGTGGCGCAGCCGAGTACAAAGGCGGCCACATTGCCGGCACGGATAACGTGTTTATTGGTACACTGGAAAAGAACTTGCACAAGATTCGCAAAGATCAGCCGGTAATCATTCACTGCCAGGCGGGCGACCGCTCGTCTATTGGTTATTCTGTATTGGCAAAACACGGGTTTACCAACATCCGTAACTACCCGGGTGGGATGAGTGAGTGGGTAAACAAAGGGAACCCGGTAGTAACGGCCCAGTAGGCAAAAAACCACATTTGCTCAACGGCTCGGTAACAAAAGGGTAACGCACTTTTGCTTTACGATGCGTACCTTTTGGTAGGTTAAACCCCTGATGTTATGAGTTACTACAAAACAGTTAATGGAAAGAAAATGGACAGCCGGCTGTTGGACTTAGCCGACAAATCAATTGCTGGTGCAGGTGATGGCCGGATTTCCCGGAACGATGCGGCGGCCATCATTGCCATGGTAAAAGATGGCGGTACCTACACCGACGTTGAAAAAGACACGATGGAATACATTCGCGACCATTACAAATGGACCGAAGGCGCAGATGATTGGTTTCGCAGTGAGATCGCCAAGTGGGCGGTAACGAAGTAAAAGAAAAAGGCTGTCTTAAAATCATGAAGTAACGCTATTGCGCGGGAGGAACGACCGAAGCAATCAATGTTTTCATGCCCCACGTGGAGAATGCTTCACTTACTTCGCCGTGGCGTTTACTTTTTTGAGACGGCCTCTTTTTTAGGATGTGCCTAAATGCCTTTTACGTTTTTAACTTGTTGAATAAATTCTTTTACGGCAATCCGGTTTTCATCCGTGAGAGACGAAAGTGGAATTGACACCGACTGATTTGCGGAGGTGTTGATGGCCAACTCAAACAACCTCACCTCGATATTTTTTACGTCTTGCCACAACAGCCGAATTTTTTGTTCGATAGTTGTTCCATTGTTGAATTCGATTTCCTGATCGTTAATCCGAAGGAAGGCTGCCGAACCTCGCCACCAGTTGCCCTTGCCAAGGCCCCAGAGAATGCCCTGCAAGGAGTGAATCGCCATGAAAGCGATAAACCACCAAAATGCAACCCCGCTCCGGAACTCCGGAATGAAAACCATACTGATCAGCCCCAGCAGTGAACAAAGACCTAAAACAAAAAACAACTTGCGCGTTTTTGCTTCATCTTGCTTCGTGAAAACAATATCAATGGTGTTATTTGACTGATTTTCCACGCGTGGAATTCGATTGGTTAGCGCGGTAAAAGTAAAACCTCTACCTAACCCGTGCAATGAAATTGTTACTTCTTACAGTACTGGTCAATTTGAAAACGCGCTTTGGCATCGCCCAGTTCCACGGCCTTCCGCCAATCGAAACATGCCTTTTCTTTATCGGGCAGGCGATAATAGAAATTGCCACGCTGTTTGTAATACGAGGCATCGTTACCTTTGAGGTTGATGGCCTCGTCCATATCGGCAACAGCCGCGCCAAAATCGCCTAGTTCGGCTTTGCACGTGGCACGGCCGTAAAAAGCTGCCGCATCTTTCGGGTTGAGCTTGATTGTTTTGTTGTAATCAAGAACCGCATCTTCAAAAGCCCCAGCCTCTTCGTTGAGCAGTGCTTTGTTGTAGAACACGTCTGCATTATTCGGATCGAGGGCCAGGGCTTTATCCAAATCTTTAATCGCCTCTTTTACGGCCTCCATTTGAATGTTGGCGCGCGAACGTTCCAAAAAAACGGCAACTGTATTTTCGCCTGCTTTAATGGCCTCGTCAAAAGCACGAATGGCATTGGGAAAGTCCTGGTCTTCCAGCAAACATTTGCCGCGCATGAAAAGCAAGCCCTTATCTTTTTCGCCTGCCTTTAGCAACTTCTCCACGTATTCCAGTGCCGGTGAATAATTTTTTGATTCAAAGTAGCCTTGGGCAAGCGCCCGCCACAAATCGCTGCCCGGCTTTTCGGTTCGTTTTTCTACTTCACGGTAATCTTTCACCGCCAATTCATATTTTTTTTGCGCTGCATAGGCCGCGGCACGTTGTGCAAAAGCTTCGCGTAACTCGCCATCGATGCGCAACGCGGCGGAGAAGTCGGCAATGCCTTTGTCTACGTCATTCAACGCCACCCGGGCGATTCCTTTACGGGTAAGCAATAACGGATCTTGTATGCCCTTACTCTGAGCTACTTCATAATCGGCCAGCGCTGCGGGCCAGTTCTTTAATGTTGCATGGGCATCGCCCCGATGGAAATACGGCAGCGCGGTTGCTGCATCTTTGGTAATGGCTTCGTTCAGGTCGGCCAAGGCGCCAGCGGCGTTGCCGGTAATCAATTTCGCGTGACCTCGTTGATCAAATACAACGGCATCAGTATAACCGCTTTGCACGGCACGATCAAAATCAGCTACTGCAGCAGTAAAATTTTCGAGCGCATACTGTGCAGCGCCGCGCTGGTAAAACGCAAGTGCGGATTTTTCTCCGCCATCAATCGCGGCTGTAAAATCGGGTATCGCATCTTGATATCGCTTTAACGCGTAAAGCGAATGCGCGCGATATAAAAGCGGCGTACTTTTTATATTACCGGCATCAATCGCTTTACTTAAATCGGCAACAGCGCCGGCAAATTCTTTCAACTGGTATTTCGCGATACCAGATAAGGCCCATTCCTCGCCACTGGCTTGACCCTTGTTGATGAGAATGGCAGCATCCTTAATTGCTGCCTGCCAGTTTTCGATTGCAAAGTATGCAGCCGTTCGGTTTTTTAAGGCTTGCGGGTATTCGGCCTTGAGCTGTAATGCGCGCGTAAAATCTTCTATTGATGCAGCAGCCTGCTGGTAGTTGAGTTTGGCTTTGCCGCGGTTGTTATACACCAATTCGGTTTGAAGTCCCAGAGCGATTGCCTGCGTGTAGGCCTCGATAGCACCCGCAAAGTTGTTGGCCGTGAACCGGCCATTGCCTGCGTGATAATACACCTCTTTGTTCTGGCTTTTCATCGCTACGGCTTTCTCCAGAAAGGGCTGCGCCTCTTTGCTTTTTTGCAGTTCGCTGTAGGCCAGCGCAAGGGCCTCCAGCGCAGATAGATCATCGCTGCCATTGGCCACGAACTTCTCCAGATCAGCTACAGCTAAATCAAACTTCCGAATCGCGTAAGCTGCTAAGCCGCGCTTCGCCGCTAATCCCAGCTCTTTTTCACCCGCAGATTCGGCTTGCGTAAATGCTTCTACCGCTTTTTCAAACTCCTTTAACTCAAACCGCAGGTAACCAACGGCAAGCCATACTTTACCGTCTTTAATACCGCTGCTGAGCGCTTTTTCCAATGCGGGTTTTGCAAGATCGTTTTTCTTTTGTTGGTAGTACGACAGCCCCAGCATGCGGTTGAGTTCGGCATTTTCTCCTTCCGTAGTTTTTGCTTTTTCTAAATCGGTGATTGCGCCTGCGAAGTTTTCCTGATTGAATCTCACGGTGCCACGGTTAAGTGCGGCTTTGGTGTAGTCTGGTTTCAGCACGAGGGCTTGATCAAAATCGGCCGTTGCCCCCGCCAGGTCGCCCAAGCTCCATTTGGTTTTACCGCGGTTATTAAACACTACGGGGTCGGTTGCGACCAACTTCAGCGCCTGATTGTAGTTTTGCAAGGCGCCGGGAAAATTCTTATTCACAAATTGTGCATCGCCCAGCAGCCGAAAGGCTTCAAATTCAACAAACCCCAGGCCCACGGCTTTTTCCAGGTCGGGAATTGCTTTGGCCAGCTCGTTTTGTTGGGCAAATGCCAGCCCGCGGTATGCCCACAGCTCCCGAGTTTTACCACCGGCAGTAATGGCGCGGCTTAAACTTTCTATAGCTTCGCCAAAATCTTTGGTTTGGTATTGCGCGATACCCAGTGCCTCGAGCACCGGTAAATCGGTAACCCCCAACGAGGTGGCGGCGGCCAGTGCCTGGGCTGCTTTGGCGGGATCTTTTTGTTGTGCGTAACTAAGGCCAAGCATGGAGAAAAGTTCTTTGCTCTTGATGCCTTTCGCCACCACAGGCGCAAATGCGGCAATGGCGGCTGCGTAGTTGGCGGAATAGTATTGAGCCGTTCCTAACTTCTGCAGAAAATCGGTATCTGTGCGCCCTGCTACGGTGAGCCGCGCGAAGTCTTCAGCCGCGGCTTTCCAGTTGGGAATTTTGTAGTAGGCCTCCGCTCTGTTTTCGAGCGCCTTTTCGTAATCGGGTTTTAATTCCAACGCTTTCGTAAAATCGGCCACGGCTCCGGGCAAATCGCCCGTAATAAACCGCGCTTTACCGCGATTATTTAGCAGCACTGCGTCGGCCTTACGCGCCAGCGCCTGGTCGTAAAAGGAGATCGCTTCTTTGTACTTCTCAAGCTTGAATTTGGCATTGCCCAGAAATACAAATGTTTCGTACTGGTTTGCACCCAGGGCAACGGCTTTTTCCAGATCACTTGCTGCGCCGGCAATGTCTTCCAATTGGTAGCGGCATTGGCCCCGCATGTTGAATACGGCTGCCGTTTCAATCCGGCCAGACACGGCTTGATCAAAATCGGCTTTTGCTTTGGCCCACTCGTTTTGTAAAAAGTATGCTGTGCCACGTTGTAGCCAAACTTCTTTGTTGCTGAACCCACCCGCTATCAATTGCGAGTATTGCACCACGGCCGGTGCAAGTGCGTTCGCGGCCAGTTTTTCGTTGGCTTGCTGGTACACCGCTTGTTGAATGGAATCGGTTTTTTGTGCGCGCAGTGTAAAGGCAAAACTGACTAAAACCAGGATAAACCAGATCTTCATGATGTGCGAAATTGAGCACCGAAGGTAGGCACCGCGGCCGTTAAAAATTCGCGAAAAACGCGGTAATTATCACATGAATAGAGGTTTCACGCGGGTTGGTGAAATCGGGCTGAGGGGGCTGGTTTTGTTGCTTATTGGAAGAAAGACCAAACAAAATACGCAAGCAAAAAAATCAGGATCAACGCGATAAACACCCGAGCGCGGTGAAAAAAGAAACGAACTGGCAGCATTTTTTTCATCGGCTTAACACATTCAGTCTTTAAAATCGTTTAAGAACACCCTTCGCACGAAAGCCACCCAAGATACAACATAGATACTGCCCACGGGGTGAATGTAATCGCAGGAGAACTTTTATTCCCTAATTTTGTTGAAATTCTCGTTAAACGAACGAAAACATGCTAAAAGCTGCCCCAAAAGCCATTCATATTTACCTTGAGTCTAATCCCAATCCCAACTCACTCAAGTTTGTGATCAACGAAATGTTGGTGCCAGATGGAATGAGCTTTGATTTTCCGAACCCAGCCACGGCTGAAGATGCACCGTTGGCGCAAGAGCTGTTTATGTATCCGTTTGTGGAGCGCGTGTTTTATATGAGCAATTTCATTACCGTCACCAAAAAGGAAGACGTAGAATGGATTGAAATTCAGGAAACGCTAAAGAACCACATCAAGAGCTTTCTGGAAGCTGGCAAGATGATTTTGGATATGAAAACCGAGGCCCCGGTAGCGCAGGAGGAAACGGAAACCATCAAAAAAATCAAAACCATTTTGGATGAGTACATTCGCCCGGCTGTAGAGCAGGATGGTGGGGCCATTACGTTTCACTCGTATTTCGATAAAAAAGTAACCGTTACACTGCAAGGCTCGTGCAGCGGGTGTCCTTCGTCTACAATCACATTAAAAGCGGGTATTGAAAATCTCTTCAAAAAGATGATGCCCGAAGAAGTAGAAACGGTGGACGCGGTCTAAGCACGCACTCAATATGCGCGCACCAGCTTTCCTTCCATGTAATTGATGTACGACCGGTTGGCCACCCGCATACCGCCAGGGGTAGGGTAGTTGCCGGTAAAGTACCAATCGCCCCGGTGGTTGGGTATGGCTTTGTGCAGGTTATCGATGGTTTGAAACACCACTTTTACTTCGGCTTCCATGCCCGCCGGCTTTACGATATCTCCAATCTTATCGGAGATTTCCTCGTAAGTAAATTGCTCATACAAGCGTTTTACATGGTTCACGGGGTTGGCTTCTGCATCCGCACGCTGGCATTGTTCGTACACCTCGCCCAGCAAATAGTCTTTCCCTTGTTCTTTCAAAAGTTGAATCACCGCCCGAAACGCCACGAAGTCGCCCATGCGGCTCATATCAATGCCATAACAATCCGGAAAACGAATCTGTGGTGCGGATGAAACCACTACAATTTTTTTGGGCTGCAGCCGCCCGAGCATTTTTAGAATGCTTTTCTCAAGTGTGGTGCCACGCACAATCGAATCATCAATCACCACCAAGGTGTCTTTGCCTTTATTAACTACTTCGTAGGTCGTGTCGTACACGTGGGCTACCATATCATCGCGGTGCTGATCATCTGTAATGAAGGTGCGCAGTTTTACGTCTTTCAATACAATTTTTTCGATCCTCGGCCGAAAGGAGAGTAAATCGTCTAGCGAGTCGATGGAAGGTTTTCCTTCCAAAATGATTTCTTTTTGTTTTTTGATGAGAAATTCTTCTACGCCGGCCATCATTCCCAAAAATGCCGTTTCCGCAGTGTTGGGGATGTAGGAAAAGACCGTATTACGCAGATCGAACTGAATGGCTTTTAGAATTTGCGGCGTGAGCAACTTACCCAGTTGCTTGCGTTCCTGGTAGATTTCGGGGTCGGTGCCGCGCGAAAAATAGATGCGTTCGAAACTGCAGGAAGTTTTTTCCAGCGGCCGGATAATTTGGTGCTGCGCAAACGAACCGTCTTTATTTACAATTAACGCGTGCCCAGGTAGAATTTCCTCAATCTGCTCGTAGTTTACGTTGAAGGCCGTTTTAATGGCAGGCTTTTCTGAGGCAACAACCACTACCTCGTCATCGGCATAAAAATACGCCGGCCGTATGCCGGACGGATCGCGCACCACAAAGGCGGAACCGGAGCCGGTTAGGCCGGCCATGGTGTAACCGCCATCAAAATCTTTGCATGCCCTGCGTAATACCCGGGTAAGGTCAAGTTCGCTCTCGATGATATCCGAGATTTCTTTGTTCGAGTGCTGATCCTTATAGTTTTCGAAGAGCGATTGCACCTCCTCATCAAGGAAGTGACCAATCTTTTCCATTACCGTAACGGTGTCTACCTTTTCTTTTGGATGCTGGCCCAGATCAACCAAAATATCGAATAACTCGTCTACATTGGTCATGTTAAAGTTACCCGCCATTACCAGGTTACGGCTGCGCCAGTTGTTTTGTCGCAGAAACGGGTGCACACTTTCTATGTTGTTGATGCCGTGTGTGCCGTAGCGTAGATGGCCTAACCAAAGCTCGCCCGAAAACGCCACATGTCGTTTCAACCACGCCTCATTACGAAACTTTTCTTTTCCTTCCTTTTGCGCTTTGCGATATTTCTTGCCAATCTTTTTGAACAGGTGGGCCACTGGCTGCGGCTTTATGGAGCGGTAGCGGCTGATATAGCGAAACCCCGGGGCTACATCTATTTTAATGTTGGCGATGCCCGCACCATCTTGCCCGCGGTTGTGTTGCTTTTCCATGAGGATGTACATCTTGTTCATGGCATACGTGGGGCCATATTTTTCGATGTAATAGGATAACGGCTTACGAAGGCGTACAAGGGCAACACCGCATTCGTGAAGTATTTGGTCGCTCATGCCAGCGGGGGATTAGAGTACAAAGGTAACCCTATTCAGCCAACCCATCAATAAATCGGGGTAGAAGAACAGCGTTAGTATCACCACAACCAAAAGCCACGTAAAAAGAGTTCCGGTTGCCGGCTTTTTTGTAGGTAATGTGTGTGCTACCGGCCGAATAAGCAGGTAGTACGGTGCTTTGAGATAAAAAAACAACGAGATCACCGTGGTAAGGAGCCCGCCCGCAAAAAGAATCAAGAGGATGGGCTCCTGATGGATTTCGTACCCATTCCACAAGCTGGCAAACACAAAAAGTTTGGCCATAAAACCTCCCGTTGGTGGCAAACCCGCTAAGGCCACAACGCCAATGGTAAGAAATGCAGTGAGTAGCAGTTGCTGGCGGCCGTAGCCCGCCCAGCCCGCCATTTCAAAAGTGCCAGTAAGCGCCGCCATCTGCTGCAGACAACGAAAGGTAAGCACGTTCATCACGGCAAGAACTGCAAGGTAGAACAGAGCAGTTTGCGTACCTTCCAATGAGATGCTGGCCATGCCCACCAAAACAAATCCGCTTTGCGCGATGGAGGAGTAGGCCATTAGCCGTCGGACATCTTTTTGTAGTAAACCACCCAGGTTACCCACCAACAATGTGATGAGGGCAATGGCTGCGAGTACGTACCGCCAGTTTAGCTCGCCCTGGCCAAATAAGTGCAGCGCCAGTGTAAAACGAATGAACACCCCCATGCCCGCAATTTTTGGTAATGTGGAAAGTAGCGCTGTAACTGCAACCGGAGCCGATTGGTATGCATCAGGCGCCCACCAATGAAAGGGTGCTGCCCCGATTTTGAACAGAAATCCCGCCAGCGTTAGCAGCGCACCAACTTTTAACAAGGTGGTGGGTTGGCCGAGGGCACTTTGCAGAAAAGCGTTGGACGTGAACTGCGTTTCGCCTGTAGCACCAAACAGATACGACATGCCAAAGACAGTAATGGCCGTGGCGGCCGAGCCAACCAAAAAGTACTTCCAGGAACCTTCGGCCGCTGCACGCGAGAAGGAAAATCCGACCAACGCATACGAACACAGGGAGATAAGTTCCAACGCAAGTATCACCGCCAGTAAGTCAATGCTCATCACCAACAGGTTACCGCCCAAAACAATGGTTAATAGAAAAAAGAGATATTCCGGGCGGCGGCCCTCTGCCTGCATGGGCATGAACAAGATCAACAGCGCGGTGCCGCTAAGCATTACACGTAGCGTTGCCGAGAGGTGATCTACCCGCAGCGATTCATAAAAAAATTCGTGAGGGGCTTCTGGCCAGTACCAGAGCGTGAATGCCAATGCTACGGTAACGGTTGCCGCGGCAAGTATCTCTAACAGCACCCCCGGCACCCGGGCGAAAAAGCCAACGAGCAACACCAAAACTGCACCCGCCAATAACACCAACTCCGGCAGCAGGTAGTAGGTGTGGTGGAACAGTTGCGAAAACCCAGTTGGACTTTGCATGTTTAGTTAAGCGATGACAGCAGGCGACTGAGAAGGTCGCTGAACGGGTTGATCCAATCCAATAAAAACTGTGGCATGATGCCGAGCATGAGCGTGGCAGCCGCCAGCGGGTAGAGCATGAGTTTTTCGCGCGTGTTCAAATCGGTAAGCGTGGTTTCCGCCCGGCAGAAGTACGTGCCGTAAAACATGCGTTGGATGGTCCAGACGTAAAACGCTGCCGTTAGAACAATACCAGCCATAGCCACCATCGGCATCCACATGGGAAGAAGTTGGTTAACCGAGTGCGATTGAAATGCGCCCGCCAACGTTAGAAACTCAGCAATGAATCCGCTGAATCCGGGCAACCCCAGCGATGCAAAAAAAGCAATGAATACCACGGCGGTGTACTGAGGCATCACCGTATGCAAGCCGGAGTAATTGGCAATCAGCCGGTCGTGGGTACGATCATACAAAACGCCGGCAATTACAAATAGCATGGCTGAGATGATGCCGTGACTAACCATTTGATAAATGCTGCCGGCCACGCCTTCTACTGTGCCTGATGACAGACCCAAAAGCACAAAGCCCATGTGCGATACCGATGAGTACGCAATGAGCCGCTTCAGATCTTTGGACGCCAGCGCATTTAATGCTCCGTAAACGATCGTGATGACGGCCACCAATCCCAACCACCAACTCAACTGAACTGCTTCGGCAGGGAAAATGGGAAACACCACGCGGGCGAGTCCGTAACCGCCCACCTTTAAGAGCAGCGCAGCAAGAATAACAGAGATGGGCGTTGATGCCTGAACGTGCGCATCGGGTAGCCATGTGTGAAACGGGAACAACGGTAGTTTAATTGCAAAGCCGATGGCCAGCAGCACAAAACACCACATGCGCATGGAAAGGCTGCCAAATACGGCCGGGGCATCGGCATGAAGTACCGATCCGGAAAACGGTTGTTGAATAAGTTCAGGAATGCTAAAGGTGTTTCCTGCCAGGTAGAGCACAATGATGGCGATCAAAATCAAAATAGAGCCCAGCAGCGTGTACAGAAAAAACTTGATGGATGCGTATTCGCGTCTGGGGCCACCCCAAATGCCAATCAAAAAATACATCGGCAGTAAGATGAACTCAAAAAACAGATAGAATAACAGTAAGTCCATCGCTGCAAATGTGCCAAAGATGGAGCCATTTAGAATCAGCAGTAAAATGAAATAGCCTTTCGCCTTATCCACCATTCTCCAGGAGGCAAGTGTGGCGATCATCAACACCACCACCGATAGCGCAATCAGCGCCAGGCTAAGGCCATCAACCGCCAGGAAAAAATCAGCTTGCAACGTGCCAAGACTTCCAAGATCTATCCGCAGCCAGGGTGTGCGCGTTTGGAGGTGTTCGTTGCCAGCGCTTACATTGAAGCGGGCGATGAGCGCGGTTACGAGCATGATCTGTACCACGCTTACGGCAAGGGCTACCGCCCGAAACACGTTTGCCCGCTGGGCGGGAATAACGGCCAAAAACAACGCGGCTGCAAGCGGAACCAAGATGAGCGACGTGACCAGGTAGTTCGACATGCAGTTAATTCAACATCCAAAATAGGAAAATTATCATGCCCAGCGCAGCCCAGGCAAGGTACCGTTGCACTTCACCGCGTGCCGGTTTTCGAATCGCGTTGCCGGCAGCGGCCAGTAGCCGGGCGGTTTGGTTAACCGTGCCATCAACTATGTGCTGATCGAACCAACCCAGCAGGTGGGCAATGAATACGTTTAGTAACGTTACCCCGTGCAGCAGCCGATCAATCACGCGTTGATCAAGATGTTGAACCGCTAACGCCGCTGCCTGCACGGGCCGAACGATACCGGCGCGATAAATCTCATCGATAGAGAAAACCGGCTTGGCAAACCGATACTGTTTATTTCTTAGTGCAGCGCGAGCTACCCCCGCTGCGGCGAGAATCCAGGCAACGCTGCCGGCAGCTACTGTCCATGGTGTTGGGTAGACTTCACTTCGCAGCCAATGCGCCAGCCAGCCATCGGCATGAAAGGGATTCCACGAGATTAAAAACCAGCTACTGCACGCGGCAAGTGCGCCGACGGCAATCCTTTGTGTAATCGGAAAAGACGTTTGTTCATGCGTACCTTCATCAAGAAAGATGCCGGCCACCAGCCGCCAACTGTACAACACCGTGAGAAAAGTGGCCGCGAGCAACACTGCAAGAAACACCCACGGCAACAGGGCAGCACTTCCATCCGCGTAAGCAACGAAAACCGCCAGGATATTTTCTTTCGACAGAAACCCAGCGGTTAGGGGAAACCCAGCCAAAGCGCCAATCAATACAATACACACAACAAACAGCGCGCGCGACTTCCGCAGTCCACCCATCAGGCGCAGGTCTTGCGCATCCGTTCCAGGTTGAAGATGCTGGTAATGATGGATGATCAGCCCGGCCATCAGAAACAGGCCAGCCTTAAAGAACGCGTGTGCCAGCAAGTGTATAAGTCCGGCATCGGCCGCCCCAAGTGCAATTGCTGCAATCATTACGCCCAGTTGCGATAGGGTAGAATATGCCAAAATCTTTTTAAGGTCGTACGCCACCAGCGCCTGATATCCGCCCAGACACGCGCTGATTAAGCCAAGGAAGCAGATCACCAAATTTACTTCCGGCAGAAGCAGGGGATACACTCGGGCGTACAAGATCACACCCGCCGCTACCATGGTGGCAGCGTGAATCAGCGCGGAAACTGGAGTAGGGCCTTCCATCGCATCGGGCAGCCACGCATGCAGCGGCCACTGTGCGCTTTTTGCGGCAACGGCCAGAAAGACTAACGCGCCTAACCACAGTGCATGATCTGCGAGATGGGGCTCGCTCACCAAGGCATTGATATGAAATGTACCATAGGTTGCATACAGCAGTAGGATAGCGGCCAACAATGCGGCATCACCCAACTTATTAATAAGAAACGCTTTTGTGGCGGCTGCAGCCGCAGTGTTTTTTTGGCGCCAGAAGCCAATTAATAAATAAGAACAAAGGCCCATCAATTCCCAAAAGCAAAACAGCACGATCAGATGATTGCTCACCAATAAACCTACCATGCTGCCGGTAAACAAGCCTAATGTAGCGAAGTACCTTTTTCTGCTTTTCGCGATGTACTGAATGGAAAACACGTGTACGGCCAGAGATACCAAAGCCACGACCACAATCATTGCCTTTACAAATGGCGGTAGCAGAAAATTAAATTCGACACGTAAGCTTCCAATCTGCCACCACGGCAAGTGGTAACTTAAGGTGGTGGAGCCATGCCAAGCCAATCCACCTGCAGCGAGCAACATGGCCGCCAGAAATCCGGTAGCGATATGACCTGCATATTTCTCGGAGGCGAATAGCCAGCAAGCGCCTGCGGAGAACAGTGGCAATGCAAATGCCAATAAAAAAAAGGTAATCTCCATTACGCCTCTTTCAAATCAGCAACTTCGTCAGGGTGGGAGGTTTGCGTGTACCGATACACCCGCAAAATCAGTGCGATGCCTACCGCGGCTTCGCATACGGCCAGCACGATTACAAACAGCGCAAAAACTTCTCCTTTAAGATATTGCGGATGCAACCTGCCGAAAGCCACCCAGTTCACGTTTGCGCCATTTAACATCAGCTCCAGGCCCATGAGCATCATGATCAGGTTGCGCCTGCTAATTAAGATCGCCAGCCCGGTACAAAACAGGAATGCACCTGCCATCAACATCCACTGCAGACTGTCAGGCATGGGCGGAGGGTTTTAAAAATGCACTTACACTCGCAGCCACCAGGCTTACTACCAACAGCAGGCCGGCTAATTCAAACGCAAATGAGTAGTGCGTAAACAACAAGATGCTTAGCTGGCGAATTCCGTCTGCATCTACGCCTGCTCGGGGTGCACCGAAATTTTCTTCGAGAATAAGCCGGGCAAAAAGAAAAAAGAAGCCGCCTGCTGCCAGCAGGGCAGGCCATGTGTTTTTTGATGGGGCCACCAGCGGTTTGCCAGACGCCCGCGTAGTAAGCATGATGCCAAAAATCAGCACCACAATCATGCCGCCAGCATAGATCAACACCTGCGTTACGGCAAGAAATTCAGCCGCCAACAATACAAATAAGGCCGCCACGCATAAAAGTGTAACCAGCAACGCAAGTGCCGCATGGAAAACATTCTTTATAAATAGTAGTGTGGCTGCGGAGGTGCAGGCGCAGATCATAAACAGATACAGTAGCCACTCGCTCATTCGCTTGTGGTTTTTGGCGCTGCCGGTGGAATGCGGGGTTTAAACACCGGCTTTGCAACGGCGGGTTTTTCGGGCGCTGAGGTTGTGTTGCTTTTTGCCGCAGCTTTCTCGGTTTCGTGGCGTGCCCATGCGGCTTTGCTGGCTTCGATTTCCGTTGGCGTCATGGTGGCAAACGGAAAATCATGCGTACGGATATCAAACGTGCTGAAGTCGTACGTTTTTGTCATGGTAAGGCATTCCGTTGGACACACGGTGGTACACAGGCCACAGAAACAGCATTTGCCCATGTCGATATTAAACTTTGCGGCGTGAATGCGTTTGGGTGTACCGTCGGATGTTTTTCCAAACTCTTCGGGTGCTTTGATCGCCTCAATTTCAATGCAGTTTACCGGGCAAACCTTGGCGCATTTATCGCATACAATGCAATCGTCAATTTCATTGTGTAGCTGGTAGCGGCCCACCTCAGGCACGGGAATCTCTACGTGTGGATAGGCCACGGTAGCAATACCTTGGGTTTGGGTAAAATAGTCAGGGCTTTGAATGTTCAGTTCCGGGTTTGACCTCCGCGACTTCCACATTTGGCGCCATGTTAACCCCAAGCCTTTTGCCACTGTGGTAATGGCAGCGCTGAACTGCGAGAAATACGTATGACGAATGGCCATGTTATCTCAACAAATATAACAGGCAATCGGCTAATGCCGATCATGCTTTTTTCAACGTAAAAAAGAAGGTAGTGCCTTTGCCCACTTCGCTTTCCAGCCAAATGGTGCCACCGTTTCGCTCAACAAATTCCTTACACAGGATTAATCCCAAGCCTGTACCTTTTTCGTTTGCGGTGCCGCGGGTGCTGTAGCCGCTGGTTTTTTCGAAAATGATTTTTTGTACCTCCGGGCTAATGCCCACGCCGTTGTCTTCGATAGAAATGCGCCACATGTTGGCGTGGCTGGCTGAGCGAATGGCAATTGTACCACCTTCTTCGGTAAACTTGATCGCATTTAAGATCAGGTTGCGGAAAACCAGATTCGCCATGTTTTTGTCGGCCAGGGCAAACTGTCCATCCGGAATGGCGTTAATCAAATTCATCTGTTTCAAATGCATGGAACTCAACAGCCGGAAGTTTTCATCGGCCAGTTGCCGGAGGTCGGTTTTTTCCTCCACAATCTTGAGTTTATCCATTTGGAGTAGCGCCCAATCAAGTAAGTTATTGATCAACGTGCGGGTATGATCAAACTGAGCTCGTAATTCTTTGGTGATGCGTGGAAATTCCTCGGGTTGAATGGCGCCCTTTTCGGTGAGATACAGAATGCCCGCCAACGCGTTCATAGGGGAGCGCAGATCGTGCGAGATAATGGAAAAAAAACTTATCCTTTACTTTGTTCAGCTCTTCTAATTCTTTTGAGCGTGCTTCTGTTTCTGCCTGGTGCTCTAACAACAACTTATTCAGTTTGATTCTGCGCTGACCGCTGCGGTACACCGTGAATAGCAAAAAAGCCGATAAGGCTGCAACCACCACCAACACATTTCGGAACAGCTCTTCCCGCTTTAACTCATCGCGCTGTATTTCCTGGGCTCGGCTCAGGGCGGCAATTTCTGAGTCTTTCAATTCAGTTTCGAAGCGCACCTGATCCTGGAAAAGCTTCTCCAGCATTTCCTCGCTAAAAAGGCTGTCCTGAAGTGCTTTGTAGTTCTTGAAATAATCGAAAGCGGCTCGGATATCGCCCCGCTGTTCGTTCAGGTTTGAAAGTTCTTTCAGGCAATCAATCTCCAAAATTCGCGCGTTCAGTTTTTGTGCGGTCTTTAAGCTGGACGTAATTAATGCCGTAGCGGCGGCGTATTCGTTTTGTTTGATGAGTAGTTGGCCGCGTCCCAGCTCAACTACCGCCAGGCCATACGTGTTTCGTGTTTTTTGATGCAGCCATTTTGCGGAGTCCCAGTAAGCAGCCGATTTCTTGAGTTCGTTTTTCCGCAGGTAGAGCCGGGCTAGTTTTGCCAGCGTTTGGGGTTCCAGAATCTGGATATTTCTTTTACGTGTTACGCGAAGCGAGTGCAGCAGCGTTTGTTCCGCTTTCTCGAAATTATCCTGCCGCATGTAGAGTTCACCCAGCTCATCCAGGTTGTAGGCTTCACCCAATTGGTCGTTCTTCAGGTCGCTGAGCCGTTGCGAAAACCGGAAATGCTGAATGGCGATTTCGTACTGGCCAAGTTCTTTAAATACGCGGCCTACATTGTGCATGGTAATGGCCATCATTAATGTATCTTTTTTTATTTGCGCCAGTTTGTATGCCTTAGTGAAGTAGAAGTAGGCCTCATCGTATTCGCCAAGGGATTGATAGGTGTCACCGATGTAGTTCAGCGCATCTTGAATTTGGGCGGTATCTTTTGCAGCAGCTGCCAGGGATAGGCGTTGGTTATCAAAACGTAAAGAGGAGGAATAATCGCCTACCAGCACCGCAGCAAAACTTTGTGCGCGGTATACCTTGAGGCGGGCCCAATCCCAATCGTTGGTTTCGGCAAGTTGTGCGGCTTCGTCCAGGTATTCTTTCGATTTGTCAATGTCTTGAAACTCGATGGCGCCATTGATTTCAATCATGAGTAAAATGCGTAGCGAGTCGGACGTGGTTCTGCTCAATAGATTTTGAAGGCTATCTACTTTGCCTTGCGCCTGGCCCAAGGCCGGCAAGAGCAAGAAAAAGAACAATAAGACCCGGGATTTTACCATCGTTTACCCCGCAATTTTAGTAAGACCAATCAGAAAAATGAAAAAAAGCGCCAGCGGTGTAAGATATTTCCAGCTTATGCTTGTTAATTGATCGATGCGCACGCGGGGCAACGTCCACCGCACCCAGATTTGCAGCAGCACGAGTAGCAGTGTTTTTAGGAGCAGCCATGCCATACCCCACGCCGGGCCGCTGGTCCAGGTAGCGAGGGTCAGGCTTCCGAGATTTGGCAGCGGGGTATTCCAGCTTCCGAAAAAAAGTATAGCGCCAAGAAAACTAACGAGTAGCATCATGGCGTACTCCCCCAGCATCAGTACGGCAAAGCGAAAGCCCGTGTACTCGGTGTGATAGCCACCCACCAATTCAGATTCACCCTCGGGCAAATCAAACGGCGCCCGGTTGCACTCGGCCAGCGAGGCGATGAAGAAGATCACCCATACAAAAAAAAGCCAAGGCATTTGTACTACATTCCATGCCACCATCCCACCCATGGCCGTAAGGTTAAGGCCAAAGACGGATGCCGGCTTTTGCGATAGAATACCCTGCTGTTCGCTAATGACTTGCAGATCAAGTGTGCCGGCATGCATCACTACGGCTACCACACAAAGGCCAAGTGGGATCTCGTACGAAATGATTTGCGCTGCGGCACGAAACGCACCCAATGTGCTGTATTTGTTGTTGGAGCTCCAGCCCGCAATGAGAATGCCCACCACATCTAACGAGACGATGGCCAATAGAAAAAAAATACCGGACGAAAGCGGTGCTCCGGCCCAGGCGGCGTGCAATGGCAAGACCGAGAAGCCACCAAAAATGGCAATGAAGATAATTACAGGAGCAAGCTTGAATAACACGGGCGTTGCGCCGGTAGGGCGAATGTCTTCTTTTTGTAACAGCTTCAATAAATCGGCCACGGTTTGAAGTAATCCGTAAAAGCCCACTTCCATCGGGCCCAGACGGCTTTGCATAAACGCAGATACTTTCCGCTCGGCATACACCACAAAAACAGTGTACACCACCAGAAACGGCAAGAGAAAAAAGAAAGTGCTCATTCCGGTGCTAAAGGTAGGCGAAAACGGGGATTACCCATCGTTGGAATTAAAGCTTTTGCAGTTGTAGTTGGATTTGTTCGCCAAAGAAAATCCGGGTGGCCGCCTCAAAGGCCTCGGTGTAGTCCGACACGTAAAACCGGTGTGTGGGCGGGGTGGCATCGTTCAGCAGATTTTTTGAACGGATGTGTTCCTCCAGGGCCAAAGCCACCAGTTCGGAGGAGTCGAGCACGTCTACGCGGTTCTGGTAAAAGGTAGCAATCTCTTCTTTGATTAACGGGTAATGCGTACATGCCAGAATCAGCGCAGCGATGTTGGCCAGTTCAGGCTTGCTGAGGTATTCTTCAATCAGATCATGGCTGATTTTGTTATGATGATACCCCTCTTCAATCATGGGCGCAAGCAGCGGTGTGGCGAGCGAGTGCAAATCCACAGATGGATTAAGCTCCCGTAATTTTCGTTTGTAAATGCCGGATTGAACGGTACGCTTGGTGCCGATTAACCCCGTGCTTTTGTTTCCGTAGTGCGCGCTTACCCAAGTTACCATGGGGTCAATCACATTAATAATCTGCACCTCGTTGCGCACGTATTCTTTCAGCAGATCGTATGCAGCTGAGCTGGCCGAGTTGCAGGCAATCACCAACACCTTGCAGCCGTTTTGCAAGAGAAAATCAGCAATGCGGATACTGTAGGCCTGAATGGCGGCTTCGGATTTATCACCGTACGGCAAGTGCGCAGTGTCGCCAAAATAGATCAGCGCTTCATGGGGCAAGCGCTTACGAATGGCATTGGCTACAGTTAGGCCGCCAATACCGCTATCAAAAATGCCCACCGGTTGGTGTTTGTAAAGCATGTGCGAAAATAGCGCTCTGCGTTGGGATTCATCTAATCCAGGTAATTTTTAGCTAATATTGCGGCTTCCAAAAACAGTTTACGGCTATGGCAAACCAATTATTGAAAGGCAAACGGGGAATCATTTTTGGCGCGTTGGATGAAAACTCCATTGCGTGGAAAACGGCGTTAAAAGTAAAGGCAGAGGGCGCCACATTTACGCTCACAAACGCCCCGATTGCCATGCGCATGGGCAAGATTAACGAGTTGGCTAAAGCCTGCGATGCGCAGGTCATTCCGGCCGATGCTACCTCGGAGACCGATTTGAATACGCTTTTTACAAAGTCGGTGGAGGTGTTGGGCGGAAAATTAGATTTTGTGCTGCACTCCATCGGCATGAGCCCGAATGTGCGGAAAGACCGCTCGTATGGAGATTTGAACTACGAGTGGTTCCTCAAGACGCTGGATATTTCTGGTTTATCTTTTCATAAAGTATTGCAAACAGCCGAAAAGACAGATGCCATGAACGAGTGGGGTTCGATTGTCGCGTTGTCGTACATCGCGGCACAACGCACGTTTCCCGATTACTCGGATATGGCGCAAGCCAAGTCAGTGTTGGAGTCCATTGCCCGCAGCTACGGCTATCGCTTTGCCAAGCTGAAGAAAGTTCGGGTAAATACCATTTCGCAATCGCCAACCAAAACTACAGCGGGTGCGGGCATTTCTGGCTTCGATGTGTTTTTTGACTACGCGCAAATGATGTCGCCTTTGGGTAACGCTACCGGCGAAGACTGCGCGAATTACATTGTGCTGATGTTCTCGGATTACTCGCGCATGGTAACCATGCAAAATCTGATGCACGATGGCGGGTTTTCGTCTACCGGCATCACCGAGGATTTGATTGAGCGACTTACGAAGCCGTAGTCATGATCCGGTTTGCCCCGTGTAAGATCAACCTGGGGTTGCATGTGGTGGAAAAAAGGCCGGATGGATATCATAACCTGGAAACCTGTTTTTATCCGGTTCCGTGGTGCGATGTTGTTGAAGTAGTGCCCGCCGCTGAGCTTACGTTTTCCATGTCTGGGCGCGAAGTTCCAGGGCCGCCGGATACTAACCTTTGCCTGCGTGCCTACGGGTTACTCCAAAAGGAATTTTCATTGCCACCCGTGGCGATTCATCTGCACAAAGTTGTGCCCACCGGGGCGGGCTTGGGCGGAGGTTCGGCCGATGGGGCACATACCCTGCGCGCGTTGAATGATGTGTTTGATTTGCAACTGTCGCGCGAAGCGTTGTTGCCATTTGCCGCGCGGCTGGGTAGCGATTGTGCGTTCTTTTTGTATGATGAACCCATGCTGGGTACTGGGCGAGGCGAGGTGCTCTCGCCGCTGCCGGTTTCGTTAAAAAACTATTTTCTGGTATTAGTAAAACCGGAACTACATGTATCCACCGCGGAAGCCTATGCTGGTATTGTGCCGCGGCAGCCCGCCCGCGAACTGGTTGCCGTTTTGCGCGAGCCAGTAACTACCTGGCGGAATTTGTTGATGAATGATTTTGAGCACACGGTGTTTCAAAAGTTTCCGGAGATCGCGGCAATCAAATCCACGTTGTATCAGCAGGGTGCCGTGTATGCAGCCATGAGCGGATCAGGCGCTGCCGTTTTTGGGCTGTTCGAAGCGCCAGTAGATGTGCGCCACCATTTTGCGAACAGCGTGTGCTGGTCGGCCACGTTGGCGGTTTAAACCCGCGCACTATCCGGGTAAAACTTCTTTTTGAAAAATGGATAGAGCGCAACCGCGGTAAGAATAATCGCGGTACCGGCGTAAAAGTTCAGTCCCATAACTTCCCGGGCCCCAAAAATCCACAGTGCCAACACCATGCCATACACTGGCTCAATGTTTAGCGTAAGCTGAATGAAGAAAACGGATAATTTCTTGGAGAGATTAATGCCGGTAGCAAACGCATAGACCGAGCAAACCCACGCCAGCAGGGCTATGTAAAACCAATCGGCCCACGTGGGCTCAAGGTGCAGCATTCCGTCTTCAGACCACACCGCGAGATAAACCGGGAAGCAGGCTGCGATCAGCACCGTGGCGCCCAACATTTGGTAAAACGTCATGGTGTACGCGTTTATGCGACTTACCATGCGCGCATTGAAGACCGAAAAAATGGCAGCCGTAAGTCCGGACAACACACCTAACAGCAAGCCATTGAGGTATTGAAAATCATAGCTTACAATCACCACCAAACCACCCATTACCACTAACCCGAAACCAACATCCAATAACCGAAATGGCTGCCGCTTGGCGAGCGGTTCCAGCAACGCGGCCCACAGCGAACACGTGGCAAAACCTACCAGGCTGGTAGACGGGTTAGATACACGGCCGGAAATGAAAAAGAACAACCAATGCGCACCCACAATACCGCCCACCCCCAGCAACTTAAGGGCATCGGCAGACGAAACCCGAAACGATTTTTTGAACCCAAGCATGAGTGCCCCCAAACCAAGGGCCGCCAGCAGCGTTCGAAAAAAAACCATTTCGGTAGCGGGAATAGAAACTAATTTTCCCAGCACGGCGGTAAAGCCCCACAAAAAAACAATGAAGTGTAGTTGCAGATAATCTTTTACAGTAGCCATTTACCGAGGCACATAGCGATACATAGCCAAAGACAAAACCGCAAAGACCCCGTTTGGCAACCACGCTGCGGCCAGTGGCGATAGGGAGCCAGCTTCGGCAAACGTGCGCGTGAGCATGAAGAACAGGATAAACACAAACGACAGGAAGAAGCCCAGCGCAATTTGAAAGCCTGTACCCCCGCGACTCTTGCGCGCAGATACCAGCACACCCATAAACACGAGAATGAAAATGGTGAAGGGGGCCGCGTACCGGATATCCCGCTCCACTTCAAAAACCTCAACCCCGGTTGATCCGCGAAAGCGCAGCTTGTTGATGTGGTGGTTGAGTTCGGGAATGGTCATGCCATCGTACTTACGATCATCGTTTGCAAAATCGGTGGGTGTAATGGCGAGCACGGTATCCATGGTTTGGCCTGTTTTTTTAAACGTAACCGCGGTGATATCTACATGTTGAAAAAGGTCGTCTACCTTGCGATGGGTCCAGTAATTTAACGTCCAGCTCTGTTTTACGGAGTCCCATTGAATGTGATCGGAAGTTAGTTTTTCTACCAGCCGGTTCTCGTCAAATCGCTCCAGCGAAAACTGATAGCCAATGTTGGATTGGTTGTTGAAACTATTCATATACAGATACACGTTTGGCTGAATCTGCATATGGATATTTCGCTTGTCGTAGTAATACCGGTTTTTGAGGTATTGCATCTCAAAACTCAGCCGGTCTTGATTTGATTGTGGGATGATCCAGCCGTTTAGAAAAAAGCTGATTCCCGCAATTACAGCTGCGCTGATGAAGTAGGGCAGCAGCAGCCGATTGAAACTCATGCCGCCGCTGAGCATGGCAATGATTTCCGTGTGGGCCGCCAACCGCGAGGTAACGTAAACAATGGCAATAAATACGGTAATTGGGGTAAGCAAGCCCGCAATCCACGGAATAAAATCCAGGTAGTAGTCAAAAATGGCGCCCGAAGAAAGATTGTTTTTAGAAAACTTGTCGATTTTTTCCGTCAGGTCAATCGCTACGATAATCGCACTCAAAATCAAGACCACGAAAAAAAACGTAGAAAGTACCTTTTGGATGATGTATCGATCAAGAAGCTTCATGTTACAAACGTTGCATCAACGATTTTACCATTTGATTTTTCCATCCCGTAAAGGTGCCGGCCACAATTTGCTCGCGGGCACTACGCACCAGCCAAAGATAGAATGTCAAGTTATGAACGGAAGCAATTTGCGCGCCTAAAATTTCTTTGTTGATGATCAGGTGCCGCAGGTAGGCTTTGGAGTAGGCAGTGCTTACATACCCGCCCAAAGAGGCATCGATGGCGGTAAGATCATCCTTCCACTTTTCGTTACGGATATTGATGATGCCCTGCGTGGTAAACAACATGCCGTTGCGGGCATTGCGCGTGGGCATAACACAATCAAACATGTCAACACCCAAAGCGATACACTCGAGTATGTTTTCTGGTGTGCCCACTCCCATCAGGTAGCGGGGTTTATCTGCGGGCAAGATGCCGCAAACCAGCTCGGTCATCTCATACATTATCTCGGCGGGCTCGCCCACCGAAAGCCCACCGATGGCGTTGCCCGGTTGCAATGTGTTGGCAATGGCGTGTGCAGACTGCTGGCGCAAGTCACGAAACGTGCTGCCTTGCACAATAGGAAAAAGTGTTTGTTCGTAACCGTATTTCGGAGGTGTGGTATGAAACTGCTGCACACAGCGCCCCAGCCACTGGTGTGTAAGTTCCATGGACTTCCGGGCGTAGCCGTACTCGCATGGGTAAGGGGTACACTCATCAAATGCCATGATAATGTCGGCACCGATGCTACGTTGAATATCCATGGCGCGCTCGGGCGAAAACACATGGCGCGAGCCATCGATGTGTGATTTAAATGTTACCCCTTCGCTGGAGATTTTTCGGTTTTCGGCCAAAGAATACACCTGATAACCGCCACTGTCTGTAAGCAGGGGGCGGTTCCAACCGTTGAACTTGTGCAGTCCGCCCGCCTTTTCCAACAGCTCTATGCCCGGCCGCAGGTATAGATGATAGGTATTGCCCAGAATAATTTTTGCGTCAATATCCACCTCAAGCTCGCGCTGGTGCACCGCCTTAACAGATCCGGCGGTTCCTACGGGCATAAAAATGGGCGTTGGAATGTTGCCGTGTGCTGTAGTGATCTCGCCGGCACGTGCTTTCGATTGCGGATCGGTGGCGGTCAACTCGAATTTCATGGGCCGCAAAGGTACTGGTTTGTGGTGAACTTGTGCCCTTTAGCCGCGGGCGTTAGGTGTGGATTTCTATCTTTGCTGCCAACTAATACCTTTTGCTTTGGTAGTTCTGGTTGCGGCTTTCCTGGGAGTTCAAATACTTTTTCTGATTGTGCTTGGTACGGCACTGCTTCGGTGGAAACCGCTGCAACTGGCTGAAGAGCGCCCGCCCGTGTCCGTTATTGTTTGTGCACATGACGAAGCGGTTAACCTGCGCGAACTGGTGCCGCTTCTTCTTCATCAAACCTACCCCAATGCAGAGTTGATTATCGTGGACGACCGCAGCAACGATGATACCTACGATTTTCTGTTGGAACTTACCGCCGCGGTACCACACGTAAAAATGGTGCGGGTAACGCAAACTCCCGGCCACATCCCCGGAAAAAAATTTGCGTTAACTCTCGGTATCCGGGCGGCCAAGAATGACGTGGTGGTGGTAACGGATGCCGACTGCCGGCCGGTGGGCAACGATTGGCTGGCCGGGCTCGTGGGGCAATTAACGCCCACCCAGGATTTTGTGATCGGTATTTCGCCTTATCGGCAGCAGCCCGGGTTTCTCAACCTTTTTATCCGATACGAGGCCTGGCTTACCAGCATACAAATGGCGGGTTTCGCCCTCGTAGGAATGCCCTATATGGGTGTGGGAAGAAACCTGCTCTACCGCAAGGCGCTCTTTCTGAAAAGCAAAGGTTTCAACAGTCATTTGCATGTAACGAGTGGCGATGACGATTTATTCTTAAACGAGCATGCCACCGCTGCAAACGTTGGCGTCTGCCTCTTGCCCCAGGCTGTGGTGATGTCTGACCCGAAAAGTTCATGGCGTGATTTCTTTATCCAAAAAACACGGCACCTTTCCGCGGGCAAGTATTATCGGCCCGGGCACCGATTGGTCTTGGCAATTTTTGGCATTAGCCTCATGGCCAGCACGTTGCTGTTACCCGCCCTGTTAACCCCGCTCTTCGCGATTACAATTGCCCTTTTTCTGGCACGCTGGGCAATACTAACAGCTGTAGTCTATACGTTCACCCACCGATTGAAAGTCAGGTTTGAATGGTGGTGGGTGCCGGTTTTAGATTTTGTTTACTCCATTTATTATCTTGTTGCGGGCACCAGTGCCCTGGTTACTAAAAAAGTGAGATGGAAGAACTAGACGAGGGCCGGTTTTCCTCCAAAGCGCTCGAAGATTTTAAGTTGATCGATCAAGCCGTGGGTGGCGATGAGAAGGCGTACGCTCGCCTTTTACAGCGCTACCGCAGGCCGGTGTACCACATGGTTTTGAAGATGGTGCGCAACGTAGACGATGCCGAAGACCTCACCATCGAATCGTTTGCCAAAGCCTTTCGCAGCCTGAGTAAATTCAAAAAAGATTTTACGTTTAGCACTTGGTTGTTCCGGATTGCTACCAACAACACGATCGATTACATCCGCAAGAAAAAGATCAACACGCTCAGTATTGAAAATACATTCACAGACGATGACGGGCAGTCGGTGTCTATCGATGTGGAAGACCTGAATAACGACCCGCAGGAGGAAGCCATTCGCGCGCAAAAGGAAGAACTGATTCAGGTGTTTGTAAACATGCTGCCGGCCAAATACCAGAAACTGGTGCGGCTGCGGTATTTTAATGAACTTTCGTACGAAGAGATTGCGGAGGAAATTGAGGCGCCGCTGGGAACGGTCAAGGCACAACTGCACCGCGCCCGGGAGTTGATGTTTGATTTGATCAAGAACAAAAAAGACCACATCTAACCGCGGCTGTTGGGGTCACTTTGCAGGTATGGTACCGAATCAACGGAGATAACCCTAAAACCTTTTGTATGAAGAGATTTCTTATTGCTTGCCTCTTCACGCTGGCGGCTGCTTATGCCGATGCGCAAACTACCGGGAATTACTACGTAGTGATTGGGGCATTCCGGATTCACGATAATGCCATACGCCTTACCGAGCAAGCGGCCAAGTTGAACCTTATGGCAGACTATGCCTTGAACTCGCGCGAGACCTTTCATTTTGTGTACGTGTTGCAAACCAACGATCGCGCCCGGGCGTATAGTTTTTTAATCAAGATAAAAGCCACAACACCTTTTAAAGATGCCTGGGTTTATCAGGGCGTGCTTGGGCAGTTAACAGTTGCTACGCCCAAAACGGATAACGAGCCGCCTGCCCCTGAACTGCAGCCCCAGCCTGTAGAGCCGCAGCCGGAAGCACCAAAACCAGTGGTCCAGCCGGACCCGATCGTAGCACCGAAAGAAACCCAACCGGAGCCAAAGCCGGAAAAACCTGCGGTGAAGCCGGAAGGTAAAGCGTTCATCTTTAATTTGATTGACGCCAAAACCAAAGAGCCGGTGGTGGGCGAAGTGCAGATTTTGGAAGGCGCCCGCGCCACGCAGTACCAGGCCTTTCGTTCCAATGCGCCGGTGCAGCTAAAGACCCCGAAAAATGCAGATGGCGTTTTGGTGCTTTCTACCATCGCGCCCGGGTATAAGGGCGAGACCCGCACCTTTACCTACCAAGCACCCAATCTGCCGGAAGGCAAAGTGGGGCCGAATGACGAATACGTGATTGATCTTGAGTTGGAGCGCGTATCGCGTGGCGACTATGTAGAGTTTAACGAGGTGAGGTTCTTTGGAAACGCCGTTGTGTTGCAACCTGAGTCGCGCAATGAGTTAGATGGCTTGGCTGAGCTCATGAAGGAAAACCCCAATTATAAAATTGATATTCATGCGCATTGCAACGGTAAACAAGAACGTGAAGTAACCACCCTTGGCACAAGCACTGACTTTTTTGCAATCGACCCCACGAAAAACAAAAAAGTGCGGCTATCGGCAAAACAGTTTACCCAACAGCGGGGTGAGGTGGTAAAAAGCTACTTGGTGAGTCAAGGCGTAACCGCTAAAAATATCACGATCACGGCCGAAGGCGGGCGGGTACCGATTTACCCCAACAACAGCACGTTGGCCGGGCGCAACGACCGCATCGAGATTCAAATCAAAAAAGGCAAGTAATCACGCCATCATCGCTTTCAGCAGATCGTGCTGAGTGATGATGTGTACCTGCTCGGTTTCATCGCGCACCAATACTGCCTTGTTGCTCTTGTTCAGCAATGAAGAAAGCACATCCAGCGTGCTGTCCAGCGCCACGAAGGGAATTGATTTGTCCATTACCTCCGTTACTTGTTTGTCGCGCAGGTTGGGGTCGTTGATAATTTTTTCCAATAAGCTGGAAGCTACTACGCTGCCCACAAACTCGTGCTCATCGGTTACCGGCAATTGGTCCACACCCTCGCGGTTCATCAGGTTAATGGCTTCTGTGATACCCGCACGGTTTGATACGGTGACCAGCCGTGCTTTGCCATTGCGTGCGCGCAGGATGTCTTTGGCAGTGGAGAACACACGCTCTTCCAGAAAGCCGTGATCTTTCATCCAGTTATCGTTATAGATTTTGTTGAGGTAGCGCGTGCCGTGGTCGGGAAGCAGAATAACCATCACATCCGTTTCTTTTAAATGTTGCCGCGCATACTCCAACGCTCCGTGCAAGGCAGACCCGCTGCTCCAACCCACAAACAAGCCTTCTTCTTTCGAGAGCCTGCGGGCGCCAATAGCCCCATCTTTATCCGTAACCTTGATAAATTGATCGATCACATCAAAGTCCACATTTTTGGGTAGGATGTCTTCGCCAAAACCCTCGGTGAGGTAGGGATAGATTTCGTTCTTATCGAAGATGCCGGTCTCTTTGTATTTCTTAAACACCGAACCATAGGTATCTACACCTACAGTAACCAGGTTTGGATTTTTTTGCTTGAGGAAACGGGCGGTGCCGCACATGGAACCACCCGTGCCTACGGTGGCTACGTAATGCGTGATTTTCCCCCCGGTCTGCTCCCAAATCTCCGGTCCGGTCTTCTCATAGTGTGCAGCCGTGTTCGAAAGATTATCGTATTGATTGGGGTAGAATGAGTTCGGAATGTCCTTGTTCAACTTGCGGGCTACGGAGTAGTAGCTGCGCGGGTCGTCTGGTTCTACGTTGGTGGGGCAAACCACCACTTCTGCACCAACCGCTTTCAGAATATTTATTTTTTCCTGCGATTGTTTATCCGCCATGGTAAAAATACACCGGTAGCCTTTGGCCACGGCCGCCAGCGCCAGGCCCATGCCCGTGTTGCCGCTCGTGCCTTCAATGATGGTGCCGCCGGGCTTGAGTAACCCTGCCTTTTCCGCATCCTCCACCATTTTAATTGCCATGCGATCTTTTGTAGAGTTGCCGGGATTAAAATACTCCACCTTGGCCAGCAGCGTGCCCTTAATGCCTTTGGAAACTTTGTTTAGCCGCACCATGGGCGTATTGCCAATGGTTTCTATAATCGAATTGTACACGTTCATATCCCGGAATTTAGAGCTTCAAAAGTACGCCAATAATTCATATCCGGTAAACGTATGGCGCCCTGTGTTCGGTTCACTTTAATCACCTCTTATTCCAGACCAATCATAATAAATGCACCCCAGTAATAGGGTTCAGGATATTCCGCGCGCAGTTCTTTTTTTGCATCGATAAAACTTTGCCGCATGTTTCCGGTATTGAGCCACTTACGGTAGAAGTTCAGGATCAGTTTTTGGGTGGCCTCGTCATCAACCTTGGACATACTCATGATTAATACCTTGGCGCCTGCGACCAAAAAAGCCCGCTGTAAACCATACACACCTTCGCCATTTTTAATTTCGCCCAAACCGGTCTCGCATGCGCTGAGTACCACCAGATCAGTACGATCAAGATTCAAGTTCATTGCTTCGTAGGCGGTGAGAATGCCGTTTTCCAGGTTGTAGTTGTAGCTCGTCTTATTTAGCAGATCGCCCGCACCGCGCAACAGTAAGCCCGTTTTTAACAACGGATTTTCCGCCTGCATGGCCTCGTTTTCGGAAAGTTTTTCAACTGCTGACTTTTCAAGTTTGGGTGTGGTAAAACCGTGGGTAGCAATATGGAATACTTTAGGGCTATCCATTTCTTTTATTCGCTCTTCTGTCGCAGATCCCTCTGTGTATTCAAACGTCTTCCAACCTTTTTCTTCAAGTAACGTCTGCAATTCAGCAATTTCTATTTCGGTACCGGGCAAATCCGTATACCTTCGTGTAGCGGATGCGCTCAAGTAAAACGTGGGATTACCAAAAAGCGTAGCTGAGCTCGCAGATGTACTTGCTGGTTTGGATTTCGCCCTTCGAAAGAACAAGTCTTTAGTGTTGCTGATCATCACAATATTTGAATTGTCGATGACGTACCGCCCATCCGGTGTTAGCATCGCTTCCAGGTTCAGTTGGGTGTACACTCCATCGGGCGACAAATACAAAGTAGAATATTGGCCAATTGCTTTTTCGATGGGTTGCCAATAAACGGAATAGGAAATTGTGTCGCGGGTTCGGTTGCGGAATGAGTTTCTGAAGTAAGTGAAGTAGGGGCGTTCCATTTTCTTGCCGTGTGGCAAAATGACGGCCTTTGGTCGCTCGGAATCATTGCGAATGTATAGCCCCACGTACACCACAGAGTCGGTTAACACGTGGTTAAAGTGCCGGTAGCGAATCATCTCCATCGCCACCTCGCCTTTGGCAATCGACTTCTGCACGTTTTCATAGGTTACGCGTTTGTTCTCGAAGCCCTGGCCAAACAATTCAGATTTCTCACTCAGCTCGCGCTCCAGCGCTTCCACCTCGGCACTCATGGCATTTTGGTTAATGTTGTTGTCTGCCAACTGCTGCCCACTCATCGAAAGCACGCGCGTTAGGTTTTCTTTTTTATCTACCCAGGTGGTGTACAGTTTCTTCAGGTTTTCGTCATTGCTGGCCAGAATCCGCTCCCGGATTTTAATGGATGAACTCAGCAACAACGCCTTGGTAAGCAGCTGGTAGTTGTACACTTTGCCGGTAAGGTCACGGAAATCTTCCAGCTGGCTAAACGCCAGGGTATTATAAAATTCAAAATCATCTTTGATGGTATTCCAGTACTTGGCTTTCTCGCGTTCGCTTAGCGCAGGGAAATACTGTTTGATAAAAATTTCATAGTTACCCAACGCTTCTTCAATGCTCTTCTTGGCTAACTTAAATTCCTGCTGCATGAAGTACACCTTTGCTTCCTTCGAGCGAATCTTTACATATTCAGGATGCGTTTTGCTAAAGTACTTTTCGTAAATGTTGCGGGACGATTCGTAAGAGCTAAGTGCTTTTGGATAATTCTTCTGCTGGTAATAAATATCCGCCGCAAGGCTGTATATCGATGCCGAGTTGATGTTGTTTTTCCGGCCGGTTTTTTCGCGCCAGATGGCTTCTGCCTGTGTTAGCGAATTGAACGCGATGTCGTACCGCTTTTCGGAGATGTACAGAATGGCTACACTTTTTAGAATTTCAGCGTACTGTGGATTGTCTTTTCCCAACCGCTCGCCTACAATGTCGCGCGCTTCCAGCATGATCTTTTCCACTTCCCCTTTGTCTCTGCCATTATAAAATTTAACCAGCGCCAGTTGTGCCAACGACTTGGCTACTTCAATATGTTTTCTTCCAAATTGTTTTTCCTGGCTGACTAATGCGTTTTCAATCAGCACCTCGGCCTGGTCATAATCACCGATTTGATAATCAATATCGCTAAGCAAGCGTTGGGTAAGGGCTGTTTTGGTGGATACTTCACCGTACACACTTTTTGCAATTTCAAAGCTGCGCTGGGCTACTTTTTCTGCATCGGTGTAGTCGCCCTGGGCCAACATCAATCGGGCCCGGTGCACGAGTGGCTCCACCAACCGAATGGAGTTAACCCCGTACAGCTTTTCATATTCTGAGATGAGGTTGTTTAGAATTTTCTCTGTGTCGGCATATTGCCCAAGTTGAATCAGCAAGCTGGAAAGCTCTTTGGCGGTAGACAGTTCGTCCAGGCCTACCAGTTCACCTTCGCTTTTGGCGATGATCTTGGCAGAACGGTCCAGCGCATCTTCGGCTTCATCAAACAATCCTTTTATTCCAAACAGCACGGCCTGCGTTTCGATCGCGTTGATCAAATAAATGGCTTTTGTCTCGTCTTTGCGAAATGCCTCGAGTATTTCAAGCGCTTCGTTGATATTTTTTTCCGCACTCTCGTAGTTGCCGAGTTTAATTTGCAGGCGTGCTATGTTTGTTAATTCGGCACCAAACTGGTAGTCTTTACCATCGTATTTAATACGGGCCACATACCCCGCTTTTTCCAGCGCCTGCGATGCCAATTTATACTGATCGGTAAGTTCGTACAGCGCTGCGAGGTGGTTGAGGATGTTGAGATGATCCGGGTGTTTTTCCTGAATTTCTTTCGCCACCACCTCTAAAAAACTCTGTTTGTAGATTTTCCCCGCCTCGGCCACATTGTTGGTGTAATCCAATAAGTGGTTTGCCATATTCACGCGCATCAGGTGCGTATTGGGCGCTTGTTCGCCCAGTAATTCGGTTTGTAAAGTCACCATGCTGCGCAGGTAGTCTTCTGCGCGACTGTAGTTTTTTTGGGAGATCGCGAGATCGTACAAAAACTGGTTGATCTTGATCAGGGCGGGGTGGTTGCGCGGTAGCCCGCGGCTGGAGCTGATCATGTTAATCGCGTCGCGTTCCAGATTTTTTATATTGTCTTTTGCGAATTTGGAGTTGAATTCAACCACTTCCAGCCGTGCCGGGTACAAGCTATTTTGCTCAAACGATTTGTTGATCAGTTTTTCGTACTCCAACTTCACGTTGTAGTAGGTTGATTTACTTTCCGCGCGGAGTAACTGGCCCAAATACGCTTCGTACAGTTCGGTGGCTATAAAATGGGTTGGTTTGTAATCGGCCTTCAGCAAGTTCAGCAAGTTGCCGTAGTCTAACTCCCGAGGCAGCGATTCGTTACCGTTTTTTACAAGGATGTTAGCTTGGGTAAACTGCGCAAGAATATACTGGATATTTGTTTTGCCAAGATTGCGCTTGCTCCACGCGGCGGCCGAACCCAAAGCTGAATCGGCACTGTTCAGATTACCCTGGCTGCCGTAGGCATTACCCAAAAGAATCAATGCGCGGCAATACTCGTTGGCGCGTGCGGTAATTTCTTCTTCGCTTAACTTCACGCTGGTAAGTGCGCCCTTTTCGTTTGTGGAAACCTCCTGCCGAACGGCTCTCTTTTGGAAGTAGGCCACATTTTTAAGCAACAGTTCGATGGCTTCGCGATAAAACCCCTGGCCTGTTAATGCTTCGGCATAGGCCAGTTCCCACCTTGCCGACAGCGGCTCTTGAAAGAGATTTGCGGCTTCTGATTTTGCCTTTACTTGCTGTAAAATTTCTGTGGCCTTTAGAAATGAGCCGCTCTGGTTATACAGGTTGGCTATCGCGATTTGAATTTCGGGTAAAAAGCTATTGCCCTCCGTGGCCACCCGCAAAGCGGTGGCAGCGTTCGCTTCAAAATCTGTAACTACACCACTGCCAAGTTGATACTTTGCCAATGAAGCATAGTACAGTGGCGTAAACTCATTGTTGTTACCAAGTTTACCGGCCGCACTTTTCCTGAATTTCTCCAGGTTTTTTATTGCCCCTCGGTAATCGCCCAACGTATAGCTGGCCTCGGCCTTCTTATAGGATTTAAGAAGCTTTTCGTTGCCGCCTTTTTTTTGCGAAAACGACAGGGTGGTGATAAACACCAAAAGCAAAACGCAAATCTTTTTCATGCTGACGGGGATCGGAATCCTAAAGTTAGAGAATTTAGGGTTCCGCCGGTTAGCCGCTGTAATTTTGCTACGCCAGTAGTTTGCGAAGGATGTCTTCAGCCGCTTGGGTTACGGGAGTACCCGGGCCGAATATGCCCGATACGCCTTTTTGGTACAGAAAGTCGTAATCCTGCGCCGGTATCACACCCCCGGCAACGACCAGAATATCCGGGCGCCCCATTTTTTTTAATCCCTCGATTAACTCTGGCACCAGCGTTTTATGCCCGGCGGCCAAACTGGAAGCGCCCACAACGTGTACATCATTTTCCACCGCCTGCCGCGCCACTTCTTCCGGGGTTTGAAACAGCGGGCCGATGTCTACATCAAAACCCAAATCGGCAAAACCGGTAGCGATAACTTTCGCACCGCGGTCGTGCCCATCCTGGCCCATTTTGGCAACGAGAATACGCGGTCTGCGGCCTTCTTTTTCGGCAAACTCATCGCTGAGGGCCAGGATTTTTTTAAGGTGTGCATCTTCTTTCATGCCGGCCGAATATACGCCAGAGATGGATTGAATCTTCGCCTTGTACCTACCAAACGCTGTTTCCATGGCTTCAGAGATTTCGCCCAGGGTGGCCCGGTGCCGCGCGGCCGTAACCGCCAGCGCCAACAAGTTGCCAGTGCCACTTTTGGCCGCGTGCGTAATTGCTTGCAGTGCGGCTGTTACTGCTTCGTTGTTGCGTTCTTTTTTGAGTTGCGCTAACCGCGCGATTTGCTCCTGGCGCACCGCGGTGTTATCTACTTCCAATATTTCGAAATCGGGTTTCTCATCATTGGCGTATTTGTTAACGCCCACAATCACATCGCGGCCAGAGTCAATGCGCGCTTGTTTGGCAGCAGCAGCCTCTTCAATTCGCATTTTTGGTAAGCCGCTTTCAATTGCGCGGGCAATGCCGCCCAATTGTTCAACTTCGTCAATCAAGGCAGCAGCTTTTTCGATGAGTTGCTGCGTGAGGTACTCTATATAAACAGCACCACCCATGGGGTCTACCACTTGGGAAATACCCGTTTCCTTTTGCAGGAAGATTTGTGTGTTGCGTGCAATCCGCGCTGAAAAATCGGTGGGCAGTGCAATTGCTTCGTCCAGGGAGTTGGTGTGGAGCGATTGTGTTCCACCGAGTGCGGCGGCGAGCGCCTCAAGCGTTGTGCGCGTAACATTATTGTAGGGGTCTTGCTCTGTGAGGCTCCACCCGGAGGTTTGGCAGTGGGTGCGCAGCGCCATTGATTTTGGATTCTTTGGCTGAAACTGTTGCACCAGCTTGGCCCAGAGCACGCGGCCTGCCCGCATTTTTGCAATTTCCATGAAGAAATTCATGCCGATGCCCCAGAAGAATGAAAGCCGCGGCGCGAAATCGTCAATGGCGATGCCCGCGTTGAGCCCCGCACGCAGGTACTCCAATCCATCGGCCAGCGTGTAGGCTAATTCAATGTGCGCGGGCGCACCAGCCTCGTGCATGTGGTATCCGCTAATCGAAATCGAATTGAATTTTGGCATGTGGCTGCTGCAATACGCAAAAATGTCGGCCACGATGCGCATCGAAGGTGCGGGCGGATAGATATACGTGTTACGCACCATAAATTCTTTCAGGATGTCGTTTTGAATCGTTCCGCTCAGTTGCGCAGGTGTTACGCCCTGCTCCTCGGCGGCCACAATGTAAAACGCCATGATGGGAATCACCGCTCCGTTCATCGTCATCGACACCGACATTTTATCGAGTGGAATCTGGTCGAATAAGATTTTCATATCCAACACCGAGTCGATGGCCACACCCGCTTTGCCTACATCGCCTGTTACACGGGGATGGTCGGAATCATAACCGCGGTGTGTAGCTAAATCAAACGCAACAGAAAGCCCCTTTTGCCCTGCGGCAAGATTTTTTCGGTAAAAGGCGTTCGACTCTTTCGCGGTAGAAAAACCAGCGTATTGCCGGATGGTCCACGGCCGCACGGTGTACATGGTGGCATACGGCCCGCGTAAAAACGGGGGCACGCCTGCGGTAAAATCATGAAGTTCGCTACCCGTTGCAGGCATCGTGGCGCCAATCGGGATTCCCTCCGGGCTTTGCCAGGGCGCGTGGCTGGCGCTGCGGTAGCTTTCGTTTTTTTCGGGTAGTGGCTTTCCGTGTTTTGATTGGTAGGCGGTAGCCACCTGATGATAGAGTTGGGCACAAAGCGATTCAATGTAGTATGAACCTTGTGTTGCATCCGCCACGTGGTGTACGTGGCTTTCCTCCCGCAGAATTGAACTGATGTTGCGGGCCATACGCTGCATCATTTCGTTGGTATCGTCTTCCGGTGTAACTGTTAACGCATCGCATCCGCCCAAAATCGCTGCTAATGCTGCGGTGGTGCTCTTCAATAGGTTGCCGTGCGGCTGATATGCGTTTTGGATGAAGGGCGAACTAGTAGCATGGATATAGGCATGTGCCCCTAACACACGCCGCAGCACTTTTAATTTTGCAATCTCCAAAAAGAAATCCAGCCCGATGTTTAACGAAACCGCAATTTTTGTTTTGGCAGCCTGGCATTGTTCCGCACAAAAGAGAATCTCTTCCACGGGCGATTGCGATGCAACCACCACCGCACTTGAGTAAAATTGCGAGTTGTTCACATCTATTCCCAAACCATCCACAGGGTTATCCACAAAAGCAGCTCCCCGCAACTTTCCGGAAAAGTGATTCATTGCGTGTTCACGAAATTCTCGCATCATGCCATCCGTAGGTGAACCGTGCAGTTGAATGGCACAGGCACTTAAATCGATGTTGGCGAGTAATGCCGTAATCGAAACAGAATTTCCTTCGGAAAAATGAAAACAGATGCCATCTGCACCCTGTTGCAAATGGTGGTTTGCCAATGAGTTATCTTTTTTTGCATCAGTTACGCGAATGGCGGGCATGTTAAACCAGCAGCGCGCACCCAGAAACGGATAATCCGCGGGCGGCAACGCGAAGTTCTTTTCGTTGGTTACATCGGTTGCATCGTAATAGGGTAGCACCGTTAGACTTCCTTTGTTTAACCTTAGTTTTTCGAATGGCGCAGCGCCCGCCAATTCTTGCATGGCTGCTTGCTGCCAGGTGTTTTTATCGCTTTTCGGAAAAGAATCTAACATCGCCCGATGGTTTAACTGTGGTGATTACCGTGATGACGTGATAATATCGACACGAAGCTTCGATTAATACAATTAATTTTCAATGAGAATTATCATCTTTTTGCTCTCAAGAAAAAAAAAGAAAGTCAAGAGGCGAAAGCATTTTTGTATATGAATTTTTTTTTCACATTTGTCCCCCCTCGTTTGTGAGGAACGTGATTTTTCACTGATTTAAATACTTTTATCAATGGTTGTAGATTATGGAACTGTTTGGAGTGATTGTATCGAAATCATCAAGCAAGAAGTAGACGAACAAAGCTTCCATACCTGGTTTAAACCGATTGTGCCGCTCGGTACCGAGAACGATGTTCTTACGATTCAGGTTCCGTCTCAATTTTTTTACGAGTGGTTGGAAGAGAATTATGTGCCCGTGTTGAAAAAAGCCATTCATAAGGTGTTGGGTCCGGCAGGGCGCTTAGAATATTCTGTGGTGGTAGACAGTGGCAACAAGCAGTCGCCCCCGGTTACCGTACACTATCCCAACGGTGGTGGAGTGAGAAAAACAGCGCAGCAGGTGGTAAACGGGAACGGCCATACGGAGGACTACTCACCATTTTCGTTTAAGGTGTTAAATCCACAAACGGTTAACTCGCGGTTGAACGCGAATTATCGTTTCGAAAATTTTGTGGAAGGCGATTGCAACCGTTTGGCGCGCTCCGCCGGAGTGGCGGTGGCGAAGAAACCCGGTGTTACTTCGTTTAACCCGCTGATGCTTTACGGCGGTGTTGGCGTAGGAAAAACCCACCTGGTGCAGGCCATTGGCAATGAAATTAAACGCAACATGCCCGAGAAGGTGGTGTTGTATGTAGACCAGAATGATTTTACAAGCCAATTTTTGAACGCTCTTCAAAACCACAAGATTCAGGAATTTCAGAATTACTACCTGCAAGTGGATCTGTTGATTTTGGATGATGTGCAATTTCTGGCCGGGCGCGAGAAAACCCAGGAAATGTTTTTCCACATCTTTAACCAGTTGCATCAAAGCGGCAAGCAGATTATCATGACGAGCGATTGCCCGCCGCGCGACCTGAAAGGTTTTCAAGAGCGCCTGCTTTCGCGATTCAAGTGGGGATTAACGGCTGATTTGCAGGAGCCGGATTTCGAAACGAAGTTGGCGATCATCCATAACAAGATGAAATCCGATGGTGTAGAAATGCCCCGCGAAGTAGCCGAATACCTTGCCTATAGCGTGGATACTAACCTGCGCGACATGGAAGGCGTGTTGAACTCACTCATGTTTCACGCTACACTTTTGAAAAAAGACATCGACCTCGAGTTGGCGAAAGAGGTGATGAAAAATATTGTAAAGGAAATCCAATCGGATGTAAGTGTAGACTACATCCAAAAAACAGTAGCGGATTTCTTTAAAGTAGAGTTGGAGGCGATGAAAGGCAAAATCAAGAAGCGCGAGATTGTGATTCCGCGCCAGGTGGCCATGTATTTCTGTAAGCGCTACACCCAACTTACGCTTGCGCTGATTGGCGAAAACTTCGGGGGCCGCGATCACAGCACGGTAATTCATGCGCTGGAATCGGTAGAGGATCTTATGAAGACCGACTCCAATTTCAAGAACTCGGTGGATGAGTTGAATAAGAAACTAAAAATGAGAATGGCCTCTTGACGAGGCCATTTTTTTGCTTCGTCCCGCGAAAGCGACACGCACTGCACGCACGGTACTACCGCAACATAAATTCTTTGATGAAACGCTCGCGCCCGGACGTTACGGCCTCAAGGTAACCACGGCCTTTGTAGGTTGTAAAAAAGTCGATTACGTCTTGGGGTTCTTTTACGCGTTTACGATTGATCACGGTAATCGTAACGTTTTCCGGCAGACCAAGGTCACGAATTAATCCTGTTTCTTTGATGCGAAACACCTTTACGCCATAGTCAACCGCCTCAAAACTTGCGCCCAGTGTGCCATCGCTGTAAATCTTTCTGCGAATAATGCTTGTGCCTCCATTTTTGTTAAGTAGTGTTAGTTCGGTTTGATTTGTTTTCCCCTCGCGGGTGTAGGTAATGAGCACCTTATCGCCCGGAGAGCGGTACGCGATTTCCTCTTCAAATGCGCTCTGCGTGTTAACGGTAATTTCATTCACTTTCGTGATGATATCGCCCGTTTTAAGCCCGGCGGCCCGCGCGGCGCCCTCTGCATCTACCTTGCCTACCAGTACGCCGTTAAAAGTCTTTACCTCGGTGTTTAACCCAAATTTGTTTGCGTTTTCCGAGTCGTATTCAACAATGGTTGCACCAAAAATCGCTTTCTGCGGTCCATCGTATTTAATAATGTCCTCCACCACTTTTCGTGCAATATCAATCGGTACGGCAAAGGCATAGCCCGTATATGAGCCGGTACGCGACAAGATGGCGGTGTTGATGCCTACCAACTCACCATTTTTATTTACGAGCGCTCCACCGGAATTGCCGGGGTTAATGGCAGCATCGGTTTGAATGAACGACTCAATGGGGAACCGGTCTTCAACGATGTTAATTCTTCGGCCTTTGGCGCTCACAATGCCCGCGGTAACGGTGGAACTCAACGAAAACGGGTTTCCAACAGCGATTACCCACTCGCCCACGGCTACATTTTTTGAACTGCCAAGTGTAATTGCCGGCAATCCGTTTTCTTTAATCTTCAGCACAGCCAGATCGGTAGAGGGGTCGGTGCCCACCAGTTCGGCCGGGTACGTTTTTTTGTTGTAGATCACCTGAATTTTTTCGGCCGTTTGGATGACGTGGTTGTTGGTAACAATGTATCCATCCGCAGAAAAGATTACGCCACTGCCAGAGCTTACCTGGGTTTGTGGGCTACCGTTTCCGAAAAACCAATCCCAATACGAATACGTTACGCCTTGCGAAATACTGTTGATGTACACTACGCTGGGAATCGCCTTAGTTGCCGCTTCACTGAAGTCTACCTTTTCAATCGTGGCGGCGGGGGCCGGATCGACCACGGTAGGTTGGTACACCGAGTTGCCGAGTTGGTTTACCTGCTGTAGGGGCTGTTGCTGTTCGCGGGCCAGCTTTTGCAGCTGGTAGGTATTCATAAGATAGGCACCGGCCATGCCGGCCAGGAGGGCAAGTGCTAGAGTAGCAAGCGTTTTCATAAGGTGTGAAACGAAACAGTTTTCGTTGATGTTTCCAAACCAGAATTTGTTTTGATTGAACAAAAATTAGCCCAAAAATTTTGAATCGGAAGGTTTGTCAGCCCGGCCTGATGGCAGGAATTATTTAATTTGCAGAGCTATGGGAATTCGATCTGTTCTGGCGCGCCCCTTTGCCGCTTATATTGCCCGCCAAACGCAACAGTGGGCGTCTCAGCCCGGTGCCACACAACAAAATACCTTTCAGAAAATCATCCAGAAGGCCGGTGGTACCGTTTTTGGTCGCGATCATGGTTTTGCCGAGATCCGCACACATGCAGACTTTGTGCAACAGGTTCCGCTGCGCGATTACGAAGCCCTGAAGGGGTACATCGAACGTGTGGTGCAGGGCGAAGCAAATGTGCTTTGGCCGGGGCGTCCCGCGTATTTTGCCAAAACGTCCGGTACTACTTCCGGCACAAAATATATTCCCATTACACCCGATTCTGTACCCAATCACATTACCGGTGCCCGCAACGCGTTGCTCAGTTACGTGCATGAAACGGGCAACGCCGCTTTTTTAGATGGGGGTTTGATTTTTCTTTCGGGCAGTCCGGAGTTGGATGAGAAGGCAGGGATCAAAACCGGTCGCCTGTCGGGTATTGTTAATCACCACGTGCCCGGCTACCTGCGCACTAACCAAAAGCCCAGCTACACCACCAACATCATTGAAGATTGGGAAGAAAAACTTGAGCGCATTATTGATGAAACGCTCAAAGAAGACATGACGCTCATTAGCGGCATTCCGCCCTGGGTACAAATGTATTTCGACCGGATTACCGCGCGCACCGGTAAGAAAATAAAGGATGTGTTTCCCAACTTCTCGATGTTTGTGTACGGCGGTGTGAACTTCGAACCTTATCGCGCAAAGCTGTACGAAAGTATTGGTAAAAAAATTGATGCGATCGAAACCTATCCGGCATCGGAAGGATTTATTGCCTACCAGGATTCGCAACGCGCGGAAGGTCTGCTGTTATTGCTGAACAGCGGCATTTTTTATGAGTTCGTTCCCGCGGAAGAATATTTTTCCGAACGTCCGCGCCGGCTTACCATTGAAGAGGTGGAGCTCGGCAAGAACTATGCGGTGATCATTAACAGCAACGCGGGCTTGTGGGGTTACTCGATTGGCGATACGGTGAAGTTTGTTTCCAAAGCCCCCTATCGGTTGTTGGTGACGGGGCGCATCAAACACTTTATTTCTGCTTTTGGCGAGCACGTGATTGGCGAGGAAGTGGAGAAGGCCATGAAGGCGGCATGCGCACGTTTTCCGGAAACCGAGTTGGTAGAGTTTACCGTGGCCCCGCAGGTAACGCCCCGCGAGGGATTGCCCTATCACGAATGGCTGATTGAGTTTGCGCATCCTCCGGCCGACATGCCTTCCTTCCGCGGGGAGTTGGATAACCAAATGCGCAACCTGAATGTTTATTACGATGATTTGATTACCGGAAGTATTTTGCAAAAGCTGGTGATCACACCGCTGAAACGAAATGCGTTTATCGAGTACATGAAATCCCTGGGAAAACTGGGTGGCCAAAACAAAGTGCCGCGTCTGAGCAATGACCGGAAAATTGCAGATGATTTAAACCGTTTTGTAGCATGATTTCACCGAAGCAAAAGGAAATTTTGCTTGAGCATTTGAAGTCCATCAAACCATTAAAGGTGGGGATATTCGGTTCTTATGCGCGCGGAGAAAATACACCCGACAGCGATTTGGATGTATTAATTGAGTTGGATTATTCAAACCAAATCAGCCTGTTGGACTTAGTGCGTGTTGAACAAGATCTTACCGAGGCGTTGGGTATACCCGTTGATCTCGTTACCGATAAATCACTTTCTTCCTTCCTCCGCCCCTATGTTGAAAAAGAGGTCGTGTACGTTCGATGAAGAATCCGAAAGTTCTGCTACAACACGTTTTGAGCGCAATAGCAAATATTGAGCAGTTCACAACTGGGGCGACGCAGGATGAATTCTTATCAAACTTCATGATGCAACACGCGGTTATCCGCAATATTGAAGTTATTGGCGAAGCAAGTAAGAATATCGGTGTCGAGATCAAGAATACATTCCCGGCCGTACCGTGGCGCGACATTACAGCTATGCGAAATAAGTTGATTCATGAGTATTTTGCGGTAGACGCGGAGGCCGTGTGGTTTGTCGTCAAGAATGATCTGCCGAAATTGAAACAACAAATGGTTGAAATCCTTAACACAGAGCTCTGATTGAAATCCCCCAAACACATCGCCATTCTCGGTTCTACCGGCTCTATCGGTACGCAGGCGCTTGACGTTGTTGCCGCCCATCCCGATGAACTGGTGGTAGACGTACTCACTGCGCAGAACAACGCGAAACTTCTGGTTGAGCAGGCCATCCGCTTTCAGCCCAACGCGGTCGTTATTGCGAATGAAGATTTATATCCGGAAGTGAAGTCAGCACTCGCGTCCCATCCCATCAAAGTATTCGCAGGTGAGAACGCCTTAACATCGGTAATGGAAATGGATTCGTTTTCGCTGGTGCTAACTGCGTTAGTTGGCTACTCCGGCCTGCGGCCTACCATCCGCGCGATTGAGCACGGCAAAACCATTGCACTCGCAAACAAAGAAACCCTGGTGGTCGGTGGCGAGTTAATTACCCGTTTAGCCCGCGAAAAAGGGGTGAATATTTACCCGGTGGATTCCGAACACTCTGCCATTTTTCAATGCCTCGTAGGCGAGTTTCATAATCCAATAGAAAAGATTGTGCTTACTGCCAGTGGCGGCCCATTTCGCGGCAAGAAGCGCGATGAACTGCTCTATGTAACAAAAGCGCAGGCGCTGAAGCACCCGAATTGGACGATGGGCGCGAAGGTAACGATCGATTCCGCTTCGCTGATGAACAAAGGCTTAGAAGTAATTGAAGCGAAATGGCTTTTTGCTTTACGGGCCGACCAGGTAGAGGTGGTGGTACACCCTCAGTCGATTATTCACTCCATCGTGCAGTTTGAAGATGGCTCAATGAAGGCGCAGATGGGTTTGCCCGACATGCGGCTGCCCATCCAGTTTGCGCTGGGCTATCCCAACCGGTTAAAGAGTAATTTTCCGCGCTTCGACTTTGCGCGCTACCCCGCACTTACTTTTGAGCAACCCGATACCGAAACTTTTCGTAATCTTGCGCTCGCTTACGAGGCCCTGCACCGGGGCGGCAACCAGCCGTGTGTGCTGAATGCCGCTAATGAAATAGCGGTGGCTGCCTTTTTGAAAGATGAAGTGGGGTTCTTGGAGATGTCGGAAATAGTTGAAAAATGTTTGCAAACCATCGACTTTGTGGCCCATCCTTCGTATGAAGATTACGTACAAACCGATCAGGAAACACGAATTAAAGCACTAGAACTTATTGCATAATGGAAGGAATGATCATGACGGCCCAGCTGCTGCTGAGTCTTTCGATTTTGATTGTGGTACACGAATGGGGCCACTACATCACTGCCCGGATGTTTAACATCAAGGTAGAGAAGTTTTACCTGTTTTTTGATTTCCTTTTCCCGATGGCGAATGTGCTTAACTTCTCGCTGATCAAATACAAGAAAGGCGATACTGAGTTTGGTGTGGGCTGGTTTCCGCTGGGTGGCTACGTGAAGATTGCCGGCATGGTGGACGAGAGTATGGATAAGGAGCAAATGAAAACCGCGCCCGAACCATGGGAGTTTCGATCTAAGCCCGCGTGGCAACGCTTAATTGTGATGCTGGGGGGGATCATTGTAAATGTAATTACCGGGATCATTATTTTTATTGGAATCACCTACTGGATAGGCGATCAGTACCTGCCGATGAGTTTCATCAACAATAACGGAGGCGTGTACGCGAAGGAATTGGCGCAAGAAATCGGCATCCGTTCTGGTGATAAAATCACTAAAATCAACGGGCAGACGATCGAGAACTTTGAAGACATTACCAAACCCGATGTGTTGCTGAGCAATGGTGCGTACTACACGATCGTGCGCGGTGAGCAGGAAATGCAGATTCCAATTCCTTCGGATTTCATCGATAAGTTTAACGACAAAAATGCGCTGTCGCAATTTATTTCTCCCCGGCTAAGGGCAGAGGTGAGTTCGGTTGCAAAAAACAGCCTTGCAGAACAACTCGGCCTGCAGAAGGGCGATCGCTTTGTAGCGTTAAATGGGCAGCCCTTATCATTTTTTGATGAGGTAGAAGACTTTTTAAAATCGTATAAAGGAGACAGTCTACAGATTACGATTGCTCGCGGTGGACAGACCATCGCATTGTCTGGCGTACTTGGTACCGATCGCCAGATTGGATTCTACGCTGCAAATTCGATTTCCAAAGATGAGCTCCGTGCCGTGAGTTATTCTTTTGGAGAATCGGTTGGCTTGGGCGCGCAGCGCGCTTTTGGTGTGATCTTCGTGCAGATCAAGGCATTCAAAAAGATTTTTTCGGGCGACATCTCTCTCCGGAAGTCGCTCTCGGGCCCCGTGGGCATGGCGCAGATGTATGGCGGTACGTGGGATTGGGAGCGCTTCTGGCGAATGACGGGGCTGCTCTCCATGGTGCTGGCCTTCATGAATTTTCTTCCGATACCGGGTTTAGATGGCGGCTACGTAGTATTCTTGTTATACGAGATGGTCAGCGGCAAAGAGCCTTCGGAAAAAGTATTTGAAACTGCCTTGAAGGTTGGCATGGGTTTACTTTTATTGCTAATGATATTTGTGTTCTACAACGACTTTGCGAAGTTGTTTTCGTAGCGGTGGTTCGCGATTGAAAAACAAAAGGGTCGGTATCTGCCGGCCCTTTCTTTTTGTTCGCAGCGTTCAGCCTAACGCCTGCAGCATTATAATTCAACTTTCGCTTCGTGAGTGGCGTGTTGCCGGATGATATTTTCCAACATATAGGCCGGCACCACGCCCGACTGCCGCCACAGCACTTGGCCCTTTTTAAAAAGAATGAGCGTAGGTACCCCTTGTACCTGGTAGGCGGCAGCGGCCTGCGGATTTTTATCGACATCTACGGTGATAATGGCGGCCTGATTGCCCACTTTTTCGGAAAGCTCCTTTAAGATTGGTTTCATCATCTGGCAAGGGCCGCACCACGTGGCGAAAAAGTCAACCAGCACGGGCTTCTCACTGCGAATCAGTTCGCTAAATGTTTTTTTCGTTTCCATACATGTATACAACAGATACAAAAGTAGATCGGTTCCGCGCGCTTTACGGTGATGTTTATCACACATCAGTAAAAAAAACCGCACGGTAACCCGCACGGTTTTCTTATTTTTTCCTTCGTTTTTTACATCACCTCTGGCAAACTTACGGCATCAATTTGTTTTTCGCGTACCAGTTGGTTTAGCTTAGGCACCTGCTCATTAAACACTTTTTTCAATGCATTTAACTGCTCGTCAATTTTGCCGGTGATTTCGCTGTACACAGCCCGCACTTGCTGTGTTGGCTTATAATCGCTGCCATCCACTTCGCCAGCTAACGCGGCCAGTTTGTTATTTAACCTTACGGGGAAGTTGAGCGGATCTTGCCCACTGCGGTTCTTGGTTTGATAGAGTGCTTCTTCAATCTTCTTCATTCCATCTAAAATTTGCTTGGCTTGTTCGTTGATGGCTTTGAATTCGTCTTTGCCTTTCATGGGCTCTGTAACGCGGTTGATTTGTTCGCGCGAAGTTCGGATACGTTTGATGGCTTGGTGCGTTTCCGTGAGTTTATCACGAACCGCAATCGAAAACTCAAACTGCTCGCGGATGTCGGCCACGGTACCACTGGTGCGCGGGTCTTTTACAATTTCGAATTCGGTTTCGGAGGAGGTACCATTTACCGTAAGGCGGGCTTTGTAGGTGCCCGGCACCGCCTTTGGTCCGGTTAAGCCACCGGCCCACAGAATCAATCCATCAAAACCCTCGGCATCCGCATAGCGCATATTCCAAACAAACTTGTTCATGCCGGGCTTAATCCGCAGTTGCTCTTCTTTTGCTTTTTTATCCGGCTTGGTGGCGTATTTTTTAATCACTTTGCCATTCGCTTCCAGAATTTCCAGTGCGGCCACGGCTTTCGTGGTGTCTTTGATGAAGTAGTGCATAATTACACCACCCGGGTGGTTGCGCCCCTCTGTTTTTGAGGCACCGCGGCCGCGCCACGAAACATCGCCTCCGTTCATCCTGTAGCTGGGCATGGGTTTGTACAGGTGTACATCGGCTTTCGCCACGCTTTCGTTCAGTTGATGCAGCGGGGTAAGATCATCGATCATCCAGAAACTGCGCCCCTGGGTGGCAGCAATCAGATTATCGTTTTTGATGGTGAGATCTGTAATCGGTACGATGGGCAGGTTGAGTTGGAACGGTTTCCAACTTGCGCCATCGTCAAAAGAAATATACATGCCTGTTTCCGTGCCCGCATACAATAGGCCTTTGCGCTTGGGGTCTGCACGCAGCACGCGCGTGAAATGCGCCGCATCAATGCCAGTAGTAATGCGTGTCCAGTTTTGGCCGTAGTCTTTTGTTTTGTAGAGGTAAGGCTGATAGTCGCCCAACTTGTAGCGCGTGCCGGCAATGTAGGCGCTGCCTTTATCAAACGGATCGAACTCTACGCTGTTGATCATCATCCACTCAGGCATTCCTTTGGGCGTTACCTCAGTCCATTTCGCGCCGCCATCGCGCGTAATGTGTACGCGACCATCGTCCGTGCCGGCCAAAATCACATCTTTTTCGTAGGGCGATTCCGCTACAGCGAAAATGGTGCAATAGTATTCTACTGAAGTATTGTCTTTCGTAATCGGGCCGCCGGAGGGGCCTAGTTTGGTAGGATCATTGCGCGATAGATCGGGGCTGATGATTTCCCAGCTCTCGCCACCGTTTGTGCTGGCATGCAGATACTGGGAAGCCGCATATACTTTTTTGGGATTGTGGGGCGAAAAGAAAATCGGGAAGTTCCACTGGAAGCGGTACTTCGCGCCTTCCGCACCGTGCCCCATGGGGTTATCCGGCCATGGGTTGATATTGCGTTCTTCGCCCGTGCGGTGATTCTTGCGGGTTAGAAATCCATCATAACTTCCGCCATACACCACATCGTTATCCAGCGGATCCACGGCAATGTGGCCGCTTTCCCCACCGGCCGTTGGCTCCCAGTCGCGTTCACCAATCGAAAACCCGTCGGTGCGGTGGGCAATGCGTTGCGTGGAGTTGTCTTGCTGTGCGCCGTAAATGCGGTAGGGGAAATGATTATCCGTAGTTACGCGGTAGTATTGCGCAGTAGGTTGGTTGTGATAGGTTGTCCAGTTCTCACCGGCATCGAAGCTCACCTGGGCGCCACCATCATCGGCAATGATCATGCGCTGGTTGTCTTCGGGGGCAATCCAAAGGTCGTGATGATCGCCATGCGGTGCATTGTACGATTGAAACGTACGGCCGCCATCTTTCGAGCGGTGATAGGCCACGTTCATCACATACACAATATCTTCTTCTTTTGTATCGGCATAGATTTTTGAATAGTACCATGCGCGTTGGCGCAAGTTGCGGTCGTCATTCATTTTCCGCCAGGTTTTGCCGGCATCGTCCGAGCGGTACACACCGCCATTATCGTTTTCGATGATGGCGTATACGCGATTAGAATTTACAGGCGATACGGATACACCGCTAATGCCCCAGATACCTTTTGGCAGGCCCTCGTTTTTGGTGATCTCCGTCCAGGTATCGCCACCATCCGTGGTTTTCCACAGGCCGGAGCCCTCGCCGCCGCTCTCCAGGCTGTAGGGCGTTCTGCGGATCCGCCACGTGCTGGCATATAAAATACGAGGGTTGTTGGGATCCATATTTAACTCAACGGCACCGGCATCCGCGTTAGCGAAAAGAATCCGCTTCCAGCTTTTGCCACCATCTACCGAGCGGTATACTCCGCGTTCTTCAGAGGATTTGAAAAGATCGCCCAACACCGCGGCGTAAACCACGTCTGGGTTTTTGGGATGGATCACGATTCGCGGAATGTGACGAGAATCTTTTAACCCAATGGCAGTCCAGGTCTTTCCGGCATCGGTAGTTTTGAACATCCCATAGCCGTAGGATACATTGCCGCGCACCGTTACTTCACCACCGCCTACGTAGATCACGTTATTATCCCACTCGCTAACGGCTACAGCGCCAATGCTGCCGCCAAAAAATCCGTCGGAAATATTCTCCCAGGTATTTCCTGCATCGGTGGTGCGCCAAACACCACCACCGGTGGCCCCAAAGTAGTAGAGATTCGGTTTGCCCGGCACGCCGGCAACGGTGGCCGACCGCCCGCCGCGGAAGGGGCCGATGTTACGCCACTCGATGGCACTGTACAACTTTTCATCATACGTTAAAGTGGAAGCGGGTGGCGCCGTGCCTTTCTTCTGGGCGCCAACACTCAGTGCAGCCAGCATCCCTATTGCCAGCCACCACTTTCCTGGTTTTGTATTCATACGAAACGGTTGATTTGAGATGATTTTAACCCCGAGATTACGATCAAAATTCAAGCGGCACACCCTCTTTTTTATGAAAGGCAAAATGGCCCCAAGCGGAGGCGAATCTGCCAGAGCAAATTTTGATTGTGATGAATTTTTTCAGGATACTTACGGCATGAGTGAAAACGACAGCCGCCATTTGTTTCGCCTGCCGGTGATTGTTGCTGCGCTGGGCTATTTTGTTGATATCTACGATCTGCTGCTTTTTAGCATTGTGCGGAGGTCGAGCCTCTTGGCGTTGGGCGTGCCGGAAGATCAGCTGTTTGCGCAGGGCGAGTTCTTGCTTCAGGTGCAAATGACGGGCTTGTTAATAGGCGGTATTATCTGGGGTGTGATGGGTGACAAGCGCGGCAGGTTATCGGTGTTGTTTGGTTCGATTCTGTTGTACTCCCTGGCGAACATCGCCAATGGCCTGGTTACCTCTGTACCACAATATGCCGTTCTCCGTTTTATTTCGGGCATTGGCCTGGCGGGTGAGTTGGGTGCCGGCATTACGCTGGTAGCAGAAGTGCTGCCGGCCCGCTTGCGCGCGTATGGCACCACGCTGGTGGCTTCGGTGGGCTTGATGGGAGCGGTGCTGGCCAACGTTATTGCCAAAACATTCGACTGGCGGATTGCTTATTTTATTGGCGGTGGTTTAGGATTGTTGCTTCTTCTGGCGCGTGTAAGTGTGCTGGAGTCGGGCATCTTTATGAAAATAAAAACAGAGGCTGTGCAACGCGGCAACTTTCTTTCCTTATTCACAAATGGGCAACGGTTCAAACGGTTCATGGGTTGCATTTTTATTGGGTTGCCGATTTGGTTTGTGATCGGTATTCTCATCACCTTTTCGCCCGAGTTTGCAAAGGCACTTGGCATCACCGAGAAAATTGCTGCGGGCGATGCCGTGATGTACAGCTACATTGGGCTGGCCGTGGGCGATTTGGCCAGTGGCTTCATTAGTCAAGCGATTCGTTCCCGGCGGAAGGTGGTATTGCTATATACATTTCTCACTGCGGTTTTCATTTCGTTTTACCTGTTTTACCCGATTGAGACTCCAACAGTGTTCTATGTAGCGTGTTTTTTTCTGGGAGTTGGCATAGGCTATTGGGCACTGTTTGTAACCATTGCTGCCGAGCAGTTTGGCACAAATCTCCGGAGCACAGTGGCCACAACCGTGCCCAATTTTATTCGTGGTACGGTGGTACCCATCACCATGCTTTTTGGTTTTCTGCGCGATGATCTTCAATGGGGTATTGTAACGGGTGCGCTTGCCGTAGGCGCACTTACGATCGTGATCGGTTTGATTGCGTTACGATCGGTGGAAGAAACCTTTGGTCGCGATTTAAACTTTCTTGAGAAGGATTGAGTTTTTAGCGATGTAAGATTGTGGTTGAAATGAACGATTTCTATCGTTCTTGAATTCCTACTTTGGAAGCGGAATGAGTGTTTGGCCAATGCGCGCAAGGATGCACACGGGTGCTTTAGTGGTGGTATGCCTGGCATTCAGCCTGGTGTTACCGGAAACCGGGGCGGCCCAGAACGCGCGTTTGATTGATAGCCTGCGCCAACGGATTGCCATCACGGCGGGTGTAAGCAAATTTAATGTGCTTAATGCGATTGGATTTGAATACCGCTATTCCTACCCCGACAGCACCATTTTTTATTGCCAGCAAGCCTACACACTTGGGCAATCCATCAACCTGCCGCGCGAGCTTTCGAAACCCCTTAGTTTTATGGGCCTCGCTAAGGCCAACCAGGGCGATTATACGGCCTCGTTTAACTTTCATCGGCAAGCGGTTGAAGTAGCCGCGGCTCAGAACGATTCGGTACAATTGGCGCACTCGTACAACAACCTCGGCCGGCTTTTTTATGATCAGGGGGATTACCTGCGTGCGTATGATAACACCATTAAATCCCGCGTGATTTTCGAACGCCTGAATGATGATTCCGGACGCGCCTATGCTTACCGCAGTCTTGCCAACGTGTTTAAATCTCAGAACGATTGGCAGCAGGCCATTGAGATGAACACGCGCGCATTGGAACTCCGAAAGAAACTCAAAGATCGAAGAACACTCGCCTCGGCGTATATGGAGTTAGGCCTTACCTACGAGGGTGCCCGCGAATTTGAGGCAGCAAAGAAATTTCTTACGAAGGCCGACTCGGTGGTGGGCGGGTACGCGGACCCGGTAACCCGCGTGGAAATTGGGTTGGCATTGGCAGAGCTACATTTCCGTGAGGGCGAACATGCGGATGCCCTGGCGAAGGCCGAGCGTGTTTTGGAAACGGTAACGCAGCTAACCAACCAGAAACTGTTTTACCGTGCCTTGTTATTGCGCGCCCGGTACTTGTTGGAGATCCGAAACTTTACTCAGGCAGAGGCGGATCTACAAACCATTTATAACGGTAGCCGGGCCACCAACAATCTCGCGCTTCAACGCGAAGCGGTATTTCATCGCATTGAAATAGCCAACCGGCTTGGGCAGGAAAAGCTTGCCGAGCAGTTGCGCGATGAGTACGAATTCCTCACCGAAAAGCTGCAAAATTCCAATTTGATTCGTGAAATCGACCGACTGGAATTTCAATTGGCAATTGAAAAAATTGAACGAGAGAATGCCGTGTTGAAAGCAAATGATCTGGCCGACCAGCAAATGATTCGTAACCAGCGCCTGCAAAACATCATTCTGGTGATTGTGTTGATTTTTGCGTTTGCTTTTTCGGGTTTGGTGTGGTGGAACAGCAGGCGAAACCGCACGATTGGCAGCAAACTGGCTGAGCAAAATGCTTTTATTTACCAGCAGCGGGACGAAATCAAAAAGCAAAACCAGGAGCTGATCGCCACGAACGAGGCGCTACAAGTCGTGGATCAGGAGAAAACTACGCTCATGAATATTGTGGCGCATGATCTAAAGGCACCGCTAAACCGGATTCTGGGTCTTTGTCAACTGATGGAATTGGATGGTGAAGTGAGCCCGCAGCAGTTGGATTATCTACGGATGTTGAAGAAGTCTACCCAATCGGGCTTAGATTTAATCACCGACTTACTGGATGTAAATGAACTGGAAGCCAGGCGCAAGCCGCACGTGGAGCGGGTGGACTTGGCCGCGATTTGCAGCGATCGTAAGCTTCATTATGAGATGCTTGCCGCGCAGAAAAATATTCGTGTTTGGATTGATCAGACGGTTGCCACCGGGGTGCATACCGATCCTTCTTACCTCGTACGCATCATGGATAACCTTATGACCAATGCCATTAAATTTTCTGCTGTTGGCTCGGAGGTTAAACTGGCGCTCGTATTGAGTGGTTCGCAACTTACTATTTCGGTGAGCGATCAGGGACCTGGATTTTCGGATGATGACAAAAAGTATCTCTTCCAAAAGTTTAGAAAACTTAGCGCCCGCCCCACCGGGGGCGAGTCGTCTAACGGGTTAGGTTTAGCAATTATTAAGATCCTGGTCGATCGGTTACATGGCACAATCGAGTTAACTACCCAGCCCGGTAAGGGCAGCACATTTATCGTTTCGCTGCCCGTTCGCGTATAATTTTTTTTGTGATTTTAAACCTTGGCGGGAAATGATGGTCTTACCGGAAACAAATTGCATATGAAAAAGCTAGTAGTAGTGTTTTTGATGTTGATGGGTGTAGCAGTTTTTGCGCAGGAACGTACGCCAAAAGTAAATGCGCGCCAAGGCGCCCAACGGGGCCGAATTGCCGAGGGTCGGGCGAGTGGTGAAGTAACAAACCGGGAGGCGGCGGTATTGAATAGACAGCAAAGACACATTCGCAGAACAGAGCGCAGAGCCAAAGCCGATGGCGATGTTACCGTGCGTGAGCGCAGGCAATTAGATCGCAAGCAAGATCGTGCCAGCCGCAACATTCGCAGAGCTAAAACCAATCCGGTGGATAACAACAAATAGAAGCGTTCGCTTGTCTTGCCGAGGCCCAGCGTAAGCGGGGCCTTTTTTTTTGGCGCATAAATTACTGGCGGGGAACTTTAATTCGCATATTTTTGTGGTTACGAGGGCAGAAGATGTTTGCCCGCGGTGGTCTTTTTGGGGCTGACCGGTTTTGACAGGTTGTGTGAAGGTGAACGCAGCGTGCAAGCGCATGAGGGTAGCGCTTTGAAAACTGCTCTCAAACTCTACGTGGCGAGAATACTTACGCCATGGCTGCTTAATCACGCGTAGCGCGTGACAAGCTTGTCTCCCGATAAGATCGAGAGAAGCCATCATCGCTCAGCGCTTCTGTTCTGCGGGTGCTGAAAATGCGGTGTCGTTCAGCATGAACTGGGCCCCGTTGTGTTGCGCAGCGGTGTTAAGAAAACAGCAACTAAGGAGGCGTGAAGGCGGTTGATTGCCTGGCGCCTCTCGAAATCGAAAATCAACTACGCATGTAGACCGTTCATGGTCATCTTCTCTGGACCAGGGTTCGACTCCCTGCAGCTCCACTAAAAATTCAGGCTGTTGAGGCTCATCAACGGCTTGAATTTTATTTTTTCTTCCTGCTTTTTCCTATCTTTCTGCCAGTCACTGTTTTACACCTGTGCCATGCTGCGGTTATTGCTACTTTGTACGTTGCACCTTCTTTTATCGCTTTCCCTTCGGTCACAAAACACAGCAACCTATCCGCAGAAATTTCTCGATTTGCTGGCCTCAAATCACTACCGCGCAGTGCCATGGAATGATTCTACCTACGCGGTGTTGTACGAACTGCTCAAGAGGAAGTAGATTCATTCAACCGCTTGGTCAATGAAATCAACAGCGCATCCGCGACCTTCAATAAGGTAAATCGTGAAATGAACCTGAAAAGAACACAAATTAACAACGTATGGAACAACAGCGTTACCAAGTTTATCGACACTCATACACCACGGTAGGATTCGTGTTTGTTGCTTTTTTAACCGTTGCGGTAGTGCAGGCTCAGCCGCAAAAGCAATTTATCAATCCGTTCCCCATCCAACCGCCCGGATACACGCATGTAGTGGTAGTCGGGGAGGGAAAAACGATCTACATCTCCGGGCAGGTACCTGTAAACGAAAAGGGTGAAACCGTGGGGAAGGGCGATTTTCGCGCGCAGGTGGTTCAAGTTTATAACAATCTGCAAGTGGCATTGGCAGCTGCGGGCGCAACCTTTACAGATGTAGTGAAAATGACCACCTACGTAGTGAACTACAAGCCTGAAGATGTTGCCGTTATTCGGGAGGTACGCAAGGGGTATCTTTCTGCCAACCAACCCCCTGCGAGTACGTTGGTAGGTGTGCAAGCGTTAGTAAACCCCGATTACCGGATCGAAATTGAAGTTGTAGCAGTGATCAAGTAGCTTTTGCAGTTTGCCTGCATTCGGTATCTTTGCCCCGCTTTTGGCAGTTCTTTGGCTCCGTAGTTTAATGGATAGAACGAGAGATTCCGGTTCTCTTGGTGGGGGTTCGATTCCCTCCGGGGCTACTAAAGCTTGCGATTGAACCGCCCCTTCCGGATTCCGGCCTGTCGCGGTAATTTACAAATAAACTCATGTTCACGGCCGGTGTTGTACTTGAAAGGGAAAGGTGGCAAACACCGGCTCGCCGCCGGTGGTCAGGCCCTCCATCCAGACTTCGTACGCCCCGGGTTCGTCACCGGTGGTGAATTCGAGAGTAAATTCACCCAACTCGTTAGTTTTTACGTTCGGCAACCAACACAACACGGGCCCAACCGCGGGTACACGGAGCTCCATTTGTTGAGGCAGGAAGTTAAATTGTATTGATTTCGAAAACCCATCGAAATTGAAACCCACGTTTAGATTCGTTCCATGACTGATTTTACTGGTTTCAACAATGACGATGCCGTTACTACCCAGTTGTCCGAAATGGGCAAGCTTATCTTTATAATAGATGCCACTTACTTTTTTTACTTCTTCCGCTGGAAGTGCGAGGAAGTAATCCGTGTCGTGCGTAAGTCGCCCGTCAATCACATAGAGCGGCCCATCCTCCCCATTTCGTTGCTGGTCGGCAAGATATAAACGCACTTCGTGCTGGTCGTTATTTTTGCGATGCTGCAAGTAGGGTATTGCCTCGCGAATCGCCTCGCTCATGTCAGGAAAAATCAGGTAACGCGAGAGGTCTACTTCAAAATCGGGTTTCACCGGCACCTTCCAGCTTCGTAAACTCGCGGCGGCAGGGGCAGCGGACGTACGAAAAGCCTCCTTCATCTGCACTACCTTCGTTTGGTAGTGAAAGTAATTGTCTGGCAATGTCGCGGCGGGCTGCCAGGCAGGTACACCCACGGCAGGCGTAATGGTAAATTCAATCCTTCCGGGAATGCGCTTGCCTTTTGTTTGCACGTGCGGGAAGAAGTTCCGGGTGCCGTCAAAGTCCACGAAAAAAGGCACCCGAAATCGGCCGTCTGCATCCAACGTGGTCTCGCTAACAACGTCCGAATCCGGTTGATACAGCGTAAGCATCAGATTTGAAAGAGGTACAGCATGATCGGGTATGAATCGTCCGGTCATCCAGATATCTTGTTGCCACGCGTTAGGCGTTTGGTTGGAGGAAGGCCATCCCACAAGAATTTTTGAATCGCTTTGCAAAGCGAAAGACTCATTCAACTTAGACCTGATTGAGTTCGTATCGGCCGATACGCCTTCCGATTGAAAAAAAATACTTTTTGCGATGGTATTGGTGGCTATTTCTCTTCGAAATACATCGGAGCGCGCCACGCGAATGGATAATCGTGCAAGCACCGGCTCGCCATTTGCAGTTTCGATTTTAATCGTTCGCTTTACGGGTGTACGCGTAGCGAGCGTACCGATTTGTTCCGAAGAAACATGGAATTGCTCGAACTGCTTAAACCCGATGGCAGATCCAACCGAGGTGCCGTTTGCTAAGACGATGATGTGATATAGCCCACCTTGCAGGTATTCATTTGGGATTTGAGCCTGTGCGGTTTTTGTTTTTGAGAAGTCGATGGAGAATTGATAAACCAAATTGTAATGCTGTAGGCAAAACACGGTTACCTTACCCAGTGAATTTGCGGTCTCGTTCAACCCAAGTCGTACCACATGATCGGCTAAAATTTGAACTGAAACATGCGATTTGGTAGTGGCGGCAAGATCAGTCGCTTTTTCGGCAACAAGCTCAACGGACCCACCCGATACATAAAAAAGACTTTGAAAAAAACTGTGCGCGCCGGTGTTTTTCATCCACTCTGTAAACGCGATTAACGTGTAGGTGCCGGGCGGGAAATCCGGTTTGAGAATGAACTGATTTGATCCCCATCCTGAACGGGAGAGAAATTGTTGTTGGTAAACGATTGATCCCGTTCTGTCGATCAGCTCCAGATGTACCACCTGCCGCCCCTCGATCGGGAATAACGTGCGGGCATCGAGCACATAGTACGAAAAATACGCCGTGTCTCCCGGGGCGTAGTAAGGTTGATGAAAAGTGAGGTGTACCTTTAACGGGCGCACCTGTTCCACGTGCGCGGCGAATGTCTGTTGTTCGGTGGTTTGCGACCGAGACCAGACCGCCGCGCAAACAGATAGTACGATCAGTATCAAACGGGTCATCACCAAAAAAGCGGCTTAATATTTTTTGAATTACGGAATGCAGAGCGGCAATCCTCCAACAGCTCTTCGCGTTTCCAAAAAGGTCGTGGTACTTGGTCGCGGTCAATATCCAACACCGTTCGTGTTACACCAGCCACGCTAAACACGCCCAAAACTACTTCGTCTGGGTTATTCATGTTCCTGATGTTACCCTGCAGCCGCAGAACGGCGGGCTGAAATAAGTTTGTGGTTGCCTGAGTTTGTGCATCCACCTGTTGCCAGAAACGATACGAGTTCGCGTCCAGGCTCAATTGTTCAATCTCCATACGATAGCGTTCTGAAAATCGGTGCGCATCAACCGGCAAATAAGCCACGGTTTTTACTTCTGCTTCCGCTGCCGAAGTAGTACTGGCGGACAGCAGCACCGTTGGATTTGTTTCCGTCACCCAGCAGGTGCAACAGGTGCAAACGGAGCTGGTGGCACATGGGGGCGGTTGCAGTACAATCATGCCTGACATGTTTACAACCACCGGAATTTTTTCGGGGTAGGTAAGCACTTGGTAAGTGCCCGACCAGCGCCACCGCAGCAATTGTTGCGATGTGGTTTTACGCGATGTTACTTGTACCTCGATGACATGCGGGGGTTGGTTGGGTGTATTCAACGAGTAGAATGGTTTGAATTCTACCGATCCACGGTCCAGCCAACCGGCGTTTGTTAAAATTTGTTTCTCCGACTCATATACACGTCCCTCGGCAATGTCTACTCGCAGCCAATAGGTTTCCCCAAATTCACCAATCCATGAGTTGGGTTCAGCGCGATACGAGCCATCCGGTTGCAACTCCAACTGCACCACTTCGCCCGCAGTACTAAACACGGTTACGGCTGCATTCGTAAGGGGCATCAGTGGCTGCAACACCGATGCGGGCGTTTCATAAAGCCGCACGACAACATCTTCCTGCGTTAGCAATCCATCAACCACTAAACTTCGCTTCACACCCGTTTCTGGCAAATCCAAAGGTTGCACGCAGCCGGTCACCAGCAAATAGCATCCCAGAAACACGAGTAGACCGTAGCCAACACGCTTCATATCAAAACTTGAGACTATAATTAATCGATGGGATGATCGTGCCTACAAGTGCGAGCTCTTGCGGCAACAACTGGCCAAACTCGTTGGCGACAAAGAAGGCTGAAAATGGATTTTTACGCGCATAAACATTAAAGAAAGACACCGTCCAAGTTCCGCTCCACGGCTTTTTTCGTCTATAGTTGCCTTCGATCACAAATGCCAGATCCAAGCGGTGATAGTCGCGCAGGCGATACGTATTCCTTTCTTCAAATTGCGTGATTGGAATACCCTCGATGATGTAGTAGGCCGAGGGCATTGAAATTGGGCGACCGGTGTGATATAAAAAGGTACCCGTAAAGAAATGCCGCGTGCTGATGCCATATCGCCACTGCACCTGCACCAAATGGGGTAAGTCGAAATGGGCGGGATACCAATTGCCACGGTTGACCGATTCTTGTCGGGAGGCACCCGGTGTTTTTCGGAACACCCGCGAGAACGTGTAATTCACTTGTCCCGTGAGCCGACCTGTTAACTTCGAAAGCCGTGCTTCGGCACCACCGGCCCGAAGCAACCCGGGCAATAAGGCGGTTTCCAGATTTGGATTCAACAGCAATAGACTTCCGTCTTTAAAGTCCAATGCATTCTCGATATTTTTTCCGAAGGTGTTGGCACTGGCAGACCACGCGCGCGAAGCGTGAAACCATTGGACACCCATGCTCACCACGGTGGCCCGCTGAGGGCGAAAAAACGAATTACTTAACTGCCAAACATCTACGGGGTTGGGCACTGCACTGTTGGTAACCAAGTGAATGAACTGATTCAATTGCTGCGCTGAACCATGCCAAGCCAACCGATCGGAATGAATATACCGGAGCTGAATTCGAGGTTCAAATGCGGGATAGGTTTGGATGGCTTTCCCTGATTCAAATGAGGTAGTACCTATGCGAGTGGCAATATCTTTTGGTCCATCGGGTACATACTCGCTCACCGAAGCGGGGCCGAGGCGTTGGTAGAAAACAAATCGCCCGGCGGCCTGAAGTTCCCACTTCTTCCACCGGAACCGATCGGCAACATAGACCGATGTTTCGTGTGCTGTTTCGCGCGGAATGCGCAACGGAGCGCGAACGTTGTTGCCTTCGGGCGTAAACGTTCCGGGTAGCACCTGGTACAGCGTAGACTGAACGCCAAACTTCAATTCGTGTGCACCCTCGTATATAAAATCTGCTTTTATTGAGGGTTGTGTGATATCGTATCGTAGCCGGTACGCTTCGAAACGCTCATCATCGCGAAGTTGGTATTGGTAGGTGGTGAGCCCGGCATTGAATACCGCGGCCAACCGTGGATTGAACTGGTGCGTGAGACGAACTGAGCCCAGTTGGTTTTGCCAGCCGTAGGTTGTGTCGTTTGTAAGGCGGAATGCGTCTGAGCTGCGATAGTAGGATGCTGTCATGGTGGTTTTGTCGGATAACCAATACGTTAAGCGGGCCGAGCCATCATGGAATTTTACTGAGGTGTTTACCAGATTCACAAAACGTGATTGCAGCGCACGGAGGGCCCAATTTGAATAGGTTGAGCGGAAGGTGGTGAATAGTGATACCTTTTTTGCCAGAGGTCCATGGAGTGAGGCGTAGGCGGAGATCGGGCCAATTCCGGCCGAACCGTGCCAACGATGCCGGTCGCCATCCTGCGGTGTGAGGGACAGCACCGAAGAAATCCGTCCACCCATTTCCGCTGGCTGCCAGTCGGGATAAAACGTTGTTTCACGAATCCCGTCAGCCAGAAAAGTTCCGAAGAATCCCAACGCGTGACTAGCGTTGTAAATGGGTATGCCATCATAAAGCACTAAATTCTGATCTACACTTCCGCCCCGCACATGAAAACCCGTTGCGATTTCTCCTACTACAGCAACCCCTGGTTGCGTTTGAATCTGTTTGATAAGATCAGCCTCCCCCAAAAAGGTGGTACTCCGTTTAATGTCTAATGTGCGTAATCGAGATTCGCCTTGTGTTCTGTCTTGAATGGCCTGATCAGAAATCACCACCTCTGCCAATACCCTTGGTTTTTCCTCCAACTGCAATTCGAGTGTGCCGTTTTGGTAGATTTCCACATCCAATAATTGAGGCGAGTAGTTTACATGGTCGATCAGCAGAATGGAGCGACCCACCGGTAGTTGTAATGTAAAAACACCTTGTCCGTCGGTAAGTGTGGTGGTTGATGTGGCTAGGGTCGTCACGGATAATCCGTTTACGGGAGTATCCGTGCGTTGGTCTTTTACGCGCCCCTTAACTTGAAACGGCCCCGGCCCCGCGTTGCCGCGATCTTCAAGTCCGATTTTGATCTCGCGGATATTGCGCTGCTGTACCCATGCCTCTTGCAATGCGATTGCTCGTTCCCGCTCGGGCCGCGGATCTTTTATAAAAACCAATTGATGGGCGCTAAGGGCATGAAAAGAAAACCCGGCCGGTGAAAGCATTTCGTGTAGCACGAGGCGGAATAACTTTCCGTGCTGATCCCGGGTAAGTTTTACCGTTTCTAACCATTCCGGCCGAAAATAAAACCGGTTGCCTGTTTCTCTTTCAATTTGCTCAAGGTATGCAGCAAGGGGCAATTCGGTGGTAACGGATACGCGCAACGAGTCAATCGGTTGGGCTGCTGCCAACTGAACGCTGAGGATTGCTAACCACACAAATCCAGCCTTTAAAACCATTCTTAAATGTAGGAATTTTGCAGCAAGCTTGCGCTCGTTTGAGGGTATGTAACCCCGCTGCTGTGGCAGGCAACAACAAAAAAGCCGGTACGGGTATAAACCCATACCGGCTGTGTTTTTGTGACTGGCTTTATTCCGTTATGCCCATCAAGTCTAGCACAAACGCGTATTGCAGTGCATCTTCTTTCAGTGCTTTAAATCGGCCGCTGGCGCCCCCGTGGCCCGCTTCCATATTCGTATACAGGAAAAGCAAGTTACTATCGGTTTTATTTGCGCGAAGTTTGGCAACCCATTTGGCCGGCTCCCAATACTGCACCTGGCTGTCGTGCAGGCCGGTGGTTACCAGCAAATTCGGATAGTTCTTTTTCTCCACATTGTCGTACGGGCTGTACGAGAGCATGTACTCATATTGTTCCTGAATGCCGGGGTTACCCCATTCCTGCCACTCGAACGTGGTGAGCGGTATGGTTTCATCCATCATGGTGGTTACCACATCTACAAAAGGCACTTCGGCAATTACCCCTTTATACAACTCCGGGGCCATGTTGGTAATCGCACCCATCAGCAAGCCGCCCGCGCTGCCGCCATTGGCAAATAATCGGTCGGCCGAGGTGTATTTCTGGTCGATGAGATATTTTGAGCAGTCGATAAAATCGGTAAACGTGTTTTTCTTATTCATCATCTTGCCGTCTTCATACCATGCTCCACCCATTTCCTGGCCGCCGCGAATGTGGGCGATAGCGTAAACAAAACCACGGTCAACCAGGGCCAGTCGCGAAATGCTAAAGCTGGGATACATGCTGGCGCCATACGAACCGTACGCATATTGAAACAGTGGGGCTTTTCCGTCTTTCTTAAAGTCTTTGCGGTACACAATGGAAAGCGGAATTTTTTTGCCATCGCGTGCAGACACCAGTACACGCTCGCTGGTGTACTCGGCTGGGTTATAGCCGCCCAACACTTCGCGCTGCTTCAATAACGTTTTCTCTTTCGTGGCCATGTCGAAATCAAAAACAGATGGCGGCGTGGTCATCGACTGAAAATTGTAACGCAGTACGTTTGTATTGGCTTGTGGGTTATTGTCGATACCTGCTACATACGCGGCTTCGCCAAAATCGATATGGTATTCGCTGCCATCGGCCCACTTGCGGATACGAATTTTACTTAACCCTTCGTTTTCTTCGTCCACCGCCATAAACTCATCGAATAATGAGAAGTTGCTGATAAACGTGTTTTCACTGGCGGGCACCACATCTTTCCAGTTTGCGCTGCCGGGTTGTGCCGGGCTGGCTTCCACAATCCGGTAGTTTTTGGCGTTTAGATTGGTTAGGATATAAAAACGATCATTGAAGTGATCCACCTGGTATTTGATGTTGTCTTTCAGGGGTTCCAGCAGGGTGAGTTTTTCCGGCTTGCCCGCTTCAAAGAACTGGACCACGTAGGCATCCGTGCGGCCGGAGGTGATGAAGAAATACTTTTTCGAGCGCGACTTAGAGATGCCCGTGCTGAGCGTTTCGTCTTTTTCTTCATAGATCAAAACATCCTTGGAGGGGTCAGTGCCGATCACGTGCTTATAGATCAGGTAATCGCGTAGCGTTTCCGGGTCTTGCTTCGTATAGTAAATGGCTTTGCTATCTTCTGTCCATTCAATGTTTCCGGATACACTGCCAATTTCATCGGGAAGCATTTGGCCGGTGGAGAGATCTTTGAACTTAATGGTATAAAATCTGCGACCTACGGTATCCATAACAAGCGCCGCCAGCTGATGGCCGGGACTTGTGGAAACAAAAAAGCTGAAGAATGAGTATGCTTTACCAATCTCGTTACCATTGGCGATGATTTCTTCTGCCGCCGTTAGTGCCCCCTTCTTTCGGCAGAAAATGGGGTATTCAAAACCTTCTTCAAAACGCGTGTAATAGTAATAATCGTCTATGCGGTAGGGCACCGACTCATCGCGTTCTTTTATGCGGCCTTTCATCTCCTGAAAGAGTTTGTCTTGCAGCCCTTTGGTGTGGGCAAGCATGGTATCCAAATATTGGTTTTCCGCGGTGAGGTAGTCAATCACTTCTTTTTCTTCGCGGTTTTTAAGCCAGTAGTAATCGTCTGTGCGTTTGTGGCCATGCTTGGCCACAATCTCAAATGGTTTAATTGCCGCCACGGGCGGTTTTACATCCGGGTATTTTTTTTCCGGGCTGGTACAGGCAGTCATCATAGCAGAAAGGAGTGTCAAAAAAACAAGTAAACGCATACGGGTATGGGTTGATTTACGAAACGAAGGTAGGGAATAAAGCGGAGGGCAAAAGGGGTTTCGAGGGCCCATATTATTTGTTTAGTTTTGCTGGGAATACGCATGGCAGAAAACACGTATAAATCCAACACATTTAAGAAACCTGAAAAGGAAAAAAAGGCAAAAACCCCCCGTACCAAAGCACCCTCGTGGCAATTTTTTCGAGACCCGAGGTTTACGCTGGCATCCGGGTTTGTGTTCATCATTGTAGCGCTTTACCTGTTTGTGGCGTTTGTCTCTTACCTGTTTACGGGCAAGTCTGATCAAAGCGTGGTGGAAGCCCTTGGTCAAACTCAACTGGTGGAGTCCGGAAGGGAGGCCGCCAATTGGTTGGGTTTGTACGGGGCGGTTACCGCTCATTATGTTATTTTCCGTTGGCTGGGGATTAGTGGCTTCTTTCTGCCACCACTTTTTTTTCTGTTGGGATTCCGGTGGGCATTTAAGCGCGATGTGTTGCCAATTTTTTCGGTGTTTGTGTTTTCGGTGTTTGCCGGGTTATGGCTATCGCTTTTGCTGGGGTTCATTACACACAGCATTGCCGGTGTAACGGAGGTGAGTTTTCTTAGCGGCGGGCTGGGCTATCAGCTGGCGGTGATTGCAGACAGTCTGCTGGGTTGGGGTACGTTTTTGTTTCTGGTGCTGTCGCTCTTCATTTTTATTATCTACTTCTTTAATGTAACAACCATCAATGCTTTCCCGGTAAAAAATTCAAAGCCAATCGGCAACGACTCGCTCTTGCCGGATGAAGAAGTGGCCAATACCTATACCGATGATCGCGACCACTGGCCCTCGCAAAATGAGCCCGAGGTGCCACCGGTGGCGAATGCACCCGTGTCCGAACCCCTCGCAGCCACCAACGAAATTAAGCTGGATGTCGTGGCAAGCCCACCGATTAAGAAGGACACGAAAAAATTCGATCCGCTGTTTACCGTTGAGGCTCCAAAAGAAGAGGCCGAAGTGGTGGCGGAACAGTTGGTAGAAGAGCACGGTGCGTATGATCCCACGCTGGATTTAAGTGCGTATCAATTTCCCCCGCTGGAGCTTTTAAATGATTATGATACCGGCAAGGTGCAGGTAACCCCCGAGGAGTTGAACCAGAACAAAGACAAGATCATCGAAACGCTGGTCAACTTCAAAATCGGTATTCAAAGTATAAAGGCCACCATTGGCCCCACGGTAACGCTATACGAAATTGTGCCGGATGCGGGTATCAAAATTTCGCGCATCAAAAACCTGGAAGACGATATCGCGCTAAGCCTTGCTGCACTGGGCATCCGCATCATCGCGCCCATCCCCGGCAAGGGCACCATCGGCATTGAGGTACCGAATAAAAATCGGGAGATGGTTACGATTCGGTCGGTATTAAGCACAGACCGGTTCCAGAAAACAGATAAAGAACTGCCCGTGGCGCTGGGTAAAACCATTAGCAATGAAGTGCTGGTGATTGATCTGGCCAAGATGCCGCACTTATTAGTGGCAGGTGCAACCGGGCAGGGCAAGTCCGTGGGGTTAAATGTGATTCTTACTTCGCTGCTCTACAAGCGCCACCCTTCGCAACTCAAGTTTGTGTTGGTAGACCCGAAAAAAGTTGAGATGTCGCTCTACAGCCAAATTGAACGCCATTATTTGGCGAAGTTGCCCAACAGCGAAGAAGCGATCATTACCGACACAAAAAAGGTTGTGTACACATTGCAGTCGCTCTGTATTGAAATGGAGAACCGCTACGAGATGCTGAAAGATGCGGGTGCAAAGAATCTGAAAGAGTACAATGCCAAGTTTGTGGGGCGCAGGCTCAATCCAAAAGAGGGGCATCGGTACTTACCGTACATCGTTTTGGTGATTGATGAGTTGGCCGATTTGATGATGACCGCCGGCAAAGAAGTAGAAACACCCATTGCGCGTTTGGCGCAGTTAGCCCGAGCCATCGGTATCCACCTGGTAGTGGCTACCCAACGGCCCTCGGTGAACGTGATTACGGGTGTGATTAAAGCGAACTTTCCTGCGCGCTTGTCCTTCCGGGTAACCAGTAAGGTGGACTCGCGCACAATTCTTGATGCCGGGGGTGCCGATCAACTCATCGGCATGGGCGATATGTTGTTATCCTCCGGGTCGGACATCATCCGCCTGCAATGCCCTTTTGTGGATACGCCGGAGATTGACAAAGTGGTAGAGTTTATTAGCGCGCAGCGCGGGTACGACTCGGCCTACCTGTTGCCCGAGTTTGAAGGAGACGAGGACAGCGGAGCCGCCACCGTAGATTTATCGGAACGCGATGCCTTGTTTGAAGACGCCGCACGATTGATTGTATTGCACCAGCAGGGCAGCACATCCCTCATCCAGCGAAAGCTAAAATTGGGATACAACCGCGCGGGCCGTTTGATCGACCAATTAGAAGCTGCCGGTATTGTAGGCGCTTTTGAGGGTTCCAAAGCCCGCGAAGTATTGATCAAAGACGAGCTGAGTTTGGAACAATTATTGAATACACTGAAAGAAAAACACGGGCAATCGTAAATTTGCGGCCTAACGCGCTACGGTTATTGTTGTATCGTGTTGAAAATCAGGAACTAACGATCATCAGCCTTTTCATGAAAAACTTCTTTTTCCTTGCCTTTATTTTTTGCGCCGCGGTTGCGTATGCCCAATATGATCCAAAAGCGCTGGAAACGCTGGACGCCATGAGTAAAAAGTACCAGGCCATTCCTTCGTTTGAAGCCAATATCTCGTACACGCTAATCAACGAGACGGAAAAAATCAACGAGGAGTTCAAAGGGAAAATCACCGTAAAGGGAAACAAATTCCGCCTCGCGTTACCGGAACAGGAAGTGATTAATAATGGTGTGTATGTATGGACGTACCTGCCGGAGGCGAAAGAGGTGAACGTGGATAAAGCCGATAACGATGCAGACGAGATCAACCCGTCTCGCATTTACGACATCTACAAGAAAGGATTTAAGTATCTCTACCTGGCCGATAAAACCGATGGCGGGGTGTTGTGCGAAGAAATTGATTTGGTGCCTGAAAATAAGAATGCGCAGTATTTCAAGATTAAGATGATGATCAACAAAAAAGACAAAAGCATTCAAAGTTGGACAATGTTCGATAAGTCGGGCAACCGGTTTAAGTACACCATCACAAAGTTCAATCCGGCCATCAAGGTAGAAGACTCATTCTTTATTTTCGATCCCAAAAAATACCCGGGCGTAGAAGTGATTGAGTTGTATTGAAATAGAAAACCGAACCGAATGAAAAGCTGCTGCAAGGCAGCTTTTTTTGTTTTGTATCTTCGTGCCATGACGCGCCAAGAGCTTTTTCAGCAGATCATCAAAAAGCAATCGTACCTGTGTGTAGGATTGGATACTGACTTGGATAAAATTCCCAAATCGTTACTCACCACCAAAGACCCGGTTTTCGAGTTCAACAAGCGCATCATTGATGCCACCGCTCCGTTTTGCGTAGCATACAAACCCAACCTGGCATTCTATGAAGCGCTGGGAGCCCGGGGGTGGGAGAGCTTGCAGCGCACCATCGAGTATATTCCGCAGGATCAGTTTGTAATTGCAGATGCCAAGCGGGGCGATATTGGTAACACATCTGGGCTGTATGCAAAAGCTTTTTTTGAAAAGTTGTTTTGCGATGCGGTTACCGTGGCCCCGTATATGGGCGAGGACTCCGTTAAACCCTTCTTGAATTACCCGGGCAAATGGGTGATTGTGCTGGCGCATACATCCAACCCCGGCAGCAACGATTTTCAAACGCTGCGTTTACAAAACGGGAACACCTTGTACGAGGAGGTAATGTTAAAAACGAGTAGTTGGGGTTCGCCCGATCAGTTAATGTTTGTTGTGGGGGCCACGCAAGCCGAAAAAATAAAATCGATTCGTGCGCGGATACCCGAGCATTTCTTTCTCGTGCCCGGGGTGGGCGCACAGGGAGGCGATCTGGCAGCGCTTACGCGCGATGGGATCAACGCACAGGTTGGCCTGTTGGTGAATGCCTCACGTTCGATTTTATACGCTTCCGCGGAAGCTGATTTTGTGGAGGCTGCCGCCCGCGAAGCCCACCGCATGCAGCGCGAGATGGCGCATTTACTTCAAGCGCATCAACACCTTTTGGCCCGGTGAGGCATGAACGAGTCGTTTCTTCACTATGTGTGGCAGATGCAGTACTTCCAGAAGGAGGGGCTGGCCACCACACACGGAGAACCGATTACCGTCTTTAAAACCGGTACCCCAAACAAAAATGCCGGTCCTGATTTTTTACAGGCGCGGATAAAAATTGGCAACCTCGAATGGAACGGCCACGTGGAAATCCATCGAAAGGCCTCCGATTGGCAGGCGCACCACCACCAGCATGACGAAGCATACAACAATGTGGTGTTGCACGTGGTGTGGGATGCCGATCAGGAAATGGCGCGCGCAGATCGAACCGGGTTACCCTGCCTGGAATTGAAGAGCCGCGTAGCGCCCCATCTGGTACATGCCTACACCCAGTTGGTGAACAGTGGCGCGGAGATTCCATGCGCGCGTAGCTTTCCGACGGTGCCGCCCATTTATAAAACCACCATGCTGGAGCGAATGGTGGTTGAGCGATTGGAGCAGAAAGCAGAGGAGATCCTGGTAATTCTGGCAACCCACCAACACGATTGGGAACAAACTGCATTTCAGGTACTGGCACGCAATTTTGGTTTTAAAGTAAACGCAGAGCCCTTTGCCCGGCTGGCGCAGGCTTTGCCCTGGAAGTTAATTGCCAAATACCGCCACAACGCGTTGCGTGTCGAGGCCTTGATTTTTGGTATGGCTGGTTTTTTGGAAACGCAAATGTCAGACACCTACCACGAACAATTGCGCCGCGAGTTTCAAACACTGGAAGCGTTACACCAGTTGAGTGGCCAGAAGCTAAAAGCATCAATCTGGCGGTTCCTGCGGCTACGGCCGGCAAACTTTCCCACAGTACGGCTCGCGCAATGGAGTGCGTGGCTGAGCAACCAATCAACATTATATACTTCTTTGGTGGAGGCAACCCATGCCAGGGAATTGTTCACGTTGTTTCGGGAAACGGCAGGCGATTATTGGCATCATCATTACCGGTTTGGCAAGAAAGCACGTGCATTTCAACCCACCCTTGGTTTCGAAAGCATTGAAAATATCATCATCAACACGGTGGCACCGTTGCAGGCGGCCGCCGGTAAGTGGTATGGCCAGCACGAATTGATTGAGCGGGCCTGTGCGTTATTGCAACAACTACCGGCTGAGAAAAATCAAGTAACGCGACTGTGGACTACCCTCGGGTGGCCGGCAAATTCTGCATTCCAATCGCAAGGCAATATCCAATTGTATCGCCATTACTGCGAGAAACGGAGATGCCTGAGTTGTGCCATTGGCAATCAGGTGTTGAAACCCGGGCAAGCATGAGCCTCTTGCCGTGGTTAAATTGGATGTTGGTGGCCGCAGGTGTGGTGCTTGGCCTGCTGCCGAGAACAAGCCCACGGCTGGCTCCGTTTTTCATACCGGCACTTGCATTTAAGATTTTCTGTAGTGTTGCATTGGGCCTTTTGTACCTGCACGTATTTCGTCAGGGCGATACATTTCGTTTTTTTCATGATGGTGCCCTGCTGGCGGGTTGGGCATGCGCGCAGCCGCTGGAATTTGCGGCATTTCTTTGGCAAAGCAACGACGCGTTTTCCGTATGGCACCAACTTACCATTACCGAGCCACGCTCGCTTTTTTTTACCAAGGTGTTGAGTTTAGTCTGTTTGTTGGCTGAGAGCAATTACTGGTTGTGTGCGTTGTGGTTGGCGTTGATCTCGTTTGTAAGCAGTTGGTTACTGGTGCAGCGGCTTGCGGGGCTCCATCCGCAGTACACCGTATCTTTCGTGGTTGCCCTGCTGTTCTGGCCGAGCGTGATTTTTTGGTCGAGTGGTGTGCTGAAGGAAACCCTGGCACTGGCAGCGATTTTCTGGTTGGTGCGCCTTGCGCTGGAGTGGGCCGCAACGCCTAAGTTTACCTTTGCAATTTTACTTCAAGCTTTGTTTTGTTTTTGGATCGCGTGGAGTTTAAAATATTATTGGATCGGTTTGCTCGCTCCTTTTTTAATTCTGGTAGCCGCACGCGGGTACAAACACTTCTGGCGTTTTGCGGCGGTGGCAGCTGTGTTGCTTGGAGTGATGCTGGTTTGGCACCCAAATTTGAATCCCACCCGGATTCTGCATGTAATCACGGATAACTACTATCAATATCACTTCCTTACGGGGGGCAACAATACGTTCCACTTTTTCAATTTACAACCCACTTGGGTAAGTGTACTAAGCCACAGCCCCGCGGCGGTATTTTCGGGTTTGTTTCGCCCGTTTGTTTGGGAGGCCAAAACTTTTTTTCATGTGCTTGCGGCGGTAGAAAATGCGGGGCTTTTGCTGCTCACGCTCTACGCGTTGGCCCGCTTCCGGCTGCCCTTGAGCGTGCGTGGTTGGATGTTGCCGCTTTTGGGCTACGCCCTGGTGGAGTGCACCTTCCTTACGTTATCTACGCCCTCATGGGGTACACTTACCCGCTACCGTGTGGGTATGCTGCCTTTCTTTTTGCTTTTCGTGTTGCTGGCGAATGCTTCGCTACAGCAATTCTTGCAGCGCAAATCGGATTAACGAGCCGCTTCATTTACCTTTACGGGATGGAAAATCCAGTGCTTATTCTTGGTGCGCGCACCATCGGCCGCACGGCGAAAGAAATTTTTGACGCCAACGGTGTGGTGGTGTATGGTTTTTTGGATGATGACACAAAACTTCAAAGCCAGGAACTGGATGAGGCCATGATTTTGGGAAGTACCGATGATGATGGTTTCCTGAAACTGATCGGTAAGAAATGCGAAGCATTTGTAGCACTAGACGATACCCGATTGAAAAAACGCATTGTAGCGATGTTGAACGAAGTGCGCAAAATGCAGCCGGTGAATGCAATTCATCCCAAATCAAATGTCAGTACACGAGCTGAACTTGGTCACGGCAATCTGGTGGAGTTTGGTGTCTACGTGGGCCCCGGCGCAAAAATCGGTAATCACAACCTGCTGCATACCGATGCCATCATCGGTGTGGAGGCGCAAATCGGCAGCTATGTACAGATCGGCTCGGGTGCGCGCATCAATCCGGGTGTAACGGTGGGCGATGAAGCGTTTATCGGTTCGGGCGTAACTGTGGTGGCCGGGGTAACGATCGGCAAAGGTGCACGTGTGGGTGCCGGTGCCGTGGTGGTGGGTGCCGTTAAAGATGGCGAGACTGTTTTTGGCAATCCGGCGCAAGCCATAAAATCCTGAGTCATGCCACGGATTTCCGAAACGGATCTTATTTTAAATCCGGATGGTAGCGTGTATCATCTCAGTCTGCAACCCAAGCATCTGGCCGACACCATCATTGCCGTAGGCGATCCTGGCCGCGTGTATTTGGTGAGTAAGTTTTTTGATGAAGTAGAAATGGAAGTGAACCAGCGTGAATTCATTACGCACACAGGTCGCTACAAAGGCAAACGCATCACGGTAATCAGTACCGGTATCGGCACCGATAACGTAGAGATTGTATTTACTGAATTAGACGCGCTGGCAAACATCGATTTGAAAACCCGGGAACCCAAGTCGCGCAAAAAGAAACTGAAAATTGTGCGTATCGGTACCTCGGGTGCGCTGCAGGAGGATATACCGGTGGGTGCCCATTTGGTGTCCGACTACGCGGTGGGTTTAGACAACCTGCTTTCGTTTTATGATTTGCCGATGGACGACTTCGAGGCCGGCCTGGCGTTGGACTTGCAGCGCAAAACCGGTTTGCCATTTATGCCCTATGTAGCCAAAGGCAGCGATGCCTTGCGCGACCAGGTGGGCAAAGGCATGACGGTGGGCAACACCTTAACGTGCCCCGGCTTTTATGCGCCCCAGGGGCGGCAGGTACGCATTCCGGCCCGCTTCCCAAACTTACTGGAAGACCTGAACTACTACCATAAAGGTGATTTCTGGCTCACCAATTTTGAGATGGAAACATCCGCCTATTATGCCCTGGGAAAACTCATGGGCCATGAGGTGATTAGCACCAACGCCATCATTGCCAACCGGATCAAGGGCAGGTTTGCGAAGAACCACCAGGAGGTGGTGGAGTCGCTCATTCAAAAAGTACTGAACAACCTGTTAACGTAGGTTCGCGTCCATGCGCTCGATTTGGCGCCCGGCCGCAAGTGGATTGTCTTTGTAAAAACCCGAAAGCACCCGGTGCGCTACTTGTTCCATCACCAGTTCTTCGTCCGTTTTTCCTTCCTTGCCTCGCCAGTAAACGCGTTGGCGATGTTTCTTCATGTCCTCCACGTACGCACGGGCGTGCTCGTATTGATCGCGGGTAAAAGTAATGGTAAAACAAGTTTTTACGCGTTGTGTTTCCATGGTGCAGTTTGGTTAGCGGTAACAATCCTTATGCCATTCCAAATAATGGTTTGCAGTGCTGGTTCAAGGTAAAATGCGCACACAAAATTTCAAAGCACATTCCATTAGCGGGCAGTTTTGTTCGCTTGTGGGCTGTTGCACGCCGTATCAGTTCGTGTTAGATCGTTACCTTTACACCGAATTTTTTTTCATGCGTCAATACCACTTTGCTACGCTTTCCAACGGCATTCGGGTAGCCCATAACCCGGTGGGTACATCCAAGATTGTGCACTGCGCCATCATGCTCGATATTGGCAGTCGCGATGAAACACTCGCCAACCACGGCATTGCCCACTTCTGGGAGCACATGGCGTTTAAGGGAACCCGTAAACGAAATGCGTATCACATCATCAGCCGGTTGGAGTCGCTGGGTGGAGAGTTAAACGCGTTTACGGATAAAGAGAAAATCTGTTTTTATGCGTCCTTACGGGATGCCTATTTTGAACGTGCTATCGAATTGTTGGCTGACATAACCTTCCACTCACAGTTTCCGGCCGCACACATTCAACGCGAACGTAAAGTTATTCTCGAAGAAATTTCCATGTATCATGACGATCCCGAAGATTCGCTTCAGGATGAGTTTGATGGTTTGGTGTTTAAGGGCCACTCCCTGGGGATGAACATCCTGGGTACGGAAAACAGCATTCGCTCATTTCAGAAAAAAGACTTCCAACAGTTTATTGACGAGCATCTGGATACCTCGCGCATTGTAGTAAGCTGTGTGGGCGATTTGCCCTTTGAAAAAGTAGTTGCTACGGTCGAGAAATATGTAGGGCACATTCGCCCCCGGCACTCAGCCAAAAAGCGAAAAAAATTCGATTACTACCGCCCGGCCGAACGAACCGTGGTGCGTGCCGTAAAGCAAGCACGTTGTGCCTACGGACGCCCGGCGTATTCCTACCAGGACGAGCAGCGTGGTTTGTTTTTTATGCTGACGAATATTTTGGGTGGCCCGGGGTTGAACTCACGCCTGAATCTGGCGCTGCGCGAGAAGTACGGTTTTGTTTACCAGGTGGGCGCGCAGTTTGTTCCCTTTACCGATACCGGTTTGTTTGTGATCTCTTTTGGCACCGAGCCCCAACAGTTGGAGCGCAGCTTGAAACTGGTGCGGCAGGAGTTGCTGAAGATGGTAGAGCAACCTTTAGGCAAACGGCAACTCTCCGCAGCGCGCGAACAACTCGTAGGCCAGATTGCCATGGCGGAAGAAAGTAACCTGGGGTGTATGATGATGATGGCGCGCAATCTGTTGGATCTTGGCCGGGTGGTAACCTTTGATGAGATGTATAACCGGGTGCGCAACACAACACCCGAAAAGCTTCGAAAGATGGCCGAAGAAATGTTTGATCCGCGTATGTTCAGTTGTCTGCGCATGATTCCAAACTGATGGAAGGAATCGATCCCCAATGGCAAGCGTATGCTGATCGCTACACCACGCCCGAGTCGGCATTGTTGCAGCGCATCCATCGCGAAACGCATCTTCAAGTGCTGCAGCCCCGCATGCTTTCCGGTCATTTTCAAGGCCGTTTGCTTGCGATGGTGAGCCACATGATCCAACCCGACCGCATTCTGGAAATTGGCACCTATACAGGGTACTCAGCGCTCTGCCTGGCGGAAGGTCTTACGCCCACAGGCAAGCTCATTACCCTGGATATCAATGTAGAACTAGAGAAACGCGTGCGGGGCTATTTCAATCAGTCGCCCTACGCGCACCAGATTGAATACCGGATTGGCGATGCGCGGGCCATACTGCCGACGCTTGTGGATACATTTGATCTGGTGTTTATTGATGCAGATAAGGCCGGTTACGAGCTTTACTACGAGGCCGTCTTTCCCAAAGTTCGCGTGGGTGGTTTCATCCTGGCCGACAACGTGCTCTGGAGCGGAAAAGTCATCCACGAAAGTGGGGATAAAGACACTCGTGTAATCCAGAAGTTTAATGACCGCATACTGGCAGATGAACGCGTAGAACGCGTGTTGCTGCCGATTCGTGATGGGCTGTTTCTGTTGCGCAAGCGAAGTGCCTAGTACTCAGACTTTTTCCGTCTTTTTTCTATATTTGTAGCCGATGAGATTTTTTGCAGCCGCACTCATTTTTTGGAAAGTTGCTGCCTCCATCGCCCAGTCGCCCCAAGTGCCGCACAAGCTGGAGTTTGCGGGAATGACACTCACCCTACGGGATGATGCCCGCCGGGAAATTCAGGACGATGTAGACGCACTTACCCGCAGCCCCCGCTACTTTGAGGTGAAAGTGGATCGGGCGCGCCAGTATTTTCCAATCATCGAGCGTATTTTGAAGGAGGAGCGCGTGCCGGATGATTTTAAATATTTAGCCCTGCAAGAAAGTGCTTTGATTGCCGATGCCGTTTCGGTTTCAAACGCGGTGGGCTATTGGCAGTTCAAGGATTTTACCGCCCGCGAGGTGGGCCTGCGTGTAGACGATGTGATTGACGAGCGAAAAAATATTGTGTCGGCCACACGTGGGGCCGCGCGTTATCTCAAACAAAACAATTTCATTTTTAACAACTGGGTGCTCGCCTTGCAGTCGTACCAAATGGGTGCGGGTGGGGTGAAGCGTTCCGTAGGTAACCAGTTTGATGGTGAACGCCACATGCACATTACGTCAGCCACCTACTGGTATGTAAAGAAATACATCGCGCACTTGGTAGCCTTTTCCCACGCATTGCAAACACCTAAGCCGGTGCCTGGCTTTAAGGAGGTAGTTGTGCAGCGCGAGTTGGCAGTTGAGTCGCTGGCGCGCGATCTGGGCGTAGAATTACAACAGTTAACGGCTCATAATAAATGGATTTTGTCAACCGGCATTCCGGCGGATAAAGGCTATACGGTAGTGATTCCGGAAGCAGCCCCCGAAGTGCCCGTTACGTTAGCTACGGCAGCGACCGTTGATGCTCCAGCCCAGGTTTCATACGAGGTAAGCACCGTGGGCCCGGTGATGGTCAATGGGGTGTCGGGCCTGACCGCACGCCCCGGGGAAACGTTACCGCAACTGGTGAAGCGTGCCGGTGTGGATTTGTCCGATTTTTTGGACTATAACGATATTGAGATTGATCATGTACCACGTGTCAGTCTGGTGTACTTTACCGAAAAGAAAAACAGCCAGGCGCCCGAGGCACAACATGCGCTTGCGGCCGGCGAAGATCTTTGGCTGGTAGCCCAGCGCTATGCGGTACAACTAAAAAAGCTAAAAAAGTATAATCGCCTGAAAGGTATGGAAACGCTGCAGCCGGGCGATGTGGTGTGGTTAAATACCGCAAAGCCCAAAGGCCCGCGCGATGCCGAACCGGACGAGGTTGTGGAACTGGAACAAGACAGCTGGATAACCCTCGACTCAACACCGGCGCCGGGTACGGCCGTGCACAGCCGCCCGGCCACCGTTCACGTGGTACAAAAGGCAGACACCCTCTACAGCATTGCACGCCAATACGGGGTAACCGTGCAGGAGTTAATGACGTGGAACGAAAAACGCGATGCCTCGCTTGCCCTTGGTGAGCAGCTTAAAATTCAGGGCAGGTAACCACCCGATTTCATCTTTATTCGTATATTTCCTTACGTCTGCTTGGGTTTTCTGTAAATCGGGTGGATATAGATAGCCAAATCAGATACTTTTGCACACGGAAAGAAAAAAAAGATGTCATCGATAGTTAAGGAGGCTTTGAAAACGATTGATTTAGTAATGCTGGTGGATGATAATGAAACAGATAACTTCATCAGCAAACGAATAATTGAAATCACCAAGTTTGCAAAGCGGGTGGAAGTAAAAGGTTCCGGCCAGGGCGCGTTAGAATATCTTAAACAACATGAAAACAGCCCGGAAAATCTGCCGAATATCATTTTTCTCGACATTAACATGCCCATTGTAGATGGGTTTGTGTTTTTGTACGAGTTTGAAAAATTTAACGAACTGGTAAGAAGCCGTTGCAAAGTAATTATCCTGTCGAGCTCCGATAACAAGCGCGATATCGACAAGATTGTGAATAACAACCACGTGATTAAATTCATTACCAAGCCGCTGACCGAAAGTTCGTTGGACGAGATTAAACTTAACTCGTTTTAATTTCCGCAATTTTTTTTGCCGGATTTTTTACCTTGGTTTGTAATCGAAACAAACCTATGAGAAAATTCATTTTTATAACGATTGCGGCGTCTTTTCTTGCTCTTTCGTTTCCTGGTTATGCCCAGATCGTGAAAGTAGATTCATTAACCAACTGGAAGAAATCGTTCCGTGCGGGTTTAAATTTAAATCAAGCTTCTTTTTCATCGAATTGGAAAGCAGGGGGTGTAAATTCCATCGGCTTTAATGCCTTTGTGAATTACAAAGCAAATTTCAAAAAGGATAAGCATACGTGGGACAACGAAATTGATCTGCTCTACGGTATGGTCAATAACCAAGGGCAGGGATATCGCAAAACGTTAGACCGCGTTTACTTCGATACAAAATACGGACGCGAGTTGAATGCGAAATGGAGCTTTGCTACTTCCCTGAATTTATTAACACAATTTGCGGAAGGTTATAAGTATGATAAGGATGCGGCCGGTGTTGAGGTGGGAAGTCTGATCTCCGATATTTTTGCGCCAGCCTTCATTACTTCAGCCTGGGGTGTAGAATATCATCCTGTCAAATTTTTTAAGGCACGCATCTCGCCGTTTTCGCCACGCATCACGGTAGTAAACGATAACAATGGGCGCTTTTCCGCAGTTGATCCGGTGAAACCCTATGGAGTAAATGTGGGTGAAAGTATCCGCACCGAATGGCTCGCCTTCCAATTGCTGGCGGAGTTCGATAAAGATATTGCCAAGAACGTAAACTTGAAATGGCGCTACATGATGTTTGCCAATTATGAGACGTTGGATGCAAAAACCATCGATCATCGCCTGGATTTAAATCTGGCGGCCAAAGTAAATCAATTCATTAGTGTAAGTCTGGGCGGTATTATGCTTTACGATCTTGATCAAGATGCGGGGTTACAAACCAGCCAGGCGTTTTCGCTGGGCATTTTGTATAGCTTCCAAAATTTCGCTCCTCCGCAATAACCGCGCATGAGTTCGGTTCGGGTTGTGCGAGCCGCCTTGCCAGACATGGCCTTGGTGCAGGCCATTGGCCGCGAGGTGTACACCGAAACATTTCTGCCGTTTAATACCGCAGAGAACATGCGCGTATATTTGGAGGAAGCCTACAACCTGCCGCAACTGCAACGCGAATGGGCAGAACCCGGTGCAGCATATTACCTCGCCTGGGTGGGCGAGATGCCCGCCGGATTTCTACGCCTGCGCAACAGCGATGAAGTGATACAGCAGCTCGGGCCAAACACCCTGGAATTGCAACGGCTCTACATTTACAGCCGGTTTCACGGGCAAGGTGTGGCTAATAAACTGATGGAGGTTTATCTTTCCGAAGCACGCACCCGCGGGGTTGAGTGGCTTTGGCTGGGCGTTTGGGAGCGGAATTATCGTGCTCAGGCTTTTTATAAAAAGTGGGGTTTCGAGAAATTCGGAGAGCATGTGTTTCAAATGGGCGATGACCCGCAAATAGACTGGCTTTTATGCCGTAAACTCTAACCTGTTATGTCGAAAGAGAAATTTGTTGACGCGATTGGTAAATCGTACACACTGTCGGGCAATTCTATTTACCTGGGGGCGGGCGTCTTTCAGGGCGCCATCGTGCCGGAAGCCAGGGTAAATCTCTCCATGAAGATGATGAATCGCCACGGCCTGGTAACCGGGGCAACCGGCTCCGGAAAAACGCGCACGTTGCAATTGCTGGCAGAACAACTTTCGATGGCCGGTGTACCCGTTTTTATGCCCGACATGAAGGGTGATCTTTCCGGTATGGCTAAGGCGGGTGTAACGAATGAAAAAATTGCAGAACGTGCCTCGGTGCTGGGCATCAACCATCAACCCGGTGGATTTCCGTTGGAAATCTACTCCCTAAGCGGCAAGTTGGGCGCGCAAATGCGGGCCACCGTAAGTGAGTTTGGTCCGGTTTTGTTGAGTAAGGTGCTTGAGCTGAACGAGGTGCAAAGCGGGGTGTTGATGATTTTGTTCAAGTATGCGGACGACAAAAATCTGCCCATAGTTGATTTGAAGGATTTGAAAAAAGTGCTGAACTACCTCACCGAAGGTGCAGGTGCAGCCGAGATCAAAGCGGATTACGGTAAAATTTCGGGCGCTACAGCAAGCACCATCTTACGCAAAATCGTAGCGCTGGAGCAGCAAGGCATTGATCAATTGTTTGGCGAGACGTCTTTTGATATTGACGATCTGTTTCAAAAAGTGGATGGCCGGGGTGTGATTAGCTTGTTGAACGTGTCGGACGTACAGGCGCAGCCAGCGGTGTTTAGCACCTTTATGCTTGCGCTGTTGGCCGAGTTGTATCAAACGTTGCCCGAAGCCGGAGATCTTGATAAACCCAAACTCATTTTCTTTTTGGATGAAGCCCACCTGCTGTTTAAAGATGCGCCCAAGGCATTTATGGATCAAATTGAGCAAGTGATTCGGCTAATCCGCTCCAAAGGTGTTGGCGTGTTCTTCTGCACACAATTGGCGCAAGACGTTCCGCCCACGGTGTTATCACAACTGGGTAACCGCGTACAACATGTTATCCGTGCCTTTACACCAAATGATGTGAAGGCGTTGAAGGAAACGGTTAAAACGTTTCCGAAATCGGAATTCTACAACGTGGAAGAACAGTTTACACAACTCGGCACCGGGCAAGCATTTATTACGGTACTGAACGAAAAGGGCATTCCTACAGAAACAGTGGTAACCCATCTGGTTCCGCCCGCTTCTTTCATGGGCCCATTAACGGAGGCTGAGTATCAGCAGCAGCTCAGCCAGTCCGATCAGTATGCCAAATATGCAAAGGCGGTTGATCCCGAAAGCGCCTTCGAAATTCTTAATGAGAAAATGGAAGCCGTACGCGAAGAGCAAGCGCAAGTGGCGGCCGCTCCAAAACCGGCGGGCCGAACGCGGCAGGAAAAGAGCACCTTCGAGCAAGTGATGGCCAGCCCGGTAACAAAACAAATCGGGCGGGAACTTGTGCGTGGCGTTTTTGGCATGCTGTTTGGAACCCCGGCCCGAAGAACTACTTCGCGCAGGCGGTAGCACCGTTTGGTTCGAGCGAACTCAACTGATCGCCAACCGGCGGGCACCCTGATTCATCAGGTATTTTTTAGGTGTGATGCCAAACTTTTTCTTAAACGCCGCAATGTAGTGGCTTGGGTTAGAGTAGCCAATCTGGAAGGCTACTTCATTCACCTGAAACTTACCGGTGTCGAGCATCGTTCGCGAGTAATCAAGTTTATGGTCGAGCAAATAACCGAATACGGTGTTTCCATAAATTTCTTTGAACCCTACTTTTAATTGATATTCGTTCAGCCCACTCAGGCGTGCCAACTCTTTCAGGCTTGGTGGGTTATTGGAGTTTTTGAGCAGGTGTTCTTTTGCATGTTTTATTTTCCGCACGGTTTCTTCATCATTCAAAAACGGGCACGACTCGCGGTCGGGCTTTGTCTCGGAAAAGTATAACCCTAAAATTTCAAACACTTTGCCTTGGTAAAAAAGCGGGGCGGCATTTTCGCTTAAGCGGGAGGTAAATAGCTGATGCAGCGTAACCACCAGTCCGGATGGAATCTCTTTCTCATCGTAAAACTTACGGTTGATATTTTCCGGCTTCAGGAACGGAAGTGGTTCGTGCATGAATAACTGATGCAGCGTTTCTAATGAGATCTCCAAGGCAGCCATCTTTGTTCGCGGCGTTGTTTTGAGTTGGAAATCCAGGTCGCTGTCGGGATTGAAAAACAAGAAGTTTTTTTGTTTGGCCAATTCCCGGGCATAATGCGGACTGAAACTGAACTGGGCCTGGCCCTCCAGGCAGAAATAAAAATACACCAGCCGTTTCAATATGCGCTCCTGATGCGTTTCCGGCTCATCATTCGTAGCGAGTATCCGCAGCCGAATGTCGTTTTGTCGATAAATTTCTTGCATGATCTTTTAGCGTTATTTTAAACCCAACCAGGAGCGATATGTTTATCTATCACAATAAAAAATGACATAAATCATATTGAATTAGTCAAAATTAGGCGGATTTTACTATAAAATACCGCCCTGCGGTAAAAAATTACCAACTGTTATTTATTATACTTTTTTGGGCATTTAATCATTACCCCTCCCAACATCTTTGCCGCTGTGAAATCTGGTTTTGTTGTTTTGCTGGCGCTTTTTTGCACGCATGGCTTTGCCCAAGGCCCCGCAGCGGATGATTCGCTTCGTGCCCGCCAGTTGGACGAAGTAATGGTAACGGCCACCCGCACAGAACGTGTAATGGGTGCTTTGCCGATGCCGGTGTTGATGATCGGCAAGCCGCAAATACAAACCATGGGCTCGGTTCGCTTGAACGATGTGTTAACTGAACAACCGGGGTTGGTGGTGGTGCCGCAGGTAAATGGGTTGGGCAATGGGATTCAGTTGCAAGGCTTAAATCCCGATTATACCCTGATTTTGATGGATGGGGAACCAATCATTGGCCGTTTTACCGGCTCATTGGAGCTGAGCCGAATTGCCGTGGGCAACATCAAGCAGATTGAAATTGTAAAAGGGCCCTCCTCCAGCTTATATGGATCGGATGCACTTGCGGGTGTGATCAATATCATTACCGATCGGCCCGAAGGCACCAAGGGCAGTGTCAGCGCCCGGTACGCTACGTTTAACACGCTGGACCTAAATGCAGATTTTGGTTTCAAGAAGGATCGGCTGGGCGTGTACACGTTTTTGAACCGCTACCGTACGGATGGGTATGATCTATCGCCACAGAGTTTTGGAAAGACCGTAGCCCCTTTTTCCAACTACACTTTTAATACCAAAATTACCTACCAGTTTACGCCTGCGGCCGACTTGTCTGTTTCGGTACGCAGGTTCGAAGAACGGCAGACATTCGGATTTGAGGTGCAAAACGCGGGCGCGCGCATTCGCACCTTTGGCGAAGGCACTACTGGCGATTGGAACGTGAACACCGTTTTTACGCAACGCTTTTCTACGCGTTCGAAAATGATCGGACGGCTGTACGCCACGCGGTACCACACCGCTACCTGGTTGAACCGCGAGAGTGATGGCGCTCCCTACTATACTGATTACTTTCAGCAGACATTTTTGCGGCCAGAGGCAAACGCAGAGTGGTTTTTGAACGACAAAAACATGCTTACCCTTGGCGCGGGCGCCATTCGTGAGTCGGTACAAACTTCGCGGTATGGAGATGATGCCGAGCGTTTTCAATTTACCTACTACGGCTTCTTCCAACATGAGTGGACGCCTACCGGCAAACTATCAGTGATATCCGGTGGGCGTTTAGATCATAACTCAATCTATGGATCGCAGTTTAGCCCGAAGCTTTCTGCCCGGTACGAAGTTTCACCCAAGGTGGCGTTGAAGGTGAGCAGCGGGGTTGGCTTTAAGGCGCCGGATTTCCGGCAGGTCTATTTCAATTTTCTTAACGCCGCGGGTGGCTACAGCGTGCTGGGCACCGAAGTTGCACCTGCCCGACTTACCGAGTTGGATGCCGCCGGACAGATTCAGGCTTACTTCTTTGACCCGGCCACCCTGGGAAAACTACAGGCTGAGCGGTCGTGGTCCGTTAATGCGGGTGCATCAGTGAACATGAGTGCGCGATTGCAGGGCGAAATAAATCTGTTTCACAATAGCATTGATAACCTGATCGAGACGCAAGCGGTGGCCATCACAACCAATAATCAAACGCTTTACAGCTACCGGAATATTGCGCGCGCATTTACGCAAGGCGTGGAAGCAAACCTGAGTTATGCGCTATTCAAGCATTGGAGTCTCGCGGGCGGGTACCAGTTGCTTTTTGCCAAAGACAAAGACGTGTTAGAACAGGTGCGCGACGGCAACGTGTTCTATCGCGATCCTGCCACGCTCGTTACCCAACGCCTTGCGCGCCGCGAGTATGTTGGGCTGTATAACCGCTCCCGCCACATGGGCAACATCAAACTCTTTTACCTCAACCCTGCTACCGGCTGGGAGGGGAGCATCAGGTTGGTTTATCGCGGCCGGTATGGCGTGGGGGCTTTACAAGGAAATATTCAAGGCGAGAATATTCCTCCGTCCGACAGTAATAGTAACGGCGTGTTAGACCGGTTCGATTCGTTTGTGCGTGGCTACGGACTGGTAAACGTTGCCGTAGGCAAGACGATTCGCGAAACCCTGCGTGTGCAACTGGGCGTAGATAATGTGTTTAATCACACCGAGCCCGTTTTCATTCCCAACCTGCCGGGGCGGCTGCTGTACATCAGCGGGCGCTATCAATTTCAGCAGAAATCAAAACCAAAAAATCCATAATCAATTATACGCTCTATGAAATATCTGTTTTCCGCTTTGCTTTTGTTTTTCACTGCCACTGCATTTATGTCTTGCGATGAAGAAACACCGCTGCAGCCAGTAGTTTCACAAACAATCCGCGATTTAAATGCTGATTATGCACCCCTGGTGTTCAATCCAGCGGGCCCGCCCACCCGCCCGGGCGAGACGGGTAAATTCACACTCTTTAGTTTTAAAACAGGCGAAATCGTACCCAATACAGAGCTTGCCACCACAAAATGGGACATCGGCTTCCGGGCTACTTCCATCATTTTTAACAGTGGATCCAGTGGGCCGGGTATAGTTGTCGGGCAAATTCAAAATGGCATCTTTGACGAGGTAAATGAAGCTCCGGAGGCGGGTTACGCAAGTGATAACGCGTTGGCTACGCCCCCTCAGTTTGTAATTTCCCCCAGCCCGCAGATTCCGGGTGCGGCAGCGCTTACTAATCAGTGGTGGCGTAATGGCGGCTCTACTACCTCTACCATTGTTACACCTATCGCAGGCCGCATAATTTTTGTGCGTACGGGCGATAACCGTTTTGTGAAGATGGAAATCCTTAGCTACTACAAGGGTGCACCAGCTGCACCTAACAATGTAAACGATCCGGATCGCCACTACACCTTCCGGTATGTGTATCAACCGAATGAGGGCCGTTCATTTCGTTAAAGATGATCACTGAACTTCAACGCGTGCAGCTGCTGCGCATCGCCGGAATAAGCGAAGGAATCTCATTTTTCGTTTTACTGTTGATTGCTATGCCCTTAAAGTATTTTTTTCAAATGCCCGGCATGGTAACGGTGGTTGGCTGGATTCACGGCGCGCTGTTTTTGGGGTATCTCGCCGCAGTACTTGTGGCCGCACGTCCCTTACATTACCATTTTCTGAAAATACTAGTGGCGTGTGTTGCCGCGCTTCTTCCAGTGGGCACTTTCTTGCTCGATCGGGAGTGGCGCCAGCGTGAGCGCGAGCTGAGAGAAATGAAAACAGTCGCCCGTTAAGGCGACTGTTTTTTTTATTGCTATTTTTTACAGCCAGAAGCCGTGTCAAAAATATCCCGTCATATCGAACGGAAGAGCCACATCCTTATTTGAAGCACTGCAATCAAGGATTTCCCGGTCGTACCTCCCTCGAAATGACGCTTTTTATATTTTTGAGATAGCTCCTAGTGTTTTTCCATGAAATTCCAGCCGTACCAATTAATTTCCAACACAACGCCATCCTGCAAGGTTTGGTTAGGAAACGCCAGCAGCGCACCGGCAAAGATTTGCAGGTGACCATTTACATTATACCCGCCGCCAATTACCGTTTGCGATTTTTTATGCGAACCCGAAATTAAATCGCCCATCAAAAGCCAGCGGTTGTTAATCTTGTATTCGTATCCCAACATGTAGCCGGGGCGGAGTTCCGGCGGCCCGCCAACAAAAACATCGTTTGCTAGGTAAGGGCCGCCAATCAGGTAGCCGCGTTTACCTTTCCAACGCAGCAGTGCGAAATTTTTTGTTGCAAAACGCTTTCCGTCTAACGTAGTGCTCACGTTTGCACCCGTCTGGGTACCCACATTCAGTTGCCAGTGTGCGGCCAGTTGCCATTGCTTCTGTGCGGTAAACATAAGAATGGGATACAGCGGCTTGCGGTTGCTTTCATCGTTGTACGAGAGAAACCTGCCGTTACCAACCTTTACAGGCAAGTCCACAAAGTTTACACCTACGTCCCAACCTTTTCCAAGACCATAAACAAAATGCGATTTTGATTCGAGCTCACTAATCGCATAGAAATTCAGCTGATGCTGATAAAACACTTTTTTTGTTGGGGTGATATCGCCACTCGGGATGTTAAAAAGATTCTGCTGCGCATGCACCGTGCTAACGATAAGAGAAAAACTGAACAAAAATGATAGACTAAGCCTCATGAATTTTATGTTACCTGCTTAAACTGAGGCGTCGGAATTTGGTTTTAATAATTTCCTAATTTTTAATCCTCGGTGTCTGATGTCCCCCCTGTGCTGGCGCTTTGTTAAACAAAATATTATTTCCGGAAACGAATTCGCACGTTAGGGGCGAGGTTACGTTGGTACTCATCGTACAGCGCTGGAGGTAGGGGATTGTCTGTAATATCCAAGAGCTTTAGATTTTTCATTTTGAAAGTTTCTGGCGGCAAAGATCGTAGCACGTTACCTACCAGAAAAAGGTACTCTACGTTTCTTAATTCCGCGATCGATGGCGGCAGCGTTGCCAAAGAGTCATTTTCGATGTGCAGTTCTTTCAGTTTTGTCAGCCGGCTGAGCACCGTCAGATTTCGATCCAAGTTGAAATAGGAGTCGTTGTTGATATAGAGGACTTGCAGGTTTTTGAGTTGGGGCAATTCTTCAGGTAAATCGGAAAATTTGTTTTCCGAAAGCTCGAGCGTCTCTAGCGTAGTGAGCTGAGTAAGGGAGGGAGGAACAACCGAAATATTATCCCCAGCCAGGCTGAGCACCCGCAGCGAAGGGATTTGAGCGAGCAATTCAACGGCATCGTTTACATCTAGGTTTAGGTTGTGGTCTAAATACACAGTTTGAAGTTGCCGAAGTTTTACAAATGAGCTGGGTAAATTCGTTAAGTTATTATAACTAAGCACCAAAAACTTCAAATTCTTAAGTTCACCCAACGCTTCAGGTAATTCCTTAAGATTGTTTTTACTCAAATCAAGGTAACTTAGGCTTGTAAGTCGGAACAAGGAATCAGGTAATCTCTGGAGGCCTTGGTTGGATAAATTCAGCCACTCCACTTGCTTTTGATAGGGATACGCTTCGCGCAAGGAACGAAACTCCTTGTGCTTAACGGGATTCGAGGTTTGAGCTACGAGCGTGGCTGTACACAATAATGCCAAAAAAGTGCCGCCCAAAGCGAGGGCGGCCACTTTTTTTTTGCGTGTCGAGATCATTTTTGGTTCGCGTTAGTTGCCGAAAGCGAGTTCGAGGTCGCTGCGCCATCAATTAACATCGGGGCTTTGCCATCGGTAATGATCAGCTTGGCATTGTTGGATTTCGCCAACTCGCGGAAGGCTTCAATGCTTTGCCATTCAATGATGCGCTCGCTCAACCCTTCGGCAATGATTTTCTGTGCATCGCGAATACCCTGGGCTTCAATCATCTTGCGTTGTGCTTCGCGCTTTTCGCGATCCAATAAAAACTCCATGCGCTGGGCGTCTTGTTCGGCTTCCAGTTTCTCTTCTACGGCACGCGCCAATCCGGCCGGTAACTGAATGCTCTTTAAAAGCACCGCTTCAACAATCAAACCACGGTCGGAAATCAACCGGGCCATTTGGTCGGTAATGTCTTTTTCAATTACCGCTCGTTGCGAACTGTGCATGTCCTTGGCAAAAAACCGCGAGCAAACATCGGCTGCAGCCGAACGAAACACGCTGCTGATCACCACATTTTCGTAGTTCAATCCGATGTTCTCGATGATAAATGGCGCTTTTGTTGGCTCAATCCGGTAAAGAATGGAGATAACCGCATTTACATTTAGACCTTCCTTCGAAGGCAGATTTGCCGTAATCTCCATATTCATCGTGCTGATGGGCATTTTAATCACGGTTGTAGTGAAAGGATTGATGCCAATCACACCCGGCTGAATCACGGTGGGCGTAAGCTTGCCCAGTTTTCTTTTTACACCTATTTCTCCCTGTCGTACAATGGAACAACTTGAAAGCAGGGTGGCCAGAACAACCAGGCCGATAATTTGCGTTTTCATAGCATTTGTTAATTAAGGTTTGAGTTAAAGCGTTGCTGGCGCACCCACATCCGTAATGCAGTCGCCTCCAGCGGATGCAAGCGCTTAAGCGCTTTGCGGTATTCTTTTTTGAAGAGCGTAGGATTGAAGCTCACACGCTCCAATACGATCTTGCTGTACTCCAGCATCGTGGTGAGGTAATTCATGCTCCTGTTGGTTTAAAGGAATTTGATGCTAATCAAACCTAACAGCAGGAAGTAGGTGAGGATCGAACTCCACACCAGTATGGACGAAAATCTTTTTTTGAAAGGCATATTTTTGATTTTAAAAAGTGAGAAACTTTTCACTACTACCCAACAATAGTCGGGGGATAATAAAATCAGCTAATGCTAAATGCGAAGCTTGCGCAGAAAAACCTCCAGGGAAGAGGTTGTAACGGGCTTGGCTGGGCGAAATTTAAAGCGTGCAACAAAAGCCGTCGCCGAAATGAAAGTGGTAGGCACAAATGCCGCCCGAATTATTTTCTTCCGGACCGGCACCTCGGCTACTGTACTTTCGGTTAACGCACAAACTTCTTCGGTGCTAATGAGCTCTGCGTACCGGCTGGCTTCCGCCAAAACTGCTGGTTGCAACGCAAACGAGGCGAGCAAAAATACAAGTGCCAGACGTTGGATGTGGCGGCTGATGGTTTGCAAGGCCCGTTTCATGAAGATTTATTACTCCCTTTAACGACTGTTAGGTTTATTTGGTTTCACTCCTTGTCAAAAATCTGCGTCTAGGCCGAATCGATCGCGTAAATCCCTCAATGCCCTGTGTTTATCCAGCAAGAATTCGAATTTTTCCCGATTGGTGTAGATCATTTTTTTTGCCTCTGTCGCTACCAGGTTCCCCTGGATGGTGATCTGATTGTTCTGTAGTTGGTTTCGTAAGAAGGCAGTGGCGTCTGTTTTTACCGTTTGGAGCAGTTGCTCTTCGAAGGGATTGGTTAGCTGCAGCACAATTTGGGTGCCGTTCAGTGAAATTTCCCGATTTAACAACTGGTATTCGGCTACGAGATGTCTTTGCGACTCAGCATAGGTATTCCAAGCCCGCGTTACTTCGTCTGGCACCAAAGGAAGGTTGGGTATAGGTGGTGGTGCGGCTTCCACGGCGGTGGGCCGTGGTGTTGTGGTAATCTCTTTTAAATTTATTGTCGTGCGCGGTCGCGCCGGAGGTGTGGGCCGTTTTGCTAACTCAGCAGGAGCCGGCAACGGAAGCGGTGCGGCGCTCGTGGGCGCGGGTACCGGTGCCTGGGTTTCTGCCAGCGGGGTGGGTGGTGGCGCCTCGGGCGCTGGCGGCGGAGCAGTTAGCTCACTTTTTTTTTTACCGCCTCATCGGCAGGTAATTGAATGACCGACAGCACGTGCACCATTTTCATCAACGTAAGTTCCACCAACAGGCGTTGATTCTTGCTTGCTTTGTACTGGATGTCGCACTGGCTGGCCAGATTTAACCACGAGAGCAGGAGCGATTGGGCTGCCTGGCGCGCTTGCTCGGCATACCGCTTGGCCGTGCTTTCGGGCACTTCAAGTAACTCAATGGTGCGTGCATCCTGGCACACCAACAAATTGCGAAAATGCTCAGCTAGGCCAACGATAAAGTTTTGTGCATCAAAACCTTTTCGTAAAATTTCATCCAACAGCAGCAGTGGCCCCGTGGCGTTTTGTGCGATTAGTCCATCTACAACCTGAAAGTAATAGTCGTAATCCAGAATGTGCAGGTTATTGAGCACATCTTTAAATGTAAGCCGGTTGCCGGACGAGTACGTGACCATCAAATCGAAGATGGAAAGCGCATCGCGTAAAGCGCCATCGGCTTTTTGGGCGATGATGTGTAATGCCTCCTCTTCGGTTTGTACGCCTTCGCGATCTGCGATTTTTTTGAGTTGGCGGCTAATATCGCTTACCTGAATGCGGTTGAAATCAAAAATCTGGCACCGCGAAAGGATGGTGGGAATAACTTTGTGTTTTTCGGTTGTGGCCAGAATAAACACGGCATAGGCGGGAGGTTCTTCCAGTGTTTTAAGAAACGCGTTGAACGCGGAATTGGAGAGCATGTGTACCTCGTCTATGATATACACCTTGTATTTTCCGAACTGAGGTGGGTACCGTACCTGATCGATGAGATTGCGGATGTCTTCTACGGAGTTGTTTGAAGCAGCATCCAATTCAAAAATATTCAGCGAGTTTAGCTCTGCGCGCTCTTCAAAGCCGTTAATCATGCGCGCCACAATACGCGCACAGGTTGTTTTGCCTACGCCTCTTGGTCCGCAGAACAATAGCGCCTGGGCAAGTTTGTTGTTCTCAATCGCGTTGGTAAGTGTGGTGGTGATGTGTTCCTGCCCCACCACTTCTTCAAAACCCAGCGGGCGATACTTTCTGGCCGATACTACAAAATTCTCCATTTGTGCGCGGCAAGATACACGATCAACCTCGTTTGCGCGGATGGTGGCCGAGAAAAAAAATGGCCGTTTTTTGGAGGATCACGGCTAACCATTGTATTTTCGGTGAAAATCTGATTTTTTGATTTTAAAACTATGACAACAAAAGTAACGGCTCGCATCCCAAATGATATTCTTCGGGATTTGAAGAAGTACTCGCAAGGCGACAGCTTCACGGATCAGTTATTGCACGCGCTGAGAGCGTACTTGAAAAAGTACCGGCCGGAGAAACCCGCGAAAGTGGCGAAGAAGTCGGTAAAGAAAAAGAAGTAGTTTCTTCCCTGCCCGCGTGTTGGGCTTTATGGCCGCTCAAGTAAGATGGCCAGAAATGTGAGTACGCCATCTACGTAGTTGCCCACTCGGATATTTTCATTTTCTGCGTGCTGATTGTTGTCTGGATTCACTGTAGGTACTGCCACGGCTGGAATACCCAGCGTAGTTACAAACGGTGAAATGGGAATGGAGCCACCCGCAGTACGGATTTTTATTGGCTCGCGCCCAAACGCATTTTTCAATGCCCGTGTAAGCCACACCCCCGGTGCAGAATCGAATGGTGTTTGAAAGGCGAGGTAAGATACACTGGATTGTAACGCTGCCAGCCGTGGGTGTTGTGCGCGCTCGGCTTCTGTGGGAGCGTTGTTTACCAGGTGGTAGCCTTGGTTTTTGATGTGATCGGTAACTAACTGAATCAACCGGTGGGGGTCGCTGGACGGCACCAGCCGAATATCAAGTTCTGCGGTTGCCCACGCGGGAATTAACGTGCGGGCCTTATTGCCAATGTAAAGTGAATTCATACCCCGAATATTCAGCGTTGGGTATTGCAATGACTCCTGGAAGTTATCGCCAATTTTGTCGGGCGCGGCAATTCCCAGAAAACGCTTGATTTCGCTTTCGTTGTCGGGTACCTTTTGCAGCGTTCCCTTCTCGGCCGTGGTTAAGTTAACGCCATCATAAAAGCCAGGGATAGTTACGCGTCCGTCGGCATCTTTCATAGACGCAAGTAGTTGCGCCAGCCGCATGGCGGGGTTGGGCGTGTAGTTGCCGTAGTTGCCACTGTGTACCGGGGTGCGCGGCCCAAAAGTGGTAAGTGTCAGCTCGCAAATACCGCGTGCCCCGAACGAGAGCGTGGGTTGATTGCTTACGTGCCGTGGTCCGTCAAAAATAATGAGCCAGTCGGCCGCCAGTTCGGCTTTGTGTTTTTCTACGGCTTTCGGCAAATGGGGCGAGCCCAACTCTTCTTCGAAGTCCATAATTACTTTAATGTGAAACGCGGGTTCTTGCTGTAACTGGCGCAGGGCGTCCCACGCAGCAAGAAATGCCATGGCGGGGCCTTTTGCGTCGCTGGTAGAGCGCGCAAAGATGCGCCACTCCTGGTTAAGGCCAACCTTCCAGCGTTCTTGTGGCACTGCCCTCCAGGTACTGTCGGGCATCGGTTCTTTTATCACGGGTATCCACGGGTTGGGTTGGTCCCACAAACTTGGGTTTACCGGTTGTCCGTCAATCTGGAGGTAGATCAATACGGTCTTGAGGGGTTGCTTTGCAGCCGAGGGGCGGTGCGCCAGCAACAATGGCGCGCCGGCGGTGGCAAGGCGATGTGTGGCAAAACCCCGGTTGGAGAATGCTGCTTCGCACCACTGCACGTTTTTTTCGATGTCGGCAGGTACATGCGCATCGTTGGGGATGCTGAGCAATTCAAGAAACTCGGGGATCGACTTTTCGGCTGTTTGCCGGGCGAGCAGTCGCCAATCGCTTGTGCTTTTCTGTGCGTAAGTAAAACCGCCGGTGCCTACGCAAATCAGGAACAGGATGATGCGCCGCATGGAACTACTTCGGTAAATAGGTGTTTGGCAGCGGAAAACCCATGTTCTCTGCGCACCAAAAAATCGAAACAATAAAGTAGCGTTGGCCATTAAAAAACAACTGAATGCTGTTGATGCCACGATTGGTAACGGGCCCGGTTTCGGTCTCGCGTGTTTCGTATGTGCTGAACCGGTGCACCACAGTGCCATACTGCTCGGAGCGCGCAAAAAGTTCTTTCTCAAAAAAGCCTGTAGTAATGCGAGACGAGAAAAGCTGAATGTATTGTTCGGGCGTCATCGGTCGCAGCACGAGTTCATTATTTTCTTTGCGGGTGGGAATTAGCTGGGCGGAGGCCGCGAAAAGATTTCGAAAACGATCCCAGTCCCGGGCTTCTCCGGGTTTTCCTGAAATCACATCATACAAGGCCTGAATGATGGCGGCTTCGGATTTAACATCCGCGGAAGCGTTATGCTGAGCGACCGCGCTCAGGGTAAGTGATAAAAAAAGGAGAATTGACAAGCGCGGTTTCAGCATAGCGATAAGGTTTACGTACAATATAGCCATTTAACAGCAATGGCTGTTTATTTTTGTCCGTCATGCCTACCACACCTCGTTTTTCGGTGATCGTTCCGGTATTTAACCGCCCGCTGGAAATAGAAGCGCTGTTGACTAGTCTGCTCCATCAAACGGTTGCTGATTTTGAGGTTATCGTGGTAGAGGATGGATCAACGGATACGTGCGCGGCGGTATGTGCGCAGTTTCAGGATCGACTCAAAATCGTGTATCACTACAAACCCAATAGCGGCCCGGGTCCATCGCGTAATGTGGGGTTTCGCCTGGCGAAGGGCGAATTCCTGGTGGTGTTTGATAGTGATTGCCAACTGCCACCGCATTATTTCGAGGCGGTGGAAAAATCGCTCGAGGCAAATGCGTGGGATGCATGGGGCGGGCCGGATCGCGGGCACCCGTCTTTTACCCCGATCCAACAGGCGATGGCGTACACCATGTCTTCGGTGTTTACCACCGGGGGCATTCGTGGAAATAAAAAACATGCGGGCTGGTTTCAGCCCCGCAGCTTTAACATGGGTCTGCATCGCCGCGTGTTTGAGAAGACCGGAGGATTTCAATTTGATCGGTATGCGGAGGATATCGAGTTCAGTATTCGCATGCGGCGGGCCGGTTTTCGGGTAGGTCTGATTGCCGATGCATTTGTGTACCATCAGCGGCGCGAGAACTTGCGGCAATTCTGGAAGCAGGTGGCCAACTTTGGCCGTGGCCGCGTTTTGGTGGGGCGCAAGTTTCCGGGGGAAATTAAATGGGTGCACGGATTCCCTTCGTTGTTTTTGTTGGGCCTGTTGGCGCTGCCGGTAGTGCTTATTCTTCTTCCGGGTTTGGGGTGGGCAGGCCTGCTTGCGCTTGCCGGCTACCTGTTGCTGCTGGGCATCGATTGCCTGCGCGTAACCGGATCGTGGTGGGTGGCGTTGCTGGCAATTCCAGCGGGTTTTGTGCAGCTTACCGGGTATGGCTATGGCTTCTTGCGTGCCTGGTGGCGGTAGCGCTTGGCAGTAAATTCAGGAATTGTTAATATTACCTTGCTTTATACCTAACCTTGTTGGCTATGCGTGTATTTTTTACTCTCGTGTTTGCAGTTGCTGGGCTGTGTTTGGCTGCGCAGGAAACACCAAAAGCGTACTATGTGGTAGTTACGTCTTTCAAATCATCCCAGGTAAATTATGCCCAGAATCTGGCGGATAAAATTAAATCGGGCGGAACGGAAGCCGGTTTTGTGCAAGATCCGGAGCGCCCCTTCTGTTACGTCTACACCGCACGCTTTACGGATTTCAATGAGTCGCTGGCCAAGATGAAAGCCATTCGCGAAGCAGGCACCTACACGGATGCATGGGTACGGATTTTGGATGACGCTCCAACTACGGCGGCGGCCACTGTTCCTAAATCCGAAAAGAAACCAACAGCATCTGTGTACGTGGCCATACCAAAAGAAGTGGTGCAAGCGGCTGTTCAGCAAGAACCAAGCGCAACACCTCCCCAGCCCGAACCTGTAACCGCTCCTCCGGTTGTTGCCGATGCGGTAGTGGAGAATCCGCCTGCCGAGCCCGTGTATGTACCGCAAACCCTGAATAACACGCAGATTTTTCTGAGCTTAATTAACCCACGCAATCAAAAAATTATTGATGGCGAAATTGAAGTGGTAGACACGGAACGTGCGCGCTCCATAACGAAGGTAAAAGGCAATACCTATCTCACATTACCCGATCCGAAAAGCAATAGCGGCCAGTTGACGCTTATTTGCGAAGCCTTTGGTTATCGTAAAACCCAACATGAGATCAGCTTTAAGAATACGGAAGCCGATACACTCCAACCCCACATTGACCTGGTGGGCAATTTCTATTTGGTGAAATTCGACATGGTGCGGCTGCACAAGGGCGATATCTCGGTTTTGTATAATGTTTATTTTTATAACGATGCCGCCATCATGCGGCCGGAATCCAAATTTGAGCTGAACTCGCTGCTCAACATGATGCAGGAAAATCCCAACTACAAGATCGTGCTGCACGGGCACACGAATGGCAATTCCAACGGCAAGATTATTACCATGGGGCCATCGAAAGACTTTTTCAATTTCAACGCCACAGATCGAAAAGATGGATTTGGTAGCTCCAAGCAACTCTCCGAAGAACGGGCTGAGGCCATTAAAGAGTGGTTGATGGCGCAAGGCGTTGCCGAGAGCCGAATGATTGTGAAAGCGTGGGGTGGCGGCCGGATGTTACACGATAAGCACAGTGCCCACGCACGTAAAAATGTGCGGGTGGAAGTAGAAGTGCTGGAGGAGTAACAAACGCCAGTAATACTTTCTTTTGTAAAAAATATCGCTTAACAATTTCTTAATACTGGTTTTTTTTCAAACTTGACTAGGCAACCCGGTGTGCCAGTTATGAAAAAAGTATTTGCCAGTTTTTTTCTGATCATTAATTACAAAACGCTTATCGTTACGGTGCTGGCAGTGGTGTCAAGTTACATCTGTTTTCATCTTGACCTCACCGCCAAGTTCCCCGATATGCTGGTAGGGGTTGCCATTGTTTTTCCCGTGGTGTTTTCCATCGGGTCTGCCTATAACCGGCGTGAAACGGCGCTTCAACGGTGGGCTGATTTTAAAGGACATGCGATAGCACTTTTTTACGCTACGCGTGATTGGACATCGACCAAAGATGCCCAGATGCCGGCCCAGTTTAAACAACTGCTAAACGAAATGTTGCAGTTGATGCAAACCATGTTTAGAGATAAGCGAAAAAATGTTTGGGATAGCCACGAGAAGCAGATGTACCAGTTGTTTTCGAAACTCTCTACACTAACCATGGAGTTTAGAAATCACGGAGTACAGAGTGGCGAAGTCTCGCGCGTGAGCCAATATGTAAGTAAGATCATTATTGCGTTTGACAACATGAAAATTATTCACAACTATCGCACGCCGGTAACCTTGCGCACGTATAGCAAAGTTTTCATTTACATCTTCCCCGTGTTATACGGACCTTACTTTGCCAGCACGTTTCATGAATACAACGCCCATCTGGAGTATGTGATGCCGGTGCTCTACAGTTTTATTCTGGTGAGCCTGGACAACATTCAAGATCACCTCGAAAACCCGTTTGATGAGGTAGGCGAGGACGATGTGCGAATTGAGGTGGCCGAGACGATGAATTTGCTGCAATAATCCTGTTTACGCGGGGCGCACAGCAATACCTAATTCTTTTAATTGCTCTTCCGAAATGGACGAAGGGGTATCGATCATCATGTCGCGGCCGGCATTGTTCTTAGGGAATGCAATGAAGTCGCGAATGGAATCGGAGCCGCCAAAGAGCGAACAAAGCCGATCGAAACCAAAGGCGATTCCGCCATGCGGTGGCGCGCCAAACTCAAAGGCTTCCATTAAGAAACCAAATTGCTTTTTGGCTTCTTCTTCGGTGAAGCCAAGTTTGCTGAACATGAGTTGTTGCGTGGCGCGATCGTGAATCCGAATTGAGCCGCCGCCTACTTCGGTTCCGTTAATCACCATATCGTACGCGTTGGCGCGTACCTGGCCGGGTTGCGCATCCAACAGAGGGATGTCTTCCGGCTTAGGCGAAGTAAAGGGGTGGTGCATGGCGTGGTAGCGTTGGGTTTCTCCGTTCCATTCCAGCAACGGAAAATCCAATACCCAAAGTACCGAAAAGGTGTTCTTATCGCGTAAGCCCAGTTGTGTGCCCATGAGCAAGCGCAGTTCATTTAAGGCTTTACGGGTTTTATCTGTTTCGCCCGAGAGCACCAGCAACAAATCGCCCGGCTTGGCATTCATCGCCTCGGCCCATTTTTTCAATTCGTCTGCGCCGTAAAACTTGTCAACACTGGATTTGAACGAGCCATCCGCTTTGTACTGAACATACACCAGCCCTTTTGCACCAATTTGCGGACGTTTTACAAATTCTGTCAGCTCATCTAATTGTTTGCGGGTGTACTCTGCGGCCCCCGCGGCGCAAATGCCCACCACTAAATCTGCTTGATCGAATACCTGAAAACCCTTGCCTTTCGCAACCGCATTCAATTCCACAAACTTCATGTCAAACCGGGTATCGGGTTTATCCGATCCATAGTATTTCATGGCATCTGCATATTGCATCCGCGGTACGGCGGGCAGGTCTATCCCTTTCACGGCCTTAAACAAATGCCGGATCAAACCTTCAAACGTGTTGAGAATATCTTCTTGCTCAATAAACGCCATCTCACAGTCAATTTGCGTAAACTCTGGCTGGCGGTCGGCACGCAGGTCTTCATCGCGAAAGCATTTCACGATTTGATAGTATCGGTCAAAACCGGATACCATTAACAACTGCTTAAATGTTTGTGGCGATTGGGGCAGCGCATAGAATTCGCCATGGTGGATGCGCGAGGGAACAACAAAATCACGTGCACCTTCGGGAGTGGATTTGATCAGCACCGGTGTTTCTACTTCTACAAACCGCTGGCCGTCCAGGTAAGCCCGGGTTTGCTGGGCCATCCGGTGGCGCAGCAACAGGCTTTCGCGCACCGGGTTTCTCCGCAGGTCGAGGTAGCGGTATTTCATGCGCAGGTCATCGCCACCGTCGGTATCGTCTTCAATCGTGAACGGCGGCGTTTTCGATACGTTCAACACCTGTATTTGGTTGGCCCTGATTTCCACTTCGCCCGTAGCCAACTTATCGTTTTTCGAAAGACGTTCCGCAACTGTACCTGTTACCTGCACCACAAATTCGCGCCCCAGCGTGCGTACCTGCGCTAAAAGTGTAGCATCGCACTTGCCTTCCTCCAAAATGATTTGAGTAATGCCGTAACGATCGCGCAAATCAATCCATACAATGGCCCCCTTATCGCGCACGCGTTGTACCCATCCGGCCAACGTGGCCGTAGAACCAACATGAGAAAGACGCAATTCACCGCAAGTATGGGTACGAAGCATGGTTTTTGATTAATTTTGAAGGCTGCAAATTTAACTTCGTTTTAATGAATTCCATGTGGGCAAAATCGTTTATTCTTCTGGCCGCCGGGCTGGTGTTCGTATCGTTTATGCCGCACCGGCTGGTGAAAACGCGTGTAACTTCGGAGATCAGCGTAGGCCTGCCCAGCGAACTCATGCCGATGACGCCGGAAGACATCGCGCAACGTTATCCCTCCGTTCGTGCGCCCTTGGGCGCTTACACGAATGAACTTCGGGTGGTAGACTTCAGCGTAAATACCTCGGCTACGCAATGGACAGAAAAAGACACGGAGTTGGCGCAGAAGTTTTTTAAGGCGGGCATTACAAATCTGTACGATCGGGTTGATTACCTCAACGAAGGTGTACTTCTGCTGAACAAAAAGAAGTTTATCTTTTTTGAATTTAACTCGCGCGTGAATGGCGACAAGCGGGCGCAAGGCAGTGCTGAGCCAGTATTAAAATACCACTATGTGGCGTACCTGGTGCAGAACAAACGCACGCTGGTATTCAGTTTTACCTGCCCGCGCGAGTTGCAGACCGAGTGGCAATCCACCGCCCGCGAAATGTTTTCTTCATTACGGGTACGCTAGTGCTGGAAAAAGATCATGCGTATTTTATGCGCGAAGCGCTGAAGGAGGCCGAAAAGGCCTTTGAGAAGGGCGAGGTGCCCGTGGGCGCGGTGGTAGTTTGCCAGGATAAAATCATTGCGCGGGGGCACAACCAGACCGAGCAGTTAACCGATGCCACCGCCCATGCGGAGATGCTGGCCGTGACGGCCGCCGCTCACTACCTGGGCGCTAAGTATTTGAACGAATGTACGCTTTACGTTACCCTTGAGCCGTGCGTGATGTGCGCGGGTGCCCTGCATTGGGTACAATTGCAACGGCTGGTGTTTGGTGCAAGAGATGTTCAACGCGGCTATTCCTGCGTGGCTACGCCTTTGCTGCATCCGCGAACGGAGGTAATTTCCGGTGTTTATCAGCAAGAATGCAGTAAATTGGTGCTGGATTTTTTTAACAGGATCAGAAAAAACTAAAGTTATGGCAATGGATATTAAGGGGCGGATTGTGCAGTCGTTAGGCACGCAAACCGGCCAAGGAAAAAAGGGAACCTGGCGTAAGCAGGATTTCATTCTCGAAACTCAGGCGCAGTATCCCAAAAAAGTGTGCTTCTCCCTTTGGGGCGATAAGATTGACCAATACCGGTTGCAGGTAGGCGATACCGTAAACGTGAGCTTCGACATTGAAAGCCGGGAATACAATGGCCGTTGGTACACCGATGTGCGGGCATGGAAAGTACAAAAAGAAGGGGGCACATCTGCTGACATGCCCCCCGTAGGAGATGAGCCCTTCGTGGACAACACGAATACGGGCGTAGATGATCTTCCGTTTTAAGCTTTGGCTTTTGCTTTTTTGCGCTCGGCTTTGTCGGCTGAGGACTCCACTTTTTTGCCATCCTTGTGCTCGCCCAATATAATCACCTCTTTGGTGGTGGCGTACTGGCGGGCGGAGCGCATCATCTCCTCATAGGAGTCACGAATGAGCACAATACCGGACTTTTCGCCCCGATTGCGCACTTCCAGCCAGAAACCGTCTTTTTTCTTCTTTGGTAATACAGGTGGTCTTCCCATGGATTGGTGAGTTAAATTTTGCAAAGATAACCCAAAAAAGACGTTCGCAGTTCATATTGGCAAACACTTCCCGGGTTTGACCGAAATGCAATTAAATTTGCCGAATTTTTAATCCGCCCATGGCCGAAGTCCTCTCCATTGTAATGCCCGCCTATAACGAGGGAAAAACCATCACACAAATCCTGGATCGCATCCGGGCGGTGACCCTGCCCGACCATCTGGGGAAGGAGTTGATTATTGTAAACGATTGTTCTACCGATGCTACCGAAGCCGTTGTCCTGGCCTACCAGAAAACCCACGCAGATTTGCCCATTCGGTATCTCAAGAACGATCGCAACCGGGGTAAGGGGTATTCGCTACGCCAAGGCATTCAGGCCGCGACCGGAGCATACACCATCATTCAGGATGCGGATTTGGAGTACGACCCGCGCGACTATGCCAAACTGTTGCAGCCCATTTTGGAGGGCCATGCAGATGTTGTGTATGGCTCGCGTTTGCATAGCAGCGCCCCCCACCGGATTCTTTTTTTCTGGCACTCCTTCGGCAACCACTTTCTCACTTTCCTCTCGAACGTGGCTACGAATTTAAATCTCACCGACATGGAGACGTGCTACAAGCTTTTCCGCACGCCGCTGTTACAAGCATTGCGGCTAAAAGAAAACCGGTTCGGCTTTGAGCCGGAAGTAACGGCAAAAATGTCGCGCATTCCCAACGTGCGGATCTATGAGGTAGGAATTTCGTACTACGGGCGTACCTATGCCGAAGGCAAGAAAATCAATTGGAAGGATGGTTTCCGTGCGATTTATTGCATCGTGAAATACAACTTTTTCTCGAAGTGATGCCGTTGTGTAAGTACCGTTGGTGGCTACTGGCACCCATCGCGGTAGCGTATCTGGCCGGTATGTTTTTGGATGTGATGGAAGCCGATGCCGCGCAATACGCCACCATGTCGCTGGAGATGTTGCAGACCGGCAATTACCTGGAAATCTATCACCGTGGCAACGATTATATCGATAAGCCCCCGCTGTTGTTTTGGTTATCGTCTCTTTCGTTTCGGTTGTTTGGGGTATCGAACTTTGCGTACAAGCTGCCGAGTGTTTTGTTTACTGTGCTTGGCTTACTGGCTACCTATCGGCTCACACGGTTGCTGTACAGCGCCTCCGCAGCCTTTTTTGCTGTGGTAATTTTAGCTTCCTGCCAGGCGTGGTTTATGATTAACCATGATGTGCGCACCGATACCATTCTCGCGGCCAGCACCATTTTCGCCATCTGGCAATTCGTACTGTTTACCCGCACCAACAAATTCATTCACGTGGTTTGGGGTGCACTGGGTGTGGCCGGTGCCATGCTAACCAAAGGCCCTATAGGATTAATGGTACCCGCGCTGGCGCTTGGGTCTGAATTTTTGCTGAAGCGCCAGTGGAATCAGATTTTTCGCTGGCAGTGGTTGGCCATGTTGGTATTGGTGGCCATTTGTCTATTGCCGATGCTGTGGGGCCTGTACACGCAGTTTGATCTGAGCGAGCAGGGCAAAAAAACGTATAATGGCGTGATCACTTCCGGCCTGCGTTTTTATTTCTGGACGCAGAGTTTTGGCCGACTTACCGGCGAGAGCACCTGGAAGAACGACACAGACCCGCTCTATTTTTTACACACATTTGCGTGGGCGTTTTTACCGTGGAGCTTTTTGTTTTTTGCAGGGTTCACCCGTAAGCTGCGCAAGCTGTTTTCATTTCGCTTCCGGTTGCCGGGCGCCCAGGAGGCGTTGGCACTGGGCGGCATTCTGATTCCGGCTGTTGCTTTTAGTTTCTCCAAGTACAAGTTGCCGCACTACATCTTTGTTTTTTTTCCGCTTTGCGCGATGGTTACCGGTCATTTTGTTTCGGTGTTGCTGCGCGCGCAAAATACCCGGCGTGTGCGCGTGTGGGCGAAGATACAAACCACGATTTCTTTGCTGCTGCTGGCCATTGCCACTGCGCTTTGCCTCGTGTCGTTCCCGAATGGAAGTGCGGGTTGGCCGTTGCTGCTGGCCGGTGCAGCCGTTGCTTTCGTGATCTTTTTCTTCCGGTTTCAGCCTACGCTTTCGCTGATGTGTATTCCGGCTTTGGCAATGGCAACGGTGAACGTGGTGCTTAATCTCAATATTTACCCCCAACTATTGCGCTATCAGGCAGGCACATCCGCCAGCCACGTGGTGATGGCCGATCCGCACCACCGCCCGTTTGTAAGCTATCCATTCGAATATTATGGCATGGATTTCTATTACCGCCAGGCGGTGCCGCGCGTAGATACCGTGCAAGCCATTCTTGATCAATACAAAGGCCGCCAAGTGTGGGTCTTTACTAATGAAAAAGGCCGAACGGAGTTACTCCATGCGGGCTGCCAGCCATTAAAAGATCTTCACTTAGAGCACTACCACATTTCTAAACTCACAATCAAGTTTCTGAATCCGCGCAGACGCGAGAGCACGTTAATGCACAAGTACCTGCTATTGGTGGCCGTGCCGTAGTGCATCAGTTAAATGTGTTCATGGTGCGCTCGGGCCCGATGGTGCAGAACGATTTGATTGCATCGATGGCGCGGTCCATAATGGGCGGCAGCTCATCTAACTCTTGCCGCGTGAAATTGCCCAACACATAATCTACCTGGCCCCCTTTTGGAAAATTATTGCCGATACCAAAACGCAGGCGTGCGTATTCGGGGCCACCGAGGGTGGCCTCAATGTTGCCCAAACCATTATGGCCGGCTGCACTTCCTTTGGTTCGCATCCGCAGTGTGCCAAAAGGCAGCGCAATTTCGTCTACTACCACCAACAGGTTTTCTTTTGGGATTTTGAGCGACTGTAGCCAATACGCAACTGCTTTTCCGCTCAGGTTCATGTAGGTGTTGGGTTTAATCAGGTGCAGTTGGCGTCCTTTATACTTCCATTCGGCATGGTCCGCCAGCCGGTCGGTGGCGAAAGCAATATTCTCGTTGTCGGCCAGGCGGTCTAAAACCAGAAAGCCGATGTTGTGCCGGGTGAGTTCATACTCTGCCCCGATGTTTCCTAAACCGGCAATTAAAAACTTATTCATGCGCAATCAAAAGTAGGATAAACGTCTAAAAAAAAGCCCGTCTTTTCGGGACGGGCTTTTCTTGGGGAAGAAAAAATGACTACTTCTTCTTTTCGTCTTTCTTCGGAGCTTCGGCTTTCTTGTCGCCTGCGGCGGGCGCAGCGCCCGCGGCCGGAGCGGCACCAGCAGCCGGAGCGGCACCGTCGGCCGCTGTTGCTGCCGTTTCGGTAGCCATCTTCGCTGCGCGCGGAACTTCTACCGCCGCAATGGCTGCTTGCTTCGGATCGAGGAATTCCAGATTGGGCAGCTTCATGTCGCTCACCTTAATCGCGTGGTGGAAATCCAATTCGGTGCAATCTACGTCTACGTGGTCGGGCATGTCTTTCGGAAAGCCACTGATTTTTAGCGTGGCGCGCTTGCGCACCAACGTACCGCCTTTTTCCACGCCTTTCGGTTGGCCTACCAAACGCACGGGAATGTCCATCTTGATCTTACGATCGGATGCAATGCGCAGAAAGTCGGCATGCAAAATGATTTCACTTACCGGGTGAAATTGTACTTCCTGAAGAATGGCTTCGCACTCATCGCCTTCAATGTTTAAATGCACGAAATGCGCTTCGTTGGTGTACACCAACTCACGGAACAGAATCATCGGGGCATGAAAGTGCACTTGCTCGTTACCGCCGTAAAGAACACAGGGAACGCTGCCCTGTTCGCGGATTTGCTTTGCATCTGTCTTGCCGAGATTTGCTCTTCGATACCCTATAATCTCAACAGTTTTCATAAGTAATATGGATTTGGTTAAAAGTTTCTATAAACGGATAAATAATGAACTGATCGACTCGTGGTCGTGAATCTTGCGGATGGCTTTTGCAAACAGGTCCGACACGGTTAACACTTTGATCTTCGGCAGCGCCTGCTTCAGTGGCAGCGTATCCGTAACCATCAACTCTTCCAGCGCAGAGGCTTGAATGTTTTCGTATGCGTTGCCCGAAAGCACCGCGTGCGTACACACTGCGCGTACACTCCGGGCGCCTTTTTCTTTCAACAGCCCCGCCGCTTTACAAATCGTGCCTGCGGTATCTACCAAATCGTCCACCAGCACTACATCTTTGCCCTCTACTTCGCCAATCAGGCGCATGGAGTCTATGCGATTGGCTTCCTTTCGGTGCTTATCGCACACGGCCAGGTCGGCATTGAAGAATTTGGCAAAGCTGCGTGCGCGTTTAATACCGCCCACATCGGGGGTGGCAAACATAATATTCTCCAATTGCAGCGACTTGAGGTACGGCACGAAGATGTAGCTACCGTCCAAATGGTCTACGGGGATATCGAAAAAACCCTGAATCTGGTCGGCATGTAAATCGCACGTCATGATGCGGTCGGCCCCAGCGGCCGACAGTACGTTTGCAATGAGTTTGGCTGCAATGGCTACCCGGGGTTTGTCCTTCCGGTCCTGGCGGGCGTAGCCAAAATAGGGAATCACCACGTTTACGTTTTCGGCACTGGCCCTGCGGGCCGCGTCAATCATGAGCAGCAACTCCATGAAGTTATCGGCCGGTGCAAACGTGGATTGAATAATAAATACATCGTGGCCGCGCACCGACTCGCCAATGAAAGGCGACATCTCGCCATCGCTAAAGCGTTGGTAGTCCACTTTACCCAATGGCTCGCCATACGCATTTGCGATTTTTTCGGCCAGGTAAGTCGAAGCTTGTCCGGAAAAGATTTTAACGGCCATGTTTATTTTCAAAAACTAAAAATCCTGCGACTGCCAACACAGGCACAGGATCTTTTTGGTTGACCTACTAGGACTCGAACCTAGAATAACAGAATCAAAATCTGCTGTGTTGCCATTACACCATAGGTCAAAAAATTTAGCCTTACCGGGCCAAAAAGGAGTGCAAATGTAGAATTAATTTTCAGAATTACTACGCCCGAGAATCGCCATTTTATCACGTTTCCGGCTCAAAAAACCAGCTTTTGTAACTTATTGAATCTCTTTGTCTTCGGTGGCGCCGCCCGCTACGAAACCCTCCGCCCAGAACCGATATTTGTCCAGAATGGAGATCACGGCGTTGCGTAAATGGCGCTGGTTCGCAAAGTCGATTGATCCATACAACGTGGTGGCGTACCCCTGCCAAATCGAGCGGTTTTGCTTGCGATCATAAAACTGAATCAGCAGTGTACCGGTTTTCAGGTTGTATTTCTGCTTATCGTAGTTGAGGTTTTCGGTTTGGGTTTTCGCCCATTCTTCAATGTCGGGCTGAATGTAACCGTTGAAAACGAGGCTGTCTTGAAACATTTTAAACCCGATAATAAGGTGCGGCTTGTTGTCCGTCTGCTTGTAGCCGAGGAATTTCATGCGCGAGAGAATCGATTTTTCGATGAACTCATTGTGCATGGTGGAATCGGGTAGCCCTGCGGCCGTCATGAGATCAAACGTGCGGTACTTTTTGAAATTGCCTTTGTAGCTGTAGTCGTATTCCACGGGCAACTCCTTATAGCCCAGGCAGGAACCGCACAGCACGTGCAGCGCAAGCAGGTAGAGTTTTTTCATAAGCGGCAGGTAGGAGACGGAAGTTACGGTAATTCATTCGAAACCCAAACCTTCGAAAACGGTTGTGTTGCAAATTCACTCGTTTTGCACGCATTTTTTTAAAAAACCTGATGCAGGCCGCGACCGATTCTCTACCTTCAACAGATGATCACCGCATACGAAGCTGCCGTTGGCTCGCGCTACCACATTTACAATAGTCTGTTTTTGAATCTGCCGTACCGCAATATTCTCCGTACCGGCACGCTCCTGCCACTATTGCAACAATACTGCGAAACAGGTTTTGAAAGCGGCCAGTCGCCCGAGCAAATCTTACAGCGGTTTTTCGCAGATTTTGCGCCGGCGGCTTCCGAGCCCGAGCGACTAGATATGCTCTTTAGCTTTATTCAGTATGTAGAGCGGCAAGTGGCTTTGTTCGATTCCATTGAGGACGCTGCCTTTGAGCAGATTAACGATGCGAATGGCCGCGGCACCTTGCACGCGCTGCTGCTACGCACCAAGTTGGAGCGCAAAGAGGCGGCCCTGCTTGCCAAGTTGGAGCGCTGGAGTTTGCGCATCGTACTCACCGCGCACCCTACCCAGTTTTATCCGGGACCGGTTTTGGCCATCTTAACCGATTTGGAAAACGCCATCCGCGAGCATGACGTGCCGCTGATTAACCAACTGTTGCAACAACTGGGCAAAACACCGTTTCTAAATAAAACTAAGCCAACCCCATACGATGAAGCCGTAAGCCTCTGCTGGTATTTGGAACATGTTTTTTATGTAGCGGTGCCCGGAATGCTGTTAGACCTGGCCAAAGAATTAAACGTGCCCGTGGATCAGTGGCCTAACCCCCAACTCATAACCATTGGTTTCTGGCCCGGAGGCGATCGCGATGGTAACCCGTTTGTTACGGCTGAGATCACGCGCAAGGTAGCGGCCCGCCTGCAAGAGACCCTCTTGCGCTGCTATTTGCGCGATGTGCGCCACTTGCGCAGACGCCTTACGTTCCGGGGTGTTGATAAAGTGATTGCGGAGTTGGAGCAGAAAATTGCTGATGCGGTAGCGCAACGCAGGCCGCTGGAAATGGCGGAGCTGAAAGCTGAGTTGCAGGGCGCCCGGAAAATTTTAATCGAAGAACACGATGGTCTCTTTCTTTCATTGTTGGATGCGTTCCTGATGAAGGTAAATGTTTTCGGGTTACATTTTGCATGCCTCGATGTGCGCCAGGACAGCCGCAAGCACGATGCGGTCTGGCGTGTGTTGTTGGATACACTTCACGCTCAGCAGAAGTCCATCTCTTGGGCGGATTTCGAATTGCTGGCGGCATCCGAGAAAACAAAGACGCTGCTCGCGTTACGCTTCAACCCCATCTTCCTCACGCTTACGGATGAATTGACCACCGAAACACTGCGCACGTTGCTGGTCATTGGCGAGATCCAAAAAAACAACGGTGTGGCCGGCTGCCATCGCTACATCATAAGCAACTGCCAGCATGCGCTGCACGTGGTTGAGGTGTTTCATCTGGCGCGCCTTGTGCTGGCGCCCGAAGTTCCCTTGTTGCTGGATATAGTGCCGTTGTTTGAAACCGTAGAGGATTTGGCCAACGCGCCCGTAGTGATGAACGAACTGTTCATGCTGCCAGAATATCGGGCCCACCTGGAGCAGCGCGGCAACAAGCAAACGATCATGTTAGGTTTTTCGGATGGCACCAAAGATGGCGGCTACCTTCGTGCCAATTGGTCGATCTATCGCGCCAAAGAGGCACTTACGCGCGTGGCCCGCGCCCATGGTGTTACGGCCTTGTTTTTTGATGGACGTGGCGGCCCGCCCGCCCGCGGGGGCGGCAACACGCACGATTTTTACGCGTCTTTAGGCGATACGATTGAAAATGAAGAGGTACAAATCACCATCCAAGGGCAAACCATTAGTGCCAACTTCGGTAAGGTGGCCTCCTGCCGGTATAATTTAGAACAGTTGCTTTCGGCCGGTGTAGAAGCAGCCGTGTTTCCCAATGTGCAGCCCGCTTTTTCCGAACCGCAGAAAATCCTGCTTGATCAATTGGCGGATGCGGGCCACGAGGCATACCTCACGCTAAAACATCATCCACAGTTTGTTCCCTACCTGGAAAAGGTTACCCCGCTCAGTTTTTTTGGGGATACAAATATTGGCTCGCGGCCGGTGAAACGCTCAGCGGCAGCCGGGCTGCGGTTTGAAGACTTGCGGGCCATACCGTTTGTTGGATCGTGGGCGATGATGAAGCAAAATATTCCCGGATTTTATGGCGTGGGTGCGGCCATCGAAAAACTACAGCAACAAGGACTCGGACCAAAACTGCGGGAGCTTTACCAGCAAAACTTGTTCTTTCGTACGCTGCTGGGCAACAGCATGATGTCGCTCACAAAAACGTATTACCCCGCCACGGCCTACCTGAAAGACGATACCGAGTTTGGCGCCTTCTGGAACACGATGTACAGCGAGTATCAACTTGCACGGAACAAAGTGTTGGAGGTATCCGGCCTGCCCGAACTCATGGGCAATAACCCGCTGATCAAAGAGTCTGTGCGCTTACGCGAGAAAATCGTATTGCCGCTGATCGCCATTCAGCAGTTTGCACTGCTCCGACTTCGCAAGCCAACGGAGGCTGATGTAGTGTATGAACTGCGATACCGAAAGCTGGTGATTCGGTGCATGTTTGGCATCATTAACGCAGCCAGGAATTCTGCGTAGTGTCTTTTTCAGCCCGCGGTAATCGAAATGTAGCCCTACGTTTTTGCATGGCGCAGCCGGTACCACTTTACCGATTCCAAAATGATCAACACCAGCAGGCTGCCTACCACCGCAGGTATAAAATGAGCCCAGCCGGGGTTGTGGAATTTAAAGAAGCGCTGCAAGGCGGGAAACGACAACAGCGCAAGAAGCAAGCCTACAGCTACGGTCAGAATTACACGCAATGCAGTGTTATGCTCCAGCACAACTTCCCAGAAGCTGCGCGATTTGGAAAGCAGCGTTACAATCAAGGCCACGTTGATCAGTACAAGGCTGGTAAACGCAATGGCCCGCACCTCGGCATCGGTGTGGCCTTCGCCCAGCGATGCAAAATAGACGGCCAATACCGTTGCAAACGAAAGTAAACCGTAGCCTACACTTTGTTGGATTTTCTCACGGCCAAAAAAAGTTTTTGCCGGATTCCTTGGTGGGCGTTGCATCAGTCCTTTTTCGTCTGCTTCGCTTTCAAAAGCGATTGAACAAATCGGGTCGATAATCAACTCTAAAAATACAATGTGCAGCGGCAGCAGCAGAATGGGCAGTTGGGTAAAAAAAGCCGGCAAAAGCGTAAGCCCGATAATGGGAATGTGAATTGCCATAATGTACGACATCGCCTTTTGCAGATTATCATAAATGCGTCTACCCAACCGGATGGCATTCACGATGGATGCAAAGTGATCATCCAACAACACAAGCGAAGACGCTTCGCGGGCAACGTCTGTGCCCTTGTTCCCCATGGCGATGCCAATATGTGCTGCTTTCAGTGCAGGCGCATCGTTTACACCATCGCCGGTCATGGCTACCACTTCGCCATTGGCCTTCAACGCTTGTACGATGCGCAGCTTTTGTTCGGGTTTTACGCGCGCAAAAATGGTGGCCTTTTGCACGGCCTGGCGTAGTTCACCGTCGGCCAGGTGTTCTATTTCAGCCCCGGTAATCAGCGTACCTGCCGCCAGCCCAATCTGGCTGCCGATACTTCGGGCGGTGGCGGGAAAATCTCCGGTGATCATCACTACGCGCACACCGGCTTGTTGGCATTCGCCTATCGCAGTAGGCACCTCCGGCCGAATCGGATCCTGCAGCGCCAGCAACCCTTTGTATTCAAACGAAAAATCCTGCTGCCGGTCAGGCAGTGCCTCCGGCCGCACAGCACTGGCCACGGCAATTACCCGCAAGCCTTCCGCGGCTAACCGCTCTACGTGTGTTTGTATGGCATGGGTTTCTGCAGCACTCATTTTGCACAGCAACATGATGGCTTCCGGTGCCCCTTTGGTAGCCACAATCGTTTCCCCGGCCACATCCACTACCCGCGTCATCGCCAAAAGTTCGTGCGACAATGCATACTCTTTAATCAGACGGCCGGCTTGCTTCTCGCCCGCCGCGGCTTCTAAAATGGCACGCTCCATCGGCTCCAGCGTATCCGCCGCCGTAGCATGGGCCGCCCACCGCAGCACATCTTGCGCGCGGTTACGGCCAGCCGCATCAAGTAAAGATATTTGTTCATCGCGGCGCACCACCGCCATTACCTTCATTTTGTTTTGTGTGAGCGTGCCAGTTTTGTCGGTGCAGAGCACGGTGGCGGCGCCTAACGTTTCAATGGCCACTGGCCGGCGGGTAAGCACATTCTTCTTCGACATGCGCCAGGCTCCTAACGCCAGAAAAACGGTAAGCACCACCGGAAATTCTTCCGGCAGAATAGCCATGGAAGAGGACAAGCTGGTGAGCAAAGCGGCTACCCAATCGTGGCGCGTGAGGTAAAACGCTACAAAGACCAATGCACTAATGGCAATACCGCCTATGGCTAACCTGCGGATTAATACTTTCAATTCTGCCTGCAAACGGGTTTCTTCCGTTTCTACATGGCTGAGCGAGGCACCGATTTTTCCAAATTGAGATCGTACACCGGTGGCCGTTACCTCTACCAAACCGGTTCCCTGCACAACGAGACTACCGCTAAACACGGTTGCTTTTTCATCGCTGCCGCCGGATTTTTTTTCTACCGGTACGGACTCGCCTGTTAAAATGGATTCGTCCACAACTAAGTTTACGCATTCAAGCAAAAGACCGTCAGCAGCAATACGGTCGCCTTCGCGCACCATCAGCACATCGCCGGGCACCACCTCGCGCCCTGGAATTCGTTGTGGTTTACCATCGCGCAGCACCAACGCCCGTGGGCTGGCAAGCTGGCGCAGGGCATTCAGCGCATGCTCCGTTTTTTGATATTGATAAAACGTAATGCCGATAATGAGCAAAATAGACGAGAGCAAAATCAGCCCCTCTTGGTAGTCGCCCAACGCCAGGTATACGCTTCCACACGCCAACAGCAGCAGAAACATCGGCTCTTTCACCACTTGAAAGGCCACCCCAAAAACAGATTTTGGGCGGGCAGAGGGTAGTTCGTTTGGCCCCCATTTTAAAAAGGCGGCCGCGGCCGCAGATGAAGGTAAGCCTCTCATACCGAAATATAGGAACCTCCCATTTTCGTATCTTTCCCAAACACTATTTTATTTTTTGCATGCAGAAGTACGCGTTTATCCGGAAATACAACTCGCTGCTGTTGTTTTTCATTCTTACTACATCCGTACTCGTAGTGGCGAAGGATGTGCTCGTGCCCATGGCCTGGGCGTTTTATTTTGCACTGGTGTTGTATCCGCTCGCCAACCGCATGGAACGGTGGCGTTTTAACCGCGTCTTTTCTTCGCTTACGGTAGCGTTGGTGTTGTTTATTTTGGTCTTGCTGCTGATCGCGTTTTTTTCATCAGAGCTGATCGGGTTTTCAAAAGATGTTAGCTTCACCAGCGAGCGCCTGCAGCAGATGTTTAAAACGTATAGTCAATGGCTACAGCAGGTGTCTGGCCTTCAGGTTGATCAAATCGAGCAATACTGGAAAACCGGAATGGAGAAACTTGGCGGCTGGTTTTTCAAGGAGTTGGGCGTGCTGGGTTCATCGCTTTCGGCCATTACGCTCATGTTCGTCTATCTGTTTTTCTTTCTTTACTACCGGGGCTTGTTTACGCAATTCATCGCCGCTAACTATTCCGGCGCGCAACTGGAGCGGGTGCGCGAAATCTCATTGCGGTCATCTCAAATCGCCAGCAGCTACCTTCGCGGCACGTTGGTGCTTACGTTGCTCATGGCGTTGCTCTCGCTCATTGTGTTTTGGATTTTTGGCGTACGCCACGCGCTGTTTCTGGCGCTTTTTGTTGCCGTGCTCAACATCATTCCCTACATCGGTAATCTCATTGCCTTTGTGGTGGTGTTTCTCCTTACGTACATCACCAAAGACAGCTGGGGCATTGCCCTGGGCGTGCTGGCGTGTTTGTATGTGGCCAACGTACTTCAGGAAAACATCGGGCGGCCACTCATTGTAGGCACAGAAATGGACATCAACGGTTTTTTTGTTTTTGTTTCCGTAGTTGTGGGGGGTGCAGTTTGGGGTATTTCCGGAATGGTGTTATTCATTCCGTTGGTGGCCGTCATTAAAATCGCTTTGCAAGCCAACGAACATTGGAAACCGGCAGCCATTTTTTTTGGCTCCGGGGCGCCACCTCCGGCTACGAAAGCAGAAATAGAAACACCAGCGGAAAAATAATTCCTGCCAGCGCCAACTTCCAGCCGCGTTTGCGAAAGCTGTTCTCCCCGGTTTGTATGAACATACCGGTAATCGCAATAGTAAGCATGGCCAAGCCAAAGATATCAGAGTAGTAAATCCACCATTTGCTCGTGTCAATGTGCAACTTCACCATTTGGCCCAGCAGCGGCGTAGTGCGGTAATGGGTGATTGAACCCTGGCCGGTGACGAGCTCTACCTCGGCATCATGATTTACATACGACACGCGCAGTTTACCATCCACCACTTGAAACCGTCGTACATCATCTTCCACCTGTTGCGCAGCGGTAAAGCGGGCCACAAACGCTTCGTTGATGGAGTCGGGCAGGACCGGTGCGGTTTGGATCATGCGTGTCTCTACTTTGTATCTCCGCGGATTCCACGCCTGCCGGTGGTTCAGAAAAATTCCCGACAGCGAGAAGGCAATAATTAATCCCAAATAAAAGTACGCGAGGTCGCGGTGGGTGTTACGTGCAGTGAGTTTCATGCGCTGGTTTAAACGACTGCAAATATCTGCCTTTCCTACGGGCCAAAAAAATCTTGTAAAAAATGCTACGGGTCGTGGGGGTTCGGTCAGCTTCCGTTGTCTTGTCAGCAAAAAAAGACAACATCCTTAAAAAAGATCATCATTGATCAACGCAAAAAAATGAAAACGAAAAAAATGCTCATCATCGTTCTGGCTGCCATGCCCTTGCTCTGTGCACAGGCACAGGAAGAAGACAACCGCCATCAGATTCAAACCATTTTTCGCCCAGGGCGTGCCGGTGCGTACGGGGCGCTGTCAAATAAGTTTACCACGCTCGGTGGCGAATTCGCCAACATTACTGAAGCCTACGGGGGCGTTTTTATCAACCGCCAACTCATGGTAGGCTTCGGGGCGGCCGGGTCAACCAATTACATACCGGTACTTCCGGAAAATAGTGCGCGGCCGGGTGCCCGCATGTCGTACGGCTATGGGCAGGCGGGGTTGGTGGGCGAGTATGTGCTCGGCTCTAACCGCGCGGTGCATGTCGTTTTTCACATGTTTGCCGGCGTAGGTTTTACTACGCAGTACGAGCGTTGGCCCCGCGATTACGATTGGCAAACACCGGAGGGTATCCATGATGCAAACTGGTTTTTTGTGGCCGAGCCGGGTGTGCAGGTGGAGTTTAATCTGCTGCGTTGGCTGCGCTTCAGTCCGGGCGTAACCTACCGCAATGCGTACAACAGCACTGCGCGCGGCTTAAGCGACAGCGACCTCAGCGCGTGGTCGTACAACGTCACGTTAAAAATTGGAAAATTTTAGTTTCACGCAGCTCATAACCAGTTCCGTCATGCAGACCGCGTGAGACATCCCCGATGTCCGACCAGGAACTAACAGTTGCTCAATTTTCCGCCCTCGAAAAAACGGCCATCCTGTTTTTGAGATAGGTGTGGGTACCTTTGGCGGCTCCCCGCCCCAATTGCCCCGGGCGGGTCAGGCTTTCCGCTTTTACTCCGCCCCCGTGCCGCACGTGTCCCACACGCGATCATCGGGGGCGGGGTAACCGCTGCAATCCTTAGCCGGGTACACGCGCACACGAGCACCTTCGGCGCCCGCTAAACAACGAAAAGCTATTGATGTGTTTTTACCCAATTGCGGGCGTTTACAAACGCTTCAATCCATGGCCCAACGTCATCTGTTTTTTTAGCGCGCGTGTAGTGTGGCCAGTTCCAGGGAAAAATAGAACGCTCAATGTGCGGCATAATGGCGAGGTGGCGTCCATCGGGCGAGTGCACGGCAGCAATCGCATCTTGAGAGTCGTTGGGATTGCCCGGATAGGCAGCATACGCGTACCGTGCCGCCACCGGGTAGTCGGCTGGTGTGGTTAGCACAAACTTGCCTTCGCCATGGGCTACCCATGCCCCCAACGTGGCCCCTTCCAGCGATTGAAACATCACGGAAGAATTTTTGGGAACGGAGAGCAACGCAAAAGTGGATTCAAATTTACCGGAGCCGTTGTGCTGCATTTTGGCATGCGCTGCCATCGGCAGGCTGCGGTTTACTAAACCCAATTCCATCATGAGTTGGCAACCGTTGCAAACGCCAAGGCTCAGCGTGTCGGGCCGTTGATAAAACTGCTCCAGGGCCGTACGGGCTTTTTCATTGTAGAGAAAAGCGCCTGCCCAGCCTTTGGCAGAACCCAGCACATCCGAGTTGGAAAAGCCGCCCACAAACACAATCATGTTTACTTCGGCCAGATTTTCGCGGCCGCTCACCAGGTCGGTCATGTGCACGTCTTTCACGTCAAAACCAGCCAGGTACAATGCGTAGGCCATCTCGCGGTCGCCATTCACGCCTTTTTCGCGAATAATGGCTGCGCGTACGCCACTGGCCGTTCTGCGTTTCGCATCAATCTGGTACGTGCGGAACTGGCCATCAAAACGTTGCGGAAACACATAGCGAAGCGGTTGCTTAAATATCTGGTCGCGCCGGGTTTCGGCATGGCCGTGCGGGCGCTGCACCCGATCGAAGAGATACGAGGTGTGAAACCAAACATCGCGCCACTGGTCAATGGGCAAGTGAATAACGCCCGTTTGCGGATGGGTAATTGCCAGCGTGCGGCTAGCCGTAATCTGCCCGAGGCGATACGTTTGGATACCTGCTGCTGCTAAGCGTGTGGTTACTGCGGTGGCGTCTTGTACCTGTAGTACCAGCGCAGGGTTTTCGCTGAATAACACTTTTATAACGTCGCTGTCCAGCCCACTCACATCCACCGCCATGCCAAGCGTGGGCGTGGGGAAGCACATTTCCAGCAGCGTAGTAATTAAGCCACCCGAAGAAATGTCATGGCCGGCCAACACCAGTTCGTCCTGAATCAATTGCTGCACGGCGCCAAACGCTTTTGCAAAATAGGCGGCATCGGCCACGCGGGGGGTGCGGCTGCCCACGCGCTGCACCACTTGGGCCAGGCTGCTGCCACCCAGTGCAAACGCATCGCGCGAAAAGTCGATGTACAACAGTGTGCTGTGCTGAACGGGCTGCAGCGCGGGCGAGATGGTTTTACGAATATCATTTACTTCCGCCACGGCCGAGATGATGACAGTGCCCGGCGAGAGTACCACTTTTCCATCCGGATATTTCTGCGTCATCGAAAGCGAATCCTTGCCGGTGGGAATGTTGATGCCGAGCGCGCAGGCAAACGCACTCACGGCTTCTACGGCTTCGTAGAGCCGCGCGTTTTCTCCCGGCTGTTTTGCAGGCCACATCCAATTGGCGCTGAGCGATACCCCAGCCAATCCATTCGTGAGCGGTGCCCACACTAAATTCAATAACGCTTCTGCTATGGCCAACTCGCTGCCATGCGCCGGGTGCACCAGGGCGGCGCCGGGTGCGTGCCCCAGGGCAGTGGCTACGCCACGGTGACTCAGAAAATCCAGCGCCATCACGCTTACATTATTCAACGGCAACTGCAGTTCGCCACAGGCCTGCTGGGTAGCCACCTTTCCGGTTACCGATCGATCAACTTTGTTCGTAAGCCAGTCTTTGCAGGCTACGGCTTCCAGCCGCAGCACATCTTTCAAATAGGTTTCCAGTTTTTCGGCCGTGTATGCCACATCCGCGAAAGCGAACGACTTACGCGTGTCGTGCAACACGGTTTTGGGCGATGAGCCAAACAGGTGCGCCAGTTCAAGCGCTACCGGTTGGGTATGCTTGGTGTTGTTGCGAAACGAGAATTTTTGATCGCCCGTGGCTTCGCCTACGATGTAGATGGGCGCTCGTTCGCGCGCAGCGATCTGCTGCAACACGGGCACATCTTTGGCGTGCATGGCCAGGCCCATGCGCTCTTGCGATTCGTTGCTGATGATTTCTTTTTCCGAAAGTGTGGGGTCGCCCACTGGCAGTTGGTCGATCTCCAGCGTACCTCCGGTTTCTTCCAGCAGTTCGCTAAAGCAATTTAAATGGCCGCCGGCACCGTGGTCGTGAATGGAAACGATCGGGTTGTCGGACGACTCCACCAGTCCGCGCACGGCATTCATTACCCGCTTTTGCATTTCCGGGTTGGAGCGTTGCACGGCATTCAATTCGATGGCGTTTGCAAATTCGCCTGTGGCCACGGATGAAACTGCACCGCCACCCATGCCGATGCGGTAATTGTCGCCCCCAAGCAGCACAATTTTGTCGCCCGGTTGCACGTGTTCTTTTTTGCTGTGCTTCTCGTTTGCAAAGCCCACGCCCCCGGCCAGCATGATCACTTTATCAAAACCAAAGGCAGTTTCTTTTTCTGCGTGCTCAAACGTGAGTACGCTGCCACAGATCAAAGGCTGCCCGAATTTGTTTCCAAAGTCACTCGCGCCATCGGAGGCTTTTACCAGAATTTCTGCCGGCGTTTGGTAGAGCCATTTTCGCGCGGGAAACGCCTGCTCCCAGGCGCGGCCGCTTTCCAAACGCGGGTAAGACGTCATGTACACGGCGGTTCCCGCCAAGGGCAACGATCCTTTGCCGCCGGCCAGGCGATCGCGAATCTCACCGCCCGATCCTGTGGCGGCCCCGTTGAACGGTTCTACCGTGGTGGGGAAGTTATGGGTTTCTGCTTTGAGTGAAATGACGGCGCGAATGTCCGTCACCTGAAAGTACGCGGGTTCATGTGGTTGTGCGGGTGCAAACTGCTCGATCGGAGGCCCCTCAATGAAGGCAACATTGTCTTTATAGGCTGAGACAAGCCGGTTGGGGTTTTCTTTCGCAGTTTTTTTGATGAGCTGGAACAACGTGAGTTCTTTCTGCTGCCCATCGATCACAAATGTGCCGTTAAAGATTTTGTGGCGGCAGTGCTCGGAGTTTACTTGCGAGAACCCAAATACTTCGCTGTCCGTAAGTTTGCGCCCGAGTTTCCAACGTACGTCTTGCAGGTATTCGATTTCTTCCGCGCTCAGCGCGAGACCTTCTTTTTCGTTGTAGGCCGCGATGTCTTCGATTTCAACGATGGGCTCCGGCGCGTGGTGGATGGTGAACACCTCCTGATCTAGCGAGGTGTAGATTTGTTGCAACATCCGGTCGAAGGCAAAGCTGTTTCCGGTAGTAGCCACAAACTCTTCGATGCGCGCAATTCCGGTCAAGCCCATGTTTTGGGTGATTTCTACGGCATTGGTACTCCAGGGCGTAACCATCTCTTTACGTGGGCCAAGAAACGAACCCGGCAGTTGTTTTTCCGCCAGCGGTTGCGCGCCGCCAAAAAGCCAGATCAGTTTTTCAATGTCGGCAACGGAGAACGGCTGTTGGTGCCCCACGGCATAGATGTGGTGGGCCGGGGTTTTAAAGAATAATACCATGGAATGCGGCGCGATTTAAGGCGCCAAAAATACGATCATTTTAAGAATGGAATGGAATGGATTTTCGGTTCTGAAAATTCGTTGTGCCTTCCCCCGGGGCGTGGCTGCTGGATTTTTTTTCGAAATCCAGATCGAAGTTCGTACCTTAACAAGGATGAGAAAAATTCTTACAGTGGCGTTGGTACTTGGCTTTAAATCGATCTGGGCGCAATTTGGCGTAGCCTTCCATCAGTCGAATTTGCCCTTTGTGGGTGTTCATTACGAGTGGAAAGACCGCTTTCGGTCCGAATTGCGCATAGGTGTGGATCAATACACAGACAACCTTTCGTTTGAGGGAGCCGGTTTTTTTGACGTGATTGATAAAACCGACTTCGAATTTTATGCTGGCTTGGGTTTTCGAACCCGGGATTTTTCTGGCCTCGTTTTGCCTGTGGGGTTAAACGTCTATCCGTTTCCGGTCAAAAACTTTGGGCTTCATATGGAATTAGCCACCCTGTTCTCTGAAGAAAATTGGTTACTTCGGGGCAGTTGGGGCATCCGGTATCGATTCAGGAAATCGAACGCTCCATAATTGCCTGCTGGCTTCCGGCTTTCACTACCAAATCGTTATGTCCGGCTTCCAACTCCACTAACTTGTGGCGCATCACTTTTTTGGTAAAGGCGGCCATATTTCGGGTGGTGATGATTTTATCGTAGCGGCCGGTAATCATCAGCAGGGAAACGTTGTTCTGGTTCAGTAATGCAGAAACCCGAGTTACATCAAATTTCAGATGCCGAAAGTACACCCAGGAGTAATACACGCGCCTGCGCTTCTCTTCGGTATTCATCTGCGATTCGGCAAATCGCAACAGCCCCCGGTCTACCACGTGCAACGCCCGCAGGATTTTGATGAGCCGATAGAGCCGGTTCGGTTTTAACACCATGCTCTTAAACAGTGCGCGTGTGGCAATGGGGTAGGTGGCGAGACTGTACCAAAAGCTGGTCTTGATCCCATCGGGTGCAATCAAAATTACCCGATCAACCCGCGCCGGGAACAATTCGGTGGCCGCCAGCACAAATTTTCCGCCCATGCTGAACCCGGCCAACTCAAATCGGTCGATCTTTTCCTGCGCGAAGAATTGCTCCAGGATCTTTTTCCAATCGGCTTTCTCCAACGGATCGCGGGCTGGCCACGTGCTGCTGCCGTGAAAGTACAGATCGAAAGCGTAAAGTGTGTATTCCTGTTCCAGATGTGCCACCCAATCCTGAAACACGTGCAGGCTCTGGCCAAATCCATGAAACATCAGCATGGCGCGGCCCCCGCTACCGCCCTTGGCGTAGTGCAAGCGACTGTTCTTGTAATGCACAAAATGGTCGCGAATCAGCATACCACAAAAGTAAGTGTTCTGGTTCGCCCCAAGGCCAAACAGACCGATCCGTTACGGGCGCAAGAAAATTTCCACACCTTTGTTACAATAAAACCCCACCGGGCCGCGACTTACCACCTATGCCGCGAGCCGTTACACTAACACTGCCGATGCAAGAAGCGATTAAGCGAAAAACCTTCCTGAGCGAGAAAGACAAGCTGTTGGGGTTTATTCGCCACCGCGTGTCTAATGCTGAGGAAGCCGAAGACATTCTGCAAGATGTGTTCGTGCAGTTTGTGGCGGGTTTTGAGTCGATTGAATCGGTCGATCGGGTTACGTCCTGGTTGTATAGCGTGGCGCGCAACAAAATTATCGACCGCTACCGGAGAGATGCCGCCCGGCCCCAGAAAACGGATTTGGAGGGCATCTCTAAACATGAAGACGATGCGCCCCTCACATTACAGGAAATCTTGCCGGATTTGGGCAATACGCCCGATGCTGCTTACCTGCGCGATGTGATTTGGGATGAGATTATGGATGCGCTGGACGAACTGCCCGAAGAGCAGCGCCAGATTTTTGTATGGAACGAACTGGAAGAACGCGGCTTTCGTGAGATCGCGGAAGAAACCGGAGTTTCCATCAACACGCTGTTATCGCGGAAACGCTACGCCATTCAAGCCTTGCGCAAACGCCTGCAACAGTTTTATGACGATTTAAAATAAGCTGAACGCACATTTACCAACACGTAGAGATATGAAAGCAACGTGGATCGCAAAATTTTTTCTCATGGGCGTTGTTGCCCTGGCTGCCATTGGCGCCGTAACCATGCTGCTGTGGAACTGGCTCGTACCCACATTGTTCCAGGGGCCCATCATTACCTTTTGGCAGGCCCTGGGGCTGCTGGCACTTACCAAAATTCTCTTTTGGTCGTTCGGTAAGGGCAGCTACAACCGGCACCGGCCGTGGGGCTATCGGTGGAAGCAAAAATGGGAAAACATGTCGCCCCAAGAGCGCGAACAATACAAAGCCAGAATGAAGGAGAAGTGGTGTTCGTGGGAAGAGAAACAACCAAATAGCCCGAATTCAAACGTTTGAGGCGGTTTTTCTAAAAAATTCTTAGAAAATTCTTCTGAAAAGCTAAACCAAATCGAGGGTTGGTCGTTGTAGGAAACTGTGGAAACTTTGGAGTTATTAAAAGTTTCCATCGTTTTCTGAAAAAATATGGAGGAACTAGACGTCCGAAACCGCATTCTCTCTGGCACCGAAGAACTGTTTATGAAGTACGGGGTGCGCAGCATCTCCATGGACGACATCGCCCGGCACCTGGGCGTATCTAAAAAGACGCTCTACCAACATTTTGCAGACAAAGATGATTTGGTAACGCATGTATCCAGTTCCCACCTGGAGCGCGACATAGCCCTTTTTTTGGAATTGAGGAAGCAATCCAGCAATGCCATTGAGGAGTTGGCCAAGATTTCGATGTGGATCAAGGAAGATTTGGAAAAAATGAATCCCACCTTGCTGATCGATATTCAAAAATACCATCCGAAAGCCTTTCACCAATGGACGCGCTACAAAGAGGAATTTGTGCGCAAATCGGTGGTGCAAAATATTGAACAAGGGAAGCGCGAAGGCTATTTCCGCCCGGAGGTAAACGCAGAAGTAATCGCGTTATCGCGCTTGCTGCTGCTGGAAGCCGCGTTTGATGACCGACACTTTCCGCGCGACAAATTCAAGCTGGTTGATATTCAAAGCCAATTGTTCGACCTGTTTGTGTACGGCATGTGCACCGACAAGGGCCGCAACCTGTACGAGGAGTACAAACAGAGAAATGAAAACCCCACCACAATAACGATGAAACAAACACTATGAAGCGAACACTTATACTCTTTTTGCTGATCGGCTGGTTCTACCCGGCCACCGCCCAGCAACCCGCCAGCCGTGCCTTCACGCTGGAACAATGCATTGATTACGCACTCCAAAATTCCATAGCCGTAAAAAATGCGACTTTGGATGAAGAGATTGCCAAAGCCCGCGTAAAGGAAACGATTGGCATAGGGTTACCACAGATAGATGGATCGATTGGTATCCAGCATAACGCACGGCTCAGACGATTTTTTGGGCAAACACCCAGCGGATTTATTCCACCAGATACAAACCCAGACCTGGATAGTGCACCGGCGGGTACCGTTTTTGGCGCTCAAAACCCCTTCCAACTCAAAAGTGCCGGTGACGCAGGTTTGAACATCAGCCAGATTCTTTTCAACGGCTCATACCTCGTGGGCTTGAAAGCCTCGAACACCTACAAAGAACTGTCTACAAAAACCGCCGGCCAAACACGTGAGCAAACCATCGCCAATGTATCCAAAGCGTATTATCTGGCGATCACTAACCGAGAACGTATCAAGTTATTTGATGTGAACATCGGGCGGGTGGATACGCTTTTACGAAATACAAAAGCACTCTTTCAAAACGGTTTTGCCGAGAAAATTGATGTTGATCGCGTACAGGTAACGTACAACAACTTGGTAACTGAGCGCGAAAAATTCAAAAACATCCAAATCATAACGGCTGAGGTGTTGAAGTTTCAAATGAATTATCCGATGGCCGAGGAAATGGAGATCGTTGGCTCAATAGAAGAATTTAGTGCGCCGGATTATGAGGTCATGGAAGACAATTGGTCGTACGGCAAACGCTGGGATTACCAGTTGCTCCAAACCTCTAAACGCCTTCAGGAGTTGGACCTCAAAAATAAATATGCTGCAGGTGTACCAAGCTTAGTCGCTTTTGCCAATCTCGGATACTCTACCGGATCAGCGAATATTGCTGGTGTTTTTCGCACGGAGTCGAATATCCGAGAGATTAACGGTATTGGTTCCGACAAGTGGTACGGTTATTCTCTTTTCGGAGTAACACTAAACGTTCCGGTATTCAGTGGCTTGCAACGCACGTACCGGGTTCAGCAATCCAAGCTCAACTTATTGAAAATAGAAAACACGCAGCGGCAGTTAGAATCCGTAATTGATCTGGAGTTGAAGCAAGTACGGATTACGTTAGAGAATGCAATTCGCACACTGCAAGCGCAAAAAGCGAATATGGACCTGGCCGGTAACGTGGCTCGTGTTACCAAAATAAAATACGCGCAAGGCGTTGGCTCCAGCCTGGAAGTAATTGATGCCGAAGCAAGTCTGCGCGAAGCACAAATCAACTACTACAACGCGTTGTACGATGCGTTAGTGGCCAAAGTCGATACCGACAAAGCCTATGGCAAACTCAATCCTTACACAGAAAAATAAAAGATCCTCCCCAATTCATATGAAATCAAATACCAAAATTTTTGTATTCATTAGCGCGATCGTGCTCGCCGCTTGCGGCGGCAATGGCGACAAAGCCCAGCAACTGGAAGCTTTGAAAAAAGAACAAGCGGCGTTAGGCAAACAAATTGCCCAACTCGAAACGGAACTAGCCGGCGCAGCCGGGCAAGCGGGTTCCGTAAAAGCAAAAGAAGTAAGCGTTTCAGAACTGGGTGTGCGCCCCTTCGATCATTACATCCAAACACAAGGCAAAGTGGAATCGATGGAAAACATTCTGGTGAGCGCCAAGATGATGGGTGTAATTACCCAAGTCTACGCACGCGCCGGGGAAGTGGTAACCAAGGGCCAGACGCTGGCACAAATTGATAACCTCGTAATCGTGCGTTCCATTGAAGAATTGAAATCAGGATTGGAACTGGCCAACACCGTGTACGAGCGGCAGAAGAACCTGTGGGATCAAAAAGTAGGTACAGAGATTCAATTCCTTCAAGCCAAGAACAACAAAGAAAGCCTCGAAAAAAGACTGGCCACGCTCAACGAGCAGAACGAGATGTCGAAAATTAAAGCGCCGGTAAGCGGTACCGTGGATGAGGTGTTTGTGCGGCTAGGCGAGAACGTAGCCCCGGGCATGCCCGCGGTACGCGTAGTGAATGCGGCTGATCTGAAAGTGAAGCTCGACATTTCTGAATCTTTTGCTGCCCGGATTGCCCGCGGCAACAAGGCAATTATTTCGTTGCCCGGTGGCGAAAAAAGCATTACCGCTCCCGTTACGTTTGTGGGCCGCAGCATCGATGCGCTTTCGCGCACCTTCCCGGTGGAGATCAAACTGCCCGGTGGCAGCGATGTGCGCCCAAACATGACGGCCGTGGTGCGCGTGGTGTATGAGTCCGTTCCGCAGGCCATTGTGGTGCCCGTGAATGTTATCCAGAACATCAATGGCGAAAAAGTGGTGTACGTGGCGGAAACAAACGGCACTACTACGGTGGCCCGCAAACGCGTAGTGCAGGTAGACGGTGTGTTTGATAATCTGGCGCAGGTATCGAAGGGACTTGCGAAGGGCGACCGGGTGATCACGTTTGGCTATCAGGGCCTGAACGATGGCGAAGCCATTAAGATCTAATTCCTTTTTTTAACGCGCTGTATATGCAAGACATAGAAAAAGAATTTAAGCCCACCAGTTGGGCCATCGATAACCGGGTAAGTATCTACATCGCCACGGTAATCATTTGCCTGGCCGGGATTTTTACCTACGTGCGGCTTCCCAAAGAGAATTTTCCCGAGGTGGTTTTCCCGCAGATTTATGTGCTTACGGTTTACCCGGGCTCGTCTCCGTCCGACATTGAAACACTCGTGACCAAGCAAATCGAAAAGCAGGTAAAGTCAATCGCGGGCGTAAAGAAAGTAACCAGCAACTCCGTGCAGGATATTTCCAACATCATCATCGAGTTTGATGCCGATGTAGACGTGGATGAGGCCAAACGCGAAGTGAAAGATGCGGTGGATAAAGCGAAGAGCGATTTGCCCAATGATTTGCCGCAAGAGCCGCAAGTGATCGAAATCGATATTTCTGAGGTGCCGATCATGAACGTGAACATCTCAGGCGATTACGATTTGCAAACCATCAAGAAGTATGGCGAACAGATTCAGGATCGGATTGAGAGCTTGCCCGAGATTCGCAGAGTAGATTTAGTGGGTGCCTTGGATCGCGAAATTCAAATCAACCTCGATTTATACAAAGCGTCCGCCGCAGGCATTGCATTTTTTGATGTGTACAGTGCGATCAATTCGGAGAACAAGATCATCTCCGGTGGCCAGCTAAACGTGGGGGGCATGAAGCGTTCGCTCAGTGTGAATGGAGAGTTTAACTCGGCCGAAGAAGTGGGCAATACGGTAGTTACGTCCACCAAGGGTGCGAAAGTGTACCTGAAAGACATTGCCGAAGTGGTGGATTCGCACAAGGAGCAGGAGAGCTTCGCCCGGCTGGATGCCAAAAATGTAATTACGCTTAACGTAATTAAACGCTCAGGTGAAAACCTGATCATCGCCTCCGATCAGATTACGGAAATTGTAAAGGAGTTTGAAGCGAACACGCTGCCGCCCGGCATGAAGGTAACCATCACGGCCGACCAAAGCGAGAATACGCGCACCACGCTGCACGATTTGATCAACACCATCATCATTGGGTTTTTGTTGGTCACGCTTATCCTGATGTTTTTTATGGGTGCAACAAACGCGATTTTCGTTGGCCTTTCGGTACCAATTTCAAGTTTCATCGCGTTTCTGGTATTTCCATCGTTGGACTTTACCTTCAACCTGATGACGCTTTTCAGCTTTTTGCTGGCGTTGGGTATTGTAGTGGATGATGCGATTGTGGTGATCGAAAACACGCACCGCATTTTTGACAACGGCAAGGTGCCGATCAAGAAAGCGGCGAAAGTGGCCGCTGGCGAGGTGTTTCTCCCGGTATTGTCGGGCACGCTCGTAGTGCTGGCTCCGTTCTTCCCGCTGCTGTTTTGGCCGGGGGTAATCGGTAACTTCATGTACTTCCTGCCCGCAACGCTCATCGTGGCGCTTGTAGCTTCCTTGCTGGTGGCCTACATCATCAACCCGGTGTTTGCGGTGGATTTCATGAAGCCGCACGATCACGATCATGATAGCCAATCGAAGTTTACCCGCGGTTTTAAAATTACTGCCATTGTATTTGGTGCGTTTGCCCTTGTATCGTACCTCGTGGGCGCGTTTGGCCTTGGCAACTTCGCAGTAACGCTCTTTGGCGTGTACGCGTTACACCACTTTGTGCTCAGCCGGGTGGTGAGCAAATTCCAAACGAGCACGTGGCCCCGCGTGCAGCAGGCCTACAAGAACTTGCTTTCTAAACTGCTTGTCGGCTATCGGCCGCTGGCGGTGCTGGGCGCGGTGGTATTTCTGTTTATCTTCTCCATCATGTTCACCGCCTACCGGCAACCACCGGTGGTGTTCTTCCCGCAAGGCGATCCCAACTTTATTTTTGCTTACATCCGGATGCCGATCGGCACCGACCAGCGCGTTACAGATTCCATTACTCAAATAGTAGAGAAACGCGTGCGCGATGTGGTGGGCGAGAAAAATCCCATCGTGAAGTCGGTGATTGCAAACGTAGCGATTGGTGCGAATGAGAATCCACTGGAGGGGGGCACAAATGCGAGTCCACATCTGGGTAAAGTATCGATCGCGTTTGTTGGGTTTGCCGAACGCGATGGGCAAAGCACGGCCGTGTATCTCGACAAAGTGCGCGAGGCAACGAAAGGAATTAAAGGTGCTGAAATTTCAGTGAATCAGGAACAGAACGGCCCGCCCACGGGCAAGCCAATTAATATTGAAATTGCTGGCGATGAGTTTGATGTACTCGTGGCCACGGCTAATCGCGCCAAGCGCTACCTGGATTCGTTGCAGATTGCGGGCGTTGAAGAATTGAAATCCGATTTCCAGAGCGACAAGCCCGAGGTGGTGGTAACCATTGATCGCGAGAAGGCAAACCGCGAAGGCATCTCTACGCAAACCATCGGCAACAACCTGCGCTCTGCGATCTATGGCTTGGAGGTTTCGAAATTCCGCGATGCGAACGATGATTATCCCATTCAATTGCGTTTGAAGGAAGATCAGCGTAACGATGTAAACGCGTTGCTCAACATTCCCATCATCTACCGCGATATGAACATGGGCGGCATGGTGCGCGAAGTACCGCTCTCGGCCATTGCCACCATCGACTACTCGAACAGCTATGCCGGTATTCGCAGAATCGATCAGAAGCGCGTAATCACGCTGGCCTCAAACGTACTTGGTGGTTACAATGCCAACGAAGTTGTGGCCGAGATTCAAACAGCGCTAAATTCCTTCAGCAAACCCGATCAGGTAGAAATTAAAATGACGGGCGAGCAGGAGCAGCAAAAGGAAACCGCAGACTTTTTAGGCGTTGCGTTTCTGGTAGCCTTTGGTTTGATGTTCATGATCTTGGTTACGCAGTTTAATTCTTCCAGCAAACCGCTGATCATCTTGTCGGAAATCCTGTTCAGCATCATCGGGGTGTTGATTGGTTTCTCGTTATTCAAGATGGAGATTTCGATTGTGATGAGTGGTGTGGGTGTGTTGGCCCTTGCGGGGATTGTGGTTCGGAATGGGATTCTTTTGGTAGAATTCAGCGATTTGCTTGTTGCCCAAGGCATGCCGTTAAAGGAAGCCGTGGCCGAAGCCGCGAAAACCCGGATGACGCCGGTAATCTTAACCGCGCTTGCGGCTACGCTTGGCCTGATTCCGCTGGCCGTTGGCTTAAACATCGACTTCGTGGCGCTGTTCACCGAGCTGAATCCGCACATCTTCTTCGGAGGGGATAACGTGGCCTTCTGGGGTCCGCTTTCCTGGACCATGATCTTTGGCTTGTTGTTCGGAACGTTGCTTACGCTTTTCCTCGTGCCTGTAATGTATCTGATGGTGGGCCGGTTGAAAGAGCGGATTGCGCAATGGCGCGGCAAACCGTTAAAAGAGGAGTCCGCACTCGTCACCGAATAAAATAAAAACAGTAGGGAAGTCGTCTGGTAGTTCATCAGGCGACTTTCCTTTTTTATGTACGCACGCATTATGGTATTGATTTTTTTCGCGATCTTCTTTTTGATCATCGACTATTACTTGTTTCAGGCCGTAGTGCATGTAACTCGTAATCTGTCGCCCGGCTGGCGACAGTTTTGGCGCTGGCTGCATTGGGTGCCCACCTTTTTTTCGCTCCTCGCGCTGGCGTGGTGGGCATTCGGAAATCAATACATGCTGGGCGGCCAGGTGCGCGCCTGGATCATTACCGGCCTGGTGGGAATTTACTTTTCGAAAATCTTCGGCATTCTGTTCGTGTTCATTGATGACGTGCAACGCGGGGTGCGGCTCGTGGCGCAGTGGTTTACGAAATCGGAGGCCACAGCTTTACCGGGCGAGGCCATTTCCAGATCAGAATTTCTTACTAAAGCAGCATTGGTGGCAACCGCAGTTCCGTTTGGCACGATGGCCTACGGCATTGCCACCGGCGCGCATGACTACCGCGTGCGCCGCGTACGGGTGCCGATTGCAAATTTGCCCAAAGCTTTTCACGGGCTACGCGCCGTGCAGATCAGCGATATTCATTCCGGCAGCTTTTGGAGCAAGACAGCGGTGAAAGGCGGAGTGGAGATGATACTCAACGAGAAGCCCGATATTATTTTCTTCACGGGCGATTTAGTGAATAACGAAACTACCGAAGTACGCGAGTACATTCCGGTCTTCGAAAAACTAAAAGCACCGCTGGGGGTATTTTCCGTCATGGGTAATCATGATTATGGCGATTACCGCGCGTGGGACACGAAAGAAGCCAAACAACAAAATTTTAAAGACCTGATCGAAGCCCATCGGCTGTTGGGTTTTGATTTGTTGATGAACGAACATCGCTTTATTGAAGTGGGGGGCGAGAAGCTGGCCATTATCGGTAACGAAAATTGGGGTGCCGGCCGCTTCTCCAAATATGGTAAACTCGAAAGCGCCTATCGCGGAACGGAAGAGGTAGCCACAAAAATTTTGCTTTCGCACGATCCCAGCCACTGGGATGCACAAGTGCGGCCAAACTTCAGCGACATTGCCCTTACGCTGGCCGGCCATACCCACGGCTTCCAGTTTGGCGTAGAGATTGGCGGCTTTAAGTGGAGCCCGTCGCAGTACGTCTACAAACAATGGGCAGGGTTGTACACGGAGGGCAGCCAACATTTGTATGTTAACCGAGGCTTTGGCTACATCGGCTATCCTGGCCGCATCGGCATTCCGCCGGAGATTACCGTGTTGGAGTTGGTGCCTGCCTGATGTAGATTACCCATCCAACGTTTTTTCCGTTACTTTACTCGGTGGTAACACCTGCCGACATCCTCAAACAATACTGGGGTTACACCCAGTTTCGCCCGCCGCAGGAAGAAATCATCCAAACGGTGCTTCAAGGCCGCGATGCGCTCGCCATTCTTCCCACCGGCGCAGGTAAATCGGTTTGCTTTCAGGTTCCGGGCATGCTTAAAGAAGGGCTGTGCCTGGTGGTAACGCCGCTCATCGCACTCATGCAAGACCAGGTGGCGCAATTGCGCCAAAAAGGAATTCCCGCCATCGCCATTCACGCGGGCCTCTCGCGCGCAGAAATTGATCTGCTGCTCGATAATTGCGTCTACGGACCGGTAAAGTTTTTATATGTCTCGCCCGAGCGCACCCAAACCGAACTTTTCCGCGAACGCTTCCAGCGCATGAAGGTCAACCTCATGGCCATCGATGAAGCGCACTGCATTTCGCAATGGGGCCACGAGTTTCGGCCCGCGTATCGCCTGCTGGCGGAGGTAAAAGATCGGCAACCCGGGGTACCCCTGCTGGCGGTTACCGCTTCGGCTACGCCCACGGTAAAGATGGACATCATCACCTCGCTGCAACTCCGCGAGCCGGTGGTGTTTCAACGCAGCTTCGCACGCGAGAACCTGTCGCTCGTGGTGCGCGAGGCGGAGAACAAAGAAAAAAAGCTGCTCGAAATTCTGCGCAAGGTGCCGGGCAGTGCCATTGTCTATGTGCGCTCGCGCAAAGCCACGGTGGAGTGGAGCCGTAAACTTCAACAACAGGGCATTTCGGTAACGTATTACCATGGCGGCATGTCGCACACCGACCGCGCGGCGCAGCAGGAACAATGGATTTCCAATCGCGCCCGGGTAATGGTAGCCACCAACGCCTTTGGCATGGGCATCAACAAGGCAGACGTGCGCGTAGTGGTGCATCTTGATCTGCCGGAGAATCCGGAGTCGTACTACCAGGAGGCCGGTCGCGCGGGCCGCGATGGCAAGCGCGCGTATGCGGCCGTAGTGTACCACGCGGCAGATGCGGCCGACTTGCGCACAAAAACAGAACACGCGCTGCCCACGGTGGAGCAACTGCGCGCGGTGTACCAGGCGCTGGCCAATTATTTGCAGCTGGCCGAGGGCGCCGGGCAAGGCGTTTCTTTTGGAGTGAAGATGGAAGATTTTTGTCAGCAGTTTGGTCTGCCATTGGCCCCCACGTTGGCCGCCATCAAAAAGCTGGAAGAGGAGGGGCTGCTGGAAGTAAGCGATCAGTTCTATCAACCCACGCGCGTGCACATCCTTGTGGATAAAAAGCGGTTGTACGAGTTTCAGGTGGCGCAGGCGCGGTTCGATCCCATCATCAAAGCATTATTGCGCTTGTATGGTGGCGAGCTGCTCACCGGCTTTGTGCCGATTCAAGAAGACCAGATCGCACGCGCTACGCAACTTTCGGGTGCAGAAGTTCGCGAGTATCTCCGCCAACTCCATCACATGCAGGTGCTGGCGTACGAGCCCGCGTCCGATGTGCCGCGCCTCACCTTTCTCACCCCGCGGCAAGATGCCAGCCGCCTTACCATTGATCGAAAAAAACTGGAAGCACGGGCGGCGCTGCTCAAGCAAAAAGCCGAAGCCATGATTGCCTACGCCACCCAGCCCCGCTGCCGCATGCAGCAGTTGCAGGAATATTTTGGCGAAGCCGATACGCACCCCTGCCACCGTTGCGATGTGTGCGTGGCCAACCGCAAAAAAACGGACGATCATCTGCACCGGGAGTACCAGCAGCAAGTACTCCACATTCTGGCTACCCGTTCCGTTACCGTAGATGAGTTGGAAACGGAAGTGAATCCCAAAGAAAAAGAATTGTTTGGCGAGGTAGTGCGCGATTTAATTGAAGCGGGCCTACTTACGTACGATGCCTACTGGGTGCTGCACATCAGGAAATAGACCCACTTTTGCGCTGGGCAAACGTGCCGCGAAATCACATTCACTTTAATTTTTTATGGCAGCTGCGGGCTATCCGCTGCAAGTCCGCGCCCCGCTCAATCCAGCCCCTGGCGGGCTTTCCGCTGCTATCCCTGCTGCGCGGTGTACCCGCAACTATTCCGGCTCGTAAAAACGTGGGAAAAGTACGAGTTGTGAAAGCGAGCGAATGGGGCCGTAACGTTTGTGTTTATGCAGTGTGGGTAATAGGAGGCTTTAAAAATGAAGCGCAGCGAAATGTTAAGCCCTGCCATCTCCGATTTGTCCCACGTTACCTGGCTAAGTTAAAACAATACTTCTAATACTTACACTAAACTCCCGCATCGCATAAACATTTTGTTAGCGGCTGCCGCATCTTCTCTTACTTAATTTTGCGTTTCATCAGATTAATCATCTGTCGGTAATAGTCCTTGTACTCCGTCTTATTTACAACCCAATTCTCCATAAGAATCTCTCCTGGGTGTGAAATATTATTCTTGTTCCTTCTGTCAAAAAAAGACATTACAAAGTTTACCTCCTCAATTGCGGCCTTGTTCTTAGTTAAGAATTCAACTACTGAATTTACGTCATAGTTTTTTAACTCCTTTTTCTTTTTTGAACTATCCTTAATGAAACAATATTCATGAAATGTATTTAAAAGATGATTAAAGGCGAGATTATACTTCCCCTCTTCTTCTGCTAAGACCATCATCTTAATTTGTTGCCCAAGTGAGTTATTTGTTTGTATTACGGTGTCCTCGATTGGTAAGTATTTTGTTATTGATTCCTTGGACTTGGACATTGAGCGTTTTATCAATTGAAAGTATTGTGATTTTGACTCTGATTGTAGAATCAGTTTATTTAAAGATTTATCGTAGGTGTCAAGCTTGATAAATTTTTCTAGAAGATAAATATTCTGAGTCTTTTTGATTTTTTGTTCGAAGTCGTCCTCCAAGTATTTTTTGACAGCCTTATATCCAGTAGTTGAATTTCCAATCAAAAACATCAATGCCCGTACGCTATTTAGGGTCAATATTGGATTCCAATTTTTAAATGCTTTATCCAATGATTTCTCCGCATGTTTTGATTTTACGAAGTTCTTGATTGAACTGATGAAAATCTCCTTTAATGCCAAGTCCTCATGGTTAGCAATTGTTGTTGTTCCACTCTTTTTGAAATCGTCCTTAAGCTTTTGAATTATATCACAGACTTGTTCAAGTTGTTCTTTCGGTTTCTTCTTTTTCAGAGGGTCAAAGAAACTGATGAACTTTTCGCTTTTAACGAAATCATTAAAGTCATTTAAGTCCTCAATTATCCATTTTTGTGATTTTAAATGATTGATTTTTAGTCCGAGGCTATTTGTTAGAAAATCTGAAATGTCTGAGGTGATATTGAATATCTCATTGCCAATTTTATTGTTCTTTGTTGATGATTTTCTGTCAAATATTAAATAGAAATCGTCAACATACCTGTAGTAAGAAAATCCTTTCTTCTTGTACACGGGTAGCTTTTGAACAAAATTATCAAGCTCAAATAAAAAAATATTGCTTATGAAATTTGAGAATATATTTTGAGCGGATAATGGTAGTCCCTTGTCACGCTTCATGTAAAAGAGTAGCAAGCTTGAAATAGATTCTTTTGTGACATTGTCGAACTTGAGTCTCTTTTTGGAGGAAGGAAGGCTAAATTTATCAATGACATCTAGTAGTTTAGATGTCCTGATAGTGAAATAATAGTCTTGTATGTCCAGCTTAATTACACATGCCTTCTTGCCATTCGTTAATATGTCACTAATGGATTTTTTTACACCTATGTTAAACGAATTATAATCGTTGTGATAGTATACTTCGCTTTTTGATGGTTTGTCGAAGTTAATACGTCCGCCATAATATGTGTTGATATTTTCAAGCTTTGCCTTTACCGGCTCAATTCGAGATAATGTTTCTTTCATTAGGTCATAGAAATAAAAACCTAATGAGTAGTAAAGGAGGGTACTGTGGAAGGATGTAAAGTTGAAATATCGAATTCCATAAGCACCCTTTGGAATTGTATATTCCAGATTGTAAAAAATTGACCTGTAATTGTACAGAGTGTCTTTTAGTATAAATCTTTCGTAGAACTCAACCTTGTCAAATGACTTGATGTCTACTTCGTTTCGATAAATTTCGAAATCAATTGTTTTGAAGGTGAAGCTTTTCTCGTTAAGCTGAGTCGTGATTAAGTCAAAAGCTTTGTCAACATGCTCCTGCTTGATAAAGTAACCCAGATTAAAATTATTTGCTTTCACTTTCTAAATTGTCCAGATGCGGTTGCCGCTAACACCCCAATTTAGCCAATTGCATTTATTTCCTCTGTAGCCGCGTAACCCCAATCGCACATATCCGCTTGCATAAGCTGGGTAGGTGCAGTAGACGGGCTCCCGGCCACGGATTGCAGCGGATACCCCGCCAGGGGTGGGCAGGTGCGGGGGCGCGGAGTAGCAGCGGAAAGCCGGGCGCGAGCTGCGTGGGCCTTGCGCGCCGGGGCGAGCGGGCCGCCAGAAATAAAATCGGAAACTGTTTTGAGTTGCTAGTGGTCAAGTCACAAACTCTGGCAGGGCTACGGGCTAAAATAATATGGTTGGTGAGTCGACCAGAAAAAACTAGCGCCATCTTAAAAATAAATTGATGAACTCAGTCCAAAAGCCCGATAAGTTCCAAAATCCATTTGCGCAGGCGTCTGACGGCTTCTTTACCGCGGCTATCGGCCGTCTGACGCCTCCGGCCCTTTTTCTCTAGGTAACTACTAAATTTTATTTCTCCGAGAGAGTCTCCCGCCTAAGGCAGCCTGCCGGGAATTAAACGCGCGCTAGCGGGGGTGACTATTCTTCATTACTGATTTTGAATCTGTTCAATACTTTGGGCAATGTCGTCAGCAATTATTTCAGCAAACTCATCGGTAAGTTGGTCGAGTTCGGTTTCTGTCCACGGTTGATCATACAATCGCTCCCTCAAAGTAATTTCCTGATTTGTGTAGGTTCTGATATGATAATAATATTGATACAATTGAAACTTCAATTGTTTCCACACATTAAAAGTTCTTGTGCCTGCTTTTATAAATCCTTGCAGGTTGACGTTAATCCCAATTTTGCGAATACCTTCTTTTATTAATCCCGCTTCCAAATCAACATCGGTTACATAGTCGAGTTGTTCATTAATTATGCGCGATATTCTTGGAGTCTTAAACTCTTTAATCACGCTCTTCAATCTTGCCTCAAGCCGTTCAGTTAGCTTGGGAAGGGTTTGCGTAAATAAATCAATAATTACTTTGTTGTCGCGCTCTTTCAATGATTCACCTTTCATGTTTTTGGTGAGTTCTTTTATGCGTGCAAGTTTGGCTTCGAGCGGGTTCTTCGGCTTTTCTAATTCCTTTTCAAGTTTGTCTTCAATCTCTTCAATGCTTGGCAGTTCGCCTTTTATGTCTTCAGGTAAGCGCTCGTTAATTCGGTATTCGGCAATGCCAATAGGTTTGCTGGTATCGCGCAAAGCATACTCGGCAATTATCTTATTTTTGGTTTTGCACAATATCAAACCAATAGAGGCTTGATCCATCGGGCCTTTCAGTTTATCATCGGCAACGCCCAAATAAAAATTTATTTTGCCTGCATATTCCGGCATGAAGTCGCCAATCTTTAAATCAATCACCACATACCTGCGCAGTTTGGTATGATAAAACAACAAGTCAAGAAAATATTCCTGTCCACCGGCTTCTAGTCTGTATTGCCTTCCCATAAAGGCAAAGCCATCGCCCAACTCAATCAGCACTTTGGTAATATGGTTGATGATGGCATTTTCAAGGTCGCGCTCTTTAGCTGCGGCACCCAACATTAAGAAATCGAATTGATATGGGTCTTTAAAAAGTTGTTGGGTCAGTTCGCTTTGGTAGTCGGGCAATGTTTGTTTGAAATTATGGGTGAGAGCACCTTGTCTTTTATACAGACCATTTTCTATCTGGTTCACCATCATGTCGCGCGTCCATCCATTCTCCACTGCTTTTTGGATATAGAAAACCCGTACTTCTGGCTCTTTCACTTTGTCGAGTAGAGTAGTGTGATGATACCACGTTAATTGTGCAAGTGGCACCTGCACAATCTCGTTTATGGATTGGTTTACCAATTGTGCAGGCTCAACCTGCACAATTACAGTAGACTGATTATCAGTATTTTGCAATTGTGAAGCCTGTTGTTGCATAAATTGGGGATAGGCCTCGGCAAAAGCCCTCATGTACTTTAGGTTTCGGGCAGAAAGCCCCTTCATGTCCTCGAACTCAATTTTTAAATCGGCCGCTAAACGGTCAATAATCTTTGCGCCCCAACCGAGTTTTTTTTGCTGTTCTAAAATGGTTTGCCCGATTTCCCAATATACCTGAAGCATTTGGGCATTCACCACAACCGATGCCCGCAGTCTGGCCTGCCTGATTTTGTCTTTCAGGTCTTGCAGAATTTGGCCATAATTTTTATCCAGTTCAGAACTCATAGCTAATTTTCTCTAGGTTCTTCTTTAGTTTTTTGTCGAGTTTGCCAGCAGTTGGTCATTAATTCAGTACTCAAAAAGTTAGTCTGACAAAATACGCAAATTTGAGTTTAATAACAGCTTTTTCGGGTTGTCGGTGGGGAGGGGGTTTGGCTCTTGCAATAACTATGGTGTCGAGGTTGATTTGCGCGGCTGTGGCATGTGCCAAATGCGCGGGGGCTTTAGGGTGGGAACTCTTTTTAAAAATGCGAAGGGTCGGATGTTGCTTCGTTATCAACTGAGTCTTAAAGTTGGTAATTCAACCGTCTACGAGTTGCTTCTTTGTCTCCGTGAAGAATTTGTGTTAGTAGAATGTCACCCGTTTTGTTTGAAAACTAATTTGTCTTGACCCTATGGCTGGCAACGTTGATGTTTGCGATGTGGTCGGCTTTCGAAGCCGCGGGCTGTCCCCGAAACAAAAACGTTGAACGAAGATAAATTTTAATTCAACTTGTTACGGCACCATTGCAGAAACATGCTGTTGGCGGACGTTTGCTTAGTCAAATCCAATAATAACAAGATACCATCTGTCCATAATCATTTTTTGTTCGTAAGCTGCACTCTCAACAATAAAACTTCTTAGTTGTCGAGGTGTCCGAGCGAAGTCGTAAACTATGTTCTCTTGCTTGTCAAAGATATTTTTACTTTTTCGAGTAAAAACTGCAATGCTGTCCAAGTCCGTTACTGTTTCGGCTTTCTTGTCCCCAGTGAATTTTATTTCAAAATAGTCAATTTGGTTCTTTTGTAATTTCCAGTTCAAACCGTCAATATCTTCGTCACCCCAAGTAAATGTTTGTATCTTATTCCTTAGTCCAATTTCAAATATCTCTTTTAAGTCGTCCTGATTGTCCACGATGTTATTCTCTGTAGACGTATTACAGGAAAATGTAAAAACTGTCAAACTTAAAATTGTAAGTAATATCTTCATTGCAAATGACCGCCAACACCCCAATTTATGCAATTGCATTTATTTCTTCTGTAGCCGCGTAACCCCAATCGCATACGTTCGCTTGGATAAGCTGGGTATGTGCAGTAGACTGGCTCCCGGCCACGGATTGCAGCGGATACCCCGCCAGGGGTGGGCAG